>MGUU01000014.1 GCA_001800135.1 Elusimicrobia bacterium RIFCSPLOWO2_02_FULL_39_32 | reverse complement strand
ATACTGGACTATGATAAAAAATGTAGTGCCACAACTCCGTCCAAACTATGCCTCCCCGTCGGAGACCGCTAACTCAAGTGTCAAAGTCGGGACAGAATTGATTTTAGAGATTTTTAAACAATTTTTAAGCAAGAATAAGGAAGCTTTAAAATTAATTTTGAGTTCTTTGGAATAGACATGTTTTTGATTTTTTGGCGGGATTTTAGCACTATTCTTGGACTTCTTTTTAAAAGCGAACTATAACATTTGGATTCTGGCTATGTGAAAGACAAGCTAATGCGGGTTCAGCCGTTTGTTAATCGGTTTTGAAAGAAGATTGTTAGGATGAACTTATACGGTCCAGTGTTCTAGGTGGAAGGTCTCAGTTGGGCGTCTAAAAAGAATAGTGGATTGATGCGGCCAACGTTCAATTTGTAGGCCGTTTTTAATAATAGTCAGACTAAATTCTATTGGCTCATCTGGTTTTGCGCCCAGGTAAGAAAAAGGTATGGAAAGTTCAACAATTTTTTTAGCGGCAATATTCGAGATTTGGGTGGTTTCCCCCTTAGCATTTAAAAATATCGCTTTAACTTGTTGGGGTTGGAGATTATGTTCAATTTCTTTAGGAGACCACTCTATTTGCAGTTCTTGATTTGGAGGGTCTAAAAAACTAATCTTTATTTTTATCTCTGATAGATCCAATTCATTTTTATTAAACGGAATTTTTGAATCCAGCCTCAGGTAGAGATTTTCCAGATCAAATCCATAATAGATCGCGTTTAAAAAATTTTCTGCCTGATGCATGGCGCCGCCAGAAGTAAGAATTTGATAAATTCCCCCTGAACGCCATTCATAATAGTTGGTGATGAGTCCATCTATTTTTGGGTAAATAAAATCCACTGGAGGCAGATACTGTCTTTTTTGTTCCTTGCCCTTGATAGCGATATTTAGTTTTTCCGGAGGATCAACATTTAAAAAGCTATAAACATTTTTAAGGTGGTTCCTAAAAAGCTGATCGAAAACCTCATCATGAGCGGTAGAGTTTTGGTCTCCATACCACCAGCACCAGTCAGAACCTTCAGCAATGTACAAAGATTCCCATGCTGAAATTAAATTTGGATCATTCGATTTTTCCGGATGTTGCCGGGCATATTCACCTAAAAAATCTCTGGCTTCACTGACTAATTCCCATGCCCGGTTATCTTCATGCTGGCCAATCCAAATGCTAAAGTCCGCATTAATCCAGGAACCTGCCCAGAGCTTTTCCAAAGATTGCTTTGCTGGAAATTTATTAATGTAATTCCCAATAGTGGTGGTTTCAATTTGCGGATGATCTGAAAGGCTTTGGTATAAAATTCTTAAAAAATCTAAGCCGTCATTCATGTAATGTTCCCAGCAGTTTTCACCATCTAAGATTATAGGAACCAGAGGCGGACGGTCTTCATGCCAGTTATCTAAAATTTTGACCAACCGGTGCAGAAAATCATCCACGGCTTTTTTAGGTTCTGTGCGAGCATAGACAAAACCAATCGCGTCAGATAAGCCATGGTCTCTAAAGACCAGCTGTAGTTTTTTTTCGCCTAATTTTTGCGGGGCCCAAAAAGGCTGGTAAGCCATTTCTTTTTTTAAATTAGGAGATCCACCCCTAGGTAATTTTAGAGAATTAAACAAGATCGCTTCATCCGTAGCTGCCCATTCAATTCCAGCATTTTCCAGAAGAGGAATCATCTCTTCTGAAACCGAGCCTTCTGAAGGCCACATGCCAATCGGTTTTTTACCAAAAATTTTTTCAAAATAATTCACAGCTTTTTCTATTTGCTGTTGTGCGTCTTCCGGGTGCTGAAATCTTTTCCTAGGCTGCATGGAGCCTGGCATGGCCATTTGAGCTGAATCTGTATCGCAAAGAAGGGGTAGGATAGGGTGATAATAGGGGGTTGTGGAGAGCTCAATTTGTCCTTTTTCCCAGAGCTCTTTATGTTTGTCTATGGTTAGTTTGCAGATCTCTTTTTGCTTTTCAATCAGCATGATTTTTTCCCCTTCGGAAAAATCTCTGCCTTTTTTATAAAGATGGGAGATCAGCGGTTCTTTCTCTTGCCAGAGAGGGTCCATCCAGGCTAAATTAAACCAAACTTGTAAATCCAAGAAATCTTGCGGACTAAAATAAGTCCTGATTCTTTCTAATTCATTTTTAGAAACATATTTCCCTCTTTTTTCAAAGAGCTGGCTGTAGCGCGGATTGGGAAAAATTTTTGTATCCCAATTGCAGAAGAAAAAATTTTCCAGTATCCAACATTGGTCCTTAGGGCTTAAGGTTTTTGCAGGCAGAAGAGTTTTTTCCAGCCAAGGGTCAGTGCAGCGATTTTGCGCATAATCTTCTAATTGAGCTAAGAGGGAGGGGACAAGATTGATGGTCAATCGAATTTTTGGGAATTCTTCCAGAATCGCGGCCATGTCGTAATAGTCTTTTGTAGCATGCAGCCTGGCCCATGGAAGGATCGCTTGTCCGGTTTTTAGATCTTTGTAGTAAGGCTGGTGCTGGTGCCAAAGAAACGCTAAATAAATTTTATGCGTGTTAGAATCTCCCAGTGGCTTCAAACATTAAACGGGAGGAACCCACATCGTTTAAAATAGAACTGGGAAAAAATTTCCCCCAACGAATGCCAAGTGTGATTTTTTCATCATAGGTATATGAACTTTTAATCACTAATTCACGCCCTAAAGATTTTTCAGTAATGGAGGGAGCGCCCACTCCAATTTCTGATTTTTGCATGGCTGTAAAAATATAGTATTCCAGGCCTGCCATAAAACTTTTATAGGGGTGAATGGCGCCTCTAAATCCAAACATCCGGATTCCAGAAAAAAGCGAGGAGTAGCTGCGAGTGTTTACAATTTTTTCTCCAACTTTAATTGGGACAACCACCTTATCTTCATTAAAAAAGCTGTAAGGGTTCGCGGCAAAAAATTCTCCATGCCCAGATCTTTCCAAACCATCAAATTTATGACCAAAGCTAGGGTTGAATTTCTCATCTTCCGCATCTGTGCTGGAGCTATCCCCGGAACCTTGCATAAAAACAAAAGCTAAAATCATTCTTTTATAGCGGGGATGGATAAAATCAAATCCTCCTTCAAAAGTTAAGGCTGATCCGCTTAAAGTAAGTTCTTTGGTTGGAATTTTAACTGTTCCTTTTTGCATGACATATTCAGCCCGGTAAAAAGCCCCTTTTTCCAGATCGCCTTTTAGTTGTATATCGAAAAATTGTCTGGAAATATTGTCTGCTGTGACTGGCGTGGTTGCGGTAATATTGGAGTAGGAAGCTCCAGATTTATCTTCTTCCATTAAGTATCCGAATTGGAATTTATGAATTCCCCACTGGTAAGAAATGCCGGAAAGATAAAGATCACTATCCCCTTCTGTAATTCTTTCTTTTGCTTTAGCGCCAAAAAAATGGGTGCGAAATCCCCAGAAAGGGCCAAGTTCCAAGCGAATCCCATCAAAACCAAGATCATCATCGCTGAGTAATAGACCTGTGCCCCAGGCATAGGCTTGTCTGCCAATAGTAAAGGATATGGGGAGATCGTTAAATTCGTTTGCTTGTAAGTAGGCATTTTCTATAAAGGGTGAAAAATCTTCTTTAGGATAGCGGTTCCTTAAAGGAGCTGTGGATCCAACAACTCCCAAAGATTGAAGCACAGCTCCTATTTCTATTCCCGGATCTAATTTCCCTTTAAGATAAACTTTAGCCCTTTGAGAATAATATTTTTCTTCTATTGTTTTTCCCGAGCCGATTGGAGTTTCGCTTGTAAAAGAAGGATTATTGATCTGAACCCCGCGAAAGCGATAGTCAGCTCCAATGTCTAGTTTAGAGGCTCCATACAGAGATGAACCAAAAAATAAGAAACCAGCAATGATTAAAAATTTTCGCATTATTTAGTTTCTTGTAACGGTGGAGCCTGATTTTGGAATGGTTGAGGAGAGAGGATTTGGTATCGGGCCCGCGCTTTTTCAGACCAGATTGTGGAAGGAAAAATAGTAATAATTTTTTCATAAGTTTCTTTTGCCGCATCCGGGTTTAAGCTCAGTTCATAGACTCTTCCTAAAGATTCATAGATCTTAGGGGTTAAAAAATGTTCGGGAAAATCTGATATAAATTTTTTGTAAGAGCTAATGCTGGAAGCATAATCTCCTTGATTTTCCTGGCAGGCTCCTAAACCAGCTAAGGCAAAGGGAAGAATGATCTGGGGAGGTTCTTTGCCTAAGCATTGCTTATAACTATCCATCGCTTCCTGGAATTTTCTTTGCTTAAAGAGAATGTCGCCTTTAGAAAGCAAAGCATAAGTTGCAGCAGGCGTATGGCTGTAATTTTGTATCACTTCATTAAAAAGGTTAAGCCCATTTTCCGGCTGGCTGGTTAAAGCCCAAGTTTGACCCGCAGAATATTTTTCCCAGGCTTGATTCCTTAAATTTTTAAAATTACTAATAATAAAGGCAACCACTGCCGCTACAACTAATAGGGTTCCTGAAATAGAAAAAAAGGTTTGCCTGTGATTGGCAATCCATTCTAAAATTTGATGGATCCATTTTTGCAATAGATCCGTTTTTAAATCTTCTCGTGAAGAAAGTGTTTGCGGCATAATTTTTTAAGTAAAGTCCTTTCGCCCCCGGGCGGAGTCGAACTGCCAACCTTGTCCTTAGGACGGACCTGCTCTATCCAATTGAGCTACGGGGGCAGCAGTTCAAAATTTAGTATTTAATTAAGGATAAAATATCGTAACCGTTTAAGTTTTGTCTTCCTTTTAAAAATTCTAATTCAATTAAAAAGGCAAAACCTACAATTTCGCCGCCGCATTTTTCTACCAATTCTGCTGTGGCTTTTGCAGTGCCTCCTGTGGCTAGAAGATCATCCACAATTAAAACGCGCGTTCCTTTGCTGATCGCATCTTCATGCATTTCTAAAGTGTCTGTTCCATATTCCAAAGCATAGGTGGCGGAAACTGTTTTGTAAGGGAGTTTTCCTTTTTTTCGGATGGGAACGATTCCTGCGTTTAATTTATAAGCAATGGGCGCGCCAAAGATAAACCCCCGAGACTCAATGCCCATCACTTTTTCAATTTTTTTTTGCTGGAAGTGGTCTGCAATTTGATCAATCACTCTTTTGAAAATGTCTGGCCTGGCCAAAAGCGTTGTAATGTCTTTAAAAAGGATCCCCTTCTTTGGAAAATCCGGCACATCTCGAATAATAGTTTTTAAATCAGCGGTTTCACTCATGTTCTCTCCTTCTTATCAGCTTAGTCCCATTCTTTGGGCAATCTGTTTTAAGTGGCTTAACCCCCTTTCTTGAATTTGTCTTATCCTCTCTCTTGAGACTTTAAATTTTTTTCCTACCTCATCTAAAGTTAAAGATTCTTGGCCATCCATCCCAAAGCGAAGCGCTAGAACCTCTCTTTCTCTTTTTGGCAGCTTGGAAAGAGCAGCTTCCATCTCATCGTGCAGTTTTAGAACAGAAAAAACTTGATCTGGCTGCCGGCTTTCTTGATCAGAAATAATATCTTTCAAAGCAAGATCATCATCTTCATCCAAACTAACATCTAATGATCCAATGCCCCTGGAAGCTTCCACAGCTTCCATGACCCCTTTAACTTGTCGGGCTGTGAGGTTTAAGCGATGCGCCATTTCCGTAAGCGTTGGGTTTCTGCCAAGCTGCGCTGACAAACTTTCCCATTCTCTATACCATTTTCTTAAAGCTTCCCATGCATGAGGAGGGATACGAATGGTTTTGGATTGATCCTCAATGGATCTTCTTACGGACTGGTCTATCCAATAGGAAGCGTAAGTGGAAAATCTAAATCCTTTTTTTTCATCGAATTTTTTAAGCGCGTGCATTAAGCCTATGTTTCCTTCTTCAATTAGGTCAATAAAATCTAAGCCCGGACGAAAATAACGTTTTGCAGTGGGTATCACCAAGCGCAAGTTTCCCACCACTAATTGGGCTTTGGCGTCTTCTCCCAGAAAAATTAAATTCTGCAGTTCTTTTTTCCTTTTTGCGCCAATGCGATTTTTTACTTTTTCCAGTTTTTTTCCGGCTTTTTCTCCGGTTTTAAGAATTTTCCACAGTCTTAAAAATTCTTTGTGACTTAAAGGGGTGGATTTTCTAATTTCTTTAAAGTATAAGGATATGGTATCTAGATTTTCTGTCATTTTAAAAGCGAATTTCAAAACCTTTCTCTAAAATTTTTTCCGGAAGCGGTTCTCTCATTATTTTTGACACTTGAGCCCAAGGATGGCCTTTTTCTAACTGTAAGATGAAATCTTCCAGCCGTTCCTTTTGCCCTTGCGCTTCGGTTTCTACATCACCATTTGAGCAATTTCTTACCCATCCTGTCAAATCCTGCCGTCGAGCAAGACCCTGCATAAAAAAACGATAGCCCACTCCTTGCACAGACCCGGATATCCGCAGTTTAAGTCTCATCAGGTTAAAATAGTTTTTTTTAATTTTTTCTTTTGATTCCAGATATTTAAAAAATTAATAATTTCTTCTGCGGATTTTTGAGCCGCATCCGGTGTTCTGATAACGCACATTTTTTCTTTTAGTTTTTTTAATTCTTCCGGTTGAGAAAATAATTTTTTTACGCGCTCTTTTAATTCTTTAATATTCTTAATTTGTAAAGCAGCTTGATTAGAAACTAGGTAGGACGCGTTTCTTTCTTCCTGTCCGGGAATAGGGTTTACTAAAATCATGGGCAATTCTTTAATCAAAGATTCGGAAAGGGTTATGCCGCCTGGTTTTGTGATCAGAAGATCACTGGCATCCATCAACAATGATATATCATTTGAAAAACCAACAATTTTTATATTTTTTAAAGTTTGAGTAAAAGTAAGTTCTTTTTCCAACTCTTTATTCGCTCCTGTGACAACTAAAATTTGCCAAACCCCTTTTAGAGAAGAAAGCTCCTGAGTGATTTCTCTGATGGGCCCCCACCCATGGGTTCCCCCCATGACTAGCAGGGTATTTTTAGCAGGGTCTAGCAAGAGTTTTTTGCGGGCTTCGCTCTTGAGTATCTTTTTGTTGAAGCAAGGATCTACTGGGATTCCACAAACTTTGATTTTGTTTTTTTCAATGCCTTTCATCTCCATGGTTTTAGCGGATTCTTGATTAGCCACAATGTAAAGATCCACATGGGAGTGAAGCCAATAAGAGTGAATCGCGTAATCCGTAATAATGCCGATTAGGGGGATATTGCAATTGCCTCTTTTTTTCTGTTCCGCAATCACGCCGCAAGGCACTGCGTGGGTACAGACTAAAGCGGTTGGGCTGTATTCTTCTAAAAGGGATTTAAGTTTTTGCGCATTAAAAAAGCTAAAAATTTGCCTGATTTCCCGGGTCAGTTCCTCCACATCAGGGTTATCGTAGAGAAAATTCCAGAGCTGGGGCGTATGGCGCAAAATTTCTAAATAGGTTTTTGCAACCACTGAACCTAAGATGGGATAAAGGTGGGTAATTGTATCAATCCCTATGGAATAAACAGAGGAAGGATAGCAGTTATCTAGGACTTTTCTTACTGCTTCTGCGCAAGATTTGTGTCCGCTGTTTGGGGAAGCGTAGAGAAAAAGAATCTGTTCCTGGTTCTCAAAACTGGGATTCATTTTTTATCGGGGTGCCGAGAATCGAACTCGGGCTACACCCACCCCAAGGGCGCGTACTGCCATTATACTACACCCCGCATGGATCAAAGAATTTTTATTAAATCTTCTAAAATCGTCTTGGTTTCTTTTAAAAGTTCCAGAGCAGCTCCGTTATCTGTTAGTTCCATTTTTATCTGCTCAGGGTTCTTTCTATTTTCCTGAATTAAAAATTTTTTTGCGCCGGAAATGGTAAATCCTTTAGCCTGCAGCAGTTCTTTAACTTTTAAAATATTTTCTATGTCTTTATGGTTATATTTCCTATGGCCAGAATCCCTTCGGGAAGGCCGTAAGATTTTAAATTCATTTTCCCAATAGCGCAAAACATATGAGGGCACTTTGGTAATGTCGCTTGCCTCTCCAATAGAAAAATACTCTTTTTCCGGGAGATTCATGGGCGATTATTGAATCAAAAGCAGAGCTAAAAGTCAATGAAATAATTCTTCCGATGCAACGAATCTCACGGCTCTTTTTGGAGGAACTTCCACGGGCTGCATGGTTTTTGGATTGTGTCTTTTTTGCGCTTTGCGCAGTTTTGGATAAAGACTTCCGATCCCAGTCAAGACCACTTTGTCTCCCTTTTTTAGGGAGTCCCTAATTGATTTTAGGAATTTTGTAACTGCGATTTCCGCATCTTTTCTTTGACCTAACACAGAGGTTAGTTCTCTAATAAAATCTTGTTTTTTCATTGCAGGTTCCACTGCATGTTTTCTATTTCCCCATGCGCTGGTCTTGCCAGAAGATCATGCATGGAGTCTTTAATATTTTTACCTTCATAAAGAACATGGTAGATTTCCATGATAATGGGACAATCTGAATTATATTTTTTTACCAGCTGGTACGCGGATTTTGTTGTTGGGTAACCTTCTGCCACCATGGTCATTTCTTTTAAAGCCTCTTTAACTGATTTGCCAATCCCAATTTTTTCTCCTAAGAGACGATTGCGGGAATGCTGGGAAAGACAGGTCACAACCAAATCTCCCATTCCAGCCAAGCCAAAAAAAGTAGTTTCTTTGGCTCCCATTTTTTCCCCCAATTTAGACATTTCATTTAAACCCCGGGTAATCAAGGCAGATTTGGTGTTGTCCCCTAGATGAAGTCCATCGCAAGCTCCGCAAGCGATCGCAAAGATATTTTTTAAAGCTCCGGAAAGCTCAATTCCAATCACATCCGGATTCGTATAAATTCTTAAATTAGAAGTGGATAAAAGATTCTGCGTACTTTCAGCAATAGCTTTATGTTTGGAAGCAGCTACAATTGCAGTGGGAATGCTAACCGCTACCTCTTCCGCGTGGCTTGGCCCAGAGACCGCTGCGATTTTTTCAGAGGCCATGGGGCATTCTTCTACAATTACTTCAGACATTCTTTTTAATGTATCGCTTTCAATTCCTTTAGAAAAGCTGGCCACCAGCTCTAACTCTGATATAAAAGGTTTAGCTTTTTTCCAGGTGGAACGGACAAACTGGGAAGGAACCACAGAGAAGATGATGGAAGTTCCTTGCAAAGCTTCCTCCATGTTTGAACTAATAAAAAGCGACTGAGGTATTTGAAGTTGTTTAAGAAAAGGGAGCGTCCTATTTTTTTTCATCTCCTCTACTTGCGAATCCATAAATTCCCAGAGATGAACAGAATATTCCTTTTTAGCCAGGTGCGAGGCGATGGTAGCTCCCCAGGACCCGCCTCCTAATACGCAGATTTTAGGATTTGTTTTAGTCATGGAATATAGATATTTTTGGCTCTTGGCCTTGGATGATTCTTTGGATATTTTTTTTGTGCAAATAGAAAATTAAAAGAGAGCAAAATAGAGAAAAAAAAGTTAAAATTTTTGGGTAATCTAGGATCCAGGAACTCATCACAAGGCTAAAGGCTCCAAACATGGAACCTAAAGAAACATGGCCGGTCAAAAGTAACCCTAAAGTGAAAAAAATCAGGGAGATAAGGGTTGGGATGGGAAGGAGAGCCAGAAATACGCCGCAAGAGGTCGCTACCCCTTTCCCCCCTTTAAATTTTAAAAAGATCGTCCAATTGTGACCTAGAATGGCTGCTAAACCTATGCCAATGACAAAAGCAAGGTTTTCCGGAAAAAATTTTAAGGCAAGAGCCACTGGTAAAAAACCTTTTAAGCCATCCACTAAAAGCGTAATAATTCCAGCAGTTTTTCCAACCACTCTAAACACATTGGTTGCGCCCGGATTGCCGGAACCATGCTGCCTGATGTCAATTCCTTTAAGAAATTTTCCCATCAAATAAGCTGTGGGTATGGCTCCGCAAAGATAACTAAAAAAAATCCAAAAGGGAAAAGTTTTCATTTAGGGATAAGATCCAGCCGTTTAGAGCCAACCCAGATATAGTCAATTGCGGAAATAACTGTAAAACTAACCATGGCCCGAACTGTCCAACTGGCAAATTGCTCTGGCAAAGGAAATAAAAGCATGATGCTAGAGACCATCTGTAATCCAGTGGAAATTTTTCCCAACATGCGCGGAGCGATTTCAGATGAAGAGGTTAGAATGTAAATAATCACCCAACCAAGAACAATCAATAAATCTCTGGAAAAAATAGTTACAAAAACCCAAAGATCAATTTTTCCGCTATAAACCAATAAAATAAAAGTGGCGGTAAGCAGCAGTTTATCCGCCAAAGGGTCTAGAAAACTTCCCAGCTGAGTTTTTTGTTTTTTTGTTCTGGCTGCAATTCCATCCAGCCAATCCGTTAGAATAGCAAAAGAAAAAACAGCTAAAGTCCAATTTTCCAATACAGGGAATTTGCTTTTTTGCAAATAAAGCACCACAAAAATTGGGATTAAAACAATGCGCAGGATGGTAATTCGGTTCGCTAGAGTCATGCCATTATTTTTTTAGCCAAGCAGTTGTTGAAGCTTATGAAGATGAGATTTTTCTAATTTTAAATGCAAATGGATCCCTTTTTTTTGATGTCTGACGCTTTCTACTTTCCCCAATCTATACAAAGAAGGGAGTAGGCTGAATTTTTTAAATGGCAGATAAAGATCAGTTTCAAATAGATTTAAAGAGAGTTTATCTTCCACAGCCAAAAGAAGTTTTTGAATCCCTTCTCCTTGCAAAGCGCTAATAGGAATAGCATTCCAAATTTCTTGACCATTTTCAAGCAAGATTCTTTTTTCCTCTCCTTTTATCCGATCTATTTTGTTATAAACCACTATCATTTTTTCTAAGAGCGTTTTATTTTCAGGCTGTAAACTTTTTAAAGTTTCTAAAACTACTTTTGAATGTTCCTTTTTTTCCGGATCGCTCGCATCCTCCAGATGAATGAGGATGTCTGCGCTCAAGGCTTCTTCTAAAGTAGAGCGAAAAGCCGCGATTAAATGGTGCGGAAGTTTTTTAATAAAACCCACTGTGTCTGTAAAAAGAGCCCAACGCCCGCTAGGTAGTTTTATGCGGCGAGTGGTTGGATCTAACGTTGCAAAAAGTTTATTGTCCGCATAAATCGCTTCTTTAGGGGATCCAACACTTTCTACCAGCTTATTGAGCAATGTAGATTTTCCCGCATTGGTATAGCCTACCAGGGCTACAATAGGAAAAGGCACGCTTTCTCTTCTTTGTCTGGCAACCTCACGATGCAGTTTAACCCTTTCCAATTCTTTTTTTAATGCCGCCATTTTATCCCGAATCACACGGGCCTCTACCTCTAATTTTCTTTCTCCAGGGCCTCTAGTGCCAATGCCTCCTACTTGTTGTTCAAATCGTCCATATCTTTCAGTGATCCTGGGTAAATGATAGGAGAGCTGGGCAAGCTCTACCTGCAGGATGCCTTCTTTGGTGCGCGCTCTTTTAGCAAAGATATCTAAGATAAGGCGTGTTCTGTCTAGAATTTTTACAGGGATTAAATCTGAAAGGTTTTTTTGCTGCGCTGGTTTTAATTCCTCATCAAAAATAAGGGTTGCAAATTCTTTTTTTTGAGAAAGTTGGGCAAGTTCACTGACCTTGCCACTGCCAATAAAAGTTGAGGCATGAACTTTAGGTAAGGAAAGCATCATTTGTCCCACGACCGTTCCACCGGCAGTTTCTGTAAGCCGGGCTAGTTCTGCTAACGATTGGAGGGATTCCCGCAATTTTTTATTTTGTGATTTTAAATGAATGCCGATAAGAAAAACTTTTTCCATGAAGAATTTTTTTTATTATAGCATTTTCTCTAAAATGGTCTTAGGGTTAAAAGGTTCTTCCATCTTGATCCAATGGATACGATGATCCCGTTTAAAATAAGTGATTTGCCTTTTTGCATAGTGGAGGGTATCCAGAACTAATGAATTTAGAAGATTCTCTTTGCCGATCTCTTTATTTAAGTAACGGATCGTTTGTTGATAGCCTAAGCTTTGTAAAGCAGGCTCATGTCCTTTAAAACCATGCTGGATGAGCCATTCAGTTTCTAGGATTAGGCCAGGCAGGATCTCTTTTGCGCGTTTAAGCAGCCTTTCTTTTAAAACTGGTTTTTCCCACCATAGCCCATAGAATAAAGGATTAAAGATGGAGTTTTTTTTAGGAGCAGTTTTTTGCAAAAAAGATATTTTTTTACCAGTAAGGCTAAAAACTTCTAAGGCCCTTAAGGTTCTTTGTATGTTTTGGTATGGGATTTTTTCCGCAGCTTCTGGATCTTTTTTTTTTAAACAGTTGTGGAGGGCTTCTTTTCCATGTTCGTTTGCAATTTTTAACCAGTAAGCTCTTACAGACTCATCTTTTTCAGGGAGTTCTGCCAGCCCGTCAAAAAGAGCTGAAATATAGAGGCCTGTGCCTCCTACCACTATTGGATTTTTTTCTCTTTTTAAAATTTCTAAAATAATTTTTTCCGCGTCTTTTGCGTACCTGCCTGCATTGTAGGGATGATGTGGCTCTAAAAAGTCATAAAGGTGGTGTGGAACAGATGCTTGCTGCTCTTGTTTTGGTTTACAAGTGCCATAGGAAAGAATTTTATAAATTTGTCGTGAATCTCCATTCACGATTTCCCCATCTATTTTTTTTGCCAGCTCCAGAGCGCAAGCGCTTTTGCCAGAGCCTGTGGGTCCTAAGATAACAAATATATCTCTTTTATTTTTTTCCATGGGAGGGTTAAACCCTTCAAGGGTTAGATCCTGCCGAATTTTTTATCCAGCTCCTGTTTAGAAATAGTGAGGGTAATGGGTCTTCCATGCGGGCAGGTGTGGGGGTTGCTGCAGAGTTCCAGCTCCTCAAGCAGTTTGGAAAGTTCTGGGTGAGAAAGCGCTTCATTCGCTTTAATCGCAGAGCGGCAGGCAGCATGCATTATTTTTTCTTCCACAGGATAGCTTGGCTCCAGCTCTTTTTCTAAAGAAGATAAAATTTCATCTAAGCTTTTTTGCAGTTCTGATTCAGGGATCATGGCTGGAGCTTCTTGGATGCGAAAAGTTTTTTCTCCAAATTCTTCAATAAAGAATCCTAATTTGCGTAAGGAGACTAGCGCGCCTCGAACCAGTTCAGCTTGTGGCAAAGAGACATTCCAAAGCAAGGGAAGTAAAAGCGCTTGAGTAGGCACAGGAAGTCCTTTAGATAAACATTGCTTAAATTTTTCATATAAAATTCGTTCTGCGGCAGCATGCTGGTCTATAATAATAAGATGATGATTTTGTTCCGCTAAGATATAAAGGGAATGAAATTGAGCAAGAACTTTTGCCGGTTGTTTAATTAAGAGTGTGGATTTGGCAGCTTCAGAGGCAGAGCGCGAAAAATTATATTTTTCTAAAGATCCAATGGACTCTTTTAGGTTGGGGTGATTTCCAGACAAAGTTTCAAACTTTTCAAAATGATTTTGATTTGTTTGGAATGAGCTTTGGAGATCGTTCAACTCCAACTCTTTTTTAAAAAGAGAGGGTGGTGTTGAAATTAAACTTCGTTTTAAGCGGATCTCTTTAATTAAAAGATCATAAATTTGGGATTCATTGCGGAACCTTACTTCCCTTTTTGTAGGATGCACATTAAAATCTACTTGTGACGGATCCATGGTTATAGAAATGATGCCCACAGGATGTCTGCCTTGAGGCAAACAATCTCGATAAGCTTCATAGAGAGCATGATTTAAGGCGCGAGAAATAATTGGTCGTTTATTGATATAGAAAATCTGATAAGATTTGCTAGGTTTATGGCTTTGCGGGTTTGAAATCCAGCCTTTAATTTGGATAAAGGGATGGGTTAAATTTAAGGGGATTAAATCCTCTATTTTTAAATGTTCCCCCCACAAATCTAAGATTCGGTCTTTTAAATCTTTGCGAGACGGGAGTTCTTTAGAGGAGTTCTCGTTTTTAAGTTCATAAGCGATCTCTGGATGGCTTAACGCGCTTTCTTCAAAAGTGCGCAACATCCTATTTTTTTCAGTGCTGTCAGATTTTAAAAATTTGAGGCGAGCTGGGGTATTGAAAAAAAGTTCTTTTACTTCTATGGTTGTTCCCTCGGACCTGCCGCATTCTTTTTGAGCGACAATTTTCCCTCCTATAAGAGTTGTTTGGCTGCCAGAGTTCTCTTCCTTAGAACGGGTGATAAGTTCCATCTTAGAAATCGAGGCGATGCAAGGCAGTGCTTCTCCTCTAAAGCCAAAAGTAGTTAAGGTTTGAAGATCTTCTAATGACTGGATTTTAGATGTGCTATGTTTTTGAAGGGCTAATGGAACTTCTTCTTTTAAGATGCCGCAACCATTGTCCGCAATGCGGATGAGCTCTTTTCCAGCGCCTTTAATTTCTAAAGAGATAGTAGAACTGCCTGCGTCAGCTGAGTTTTCCAGAAGTTCTTTAACAACATTACTGGGACGTTCTATGACCTCGCCAGCCGCAATTTTTTGTATGCAGTCATCGCTGAGCAGCTTTATTTTGCCTTGCATTTTTTTCTTCAGGAAGTTTTACGTTTTTTTCACACAGGTCCCAATAAGAGCATTCACGAAAACAGATATCCGGCAAAGACATTTGGATTTTTGTTTCACACACGCTCCAATCTTCTGCCATGCGGTTAATCTCGTGCGCTACGGTAGATTTAATTTTTGTGAAGAGGAGACCTAAGAACCATTCATCATTGGAGTGGTGCAGTTTAGCTTTGTCACCCTTTTTAATGCGTACGATTTTGCCTTCAATATGGTGGGTTGAAAGATTAGGAATTTTTAAATCCAGGTCAAAGGGGATGCCTTCTTTTAATTGCGACACTTGACTGCCCAGAGTCACGATTTTCATTCCGCCTGCAGAGAGATTTAAAATGAATCCGGGAAGAGAAAGAATTTTATGGTCAATCGCAACCTTGAGAACAATGGGTTCCCCAACATTGCGCATTACAGGGAATCGGATATCTTTTCTGCGTTCTTCAATCATTTGAAAAGCTCTGGTTGGTTTAACTCCTTCTGGTTAGAGTATAACACAGAAATGCGCTCTTGTTCCAATTTATTTAAGATTTTTTTTGCCCTTAAGATTATTTCATTGGGCAGACCCGCAAGCTGGGCTACATGAATGCCGTAAGATCGGTCTGCCGGTCCAGGCACAATTTTATGTAAAAATAGAACTGTATCCTTCCACTCTTTAGCTTCTACATTGTAGTTTTTGACTTGATCCATTTCAGACGCAAGTTTAGTTAATTCAAAGTAGTGAGTTGCAAATAAGACTTTAGCTTTTTTTTGACTTAAATATTCTATGGTTGCCCAGGCAATAGAGATGCCGTCATAGGTAGAGGTGCCTCTGCCCACCTCATCTAAGATAATTAAACTTTTTTCTGAAGACTCTTTTAAAATTTTTGAGGTCTCTCTCATTTCAACCATAAAGGTAGATTCCCCCTGAGCCAGCTTGTCTCCAGAACCAATGCGGGTGAAGATACGATCCACCACCCCAAGTTTTAGCTCTTTTGCAGGCACAAAAGAGCCGATTTGAGCCATTAAGGCAATGAGCGCATTTTGTCGAAGATAAGTGGATTTTCCAGCCATGTTTGGCCCGGTTAGAATAATGATTTGATGCTCTTTAGAGTTTAAAAAAGTATCGTTTGGAACAAAAGCGCCTGCAGCAAGAGATTCTTTTACAATTGGATGCCAGCCATCTTTAATGAGAAGTTCGTCAGATTCTTCCACTTGGGGTTTAGCAAGAGCTTTGAGATCAGCGACCTCAGCTAAGGAAAGAAAGCAGTCCAGTTTTGCAATGCTTTTAGCGCTTTTTTGAATTTGACGATAGCGAACTTCTACAGCCAGGATCAGTTCTTGAAAAAGTTTTTTTTCAATTCTGAAAGCCTGTTCTTCAGCGCCTAAAATTTTTTCTTCTAAACTTTTTAACTCCTCATTTATAAATCTTTCTGTATTAATTAAAGTCTGTTTCCTGTGCCAGTGTTGGGGCACTTTGCTAAGATGAGATTTAGTCACCTCCAGATAATATCCAAAGATTGAGGTATAGCCTACCTTTAATGTGGAAATATGAGTAGCTTCTTTTTCTTTACTTTCTAAATTTTGCAGCCAAATCTTTCCTTCATTTGCAGCAGCTCGTTTTTCATCCAAATGGGAATTGTAACCATTGCGGATCGCTCCCCCTTGCTCTAACTGGATAGGAGGATCGTCCTCTAAAGCATTTTGCAGCAAAGAGATAAGATCAGATTCATCTTCCATTTCATTCAGGATGGTTTCAATCTCTTTTGGTAGTTTAAGGGAAGAGTTCTCGTTTTTAAAGGAGGAAATATGAGGCTCTTCTTTTTCTTTATTTTCTAAATTTTGCAGCCAAATCTTTTCTTCATTTGCAGATGAATGGTATAGCGCTAATTTTTTTAGTTTCTCTATTTTTAGAAGAGAAAATTTTAAGCCCAAAAGATCTCTGGGACCCACAGATTTAGAGCTGACTCTTACCATTAACCTTTCAAGGTCAGAGCATCCTTTAAGAGTTTCTCTTGCCTTTTTTCTTAAATTAAGTTCTTGTTTAAAAAAATCCACAACTTCTATCCTAGACTGGATTTTTTCTAATTTTATTAATGGGGCAAGAAGCCAGTTTTTAAGGAGACGCCCGCCCATGGCTGTTAAAGTCTGATCCAGAAATTCTAAAAGAGTTTTTTTGCTTGTGCCGTCATCTCGATTTTTTAAGATTTCAAGATTTTCAATGGTTTCTTTATCCAGAGTCATGTTCTCTTGGTTTGGGCTTAAAGCAGGCGTTTGCAGATTTTTTAAAAAAGCTGGGTTCATTTTTTGTGTATAGCCGATCGCCATTTGAACCGCGCAAAAAACTTCTGGGAAAATTTTCAAGGTTTCTAATTTTTTCTTAAGATCTAAATCTAGCTCATTTAAATTTAATTCTTGAGGATCAAAAAATTGAATAGGAATTCTTTCTATATTTGGAAAACGATCTTTGGTTTCCGCATGGATTAAGATTTCAGCTGGGTTTATCAAGCTGATTTCATTTAAAATTTTAGCATCATCCTCATCAGTTTCAATCTCTTTTATGGTCCACTCTCCTGTAGAAATATCTAAACCAGCCAGGCCAACTTTAGAAGTTTTAGATCCTAAAGAGAGAGCTAGAAGAAAATTATTTGTTTTTTCTTCCAGAAGATTTTCTTCAATGATGGTGCCGCTGGAAATAACCCGCACAATATCTCTTTTTACAATGCCTTTTACTTGAGAGGGATCTTCTAGTTGTTCCGCAATCGCAACCCTTAAGCCGGATTTAAGGAGTTTAGAAAGATAACGATTTAGAGCATGGTAGGGGATGCCACACATGGGGTTGCCTTGGCGTTGGGTTAAAACAACTTCTAGGATGGGAGCTGCTTTTTTTGCGTCCTCCCCAAACATTTCATAGAAGTCGCCTAAACGGAAAAGAACGATCTCCTCAGGATGGCTATTTTTAATTTTTTCATATTGAGCCATCAAAGGAGTAGGATTTTCTTTATTATTTTCTTTTAGGGAGGAGGCTAGGGTTTGGTTAAGACTCATGTTTTTTATTGTACCATTTGAATAGTTTTGACCGCCAGATTTGGAATTTTTTCAGCCATTGATATGTTTTTAGAACGTTTTGCGCAAATTTTTTGGTTTCATAAAATTCAATATCCTCAAGGTCTAAAGTTCTAGTTCTATTGTTCCTAAGCCATTTTTTAGCGGTTTTACTGCCAGCATTGTAAGCTGCAAGCACATTGATTGAATCCCTGCCAAATTCTTTTCTTAATTTAGAAAGGTGGTAGCAGCCAAAATGAATATTGGTTTCAGGGTTCTCCAGATGTTCTAATTTAAAATTTTTAATTTTTAATTCATCCGCGATTTCTCTGGCTGTGTTAGGCATAATTTGCATGAGCCCTCTGGCTCCTCTTTGAGATTTCGCTTTTTTAAAAAAATTGGATTCAGCTTTAATTAAAGCGGTTACAAAAAGAGGGTCTTCATGATAGTAACTTGCATAGTGATTAATGATCTCTTTGTGAAAAACTGGATGGAGGAGAGATTCAACCAGTTTTATTCTTCCAGGGATATCCCCTAAAAAACCAAGGATGAGGAATCCAGCTAAAAGAAAAAAAGATAGAATTTTTAAACGGCGCAGCATGCTAGAATTGTCGAGAGCCGATCTTCCTTTATGGTTTGAGAAACATCATCTTCCATTTGAAAAGATTCAGTGCCTGCTCTTGGGGAATATTTAAAACAATAAGCAAGAGAAAAGTTTATTTCTTTTGCCAAGGAAATAGTCTCTTTAAAATCCAGATCTGTTTCCCCTGGGAAACCTACAATAAAATCCGTGGAAAGTTGCAGATGAGGCATCTCTTTTTTTAGTTTTTTAGCCATGGCGAGATAGTCTTCCCTGGTATAGTTTCTTTTCATTTTTTTTAAAATTTTGTTGGAGCCGGATTGAACCGGCAAATGGATTTGGCTAGAAAATTTTTCAGATTTTCCTAAAGTTTGGATAAGTTTATCGCTCATATAATGAGGGTGAGGGCTCATAAATTTTATGGTTTCCAAACCTTTGATTTTTTCTACTTCCAGCAGCAAATCTCCGAAATCATAAATTTTTCCTTCCTCACTTTTTTGCCAATAAGAGTTTACAGTTTGGCCAAGGAGCATGACCTCTTTAGCTCCTTCATTCACCTTATCCTCAACCTCATTTAAAATTTTTTCTTTAGGCAAATAGATTTCTCTTCCTCTTACCATAGGCACAATGCAGTAGGAACAAGAATAATTACATCCGCGCATGATAGTGACAAAAGCGCAATCTCCTTCTTGCCCTAACACAAGCGGCTTGCCCCCAGAACGCAAATCCCCTTTTCCAAAAAAGGTTTTACTTTCTTCAAACCAATTGAAATCCTTTGAATTTTTTTCTGCATCTTTTATGAAAGAATTAAGGATCTTTGGAAACTGTTCAATGCTTTTAGCCCCAATCACTAAGTCAACATGGGGAAAGCGTTTTTGCAAGGTTTTTTTAATGCGTTCAGCGGCGCAGCCTGTGACAATAATTTTTCTATCCAGTTTTTTCTTTTTCCAGGGTTTTAAACGGCCAATAAAGGAAAGAGCTTTATCTTCAGCATGCTGCCTTACAGTGCAGGTATTTAAAAGAAGCAGGTCTGCTTCTTCTTTATTTTCGGTAGGCGTCCATCCTTTTTTAGTAAGCTCAAGACTCATTTCATTTGAGTCCGCAGCATTCATTTGACAACCAAAAGTTTCCACAAAAAATTTCATAAGACTTCAAGATTTATGGTACTAAATCGGTCGTCGGCTGGTCAATGAACCTGGATTTTTTGCTTCGTCATACCTCTGCAACCGTCAGCAATGGCATAATTCTTTCCTATAAATTATCCAAAAATTTTGTTTTGATCTGTAAAGTGTCATTTACTTTGTTCGATAAGTTTATTTAGTAAGCATCTCTTTAAATTCGGTTGTATCTAGAACCTTATGATGGGGACATAATGTTAAGGAATTTTTTTTTAAATTCATATCATTTGTCACAAAAATATCTGCAGCATTCGAGATAATTAGGTGACGATAATCACTCGTGCGTTTTTTGCTTGGCCCCTGTGGCTTTGCCAGCGCTATGAAGTTTAAGTGTATATTTACATTTATGAAAGTATTTAAAAATGGATACTTCGTTGGCTCAGAAAAAAGTACTGAATCTGAGATATTTTTTGCCATTGTAGCGTATTTTGTCTGATTGATAATATCCCTTCTACATCCCCAATCATTCATTAAAATCTGTACATTCAATGGTTTATCTTGTTCAGAGTTATTACTAATGACCGCTTGCCTAAACACAGGCGTATTCTTTGTTAAGCCGTCTTCTCGATTTTTAATAAACTGTTTAGCTTTGCTGAAATTACCAATTGATAGGTGATAAATTTCCTGTTTTGTTGCAACTATATTTAAGGAATCCAGCCATGGGAATGGTATAGTCCTACCCCCATATTTTGCATATGTTATGTCAGATTCTATCAGACACTTTTCAGTATTCGCAAAAAACTCTATTTTAAGATCATGTAAATATTTGAATATAATTTTACCTTTCTCAATCTTAGTCATGTCATTTTCTAAAAAACACCGTCCAAATTCATAAATGTTATGAAGTCCTAAACAGAGTTCAAATTGTTTCCTTTTTATTCTTTCCAGGAAAGAACTAACAGTGAATTCTTGAATCACATATTCCCAGATATTTTGATCGAGATATATTTTCAATTTATTTTTTATTAGTTAGAAGTTCATGTATAGTTTCTTTAATATATTTTGCATGAACAACTCCTGTGTAGTCAAATGGTTGTTCAATATTTCCATTTTTGACATTACCATACCGATGCGTAACTAATCCAAGAATGGATCTGACTTCGTATGAGCTAAAATCACCTTTGTAAGTATCAATAATTCCATTATAAAAACAAGGACCGCCGCTATTGCCTCCCAATATGTCTCTATCTAGCATAAAAAAAGAATTTTCGGGGTCATTAGGAGGATAAGATGCAATTGCTCCTGTTCTTAAAACGGGATAACCATGTAGAGTATAAGAGCCTTGTGAACTAAACGCTCCCGGGTAACCAACGCAGGTAATGTGTGCCCCAACTTTTAAATGAAAATTTTTCCAGTGGTCATCATCTGCAAGAATATCAATAGTAGGAATTAAACTCTTATCAATATCAAGGTATTCATCCGGCATTGCCGAATGTATTACTGCAACATCCGCATTTTTGTGTTTTACCCATAGCTCTTTACCGCCACTCCTTATAGGAAGTTTGTAATCGAATGGGGTCAGTTTTTTGTTATCACCTCGGGTCCTTAATTTAACTATGACATCATTCCCTAACATATCTTTCAAGACATGATTTGCAGTAACAAGAACTTGAACGTATCTGTCACCCAGAGGAGCTGCTATTAGAAAACATGTCCCAAAGTTAAAATCACCATTTTTATTATTAGTAGAATCTATAACTAAATAAGTATGTTCCATAATTTCTGTGCCTAAATGGTCTTGTCCTTTCGCCATTACTTCAAAGCCGCTTATAAAAAATATCAGTCCGAAAATAATAAAAATAGATAATATGCATTTTATTTTTTTCATATTCCTTTTACTTAAATCTAAGGTTTACGTCCATTTTTGATTATTTCTAGTATCTGCTACCAAATACTTCTCAAAGTTGTAGATTTCTTGAGACATAGTCCTACTGCTGCCTTGCCTTCCATGAGCCAATGAACAGCTTTCTACAGAGAGGGTGCATCCTTCAATAGCGGTTGACCCCTATGCGGCACAGGCATGGCAGCTCGTACTAGGTAGGGAAGGAACCCAAGGGACTTTCACTAACGACATGCGGAGTTGCTCACGAATGCAGGAAATATCCTCTAGAAGCTTATAGTCGCGAGGAGAGACTAGAAATTTGAGAGTAAATATTGTACATAAAGTTTATGTAAAGTCTTTCATAAAGTCAGATAGGCGCATTATTAGCACTGCTACCGAAGCAATATTTGAAAGGCAAGGAAATATCCATTAAAATGATGTTTTATTTTGAATGAATCGAAAGAGTTAAAATTTTTCTCTCCAAAAACTATTTTCATTTTTTCTAAATGTTCTTTTTCCTCGTCCTGGTTATGAAAAGGCAGGATAAAATTTAGGGTGTTATCCTTAATTTCAGGGTATTTTTTTGAGTTTAATATATTGCCTTCTGCTTTTACCTCAGTCATTATTCGAAAGCGAATCTTAACAGATGCCCTTTCTACGTCCCTAACTTTGCTAAAATTGTCTTGTTTAGAAAAAATATCTAAGAGCTGCGCTTTAAGCTCATCAGAAATATGTTCGCCGGTTTCTTTCAACCTTTCTTCTAAAACTTGGGAAAAAGCCTGGTTAATTAACTTGTCAACGCCGATAGTTTCAAAAAAACTACCATGAACCAGACAAACTTTTGTAATAGTGTGTTTTTTCCCTCTTACCAAATAAAATACTTCCCTCGTTGGTAACGAATAAATATCATTACCAGCTTCTATCATTTGCTGTTTTATTCTGCTATTCTGCCCAGTTATGATCTTATCAACATCCTTCCTTCCAGTAGGGATGGTTGAATTAAATGAGGATACTATATAACTATTACTGTCCTTCAATTCTATTAATTCACCACCCGTAAAAGTGGATTTATTTGAATTTATTCTGATTGCCATATCAGGGAATGTCCCTTTATTTCTGCATGAGAGTAATGAAAGATCGTATGGGAATTCTTGGAGGTCTTTTGTCTTTAGGAAATATTTTTTGCTAGCAGCAAGATTTTTAAAAAAGTGGTAAATTGAGTACACGAAAAATTAAGCAAACTCCAACTGCTTGTTTTTCACTACTCTTATTTCAGATGAATTCGGATAAATTTTTTGGAAATCTGGTGTATATCTGTAATCATTGATAAATCTTTGAATACGATCGCTTACCCTCAATGAAGTAAGACGATCCTGAATAGCTCTCACATTGATTGGGTCTAACTCGATAGCAATTGAATTCCTTTGTAATTGTGAGGATGCAACCGAAGTGGTTCCGGTCCCAGCAAAAGGATCTAGAACTAGATCTCCTGGCATTGATGAAGACAAGATAATTCTTAAGAGCAAAGAAATAGGAGATTGCTGTTTGTGTAATCTTATTCCTGAGCTGTCACGAATCGCTTCATCCCCAGCAAAATACCCAGAAGTTAGTTCTCGTATATCGTCCCATACATCTGTAACAAACATTCCATTTTCACGTTCGTGCTTATATTGAGGTGGAAGTGGTGGGTCAATGCGCAGCCGATTAAATACCCTTGGGCGATGACCTTTAGTTGCAAATACGATAATTTGGTAGTGCTTTCCAAAACGGATGGCTCCGGGAACTGCTGAAGTTTTTTTCTTCCAAACAATGAGATTTTGAAAACACCAACCCGATTTTCGTAAACATTTAAGGACAAGTTCGGCATTCTTTTCTCTTTGCATAAAATAAATTGCGCCACCAGCAGTTGTCAAATCATAAATTTGTTTTGTAATTTGTCCCATCCATCCCCAGTATTTTTCTGTCGGTAAATTATCGTCATATTCAGCGTACTCTTTATCCTGATTAAAGGGCGGGTCGAGAAAGGTTAAGTCAATAGCATGATAAAGCCCAGTCTCTTTTTTGAAATTATTTTCCTCTAAAATTTGTTCACAATTCCCATTAATAACCTTGTGGAATTTTCCAGTCTTTAATTCTTCTGACCCCAAGGCATTTGATAAGTCTCTGATTACACTGTCTGTTTTTAAATTTATTTTGTATGAAGATAGTTTACTTTTCATGGAGTCCACCTCAAAAAAATATTATCACTTCCACTCTAAAATTTCAATCAGCATATGTCAATAACAGTATAGGAGCCCAAAAGATCATGTAACGCCCATGTCTCGAGAGAGCATTTTTCACCAAGTGGTGAAGTGGTCTAAAGACGAAGAAATTTCCTCACATGAGGATTTGGGAATTTCTTGCTTCTATGCAAACTTCTGCACCATTCCCGGCTACAAATATTTATAAAGGAACATCGCGCCCAAGTTTTTTTAGCAATTCTAATATTTCTGCTTCAAGATCATTGATTAATTTTGAGTCAATGATCTTGAGTAGCTCATTTATTCTTTTCATTTCGTGAAAAATATACATCATCGAATGCGTTATTGAGAGAATTACATAATTGTCTGTAGGGCTAACAGTTAGATAAAAAGTATTAAGATTAGTGTTATTAGGTTTAATATATTTCCTAATATTTTCTCCATGAGCTACTGATGACGCATCACGGAAGATTATTTTATAATTTTTTACCATTTTTGGCTCATACAGATCTTGCACAATATTCACTGTTTTTAATGTATATTTTTTTTTAATATCTGACTCAGAGACGTTTTTGCCATGTTTTTTTCTAAAATATTGCAACGCCTCTTCTTTCTCTTTTTCAAAGAGAGCAAAATTTATCTTAACCTTATCATCTGGAAAATATTCAAGATACTCTTTAGCTCGGCCATGCTGAGATAGTATTGTTGAATACCAATAATGTTCCAAACGTACATCATGATCTTTTTCTGCTATATAGAGCAAGTATGTCCCCGTCTCTTGAAGGGATCTCAACATTATTAAAGATTCTATACCAAGACCAGACTTACAAAGTATTATTATTGAGCGGTAGAGCCTATATGATTGAGTGTATAATGCGACCAAAGTTTTCTCTACTGTTGGATTTAAGGTGTTTTCCTCTAGCTTAAATCCAATTGGAATAACTGAATGAGCCAATTTCGATAGTTTCATAGCAAGATCAAATAGTTTTTTGTTAGTTTGGTATATAGCTTTAATAGTAGAGTCATTCAAAGGTTCAATTGCATCATAGACATCATCATTCATTATCATTTATCCATTTATCGCGATCAGTTTTTAGAGAGGATGTTATTATCATGGGAATTTGGTTATTTTCAAACAAATCCATATCAATGATATTGATTTTTAAGGTACAATCGGACGAAGTTATAAATTCCAATAAGTCAAAAAGTCATTAATCCTTGCCTACTCTAAACTGCATCTGATACAAAGGTCATTTTCGTTTGCATCAAGTATGGGTTCAATCTATTTTTTGCAAGTGTGATGTATTCATTATTAATTTCATATCCTACAAATTTTCTTTCAGATTTAATTGCTGAAACCGCTGTAGTCCCGCTGCCCATAAACGGATCAAGGATAATATCATCTTTGAATGAATAGAGTTGGATTAAACGATATGGCAATTGTTCTGGAAATGGCGCAGGATGTCCAATTCGTCTTGCGCTTTCAGCGTTCATCGTCCAAATGGACTTTGTCCACTCCATAAACTGTTCTTTTGTAATCGAACTCTGCTTGTCTTTTCCAATTCTGTTGTAGTCACCTTTAGAAAAAATTAAAATGTATTCATGAATGTCGCGTAGAATTGGATTAGCAGCGCTTAACCAACTTCCCCATGCGGTAGATGGGCTTGCGCTTGCTGCTTTGTTCCAAATAATTTCTCCACGCATATTAAAGCCAATATCCATCATCATTTTTGAAATATAGTCGGAAAGAGGTATGTATGGTTTCCGGCCAAGATTAGCTACATTAATACAAGCGCGTCCGCCATTAATCAGTACCCTATAAGTTTCTTTAAAAGAATTTTTAAGCAATTGTAGATACTCTTTTAGCGAGAGGTCATTATCATACTCTTTTGAAACATTATAAGGAGGGGAAGTAATCATTAAATGAATAGAGTTCTTTGGCAGCTCTTTCATATTCTCAGCAGAGCCAAGAATAAATTTATTCATAAATTCATCGGGTAGTTTATTTTCAGTTTTGTCAATGACCTTTTTTTCTTCAAGCGTAGAATACATTTTTGAATTGTAAAATTTTGAACTGTCATGATTGATTCTTCCGTTTGTTCCAAAAACACTCGTTTCTGTTCCTTTTAGTCGTTTCATTTTAGCCTCGGATTAATGACAAGAATTTTTCTGCTTTTGCAATATCCGAACTTTCTTTATTTGCATCTGAAATAATTTTTCCTAAATCAGTTTTTGCTATCATGGATGAAAAATAATTCATATCGCTTACAATTAATTCTTTTGAGAGTTCCAAGATTGTTTCAACTTTTGTGATTGTCTGAAATCCTTTCTTGGCGGTTTCTTTTATGTACTGGCTGTTTGTTGGTTGTGGATTTAGCGACCAGAAACCTTGAATAATTCCAGAAGTTTTTAAGAAGTCAACTTTTTTTTGATAACTCTCTTGTATTGGGCTATTGCCTAAAATGATGATTGGAATTTTTGTTGATAAAAGCCCTGAAACCCTTATATTGATTGACTTGCCGATTGCTTTTAGCATTGAGTCGGAACGAAGTAAAGAAGGATTACCCCTGTGTTGTTTATAATCACCAACAAAATCTACTTTATTAGGTTGAGTAAATTTGTAGTTTGAGATAACACTCATTTTAATTTCAAAAAGAAGTTTGATGTTTTCTGGTTGTTGAGTAATATTATTTGTTGTGCATAAAGCAAGATCAGCGCTTGATTGTTTTGTTAATCCGAGATCTTCACATACAACGCCATTCACTGCAAAAAGTCCTAATTCTTTGGCGATTGGTTCGAAAAGTGTTTTGCTCCACTTTTCCGTGAACTGTCCTATGAGTGAGTTGCGGCTTTGTAGTGTTTGTCCTTCGGCATCTGAACCTTTAGGTATATACGCGTAATAACCTCCTTGAAGGTTGTAGAAAAGCTGTTCAGGTGAAGCAAAATTTTTTAATGCTTCCGTAAAAAATTGTATATCGGTATCATTGTTCCAAAGCGTCATTATTTTTTGAATTATAGTTTTATTAGATCTTTAACTCAAGATGAGCAGTTCTCCTAATAACAGTATAGGAGGCGAATATCTGTTTGGCAATGTGCTAATTATGTCAATATAAGCAGGAAAGCTTATCTTAAATTTCAGAAACAAGTAAATGATTTGGGTTAACGGCTTTTTAAAATGGATGGTCGAAGGTGAGGTAGATTTGCAAGCCTTCAGAGCTATAGCCGCCATCAATGCGCGCTAAGAGGAGGTTTCCTGGTGGAACATAATAGCGCATGCCAGTGCCGCCAGTAATTTTAATTCGTTTTATCTGGATGGTTTTAAATTCAGAATAAACATTGCCCGCATCCACAAAGAATGCCCAGTGCAGGCGCTGGAAAATTTTTAACCGGTATTCCCAGTTGCCGGAAACTGAAAGCGTGTCTCTAAACCTGCCTTCAATCAGTCCGCGATTAAAAAATATTCCCCCCAGTTCTGGTAAAAGATAAAAGGGCACATCTCCGGATTTATAATCAAGGAAGAGCCTCACTCCAAAAATATGGTCCTCTTTTTGCAGGATGGGATGAAACCCTCTCATTTCCAGAGTGGAGCGTGTAAAATCTGCCTCACTTTTTAATAGTTTTTTAGAGTATTCCACTTTGCCTTCTGCAAAAGTTCCTTGAGAAGGGTTTGTTTTAGAATTGCGGCTGTCCCATCGCAGCAAAAAAGTTGTGGTATAAAGACGGCTGCCGTCTTTTCCAATTAAGCTGGGCAATTCTTTTTTTAATACCCCGCTTTGACTTACCTCAACCACTTTCCAATTTTGAAAATTTAAAGAAAGCCCTGCTGATATTTTAGGGGTAAGCCCATAGAGCAAGGGAATTTTTAGATCAAAAAATTCAGGGATATATTCGCTTTCATCCTCCTGCATGGTGTGGTTGCCGATCCCATAATAAAAGCGTCCGTAATTTTCATAGCCCATCTCAATTTCACCGCCCACTCGATCGAATAAACGGTGTTTAAAAAAGCTGGGAGGAAGCTGATAAATAAAACGATAGGAAGATTTATTTTTTAAAGTTTGGATCGTTCTAATTCGCACAATATCTTTTTGGCGTAAAAGAGATTCTTGCGCAAATTGCAGCCCTAAACCAAAGCCTCTCTCAGGCGAGCTAACCACTAAGGGAAGAATATTAAAATTTGTTTTTTCTCCCCGTTCTATTCTGGGATCAAAGTCAAACCAGTAAGAAAACGCAGCTTTAGGATCTGTAATTGGCTCTGCGATTTTTTTAGTGACCTTTTCCACGGTTTTTTTGGTTTTTTCAATCAGTTTATTATTTTCTTTTGCAGAAATAAAAAATGAGGAGAAAATTTGGAGCAGCAGCAAACTAAAAAGTTTTTTTCTCATCTTTTTTCTTATATTCAATTTCCAGGGTTTCTTTTCCAGATTGGAAAAGAGGGTAGAGACCCAAAGCATCCATGTAAAGATTTAAAATAGTGGTGGACTGAACCAAACGGCTTTCTTTAAGTTTTTTAAAAAAAAGTAAGCAGCTTAAGAATCTCATAAACGCTGAAATTAAAAAGAGACCAAGAAATTGGGAAGGGCCAATCTTAGGAAGAACATTTACTAAAAATCCTCCGAAAGTAGAGCCTAGAAAAATCCCTAAGCCGTTTAAGGCAGCAAGGTATCCCAGCGCATGGGTTCTGTCTTCAGAGGAAATTTCAGAAAAGGCAAAAGTCATGGTGCAAAGCTGGAAACCAGACCAGATAAATCCCGCGCAAATTTGTACCAGCACTAACCAGAGAGGATCTCCGGAAGCAAACCAAAGCAAGGGAATAATAGAGATAAAAAGTGTTGTAGCCCGAATCACATTCAGATGTCCAAAACGGTCGGCAAGTTCTCCCCAGACTTTAACCCCAAAGATAGCGGCTAATGTCGCTGAAAAAGTAACATAACTAAACGTTGTGTAGGAATAATGAAGATCCCTTAACATATAGACTGCTAAGTAAGGAGCGCTAATATTAACTGAAAACATGAACATCCCTATAAAAAAAACAAAGCGAACCCAACTGTGTTCCATCCCTATTTTTAGAAAACTAAAAAAATTTCTTGGCAGAGCTTGTCCATTTTGAGCCTGAGGCAATGAATTTTTTATTCTTTTAGGATCAAACATGCGGATGACTAAAGACCAGGAAATAAAGCGTAAAATACAGGCTAAGCCAAATAAAAGCGCAAATCCCCATAAAATATTTTTTTTAAAAATTTGTAAAAACTGTCCTGCAAAAAGACCGCACCCTAAAGAGACCAATCCAAAAATTCTATTTCTCCAGCCAAAATATTTTCCTGTGGACCGTGGAGGAAGGTGATCGCTCATTAAGGAAAGCCAGGCAGGGCCTGGGAGGCTTCCGCCAATGGCAAAAAAGATAGCGCAAACAAGCAATAATGGGTAACGATTTTCAGCTGAGATGATAGGTAAGAGGGTTAGAGGTAAAAGGAAAAGCCATTGCAGCGCAATAATTTTTTTAAGGGTTTTGAGCCTGCCCCCACATTTTTCAGTGAGAGATCCAACTGCAATTTGTAAAAAAGAAGATATTAAATGGGGGAGGGTGCTGACTAAACCAGCTTTTAAAGCAGTTACCTTTAGAGCTTCTCCACAAGCTACCCAGAAATTTTCTGTAAGCCCTAACATGGCAGAAGCGAAAAGACCTTCTATAAAAGAAATTTTTAAGCTCTGTCTAATCCTCCCTTTTTTCACTTCCCTTTTTTTCCTCTATAAGTTAAAACTTTTTAGTAAGTCTTTAGATTCCATGGCTGATTTTTTTTGCACCTCTTGCACCGCTTCTGTAAAAAGTTTTTTTAAGAGAGATTCTAATTTTTCTTTTTTTTCCAGCGCGCAATAGCTGGAATCAATGTTTAAAGAATCTACTTTAAAGAGGCCATTGACTTTTATGGTAATTCCATTGTCACTCTGTTCTACAAAAATATTTTCTAATTTTTTTTGGATTTCCTTTGCCTTTTTTTGCAATTCATACATCTCTTTAAGCTGGTTAAACAATTTATCTTCCTCCTATTTTTTTGATCTTTATTATCTATCCTTAAAATTGTCTCTGATCTTTTTCGTCTTGTTGCTCATCTGCTAATCAAGGATTAAAGTTAATTTAAACCGGGGGCTCTTTACTTTTAAGATTCTCCTTTTGGAAAATCCCGCATTTCTCCTAAACAAAGATCCGTTAAATGGTCGTATTCTTCTCTGGTCAATTTCCCCTCTTTTTTCCAGCGCTGTAAATGAGAAAGAAGCATGGCTAGCTCTCTTTTAGAAATTTTAGTCTCTTGTTTTATTGGATAACGATCTGGATGCTCGGCAATCTCTGTTGGAAAATAGAATTTTTTTGCGGCCCAGACTATGCCAAATATCAAAAGTATTCCAAAAACAAGGTTGATCATTCTAAAACTTCCGGGTTCACGCAATTTTTTGGTTTTTGTTTTTTAAGAGCCAGGATCAGATTTTCCGCCGCAAGCCTTGCCATTGCCTCACGGGTTTGCGTGGTAGCGCTGCCAATATGAGCTGCTAAAACTACATTAGGAAGTTGAGAGAGTCCAAGGGTTAGTTCCGGTTCATTTTCATAAACATCCAGAGCTGCGCCAAATATTTTTTTATTTTTTAGAGCCATTACAAGCGCATTTTCATCTACAACTGGACCCCGGGCAGTATTAATTAAAATTGCTGTAGGTTTCATTAGGGCGAACTCTTTTTTTCCTATTAAGTGATAGGTTTTTGAATTTAAGGGCACATGCAGACTGATCAGTTCTGATTTTTTAAGCAAAGTTTTTAAAGAGACCTTTTTAGCGTTAATTTCTTTTTCTAAAAGATTGTTAACTTTGTTACTATTATACAAAACATTCATTCTGAACCCTTTAGACATGAGTCCAAATTCAGTTCCTATTCTTCCTGCGCCTATAATCCCTAAGGTCTTACCAGAGATTTCTTGTCCTAAAAAAAGAAGAGGATCCCACCCTTTAAATTTTCCTTTGCGCATAAAAAGATCCCCATCCACAATTTTTCTAGCTGCTGCAAGCATCAGTGCCCATGCGGTTTCTGCGGTAGCAATGCTTAATACCCCGGGAGTATTTGTGACCACTATTCTTTTATCCGTAGCTGTTTTAAGATCAATATTTTCATATCCCGCAGAATAGGCGGAGATCACTTTTAATTTTGGACCTGCTGCAAGGATCACCTCCTTATCAATTTTATCTGTTAAAAGACAAAGAAGCGCATCTTGATCTTTTACTGCTTTTATTAGTTCCTGTTTTTTAAGAACCCGGTTATGAGGATTGATTTGGTAACCGCCGCATTCTTTTTGAATGAGCTTTAGTCCAATTTCAGGAATTTTTCTCGTAATATAAATATTAAATTTTTTCATAGCCAAGTAAGTTAGTTCTCATTGAAAGTTGCAGCAGAAGCCCATTTTTTCTAGTGACAACCGAGATGGTTATTAAAAGTATTTTTTATTTTATAAAAATTTTAAGAACTCGCATGACCTCTTCGGTTTTCCTTTGCAAATATAGAGATGTTTTTTTAAGGGATTCTTCCTCTTTAATGGGGCCGGGCACAATGGAAAAGATCGCAGTTATTCCCAGATCATGAAGTTTTTTAATCTCCCCTGAAATTTGGCCGCAAAAAGCGATCACAGGAACATGCTGTTTTTTTGCCAGACTGGCAACTCCAGCCACTGTTTTGCCAAAGAGGGTTTGCTGATCAATTTTTCCTTCTCCTGTTATCACCATGTCAGCTCCTTTAATTTTTTCTTCTAAATTTGTTAATTCAATCACAGTTTTAATTCCAGATTGAACCTTTCCATTAAAAAAAGCGATGGCTCCGCCCCCTGCTCCGCCAGCAGCGCCTGTGCCGGCTTTTTTTAAGATGGATAGTCCCAAATCCTTTTTTATAATTTTTGATAAATGGAATAGATTTTTATCTATCTCTTTTACCATTTTTGGGCTTGCCCCTTTTTGCGGGCCATAGATTTGAGCTGATCCATTTTTTCCGCAGAGAGGATTTTTTACATCGCAACAAAGGAAGAACTCAGTGTTTTTAAGTTTAGGATGAACCAAAGCAGTATCAATCCGGTCTAAAAATTTTAATCCATAAGCTCCTTTAGGAATCTCTTTTCCCTTTTTGTCTAAAAATTTAAATCCTAAAGCTTGGGCCATGCCTATGCCAGCGTCATTGGTTGCGACTCCGCCTAGGGTTAGAATAATTTTTTCACACCCTTTTTCTAAAGCATCTCGTATTAGTTCCCCAGTTCCAAAAGAAGTGGTGATCATTGGGTTTCTTTTTTTAGGAGGGATTAAAGTAAGACCAGAAGCCTCTGCCATTTCGATCAGGGCTGTTTTGCCCTTTTCCATGATCCCATAGGAAGCTGTGATTTGTCGGCTTAAAGGATCATGAACTTTGCAGCGGATTATTTTTCCTTTAACAGAATTGAAGAGACAAGAGAGTGTGCCTTCTCCGCCGTCTGCCATGGGGATAAGGAGAGTGGCAGCATCTGGAAGGATTTTTTTTATTCCTTTTTGGATCGCTTTACAGCAGTTCTCAGCGGAAAGGCTTTCCTTAAATGAATCTGGCGCTATGACGATTCGCATGGAGAGTCTTCAAGGCAATGGGTCATCCTGCACATAAGAGAGATTTTTTTTCATGGCGATTTCTGCTTTCATTAACTCACAGCCAACATAGGCTGCGTGTTGAAACGTGGATACAAGTTTTTCTCGGACAATAGTGTTATAAATCTCTTCCGCATTTTTGCCTTCAATCACTATTTTCAAAGCATAATCTTCTCCATAATACCTGGCTCGAATCAGTTGTTCTTCCGGGAATGGTTTAATGGTAAAAAATCCTTTAGGATCCATGGCCCATTCTTTTCTAGATTCATAGTGGGCTTTTAATACAGGCACATCTTCTTTTTCCGGGGTTTTTGTTGGTTTTATGTTAAGGATACTTTTTCCTGATTCTAACTCCACAATATCAATCACAAAAACCGGGCAAATTAATGCGGATTCTTTATAGGCAGGCAGCTCTTTTTCTTGAATGGCTAACTCATATTTTTTTGTTTGGGAATTTAGATTTCCTTTTTTTAAAATCGCTTTTCCATCCTGATCTTTGTCCCAAAGTTCTGGATGGATTCCCATGCAGCGGTTCGCTGAAATGCAATCATTTTTTTCATAAATTACTTTATATTCCATGAATTTATTTCCCCCGACTCAAGTTTTTAATTATTTCAAAGACAAATAATGGTAAATCATCCGGCGTGCGGGAAGTAATTAAATTTTTGTCCACCACTACCTCTTTGTCCACAAACTTTGCCCCCGCGTTTATTAAATCGTCCTTAATTGCAAAAAAGGAGGTTAAGGTTCTTTTTTCTATAATTCCACAAGACGCTAGAACCCATCCCCCATGGCAGATGCTCGCGATCAATTTTCCCGCTTTATGCATTTGTTGCACAAATTTAATCACTGTTTCATACCGTCTTAAAAAGTCCGGAGCCCAACCTCCGGGGATAAGAACAGCGTCATGATTCTTAACTTTAAGTTCATCAATGGAAAAATCTACTTTTGCTGGAACTCCAAATTTCCCCATATAAGTGTTTGCGCTGCCAGTCCCTGCCAAAATGACCTTTGCGCCTTCTTCTTTTAAACGATAATAAGGATACCAAACTTCCAGATCTTGGTATTGTTGCTCCACTAAAATAACAATATTTTTATTTTCAAGTTTCATATTTTTCTCCTTGTGTGACCAGAGAGCATTAGAAAAGTTTCCAGAGATTCGCAAAGGAGATATGGATTTTTCTTTTTCTCTTCCTCTAAGGTTGAGGAGCTAAGGTCTCCATAGTTGTGGCCGGGATAAAGCACGGTTTTTGAGGGAAGTTTCATTAGCTTTTGCGTTAGGGATTCATACATTTTTTTAGGATCGCTCCCTGGCAGATCAGAGCGGCCGCACGTTCTTATAAATAGAGTATCTCCTGAAATAAGATTGTCTTTTATTAAAAAGCATTGAGAGCCGGGAGTATGTCCGGGAGTGTGTATGAGAGTAATTTCAATTTTTCCTACTGTAATTTTTTCTTCATTCCCCACTTTTTTTAAATGTTCTTCAGGCAGCAAAGGAAAAAGAGATTCTGCTTTTCCCACGGATTTTACGAAATCCGCTTCTTCTTTTTGAATATAAATTGGAATGTCTGCTAGATTCAGAAGTTCACTCAAGCCATTGGTGTGATCAAAATGAGCGTGGCTGATCAGAGCTCCTCTTAATTTTAGATTTTCAGAGTGGATGATTTTAAAAAGAGTATCTATTTGCCAGGCTGGGTCAACGATCAAGACCTCTTTTGTAAAAGCATCTCCAATTAAATAGACAAAATTAGCCATGGGCCCTACTTCAATTTGTTTTAAGTAAAGAGAGTCCATCTTCTATGGGATGTGCGCCAGTTCAATAAATAAAAACTATTCGGACTTTAATCAGATCAGCTGGTACTTAAGGATCGTTTTCATGAATCGCCTGCTTTTAAGCTCTTGGGGATTCTGCCTTAGATTGGCAGCCAATACAGTAACGCGCCCAGGGCATGGCGCGCAATCTTTGATTGGATATCTTTTTTTTGCAGGATTCACAGGTTCCAAATTCGTTTCTTTCTATTTTTCTTAAACTGGCTTCTATGTCATCTAAAACCATGCGCTCCCCATTGGTCATCTCATACATCATTTCCCTTTCAAAAGTTTGGCTGGCAACATCAGCTTCATCCCCAATTTCTCCAGAGCTTAGATCCATTTCTTTTTGCTTTACGGTTTGTAAAATCTCTTCCCTTTTACGGCTCAGTAGTTCTGAAAAGTTTTTAGTCCCTTTTTGAGGTTTGAATGTTTTTTTAGAGTTTTTTTTCTCTAATTTTTTTTTGCTTGATTTGGAAACTTTTTTCTTTTTTGTTTTGCTCATGGATTTTCTCCTTCCTATTCTTTATGTGTAAAAATTATACAGTCACCACTTTAATGGTTCTTAAAGTATCTGTTTCCTGTCCAGAGACCCTCAACTCTTTTTCAGATAGATTGGTCAGGTAGTTGCAAATTTCTTCTGTGATTCTTTCCCCGGGTATTAAAACAGGAATTCCAGGAGGGTAGGGCGTCAGGGTTTGCGCTGAGATATGCCCTGCTGCTTTTGAAAGAGGAACCCTTTTAGTTTTTTTGGAAAGAAACACTTCCCGAGGCATCATCACCATTTCTGTGGAAAGGGATGGAATCTGCAAAGTCCAGTTTTTTGCTGTGCCTCGGTATTTAGAATCAATTTCTTCCAAAGTCTTAACTAAATGGTCTATGTCCGTTTTATCTGTTCCAGTGCCAAGGATCGCTATCAAATTAAAAAGGTCTGCGGCATCCACTTGAATGTTATATTCTTTAGAGAGGATAGCATCAATTTCCTGGCCAGAGAGTCCGCTCTTAGTTACATTGATGGTTAGTTTGGTCACATCCAGGTCATAGCTTCTGGCTTGAATTTCTTTTCTGGTAAAGGAAAAGAAATGACGCGTTTGGTTTAGTTTTTTTCTGGCATATTCTGCAATGCGAATCACCCTCTCTAATATTTTTTCCCCATTTTGAATCGCTTGTCTGCGGGCTAAGTCAATGGAGGCGAGGATCAGGTAATTGGGGCTTGTGGTCTGCAGCATGGAGATCACTTTTTTAACCCGGTTAATATCTAGAATTTCTGAATTAAAATGCAAGACAGAGCCTTGGGAAAGCGCGGAAAGAACTTTATGAGTGGATTGCACGCAGAGATCCGCGCCTGCTTCCACAGCTGAAATGGGCAAATCTTCATGAAATTTTAAATGAGGTCCATGGGCTTCATCTACCAGCAAAAATTTTCCGTGACGATGCACAATTTCAGAAATTTTAACTAAGTCCGCTGTGACTCCATTATAGGTGGGGCTGGTGATAAAAACCGCCTTAGCTTCTGGAAATTGGTTGAGAGCTGCTTCAATCTGTTCTGGCTGGGGCTCAAAAAGAATATCTAAATTTTGATCTACTTTTGGCTGCAGCCAGATGGGCCAGACCCCAGAAAGAATAATGCCGGCAAGAATAGATTTATGAGCGTTCCTAGAAACAATCACAGAATCTCCCGGGTTACAGGCGGAAAGCAGCATGGCCTGATTGCCAACAGTTGAGCCATTGACTAAGAAAAATGAATTTTTAACTCCATAGGCATCTGCCATTAAGCTTTGAGCTTTTTTAATGGAACTCACCGGGTCGTGCAAAGAATCCACTTCTGGGAAAACAGTTACGTCAAAATAATAGGCGGATTTGCCGGTAAATTCTTTTAGTTTTTTATCCAGACCTTTGCCGTTTTTATGTCCGGGCGTGTGAAAGGAGGTTACCTTTCTTTTTGCCCGAGCGAGCAAAGTTTCAAAGATAGGCGCTTGCGCTTGTTTATTCATTTAGAAAGAGTATTAATACTAAACTTATTTATAAAAGTAAACTGGTTTTTTAAGGGAGATCTCCCCTTTTTCTTTTTCTAACGCAGTCCTCAAATATTTGGGAATTCTAAAAAGTCCTTCATGGGTCATGCCGTCATAGAATTTTAATGATTTTATGTTTCTTGCTTTAAGGCGCGCATCTATTTCTTTTGCTGAAATTTTAAAAGGGTCGCGCTTTAGAGAATTGCCGCAGAATAAAAACGACCAAGGCACGTCAAAAGAAGGAATAAAAGCTGAATAAGAACGAACCAACGGGAATATTTTTTTAAGAGTGTTATAGAGTTTAAGATGAAGCTCAAGCTGCAATAAGTTTCCGGACCCAGCCTGAAGCGTAAAAATTCCATTTGAGTTTAGTCTTGAACTTAAAGTTTTATAGAATTCTATGGTGTAGAGTTGAGAAGCCGGCCCTTTTTCCATGGGAGAAGGGAGGTCGGAAATAATAATGTCAAACTTATTTTTTGAATCTTCAATAAATTTTTTTGCGTCTCCAATCACGATTTCTGTTTTTGGGTTTTCAAACGACCCTTGGTGCCAGGTTTTTAAATATTTTTTGCAAAAAGCGATTACTTCCGAGTCAATGTCAACCATGGCGTTTTTTTCAATGGTCGGGTGTTTAAGGATTTCTCTGATCGTGGCTCCTTCGCCGCCGCCTAAGATTAACGCGGTTTTTGGCTGAGGGTGGCTTGTGAGCGAGGGATGGATCAGAGCCTCGTGATAGATAAATTCATCCAACTGGGCGGATTGCATTTCCCCATCTAAAATCAGGACTCGGCCAAAAGAATAGGTATCGCTTACCATCGCATTTTGGAATTTTGTTTTTTTCTTAACAAGGATTTTTTTTAAGTGATGACTATGAACTTCATGGGGTGTTAACCACTCTTTAAAGTAATGATTGGACGAATGGTCATGAGGATGAGTCATTTTAGTTTAAGTTTTTAAATAAATACTTTTTTTATCTTTTTTAGTATGCAGCACTCCCCGTTTCATTTCCGTTGCTGTGGAGTGTTTAGCTTTTAGCCCTTTTAACAGGTATTTATAAGCTTGCCAAGGGTCAATACTGTCTCCGCAGGTATAAATATCCACAGAGGCAAACTTATGTTCTGGCCAGGTATGAATGGCAAGGTGTGATTCTTCTACCACTACTACGCCGGAAACGCCATGAGGATTAAAAGTATGAAAAACAACATCTACAATGTGAGCTTTTGCGTATTTTGCGGCCCCTACCAGCAAATCTTCAATGCGGCTTACATCCATTAAAATTTTTGGATTGCATGAATAATATTCAACTAAGAGATGTCGTCCTAAACATTTCATTTTGGTGACTACTCATTATAGATGTTTTTATAAATCTGTCAAGCGATTTTGAAAACAATCAGATAAAATAAATTGCATACAGTTTTTTTAAATCCGAAATTTGCGGTAATTGAAAGTCAGATATTGTAAAATTTTAAAGGTTTTATGAATAAAATTCGGATTGTTCATCATTCTAATCAGCTGGGTTTAGGCGGCACGGAAAAAGAGATGCAGCTTTTGTGTAAATATCTGAATAAAGATCTTTTTGAAATTTACGCTCTAGCCCCATATTATCCGGTTCCTTTGCATCGGCTCTTTTCAGATCATGTAAAAGCTTTTTTTGGATCAAAAGCAGCCCTTGCGCGCAAACAACAAAATCATTATTTGCATGCCCGGGTTCCAGAATTTATAAAAGTATTGGGAGAGGAGAGAGTCATTCTTTATACTGATTTTACTTTAGCTAAAATCATGAGAAAAATTTCTCCTCATATTTTGCATGTGCATCATAGCGGTCTTATGTCCCGGCCTTTTAACCATCCTAAAGTGATTGACCAAATACCGCTTTTATTTACCATTAATGTTTTTGGTTTTAGAGATGAGTCTTACTTTCAATATAAATTAAATAAGATTTTGTTTCCTTCCTATTGGCTGAAAGAGGCTACGCAAAGCTGGTCTAAAGAAGACCCGCGTTGTGATGTGCTTTACTGCCCTGTAGAAAAGCCGCAGACAAAAGAGAATTTAAGAAAAGAATTGAAGATTGAAAAGGATTGTTTTGTATTGGGAAGAATTGGCAGAAATGCAGATGACATTTATGATCCAATTTCTCTGGGAGCTTATAAACAGATTGAAACAGACCAGACCCTATTTTTAGTTCTTTCCGCGCCGCCCAAAATGAAAGAGGACTCAAAAAAAATGGGCATTAGAAGAATTCTTTTTTTGGAACCAGAGATCTCTGATTTATTTTTAAGCAAGTTTTATAATACGATTGATGTTTTAGCCCATGCAAGATTAGACGGTGAAACCTTTGGCTGCGTCATTGCTGAAGCCATGATCCATGGAAAGCCTGTGGTTTCTCATTTTTCCCACATTCGCAATGCTCAGGCTGAACTCCTGACTAAAGAATGCGGTTTTGTGGCGCCGCAGAACGATTGGAAGAAATATGCTGAAGTTTTAAAATTATTATGCGAAAAAAAATTTTTACGTTTAGAAATGGGTGAGTGCGCAAGGCAAAGGGCAGAAGAAAATTTTGAAGCAAGCTTAATTGCAAAGCGTCTGGAATCTTTTTATTTGCAAGAGTTAAAAAAGAAAAATTTAATTTCTTAACCACTTGCTGAATTTATTTGAATTCTTAAGTTCATTTTTGTAAAATAAAAAACTTAGTCTTTCCTCTCAAATTTCATGAAAACTGAAATTCAATGAAAAATTGGTTTGGGCCTTCAAGTTCCTTGAGCTATTTGGGAGTGGGATTAGAGCTGGCAGGAACAATTCTCATTTGTTTTTTCATAGGCTATTGGCTGGACAAAAAATTTAATTGTCTTCCGTGGCTTACATTGGTTGGTGGTTTTTTAGGCCTTTTCATTGGTCTTTATCAGTTGATCAGTCAATTTAAAAACGAAGGTAAAAATGATTCAAATTAAAGTGATTCATGGCATTATTTTATTTATTCTCATAGCTTTTTTGCTAATTTTTGGTTTCAAGAACTTTCAGCTCAGCCTTCCCATTCAAAATAGTTTAATGCTGGCGGCAGTTCTTTCCTGTTTCAATGGAATCGCTTCTTTTCTCTCTTTAAATGTCGCATGGAAAAAGTCGAATGCAATGTTCTTTGGAGTTTTTTTCAGTAACCTGGCTTGGAAAATGTTGGTTCTTGGATTCACTGCTTTTTTTATTTTTAAAAATCAAGATTTTGATTTAGTTTTTGCGCTTATAGGTTTGGTGTTATTTACTTTTTTGTTTACAGGTTTAGGGATTACTCTGATCCTTAAAAATGTTTGCGGCGACCACAGATTGAATCATCGCTATGGATTTTAAAACAATTTTAGAGCACCACATTTTAGACCATTCTTTTAAATCTCTGTTTTTTATTGGGAATGTTCCTTTAGTTTTAAGCAAACATCTTTTAATGATGTGGATATCTTCTTTTTTACTCATCTCTCTTTTCCTTTTTTTAAAATACGGTTCCGCTCAAGCCTCTCGCAGAGTGAAAATATGTATTGAGGCGATTGTGCAATTTATCCGAGATGAAGTGGTTTTGCCTGCTTTAGGCAAGGAAGGCAAAAACTATCTACACTACTTTTTAACCTTATTCTTTTTTATTTTGGTTTGTAATCTTTTAGGACTTATTCCCGGAGCCGCTTGCCCCACAGGCAATATCGCTGTAACTGCCACGCTCTCTTTATGCACTTTTTGTCTGATTCATTTGGCAGGCATCAGGCAGCAGGGAGTCAAGCATTATCTTAAAAGTATTGTGCCTCATGGACTTCCTGTCTGGCTTCTTCCTTTAATGATTCCAGTTGAACTAATAGGATTCCTTACCAAAACATTCGCGCTTTGTATCCGTCTTTTTATGAACATGATCGCAGGCCATATTGTGGTTTTGGCTTTTTTAGGGCTTATTTTTATTTTTGGCGCGATCAATCCTTGGGTAGGGTTGTCCACCGCTCCTTTTTCTATTGTCATGTCTTTATTTATCTATTTGCTTGAATTGGCGATTGTGGTTCCTTTACAAGCTTTTATTTTTACATTTTTAACAGCGCTTTTTGTGGGCGCTGCTATACATCCAGAACATTAAATGATAAGGAGGAAGTAAAACAATGCTCTACTTAGGGTTAGGTTATTTGGGCGCAGGTCTTGGCGCAGGTCTTTGTTTATTAGCTGCAGCTTTTGGAATTGCGCGGCTTGCAAGCGCGGCTTTAGAAGGCACCGCTAGGCAGCCAGAGGCAGCAGGAGCTTTAAGAACATCCATGATTATTCCAGCAGCTTTAATTGAAGGTCTTGGTTTTTTTGGATTGGTGATTTGTCTTTTAGTGGCCTTAAATTTAGGTCTGCCAAAATCTTCTGGAACAGAAGGTCATGCTGCAAGCGCTGTAGAAGCAAATAGATAAAGTTTGCGCTTAAAGAGTCATGCATGAACTTAAATAAAAAACAAAAAGCGGATCCAAAAATATGGAAAATTTATTAAAACCAGATGTTGGTTTAATGTTTTGGACTGTGGTTACTTTTTTAGCCATGGTCTTTATCTTAAAAAAATTGGCTTGGATCCCTATCTTAAAATTAATTGATGAGAGGGAAGCTAAACTTAAAAATGAGATTGAAGCTGCAGAGAAAAATAAAGAGGATCTGGAAAAACTAAAAAAAGAGTATGAAGTTCAGCTCGCAGAGATTCAATCCAGGACTCAAGTTCTTTTAGGGGAAGCGGAGAAAAAAGGGCTTCAAATCCAGGAGACAATCTTAAAAACAGCAGATGCCAAGGCGAGGCAGATTCTGGAAAAAGGCAAGGAACAACTGAATCTTGAAAAAGACAAACTTTTAGCGGATCTAAAAAAAGAAGTTGGTTCTATTTCTCTTTTAATGGCTGAAAAATTATTGCAGCAGAGCGTGGATAAAAAAGTGCAGGAAAAATTTCTGCAGGACTTTTTAGCGGATCTAAAAGATTATAAAAAAGAGAAATCATACTTTTAAATGAAAGACAGCGCTTTAGCCCAACGATATGCAAGAGCTTTTTTTCTTGCGGTAAAAGAAGAAAAAATTCATTCCTTTAAGGAAGTAAAGGATCAATTGCATAAAGTTCTGGAACTCATTCGTTCAAATGAAGAGTGTTCTAAAGCGTTGGAGCATGCTCTTTTACCTTGCCAATTTAAGCAAAAGGTTTTAAGAAAGGCTCTTTCATCTGAACCTTATGAATTTGCAGAAGTTTTAATGCGTTTTTTAGATTTGCTTTTGGCTAAAAAAAGGTTGAACCTCCTTGCTTTAATTTTTATGCGTTTTGATCATTTTACGGATGAGGAAAATGATCAGGTTAAAGCAGTTGTAAAATCTGCCGCGCTTTTGGATGAAAAAGCAAAAAAAAATCTGGAGCAGATGCTTTTTCAAATTTTTAAAAAAAAAGTTATTTTGGAAGTTAGCGTTCATCCTGAGCTGATAGCAGGGCTAATGATTCAAGCCGGAGACATGGTTCTGGATCATAGCTTAAAATCACAATTAAATAGAATGAAATTGAGGTTTGGATATGACAATTAAATCTGAAGAAATTACCAGTGTTTTAAAAAAAGAGATTGAGGGATTTAACCTTAAGACAGAACTTAAGGAAGTAGGTTATGTCCTTCAGAGTGGGGATGGAATTGCCCGGGTTTGGGGTTTAGAAAATGCCATGGCTGGTGAAATGCTTGAATTCCCCCACGGCGTCTCCGGGATGGTTTTAAATTTAGAGAGAGAAAGCGTGGGCGTGGTCTTATTGGGAGAGAGTCATCTTATTAAGGAGGGAGATGAAGCTAAACGCACTGGAAAAATCATGAGTATTCCAGTGGGCCAATCTTTGATCGGCCGGGTCATTAACCCTTTAGGTCAACCCATAGATGGAAAAGGAGCGATTCAATCAGATCAGGATCGGCCTTTGGAAGTGATCGCGCCCGGTGTGGTAGAACGTCAACCTGTAAAAGAGCCTTTGCAAACAGGGCTTAAAGCCATAGATTCTATGATTCCAATTGGACGAGGGCAAAGAGAACTTATTATTGGGGATAGGCAAACCGGTAAAACCGCAATTGCTGTGGACACTATTATTAACCAAAAAGGACAGAATGTAATTTGTATTTATGTGGCGATAGGACAGAAACAATCCACAGTGGCCCAGGTTGTGCAGAAGCTAGAGGATCATGGAGCCATGGAATATACTATTGTAGTTTCTGCCACTGCTTCTGATCCTGCTCCCGTGCAATATATCGCGCCTTATTCAGGCTGTACCATTGGCGAAGAATTTTTGTGGCAGGGAAAACATGCGCTTTGTATTTATGATGATCTTTCCAAGCACGCTCAGGCTTATCGTCAAATCTCTTTGCTTTTGCGCAGACCTCCGGGACGGGAAGCTTATCCTGGAGATGTATTTTATCTCCATTCAAGACTGCTGGAGCGGGCCTGTAAATTAAATGAAAAAAATGGAGGAGGTTCTTTAACCGCGCTTCCCATTATAGAAACTCAAGCTGGAGATGTTTCTGCCTATATTCCCACAAATGTCATTTCTATTACGGATGGTCAAATTTATTTAGAGTCTGGACTTTTTTATTCTGGAGTGAGGCCTGCGGTGAATGTAGGGCTTTCCGTATCCAGAGTGGGCGGCAGCGCGCAAATTAAAGCGATGCGGCAGGTGGCTGGCCGTTTGCGTTTAGATTTAGCCCAGTATAATGAGCTAGCCGCGTTTGCTCAGTTTGGATCTGATTTAGATAAAGCTTCTAAACAGCAGCTTTCCAGAGGGGAAAGAATGGTGGAATTGCTTAAACAGGATCAGTACCAGCCTCTTCCTGTAGAAAAACAGATCCTGATTATTTTTGCCGGAGTGAATGGATTTTTGGATGAGCTGCCTGTAAGCGCCATAGGTAAGTTTGAAAAAGAGTTTTTTCAATTTTTAGATCAAAATGTCCCGGAAATTCTTTCCATGGTTAAAGAAAAAAAAGTGATTGAGGAAGATTTAAAACAAAAAATTATTCTTGCCATTGAAAATTTTAAAAAAGGTTTTAGTTATTAACTCATGCGTTTTTTAGTCACTGGCGCAACTGGTTTTATTGGCTCTAACCTAGCTTTTGAATTGCAGAAAAAAGGTTCTGTTGTTGGTTTGTGCAATTCAACGCCCGGCTCCAAAGAAAATTTAAAAAATTTTAAAGGCGAATTCTTTAAAGGGGATATTCGTTTTTTTGACTATGATTCTTTGGGAAAATTCGACGCTATTTTTCATCAGGCAGCGATCACTGATACGACCGTGATGGATAAAGAATTAATGTTGGGGACTAATGTTGAAGCGTTTATAAAGATCCTTGAATTTGCTTTAAGAACTGGCTGCAAAAAAGTGGTTTATGCCTCCAGCGCCGCAACCTATGGCAAGGGAAAAGTTCCCATGCGGGAAACTGACATCCCCGCCCCAGCCAATATTTATGGGGAGAGTAAAGTTGAGATGGAAAAAGCAGCTTTATTATTTGCGAAAAAAAATCCACAGATTTCTTTAGTAGGGCTTCGTTATTTTAATGTTTATGGACCCAATGAAACGCATAAATTAAACGCAGCCAGCATGGTGTTTCAGTTATACTCTCAGATTGCCTCTGGAAAATCCCCCAGAATTTTTAAATGGGGAGAGCAATTTAGGGATTTTATCTATGTAAAGGATGTGGCGCTGGCTAATTTAAAAGCATGGGAATTTTCTGGCAGCGGGGTTTTTAATGTGGGCACTGGAATCCCCACCACTTTTAACCAAATCATTCAAATTATAAATTCCGCTTTAGGCGCAAATAAACCTACAGACTATTTTGATAACCCGTATGATTTTTATCAGGATCAGACCCAAGCGGATATGGGTTTTTCCAATCAGGTTTTAGGGTTTAAATGCCAGTTTAGTCCTGAATCTGGAATTCGAGATTATGTGAAGATTTTAGAAAAGGAATCAGGAAAGTCCTCATTTGTTTAAAAAGTCTAAAAGGAAGAGTTAAATAAAATGTCTTCTTTAAGAGAATATAGAAAAAAAATTAAGACGATTCGTTCCACTGAACAAATTACCAAAGCAATGAAGATGGTAGCTGCTGCACGTTTGCGCAGGGCGCAGAGTAGAATTCTTGCAGCTCGTCCTTTTGCGTTTAAGATGCGCGACTTGTTAAGCGATTTAGCTGCCCGAATCTTGCAAAATGAAGATTCCAACGCCGAAGAACTTTTTTCAACGCTCCATCCTTTATTAAGAACTAATCAAACAAATCGGATCGCGCTTTTATTAGTCACTGCGGATAAAGGGCTATGCGGCTCTTTTAATACCAATCTCATAAAAAAAGCAGTTGAAGTATTAAAGGAAAATGAGAATAAAGAGATTCTTTTTTTTGTAGTGGGTAGAAAGGGAAGGGATTTTTTTAAAAGAGTGGGCGCTTCTATTAGCGGTGAAACGATCAATATTTTTAATAATCTTTCTTATATTCACGCAGAGCTGATCGGATCAGAATTAATTAAGGCTTATCTTCAAAACCAGCTTGCAGAAGTGGTGGTGGTTTACAATGAATTTAAATCTGTGATTCAGCAAAGGTTAGTGGTAGAGCGCTTATTGCCTATTGCAAAACCTTTGCAAATTTCTCAGGAACAAAAAACTGATTTTATTTATGAACCTAAAAAAGAGTTGCTATTAGAAGGGTTGCTTCCCCGCTATGTAAAATCTCAAATTTTTAGAATTTTGCTGGAATCCTCCGCGGCGGAATTAGGAGCAAGAATGGCTGCAATGGATTCCGCTACAAAAAACGCGAGTGAACTAATTGATTTACTGACTTTAAAGCTCAATCGCACGCGTCAGGCTATTATCACCCGGGAAATCGCAGAACTTGTGGGTGGAGCGGAAGCTTTAAAATAGTTTAAAACTTTAAGGAGAAACGTATGAATCTTGGAAAAGTGGTGCAAGTGATTGGTCCAGTAGTGGATATTGAATTTTCTTCAGGACATTTGCCTCAAATTTTGGATGCTTTAAAAGTAAGAAGAGATCATTCGGAAAATCAGGAGGGCGCTGTAACTGTGGAGGTGGCGCAGCATTTAGGCGACAATACGGTCCGGGCTATTGCTTTGGGTTCTACAGATGGGTTAAAAAGAGGCATGGTCACTGAAGATACAGGCGCGCCTATTAGCGTTCCTGTTGGCAAAGGCTGTTTAGGTCGTTTAATGAATGTGTTGGGAGAACCTAAAGATTATATGGGAGATATTGTGAGCGATCAAAAATTTCCAATTCATCGCGCTCCTCCCTCTTTTGTGGATCAGGAGACAACGCCTCAGGTGTTTGAAACTGGAATTAAAGTCATAGATTTACTTGAACCCTACATGAAGGGAGGTAAAGTAGGTCTTTTTGGCGGCGCTGGCGTGGGTAAAACAGTTGTGATCATGGAACTCATTCATAATGTGGCCATGCATCACGGAGGAGTGTCAGTTTTTGGAGGCGTGGGAGAGAGGACCCGTGAAGGAAATGATTTGTGGCTGGAAATGAAAAAATCCAAAGTTATTGATAAAGCTGTTTTAGTCTATGGACAGATGAATGAGCCTCCTGGCTCACGTTTAAGAGTGGGATTAAGCGCTTTGACGCAAGCAGAATATTTTAGAGATGTGGCGGGTCAGGATGTGCTGCTTTTTATTGATAATATTTTTAGGTTTACTCAGGCAGGGTCGGAAGTCTCTGCTCTTTTAGGACGCATGCCATCTGCTGTGGGATACCAACCTACCTTAGGCACGGAAATGGGTGAGCTGCAGGAAAGAATTACATCCACAAAAAAAGGCTCGATTACATCTGTTCAGGCGATTTATGTGCCGGCGGATGATTTAACTGATCCCGCTCCTGCTACTGCTTTTGCTCATCTGGACGCTACCACTGTTTTATCCAGACCCATTGCTGAGCTTGGAATTTATCCTGCGGTAGATCCTTTGGATTCCACTTCTAGAATTTTGGATCCTAAAATATTAGGCGCAGAACATTATTTTGTGGCTCGTTCTGTTCAGAAAGTTTTGCAGCGGTATAGGGATTTGCAGGATATTATTGCTATTTTAGGAATTGATGAACTTTCAGATGAAGATAAACTGATTGTTTCTAGGGCAAGAAAAATTCAAAAATTTCTTTCTCAGCCATTTTTTGTGGCTGAAGAGTTTACTGGAATAGCGGGCCGTTATGTTGCTTTGAAAGATACGATTCAAGGGTTTAAAGAGCTTGTAGAAGGTAAATACGATACTTTGCCTGAGCAGGCATTTTATATGGTAGGCTCTATGGATGAAGCAGTGGAGAAAGGAAAACAGTTGCAGGCATAATAGAAACAAAAATTTTTTTAAGATGAAACGGTGAGGAAATTTCATTTTCAGCGAGCAACTACCGTTGCCAAAAGAGAAGTAAGAAAAAAAATTTATGTTAAAAAAAATTAATTTAGAAGTGATTTCACCTGAGCGTTTAGTCCTTCAAGAAGAGGTGGATTTTATTGCTTTGCCGGCTTTTGAGGGTGAGTGCGGTATTTTGCCTGGGCACCAACCCATGCTGGTTCAACTTAAAGAGGGAGAGGCAAGGTTTAGCAAAGGAAATGAAACGGAAATTTTAGCGGTTTCAGGCGGCTTTGCTGAAATTCATCCTTATAAAGTTGAAATTTTTGCGGAAACCGCAGAGATGTCTAAAGAAATTGACATGGAAAGAGCAAGAGTTGCCGCGGAGCGGGCAAAAAAAGAATTAGAAAAGGAAACCATAAGTCCAAAAGAATTAGCCAATGCTCAGGCTGCTTTAAGAAGGGCGCTGATTAGATTAAGAGTTTCAGAAGGAATGTCGCGCAGAGCTTCCAGAAAGAAATAATAATGATTGAAAATTTTATTCCCCTTTTGATCGCCATATTTGGAATTTTAATTTTATCTGTTGCCATTTATTTTGCCGTCCGTTATTTTGCTTATAAACGATCTTTTCCTTTGCCCCACAGATTTGATTTTCTCTGGATCCTTTTAACTTTTTTGACGATTTTCCTTACCTCTTTTACCCAAGGTCCTTTAGAAGGCAGTTTAAATCAAACGTTCTTAACATGGACCACTTTTGCCACCTTACTTTTATTTTTTTATGTAATGATTTTTATTTTAGATCAGTTCCTAGTGGAATATTTTTTGTGCACAGTGATGAAAATCTATATTTCTCCCCCTTTAAGAAAAGCCATGGTTCTTTTTGGTTTTGTGGTTGCGGTTGTGATCGCAGTACAGAAAATTTTTAGCATTAATCCATGGGCAGTGTATGCCCCCACCTCTTTACTTTCTTTAGGCATTGGCATAGCGCTAAAGGATACTTTTCAAACCTTTTTTGCAGGAGTCGCGCTTTCAAAAGTGGTGCATATTGGGGATTGGATACAACTTGGGGATAAAGAAGGAGAGGTGCTTGAGATCAGCTGGGCAAGAACGGTTTTGCGCAGTTGGGAAGGAGATCACCTTTTTATTCCTAATAGTGAATTACAAAAAGGGATGTTTTTAAATTATAGTTATAAGTCAAAACGTCATCGTTGCAAATTAGAAGTTGGAGTTTCTTATAGCGCGCCTCCTAAAAAGGTAAAAAGCGTGCTTTTAAATTGTCTGCAAAATCTAGAAGGGATTGTTGCCCATCCTCTACCTGAAGTGATTTTAAAATCTTATGGAGATTCCGCCATTATTTATAATTTAACTTTTTGGACTGATCATTACGCGATCTGGCGCAAAATAACCAGCGATGTGGCAACGCGCGTTTGGTATGCTTTAAAAAGAGAAGGCTTGGAAATCCCATTTCCTATTCGAACCGTTCAACTTTTTAAGAAAAAAATTGATGGAGAATCCAGGAATTTTGATGAACTTCTTTCTAAAATTGATCTTTTTAAAATGCTTTCCAATGAAGAAAAAGAGGTTTTAGTCCAAAAATTTCATTTTCAAACATTTTTAGAAAAAGAGATTGTGGTAGAGCAGGGTCAGATGGGCAGTTCTTTTTATCTTGTGCTTAAAGGGAAGTTAGTGGTGATGCGTACTTTAAAAGATGGTAATGCCATCACTTTAGGAGAGTTAGGAGAAGGTCAATTTTTTGGAGAACTTTCTTTGCTAACAGGAGAAGCTATATCTGCCACAGTAAAAGCTTTAGAGGATTCTGAACTACTCATGTTGGAAAAAAATGATTTTAAAGAGATATTAAATCGTCATCCAGCCTTATCTGACAATTTAGCGGAAGTGGTCACTGCCAGACAAACCGCGCTATCCGGCATTCAAGAAAAATCTGAAATCGTTCAGCAGCAAACCTTAAACAAAAGCGTGCTTTCTAAAAAAATAAGAAATTTCTTTAATTTAAAAAATTGAAGAGTAAACTCCATCGCAATAGTCTCCTCATCGCCATTTTTGGCGCAATCCTCATTGGGTTGCTTTATTGGCAGGATATTTTCCTTAATTTTGAAAATAATTCTTTAGATTTTCGTTTTAAACTTAGAGGTGTTGAAAAACCAAAATCACCTGTAGTGATTGCGGCTGTGGATGACAATGCTTTAGAAAGAATAGGAAAATGGCCTTGGCGAAGAAAAACGCATGCGGAGCTGGTTGAAACTTTTACCAAGGCAGGAGCAAAAGCTGTAATTTTTGATGTGCTTTTTTACGAACCAGACAAGGATCGGCCAGAGGATGATCAGTTTTTTGCCCAAGCCATTGAAAAAAATGGAAAAACTGTCATAGCTTTTAGCTTTGATTATTCTGAACAGCAATTCACAAAAGTAGATCAGAATGGCAAAACAACTCTGGTGAAAGAGTCTGTAGTGACAAAAAGCGATCCGCTCCCAGAGCTTTCTTTAGTCTCTAAAGAGCGGGGTTATGTCAACTGTTTTCCTGATCCAGACGGATACTTGCGCAGGGCTCCATTAGTTTATGAATTTGAGGGAAAATCCTATTACCCTCTTAATATTCAAGCTGTCAGCATAGCTAAAGAACAGTCTGTGGAAAGTTTATTGAAAAACCTTCCATTGACAGATGCGGTTTCTTGGGGAAACCATTCAAGCGAAGTTCTAATTAATTATCGAGGAGCTGCTGAAGGTACTTTCACCACCTACTCCTGCGCTGATATTTTAGAAGGGATGATCCCTTCAGCCTGGTTAAAAGATAAAATTATTTTGATCGGTTCTACAGCTTTGGGACTTTATGATCACTATCCCACCCCATTTTCTTCCTCATTCCCAGGACTTTATTTTCATGCTAATGTGATTGATAATCTTTGGTCCAATGATTTTCTAACTCCTTTAAATAGCTTAGTTTCCCTTGGATTAATCTTAATTTTTGGACTACTCTGCGGACTTTTTGTGCCCAGAGTTCCAGCAAGTTTAGGAGCTGGTTTTGTGGCAATCTTTAGTTTAGGTTTTTGGGGCGTAGGATATTATTTAATGGTTAAAAAACTTATAGTTTTAGAATTAGTAGGACCTACTGTTTCTCTGATTGGCAACTATATTGCGGTATTTTTTTACAGATTTATCGTGGAGCAAAGAGAAAAGGCTGGCATAAAAAAAGCTTTTGGCGTGTATGTAAACCCGCATGTGGTAGAGCAGATTGCAAAAAATCCTGAGGCTCTAAAGTTAGGCGGAGAATTAAGAGAGATGAGTGTCATGTTTTCTGATGTGGCTGGTTTTACAACGATTTCAGAAAAACTTTCTCCACAGGAACTAGTTCAACTATTAAACTTATATTTAACAAAAATGACTGATACTATTATGAGGTATGATGGAACAGTGGATAAGTATGAAGGGGATGCGATCATGGCTTTTTGGGGAGCGCCGCTGGTTCAGCCAGAACATGCCAAACAGGCATGTTTAAGCGCTTTAGAAAATAGAGTGGAGTTAGAAAATTTGAACCTTGAACTAGGAAAATTGGGAATGCAAAAATTGTCCGCTAGATGCGGCATTAATACAGGTCCCATGAATGTGGGAAACATGGGTTCTGCTCAAAAATTTAACTATACAGTCATGGGTGATTCTGTGAATCTTGCTTCCCGCATGGAAGGAGCTAACAAAGAGTATGGAACGAATTTGATGATTTCTGAAATGACTTATGAAAAAGTGAAAGATTGGGTAGAAGTCAGGGAATTAGATCTTTTGCGGGTAAAAGGTAAAAAAATTCCGATTAAAGTTTTCGAACTTTTATCTAAAAAAGGAGATTTAACTGATAGTCAAAAAAATGGTTTTGAGTGGTATCATAAAGCTTTAGATCTTTATCACAAGCGGGATTTTAAAGAAGCTTCTAATTTTTTTAAAAAAGTTTTTGAATTTATAAAAGAGGATGCGCCTACAAAAACATACTTACAGAGGATTGAGAATTTTTTAAGTACCCCCCCGCCTGAAGATTGGGATGGGGCTTATGTGATGACTACTAAGTAAAGCTGAATGTGACATTAGAAAATGAGAAGCGAGACGAAAAATAGTATCATTTGCTAGTTTAACATTCGGTCTAAAAAGATGATAGAATTAGTGATATTAATGAGGAAGAAATAAATGGAAATTTTTTGGAGACTGATGCTTGGCCATTTTATTGCGGATTTTACTCTGCAAACCAACTATATCGCTGCCTGGAAACGGCGCAATGTTTGGGGGCTAATAGTTCATTGCGCAATTCATCCCATCCTTTATACTATCTTATTATGGAACTATGTGGGTCAGGTTTGGCTTCAAATAGGGACTATAAAACTTACAGGATGCACCTGTATTCTTCTGGTTTTTATCGCTCATTTAATAGAGGATGAATGGAGGATTTGGTCTGTTTTAAAAAAAGGGGCGCCAGACAATACTTTTTTTTATCTTTGGGACCAGGCCATTCATTATGCCATTATTTTTGCTTTTTCTCCTGTAGTAGATGGTTCCACTGGAAAATATGGGTTACTGAATTATCCCCCAATTACCGGTGTTTTAAATTCATATCAAGCCATGGGAATGGATATTGTTAGCAGATTTTCTAACATTGTTCGTTCAGAGAATTGGGTCATTGTCGGGATACTGATAGCCCTTGTGACCCATTTTACAACTGTCACCATTTATTTTTTGGAAAAGGATTTTTTTGGTTTTGATTTTCCTGAAACAAAAGAAAAATATATCACTATGGCAGAACGAGTTTTAGTCATGGGCTGTTTTCTTTTGCCTGGCGCTTGGTGGCTCGCGGTAGTTGCTGTTTGGATATTGAGAACTGTCATTTATAAAGTAAAAAAGGTCTATGATCTAACTTGGCTAAATATCCTGCTTGGGAACAGCATTGCAGTTGTTTGCGGCATAGCCGCAAGAATTTTGGTTTACTAAATTTGGTGCGCCCTATTGGATTTGAACCAATGGCCTTCTGTTTCGTAGACAGACGCTCTATCCACTGAGCTAAGGGCGCAAATGTTATTAATTAGTTTTTAGTATTACACTAACTTCTTTTTGTCCACTGAGCAACTTCTTTAGGCAAAGTAGTCCATGCTTCATTATCTTTAGATAATTTATTTAATAATTTTTTATAACCAATCAGCATGGGTTCATTGGCGCTATGATGTGGTTGAATGTGGGTTGACACAAGAGCTAATCCTCCTGCTTCTTTTATTTGCTTAATAAGATCATATATCCAGTTCCAAAAGCGTTCAGCCGACATACTCAAGCTCAAACGCATACAATCTTGTGGCAATGTAATTGGTAGAACAACCATATTTTCTCTCTTAAAGGGAAATACAGTGCAACAACCATTATTTGATTCAATATTATTTCTTTGGACGTCAGAGGTAGGCAGGCTAGTGTCATAGAGGTATCCAGAAGCAGAAAGTGCTTTATACATTGTTTCGCTCCGAGATAACCATGGAGCTCGGTACCCAAATTCATTACAATATGGCATCATTAATTTTTTTGCATCGGTAAATTTTTCTTGCAGTTTATTAAAAGATAGTTTGGGTAGATTAGGATCATGAGTTAAACCATGAATTCCGATTTCATGTCCTTCTGCTAATAAATTTTTTAACCCATTTTTACTGGCTGTTGATTTTATAGAAGTAGGAACACAATACCATGCGGAACGAATTCCATACTCTTTTTCAACCATTAAGAATGAGTGTAGCCACTTTTTCCCTTCACTGCTATCAAAAACCCATTCTGTATCTACATCATGGGTAAAAACAATAGCATATTGTTTTTGATCCGGCCATTGGATTGGTAAATGATTTTGTGTTAATAAGCAAGTTAGCAGGTCCGCAGAAAAATCTAAGGGGTAGGATGGGAATTTCGGTAGTTTTGAAAAGACAATGGGTTTATTTAAAGCGCGATATGCTGTTCCTATTAACCACATGGGTAATTGCGTATAATCGAAAGGCAAGTAACTTGCGATTGAGTCTTTTAGGGCACTGCCTGGATATTTTTCATATCTAATGAAATCTAATGTTGCAGAAACGTCAAAAAGAAATTCATAATTGCCGTCAGAATCTTTTATAATTAATGGCAGATCATCTGAATAATGATCTTCTTTAGCGGTAACCACAATATTTTCATTTTTTATAGATTTAGAAGTGGTTCTAACCCCAACTAATGGAGAAATAAATTCTTGGTTTGTAAACCATGAAAAATGGCTTTTGTTATGGAATTTTATTGTGTAAAGTTTATGATGATTTTTTGAAAACATAAAAAATTCGAATAGCACTAAAACGTCGAGTCAATTTAGATTTTCCTAACATAAATTGCAAAGGTTTTTCTATTTTAGCTAATTTTTCAGTCGCAAAGTAAGGAATATAGGAGTAGTAGTCAATTTCTTCAATCGTCATTCCTATAGAACTAAAATAAGATTTCATTTGAAAAGGAAAGATTTCATAAATGGAACGTTCAAAATAATGACCTTTAACAGCAAACATTATTGGCCAAAGTGGATTGTAGGGGTTCATTTCAGATAAAATGAGTTTCCCCCCTTTACGCAAAACTCGCGCAATATTTTTTGCCCCAAGATGTTTGTCGGGCACAAGATAAAATGTGTTATTTCCTATAACCATATCAAAGGTTTCATTTGGGAAAGGTAATTTTTCTGTTGCGCAGCAAAATGCGTTAATTCCATTATGATTCATTTTATTTATCGAAAGCATTTCTAGAGAAGCATCTGTGATAGTCACCGATTTTGAGTGACGGTTAATAATGTTAGTTGCAAAACCAGTACCAGATCCAATTTCTAAAATATTGGGTTGGGTGTTAAAGTACGGTTTTAATTTATTTTCAAAATCTTGTAAAAAACGGCGTGCTCCGTATAATGAAACGTGGTGAGTCTTTCCATATATTGAAGCTACATTACGGTAGTATTCTTGTGGCGTGTCTTTGCTCATTCGATATTTTATCATCTGTTTTTTATCAAAAAGAAGCGGAATATTATTAATGATAGGATAGGTTTCTTTGCAGTTAAGGCATGTATAGGGATTGATTGAAACATCCAGTAAAAAATCGCAATTAGGGCATATTAAATTCATTTAAATACTCACTTTAGAATTATTTTTTCCGCATCTTATAATACTAATTTATCATTGACTTTGCTTCGGATAAATCGTATATCGCTGAATGTAAAACTGGCGGAGGGGGAGGGATTCGAACCCTCGGTACACCTTTTCAAGCATACAGCGGTTTAGCAAACCGCCGCCTTAAGCCGCTCGGCCACCCCTCCTTGAAAAAAATCTATTAAGCTTAGGTGGCCTGTACTTTTTCCTTAATGCAAAGGAATAAGAATAAAGTGCGGCCACCCCTCCTCTTACTTGATAAATCAGTGCGATTGTACAACTTCAATCGGCTTATTTTCACTCATCAGTGCAATTTGGAATATTATTTCAACCAAGAAGACGGAAGATTTTTTAAAATTTCTATATTTTCAAAAGGTTTACTTTTTCGCGGTCCAGCTTTTTTGCACCACTCCGCCATCTGTCGGATCCCTTCAGATAAACTCACTGTTTTTTCTGGATTAAATACCTCCATAATTTTTTGGTGATCTGAATATGCGTGAATCACTTCCTTTCGAGGTGTAAGATAATGAACCTTTGATTTTACTCCCATGGAGTCACCAATTTCACAGATCAATTGATTGATCGAATATGGGTGATCTGCTCCGATATTAAAAATTTGATTGTAGGCCTTTTTTACCTCTACTGATCGCGCAATAATCGGAGCTACATCGTTAATATAACTGAATGCCCGTGTCTGTTTGCCGTCTCCAAACACTGTCAGAGACTCTTTTCTCATAATTTGATTCATAAAAATTCCGATCACATTCCGGTAACGGTCTCCAATGTTTTGCTTCGGCCCATATACATTATGTGGACGGAAAATAATATAAGGTAAACCAAACATCTCATGGGAAGCTTTTAACTCCAGTTCAACCGCAAATTTAGCAATCCCGTAAGAATCCTCTGGCAAAGGCATTAAATCTTCCCGCATCGGCAACTGATTCTTCCCATAAACTGCGATCGAAGACGTAAAAACAAAACATTTTACTTCATGATTAACAGATGCATTGATCAAATTCATGCTGCCAATTAAGTTATTTGTGTAATTAAACCGCTTAATAAAGTGGCTTAAACCTTCTGCCGCGTAAGCCGCAAGATGAAAAACATATTTGATCGGATGAGAATTAAAAATTTTTTCGATTAAAACAGTATTCAAGATACTACCTTTATAGAATTTGGCTTTAGGATTCACATTATCCAGAAAACCACCGCTTAAATCATCTAGGACAATAACATTACACCCACGTTCAATTAGGTGATCCGTGACATGAGATCCTATGAATCCTGCCCCCCCACTAACTAAAACAACTGATTTCATGATCTAATCCATCCTTTAATTTTTCTGATAATTTTTAAAATTGGGACATTATAAAATAAGTAAATCAAATTAAACAAAGCATAAACCAAAAAACCATAATGTTTTTTATAGTATTTTAACATACTGTTAAAAAAAATTTTTTCTTTTTTTTCTTTTCCATGTAAATCCATACCCGCGCTGCCCAAATGATATAATTTTGCCTCTGAAAAAAGATAAATTTTATAACCTTGTTCTAAAATCCGTTTACACCAATCTGTCTCTTCCCAATAAATCAAGAATCTCTCATCCAATAGACCGATGTCTTTAAATAAACTGGAACGCACTAGCATACATGCTCCACTTAAAGATTCAACCGATTCAGTTTGATCTCTATTCCAATCAGGCCTGATTCTATTTGAGCGGATAGGGTTTGTTTTCCAAATGGTATTGATTAAAAACACCTCAAAAAGGCCATATAAGAAACTTGGTAATTGGTCACCGCTTCCCTGAACACTGCCATCTAAATTTAAAATTCTTGGCCCAGCGGCGCCAATAGAATTATTTTTATCCATAAAATTTATAATCTTTTCCAGAGCATTATCTTCAAAATATAAATCAGGATTTAAAATAACAGAATAACGACCTTGAGCTTGACTCAGAGCTTGGTTGTGAGCTTTTGTAAAAAAAAGATTCTGATCATTTCTTATTAAATTTACCATAGGAAATTTCTCTTGCACCATAGCAATGCTGCTATCTGTAGAAGCATTGTCAACAACAAATATTTCAAAAGAAATTTTTTTATGATGTTGATAAATGGAAATCAGACATTTTTCCAGTAAATTTGATGTATTAAAATTTACTATTGAGATGGTTAAGTCTAAATTTTTCATCTATCGTTATAGAAGAGGAAGAGCGATTTGAAGGATTTTTGCATTTTTATTGAATATGAAGGATATTATTTATATAAATTAAAACGAAGTTGATTTCTATTTATCCATTCTCTTAAATTTAAACTAATTAAGGCTTTCCAAGTATAATAACGATTCAAAATTGTACCGAAACGTCCTTGTTGATATTGTCGCATATCCTTATCTAATCTTTTACATAGTTTTTCAAATAGCTGTTCAATCGCAGGATAATCCGATTTAAAAGCAACACAGAATAAAGTGTGTGGAAAATCTACTGGTCCTTGTGAGCCGACAATTTTGATTTCAAAAGATTTTGTCAAGGTTCTAATTCCTTCAGGTGTGAATCTCCAATAATCATAAGGATAATCATGAATTGGAAAATTCATTGGAGTTGTTAAAATTAAAACCCCATTGGGTTTTAATACTCTATATATCTCACCTAATGCAATGAAGGGGTTTTCTATATGCTCTAAAGATTCAATAAGTAAACATGTCCCTACAGATTGATCTTTTAAAGAAAGAGACATGATGTTTTCAATTTTATCTACTCCAGTACCACTAACATAATCACACCCAACATAATACTTTCCTTTAAAAAAACAACGTAAATTAGTAAATTCTCCTTGATCAGCTACTTGTCTTGAACCAAATTCGTATATGGGTTCAGGCAAATCAATCACTTCTGACACAATCACTACAAAATCTCTACAATTCATTCTCATAAAGTAGTTGTCAATCTTTAGCTGAATTTATTTCTAGTTACATTTTTTAATATAATTTAAAATCTGAATAAATCGGTCTTGGAAAGTGTGCTTTGATAAAGCCTCCTTGTATCCACCTAAAGCAATAGATTCTCTTTCTGATTCATTAGAAAGATAGTAATCCAATTTTTCTTTAAGATCATTAATATCATCATAAAAAATAAGATGAGTTTGATCTTGAAAAAGATCCTCTAGCCCAGTTTCTTTCCCCAATCTATTTGTAACCAATAAACTTCCACAAGAGAGCGCTTCAAAAATTCTCATGTTGATTTCTGAAAATTGGGAATAGTTAAAAATTATTTTCGATTGCGAATAAATTTTTGAAATTTCTTCCCCATATACATTATCTGAAATATAAACTTTAAATTTTTTAGAGATTTCATTAAGAATTTTAATGCGCCCGGAATAGAGATCTTTATTTAAGTTTCCTATATAGGCTACATCATATATTTTAGGTAAATCCAATTTTTTAAAAGTAGAGGTATTACAGGCATAGGGTAACCATTCTGTTTTTTTGGGTTCAAAAAAATTTAAGTAGTTTTTATGCGCGACAAAAATAATATCAAAATCTTTTTCTATCCATTTATGGAATTTTTTTTTATCTTTCCTAAAAATATCGCAAGACCAAAGAGCCTTAACAGCCATACTGCTGCGCATTCCAGAAAGGTGATGTTGTCCAACGCCATCCAATTCTATAATAAAATTAAACTGATTAGAAAATTTTTTTTCTAGGGAAGCAATAGTAGTAGGGATTTTTTTGGGAAGATAAAAAGGTAAGCGACCTTTCCAGTCTCCGTAATAAGCTGAATTGTCTATTGGAGTATAAAAGATTCTATGCTTTTCATTCAAATAATTTTCAAAAAAATACCCCTGAATATGCCAACGTGAATGATAAGCTAAAAGAATATTCATTGTTTGGTCTTCCCTTGTCTCATATCTTTAATCACATTCGATAAACGTTCAGGACTCCCAATATCTCTCACATATCCATCTAGTTGAAATCCATACATCGGAATATTTTTAGAGACCAGCGCCGGAAACAAATTCTTCCCAAAATCGAAAAAAGAGTCCGATGGGATATGTGAAAAAATCTCTGGTTCTAAAACATAAATCCCTGCATTAGAAAGTTCATTGGAAGAGCACAGCTCTTTTGGTGGTTTCTCAATAAACGCAACGATTCTTGCTTTTTTATCCAGTTGAACCACTCCTTGTGTCCATGGCTCTGAACACTGGTAAAGCGCAATGGTTACAAGTGTTCTTTTCTTTTTATGAAATTGAATCAGCGGTTCCAAATTTGCGGCAATCAAATTATCGCCATACAAAACCAAAAAAGTTTCCTTAAAAAAATTTTCTAATTTTTTAACACCGCCTGCAGTTCCAAGCAACTTTTTTTCGTAAGAATAAAGGACTTTTATGCCAAACTGTTTTCCATTTTTAAGAAATCCATTGATTTTTTCAGGAAAATGGTGAAGGTTAATTCCAATCTCTTTAATTCCCTGTTTTTTGAGCATCCGAAGGTGATAAGCTAAAAGAGGTTTTCCATTAATCGGAACCATAATTTTAGGCATTTTTTGAGTAAAAGGACGTAATCGCGTTCCTAAGCCAGCGGCTAAGATCATTGCTTTCATCCCACCACCCACCGATTGAGAGACTGATGGTTCTTAAAATCAAAAGCAGTTAAGAGCCTATCCCGATCCAGAAAAATTGCTACTTTGGAGTTACCGCTTTTCTTATGCATCCAGTCTTTTCCATTAAGTTCTCAGCTTCAGCAACATAGTCTTTTTTCAAATTTTGTTTTTGAATCCATTGGACATAAGCTTCTACAGAATTTTTTGGCGTTCTTGTAGGGCTCCAACCCAAAGAACGAATTTTTTCAATATTGGATATACTGTGGCGCGTATCTCCGACTCGATAGCGATGAGTGATCTGTGGTTGGATATTAGTCTTTAAAACTTGATTAACAATTGATACAAAATCTAAAACCGTATAAGCCTTCCCTCCACCAACGTTAAAGACATTCCAGTTTGCCTCTTTTTTTTGCAAAACTAAAACATTCGCTCGGGCAACATCTAAAACGTTCACATAGTCTCTAAACTGCAATCCATCTTCAAAAACCGGAGGAGGTTCACCTTTCAACATTTTTAAAGTGAACACTCTCAAAATTCCGGAATAAGCGTTGCGGAACGATTGGCGCGCTCCCTGCACAATCGAATACCTCAAACCAACCGTTGGAATTTGATATCTTTTTCCAAAAGTGAGCGCAATTAGTTCTTGGGTATATTTAGAAATAGAGTATTGATTTTGGGGATCAAACGATTCTTCCGTTAAAAGCGCAGGGGAAGCTTTCTTCTGGCAATGCGGGCAGAGCACGTCCCATTTTCCTTGATCCAGATGAGCTATAGTACGCATCCCAGAATGAAAGAGACCGTGTTCACTACATTGATAATGGCCTTCTCCATAAACAAATTGAGAAGAGGCAAAGACTACTTTTTTTATTGGAAATTTTCGATTAACTATTAGTTCATATAAAAGAGCGGTGCTTACAGTATTGACAGAAAAAAATTTAGAAAAATTGGGTAACAAATCTTGATAAGCAGCCAGATGAAAAACATAATCTATACCTTCCAGCGCTTTCTCCAAATCCTCAAAACGGCTAACATCTCCTTTAATTTTTTCGATTCGAGAATCTAAGTAATCGGGCCAACACCCGTCATGAATTTGTTCTGTCAAGTTATCTAAAATATGAACCTCGTACCCTTCCGCAATCAATAGATCGGCTGTATGCGATCCGATAAAACCTGCTCCACCGGTGATCAGAACTTTTCCTTTACCCATGAAAAATTTTAATTCTGACTAAATCTAAAAAAACTGCAATTGATTTAGAAAAATTGTAGGGGATTCGCGTATTAAAATTGTGTTCCCAAATCACTGGAACCTCTTTGACGTTATAACCCTCTTTTTTAGCTAAATAAAGAATTTCCATATCAAAAACGACTCCGTTTAACTTCTGTTTAGAAAAAAGCAAGTGAGCAACATTACGTTCAAAAATCTTAAACCCGCATTGAGTATCCCGAATGTTCAATCCTAACAAAAAGCGGCCACATAACCCAAAAAATTTACCGGCCAAATCGCGTAAAAACGAATTATTCTGTCTCACTAACGATCTCTGTAATGCGCGCGAACCGATCACTATTAAATATTTTTCCTCTGTGACTTCAGACAACAATTTATAAATCTCTTCTATCGGTGTGGCTAAATCTGCATCAGAAAATAAAACATATTTCCCTTCTGTCGCCAGCACCCCCTCTCTAACTGCAGCTCCTTTTCCTTTATTCTGAGGGAGTTGGATTAATCGCAGGGGGATTTGCTTAGCTAAATTTTGAACTACTTTGACTGTCCCATCTTTGCTTCCGTCATCCACTGCAATGATTTCCCAACTCCAAGGCTGTTTTTGAAGGAACTGAAAAATTTTATGAAGCGTTTGAGGAAGCCGATCTTCTTCATTGTAAGCTGGAATTAAAACTGAAAGATAGGGACCCATTGAAAAAGGATATTAATTCCGTACATTAAAGATCGCTTTGCTCCCATCTTTTTGAAAACTAAATGGTAATTCTTTAAGCTCAGCAAGCGCTTCTCGTACGCGATCTTGGTTTTCCGGTTGAACGTAAAGCAGCAAAAATCCTCCCCCCCCAGCGCCCAAAATTTTCCCCCCCACAGCTCCTGCATTACAAGCTTTTTCATAAAGAATATCTATCATAGGATCAGAAATGTTTGAAGCGAGCTCTTTTTTGTAGAGCCAACCTTGATGAAGAATCGAGCCAATAGGATCAAATTGACTGCTCTTTAGGCATTTTTCGATGGTTGGTACTTGACTTCTCATTTGTAAAAGGATTTCTTGCTTATTTTTGATATTTTCTTTTTGTTTAGAAAGAATTGTTGCTGAGTTTCTAGTTTTTCCAGTAAAGAATAGAAGAAGACGCGAATTGAATTTGCGCAATTTTTCATTTTGGAGTTGTATAGAAGTATATTTTACCTTTCCATTTGAATGAAATTCAAAGCTTTTAAAACCGCCATAAGCTGTGATATATTGATCTTGTTTTCCAATTGGCTTTTTTAAAATTTCTATTTCGATTTCGCAAGATTCTTGTGCAAGTGTCTCTGCATCAACCATTCTGCCGCTATAAAGGTAAAGCGCATGCAAAAGTCCAACGGTGAGACTACTTGAAGAACCTAACCCCGATCCTTCAGAAGGCACATCAGAAAGAGTTGTGATTTCAATCCCTTCTGAAACTTTGGTTTTTTTCATCGCCTCTCGAATTAGTTCATGTTCGATTTCCTGAACTGAGTTCACGATTTCTTTTTTCATCCAATTTAGATAAATTTTTTTATCGAACCTTTCCTTGACGATCACAAAAGTATTTTTATCAATAGCGGAATTAATCACCATTCCTTTTTCATGGTTTTTATAAAATTCAGAAAAATCGGTTCCGCCCCCGGCAAAACTGATTCGGAGCGGAGTCTGAACAATAATCATGATTTTTTTCGATGACTTCTAAAAAGTCGCATGTTTTTTTATTGAATCTTGTGCCATTGGCTTAAAAAGGAGCGCAAGGTCATACACTTTGATCAAACAAGGACTAAAAATCTGTGGGTCGTGACAACTGTCCTCAAAATAGAGCGGAAGAATTTGATCGTAACCTAATTCTACAGAATAAATAGGATTCAAAGAAGATAAAACTGGTTCGAGGTAAGAAAATTTTAAAAAGCGAAAACTATTTTTGTGCAATGTATCCACATAAAGCAAATAACGACATTGATTCTTTTTGTAAAGTTCTTCCAGAGGAGCATTCACTTTATCAAAATGGATCACCTCGTTCTCACGGCTTGCATAATAGTCTGAAATAGGATGACAAAAACTGATGTAACTCCAATCCCCTTGACTATGGATGAACTCAATCGCTTTTTTGTATCCCGATTCCACGCAAACTATTTTCCAACATTTCCAAAGAGCGATAACAATAAAAATTCCTAGTCCATAAGGAAAGAAATTGCCTAACGAACTAAGTCCTACAGCCACTACAATCGTCAAGCCATGTATGCAACTAGAGGCTAACCTAGGAACTGCAATCTGATAAGTGCCGATACTTCCTTTTCTACACTCTAAGAGGTTGGTTGGGCGAGAGCTCCAAAATAAAATTGGAAAAAAACACTGCGCTAAAATCAAAATCGCTGGAGACGAAGGATTTTTCAAATTGAGAATGGCGCCCCAGATTAAAAAACCCAACGCCAAGATTCCCTCAAACGAATAAAATGTTTTCCAAAAGATTTTAAAGGAAGGAAATCGTAAATCAATTGCTAGCCTTTGTCCCGTTCTCTCATAAAGTTGCATAAAGTAACTCATATAAGGATACCCAACCGCGCGCAAAAATACAAAAAACTCTTCAATCAGCATTAAAGGCAAAAACATTGAAATCCCTAACATAATCAGTCGAGAAAATATTATGTCAAAGGGTTGGAAAAATAGCGATGTCAGTTCGTACAACACAAAGAAAAAAGGAAGATAAAATTGGCGAGAGTTACAGGTAAAAGCGCATCCAATGAAAAATCCAGCTAAAAGGATCAATAAAGGATGATTGGTTCTAAAACTTAAAAAATAAAAATAAGTTCCCCAAACATAAAAAGCGCTGCAACTGACTTCTGCATAAATGGATCGCGAATAGTTGAGATGATAAGCAGAAAGGGCTAACACAAGCGCAGAAAGAAGACCTACCGTTGTTCCAAAAACAAGTTGTGCCAGGAAAAAAGTTCCTAAAACGGAAAGAACTCCTAAAACAGCATTTGCAACTAATCCAGAAAATTCAATGTTCTTTGTAAACAGAGACACAACCCAATAACAGAAAATGTTTAGAGGATTGCTGTCAAAATGATAGAGACCTCGAAAACGAGGAGCAGACTCTTTTAAAGAAATTTCTCGGGCTAAAATTCGATTCAAATTTTTTTTCAGAAATGAAGCCAATTCCTCTAAAAATAGAACTTCTTGCATGCGTACGCCGTCATCCCAATAAAGAAGACCTCTTTTTTTTAAATGATAAAAACGCAAAAAGAAAGCTAAAACAAGAATAATTGTTAAAAAAATTGCAGTTTCTATCGTCATTTAGTTTGTCATTCCTAAAACAAACCGAAACCCTTTCCAATAGCGACGAATATCAGTCCAAGATCGAATCTTGAAAAGTTTTTTTAAAATAAATTTTGGCCTAAAATAAAATTTTTCAAACGCTTCTCGATTGATTGCTTTTAACTCTTCTGCGCTTTTGTATCCTTTCGGTACAAAAACTGGGGACCAGCCATGAAACTCGCTATATTCTTCGCTTAAAGTGCCCCACTTAGAGACTTCTTTATAGAGTTCTGTACCTGGATAAGGCGTCGTAATGGAAAACTGCGCGTAGTCAGGGTCTAAATCAATTGCAAAATCAATGGTTTTACGCGCTTTCTCGGGAGTCTCTCCAGGCATTCCTACCATAAAGGAACCACGAATTTCAATTCCAAAAGATTGGACCAACCTCACCTTCTCTTTTAATTGCTTAACCGTCATCAGTTTTTTGATGTTGTCTAACAATTCTTGGTCGCCGGATTCGATCCCAAAAAACATCGTCCAACACCCCGCTTCTTTCATTTTTCTCAAAAGTTCTGCATCAACTAAGTTTAAACGTGAGTAGCAGCCCCAGATCATATTCATTTTTTCGCGGATCATTGTTTCACAAAATTCTATCACCCATTTTCGATTCACTGTAAAAGTATCATCCCAGAAGGCGATCTCAACCGCGCCATATTTTTTTTTTAAATGCCGAAGCTCATCCATCACATGAGGGATGCTCCTTTGCCGAAAACCGCTTTTTGCATCAAAACAAAAAGTGCATGGATAAGGGCACCCGCGCGACGTCACTACATGGATCGAATTTGGAGTTCGTTTATAATTGTTCGGTAAAGCGGTATACCGATTTAAATCAATTAAGTGTCGTGCAGGGAAAGGCAAATCATCTAAATTTTTTACTTTGCCCGCATCCACAATTTTTTGCTGAGCATACTTTTCAAAATTTTCGATCATATCTAAAATGACATTCTCTGCCTCTTCCCGAATCACGACATCAGCTCCGGTTTCCTTTAAAACATCCTCCGGAAGAGCCGTTGGGTGAGGGCCGCCTACAAAAATTTTGATATTAGGGAACTGCTTGCGAACCCCCTGGCAGAGACTTTTCGTCTTTTCTGCTAGAGAAGTAATGGACGAAACTCCCATAAAATTCGGCTGCAACGAATTGATCCGTTCAATCACCTGTTCTAAATCAAGGTTTTCTACAGGAGAATCAATGATATGTACCTCATGTCCGGCCTTTTCTAAGACGGCAGCAAGATAAAGAAGCCCTAAAGGAGGAAGGTTTCCACCCGCATCCCCAACACTATGCGCGTAACGGTGTTTTAAAACGAGCGGAGGAAATATCAATACAACTTTCATGCTGGCAACTCAGCAGTAAGCTTTTCTTTATTTTGAGAAGAAATCACAAGCCAAATTTTATCTATTTCTTCTTTTGAAAACAACCGGCTTATCCAAACAAAAAAAAGAAAAAAGGGAAGAGCGCTGTAAGGAAGAAAAAAAAGCTCCAAACTAACACTTAATAGCATGCCTCCGCTTAATAAAAGACTAAAGCGGACAATATCTATTTTGTTGTTTGCTAAAATATAAATGTAAGAAATAGTTTGCAAGCTGAGCATGATGACGTTCGCCAAGGCTGAACCCATTGATTTCCAATGTGGGATCAACAAAAAATCAAGAGCTAACAAGCTGAGAACCGAGAAAAAACCAATCCACATTTGAACATGAACTTTATTAATCGCCACAAAAAAAGGTCCGACAAACGACTGCATCCCAATAATAAAAAATACAAACCCATAAATTCGTAAAACATCAATGCTCTTTGAATAAGAATCCCCATACAGCAAAGAGACGATAATTGAGCCAAAACTAAAAAAAATTAAAGATACAACTCCACAAATGAGCCCAAGCAGTTTGGTGCCCAATTTAATAATTTGTTCTCGAGTATGCGAAGTGTCTGGATGAGTAAAATAATAGAGAAACGGGATCGAGAGAGGTGTTAAAAGTAGACTTTGAAAAATTTGAGGGATTCGGATTCCAGCAAAATAATATCCTACTTCTTGAGGATCCTTGAGCAGCGCTCTTAAAAGAACTGCGTCAGCAGAAGTTCCCACAATAAAAATAACCGATCCCATTAGCATAATGACAGCAAAATGGGACACTTTTGGATCAATTTTTAAATCAGAAAGAAAAAATTGTTTTCGGATAATAGAAAAAGAGTAAAGAGTCATAATTAAGAGACTCATACTAAAACAATAAAGCGTATTTTGATAAGTCGTGCTAGAAAATAAAAGCAACAAGAGCGTGAAAATTCTAGCAATAAAATCGTTACTGCCCTCAATTAAAGACCATTGCACAAATTTACCAAGCCCTCGAAAAATTCCTTGAAAAACATTGAAGATAGCGAACAATCCAACAAAAAGAACAAAAATTAACTTAATTGACTTAATCTCATCTGGTAAAATTGACGGGGCTAAAAAATAAAGTAGGAAAAAGAAGAGCAGGAAAACTCCCATTGAGATCAAGCTGACTTCAATCGCTTGCGAAGAAAGACGAGCTTGGGAGGGATGAACTTTGAGTTCAGGAAGGAACTTCGATAAAGTGCTTGCAGAACCCCAAGAAAGAAATAAACCAGAAGTAACGGCAAGCTGCAAAACTAAAGAAAATTTTCCAAATTCCTGTGGTCCCATTTTGCGCATGATAAAAATCATTAAAACAGCGGTCGTTAAAGAAAAAAAAGAACGGATTCCGAAATGCAGGAAGGTTAAACGAAAAATTTTTTGATAGAGGTGTAAATTAGACATTTTTAAAGAAAAGAAGCAATCTTTTTAAGATTTTTTAACGAACGAACTTTTGGCAAAAATTTTAAAAAAGTCTCTACAAGATTTTGGAGCTCTTCAAGTTGTTTTAACCTTTCTTTATAGAAGGAAGCTTTTTCATTTTTGCTATTTAAAATAGAATGAATTAAATCCACTTTAGCCTTAGATAAAGCAATCCGTCTTGTAAAACCGTAATCCAGCCGCTCTAAAATCAATTTAAGAATGTCCGGTTCAGCAGTATAAAAATCTTTACGGGAACCTTGAATCCAAACTTTTTTAACCGCGTTCCATGTCTCTAAAACTCGAATGTTGACGCTAGCTGATCCTTTTGAGATTTTTAGCTTTTCCGCCATCTTGTCCAAAGAAACAGGTTCTGGACGGATATAAAGTAAAGCGTAAAGCTGTCCGACCACCCGATTTATGCTCACACTTTCAGCTAGCTCACCTGCCGTTTGAATAAAGAGATCTTCGATTTGAGGGTCAATCATAATTTTGAATGTTTAGAATATTATAAACGTATTATAACATGACTTTTGTTCTTTGTCAAACGGACCGATCAGACTTTAAAATTGGGGAAATCCAGCTAACTTAGCTAGCTTGAAATGGACAGTTGGGTTCAAACAAAAAAAATTGTAACCCGGCAGATTCTCAAAATCCCTAAGCAAATAAATTTTTTTTTGAAAACAGTAGTAAAAACAGTATCCAAATTTTTTAAGATATGAAAAGATATCTTTAGGATGATAGCCTAGTCCCTTTGTAGTTACCCATTGAGTCTCTAAAAGCCAAATTGGTAATAGTTCCAATTTTGAAAGTAATTGAAAGCCCTTTAATACAAACAATTCATATCCTTCCACATCACATTTAATAAAGGAAATATTTTTGATATTTTTTTCTGAAATATAATTATCCAGCGTTGTTATAGAGCATACTCTTTTAGATAGAAGATCATTATAGGGATCCGAAAAAGTAGCCAATCCAGATCCAAAACGTTTTGGATACCGTATAGTCAATTCTCCATTACGTTCTCCTAAGGCAACATTATTCAATGAGATATTATCAGCAAAGCCATTTAGAGCTATATTTTTTTTAAGTTTAAGGAATGTTTCAGGTAGGGGCTCAAAACTATGTCCCCCCCCCCCCCACCCCAAATTTGTCGAAGCATCAGTATAGTGTAATATCCAAAGTTAGCGCCAATGTCAAAAACGATATCATCTTTGGAAATTAAATGCTTTAAAACCTCAGTTTCCTCAGGTTCATAGATTCCTTCTCTTGGGATCGTAAAAAGGCTGTTACTTTCTTCTGGATACCAAAAGAACTTTCTCCCATCTCTCAAGGTCACTATGATGTCATCTTTTTGCAAAGTTAAATTCGATAGAACTGAAAGGTTAAAAACTTTTTTTATGGCAGCCATCTGTTTTAAGACATAGGTTCGTTTTTTCTTTTCTATTTCAAAATAAACTCTTTCTTTCGAGTACCGTAAAGGATGGAGAATATAATTCTTGATAAAGAAATAGAGTCTTGGAAATTTTTGAAGAGTCTCCTTAATCAATTTTTTCATCATCACACCTCTTTTGTAAGGTTAAGAAATAGAATCACGGTGGGCCAATGGTCATACAGATTTTTATTTAGAGTAGTTTGTAAATTTGTATGATTGGACCAGGGTGCAGGGAAGATTCTGGTTCAAAAGTTTTAACTAGCTGCGCGTACCCGGGCAGATGATTATAGAAATTAGCCAGCCATGGGATGCTATCTACTGCATTTTTTTTCGCTATACTATTGACGATTACATACTGAATCCCTTTCTTTCTTAGAGTTTCTAGATCGCTTTCGTCTCCTCTGATTTCCACTAAATCTTGTACCTTTTGTACCTCTATTACTTGATGTTTCAGGGAACCAATCTCATTTGCAGATCTTTTAATTAAAAATATCTCATACGATTTTTTTGCAGGATCCAAAGTTTCTAATTTTAATCGGAAAAATTCCTTTTTATAATGATTCGATTTAATCGCAATATCATAATATCTTCTTAACTGCTTTTCGCTCATTTCTAAAGGAGGTGAACTTACTAATTGGTCCATCAAGACTTTGCTTCCTTTTGGAATATTAGAATCAATCCAATTTTTAGCAATAGTCCGAGTATCCTGCAAAGTATAGGAATAAGAGATTCGAACACTTTCTCCAAAAGAGCTAGGAATCGCTAAAAGAAAGAACGTAAAAATGATCCATCTCATCCAGTGCATCTTTTTATATACATCACACACTAGATAAGAGCCGCAAATAGAAAAAAGAGGAAAAATTGGCGCTAGGTAGCCTGCTGCTGGATGATAAAATGTAGCTACAACTAGAAAATATGTAACAATAGGAACTATCAAAAGGAAAGTTTCTTTTTTTCGACCCCATACTAGACATATCGCTCCTGTTAGAGAAAGAAAACCAAATCCATAACTTCCAAGTAAAAAATTTCTTTTTAAATCGCTCATATTTAACAGGCGTTGCAAAGCGAACAGAGCCCGCTGGACATAGTTCATAGAAGTCCCAGAGAATGTAGTAAAAGAGTTGCTTTGATCTTTAAAAAACTTTAGGAATTCCGGGTAAGATAAAAGTGAGTAAGGGCTGCCGATAACAAAAAATAAAGGAATAAGAACTAAGGAAAAAATTAAATTATTTAAGGATTTCCGATCTCTCAAAAAATGGGCCATCAAAAGATTAATGCCCATGATGGCCATATAATATTTTGCAGAGATAGCTACCCCCAACAATAGTCCCGATAAACAATAATATTTTCTTTCCCCACTCTCATAAATTTTATAGGTACACAGCCAGAAAAGTAATCCTAAAAATATAGCTGCTGAATCTCCTTTTGTAACATGACCTGTATTAATAGCGCTGGGCAAGATTGCCATCATAAATGCTGAAATTACTCCAACGTTTCTTGAAAATATTTTTTTCCCTATTTGATAGGTAAGAATGATAATACCAATCCCAAATAAAGTCTCCAGAGATCTGCCAATCAGATAGAAATTTGTGGGATCTCTTACAAATAATTGGGCAAAATCATTAACACTTTGAAAGCTTCCCAAAAATTTTCCTAACAAAAAATAACATCCATAGACAAATAGAATAAAATAATAATACAAAGATGGATATTCAAAAGAGTGTGGGTTTAAATCCCCCCCACCCATACGCAATGCATATTTAATGACTTTATATTCTTCACTTTGATATTCATACGGCAATCCCCAATTTATTCCCCACACCCGTAGAAAAGCGCTCAACAAAACAATTAAAATTAAAAAGACTTTGATTTTTTGATTTTCAGTTATAGATTTCATTTAAATGATTTAACGTAAAAAAGCACGTTTATATAATTTTTCAAAATCTGCTGTATTTTTACTCCAAGAATAAGATTCTAATACAAATTTACGAGCTTTGTTACCCAGTTTAATTCTAGCTTGCCTATCTTTAAGGAGATAAACAATTTTTTGGGCAAATAGAAAAGGGTCATCTTCTATTAAGAGATGCTCTTCATTTTTTACTTCAAGACCAGCGCAAGCTAAAGAGGTAGAAACGATTGCTTTTCCCATGGACATGGATTCCATAATTTTAATCTTTATACCTGAACCAACTCTCATAGGACATACTACAACAGAAGCTCTCGCCATCCATATTCTTATATCATCCACAAACCCTGTGAGAGTCAATCCAGAATCTTCTTTAGCCCACGCTAATATATCTGAAGAAGGTGATTTGCCAACCACATAGAATTTTGCGGAAGGGGATTGTTTGCGCACCATTGGGAAAATCGTTTTATAGAAGTAACGAACAGCATCCGTATTTGGAAAAAAATTCATAACCCCCCGAAAAAGAATAGAATCAGATTCTTCTAAGACATTTTGTTTCGGAATAAAATAATCAGTATTTAGTCCAAGAGGAGAGACCTCAATTTTTGCTTTTGGGCAACGCTTGAGCAAATGGTCTTTATCTACCGGAGAGACAACCATATTTTCTTCAAATTTTAGCAGAATTTTCGATTCAAAGTTGATGACTTTTTTCCACTGTAAGTACATATAAAATTTTCTAAAAATATTTGTCTCAAAGCGAATATTTCTCTCGAACATCATAGAGACTGCATCCAGTGGGAAAAAAATAGAAGGGATCAAAGGAAATTCGTCACGATAAATAGACATAGATAAATAATTAACATGAACAACATCAATGGGCGTGTTGGACAGGAAGTTTTTTAGAGTTTTCCTTAACAATTTTGATTCAAATTGTCTTACACAGAAAGGAACAGGGTCAAATAAACTATTGGCAAGGCGTTGCCAAAAACTGCGGGGCACGGGGTGCTCAATAACATCCACTAGTCTGATTCCCAAACTCCTTATTTTTTCTTTGGCATCATTGGAAACTGCACTATCGTTCAAACAAAGGAGATAAATAGAATGAGACTTTGCAAGTTCTTTAAGTAGATAGTAGCACTGGAGCCGGACCCCGTCATCTATTGGAAGAGGGAAAGTATGGGAAAGAAATAAAATCCTCATAAAAACTGGATGGCAGCAATGTAAAACATTTATTTACTTAGGCTTAACAGCAGCTATAGTCATGATGTCAAAGAAGTTAATATATATTTTTATGTTAGATAAGAAACTTTTGTTAACCCAGCTGCTTAGTAGATTTATGAGAGAGCAGGGGATGATGTATCTTAAGCGCCAGAAGCATAGCCCTAAGGTAACGTATTTTCCCGGATAGCTAATTTTAATAATTTTGAAATCGCCTTCCACTAAAAGTTTAATAATGGATTTTTTATTGTAGTAATAGAGATGGGTAGGAGGAATAAAGATATACCATCTTTTACGGTTAAGTTTTGCAAATAGACTATTTCGATCCCCAACATTTAAGAAAAGAAATCCGTCAGGTTTTAATAAAGCGTTCGCTTTTTTTATAACCTGAAGAGGTAAAGGAACATGATCAATTAAATCCCACATCGTTATGACATCATATATTCTTTCCTTTCCATTTAATTTCATTAGGTCCCCGCAAAAAATATTTTTACGTTTTTCTTCACTGATTTGCTGAACCATGGATTCAGAAATTTCAACCCCCTCACATTTCCATGACGAGTCAAATAATTCAAGAAAAGATCCATCCGCACAGCCAACATCCAATAAACTTCCTGAACGCACTAACTGCTCAATTTCTCTTTTTTTTGCCGCATAAGTTATCATGCGACATTTTTTTTCTTTCTCATAATCCGCATATCCAAATTTTGAAACATCCCCTTCAAAATAGTTTTCATCGTAGTGCCCGCTTAGATCATGCTCAGTTGGCATTTCTGCGACAAAAGCTAATTCACACTTAGGGCAATCAACGATATCATAACCATTCTTTTTGAATAAAAGATTCATGCGGGGATAATGGCAGAGTTTACAATGGATTGAAAAGATTTTATGTTTGTGTGTAGCAAAGCGGACAAAGAAACCTTCAACAATAATCCTCCATAAAAATCTAAAACCATGACGCACTACTCTGGACTTAGCTTCTCCACCCGCTCGATGCAATTCATGTGATGGAAATTCAGCAATTTTATAACCATGGCGTAAGGTTTTTCCTACCAATTCAATTTCAATTTCAAATTCTTCCGATGTATAATGGAAATCCGTAAATACTTCTTTTTTAAAAGCTTTATAGCCATTCAATACATCGGTTAATTCTATGCCAAACGCAATTCTAGTAAGAAAACTTAATCCCACATTGCCAATGGTGCGGATCGTTGTATATTCTTCACTGCCGCCAGTAGCGCGTGAACCAACCACCAAACCAACTTTAGGTTCTTCAAATGGTTTTAAAAAGGAAGGAATCTCATTAGCTTTATGGGAGCCATCCGCATCCAACATCAAGATGATTTCACCTTTTGAAATTTCAAACCCAGTCCTTAGAGCATTTCCTTTTCCAGAACGTCTTTGATTTGTGATAATTTTTATACCATAGTTTTTAGCGATTTCAACTGTTTTATCATTTGAATGATCGTCAACCACAATAATCTCAAATTCATGCTGTTTTATATTTTTTGTAACTTGCTGAAGTGCTTCCAACAATGTTCCTATTGTTGTGGCTTCATTTTTTGCGGGAATTACAATGGATACGTTCATAGTTCAATCTTATATATCTTAATACGATCCCCAGAACCTTCAATTCCTATGTTTGGAATTGTTTTTTCAAAAACAAGTTTAAGTCCTTCAATTTTTTCCTGCTCCATATATAGTTTTGCAAAGATTGATGGTAGGATGCCTGTTAGTATTAGATAATTGCAATGATATTTTTTTGCAACCCTCATAACTTCTTCTAGAGAGTCGTTGGTGGGTATTTGCACTGCAGGGATATTAGTGTAAAAATTTAAAATTACTGGTTGATGTGTCATGACAGTTAAATTGTCCTGTTGAGGCGTCAAATTTTTATTATTTTTAGTTGAAGACCGCAGGTATTTTTCTATTTCAAGGCTATAAGATTCACTGCCAATTTTAAAGTTATTTTTTTGTAGAATTCTATATTGTTTATAATTGTCTCCAAGGTGGTAAAGGAAAATAAAAATACTTAGTAATAGTCCAATAATTTTTACAGTTCTTTTTCTTTGTGCGACTAATTCACCAAAATAATAACAGCCGGAAACAACTATGGGAATAATAAAAGCTAACAGTGCTCCAGGCGCATGCCATCCACCTCCTTGACCCAGTGAATTCAATAATCCCATAGAGATATAAGTGATCGAAAAATATGCATAAGCAGGCCAGTACTTTTTTTCTTTAAAATTTTTTGCTATTCCTACGAATAAGAATAGAACAAGCGGCCAAGTTAAAAATTGCATACAGGTATCTAATTTATAGTAAAGAGATTGGAATTTTTGTATGAATATTTGTTTAAAACCAAGAGCAAAATATTCTTGAATAAACCACCATAAACCTTCGGGGTTCTTACCAGAACTCCAAATATCGTAGTATTCACGCGCAAACAAAAGACTATATTTTGCTTGATTAGCTTGTGATCCATAAACAATCCAATTACGTATTTCCCATGGCATCATAACTAATAGGAAAACCGTAATTGATAGTGCAAGGATTCTCCATGATGGTTTTTCAGTGTCTATTTCACTGGCCCGTCTTTTTAGCATGAAAATTAGAATAATGACCAAAATACTCCACAAACTCTCATTGCGGGTAAGATATGCTAGTCCGGCAAAAAAAGATGAGTAATAAAAGAAGCTAGATTTTGTCCATGCAATCCCTAAGGATAAGCAGAAAAGAGTTACAAAGAACAGATGAAAACTTTCTGGAGCCCCTCCAATGCTTCTTGATGCAAGAACAAATTTGTGGGTAGAAAATATCAAGGACGATAAAAGAGATATCTCTAAATCTTGATAGATTTTTACACAAAACCAAAAAATAAGTACTGCTATGATGCCATCAAAAATTAAGGCTGGAATTCTGGCAGTCAATGTTGAAATACCTAGAATTTTATAAGAATTCCCTAATAGAACATAGCTGAGTGGATTCCACATAGCACTTACTGGATGCACAATAGAACTCGGTTCGGGATTGAAATATAGGACACTACTTTCTACAAAACCTTTTCCTTCCGCGAAGTTTCTTGCAATTTTGTGATACCAAAATCCATCCACATGCGAACCAAAAGGGCTGAAGCTAAACCTCCATGAACTAATCAGTAAATGAAATGAAATAATAATGAAGAGATATAAGTAAACCCTTATACCTTGTTTCATTTATAACATTTTAATACAACATATAAGGATTGCTTTTTAGGGAGATAGAAAGGAAAATATTTAATTTCAACTTTGCGAAATAATTTAGATGCCGCATCCATAACCTCAGTATAATCCGTTACATGATATTTTTTGTAATCGATGCGCGCTAATAAAAAGAAAGTGATCAAGAGCAATCTTTGCACCGGAACCCCAATAATTGCAATCCCATCATTTTTAAGAATGCGATGAATTTCATGAACAGCATTGAATACTCCGGGCACATGTTCCAACAAACTGATTGAAATCACCCGATCAACACTATTATTGCATAAGGGCACTTTCAAAGCATTACTCTGAAAGATTCCAACGGATAGATTTTCTAATCGAACTAACCGGGATAAACGGGCGTAATCCATGGTAAGGTCTGTTGCTATGACTGTTTTACACCGTTTTTGCAACTCAGGGAAGACAATGCCACTGCCACACCCTAAATCTAAAATAGTTTCTGGGACACATTCCCCCAGAAAATCCAAAGCCATTTCGAATCTCTTCAAATAGAAATTTCGAATTAAAGGGATATAGTAGAATGGAACCGGATCTTCAATATCGTCAGGGAAGGGTTCGAGGTGTTCTTTCTTAGGTAGAATCATATCAACAAATTATTATAATAATTTTTATATAAAGTTTAAAGTTAAATGAATTTTATTGGTGTTTGAAGGATAGTAATTGTTGAGAAAGATATCAAAGAAAAACGATCAAGTAATGCTTTGAGCTTCACTGGTAAGAGCAACATCCGAAACATTTTGTCGGGGAGTTAGAATTGAGTTTGTATGAACAACATTTATAACCCCTTTAAATCCCCTGAGTATATTTTGAATATCGCTTAAGTTCCTAACCCGCAGCAGTTTTTTTAACATATAAGAGGGTCGTAAATAGAATCGTCGATATCCTAATCTATAATATTCTTTAATTTTTTCATTACTTACTGTAGGTAGTTTGAGGGTTGGAGTTGTAAGATCGTATTCCTCCCATTTTTCGGATTTTAACATATCATTTTTAACAGCCCATTCATACATTTCTGTGCCAGGATTAGGGGATGCTACATTAAACACAACAAATTCAGGATCTATTTCTATAGCAAAGTCTATGGTTTTTTTCATAGATTGCTCAGTTTCTCCAGGATTGCCAAACATAAATGTTGCTCTTACATCAATTTTAGCTTCTTTAGTCCACTGGATTGATTTGCGGATTTTATCCAGTGTAACTTGTTTTTTAATGTTGTCTAAAATATTTTGGTCGCCGCTTTCAATCCCGTACATAATTTGATGGCATCCTGCTTGCTTCATTATTTTTAAAAGTGAGATATCTGCCCAATCTACTCTAGAAAAACAACTCCAAACAATGCGTTTATTCATACCTTTGTCGATCATCATTTGACATAGTTCACGTATTCGTGGTTTTTGAGTAGTAAAATTATCATCATAGAAACAAATTTCTTTAATACCGAAATTATTGACAAGATACTCAATTTCTTCGTAAATTTTTTTAGGAGATCTTTGTCGTTGCAAGGAACCATAAGGCTGATAGCAGAACGTGCATTTCCCTGGGCAGCCTCGGGATGTTATTACAGAAATGGCTGGCATTTTTTTGTTAGTTCCAGCAGTGGGATAGTAACGTTTAATTGGTAGAAGATGATAGGCTGGAGTTGGTAAAATATCAAGATTAGGAATAAGTTCACGATCAGGATTATCAATAATTTTTCCGTTCTCTCTGTAAGTCAAGCCTTTAATTTGTCCTAGTTCTTTCCCTTGGATTATATCTAAAAATGTAAATTCTCCTTCCCCGCGAACTACATAGTCAACAGAGTTATGATTGATAGCTTCATGCGGTTTCTCGCTTGCATGAACACCCCCCAGTATAATTTTTGTTTTTGGATAAAGTTCTCTACAGATTTGAGCGGTTTGATAAGTAAAGGAAATTGTTACGGTGGTTCCTGTAAGGCCAATAAAGTCGGGTTCTTCTTTATAATAGGTCTGTAAATAATTTTTCAGATCGTCCATTGCAATTCTCATTGCTAAAGTATCCAAAATTTTTACTGAATGTCCTTCTTTTTCAAGGCAAGCAGCAATGGTTGCCATTCCTAAAGGAGGCATTACTGCTGTTATATTTTTCCAGATATTTCCACTTTTTTTAATCCATGGTGGACAAATGAATAAAATGTACATCCAAAAAGATCTCCTTTTAGAGCATTAACATACAATTTGAAATAAGGTAATTTATTATTTTATTATACATCCAATGGAGATATAAAGTAAAGGTTAAAAATTTTCGAACAGTTCTTGATTTTCTTTTACCCATTTAATCAGCTTTCGAACCCCTATTTTCCATTTGGTTTGAGGACTCCAGCCTAAGCTATTTTTGATTTTACCATTATTTGAAATGAATATTTTTTGATCCCCTGCTCGAACATCTTTAAATTTGATATCGAATTTTTTATCCAGCTCATCTTCTAAAAAATGAATAAATTGAAGAATAGAAATCTGATTTTGAACACCCCCACCTACATTAAATACATCCCCCCCAATTTTATTGCTTTTTTCAATGGCTTTATCATATGCTTCTAACAAATCCTTAATATAAAGCACATCGCGGACCTGTTTTCCATCTCCATAAATCGTGATTGGTCTGTTTAAAATTGCCCGAATAATAAAATGGGCAATCCACCCCTGGTCTTCTATTCCTAATTGGTGTTCTCCGTAAATACAGGACTGTCTAAAAACAATACCTTTTAAATTATAGACACGGCTATAGTCCTTAATATATGAATCCGCAGCTCCTTTTGAACATCCATAGGGAGAATGAAAATCAAGAGCAAAAGTCTCAGTTATCCCTTTTTTATATTTTATAAGCTGATAATTATCCTTACCTTCTTTTATCTGGAGTTGTTCCAGACTGCCATAGACTTTATTAGTGGAGGCGTACAGAAGAACAGCATCTGCGCAATAGTTCCGCATTCCTTCCAAAATATTAAATGTTCCCAATGCGTTTGTTTCGAAGTCGTAACGCGGATCAACAAGAGATGAAGTAACTGCTACTTGGCCAGCGAAATGTAAAATAGTATCAATATCACTGTGTTTTTTAAAGAATTCTCCTAATCTTTTATGATCTCTAATATCAATATTTTGAAATTTAAAATTCGACCCTGTTGTTTTCAACCATTTTAAATTAGTATCGCTTCCCTTTCTGGAAAGATTATCAATAATGATTACTTCCGTTCCTTTACGGAGATAGTGTTCAGCTGCATTGGATCCAATGAAACCGCCTCCGCCAGTAATAAGAACTTTTTTTGGAATCATATCTTATACTCCCTTTTTGTTTTAAAAATCCTAATCGTTGGATTTGGCATAATCCAATCATAAGGAGGAAAATCTCCTTTTTGGAATTTGAACCACAGAAATTTAGCCTCTTTATCAAATCTCGCAATTTCTATGAAATCTTTATTCATGATGGTCTGAATGACCCTCACCTGTTCAGGATACTTTGAAGAAAATAGAGGATGCAAATAGGTTCTATACTCATATTCGGTTATCACTATATAGTTGATTTGTTTCGAAACCCTTTCTAACCCCAAAATAGCATCATCTAGTAAAGACTGGGAATTTCCACCCTCAATCAGTTGATAGGGAGGATGGTATTGTCTTAATATCCCCGGGGTCCAAAAATAACTTCGCGCAATTCCAATAATTTTACCTTGAGGGATATTTTTATCAATCCATTCAGAAGCCAGTTCTCGCGTATTTTTTTGAATATATAAATTTAAATGAGCAAATGAGTATGCACCATTATAAATTAAAATTGCAATAAAAATAAATATCCATAGCCAACCCAATTTATATTTTTTTAACCACTCCCAACTTATTTTAAGAAAGTATGAAGCGGAAATAATGAAAAAGGGTACTACAGGTAATGTATACCATACCATCTGATGGCCTGGCCAACAAGATACAAGATAAATAATAAGAGTTGAAATCAAAAAAAGAAGATGAGAATTTTTAAGTCTTTCATCTTGAAGACTTCCATCTCTGTGACGATATAATCTAAAAGTTATTAAGAGAAACCCAGCAATTCCTAACAGTAAAATTATACACCCTAAAGCATGAGGGAGATATATTGTTATGTAACTTTTCCACCCTGGACCATAAGTAATAGTTGAAGAAACATCTTTTGATAATGAACCGCTTAAAGCTAAATAATTTATAAAAGTTTTAAAATCAATCAGAGCATAAGGGCAACCCACCAAAAATCCAATGATAGAGAAAAAAATGATCCACAAAAATTTAGGATCAGTTGGACGCATAAGGAAATGAGCAATCAACGCGCAGAGAACAAAAGCACCACCATTATACTTGGTTGCAGCGGCGAACCCTGATAGCAAACCAGCCAGTATATAGAATTTTTTTAGACCATATTCTAAAATCATATAAGAATAATAGAGAACACCCATACCGAAAAAGACCATCATCACATCGGGCCGCACCACGAAAGAATTAAATATGTGAGCAGGACATAGCGCTAAAAGGAAGGATGATGTCAAGGCAACTGTATGATCCCAAAATTTGTTACATAAAATATAAACCAGAAAGACTGTAGCCATTCCAAAAATAATAGATAACAATCTACCTATGACATACAGCCTATCAGCCATTTCAATATGGTTTATTAAATATTGACGCGATGGAATCTGGATAACGTTCAAAATTTTAGCCATCTGTAAACAAAAGCCTAACGAGTATAAATGCATGCTTCCCCAAAAAAATCCATCGCCAGGGTGAAAGTTAAGTTTTGAAGGTTTCATTCTTTCTAAACTATAGTAAGATATCGGTTCATCTGGATGATAGGTAGTTAATGCTCTATTTTTACTTGGCAGACCATACCACAATCCAGAAAGACGGAGAATCAATCCTGTTATTAATATACTCCCCAATACTATTTTATTTGCCATTTTCCAAAATGCAGATGCCCCCATAGATAAAGTGTTTCAAAAAAGAGATGGAGAATTCTTGAAATTTTACTAACGGTTGCTTTTCCTACTCTGCGAGCTATCATGGGACATTCTATCTCCACAATTTTTAGACCGCGCTTTTTAGCTTTAACTAATATTTCAGGAAAGATTGCAATGCCATAAGATATTAGAGACAGATCCTCTATTTTTAATCGATCGTACATGCAAATCCAAGTGATGTCCTTTAATTTTACTTGAAACATAAGAACGCAAAATAACCAATAAATTCTAGAAAGGAGGGTCATCCATGACTGATAACCTAATCTTTGAAGGCGATACCCAACCACAACATCGGTATCTTTTGCTGATTCAATAAATTGAAGAAATATATTACTACTTAGTGGATTATCTACAGGAATCAACATAATATGAGAACCTTGTGAATGGTGAAGAGCAGATAAGAAAGCCGCGCCGATCATTTTATTATGTGTATGGTGAATTGCTTTTACCAGTGGATATTTCTTGGCCAAGGAATCTAAAACCAAACCGGTTCTATCCTGACTTCCATCATTGACTACAATAATTTCATATTGGATATCTAATTGATCTAATGTGTGGATGATAGTTTGTACAACGTCCTCCAATGTTGACTCTTCGTTGTAAGCTGGGATTGCAATAGTAAGGGTTTGTATTTTCAAGAGGGTTAAAAATTAACTGAGGGAAACAATCGTACCTTTTTGATTGAGCGATTTCATTGCTCCGATCAGAACATTTGATACCTCAGTCCCGAAATTTCCATCGCTTAGAGGGGTTGTGGGTTTATGGATAGATGCCAAAAATTCCTTACACTGATTTTTCAAAGGTTCTGAAAGATATATCTTAGGAATCACAACGTCTCCTTCGTATAAGATAGTTTTAAATTCACTGTAATCAGAATATTCTTTTTGCTGCTTAACACTTTTATCGTAAATTCTTATTGGTTCAAAAGGATTGATATCATCAAAAAGAATCATTTTTTTATCCCCGATCACCGTAATCTGTCTAACTTTTCTGGGATCTAACCATGAAACATGGATATGACCAACAATTCCTTCATCGAAATAAAGGGTTAAGAAAGCGACATCCTCTCTTTGATTGTTCAAAAAGGATGCCCCGTGAGCCGAAACGGCTTTTGGTTTTTTATCCAAAAGGTAGAGGAAAATTGATATGTCATGCGGTGATAAATCAATTAATGAATTAACATCTTGACGAATGGGACCAAGATTAGTACGAGTAGCATAAATATAGTAGATCCTACCCGCTTGTCCATTCTGGATGTATTTTTTTAGCCAAATTACAGCGTCATTATAGAGGAAGGTATGTCCAACCATTAAAATTTTGTTTTTTTCTTTGGCCAATTGAGTCAATTGCATACATTCGGAAATACTTAGAGCAAGAGGTTTCTCAATTAAAATGTGTTTGGAATTTTGAAGAGCCTGAAGCGCCATTGAAAAATGGGAAGAGGTGGGAGTTGCAATAATCATCGCATCCGTTTTTTCGTTTTTATATAGTTCGTTAACATCACGATAGAATTTTACATATGGATAGATTTTTTTAAAGTTTTCCAGCCTGCTTTCATCGCAGTCCACACACGCAACAATTTTACAATCATTTATTTGTGAAAAAATTCTTAAGTAATTAGGACCCCAATGACCTAATCCAACAATGGCAAGTTTAATCATTATCTTTTCCTTTTTTGACAAGCTCATCTAGTAAAAATTTATATGGCATGTGGTGTTTGATTTTGCATCGAATATCTGTGATTTTTTTTATAACTCGCGCAGGATTTCCATAAGCCAGAGAATATGCTGGAATGTCTTTGGTTACCACGCTGCCTGCTCCAATCAAAGAGTATTCCCCAATGGTAATATGAGGCAATAGTGTAACATTGCCTCCAATCAAAGCTCCTTGTTTAATAGTTGGACCTTTCATACAGGCAAAAGCATTGGGAGAACCCGGATGCAAATCATTAGCTATGATCACTCCTGGAGCTATAAAAACGTTATCTTCAATGATAGTAAACTGAGCAATATAGCAATTACAGTGAATTTTAACATTATTCCCAATACTACATCCATAATCAATAACTGAATTGCTCCAAAGAGAAAAATGATCACCGATATTATTTTCTTCCCGTATAAGAGCATTATGACCTGTTTGAAGATAGTCTCCGATACAAGTGCCAAGATAGATGGTGGTGCCTGAACGCAAATAAGCATCCCGACCCAGAATTAGCTTTAGATTGGAAATCTGTCTGCTAGGAGCAATACCTAGTTTAATATTTTTATCAAATCGTTTATTTTTTCCAATAAAAATTTGTTTTTTAAGTTTCATTCGTGTATCATCCTAAAAAAATATTGTATCACTTTCCACTGACAATAAAAATTTTTTTACTGACAATGATTTACTCTGAAAATGTATGAGTTCGGCAAGTCTTAGATTGATTGAAATCGCATAAGAAAATAGCTGCACATAAGCAGAGCAACGGTTCAACTGGAAACCTATAACGCAGTTCAAAATCCAAACCTGGCGAGGCAAAAAAATAGAAAACGGTAAGAAACGACAGCGAACAAAAAAGTTTTAGAAAAAAAGATTTTTTGTAATAAAAAACGCTGAAGAGAGTAAGCAATCCTAATATCAGAACAGGTCCCTCAAATAAAAAGAGCCATAACCACAATATCTGTCCAAGAAGGGATAGGGGACCAATACGCATTTCCAAAAAATGGCGAATCGCTCCTATCCAATTCCCCTCAGACAAAAACTGTTTTAATTCCTTACGAAGTGGATGAATAGGGATTGGCTCTAGGCCCAAAAAAAATGTGATGTTTTCATTCTTAGAGCTCGATGGAAATAAGGAAAGTCTCAAGACGTTCTGAATTAAACCAAAAAGATATACTTTAGGATACTTTGACAACTTCTGAACACCTTCCTGATAAAATATCTCTGTGAGGTAAGGGTTTTGGTTCCACCAGTTGCTCCAATATTTTGTGTTGCTCTTTAGTCGGGACAATTCCGATTCGCCCTGTTTCGACAAAGTTTGATTAAAAAAATCCTGAAGAACTTCCCTAGGAGGGACATTATTAACTCGGGACAAGGTATGTCCGACATGATAAATCACGAACGTTTTTTTACTACTAGTTGAAAAAAATATTTTATTGAACAGGGTATAATTGCGAACATACCATGGAAGCAAAAGTAAGAGAAACAGTCCACAAGTGGCAGCACATCGAGCAAATGCTTGTATCTTTCCAGTTTGCCACTGCAATGCCACCGTGAATATCCCTAAATAGACAACCATAAACATTCCAGCATGCCGAATATATGTGGCTAATCCCCACGCAATCGAACTGATAAATATCCAAATCCAATGACGTTGCATAGAATAAAATAATCCAAATAAACCCACCAAAATAAGAAAAATAAATAATGTTTCAGTTAGTAGGAATTGATTCTGGAGCAGGGGAATAGGGTTCATAGCATAAAGCGTTGAAGAGACCAGCGCAACTGACCTTCCAGCAAGCATTTGTCCTATACAAAAGATCAGAAACACAGAGAGTACATCTATCAGGTTTTGAAAGAATGCGATGACTTCCGGGCGATGTCCAGAAAAAAGATAAATGCCCGCAACAAAAAGAGGATAGAGAATTTGCCGCTCCGCATCGGGCATAAATGAACCATTTTCTCTGGAGCCGAACTCATGCCTATTTAATAGATTGAGAGCCAGCTGATGATATTCTTTAGAGTCACCATACATCATTCTTTCAGGGTTATGTAAGATGTTGGTAAAAAAAATGAAACGCAAAATTATAGCTATGAATAAAATTAAACACAGTTTTCCGGAAGTTTCTGAAAAAATAAGGTTCATTGATGGTCCTTAGTTATTTTTCTAGAAGCTCCTAAGCGTTCTTGAAAAAGAGTTATAACTTTTCTCACAACGCCAAAAGAGATCAGATTAGAACCCAACAACATGAATCCAGCGCCTGCAAGGGGATATGACCAGTGTTCTTCTACAGTTAGAGTTTTTAAGTAATGCAGTATCCCTTTGAAATTTAGCCCGAATCCAGTTAACATCAGGAAAAAACCGGTGTTGAACAAAAATCGTTCTCCCATCCAATCATAAAGTAGATTGTACCAGCGGCGCGGTTTATTATTGTTTTGATTATCTACCATTTGTTGAGCAAAAAGCCCAAGTAGACATAGATGCACTCCTACAACTCCGCAGACCAATATAGTCAGAAGACGATAAATGTAGTAGTCCGGTATACTACGCAGATAAAAATAGTGAGCGAGAGTGGGAAGCAAATAGCCCAGAGACACAAGAAGAAGCACACATCCAAAATAGACAAAAAATTTCGCTGGCTGATAGGAGAATGCGATTTGAAGAATAATAGTGCTAAAAATATATCCATCTTTGATAATGCTCAACTTGGACTTCCCAACTCTGGATAAGTAGGGTACCCGCTCCTCTACCATATAGAGATTTTCCATAGTCGCTCGAGTACTCATGGCAGGAGTAAAACTTAGATTATTTGGAAGTGGAACCAAATGAGGAAAAATTTCACGACGGAATACTCTCATGCCACTGGCTACATCCCCCACCTGTACTCCAGCCAAAAGTCTGACCATCGCCGCAAATAAAATATTCCCGAGCTTGCGAACAATCGGCATCTGGCTGTTAATATGTAGCCTATTTCCTACCACGATATCTGCGCTGCGATCTAACAAAGTTCTGCAAAGAGTGGCAAATGCAGAAGCGTCCAGTGTGCGATCAGCATCCATGAACGCAAGTAAATCGCCACTGGCATGATCAAACCCATTCTTCAATGCCGCTCCATACCCAAGATTTTTTTTATAGGAGATCAAATGTACTTCCTGATGTCTCTTGACTATTTCTGCCGTCTTATCTTGTGAACCATCATCTACTATCCATACCTCTACCAACTTAATTTCTGGGCATTGAAGAAAAATTATTTTCTCAGCCTTCAATAAATCTTGTATGGTATCTTCGATCGCTTGTTCTTCGTTGTATGCAGGAACGACAATGGAAAGAATCATTTGGTATGATTATATATCAAAAATAAGTAGAAATTTTTCATTCTTTTTTTTTCAAAATAAATAAATCAACATGACCGCTAAAAATCCCTTTGGTTTCAAAAGGGATTCCTAAAAATTCGTTTGGCTGAACCCAACTTTGGGCTATTTCATAATATTTTTGGAGGATAGGATGATCTATTGATCTAGAAATCACATAATTGGGAAGATTCTCTTTGGTAAAAGATAGTTGTGTTAAAGATAGTGGAATGGAAATAAGTTTGTAGTCTAAGAAATAAATTGGAGGGAATAGGACTTGGGATAATATCCCCCCCATAACTCCTATTGTTTCCCCCTTGGGTATTCGTGAATTGGTCCATTGTCCAGCTGAAAAAAAATGATCTGGTTCTTGATTGAATGTTGAATAAAAATAACTTTTTAAAAAAGAAATTGAGATGGTAAAAAAAATATAAAAATATATAACACCCTTAAACAGCTTAAAATTACATTTTAGAAGTCTGGTACAGCCAAATGTAGATAAAATGGCAACCAATGGCATTATTCTCATGTTAACACCCGGATGTCTGGTAAAAAGAATATTCATTAGTAAAAGGAAAACAAAGATATGGAAACAAATTTTAAAAAATAATTTATCGCTAATTGCGCTTGCAATACAGCCTGTCACTAGAAATGGAAAAATAGACCAGTGAATTTGGCTGGTAAACATGTCTTTTAAAAATTGCATGGATTGTGAGAATCGAAATTCTCCATAGGATTCATCATACCCTTGCAAATATTCCTTTATGGTTAATAGAAAACGTTGGAATCCCGCAAAATCGGTAAAAATATAATAATTTGTGATAAGATATGCTCCTAAAAAAATAATACAACTCATCCAAAATTTTTTATTTAAAAATATTGGCTTAAACTTCCAATTATTTCTTCCAAACTCCACAAAAAATAAGACAGACCCAACTGTAAGATTGGTGATAATGCTTCCCGCGGAACATCCTAGAAATAAGCCGCTTAATAAATAGTTCTTTTTTGATGGATTCTCTATTGTTTTCCACGCAAAATAGAACCCCAAAAACGTTAGAAACATTCCATAAGTATGCGCTTTTGCAAAATGACTATAGGGAACTAACCCAGGTGTAAAAATAAAAAATAGGAAAGATAGAAGCCCATTTTTATAATCATTTAAATTTCCTATCCAAAAAAAGAGAAGACAACCTGTCAATAGTGTAGAAATAACACCTATGGAACGAATAAGGATATACATTCTGCGAGTTTCCTCAGGATGAAGAAAATAAAAATCAATGTTGCTTTTTAAGCTGATATAACCTATAAATTTAGCAAAAATCAAAGTGCCGCCACAACTATAATAATAAAAACCACCATAAAAACTATTCACTCCGGGATTGAATTGTAATTTTAGAGGGTTTAGTTGGCCTATGGCTTTCATAGTATTTTGCTCATCAGAATTCATAACACCAATTAAATAACCTCGAATTCTATCCAAGATTAGAGTTTGTGGCAACTCATTAAAAGGAAGAACAGTTGTATGAGAAAGAAAAAGTTTATCATACGTTTCTTTAAATGGTTTATTGGGATTTAAAAGATCCCCCATACCTTTATAATATTGATTTCTAAGCTCAATTATTTTAGGAATCCATAATTTAAGTTCTTTCAATGATCTAAAAATAAGAAGATGTTTTTGTAAACTAGGAGTTCCATGACCTAAATTAGAAAAATAAACAGTTGCGCTTAAAAAGAAAGTACAGATGAAACAAATTTTTATAAAAATATTTTTAGTCATAAATTTATCTAATTTAAAAATTGATTTATTTATATTATAAGGTTCCATAATGGGGGATTTTAGAAGTGATTTATAAGTGAAAAATTTGATCAAAATATAGGTTTAAATCTGCGTAATTTATCTTTTAACCTTTGCTCAAAGACGGTGCTGGATTTGTTAGTAAAAAATAAATTTAAAATAGTACGTAAAATTCGTTTTGGAAAAAGAACATATGAAAGAAAATAGAATGAGAAAAAACCTAGAATGCGATAAAAATGCAGTTCACGTTTACCTACATTTTCACAGAAAGAGTCATCTGGCATAGAAAACTTGCCTGTGGAGAGAGTTGAAAGAATTTCAAAATAGGAATCGTTTACTTTTAATTTCCCTTTATTTAAAAGATAATCAAAGAGTTCAGTTCCTGGATAAGGCTGAAAGGGATAAAGAGGGGCCTCATCTACTCCCATTAAAGCGAATTGGAATTGTGTTTTTAAAGTTTGCCAGATATTCTTTCTAGTTTCATGTGGAAATCCTATGATAAGATTTGTTCGTACAATAATGCCATTGTTTATGGCCGAATGAATTGACGCTTTCATTTTGGTCAAAGAAATTTTCTTCTTAATAAGTTTTAGGGTTTCTGGAGATCCGCTTTCTGGCGCATAGACAAGATATCTACAATTAGTTTTTGCAAGCATGGCAAGAGACTCATCATCTAGGGCTTCGCTCCTCGTTCCAGAAGGCAAACTCCACTCCAAGTTTATTTTCTCATCTAATAATTTTTGACAGAATTCCATAGTCCATTCTTTTTTTATAATAGCTGTCAAATCATAAAATTGTAAACCAGTAATATCATACTTTTCTTTATAATATTTTATTTCTTCTATAACCTTGTCTGGTGAACGAATATTATATCGAGTTGTCCACATCGTAGGATTTGAACAAAAAGTACATTGGTATGGACAACCACGAGAAGCCATAATAGGCATGTTCCTGCCAAAGCTTGCGCCAAAACTTATTGAATTGTTTAAGTAGGGTTTAATGGGTATAATTTCCCAATCTGGCCATGGAATGTTATCTATATCTTTGATTCGATTTTTTAGAGGATTTTTAACTAGGTCTCCGTTCTTTAGATAAATAAGACCATTGACATCACTGATAGTTTGGTCTGTTGCAATTTTAGTGCAAAATTCTAATATTATTTCTTCCCCTTCACCTATTCCAATATAATCTAAGGATGGGCAATCTCTTAAACTGTACTCTGATAAAGCTGTTGAGTGTTCTCCTCCTGCGATGATTGGGATATTAGGAAAAGCATTTTTAATACTTGTGATGAGTTTTTTGATGAAGGTCCATTCATGTGAAAACATTGCTGAAATCGCAATAACTTTTGTAGAAGGACAAATTTTATCTATAATTTCTTCGATGCCAAGTCCATTATATTGTAGTTTGGTATTTGCAATTGGCTTGATTTGATTGATATTCTCTGCGGTTGCATCAATGCCACGAACATCAAATCCAGCTTCTTTTAGAGTCCCTGCAAGAAAAGCTAAACCTAAAGCTGGGGTGGGTTCATTATTGAGACTCCCCAGTGGCGCAACTAAAGGGCCTCGAATTAAGGTTACAATACAATTTTTAAATTTAGGATTCATTAAGCTATGTTTTTAATATCTTAAAAAATTGTGCAGCGCTATTTAGAATTATTAATCGAATAAAAAATTTTTAAAAATAATTTTTAGAGCTTTTAAACCATCCCATGCTCTAATTTTTTTTCCATCTTTAAATGAACGCGGAGTATAGGGGATAGTGATCTCCGCAATCTTTATACCTTTTTTAAGTATTTGGTTTGTTAACTCAAAGTCAAGATCAAAACCGTGACATCTCAGATTTAAACTCTTTAAAACATGGGTACGAATTAACTTATAGGTTGTAGCCGCATCTGTCAAATTTGCATTAAAAAATTTATTAATTAGAAAAGTTAAGACCTGTACACCAAAATAATAACTCACATATCGTGTTCTGATAACCCCCCCTCTAAGTCGAGAACCATAAACCACATCAAACGCACCTGATTCTGCTTCATTTAATAGAGAATAAAAGGAGTCTGGATTATATTCTAAATCCGCATCTTGAATAATGGTAAATTCTCCTTTTACATGAGGGATTGCGGTTCGAATAGAATTCCCTTTGCCTAAATTCGTTGGTTGAAGAATAAGTTGGTCTATACCTTCTATTTGCTTCAATAATTCTTTTGTTCCATCAGTTGAACAATTGTCCACGACGATGATTTCTTTGGGAATATCTATGTTTTTTACTTTTTCCAACACGACAGAAATAGTATTTTTTTCATTATATACAGGAATAATGATGGATAATTTTATGGGCGGTTTGTTATTCATAAATGTGGAATTTTATTAGGAATATTTTTTAGAGATCACAGCCTTTTTAATAAATTGTGATGTTTTTTCTTGAATATAATCAATCATTTCATTAGAAATGCCAGGATAAACACCAAGAAAAAATGTTTGATTCATAATTAAGTCAGAATTATTCAGATGGCCAACAACCCGATGTGAAATATTTTTGTAAGCAGGTTGTCTTAAGATATTACCCCCAAAAAGGAGACGGGTTTCAATTTTATTATTTTCTAACCATTGGACGAGATCCCTTCTTGAAAAATATGGGTTTTGTTTTACTGTAATAGGAAAACAAAACCAAGAGGGTTCGGCATTTTTATGCCATTGGGGAAGAATAAAAAAATCAGGCCAAGATGAAAAAATTTGATACAACTTAGAAAAATTTTCCTTTCTTTTAATAATAAAAATAGGTAGTTTATCCAATTGAGCAAAGCCAATCGCAGCCTGAATATCAGTTGGTTTTAAATTATATCCAATATGAGAGTATATATATTTGTGGTCATAACCAAGAGGTAAATCTCCTAATTGCCAACCAAACCTTTTTTGACAAGTGTTGGATACGCCTGTTTTACACCAACAATCCCTGCCCCAGTCTCTGAGTGAACGTAAAATCTTAGCCAATCGGCCGTTGTTGGTTGTAATAGCTCCGCCTTCTCCCATGGTAATATGATGAGCAGGATAAAAACTGATAGTGCCCATTGAACCTAAAGTTCCTGCATATTCTCCTTTCCATTTTGAACCTAAAGCATCGCATGAATCTTCAATTAATGCAAGTTTGTGTTTCTTGACAAATTCTAATAGGATATCCATATTACAAAAGTTTCCTAAGGTATGCGGTATAAATATGGCTTTAACTTTTTTTGAAAGTGATTCTTCCAATTTAGAACAATCCAAATTATAGGTGTTGATTTCACAATCCAAAAAAACAGGGGTGAGGCGATTCAACACTAACGGAGCTACGGTGCTAGGAAAAGTCACAGCTGGCGTAATGACTTCATCTTCCGGTTTAAGTGGAGTTTCCAGCTCATTTGATAATAGGGCAGATATTGCTATTAAATTTGCAGAAGAACCAGAATTGACTAAAATAACGTTATTAACTCCTAAATAATTTTTTAACTTCTCCTCAAATTTTTCTCCATATTCCCCTAAAGTAAGCCAGAAATCTAAAATTGAATCAATCCCATTGATAATTTCTTTCTCATCAAACACCCGACCTGCATAAGGAATCTTTGTTTGCCCAGCTATAAATCGTTTTTCTTTATGTTTTAAAAAATAAAATTCAGTTGCGAGCTTATGAATTTGATTGCGCAACTCTTCAGTCAAATCAGCTTGAGATGAACTCAGCTTGTTCAATTCATTTACCCTTGATACCATGATATTGTTTCTTTAAGTCCTTTTTTTAAAGGCGTGGATGCTTTCCACCCTAAAATTTTTTTTGTTTTAACAGTACTGATGTCCCAATTTTGTATTTCTTGCTCTCTATTTGGAACACTTCCGGCTAACACAAGAGAATTTGATCCTGTTAAAATTTTAATGGATTCGATTATTTTTTCTATTGAGATAGATTCCTCATTCCCTATATTTAAGATTTCATTAATTGCTTTTGGTTTTACTAAAACTTTACCCATGGCTTTTATTAAATCCTTAATATAAATAAAGTTCCTGTTCTGATTCGTTTGGCCGACCTTAATTGGTCTAGAAGCTAACGCGGATTTGATAATACTAGGGATTAACTTATTTTTATTTTGTCCTGGGCCATAACAAGTAGATAGTCTTAAAATTGAAATGGGGTAATTATAAATTTTAGAATAGAAATTTATAAAATGTTCTCCAGCTAACTTTGAGATAGCATAGGGAGAAGGTGGAACTTCTCTCTGGTTTTCTCTAAATGGAATTGGACCATTCCCATAAACTTCTACGCTGCTTGCATATACAAATAAATCAAAAGGAACATTGCGCAGAGATTCCAATAAATTGAGAGTTCCTTCGATATTAGTATGAATCACCCGCCTCGCTATTTGAAAAGAACGATTTAGATCAACAAGAGAACCTAAATGAATAATTTTTACAGGTTTTATAAATTTAACAATTGTATTTAAATCACGAAAATTTAAAAGAGAGCATTTGTAATATTTAATAGACTTGGTTTTAAACTTCCATAAATTTTGAGCGTTGGCTTCTCTAGAAAAAATCAGTGCATGGACTTTTGCATCTTGTGAAGAAAGAAAGGATATAAGATGCGACCCGATAAATCCACTTCCGCCAGTAACAAGAATGTTTTGACCTTTTAATGAGGTAGTAAATCCTACATTCATGAAGTGCTGGAAGATAAATTCTCATACCATTTGTAAGTAGTCTGGAGCGCATCCTCCAGAGGAGTTTTAAATTTCCAGCGCAAGACATTATAAGCTTTTTTACAGGAAAGGTATTGTATTTTGATTTCACCAGAACTATTGTTTAAAATAATTGGTTTAAGTTGAGTTTTTTCAGAAATACTAATTATCTTTTTAACAATTGTTTTTACAGAAATTGGTTTTTCTGTGCCAAAATTAAATGCTTCGCCTCTCACGCGATGCAATTGTTCAGCCAAAACTAGATAAGCATCCACGACATCTTCAATATAAAAATAGTCTCTCATGTAATTTCCATCACTTCTAATAATAGGATTTTCATTGTTAATCAACGATCTAATTGTGCCAGGTACGATTCTGGAATAGTTTAAGTCCCCCGGACCAAAAAAATTACCACATCGTGCGATGCCAATTGGCAGACCATAAGATTTAAAATACAATTGCGCCAATAAATCAGTGCAGGTTTTAGAAAAATCATAAGGATTCATACCTTCTAAAGAAGATTGTTCTGTATAGGGCATTTTTTCCTTAGATCCATAGGCTTTATCGCTGGAGGCTACAACCACTCTTTCTATCTTGCCGTTTCGTCGGATCGCTTCCAGTAAGTTCCAAGTTCCTCTAATATTTGATTCAAAAGTTGAAAGTGGAAACCGGTTTGCAGTAATCACGATGGGTTGAGCTCCTAGATGAAAACAAATATTAATGTCAAACTCATTTAATATTCTTTCTACTAAATGATAATCCTCAAGACAACCAGTAATCAGATCAATTTTTTTGTCTGTTTCTGTAAGAACTAGATAAGAATTTGAAAAAAAATCTCTCTCAAGCCCTATAACATGCGATCCATAATTAACTAACCTTGAACAAATCCAGGATCCTAAAAATCCATTAGCTCCTGTGACGAAAACGTTTTTATTTTTCCAAAATTTTTGTTTTAGCGTTTGTTCAGAATTATTCATTCCAGATTTTCCAAGGTGGGTTAGAACTATTCCACAGATCATTTAATTTTTGTGAATCTTTATAAGTATCCATGCATGCCCAAAATTTGTCAAAAGGATATCCAACAATTTGTTTTTTTTCTTCCAAACGTCTCATAGGTTCTTGTTCCAATATATCTTCATTTTTAATCATTGAAAAAATTTGCTTATTAAATACAAAAAAGCCGCCATTGACCCATTCTTTCATCCTAGGTTTTTCATGATATTTTCTAATTAAATTATTATTTCCAATTTCCACAATTCCAAATTGTGAATAAGGCTGAATACAAGTCATGGTTGCAATCTTTTTATGTTTTTTATGATAGTTTAAAAGATCAATAAAGTTAATGTTTGCTAATCCATCTCCATAGGTTACAAAAAATGTCTCGTGATGAATGTAGGGTTGAATTTTTTTAATTCGGCCGCCAGTATTGGTTTCAATGCCTGTTTCTGCAAAAATAATTTTCCAATCATAAACATCATTACTTTTAGGGTTGTTTGATATTCGCAACGATTGATACTGTCCATTTTCTATGACAAAATCTGTTTTAGCCCGATAGTAAAAATTAATAAAAAAATCTTTAATCTTTTCGCCTTTATATCCTAAACAGAGAACAAAATTTTTAAAACCGTAGTGGGCATAGGATTTCATAATATGCCAAACAATTGGCATACCCCCAATTTCAACTAATGGCTTAGGAATTTCTTCAGTTTGTTCTCTTAAACGGGTTCCTTTACCGCCGCAAAGAATAACTACTTCTGTTTGAAACATATTTTTAAATTATATACAAATTACTTAACCCATGCAATATGAATTTTCATTCGAGAAATTTGGAATAGATAGGAGATAAAAAATCAGTGATTTAAGGCGCAGTAAAACATTATTAGATTATTTAAATCCTCTTGCAGTTACTTCTGTGCAAAGTTTTCGGTAAATGCCCAGAATGTTCACCTTTTGAAAATCTATCTTTACATCGTAAATTCCGCGAAGTTCCGGGCGTTGGCTAAGAAGGTTTGACAATGCTTTTTTAAAGCTTCCATCTCCCAGAGCGCCGGAGACACTTGAGCTTTTTTGCCCGATAAGTGAGGAAATAAATGGAATGGATATTCCATGCTGGCAGCTCTTGCATTGAACCTCTCCTAAATCCATGCTTTCTTTTGGCAGCTCACCAGGACTAAGAGTATTATAGGATAGAGGTCCGCGGGAATTATAAAATAATACAAAGCCTCCTGAACTAATCATGCCTGCTCTGGCTTCATAGCTTGCTTTTTCTGCAAAAAGCTCTGGAGCGTTTAAAAAAGTAAGAAATAGAATAGCGATTAATTTAAGAATAATCCATTTGTGGGTGCGGAGGTTCATTTTCGTTTCGCTACTTTTCCTGTTACAACCGTATAAAGTCTGGTATAAAGTCCCAGCACACTTTTAAGCTGGCTATCGGATTGGACATCATATAAAATCCCATCCGGGTAATTTTTAAGCGCATTTTTTGTGGCAGCCGCATAACCTCCATTCCCCCATGCGAATAAAAATAATAAAGAGTGGGTACAGCTTTTTCCAGTTACAATTGGATCATTTTGGCTTGCTTCTACATCCCCGGGAGTAGCTGAGCGGTAGGCTCTGGGAACATGGACATTGGTATAGAGTATGCCGCATCCGCTCAATAGAAATGGAAGTAAATAAAAAATTATTTTATTTTTAAAGTTCAAAGTCAACTTTTTTTATGAGACTTAACTTTAGTAATTAGCATATTGATTTTTTCTAATAATCGTGTAGCACTTGATCAGTTCTTTAATTCCAGATTCAATCGTATTTTCAGGTTGGTATCCAGTAGATAGAATGCGTTGGTTGGAAACAATATAATCCCTCTTGTCTGGATCTTCCCCTATTGGAGATTCAATATAAACAAAAGAAGGAATTATTTTTTGAATCAGCTTGCATAATTCAATTTTTGAAAGGTTTGCGTCCTCTAGACCCAGATTATACGGTTTATTTTTCATCTGGTTGAAATGAGTCATCCCATGAAGAAACGCTTTTGCAATGTCACGGATATGGATATAGTTTCTTTTAAAATGCCCTTCGAAAATAACCACGGCATGATCCGTAACCGCGCGATAAACAAAATCATTTACCAGCAGATCCATGCGCATGCGAGGGGATGCGCCAAACGCAGTGGCTAATCTAAAACTAATGGAATTTTCCCGGTCTAAAATAATTTTTTCTGCTTCTGCTTTTACAATGCCATAGAATGAAATGGGCTTTAAGGGGGTTTCTTCCGTACAATATTTATCTTTTTCACCGATTCCATATCCACTATTGGTGGTGGGATAAAGAATTTTTTGAGATTTAGAAAGAATTTGGCAGAGTTTTTTAACAGCTCCCACATTTACGCTCTGAGCGTTCTCCTTATCCAGATCACAGAGAGGAGCGCCAACCAAGGCTGCTAAAGGAATTATAAAATCTTTATCTTTGGTAAGCTCTTTTAACAATCTTTCATCCCTGCAATCGCCTCGGACTATTTCAAAATTTTTGTTCGCACAACAGTTCAATAAACTGTTTTGCCTGAATATAAAGCTGTCCAGCACCGTAACATGATGCCCATTTTCAAGAAAGGTTGGGACCATAACTGATCCAAGATATCCGGCGCCGCCGGTAATGAATACTTTTGAATTCATGCTATAATTCCTCTTGCGTTAGAATAATTTTCCACAAACCATTGAACTGTAGTTTGCAGGGCATCCTTCAATGGAGTGAATTTAAAATTTGGAAACAAAGTTTTAAATTTTGCGTTGTTCAGTAACCTTGCAGCAGCGCCCTCAGGCTTAGTTTGATCGTAAATTACAGGGCCTTTAAAATCCATAACTTGCGTGATCATTTCTACAAGTTCACGAATGGAAATTCCCTCCATCGGAGACACAATTAAGGTTTCCGAATCATTATAATTTTTTAAAACCTCGAATAAAATATGGGCAACATCATAAGAAAATATAAATTGTCGTACCGCAGCGCCACTGCCCCAGATATGAAAAGGTTCATTGTTGCGTTTTGCCAGATAACATTTATGAATTAACGCTGCCATTACATGTCCATCATTAATATCCCAATTATCGAATGGCCCAAAAACAGTGGCTGGGGTAATGCTTGTAAAATTACAGCCATATTGCTGTTTTAATAATCCGATCTGCAAATCCAAAAGCCGTTTAGCGCTGCCATATCCTAAATTACCCGCATAGGGCATGCCTACATGAACATCTTTTTCACTGGGAGGGTTTTCAGGTCGTTCACGGAAAGCGCAGGTGGAAAGTAGAGTTACTAATTTCTGAACCCCAAATTCCCGGGCCATGCTTAAAACATTTGTATTGATTTGCACGTTGACCGCAAGCATTTCTGCATTTTTTTCCGCATTTGTCTTCACGCCTGCAACCTTTGCTGCTAAATGAAAAACAGTAACTGGCCGTACCTTTTTAAATATTTTTTTTACCTGACAGATGTCTGTAAAATCGCCATCTTTGCGGGTTATATATATTGCATCAGGCAAAATTTTTTTTAACGCATTCCCAATCAATCCGTTTCCACCAGTAACAAGGACGGAAGAACTCATGCGGCGTTTAAAACAACTTTTGAAATAAAATCAACGTCCCTTAATTTTAAAGAGGGATTATTGGGAAGGAATAAACCACAATGGTGAATGCGGTCTGCAACTGGAAAGCTGGCTTTGCCGTAACGCGTAACCCAGAAGGGGTGCAGTCCAAGATTTCCAGCTGAAAATATTCGGGTTTCAATCCCATTTTTAACCAGCGCATTCACGATGGTTCGTCTTTGTTGAATGTCTTTAGCAAGCATGCCAAAATGAATGGAACAAATCACTGAGTCTTTTTCCGGTTTTTGAATGTAAAATTTCTCTGCCAAATGTTGTTTGTAACGTAAATGGTTTTCCTGACGTCTGGAAATAATCCAATTTAGTTTTTCCATCTGACCAATACCTAAAAAAGCATTTAAATCCGTTGCGCGCAGATTAAAACCAGGTTCATAGAAAACAAAAGGGGTATGAAAATCATCAACTTTGTATTTACGGACTAAAGATTTGTGAGAGGCATTATCAAGGTCTTTGCTCCAGCCATGGCTGCGCAACATCAATAAAATATTTTGTAGATTTTTATCATTTGTGGAAACCATGCCACCCTCGATTGTGGACATCTGGTGGCCAAAATAAAATGAAAAGCTACCCATATCCCCAAATGAACCTACCTTCTTTCCTTGATAAGAAGCGCCGATCGCTGCACAGGCATCTTCCAACAAAATAAAACCATATTTTTTCTTTAATGCCATCATTTCTTTCATTTTATGTGGAACGCCTAGCACTTGCACCAATAACACTGTGCTTGGGTGATGCTTCTTTAAAATGGATTCCAGATGATTGAGATCAAGTCCAAATGTGTCCGGATCTGCTTCGCACATGATGGGTTTGAATCCAAATTGGATGGCGGGAGCGATGGAAGTGACCCATCCCACGCTTGGAACAACAACTTTTTTATTTTTTACGCGTCCTGAAAGAAGAAGGGTGTAGAACATTAATAAATTTGCCGATGATCCAGAATTGCAGAAAACAGAATATTTAGATCCCAACCATTGTCTCCATTTTGATTCAAACTCAAGAGTAAGTTTGCCTTTGGTTAAGCGAGGATTGGTTTTTAGCCAGCCGATTAATTTTTGAATATCTTTACGGTCAATGGTGTCTTCAGCCATGTAGTATTTAATCATTTGTTTTTCTCGTCCTCTTTCGATTCTTCATGAATTTTTTTCACGATTTCCAGGAGTCCTTGCCCCATATCAATGTAAGGGTTGTTAACCATTTTACGGCTTGTGGTAGGGATAAAGGAATAAGGGGTAATCACATAATGGCCTTTATAGTCTTCGTTTAGAAATTCAATCTTAACCGAGTCATTCAGCATTTCTTTGATCATGTTCAGCAGTTCCTTATACTTAAAACGCTCAAAACCTGTAAGCATGATATGCTGATTGATATATTGATCAGCCAGAATCTCCACGCTTAAGGCAGCGGCATCTCGCGCATGGATATATTCGCGCTCTTCATCCCCATTGCCTTTGAACGTAATTTTGCCTTCTGTGAGCGCTTGGCGAACCAACCGGTAGATGCGGTTTTGATCATCTGCCCGTTCTCCATATACAGAGCCGTACCGGACAATGGTGTACTTTAATTCAAACTGGTTGGCGTATTCTTCCGTAATCCTTTCGCAGGCATGTTTGCTAACTCCGTAGAAGGAACCTTTTGAAGAAAAGGCATAGGCGGAGCTGGCGTATATAAAACGTTTAATGGAATTATTTTTGCAGGCTTCAAGCACATGGGTATTCCCTAAAATATTCAGTTTAATCGCTTCCAGGGGCTTTACCATCGCCACGTTAATATCCGCCAATCCCGCAAAATTATAAACTACATCGAACCCTTTTAAAGATTTGTTCACTAAGTTAAAATCTAATACATCCCCCAGTATAAATTTTTGATTTTTTTTAAGATAGATGGATTCCCTTCTATCAAAAATGGTGACTTCATATTCTTTTAAACTCAACTCATCCGCTACATAACTCCCGAGGAATCCTGAGCCTCCAAAGACCAATGCTTTTTTCATAAATGTTTTTTTATGTTATGCCTTAAAAAATTTTTTTAACTGATTAATCGCACTTAAACCCATTTCCATTACAGCTTCAACCGATGCCCCTCCAATATGTGGAGAACAGATTAAATTAGGCAGACGAAGCAGTTCCTGATCTTCTGGTGGTTCAGTTTCATAAACATCGATTGCGGCGCCCGCAATGGTTCCAGCGATTAAAGCTTCTTTCAAGTCTTGCTGGTTTATAACCGGTCCTCTGGAAGTATTGATGAGAAAAGATCCTTTTTTCATGCTGGCTAAACTAATTTTATTAACTATATTTTTTGTTTGCGCTGTAAGCGGAGTATGAATCGTCACGATGTCCGCCTTTTTAAACAGATTTTCCTTTGTGGATTCAATCAATTGATTCATCTTATAATAATCCACCTGATCGAGTATATCATTCACCAGTATCTTACAATGGAACGGCTGTAAGAGTCGAACCACTTCTTTCCCGATATTCCCAACACCGATAATGCCAACAGTTTTTCCGCTTAGTTCATACCCGCCGGTTTTATTCCATTTGCCGTTTTTAAGCTCCAAAGAAGCGCGGTAGAAATTTCGGCACAGGGCAATCATAAAACCTAACGTAAGCTCCGCAACGGAAAGTTTATTCACGCCATGGCTGCCTAAAACTTGAATACCATATTTTTTACAGGCAACCTGGTCAATGTTATCTAACCCAACTCCAAATTTTGCGATGACTTTTAGATTTTTACAGCTTTGCAATACTGGCTCATCAATTTTTTCGAGGCCAATCACGGCACCAATGGAATCTTTTAAAAAATTTTTAAGCTGGTTGGAATTAAAAATAGAACCTTCGCTGTTAAATACGCTGTTGGGAAAATAACGGAGCAACTGACTCTTTAACGAATCATTTTTGGAAAAAGAAGGAGAGGTTACTTTGATAAGATCAATCGGCACGATAATTGAAACTAATTAAAATATATTCGGACGCTAAAAATAAAAAATAGTATTTATTTAGAAGAAAGAACTCGATTTCCCGCCAGAGAGGCATGAAATTGTTTTATTTTTTCAACAATACTTTGCACGTCAATCTTGCAAAGCTTATGAAGATACTCTCTGCCTCCATTGTCAAGATAATAATGGTCATTAATCCCAACTCTTTTGACAGGAAGCAATATCCTTTCATCTGCCAAAACCTCTGTGATGGCGCTGCCCAAACCGCCGCTTAAAAACTGCTCTTCAACTGTCATCACGCCTTTATAGCGACTTACAATAGAACTTAAGAGTGTACCCTGAATGGGCTTCAGTCGAAATAGGTCAATAACTCCGATTTGAATGCCTTCTTTTAACAATATTTCTTTTGCCTGGCGCACTTTCTGAACCATGTATCCGGTGGTAATAATACAGATTTCTTCACCCTTGTCGATTTCACAAATTCCATCTTTTAAAAATCGGGTTTCTCCTTTTTGGTAGATATCCGGCAAAAATTTTCGATCAAGTCGGATATAGCGGAATGCCGGTTTGGTAAAGGTAAGTTTTGCAGCTTCAAACGTGGACTGAGTATCACCAGGAGATAAAATTTCGATATTTCCTAGAGCGCGCATACACGAAATATCTTCCGTGGCGTAGTGGGTAGGTCCTGCATCATCGTAGCTATAACCGGAACCGACTCCTACCACGGTTACGGGCAGGTTCATGGTGGCTAATGCCACCTTTACTTGCTCGTAACAGCGGAACGTCACAAAAGGAATCATCGCATAAATATAGGCCAACTTTCCATTTAGTGCAAGACCCGCCGCAATATCCACCATATTCTGCTCGGAAATTCCGGCGTGAATGAATTGGTGGGGCAACTGGTCTCGGAATTTATCCAATGCCTGGGCGCCAAAATCGGCGCTTAAAAAATAAAGGTCTTTATTTTTTAATGCCTCTTCATAAATTTGGTTTACAAAAACATCGCGAGGTAGAATATTTTGCGTTGACATTTCTTTTTAATTGATAATGCAGTTTTTTTCCAGATTTTCTCTGGCTTTGCCTACCTGCTCTGCGTTGGGCATTTTATTGTGCCACTCCACCTTGTTTTCCATAAATGAAATCCCTTTGCCTTTAACGCTTTTGGAAATAATAACAGTCGGTTTTTTGTTTTTATTTTTCACTAAATCATCAAACCCTCTAAAGATATCCGTGTAGGAATGCCCGTTCACATTGATCACATTCCAGCCGAAAGCTTTCCATTTGTCTTCTAACGGATTCAATTTTACGCATTTTTCCGTCTCACTCAATATGCACAGCCCATTGCGGTCTACAACCGTAATCAAATTGTCCAGCTCGTAATGGGAAGCAAACATCGCGGTTTCCCAAACAGACCCTTCATAGCATTCCCCGTCGCTCACGATAACATAAGACTTGGAGTCTCTGCCGTCTCTTTTAGCCGCTAAGGCATAACCTGCCGCAATCGTGAACCCGTGACCCAAGGAACCGCAAATAGCTTCGATTCCAGGAATGGTATGATCTGCATACATCCGCAGGATGCCATTTGGATTGGTAAATTTTAAAAGTTCTTCTTTCGGATAAAAACCAAGGTCTGCTAAAATAGGATAAAGCACCATGGCCGCATGGCCTTTACTGACAATCAAGGAGTCTCTGTTTTTAGACCGCGGGTTTTTAGCATCGAACCGAATCATTCCACCGTAACAAAGCGCTAAAACTATTTCAGAGCAGGAATAGCAGGAAGGGATGTGGCCTTTTTGGGTACGGATTACCATGTCAAAAATTTCTTTTCTGAGCCACTGGGATTTTGAAAGAAACGGATGGATATCACGCATGTTGTCTTTCCAGTTTGTAAGAAGTCATGTGTCGAATATCTTTAACGGTTTCGGTTCCGAACTTTTTTTCGATCATGTTTAAATATTTTGGACTGGTGAAATATTTTTGCCAGGCATTATCTCGAAACCGAATCACTTCGGCCGAGGACAAATATTTTGTAGGTAGGGGAAGAGAGTCTATGGAATGTTGGGAATAACCTGTCCATTCTTTAGGAAGCTGCCACTTTTCTTTGAGGGCAATTTGATAGAGCTGGGATCCGGGATATGCCATCGCACAATAAAAATTCGCAAATTCGCAGTTGAGATCGATCGCTTGGTCTAAAGTGGTTTGCATGGATTTCATATCATCTTCGGGCAGTCCAAAAATATAATTGGCCATTACATTGATGCCAGCAGTCCGCACTCTCTTAACAACATCGTAAATCTCTTCCTGGCTGAAGTTTTTTTCAACATCATCTCTTACATGCTCTGATGCGGATTCAATTCCGAAGCACAGCCAGTTAAATCCAGCGGCTTTTAATTTATCAATGGTACGGTCGTCTTTTACCGTGTCAATTCTCGCATAAGCATAGATATTTAATTTGTAGCCGCGTTGCATGATAAGATCGCAGATTCCATAAACGTGCCTCATATTCAAGACAAACATTTCATCAGAGAAACGGAGGTTGCTGATACCGTATTCATTTACAAGTTTATCAATTTCCTGAATCACAAATTCGGGGTTCCAGAAACGGTAACTGTTGACATTGGCTTTGAGTCCGGAAGCCTTTTCTCCCTCTTTAAAAGGGGACTGAATGCAACAAAAAGTGCAGTGGTAAGGGCAGCCAAGAGTAGAGTAGATCGCGGCATACGGCTTTCGTTTTAAATTTCCAAAACAATGCCAATTGTAATCGCGATACCCATCCATGGGCAAAAGATCCCACGCAATTCCAGGCATTTCATGGTTCAAATCGTTCACTAAAGGCGGGGCCGGATTAAACCGAAGAACCTCGTTTTCCCGATAACACAAACCGCGTACTTTAGAAAAATTGGGTTGGGAGGATTTTAAGGCGCTCAAAAGATCCACCACCGTGTAAGGGCCTTCCCCGCAGGCCGCAAAATCGATGTCCTCTTCCTGCATGGTGCGCTCCGGCAACGCGGCAACATGACCGCCAAACATCAAAATATTTAGGTTAGGATTTAGCTCTTTTAATGTCGTACACATCTCTCCGGCTACGGTCATATTTTGGCTTGAAGCGGAAGGCTGGTGTCCATACACCACCACTGCAGCAAGAAGCGGTTTCATATCTACTACCCTCTGGACCACCTGTTCGGGGCTTAAATTTTCGGCCTCACCATCTATAATTGCAACCGAAAACCCTTTATGGCGAACAAAATTGGCTACTAAACCCGCCCAAATCGGCGTTTCAATGGCCGTGATTTCGTTTCCCAGAGACTGGTAAATTCTGGTTCTGTGTCCGGGGTGAATTAAAACTAAATCTATGTCTGTTTTTGAGTTCATTTAAAAAGCTCCTAAGAATTAATTATTTTAGCATTTTTTTTGTTTTTTTAACGGATTTTTAATTTTTATTTATACTGATCTTCCTTGTAGAATATAATCTGGCTGCCAGAATTTTCAAACTGAAACGGAACGTGCAAAAATTTTTTAAGCCGCGCTTTTATTTTGGGTTGAACTGCTGGCTCAGCAAACAGTAAAACAAAACCACCGCCTCCTGCTCCCAATAATTTTCCGCCTTTCGCTCCAGCCTTTAAAGCTTCCGAATAAATTTCATCAATTGCAGGTGTTGTAATTTTGCTTGTTAAGCCTCTTTTGATTTTCCAACTTTCATGCAGTAATTTACCAAATTCTAAAATATTTCCGTTCCCGCTTAATATCTTTAAACCCTCATTTACCATTTGGTGGATGATCTTCAATTCTTTTTTGCGCTGATGAGTAGTTTGCACAAGTTCTTTGGCAATTTCAGAAGCAATTCTGGAAAAACCAGTAAATATAAGCATTAAATGGCTGTGGAATAGTGTTAACCGTTCGCTTTTTATAGTAATAGGATAGACCCTAAAATTTTCTTGCCCATCTTTAAATTCAATCAGGTTAAAACCACCGTAAGTTGCCGCAATTTGGTCTTGACACCCAACATTTTCCTTTAAAAGGTTTTGTTCAACATGAATTGCATCTTTGGCCAGCTGATTTTGGGAAATAATTTTTCCCTTTAAAGCGTTTAAAGTGTTCAATAAACCAACCGTGAATGAAGAACTTGAACCTAGCCCTGTGCGCGCAGGCAGATCCGCATCATGGTGTATTTCCATGCCTTTCTTTATTTTCATAAACTCTAAGCATTCCCTTACAGAGGGGTGTTTAATATCTTCAATTTTATTGATGGTTTCAACCTGTGAATATAGGATGCGCGATTTATATTCGAAAAAAGGTGGCAGATAACGAGAAGAAATATAACAGTATTTATCAATAGATGTTACAAGAACAGATCCGCCATTTTCCTTAAACCACACAGGGTAATCCGTGCCTCCACCAAAAAAAGAAATTCTGAAAGGAGTTTTGCTAATAATCATGGAATAGGTTTGTAGAGTTATTTTAGGTTCAAAGGTATAAGTTCAAATATTTTCGTTCTTATTATCTAGTTTGAGAGCATTGTTCATTGCAGAACCTTATAAATTTTTGTTACAAGCGGCCTCGGGCTTCTTTTTGAAAGGTAGTTGGAAAAGCTATAAAATGGATCTTCTATAATGGTTACAAGTTTACAATGTGTATTAATATAAGGGTGAAGGGTGTCTTTCAAGTGAGGCCAGCTAAGCATTTCTTCATCGGCTACAATATACTGGATCGAGAGTCTTCTAAAAAAATCTTCAAAACTTCCTGCGTAAAAATCAGTTTGAATTTTTTTATGGAGCATATTAGTCCGATGTCCAATAACATGCATGGCAATAAATGAGCCATGGTCTTTTAATCCAATCCAGAGATTGTCACTAGCAAGGATACGCGATCCTTCAGGTATTTGTTTCATCACTTTTTTTATAAAGTTGTTATAATCTGAATGGTAAAATCTTAATTTTTCTGTACATTCAAACGTAAGGAATAAAATCAGAAGCAGGGTTACAGGCCAGATAGCCGTTCTTTTCCAGAGAGACCTGGAAAGGTGAAAATCATACAAAAATGCTGCAGAAGAAAGAATGAGAAATGGATAGATATAAATCACATACCAAGTTGTTTTGTTTGGAGCTCCGATACAAAATCCAATCGTGCCACTGATGATTGCAATTAAGACTGTGGCAGAACCTTTACTCCTAAATTTTAGAAATGCATAAATGTTGCTAATTAAAAAAAGGATTAGAAGGAAAATATTCCTATGGTACGCCCCCATCCAGAAAAAATCATACCAACGTTGAAACTCACTTCTAATAATGAAAAGAGGGTTGTTAATTAATGGTCTTTGTTGAAAGATTTGAATAAATTGGCGTTGTTTTAAATATAGATTAGTATCTAAAAGTATATGCCAAAAACACCACCAAAGTAACCCCACAGATGTTCCCAAGACAGCATAGAAGATATTTTTTTTGTTGATTTCTTTTGAAAAAAACCATTGGGCAAGCAATCCAAAAACTATAAAAATTGCTATGTTGCCAGGTGGATGAATATCAATATTGAGAGCGGCTATCAAACTACTTAAAAAATATAGCCTGTCGCTATTGTTTTTTTTGGCTATCAATAAGATGTAAATGGATAAAATTGTAAAGAGAGAGGCTGTCATGTCTGGTCTTGCAAAGTGTGATGCAAAAATAAATACATGAGATAACGATAACCAAACAGCAGCTATAATAGCTATATTTTTATTTGAGAATAGTTCTAGAGCCATGAGATATGTTAACAAAATAGTTAACAATCCCGCTAAAAAAGGTTGGATTCTCATAGCTAGAATATTGACCCCGAATATTTTTAGAAAAAGAGCCTGTACAAAATTGAAAATCCTTCCATGAATCAAATTAGATTGATCAAATCCTCCGATTGGAGGGTAGAGGTTAGTTCTAAATTTTCCTATAGCTAGAAAGTTAGTAACAGGTTCGGTATAAAGAGATTCGTCACCATATACAGCAGGATATTTATCCAGATAGATAAAATTGATGAAAATGTATGTCAAACATCCTAATGCCAGTATCCATTGGGATTTCAGTCTAAAAATATTAACCATATTTTATCGCTAACATAAGAATCACTTATGATTAGATAAAAGTCATTTCCAGTAGAATAGTTCTTTAATGAATTGAAAGTAGTAGGCTGCACCCCAACAAAATATTTGAAGTTTTCTTTTTCCACCAATCCGCACAGGTTCATCACCAGGAATTTCAGTTACCTTAAGTTTGCGTTTTGCGCATCGAACTGATAAAAGAGGTTCCCAACTGATTATGGTATGAAATAGTTTTTCTTCAGTACTATACGATGCATCTTTATGCAAATCCAATTGATAGACAATTTCTTTTTTGAATATACGATACATGACCATAGCATCTGTGTAGGTACTGCCATGGAGCATATTAACTGTTTTTGTAAAAAACCAGTTTCCAAAGGCAGTAATCAAATCATCGTCATAGCTTTTTGCACCATCTAGGTAACGTGATGCAATTACCATATCATATCCTTCCTTCATCTTCTCAATCAGTTGAGGTATCAGTTCTGGAATAGAATTTCCATCGGGGCTAAAGGTAATGATAACATCTCCAGTAACATAACTCATAGCTTCCATATATGCGTGTCTTAATCCTTTTTTATTCTGAATATATAAAGGGTAACCAGCTTTCTTAACATATTCTACAGATCCATCCGTTGAACCACCGTCAATTACAAGTATTTGATCAACCCACTCATTTTTTATGAGAGGCATAATCTGTTTCATAGCTTGAATTTCATTCAAAACTGGAATCAGTAAAGTGGTCTTCATAGTATCCCTTATAAAATATAATATTATTCAAAAAATGACATAATATAAAAATTTAAATAATTAGATTAATTTTTTATAAATTTTAAAGTTTAGTATATAAAAATATTGAGGCATCTGTCCAATAATCCTCTGTGGGGGGTAATGTATCATAGAGTGTGTAATTTGATGCAGGTAGGATTGTGCAAAATTGGTTAAAGAGTCGTTCTTTTCTGGAAGGGTGACTCTTCTTTATTGAAAATTATTTAAGATGCTGTTTGTTTTTTAGAGCGTTTGCGCAAATTTGGATCTAAAATTCTTTTTCGCAAACGAATGTTTTTTGGGGTTACTTCCACTAGTTCGTCAGAGCCTATATATTCTAAGGCAAGTTCTAAACTTAAGTCTCTGGGCGGGGTGAGAATAATCGCTTCATCTGTTCCGGATGCTCTCATATTGGTAAGTTTTTTTTCTTTGCAAGGGTTTACATTTAAATCTTCACCGCGGGCGTTTTCACCCACAACCATGCCTTGATAAACCTCAATTCCAGGCCCTATAAAAAGATCCCCTCTTTCTTGAATCATGTTTAAGGCGTATGAGTTGGAAGCGCCGGTTTCCATTGAAACTAAAGAGCCATGATTGTCTGGCATTATTTTTTCTTTAAGCAGTGGCTTATAATCTTCAAAAACATGATGCATGATAATGGTTCCGCGGGTTTTTGTAAGTAAAACTCCTTTTAGTCCAATTAAACTTCTTGTGGGAATTTGATATTCAAAATGAAGTTCCCCAGCCGGGCTTTGCAGCATATTTTTTAAAGTTGCTTTTCTTTTGCCCAACTCTTCTAATACTGCTCCTTGATATTCAGGAGGGATATCAATCACTAAAAATTCAAATGGTTCGAATTGGTTGCCATCTTTTTCATGGAGGATAACTTCTGGTTTGGAAACTTGCAGTTCATATCCCTCCCTGCGCATGGTCTCAATTAGAATCGCAAGGTGTAGTTCCCCTCTCCCAGCCACCAGATAAGAATCCGGACTCTGGGTCTCTTCCACGCGTAAAGAAACATTGGTTTCTAGTTCTTTAAAGAGCCTTTCTCTTAGAGTACGGGAGGTTACATATTTGCCTTCTTGACCAGCAAAAGGGCTGGTATTCACTTCAAAACTCATCCTTACAGTAGGCTCATCAATCGTAGGAGGAGGAATGATCTTTGGATTGATAGGATCTGTTAGGGTGTCTCCTATCCCAATTCCTTTAAATCCGGCAATGGCTGTAATTTCTCCAGCTTCAGCGGTTTCTGTTTCAATACAGTCCAACCCTTCATAAGTTAGGATACTCGTCACTTTGGAATTAAGTTGGCTTCCATCTTTTTTGCAAAGAAGAGCTGCTTCTCCTTTTTTAACAGAGCCGCTTACAATTTTTCCAACTCCCAAGGTTCCTTTATAAGGGTCTGGTCTTAAAGCTAAAACTAACATTTGCAGAGGTCCATCTATGTCAACTTTAGGAGCTGGAATTTTTTCAAGGATCACGTCTAAAAGAGGAGATATGATAGAAGAGGGTTTTTTTAAATCTAAAGTAGCAGTGCCATTTAAAGCAGAAGCATATACAATAGGAAAATCTAGCTGTTCTTCGCTGGCATTTAATTCGCAAAAAAGATCAAATGTTTGATTTACTACCTCTTCCACTTGGCTTTCAGGCCGATCCACTTTGTTAATCACAACAATAATTTTATGTTTTAACTCTAAAGCTTTTCTTAACACAAACCGGGTTTGAGGCATAGGACCATCTTTAGCATCCACTAGTAAGAGAGCTCCATCTACCATTTGTAAAATGCGTTCCACTTCCCCGCCAAAATCAGCATGGCCAGGGGTATCTACAATATTAATTTTGGTTCCTTTATAGATCACACTGGCATTTTTAGCTCGGATGGTAATGCCCCTTTCCCGTTCTAAATCCATGGAATCCATAATGCGTTCACCCATCTCATTAATATTTCTGTGGGTTTGTGTTTGCCGCAAAATAGCGTCAATCAGCGTGGTTTTTCCGTGATCCACATGGGCAATAATCGCTACATTTCTAATGTTCTTTTGTTCTTGCATGGTTAATTTTAAGTCCTAGGTTCTCATTTTTATAGATGTGATATTCAGGTAGTAATTTAGAGTTCACCTTTATAAATTTTTTAAGAATAGAACTAACGATTATACAAAAAATTGACATTCTTAAAACGGATTTGTAATATTTATAAATTATGGACAAATTAAAATTAGGTATCCCCAAAGGAAGTTTGCAGGAATCCACCATTGAACTTTTTCGAAAAGCAGGCATTAGAATTTTTCCTTCTGACCGTTCTTATTTCCCTGGCACAGATGATGATGAATTGGAACTGATGATGGTTCGTTCTCAGGAAATGGCTAAATATGTGGAAGACGGCACTTTTGATGCCGGCTTGACCGGCAAAGACTGGATTTTAGAGACTAGAGCAAAAGTGAAAGAGGTTTGTGAGCTGATGTACGCAAAATCTGGTTTTAGACCAGTGCGTTGGGTTTTAGCTGTGCCTGAGGCATCCCCAATAAAGAGCCTGAAAGATTTAAATGGCAAAAGGATCGCCACAGAAGCTGTTAATTTAGTAAAAGATTATTTAAAGAAAAATAAAATTAAAGCTGAGGTAGAATTTTCCTGGGGAGCCACAGAAGCAAAAGCAGGAACTCTGGTGGATGCAATAGTTGAGTTAACAGAAACAGGGTCTAGCTTAAGAGCAAATAAATTGAGGATTGTCGCGGAACTTATGTCCTCCAGCACGCGTTTTATTGCCAATGAAAAATCTTTAAAAAATCCTTGGAAAAAGAATAAGATTGAAAATATCGCTATTCTTTTAAAAGGCGCTTTGGCTGCTGAAGGCATGGTAGGTTTGAAAATGAATCTGGAAGAAAAAAATCTTTCTAAAATCATGGCAGTGATCCCAGCCCTTAAAAAACCAACGATTTCCCGTTTAACAGTTCCCGGTTGGATGGCCATAGAAGTAATCTTGGAAGAAAAAAAAGTTAAAAAAATCATACCTGATCTTAAACGCCAAGGAGCCGAAGGGATTATCGAATATCCTTTGAATAAACTTATTTATTGACACCTTAAGGCTTTTTGACCTGTTAGAACAAGAACTAGAAATCATCCATTCATCATGAAATTGCTCTTTGTCCTATCTCAAATTGAGCTTACCGGAGCTGAAACCTATGCTCTTACTTTAGCCAGAGCTCTTAAAGCACAAGGGCATGAAATTATTTTTGTATCGGAAAAAATAAATGCGCCTTGTGATTTTAAGTTTTACCCCCTTCCTCTTCATACAGATAATCACACCACTTTTGGAAGAATAAAGAATATTATCGCCCTAAAAAAAATTATTAAGGAAGAGAATATTGAGCTGATTCACTCCCATTCTCGCGCAGCCAATTTAGCTAGCTTTTTTGCAAAACCAAAAGAGTTCCCCATGTTGGTTTCAATCCATGGACGCTGGCGCAACCATTTTGCGGCCCGTGTACTTCCTTGCCTTGGGGATAAAACTATTGCTATCTGTCCATATCTTGAGCGGTATTTGGTTGGGGAACTTAAAAGAAAATCTCAAACTATATCCATGATTCCAAATGGGATTGAGACCCAAACATTTTTTTCAGCAGCTCCAAGAGAAAATAAACAGTTAATGGTTCTATTTGTAGGGAGGTTTAGCGGACAAAAAGGGAATGTAATTCGCTATTTATTAAGAGAAGTTTATCCTAAAATTGGCAAAGAAATGGATCAGGTTATTTTTAAAATAGCCGCTCTTTCACCTGATCCTGGCGATTTAGAATTAATCCGGAACCTTAATGAAAGTTTAAACCGTGAAGCTGCGCAACTTCTTAAAATTCAACAAAATCTTCTGCCTTTGTATCAGGAAGCAGAACTTGTGATTGGCTCTGGCAGAGTGGCATTGGAGGCCATGTCGTGCGGAAAGGCTGTGGTCTCGATTGGAGAATCTTCTAGCCCTGGAATTGTAAGTAAGGAGACGTTTGAACTTGCTTTTGATTCTAATTTTGGAGATTGCGGGGAATGGAATCTTTTTTTAAAAAAGAATTGTTTAACTCAGGAAATTTTAGAAATTTTAAAGAATAAAGATTTGAGGAATTCAATAGGTGAGTGGAGCAGGTCTAAAATTTTAGAAGATTTTGATTCTAAAAAAATCGCTTTAAAAGTCGAAAAAATTTACCAAGAGTGTATAAACCTAAACAGGTGGGAATGATCGAAATAAAAGAAAAATGACGATAGATTCTATTTGGATCCCAATTCTTTGTTATCATCGGGTTTGCCCGGTTAGAGAAAGAGGGCAAGACTCTCCTTCTCTTTGCGTGACTCCTGAACAGTTTTCCAAGCAGATGTTGTTATTGAAAGTTTTTGGGTATCAACCTATTACGGTTCAGAATTTAACAGCAATTTTAGAGGATAGAAAACTTCCTCCAAAGAAGGCTGTATGCATTACTTTTGACGATGGTTATAAAGATAATTACCTTTATGCTTTTCCAATTTTAAAGAGATTTTCTTATCCGGCAACCATATTTTTAGTAACTCATAATATTGGGCTGAAAAACTTTTGGGATTCCGGTTCTCTCTCCTTATTAAATTTTAATGAAATTGAGGAGATGAGTTTTAAGGGGATTCAGTTTGGCTCGCATACTGCCAGCCACTTAGATCTTAGCCAAGCAGACGAAGTATTAATAAAAAAGGAGTTAGAAATTTCGAAAAAGAAAATAGAAGAGATAACTTCAAGGCTGGATATTTCTTTTTGTTATCCCTATTCTAGGTTAAATCCTTTAGCAAAAGAGTTGGTAAAAGAGGCTGGTTTTATTTGCGGTTTTGCAGGAGATGAAGGAGCCATGGAACAAAAACAGGATCTATTTCAATTAATGAGAATACAAATTTTTCCTTCCACCTCGCTTTTTGGTTTTTGGAAAAAATTGCAGCCATGGTATCCAAAATGGATGCGCTATCAAAAAGAATTAAGGAAGAAATATAAGAATTAATAGATACCCAAGAGGCTTGGCCTCTTGGCATGCTGCCCTTCGGGTTCTTGTGGAGTTAAAGGGATTTTAAAAGATGGAGGAGTATCGCTTTTTGCACATGTAAACGGTTCTCAGCTTGTTCAAAAATAATGGATCTTGGTCCATCCATTACCTCATCTGTAATCTCTTCTCCTCTGTGCGCTGGCAGACAGTGCATCACTAGAACTTGAGGTTTAGCAAAAGCGAGCAGCGCAACATTGACTTGATAAGGCTTAAAAATCTGTTTTCTATGTTCTCTTTCCTCTTCTTTGCCCATGGAAGCCCAAACATCCGTATAAATTATATCTGAATTTCCAACCGCGGCCATGGGATCTGTAATTAAGGAAATCTTAGCCCCGCTTTCTCTGCCAAGCTCCAACCCTTTTTGCACAAATTCTTTTTCTACAACATAATTTTTTGGGGAAGAGACCACAATTTCCATTCCTAGAATTGCCGCGGCTAAAATTAAAGAATGAGAAATATTATTTCCATCTCCCACATAGCTGATTTTTATTTGTTTTAGATCTTCTGGCGAGTTTATTTTTTTTTGTTCAAGGATCGTGAAAATATCGCTTAATACCTGACAGGGATGTTCTTTATCCGTAAGACCATTGATCACTGGGATAGCAGCATATTTGGCTAGCTCTTCTACTTCTTCATGTTTGTTGGCCCGAATCATAATAGCATCCACATAAAAAGAGAGTATTTTTGCCGTGTCTGTAAGGGTTTCGCCTCTTTTTAACTGCAGATCCTGTGGATTTAGAATAAGAGGATTCCCCCCTAACTGCACCATGCCAGCTGCAAAAGAAACTAATGTTCGAGTGGAAGGTTTTTGAAGAATTAAAGCTAGAGTTTTGCCTTGAAGCAATTTAGCAGTATCAAGATTTTTTTTATCATTTTTTAATTTTTTTGCCTCAAGAAGAATATTGAAAATCTCTTCTTTTGAAAAATCCGCTAAAGAAATAAAATTTTTATTCATAATTAAAATTGGAGCTCTAGGTTAAATCCTATATCTGAACTATGCGCTGTAAGCCCAATGAGAACAGTTCCTGCCATTTGAAAGCGTTCATTTATTTTCCAAATAGAGCCTGGAGATAGGTAGAGTTCATCCGGAGTGGGTCCAGTTTTTGTTCCGGATTTTTTATTACGCGAATGGTTAAAACCTTTAAGTTCTCCAGTTAAGGATAGAGTTTCTTTCCATGGAATGGTAATGCCTGCAACATAAGAAAAGATACTGCCCACTTGCACATCATCAGAATTTTCTGTATTGAATCTATAGCCTAAACCAAAGTGCGCTTTTACAGGATCTAGAGGAAGAACTAACCCACAGCCAAATAAAATTCCTAAACCTCCTGTGCCCAGACCCTTTTCAAAGCTGGCTGTAGGGAGAGAAAGCCCTGCTTCTATGTCTAGGCCAGGCATCCGTTCTATCCTATTTGCATCAAAAAAACGATAGCGAGCAGCAATCATGAGATCTGTTAGACCAAATTGAGCGCTTTTATTTCTCCTGTCCACATTAGCTACACCCCATCCAGCGCCAATTTCCATTTTATCCAGAAGTCCGTAAGAAAGTTCATAGGGGAAGCTTTCAAAAGTGGTATCCACATCTCCCCCGGAAGGGGATACGCCGTTTACCCCCGGCTGAATTTTTACAGATTGATCAAATTTTCCTTTCTCTGTAGAGGTACGATCTTGCAAACTCCATGGTGAAAGAATGGAAATTTTAGCAAAAAGAGTTGGCTGGGTTAATAAAATGGATGAGATAATAATAATAGATTGCTGAAGTTTTGTTTTCATATTTCTATTTTCTCCCTTAAAGTAAAATATTTTGGCGCGCTGAATTATCTTTCTAGGGTTTCGATCGCTTCTTTCATAATATTTACGTTAATTTTTTGCAATTGATGAGTCATGCCTGTAAGAAGTCCAATATCACAAATCTGGTTTATTCTTCTGGGAATTCCTCCGCTTCTTTCATAAATAAGGTTGAACGTCTGGTCTTCAAAAATGTCTCCATCATTGCCAGCTATTTTTAAGCGGTGTTTTATATAGCTGGATGTTTCTTCCTGATTTAAAGATTCCAGGTGATAGCGCATTGCGATTCTTTGAGTAAGCTGTTTAATAGAATCTATCTTATTTTTAAGTTCGGGCTGTCCTAAAATAAGCAAGGTCAGCAAAAAACGATTTTCTATTTGAAAATTAAGCAAAAGACGAATTTCTTCAAAAACAGAATTTTCCTCTATAGCATGAGCCTCGTCAATCACAATCACGGTTTTTTTGCCGTCTCTTAGGTTAGATTTTAGAATTTCTTCTAAACTAATCAAGATGTCTGACTTCCTTTGAGGTATATTCGTGCCGCCTAAAAAATGAATGATCATCCGTAACATCTCCACAGAATCTAAGCGCGGGTTCGTTAAAAAAGCCACACGATAAATATCTTTTTCTAGTTCCTGATAGAGGGCATTCCCAAGGAGAGTTTTTCCGCAGCCATAGGTGCCGGTTAAAAGACCTGCCCCTTTTCCTTCTCTAACTACATAAATTAAACGGGCAAGGCCTTCTTCATGTTGAGGAGAATAATAGAGAAATTTAGGATCTGGACTGTTTTCAAAAGGTTTTTCATTCAGTTTCCAATAAGATAGATACATCTTTCTAGTCTCCTTGGTTTCTCATGCTTTGAAAAATGGTTTTTGGATTAAATCCTTCCATGATCAATATGGGGATGCCTAAAATTAAAACAACAACATATTGAAAGGAATGAAGCAGCAAAATAAAAGAAAGCGCTAAAGTTTTTCCAACGCCTAAAAGAGTAAGCGCAGCCACACCCCCTGCTTCATAAGTTCCAGCTGCTCCGGGAGCTGCCGGAATCATGACTCCTAAGAGAAGTCCAACCAAAACTATGCCGGATTCCAACCAACTAATATTTAAATTCAACGCATAAGAAACAATCAGAATAATAGTAATGTCAACAGACCAGATGATTGGAGAAATCAGGGAGACTTTAGAAAATTCTTTTTTGTCTTTAATAACCCTAAGTCCATGAAGAAATTTTTCAAAAATTGAATGAATTTTATGAGGAAGAAAGGATTTTAATTTATTTAAAAGTTCTTCTTTTGAAATTTTAGAAATATAAAATTTAACTACTGCCAAAGTTCCACATCCAATCAGCGCAATTAAAATCCCATTTTTAAGAGTAAAGATAGAATTTATCTCAACTAACCCTGTGAGAAGTAAAAAAATAACTGCGATTAAGGCAATAGTCGCTAGATCTAAAATGCGTTCTATTACGATAGTTGCAAAAACTGTGCTTTTGGAAATCGTCGTTTTGTGACCCGCCCAGTAGGCTCGGCCTAATTCCCCCATCCTTAGAGGGAGCAGGTTGTTGATCAGCAATGATCCAATTTGCCAGCGGAAAAGAGGAAATTGAGGAACAGGCTGAAAGGGTTGCAATAAAATTTGCCAGCGGACCGCTCTTAACCAAAAGCCTAAGATCATTGCCAGGAAGGTAATAAATAAGGGAAAGAGTTTTACGTTTGCAATGATCGCTTTAAGTTCTCCCCAATGCACGTTGCAAGTCGCAAAATAAAGGCAAACCAAAGAAACAAGAAAGGAAATAAAAATTTTAATGGCGCTTTTCATGGTTTTGGTTTAAGAATAAAAAAAGGTGTAAAACTTTGGGGAGTTTTCAAAGTTTGCTAGGTTTTAATTTAAGAACAGAACTGGGAACATTTTGACCGGCATTTTTAGATCTCTTATTAAAAGGATCTCTGATCATTTTGCCATCCACAATAAAGTTATAGACATATTCACCCGGTTTTAGTTTCATGGTTATAATCCAATTATTTTTTTTGTTTTTTTTCATTAGTTGCGGGCTCCAGTTATTAAAGTCTCCCACAATGGTTACCCGAGTGGCAAAGGCATCCGTATATTGGAATAATACTTTTTTAGGCGGGCCAGAAATTTCTTGATCAGGGACTTGGGGTTTTTCAACAGCAGGTTCGGCAGGAAGTTCTGTTTTTGTAATTTCTTTAACCTCTTTTTCAGGAATTAAGGTTAAAGTTGAATTTTCTATATTGGAAGGCGCTGCAACTTCAACTTGAGGAGAGTCTGCACTAGGAGCAATGAGTTGAGTTTCTTTTTTTCCAGAATGATCTTCCCGGGCCACAGTTAAAAGAGATTCTGCAGCATAGTTGATTCTATCCCAAATCAGAATAAAAGATCCTCCTAAAATAAAAAGAATAAAGATCAATAAAAAGAGTAAAAAGTTTCTGTTCATTAGGCTCTTATTCAGATTGGGATAAGGAAACCATGACCTGATAAATTTTATCTATTTTAGTGGAAATATCTAAAATTTCTCCTCTGGTCATGTTGTCTTGGGCCGGGATATTTTTTAAATTTTCCAGATTTGTTTTTAGTTCTTCTAAAACCGTGTTTTGGCTTTCTTGTTTTTTAAGTTTATTGAGTTGATCAGAGATACTCTGAAGAGTTTCTTCAATTTGGCCTAATCTTTTAGAAAAAACTTCCAAAACCAGCTTGTCATTGTCTAGCGTACGGTAAACTGCATCTTTGGTCTGTTCTTTTTTTAGAATAGGTTTTTGTTTGTCTTTAGGGTTTTCTTCTTCAATGATAACTTCTGACAAAGATTTTTTTTGCAGGGTTCTTAAAATTAGGATAAGAGCGATCAGGGCTAAAGCAAATAACCCAACCCCGACTAAAAAGAACGGGTCCCCAAGCAGTTGGCCCAGGAGTTGATCTAAAAGGTCCGAACTTAAAATTTTTTTCATTTTAACCACCACTTTTGCGCCTTTATCTTTAAGGCAAGTTTTATGTCACCTGTTTTCAGGTGACACTCATCTATTGCTTTTTTAATTTTAAATTCATTTTGTCTGGAAAGGTCAATCGTTTTATTTTCTTTGACTGTTTTCCCATCCGCAGATATTATAACTTTTACAACAGGTTGAGTGGGACTTTTTTTGTTTAGGCCAATCACTTGAGCGATTTCTCCTGTGTTTAATTCCATGTAAGTTCCGGGCGGAAAAAGGGTTAAGGCTCCCCATAAAGCTTTGATCAGTTCCCCATCAAACGTTTCTCCGGAAAGAGTACCCATGTCTCTTAAAGCGCGATTGGGAAGTTCCCTGTCTCTATAGGGTCTTGGATGGGTAATCGCCTCGTAAATATCGCACAATCTTACTAATTGCGCTTCTTTTGAGATTTGAGATTTCACAAGTTGGAAAGGATACCCTTCTCCTAAATTTTTTTCCTGAGTCTGAAGAATAATATTTTTTATAATAGCGCGTCTTTCAATAGAGAGCTTATCTAAAAATCCTTTAAGGATACTTAAACTCATTAAAGGAAAATCTTGCAAAGATTTTTTTTCTTCAGCGCTCAATTCCTCATTTCTAGAATAAAGATCTTTATGTAGGATTAGTCCCGTATCATGCAGCCAGGCTCCTAAAGCCACAGTATATTGCCTGTCCTTGCTCCATCCAAGTTCTTGACTGGTTGCAATGGAAAGGATCGTGACATTGGCAATATGAGCAATAATATAATTTTCTAAAGTGGATCGTTCAAAAAAAATTAAAAGTTTTTCTGGTTCAATTTCCAAATTCTCCATGCTTAATGTGATAATGTTATCTATCTCTTCAATTTTTGGCAATGCATGGTTTTGATCCAAGATTTGCTTAACTAGTTTTTCCGTGCAATTAATCAGAGCAGAATAAATCTCTTTTGCTTTTTTTGAAGCAACTTTTTTTTGAATTTGGGGTTGTGTTTGAATTTGTGGTTTGGGCTTTTCAGGGATTTTTACTATTTTTTTAAGATCTTCAACATATTCTTTTGGGAATAGCCGTGGGCTGGGTTTTTCAGGAGTTGGTTCCTCTTTTTTTGTCTCTTGAAGAGGTGTTTCTATTTTTTTATCTTGGTTTTGAGAAGGCGTTTCTTTTTTTTTTAAATTTTTGGGTGACAGGATATCAGCTATCCGCATAGTGGTATATTTTTAACATAAAAACGCACATTGGTCAATAATAAATGAAAGAGTATATAGGTGAGTTCTTCTTTATTAAACAAAAATTTTTATAGAATTTCTTTTTTTACGTTGAAAAACTGATTGATAAAAAGGCTAAAAATTAATTTTAAATGTCTTAAGCCATCTCTAAATGAACGAAGATGGGGATGGCGTTTTCTACCCGCAGGATAGAAAATGATTGGAATTTCACTAATACGAAGTTTCTGCAGTTTCGCTTGAATAATGATCTCTGAAGCAAATTCCATTCCAGTGGATTGAATTTTCATTTTATCGTAACCTTTTTTTGTAAATGCACGCAGACCACAATGAGCATCAGATATCCAAACCCAAAATAAAATATCTAAAATCAACGTTAATCCAGGAACGCCAAAATAACGGTGGTGTAAAGGCATTGCTCTGGGTAAGATAGTTCCTCTCAATCGTGTTCCCATTACGAAATCCCAACCTTTTCTAAGTTCAAATATGAAATTTTGTAATTCGCTAAAGTCATAGGAGTCATCCGCATCTCCCATAACGACATATTTCCCCCTTGCTGATTCAATGCCTTTTCTCAGAGCACTTCCATAACCTTTATGTTTTTCAAGAATAACGCGAGCGCCCAAAGCAGTTGCTATTTTAATAGAATCATCTGTAGATCCATTGTCGGATATAATAATTTCTCCTTCTATATTATTTTTTTGAAAAGATTGCTGAGCTTTTTGAATACATGCCCCAATAGTTTCGGCTTCGTTTAGACAAGGTATAACAACACTGACTTCAATGGTAGTGGGGTCAGTCATGTTAGCCCTACACGGGTAGTTGCGAATTTTTTAGGATACCATTGTATCATGGAATAAAGGGCTTGAACTGTAAACAGAATCATCAATGGCTCAATAGGCAAACGGTATCTTGGTTCTGGCGCTAGGATGGTGTGTAATAGTGAAAAATATATAATGATCAAATAAATTGGGAGAAGATTTTTCCAAAATTGTCGAGAATAAAAAATTCCAGCAATGGTGAGAAAAATAAATAGTGCATGGCCATAGAACAATAGTTGGCCAATAATGGGAAATTTATTATGAGTTAATTTTTGCCCTACCGGTTGGAACCAGAAAAAGATAAATTTTTTGATTGTCAAAAAGAAGTATGAAGTTGGATCTAAAATAATATTATTAAGGGCATTTTTAAAATACAATTGTTCATTTTTTATTGGATTATTTATAAGATTCAATTTTTGGAAGGATGGCGCGTTGCCAAATAGCCGTTGTTCAGTCCATGGCAGTGTGCCAAACCACAACAGTTCAGATCCACCTGAAGCAACCGGCATGAAGCCTCCATATACTTTGTAATTACGCCATGTCCATGGAAAAATGATGGAAAAATTAATTGCGATGAGAAGAATATATTTGAGCCACCATTTTCTTTGATCTTTAATTAATAGGGGTAACAGGAGTAGAAAAACAGGAAAAAGTAATAATGTTCCTCGACAGAGGTTAGCGATACCCAAAAATAAACCGGCGCCAATAAATATCTTCAAATAAGGTTTTAGTAACAGTTTTGTAAATAACAGTAAAAAAAATAACAGTAAAAAAGTAAAGAGTGTTTCACTCATTAATATTCCAGAATAAACAATGAATGGAGGATAAAGAGTACATATCAAAGAAGACCAGAGCGCAATAGTTGTTCCTAAAGTATGGCTAGATAAATAATAAATCAGAATACAATTTAAACTTCCTAAGATAGATTGAGCTATCTTTACTAAGTCAAGATTAGGACCAAATAAAGAGGTAATCATGGCAATGAAAAGTGGATAAATCGGAGCTCTTTTAGGGTCCAATCCTTCCGTTTCTGTCAAGAATCCTTTTCCTTCGCTAAAACGATTAGCTGTCTGAATCCATTGAGTTGAATCGTCAACTGTTAATGGGCGGGAAGGGGTTAGAGCATTATACAGTAAACGAATACTGAGCGCTAACAAAAAAACAAGGATCAAATGTTTTAATTTTGGATTAGACATCTCTAATACTTTTAAATTAAACATAAATTATTTAGCGGTTTATTTTTCAATGCTGCTATTCTTAAATAAATTTTTGAATCTTTGAAACATTCTTTTTGAATTTTTTTGATCTCTTGTTTTTCGAATCCTTCGAGATTTTTTTAAGAATTTACATTGCCAGTCAATTTATCAAACTGAAATCCTATAACTGATTAAGACCTTTGTCAATTTTATCGTCTATAGGGTTAGCTAGAATTTTTTTTGCAGGAGGACTTTGAAAGTGCCGCCCATGCCTTCTGGATGGATAAGGGTCTTTAGGCTTGAGGTCATACGAAGCCTGTCCTTGGGCTCTTGGATCATTGGTATCTCTTCAATAAATTTTTCTAAACCATTTTCAATAAAAAATTGGGATTGAGTCTTAAAAGCAATGGTTTTTACATTCCAATTATCCGCTTCTTTCATTAGAGTAGAAAAATTAATATGGCTGGTTATGTCTTGTTTACCTAAATTGCAATAGAAATCTCTGTTGGTTTGATGATTAAAATGGCATAAAAGTGTGCCTTCTTTTCTAAAATCAGAGTAGAGTTCTTCTGTTTCAAAGCCGTAATCTATGGTTAAAAGTGCGCCTTCTTTTAAGCTTTTACACAGTTTTCTTATCCATGCGCGCGATTCAATATGCGCTTCTCCAAAGCATCCCTCTTTCGGCTCTGATCCAAGCCAAAGCAGATATTCCATCACTTCTTTGCTGGGAGGCATAAGCAGCTCTTTTAAATTTTTGACAATAAAGATTTCAAAAATTTTATTTTCTTTCTTAAAAATGCGGCGAACAGGCAAGGCATCAAAGAATTCATTGGAAAAGATGATTCCTGCAACGGAATTTTCTTTGTAATTAAATTCTGAAAGAAACTCTATTTTTTTTGGGAAAAGAGCGCTTAATTCTTCACACATTTTTAAACGCGTAGAGCTTCTTTCAATCCCAATGTAATGTAGTTTTTCGTAAAAATCCGGCAGTTCTTTTTTAATTGTTTCCAGGATTTTTTTAGCGAGTTTCCCTTCTCCTGATCCTAGCTCAATAATTTTAAAATCAGTTTTATTTTTGAACTCTTCTTGCCAGAGTTTGTAAAAAATTTTAGATAGTATTTGCGCAAAATAAGGAACATCTACATTAGTATAGTAATCTTGAAAAGGAGAGACCCGTGAATAGTAGCCTAACCCCGGGTTATAAAGGCAAAGTTCCATAAATTCTTGGAATGAGATTTTTTTTTGAGATTGGATTTTTTGAAGAATAATTTGGTCTAGACTTTTTATCTGGTAGTTCATGACTGTTTTCTTTTATCGGATACCGCACCCACAAGGGGGGTGCAGACTATTATTTTTTGATGCAATGTTCAGATCTTAAAGTCCAGAACTTTTTTATTTCTGGCAGGAAACAACTCCGGAACGGCCTGGTATTTCTTTTAAAATAATTTCTGATCTTGGAATTTTTTGTGGTTCATGGATCAGGAGTTCCTTTATCTTTTCACAAGGGATAAAGTCCACATTTTCTTTTCTTAGTTTTTGAAGCCATCTGCCAAAAGATTCTAAAATTGCCATACCCTCCACTTCTGCATGGACTGTATGCACATGGAATTCGAGTTGTACTTCTTTCATTATTTCAAATAGATGATCTCCTAAATTATCCTGGGTAATATTATCAGATCCTAAGAGTTCATCCGCGGTTGGTAAAGTAGAAGGGATTTGTAAAGTTTTAAATTCTTGGCCATCCATGATTGGATAAAAAGGAAATTTTCCTAAACGGGTGTCGCTGGCATAAGAAAATTGAAATTCATCCACCATTTTTAAGCTAAAAGGGGTGCAAAGCCATGCAGGCGCTGCAAAGCCCTTTGGTTTTCTTCCCATTACTTTTTCAAAACCAGCGACCCCTAATTCAAACTGTTTCCGCACAGTCTCTTGTTTCATTTTAAGCAGGTGGTCTTGCCAGAGCACATGGTTATAACCATGGATCCCTAATTCATGACCTTCTTTTTCAATGGATCGGACAATTTCCGGAAAAGATTCTCCAATCATGGGAGCGGGGAGAAGGGTTCCTCTAAGAATAGTTTTAGTCCCATAAATTTTAAGCGCATTGGTCCGAAACATTTTGCTTAAGAAACCCTTTTTTTTGAAAATCCTAAAAATCGCTTTTCCAGATTCATCTGGTCCAAAGGGAACAAAAAACGAAGCTTTAATTTTTAAGTTTTTGAAAAGTTGCAATAATTGAGGAACCCCAACCCTCATGCCTTCATAAGTGTCCACATCTACTTTTAGAGAAAAGTTCATATCAATATCCTTTTTTAATAGACTCTTAGATTTGAGAGGAAGCTTCTTGCAGGAAATAATCCAGAGTTTTTTTCAAGGAGGTTTCTAAATTTATCTTTGGGTTCCAGCCAAGCAGTTTACGCGCTTTTTCTATGGAAGGCATGCGAAATTGTATGTCCTGATACCCTTTTCCATAATAATCTCTTTCATGCACCATTTGAATAGAAGAATTTTTCTTTTTATTTCTTAAAGGATGCTGTTGATAAAGTATTTTGAGTTTATAGGCTAAATCCCGTATGCTTATATCATTTTTTGGATTGCCTATGTTGAAAATTTCTTGATGGCAAACATTATTTTTATTCTCTATAATTTTTATTAGACAATCAATGCCATCATCCAAATAGGTAAAAACTCTGCGCTGGTGGCCGCCATTGACCAAACGGATGGGTTCGCCGGCAACTAAGTTCCCAATAAATTGAGTGACCACACGCGAACTTCCTTCTTTAGGAGTGTTTAAGCTGTCTAGTTTTGGTCCAATCCAGTTGAATGGACGAATCAGGCTAAAATTTAAACCTTTTTTTTCCCCATAGGCCCAGATCACCCGATCTAACAACTGTTTTGAGCAGGAATAAATCCACCTTTGCATTCGGATGGGACCTAGAATCAGCAGGCTTTTATCTTCATCAAATTTTTTGTCGCTGCACATGCCATAGACTTCTGAGGTGGATGGAAAAATAATTCTTTTTTTGTATTTCACGCAGGCTCTTACAATTTTTAAGTTTTCTTCAAAGTCTAGTTCAAACACTCCTAAAGGATCTTTAACATAAGAAATCGGAGTAGCGATCGCAACTAATGGGAGAATGACATCGCATTTTTTAATATGGTATTCAATCCATTCTTTGTTGATTGAAACATCCCCCTCCACAAAATGGAATTTGGCAGAGTTCATGGAGTGTTCCAGACGATTGGAGGCTAAATCCATGCCATACACCTCCCAATCCGTAGTTTTTAGAATCCTTTCTGTAAGAGCATTGCCAATAAAACCATTCACCCCAACAATTAAAATTTTCATACTAATTTTTTCTCCTTAACTTTTAAAAATCCTTCATTCTAAAATCGTTCCGATTTGGATATTGTTTTCATTTGTCCAATCTAAACTAGACAGCTCTTTTTCTCCTTCTGTCTGGAGTTTCTCCACTTTTAAAACACCTTTACCACAGCTGATGAGAAGGGGAACTCTATTTATAATTTCCCCCTCTTTTTTATTTTTTTTGGTATAGGCTCCTTTTTTTTCTTCTTGAGCTTCCCATATAAAAATCTTTTTGTTATTTAAAAACATAAAAGCGCCTGGGTAAGGATGGGTGACCGCCCGAATTAAATTATAGTTTTCACCCGCAGAATTTTTCCAATCAATTTTTCCATCTTCTGGTTTTCTGCCTTTAAAGAGTGTTGCGGCTTTTTCATCTTGTGGAATCCTTGGGGCTTTTCCCTCGCTTAAAAGCGGAATTGTTGTTAAAAGGAGTTCGCGGGTCAATGGAACCATTTTTTTATAAAGCAAAAACGCTGTATCCTCTTTTTCAATTTTAAATTTTTTTTGAGCCACAATGTCACCGGAATCCGCTTTTTTAGTCATGTAGTGCAGGGTAATGCCAGTCTCTTTTTCCCCCTTGACCAAGACCCAGTTTACAGGAGCCCGTCCCCGAAATTTAGGCAAAAGCGAACCATGAAGATTCAGAGCCCCTTTGGCAGGGATTGCCAGAATCTCATCGCAAAGCAGTCTGCGGTAATAAAAAGAAAAAATAATTTCTGGATTCATTTTTTTTATTTTTTCAATCCATTCATTCGTATTAGGATTTTCAGGAGTAAAACAGGGGATGTTTAAACTTTCAGCGTATTTTTTTATAGAGCCAAACCACACGTTTTCTTTAACGTCATCTTCATGAGTAAACACAGCGCAGACTTCTTCCCCCATTTCATAGAGAGTTTGCAGCGCGCTACAGCCAATTTCATGGTAAGCAAAAAGCAATATTTTCATTTAAAAATCCTCACTTTGACAAGCAAGTGGATGTTACTAAAATTTTTTTGTTTGTTATATTTTATTTGAGACTAAAACTAAGCTCATTTCTCCTCCATTTTCCGCAAAGCCCTGTTTTCTATCTAATATAAAGTAAGGGATAGATGGAGCGATTTCTTTTAGGCGCGATTCCTGCGTAATTACATAGGTGGGAATCGGTTTTCCTAGAAGTTCATTGAGGGATTCTTTTTCTATTTTTGGGAAGCGCCGCTCCCCATAGATGAAAAGACTTGGCTCAGAAACATGGTATCCAAAAATTTTTGAGTTTGGAGGAGCGAATTTTTTAAGAGCCAATCCCATGGGCTTCATCACCCGATGTTGGTCCACCCAAGGAAGACTAAACAAAGTTACCATAATAAAAACTATTAAGGAATCTAAACAAATCATTGAAAAAAATAGTTTGAATTGATTTTTGGAAAGCAAGATAAAACCAGCTTTAAGAGAGATAAAAAGAAAAAGAAAAGGGAGGATCAATTTTAACGAGGCGTATTCAGGGCGAACCATGTAAAGCGCTAAAGGGGCTAAGAAAAGACAACCAGCCAGAGCAATGGTTAAGAATGTTGGAATTTTAAAAAATTGAAAACTTTCTTTTTCCTCAGCAAACATTTTAGCAAGCAGACAACTGAAAGCAGGGAAGGCGGGCAAAAGATAGTGCGGCAGTTTATGAGCGCAAATTGAAAAGAATATAAAGAGTAAGCCGCACCAGACACTTAACAAGAAAATTTCAGGCTTCATTTTTGTCTTAAATTGAATCCGATCCTTCCATTCTTTAAAAACAGAGCTTGCTAAAAAAAATGACCAAGGAAAAAGCCCGAGCAGCAAAACCGGAATATAATAAAGATAAGAGCCTGTATGACCTTCAGAACCTTTTAAGAAACGGAGCAGGTTGTCTGCTACAAAAAAATTTGTGGCAGCGCTTTTTTGACTGGCAAAAGAATAGGCGAACCAAGGGAAAGCTATTGTAATGGGAATGATTAATAATAGAAGATGCGGTAGTTTTTTTTTAAGGAAAAAATTTAGCGGAGATTTATTTTCTAAACAATACCATTCAAAAATAAGAAAAATTATGAATGGGAAGAGCGCAAAAGGGCCTTTAGAAAGAACAGCAAACCCCATGGCGCTGTAAGAGAGGATCAAAAAAGTTTTGCAATAGGCAGATTTTTTAAAAGAATAAACAAAAAAAAGTAGAGAAAGAGTTGTAAAAAAAATTAGGAATGGATCTGTCATTAAAAGTCGAGCTCCGCCTACAAAAAGAAAAGAGGAAGAACAAATTAAGCCCGCGTAAAGACCGGCAAGATTCCCAAATAGGGCTTTTCCTAAAAAATAGGTAGCCAGGCAGGTCAGTATTCCAAAGAGAGCGCAGGGAAACCTAAAGCCAAACTCGTTCTTTCCAAAAAATTGTACGCTTAATTTTGCAGCCCAGTAGAGAAAAATCGGTTTTTCTAAAAATGGCTCGCCTTCTAAAGTTGGAATTAGCCATTCATTTTTTTGGTTCATTTCTATTACAGCTTGCGCATATTCGGTTTCGTCCCTATCCCAAAGAGCAGTTGAATCTAACCCTATAAAAAGAACGATTGAACTAAAGAGCAATACAATAAATAAACCCAACTTTTCTAAATTAGTTTGTTTTGGAAACTCTATTTTTGTTTGAGGGTTCTCTTTTTCAGGCTCCACAGCTTTTTCTTCCTCAATCCAAGATTTTAATTTTTTTTCTGTTAAACTCCCAATCAAAAAACCTAACAAACCGCCTGCGATTATATCAGTAAAATAATGGTGGCGAAGATAAACCCTGCCAATTAATGAAATGGCAAAGGCAACAGTATAACAAGGTATCTTTGCTTTTGGATAACGTTTAGAAAAGAAAGCAGCTAAAGCAAAAGAGGCTGTAGCATGGCCTGAGGGGAAAGAATCAAATCCATCTTTAAAAAAGTTTATCCCTATAAAATGCATTTCTCCTAAATTCATTTGAGGTCTTGCTCGTCCAATTAATATTTTAAGAATTTGTACCACACTAGATAGGATTAAAACAAGGATTCCACCTGCCCCATTTTTTACCGTAACTTTGTTGCCTTGGAAATAACCAAAAATAATAAGGAGTAGGCAAAGGAATGCAAGGGCATCTCCCTTGCCTAATTTGTTCAGGATGGCGCCTGAATTTAGAAGTAATTCGGAAGCAGGATGGGAGGATAAATAGTGATAAATCGTATGGTCTAAACCAAACACTTAAAAATTTCCTTTTAACTAGAATATTTCATTAGAAAATCGCGTTATATAGAGTCTAAAGTTCTCATTTTCTAATATTCAGGTTTAATTTGGATTTTTTGATTTGGAGGTAATGATTTCCTGTACCCGAAATCTGGGACGATGGCGAACTTCCTGATAAATTCTACCAATATACTCGCCCATTAAACCAATGGCAAGCACTTGTAACCCAACAAAGAAAAATAGAATGCCAAAAAGAGTAAAAACCCCCTGCACAGCCCATTCTGAGCCTTTAATCAACCGCATAAGCAAAAGAAAGAAACTAAAACCTAAGCCAAAAACTGATATAACTAGACCGCTAATGCCAATGAGCTGAATAGGCAAAAGCGAAAAACTAGTCATAAGATCAAAATTAAGATGCAGCAAACGGAGCAAACTATATTTAGACTGTCCCTTGGTTCTGGCTTGGTGCGCAACTGGAATTTCTGCAATTTTGCTGGCATAAGAATTAGCCAGCGCTGGGATATAGGTAGCAGATTCACCGCTGGTTAGCATGGTTTTAACCAGCTCTTTTCGATATGCCCTTAGCATGCAGCCATAATCTTTTAAAGGAACATTCACCAGTTTGGAAGTGATTTTTGCCACAATAAAAGAAGGAATTTTTCTTAAAATAGAATCTTGCCTTTGTTCTCTATAACCCCCTACAACTTCATAACCCTCTTCCATTTTTCGCACTAATTTTGGAATTTCAGATGGCGGATTTTGCAAATCTGCATCAATGGTTATAATCATTTCTCCTAGAGCCGCTTCAAACCCGCAAAAAATCGCTGAATGTTGTCCATAATTTTTATTTAATCGGATTAGTTTAATATTTGGGTAAGTTTGAATCAGCTCTTTTAAAATAAGGCTGGAACGGTCATGGCTGCCGTCATCTATAAAAAGTACCTCATAACTTTTTTTTAAAGAGTCCATGACTGGAAGGATTTGCAAAGTAAATTCTTTAATATTTTCTTCTTCATTATAAACAGGCACAACCACGGATATTTCCATATTAAATCGCCGCCTTTTTAGAATACTTTTTTATAGTGTTGCTCACAGCAGCGATCACATCTTCCAGATCTTCTTCCTTCATTTCTGGGTAAAGAGGCAAGGAAAGGATATGCCTAGACGCAAAATCCGCATTGGGCAATTCTTTTATTTGTCTTGAAAAAAATTTCTTATAAAAGGTGTGGAGGTGAACAGCTTTAAAATGAATGCCAGCGCCAATATTTTGTTCGGATAATTTTTGGATAAATTCATCGCGCGTTAAATTTATTTTTTTTGTATTGAGCAGGATCACATAAAGGTGCCAGGAGTGGGTGTGAGGGTAACTGGGTTGTTGGGGAAGAATTATTTCTGGAAAAGCGCTGAATGCCTGATGATACTTTTTTGCATAAGCGCCGCGCGTTTTATTAAATTGAGATAGTTTTTTTAACTGGTGGATGCCGAGTGATGCTTGAATATCCATCATATTATATTTATAGCCAAGGTTTTGAATGTCATAATGCGGGCTGCCGGATTTTGAGTATCTTTTCCATGCAGTTTTAGACATCCCATGAAATCTTAAAAGAGTCATGGCTTCTGCCCAGTCTTTATGAGAAGTTGTTATCATTCCCCCTTCTCCTGTAGTCATGTTTTTAATGGGATGAAAGCTAAAGACTGTACAGTCAGAGAGGGAACCAATCATTTTTCCTTTAAATTTGGAGCCAACTGCATGGGCAGCATCTTCAATTACTTTTAGTCTGAATTTTTTGGCCAAGGAGTGGATTTTGTCTAAATCGCAAGGCAATCCTGCAAAGTGCACCGGCACGATTGCCTTAGTTTTCTTGCTTATTTTTTTTTCAATTTTTTCAGAATCAATATTTAAAGTTTTTAAATCAATATCTACTAAAATAGGTTTAGCCCCAAGTGCGAGCAGCATGCTAATGGTGGAGATAAAAGTTAAAGGGGTTGTAATCACTTCATCTCCAGGCTTTATGCCAGAAGCTAAATAAGCTAAATGTAATCCAGAGGTGGCTGAATTTACGCTAATGGCATAAGGACTTTTAACAAACCTGGAAAAATCATTTTCAAATTTTTGCACTTTAGGACCTGTGGTAATCCAGCCAGATTTTAGGGAATCCACCACTTCATTAATTTCTTCCTGGCCAATGGTAGGACGGGAAAAAGGCAGAAATTCTTTTCTCATAAACCACTTTATCTTAGCTTTAATCGCTTTAGGTTTCAACTTCAATGTTAAAAGTTCACTTTTAATTTATAAGCAGTGAGCTTTTAAAAAACGTTTAATGGCTCAAAAACGCTTTATTGAGTTCTAAAGAATTTTTAATTTTTTAAGCTGATGTCTTAAGAGTTCTAGTGATTTTTTGATATTTGATGTTTCTTCCTTATTTGTTATTAGGGTAGAAAAACGGGCTTTATAAAAAAGCTCTGTTAAAAAAACAAGGGAAGAATCCAGTTCATTATTTAATAGAGCAGGTGAAATGTTTTTTTGGAGTTTATATAAAAATTCATAGGGAGTTTCGCTTTCCCTTTTATTGAAGCCAAAGCGTTTCAGAATTTTTAGCATTGTTAGGTAAAAAGCTATGTTGGGAAGAGTTTTTTTAATTTTATATTTATAAAGGTAAAATTTCATCTTTTTGTAGAGAACAATTGTTCCTAACCCTACCCCCACTCCAATAAAAAGAACAAAAGCCAAGAACCACAGAAAATTTCTTGTAAAAAGTTCTGGAGAGCTTAAGCCACCTCTCTTCCTACTCATAAATTTTAATTTTTCAGCTTTCAAATATTTTGATCTCCAGTTGCCAAAGGTTCTATCCAATTTAGAACTCAACTGGTTGGATTTAAATTCCACAGTTTTAGCCAGCTTTTTTTGAGATTCCATGTCATATCCAAGAATGTATGCATTCCACAAGAAGTTCCAATAATCCATTTTTTCTTTTATTTTTCCTAGGAGAGACGTTTTGGCTAGATCTGGGACATAGTTTCTGGGGGAAGGGTCAAATTCAATCCATAACCCGCCAATATAAACTTCTACCCAGGAATGGGCATCTTTAAATCGAACCGTGTAATAATTGCCAGAAGGATTCCATTCATTTAAGATAAAACCAGTGGCAATTCTGGTTGGTATGTTCTCAAGCCTTAGCATTAAAGCCATGGCAGAAGCAAAATATTCGCAGTGGCCTGCTTTTGTTTTAAATAGAAATTCTTCAGTAGGGTTAGAAAAATTTTTGGTTTTAATATTTAACGCATAAGTGTAATTTTTAGATAGGTATCTTTCAATTTTTTTGGCTTTAATATAAGGAGGTTCTTTTTCTGAAACAATCTCTTGCGCTAGATCTTTAATTTTTTCTAAATTTATTTTTGGGAGTTTCAAATTCTTTTCAATGATTTCCTGATCTTCCCACTTGATACCGGATTCTACAGTTTTTTTGCTTAATAGTGTTTCTTTTGGCCGCTCAATTAAAGAGCGCGCTTCATAGAATAATCTCCCTCCAAAATTTGGAGGACGCAAAATAGCGTGATCCTCTAAGATAGTTACTTCCGGAAGTTTTGCGCTTAAAAAATCAATCCAGGGCAGACCAAAAATCAAATAATTGTTCAGGGATTCTAAATATATTTTTTGGGTTAGGAAGGAACGTTCATTTAAATTTAATCCAAATTCTTTTTTAAGGGCATCTCGATCCCAATCTAAAATTTTAAAATCATTTTTAATAATTTTTTGAATTTTTAAAACCCTGCTCATGTAAGCATCCTGCACATTAGATTTTCCCTTTTTCCCCTCCGCTTTCCACTCTATCCCATCAAACGAGGAGAGAGTCTGTCCTCTAATAAAGAAGCTGTTTAGGCGATTTCTATCTTGTGGCTGGATCTCTACCCGCATGACAATGGCTGGATCTTCAAAAATTTTACCAGACTGCACAAGATGCATTTTGTCAGAGATTCCAGCTGTTTGTACAGGGCCAAGAAATGCGCCCTGAAAAACTGCTAAGGACATCCGCGGGAAAAAGATAAAGATGGCGATGGAAAAAATAAACACAAGCCCTAAAGTAAGCCAGCAATTTTTAGCAATGAATTTATATAAGGTTTTAATTTCCGGTGTTTTGGCTTGTTCTTTTTGATCAAAGACAATGGTTTTTAAGTTTTTCTCTGTAAGGGAAAAAAAAGTTAGTGTCCATGCAGCGCTTAAAACATAAAAAATAAAACAGAGGAAATAGGAAAAATCCAGGGCAAGGGTAGAGGCGCTTAAAAGAATGAAAAAGGAGAGAGCAATGATTTGCATTATGTCTTTTCTGTCTTTTTTAAAGGTACATTTAAGTAAAATAAATCCAATCAAAAAATCTGCAATTACAATTAGAAAGGATCTTTTTGTTCCAAGAAAGAGAAAAAGCGTTAGTACAAATAGAAATAGGATCAGGCTATTTTCCAACCATCTTTTTTTAAAAAGTTTTCCCTTTAATTCAAAATAAAAACCAAAAGGTAAAAAGATAAAAATTAAAAATATTTCCAATAAACCCAATTCTTTGGTTAAAAGCAGGGATATTAAGGAAAGAGAGGCTAGTCCCCAAACAGATTTAAGAGTGATATTTTGTAGTTTTACTGTTTCTTCCATAAAGAAAGAATTTCTAAAGGGGGTTCTCCCCAATTTTCTTTAAAAGCTCTCTGTCTTGACCCCCCTTTTTTAGGAGAAAAAAGAGCTAAAAAAGTAAATATTTGAATAAGATTTTTTCTATCAGTAGAAGGTTTTTGGATAAAATCATTGGAAATAAGACCTACTGCGATCCCTTGTTTAAATATGTTATCTAGAAAAGAAGCAGTAAAAGAGATAGCAGCTTCTAGCTCCTCAATTTTAAGTTGCAGCCACTCTTCTTCCGGCAGCAGTGTGACAAAAATCTCTTTTTCCCTTTCTTTTTCAGTTTCCCGAACCATTAATTTTGAAAATTTGGCTGAACTTTTCCATAAGATGTTTTTGGGGTTATCCCCCTCGCTAAATTCTTTAATGCCCCAGAAAGAATCTCCAAAACCTTTTTGATGATCGGCTGTTTGGCTTTCAGCATAGGGCATTTTAAGGGAAAGGTGCGGTATTTGAATGAGTTGGGGATAGACAATCAGTTTTTTATCAATGGGTCTTATGAAATATTTTTTAAAGAAACTAAAAGGAAATTGGGTCTCAATTTTAAGCGCTTTGATTTCTAATTCCCCTCTTTTTTCTGGCAGGATTTGAATGTCAGAATTCTTTTGTGATTTTGCCGAAACCATTAAAAAATTTGTTTCAACCCATTCGTTTTTCTTTTGATTTAAGCTTATTTCCAAAGCGGTATTTATTCCAAATGAAGGAATTTTTTCTTTTTGATTTCTTACCAGCATGCGGATTGTAAAAGTTTTTTTGGCATAGACCTCCATAGGGAATATCCAATCTATTTCTAAATGCCTTAAATTTATTTCCGAAAGAATTCCAGAGGCTGTGATGAGCCCCAGCATCATGCCAAAGACCATATAGACTAAATTGTTGCCGGTATTCATGGCAGCAAGGCCTACTCCTACTGTTAGTAAAACCACAGCAGCGCCAAAAGGAGTAAAACCAAGGGAACGCGGGGGTTTAAAATGTTTTAGGAAAGAAAAAAAAATCATTTTTATTTTTTAAATGAATGGAACTTTTTTTTAAGAAACTAAAGAACTCAAGATAAAAAAACGAATGAGTTAAAGGACAATATTAGTTATTACATTGGGACTGGGATTCTATCTAAAATTTCCCCTATGATTTTTGCAGCGGATTCAGTTTCTAAATCGCTATTAAGAGACTTAACCATGACTCTGTGGGAAAGAACGCAAACAGCGTTCTTTTTAATGTCATCTGGAATAGTATAGGTTCTGTTTTCCAGATAACCATTCGCTTGAGCAGCTTTTCTTAAGGCGATGCATCCTCTGGGGCTGACCCCCAAATCCAGAAACGGAGATTTTCTTGTTTCCTCTGCGATTTTTAAGATATAGTCGTCTAAAGATTCATCCACTCTAACTTTACGCACTTCCGAAATACTTTTTAAAACATCCTCTTTTGTGGTTACAGGGGATAGTTTTTCTATGGAGTGAATATCAATCTCTTTTCTTAAAATTTCTTTTTCATATTTTTGAGCAGGGTATCCCATAGAAATTCTCATTAAGAAACGATCTCTTTGGGATTCAGGTAAAGGATAGGTTCCATAATGTTCATAAGGGTTTTGTGTAGCCATCAATAAAAAAGGTTCAGGCAGGATCCATGTTTGGTTGTCCATGGAAACATGGCGCTCATTCATAGCTTCCAAAAGAGCGCTTTGGGTTTTTGGCGTGGAGCGATTAATTTCATCTGCTAATACAATGTGGTGAAAAATAGGTCCTTTCTTAAATTCAAAGGTATTATTTTTAGGACTGTAAATGGATACCCCTAAAATATCTGAAGGAAGAAGGTCAGAGGTAAATTGTACCCTTTGAAAGGAAAGGTCTAGACTTTTAGCTAGAGCCAAAGCAAGAGTTGTTTTCCCCACCCCGGGAATATCTTCAATCAATAGATGCCCTTCAGCTAAAAGACAGATAATGGTTTGTTTAACAATTTCATCTTTTCCCCGAATAATCTGGGTAATATTGGATTCTATTAAGGAAGGAAGAGTGACCATGATTTTAAGGTTCCTTAGCTTTTAATGAATTTAAGAGTCTTTTTTTATGGATTCTTACTGTGGCTTTGCAGTTATCGTACTCATCCCATTGTGTCTCTTGAGGTTGAATACCTTTAATAAAAATTGATACTTTAAATTCCATTTTTTTATTTTTTGTTCTTTCCTCTTTTATCAATTTTCCTTTTTTTGTTTTAAGCTGGTCAATATAATAGGCTATTTTAGTTTTAGCTTCTAAGAGGGCTGCTTCTTTAGAAAGAGAACGTTTTTGGGTTTGGTTTTGTAAGTTTTGATCTGCTTTGCCTTCTCCTTCAAAATAAAGATAATGACCTTTAACTTTAGGCGATCCTTTTAAGAGCGCTTCTTGAACGTTGTTTTCAGTTTGAGGCTCAGCTAGAATGATTGGCCGAATAGATAAGAGAGTTAGAAAAGTTCCAAGTCCTATTATCAATAAAAAATGATTATTTTTTGAGTTCATATTTTTTCTATTTTTATCTGGAATTTTGCAATAGGAGTTGGCAGGCGTCTTCTTGATGCTCATCCCCTATTGTAAAATTCAGTTTCAATAGAAGTATATCACATGCATAAACTTTTTCAAGGTCACGTCTTGCGCAATGAATAATACCATGGTTACATTTTTAAATTGCTTAGCAGGGCGTTGTTTTGATAAGGATTAATCTGAACAGGATCCTTGTGGGTAGGGAAAATCGCATGCAGGACAACGGCTTTTGCAGCCAAGAGGCAGATCTTCAATTAAATAACCGCATCTCATGCAATAAAGCATGGTTTCTATTTTGATTCGCGGGATAAAATTTTTACGTTTTTCTATTGGATATTTGAAGTAGTTTTCTAGTTCTAAAAGCAGATGATGCAGATAAATTCCCATAACTTTGGCAGGGTATTTTTCTAATTTTTTTTTGGCAAGAGAATATTCTTCTAAAGCTCCTTTTTCATTCTTTCTTTTATCGTGATGCAAAGAAACTGCCACTTGGATGAGACTTTGCAGAAAAAGTTTTTCCTTGCCAGTTGTTTTTTTCCAGACATCTTCCAGCAGTTCATGGCTTTCAAAGAATTTGCCATTGTTAAACAGCTCCACAAATTTTTGAAGATAAGGATGGATGGAGAAGGGTATCATTAGGATTTAGGCTTTTTTATCGCACTTTATTATTTGACTTGAATTTTATTTTTGTGGATAGAAAAGATGTTTCTTTATAAAAGTGCTATTTGTTGATAATAGCGAGAAAATGTTGCATATTCGCAAGAACTGGGAGGTTCATAATTCAATATTAGTGCTTCCGTTATAGAATTACGATTTTTTTCCATTCCTCCAATATGATAAAAATGCTCCATTGTTAGAATATGAAACCCTCTCCAATTCCTTTCAATAAAATCATTTGCCCGATACCTGTTACTGTGCCATGTGGATAGAATGAATTTTGCATTCGTACTTTTAAGACATCGAGAAAGGTTATTTTCTTCTTTAACATCCCAAGAATTATAATAATCTACGTGCCTTCCTAAATATGGTGGGTCACAGTAAATAAAATCATTTGAATTCGCTTTCATAATTAATTCACTGAAATCTCCACAAACAAAATTCCAATTTTTCATTTTTATAGACTGACAGACAAAATTTACTTGATTTACAATTTTCGTGATATATGATTTAGAAAATCTTAATGGTTTTTGGCAAAAAGGCACGTTAAATTTACCTTTACTATTAAATCTAATCATTCCGTTAAACCCTGCCCTCGAAAGGAATAAAAAATCCAATGGATCATGGAATTTATTAAATCTTTCCCTTATAAAGTAGAAATGCTCCGATCCTCTTTCTTTAAGATATTTACCCTCACCCTCCAGAAATTGTTTAACAAAAAGAGGGGTAATTTCTGAAGATTTTAATGAATTGTAAAAGTTGATGATATGTGGATTTATATCTCCAAATATTGCATTGGGATGTTGAGCATTGAATCCAACAACCCCTGATCCCATAAAAGGTTCAATCCATCTTTTGCATTCTTTATACTCAATATTTTTCAAAATCCATGATACGAGTTTGGATTTGATACCTTGACACTTTATTGGCGGTATAAAAACTCTACTAATCATTTTTCTTTTTTAGTTGGACGTATACAAGGGAAATTGGATATTTTTTCTGCTTGTTCTTTCGATAAAATACTCTCCATGCGAACCAAGAGTGAATCCATTACAAAATTTTTGATTATGGTCAAGCCTGTAACTGGTTTTTGTAGAAATTTTTTAGTAATGTCACATTTGCGGCAAATAGAAATGTCACCTTTTTGTACCCTATACAAAAAGGGAGGCCGCAATG
>MGUU01000013.1 GCA_001800135.1 Elusimicrobia bacterium RIFCSPLOWO2_02_FULL_39_32 | reverse complement strand
TTGGTTATATCAGGGCTCATTAGTAGAGCATATGCAAATCGTTGGGATTACCCGCTGCGGTAAATCGCATTTCCAAAATTCGATATCTTATCAGGGAATGATCCGCAATTGGAGCGTAATTTACATTACAGGTAAACCTTCTGCTGTCGATTGGGGTCTTTTTTGGTATTTAGCAAACCGTTCAGGAAGAGCCAAAGAAGTGAGATACTTTGATCCTTTGGACGAAAAATCTGGGTCACTCAATCCCATATCACCTGTTGGTCACACCGGAACGGAGTTGGAGGCGGCCCTCCAAATTATGAGGGCTATAGGGCGGGAGCCGCCTGCCACTCAAGAACGGTCAGACGCATTCTACAAGAGTGCGGATTTTAGCCGTTTGCTCGATCTCTCCTCAATATTCGTTCGTTTGGAAAAACCTTTTACATTAAAAGATTGTTATCAATTCTTTTCCGATGCCTCAATACGGCAACGCGTTTTTGATGAAGCGGTTAAAAAAGGGCTTTTAGATGTTGTCAGCCGCATGAGAAATGCATATAACCTGCAAAATAGAAGACTTGATTCATTGGAAGGCATTACCGCGCAGTTGAGGCCGTGGATCGCAGAGCCAATCAATTCTAAAGTAAATAATCCAACGCCGTCTATCAACATTGTCCAATTGCTTAAAGAAGGAGGATTGTTATATTGCGCATTATCTCCGGCGCGACTTCATTCTCAAGCCAACTCTTTGGGAAGGCAAATTACCGCGCAGATATTTGCTGCTAGTGAAATGTTGGGGAGCCAGCATGTTGAGCGGCCGCCGGTATTAATGATCCTAGATGAATTTCAGGAATACCTTGCGCCGTTTTTTAGCACTATGATTTCTCAGGCGGGAGGCCGTGAAGTTTGCATTGTGCTAGCTCATCAAGATTTTTCCCAGCTTCAAAGAGTGGAAGGAATAGACAAAAAATCGTTTAGCGCAAATGTTACGAACAATACCGCTACTAAGATATTTTTCTCTACCAGATCGGTTGAAGATGCGGATAATATGAGCTCTTTATTAGGGACTAGAAAGGTAATGAAACGGTCTAGAAGTATGTCCATTGATCCTTTGGGAGACGCTGGTTACAAAAGCATCTCTGAAAGAGAAGGGGAGGAATTCATTGTTCATCCAAACTGGTTTAAAGTTCCCAAAAAGTTTTTAGCCGCGTCATCCACCAACGCTGGGAATGATGTTATTCGAACAACGTTGTTTGATATTGAAGGGATAAAACTACCTGCCGCTTCTGGAGATTCAGAGGGAAAAGAGGCGGAATCGCCCAAAGCGCAGCAAAAACAACAACCAGAAAATGTGAAATCGGAAAATTTTAAACGAAAAAAAGAAAAGGACAAAATTAATGGGAATTCATCTCAAATTTGGAAAAAAATCAAAGGCACGAACGAAAATGACAATAAAACTGAAGCGTCTTGAAATCTGGGGAGTATTCTGTTAGAATCAATATGAATACATTTGAATAATGGAGGCTCTCCCTATGAACAAAGTTGTCACCCTTAGGCTCACAGAGGATGAATATAATAAGATCCTTCTTGCGTCAAGAATCGATCACCGTCCCATCTCTAGCTTTATAACTATATCCACATTAAAACAGATTGAAGAATCCTATTATGTCGATCCTATCGAAATGGCTGAAATTAGATCTAATAAAAAACTCAATAAAAAGTTGAAGGCAGGGTATCAGGACGCTAAAGCGATGAGAGGCAAGTTCGTTGGATAATTTTAAAATCTTCGAGACCGATCAATTCTTAGAGGATTTAGAGCAAGACTTTAGCGGCCGGCAGGATAAGATAAAACTAAAATTAAAATCCTATGTGTACCCGCAGTTAAGGATGCAGCCTTTTTATGGCAGCAATATTAAGAAATTGGTGAATTATAATCCCGATACATGGAGGTATCGGATTGGACAGTATCGATTCTTCTATCTCATCGATGATAAAAAGAAGGTTGTTATGATGATTTCTGCTGATTCCAGGGGATCGGCCTATTAAAGGACAAAACTATGCTTAAATTTTTATTTGGGGTCTCGACGTTTATTTATGGATGCCTACTGTACGGCCAATATAGTGAAATTAAAGTACGGGAAAATACTATTCCAATTGAGCAAAAGTATCAGAAATCTTATTTTAGAAGAGTGCTTCCATACAAACGATTTCAACAAATTCACAAACAGGCCCCTAAAACGGCATCATTTATACTTGGCTTAGATCCCCAATACAGCAGAGTAGCGTGGGTACGCTGGACTGCCATCATTTTTATTGGATGGTTCCATTTTTGTTTCCTTTCAAGATGGGGCAAGAAATTCCCTCGCGGGGTATCTAAAAAATTCATATTCTCTTTGCCGATTGTACTCATTGTTTTAGGTGCGCTCTTAAAATTAGCTCAGATCGGACTTAATCATTACTCTCCTCCACTAGGGAAATATTTCGTGTATATTGTCGGCGGATTTTTAATGGCTCTTTTTGCAGTTATGACAATCATAAGTTTATTTTCCATTCCTGTAAGTTTAATCCTCGGCGGATTTAGCATGCTACGGTTAACAGTCTGTCATACGTGGATTTTTGGAGAAAAAGTTTTTGGTACTCCAAATTTCGGTCTCCCTCTAAAATTTTCAAACTATGCGGATTCAATACTTCAACTGCAAAAGGAAATAAAATCAGAGAAAATTAAAAACGAACCAGTTCTACCCGGACCTATTGTTAAAAAACGAATGATTGATGGTGTTTGGTACAACGATTAAAAAAATGCCCACACAAAATGAATCTACCGCCGCAGCAGTTATCCCTGCGCAAAAACGATTATCTCCCCAAGAGTTGAATCAATTTGATAAAAATCTCCTAAGTGTCCTTTCCTGTGTTAAAGCTCTCAATTTTAGACACATCGCTTATATTGGGAGAGAGTTGGATAATATTGAGCAGTCTCAAGCCTATAATATCCTCTGGCACAAAGCGGCGCCTCAATCAGAAAATTCATTTAAACGTTTGAAGAAACTCTGCGAATTTGGGTGGGTTCTTCCATGGAAGTCATGGAATCCGGATAGAATACTTTTAGACCCGGCGCGCAAAGCCCAGCCCGGCCGCGGCGGTGTATTTTACATACTCGGCCGGGAAGGAAGAAGATGGGTAAGGAATACCCTTGGCTTAAAACCTATGCCATTCCGTCATGAAGAATTATATTTATCGTTAGTTCCCCTCTCTCGTTGGTTGACGGCCTCCTGTTGCGCGTTGACTCTTGACTATGAAGGGGCGAGACTACTATCCCCCGGCGAAGCTTGGAGCGACAACAATGTAAATTTAGAGCCGACTATAAAACCAGATTTTGTTGTTAATCATATTCAAACAACAGCGTTTTATATTTGCGATTCGCCATTTGCTTTGGATTCGGATTTTTTAGTCGCGCAAGTTTTACAGGGGTTAAATTTTCTTGGCGCTGACTCCAAGTCTATTATTCTTACCCGTACGAAAGACGCGTTCGACAATATTTTTATCTCAATGAAAAAAATTGCAATGGATGGGAATATTGGCAGAGTTTATGCCGGGGATATAGAAGCTTTCAAAAATGCTAACGGACATTGCTCAATCGTCAATGCTCGGGAGATTTTGGATAAACTATAAATAAAGAGAAAACAATCCGGTTCCACTTCAGGATCCCTTAGATTTTCAAGGGAGGTGAGGTTCCTAATTCTTCCTCCTTTCCTCGCAACCGGTAATCTTAAACAATCAAAAGGAGGAAGATCTTTTTCTCTTATGTCTGAATCAGCTAGACGTTACAATAAATTCCATCGTTTAATCACATTGATTAAACCTAAAGTCTTGGTGAGGCTAACGTACCCTTCAATATACCCGGGAACCGAAGAATCTCTAAGACATGTGTCTGTAATAATCTCCTATTTAGAGGGTGAAGGAAATAAAGGTTTATGGTTTCAATCATTTCAGGCTAGAGGCGCTCCGTTTTACTGGCTCATACTCACAAAATATGTCCCAAAAGACGATTTGTCAAAACGATGGTTTCACATCGTAGGGAGCAATGACCCATCTCACTTATTGGCAGGAGTAAGCGTCAATGGGTTTGAATTTATAAGAGGCGCTGAAGAGCTATTAAGGCAGAAGATTCTTCCGCTATCTTATTCAGAAAATTTCAAATATGGCACATTTGGCAGTGTAAAAGCGAAGGTTCTTAATTGGTTTTAAAAGTGGGTAAATCCATCTTGGCAAGTGCAAGTCCATTTTTTATGGCAAGTGTAAATCCATTCAGGCTTTTTCGTTCACTATCCCCAAATAATAGGGTTGGGCGGGATACTCCCCCCAAACTTCCCCCCGATGAATATACTAAGAGATATAGTGCAAAATAACATAGAAATTTGTAGAAAAGCGTGAATATTTGATTTTTCCGCAAAACAAGACGTGATAGATCGAAAGTTAGTGGTTTAGAGGTCTGGTAGGATTGTACTGGAACATTGGAATATATACTATAACCTTTATAAATTAAGTGTTTTAGCTAAGCCGCCTCTGCCAGTTCCTCTTGCAAACAGGTTCTAACCGCGTACGCCCAGCCACCCATCTTGATTTTTTCGACTCACAAAACATTAAATTTCATTCTATTTTCAATGTGTTTTGGAGGTTCGAATCTTCGCAAAAGTTTAAGCACCCCCGACGGGACATAAGGCATGGAATTTAGTAATTTCCCGTCGATCAACAGGAGGTTCTAACCGATCATAAATATCATGCGCAAAAAAACTCTAAATAAACTCATTTGTTACGTCACTCCCACCGAAATGACCGAAATCAAATCCAACAAAAAGCTTCTAAAGAAATTAAAAGCAGGACATCGAAATGCTAAAACGATGAAAGGGAAATTTGTTAAATTTAAAAGTTCCAAAATAAGTCATTCCTAGACAGAAGGGATCCCCTCCCCAAAAAACTCCCTTCCTAAAGGCAGAGAAGAAGGTATAGTAAAATTTCATAATCATCATGTGCGGAGAGGTTTAAGCAAGCGCATCCTATGGGCTTCGTCTAATCTCCAAATGCTATAATGCAAACAATTAACAAAGAGTCGAATATAAATGAAAAAAAATGATATTGTGGTCCGTTCAAAAAATCAAGCTATCGAACAATCTGCAGAAAAACTGATTGGAGATATTAGAAATCTTATTTCCTCGGCGCGTAACAAAGTTGCGCAAACTGTCAACTTTGGGATCGTTATGCTGAATTGGCATATTGGAAAACGTATACGGGAAGATGTGCTTAAAAACGAGAGAGCGGAATATGGAAAGAAAATTGTTGTCACGCTGTCCCATCAATTATCTAAGGAATATGGAGCTGGTTTTACCCGCGAATCCCTTTCTCGGATGATTCAATTTGTTGAGAGATTTCCAAGAAAGGAGATTGTTGCGACACTGTCGCAACAATTGAGTTGGAGCCACTTTATTGAAATAATTCCGCTCGATGATTCTCTTAAGAGAGATTTTTATGCGGAAATGTGTCGCATTGAACGTTGGAGCGTCCGGATACTTAGGGGAAAAATTGACAGTATGCTTTATGAACGTACAGCCCTTTCAAAAAAACCAGCCAAACTTGCCGCCCTTGAAATTAAAAAACTCAGAGATGAAGATAAGTTGTCGCCGGACTTGGTTTTTAGGGATCCATATTTCTTGGAATTTTTGGGGCTTAAAGGCGCTTATCAAGAAAAAGATTTGGAATCTGCAATCTTACGTGAAATGGAGAGTTTTATTTTAGAACTTGGGGCAGGATTCACGTTTGTTGATAGGCAGAAAAGACTCCAAGTAGGGAACAAGGATTATTATCTTGATCTTTTGTTCTACCATCGTAAATTAAAAAGACTGGTTGCCATTGAGCTTAAGTTAGGAAGATTTAAACCCGAATACAAGGGCCAGATGGAACTTTATCTTCGTTGGTTAGAAAAGCATGAGCAGCAAGCAGATGAAAATCCTCCCATAGGACTTATCCTATGCGCAGGGAAAGATCATGAAGAAATCGAGCTCTTACAGCTTGATCAAAGTGGTATTCGTGTGGCGGAATATATGACCGAACTCCCACCCCGTAAGGTGCTTGAAAAAAAATTACATGAGGCGATTCATTTGGCGCGGGAACGGCTCACACAAGACCCCCAATAATAGGTACATTCAATAATAAAGTAGGTTGGGGGCTTAGCATCGGAAAGTGAGGCGATTTAGGTCTGGTAGGATTGTATTGGAACGCTGGAATTTATACTAAAGTCTTTATTAATTAGGTATTTTTGCTAAGCTACCTCTTGTAGTTCCTCTTTTAGGGAGGTTCCAACCGAGTCCAGCCTGGGACCCCACCTTTAGATTAACCCCGCTGCCAATAGAATTGCAAAAAGAAATAGCATGGCGGAAACAATCCATTTTATTGCTTGAATCGTTGTTTTCTTAAGCAAATGGCTGCCCATCCAAGTGCCCAGAAAGGCACAGAGAACTGCCGCGAATAAAGGGCCCCTATTTTCCTGAAGCTCACGGATTACAAAATTTTTAAAGTAAATGGGGAGTCGCGCGGCATCTACCATGCAGGCGATAACCACGCCAGTGGCAATAAAAGCATCGCGAGTAAGCCCCGCCCGGATTAAGAACGCGCTGCGCAAAACGCCTTGATGGCCGGAAAGCCCTCCAAAGAAACCGCTTAAAATTCCACCCAATGGAAGCCATTTTAGATTTAAAGAAACTTTTTCCAACGCAGGCACAGATTCCAATAAGGCAAAGAAAAAAATGAGCGCGGCCATGGTTAATTTGATGGGAGAAATATTAAATATCCGGCTTCCAATTGCGTAAACGGCGACCGTCTCTAAATGCGACAACCACAAGAGGCCCTGAGCGCCGAAATAAGAGGCGGCAATTGCTGGAAGTCCAAAACGAATGATAATTTTACCATCCGCCATTTTTCCAAAAAGTGAAAGTTTAAACAGATTGTTGGAAAGGTGAACGATGCCAGTCATTGCAATGGCCAGTTCAAGGGGAAAGAATAGCGCAAAGGCAGGCATTAATAGAGTGCCAAGGCCAAACCCAGAAAAAAGTGTGAGAAAAGATGCAATTAAAGCGGTGATGCAGACAATAATAATCATGGCATTAAGTTGGTATTGTACCAAACCAACCTTTAGTCTTGACACAAAATTTGCAGACAGAAAGCATTACCGGAACTTCAACTAAAACCCCAACCACGGTTGCTAGAGCTGCGCCAGATCCAGCTCCATACAGGGCGATGGCCGTCGCGACCGCAAGCTCGAAGAAATTGGAAGCTCCAATCAATGCCCCTGGGGCAGCGACGCTATAAGGGACCTTGGCCAGACGCATGAGCCCGTACGCCAGTCCCGAATTGAAATAGACCTGAATGATAATTGGAATCGCAATCAATACAATATGGAATGCTCTGCCGGCAATATTCTCCGCTTGAAAAGCGAAGAGCGCGATCAATGTTGCCAAAAGAGCCAACACTGTAACTGGTTGGAAGACGGGCAGAAACTTTTTATTAAACCATTCCGTTCCCTTATGCTTGAGTAAAAGCATCCGGCTCGCGCTACCAAGAACAAGAGGTGTTACCACAAATATGAGCACTGAATATAATAAGACGAGGAACGGGACTTCGAGTCCCGACGCTCCCGTAATGAGGAATTTTACGATGGGCGCAAACAAAACAAGCATGATGAGGTCGTTAACGGTTACCTGCACTAACGTGTAAGCGGGATCTCCATCCGATAGATAGGACCACACAAAAACCATGGCGGTACAGGGCGCGGCAGCAAGGATAATAACCCCGGCAATATACTGACCGGCTAATTCCGGTCCGATCCATGGCAGAAAAAGATGCTTAAAGAACAGCCACCCCAGAAACGCCATAGAGAAAGGCTTGATCAACCAGTTAACGATGAGGGTAACCAAAAGTCCTTTAGGTCGCTTTCCAACATTCTTGATCGAGGCAAAGTCAATCTTCAGCATCATGGGATAGATCATAAGCCAAATTAACACCGCGATGGGAATGTTGATATGACTTTCCTTGCCAAATTCGAGCGAACGCAATAAATCCACTGCGCCAGGGAAAAGCCTGCCCAGCAAGATCCCTATCACCATGCAGAGTCCTACCCAAATTGTTAAATAGCGTTCAAAAATATTCATTAAACTTTTTGTTTTGTGGCTTCTATAATTTCGCGGATCAAACTGTTAACCTGATTCTGGATTTCATCTCGAACTCTGCGGAACTCTTCCAAAGGCATGTGTTTGGGGTCCGGTAACGCCCAATCCCTCCTTATCTTTGCGGGTAGCGTTGGGCAAGCATCTCCGCATCCCATTGTAATGACATAGTCCCATTTCACCTTCGGCAAATCGTCTAACCCCTTGGAATTATGATAAGACAGGTCAATTCCCTTTTCCTGCATCATCTGAGCCGCGGTTTCGTTAACCTTGCCGGAAGGTTTCGAGCCGGCGCTCCAAGCTTCCAGAATTTTTTCCCCAAGTTTTCTGGCAAACCCTTCGGCCATTTGGCTGCGGCAGGAATTTTCAACGCATACGAACAGAACTCTTGCTTTCATGAAGGCGCTCCTTTTATTTTATATTTGCTTATACAGATATAATAGGCAAAAAAATAATGTTATTTCTTGACCGCTGGTTTACAGCATGTTAGAGAATTAGCGTCCTTCTTCAAAATAGAAACCTCGTTAAAGCACTCATCCAAACAAGCAATCAACCGTCTGTGAAAAGCGCCTTTGGTTTTGGTCAGTGAATAATAGCTCCAGAGGCCTTCCTTGCGATCTTGAACCAGCCCAGCTTTTTTGAGGTAGGCAAGGTGTCTTGAAACCTTCGATTGCCCAATGTGAAGAACCTCGATCAGCTCGCAAACGCAAAGCTCCTCTTTTCGTTTCAGGAGATTTAGTATCCTCAAACGGGTTACATCGGCAAAAGCGCGAAAGACTTGATCTATTTTTTGGTTTATCATAACTATATCTGCTTATACGGATATAATATCGCGCTTTCTTCAATATGTCAATCTGAAATTCTTTCATGTCTTGAATCTACAAAAATTGCCCGCACCAATCTACACCGCCTCTAAAAGAAGTTCCTCCTTGAAGGAGGTTCGAATCTTGTACGCCCAGCCACCCATCATGATTTGTTCGACTCACAAAACATTAAATTTTATTCTGTTTTCAATGTGTTTTGGAGGTTCGAATCTTCGCAAAAGTTTAAGGTTCCCTGACAGGACATAAGGCATGGAATTAAGTAATTTCTCGTTGATCAACATGAGGTTCTAACCTATCATAAATATCATGCGCAAAAAAACTCTAAATAAACTCATTTGTTACGTCGATCCCACCGAAATGGCCGAAATCAAATCCAACAAAAAGCTTCTAAAGAAATTAAAAGCAGGGTGTCGAGATGCAAAAGCGATGAAAAAGAAAAATGTTGAAAAATAAAGATTAGCGGAATTAGGGAGCGGAGACGGAGTAAAATCACTTTACGATTCACTTTACTTTTACTTTATTTATTTGTAGCATGGATCTATGCCTTATAGCCCCGCCTTTCAGATAACACCCCATCTCCTTAGAGTTCTAGAGGAGATCGCGGCGCTTAATTCCCGTATCCAGAGCGCCACAGTTGGAGTATCTTGGGTCCCTACCCTTCAGAAGGACGCCGTGTCACGGCAAGCCCATGGTTCCACAGCCATAGAGGGCAATCCGTTGACCTTAGCTGAGGTTAAAATCCTGGCTGAAGGCGGGAATTTGCCCCATGCCAAACCTCGAGCTGTTCAGGAAGTATTCAACTACTTTGCGGCTCTGCGCTTTATCGAAAAAAACGCGAAGGCAAAAGGGTTGGAAGTACGGAATGTTTTGAATCTGCACTCAATTATCGGCCAAAAGGGAGCATTGGATCGGGAACCGGTGGGGTTCTTTCGGGCATATGGGGTTAGGGTAGGCGGTCATCTTCCTCCTCAAGCTAAGGAAGTTCCCAGATTGATGAAGGAATTGCTGGATTGGTTGAATGGTTCTGGACAAGCTTGGCCAGCTGTGGTCAGTTCCGCCATCCTCCATTACCAATTTGAGTTCATTCACCCTTTTGGAGATGGAAATGGCAGAGTTGGCAGAGCTCTAGCCACTTGGGAATTATATCGGCGCCAATTTGATACCCATCATATTTTTGCTGTGGATGAAGTTTTGTTGGAGGACCGCCAAAATTATTATCGGGCACTCTCTAGAGTACAAACCCAAGGGCATGATCTAACTGGATGGGTGGAATTCATCGCTGAGTCAATTAATGAAGCTTTGCATAGAGCGTGGAAGCGCATTGAAACCGTCTCGATATTAGGCAAAGATAGGTCTTTAACTCTAACTCCAAAGCAAGAAAAGCTACTTGCTTTGCTCCGTAGTACCCCTCTCAGCATCCATGAGATCCAAAAAGAGCTGGCGGTAACCAAACCGGGAGCACACCATATTCTTAAACCTCTCCTAGGGGTTGGATTAGTGAAGCGTATGGGTGGCCACAAGACTGGGAAATATCATCTAGCTACAGCGGTCGCGTAGAATCTCCTTCTCCAAAGAGGTTCTAACCGCGTACGCCCAGTCACCCAGATTTTTTCTCCGACGTGAAATTAATATTCTTAACATCAGGTTAAAATCTCCCCTTCATCCCATTTTATTTTGTAAAATTAACCACATTAATCGAGTCCAGGTCATTAACTAAATTAGACGGTAAAATAGGAGTGTATTTTTGCGCCGCTGGGGTAGCTACTCTGGACTTTCAAGAAAATATCCGTCACTTTCTCTTACGGAAGAAAGGGAATTGATCTCCCGGGCTCAAAAAGGCGAAACGGATATTGCGAATGAAATTGTTCTGAGGCATCTTGGATTTGTGATTTTTAGATTAAATAGAAAAATAATGCCAGAATTTCTAGAACGATACGGCCAGGACTTTCTTTCAGAATCTATCCCAGTACTTTATAAACAAATACAGGCTTATAATCTCTATTATCAGGACCAACATGGCAATCCAAAACCAGTCAAATTTGTGTCCTATATATGGAAGAGGATCGACGGGTTTATTATTGATTCCATCAAAAAAGAATTGAAGCGTGAGAGGATAGAAATAACTGTAAGCGATTTCTTACCAACAAGTTAAATTTTTTATATCATGATTAAAACATTGATCCATGGGCGATGGTTTTCATTCTCAGCTAATGTAAGAAGAAGGAAAAGATGAAGACATGCAAATTTCTTGGATTTGAACTGAAAGGAGAATATTAGATGACAAATAGGCAAGGTTTTTATTTGAAACTTTTGTCTGAAGTTAAAAATCGCATCCGCAATGCCCAAAGCCGTGCGATTTTCTCGGTAAATAGAGAAATGATTTTACTCTATTGGGATGTTGGGCGATTGCTGATTGAACGCCAACGGTTGGAAGGTTGGGGGTCCGCGGTGATTCCGCAATTGGCGCGAGATATTCTTAACGAATTGCCAGAAGTTAAGGGATTTTCCGAGAGAAATATTGGATACATGATTCGTTTCGCGAGGGAGTATGGAGTCCCTCCAATTTTGCAACAGGCTGTTGCAAAATTGCCCGAACACTCTTCTTTGACCACCCTAGATATTACGGATTTAGTGACGCGCATTCCTTGGGGACACAATGTACTTTTGATGGAAAAAATTAAAGAGTTGTCTGTACGTACATGGTATATGTCACATGCTCTAAAAAATGGATGGAGCAGGAATATCCTTTACATGATGATAGAAGGAGATGCTCATAAACGCGGCGGGAGGGTTGTAACGAATTTCAAGGCACGGCTTCCGGCTCCTCATTCTGACATGGTTCAGCAAGCGTTTAAGGATCCTTATATTTTCGATTTCCTAACCATTGAAGAACCTTTTCGCGAGAGAGAATTAGAAACCGGCCTTGTTCACCATCTCGAAAAATTTTTAATTGAATTAGGACAAGGTTTTGCTTTTGTTGGGAGGCAATATCACTTGGATATTGGCGATCAAGATTTTTACATTGATCTTCTCTTTTATCATTTTAAACTTCGTTGTTTCATCGTGATTGAGTTGAAAAAGGGTCCCTTTAAACCAGAATATGCGGGCAAAATGAACTTCTATTTAAATGTGGTTGATGATCGGCTCAAACATGTGGAAGATAATCCATCCATTGGATTGATTCTCTGTCAGGACAAGAAACAGATTCTCGCAGAATACGCCTTGCGGGATATGAAAAAGCCCATTGGCATAGCTCAGTGGAAAACACGAATGGTTAAATCTCTTCCAAAAGAACTTAAGGGAAGCCTGCCAACTATAGCAGAAATAGAGGATGAGCTTAAACATTGAAAGCAGTAGTTGATGTGGCCGATAACTAAAATCATTAATAAACAAGGATTTTAGCTAAGCAGCCTCTAGCAGTTCCTCTTCCAAACAGGTTCTAACCGCGTACGCCCAGCCACCCCAAGCTGGATTTGAGGCGTATAAAACTTCTAATCTCTCTCGATAATCAGCGCGATTTAGAGGTTCCAACTCAAATTTAAAAAATAATCATAGGGAGCTCTTGTTTTATTATTATCGTTTTAGTATTATTTCGATAATAAATGAAATTGTTATTTTCACCCTTATAAACATAGAATAAACTATGAAACAAAATAATACTCCAGGTCGCTTTATTCTTTGTCGGGGAAACTATAAAGCATATATCCCCAACCCCTTACCGCCGGAATTAGAATGGACCCCAAAACTTGTCCGTGTTCTCTCAGATGCAGATACCCTTCTAGGACGACTTTCAGGAGATGGAAAACGTCTTCCTAACCCGCATTTATTAATTAGACCTTTTGTAGCTAGAGAGGCCGTGATGTCCAGCCGTATTGAGGGGACACAGGCGACTCTGGGAGAATTATTGGCAAAAGAGGCAGGAGCATCCATTGACCGCAGTCCGGCAGATTTACGGGAGGTTGGGAATTACGTTATCGCTCTTGAGTATGGGATTAAAAGATTAAAGACGTTGCCACTCTCTTTGCGATTGGTGCGAGAGCTTCATGAAAAACTAATGATGGGTGTTCGTGGGAACCATGCCACTCCCGGGGAATTTAGACGTTCCCAAAACTGGATTGGAACGCCCGGGTGCACTCTTACAAATGCGTCTTATGTTCCGCCATCCCCGGATTATTTGATGGATTGCCTCAGCCACTGGGAAAAATTTATGCACGATAAAAGTATTCCGCCATTAGCGCAAATAGCGCTGCTTCATTATCAATTTGAAGCCATACACCCTTTCTTAGATGGGAATGGGCGCGTGGGACGGTTACTCATTATCCTCTTTCTCATAGAACGTTCTATCTTGCCAAGTCCGTTACTTTATATCAGCGCGTTTTTCGAAGCTACTAGACGAGATTATTACGATAGGTTACGGGGAGTATCCGAGCAAGGAAATTGGTCGGCATGGCTGGAATATTTTCTAAACGGAATCGCCCGCCAATCGGAAGACGCGCTAAGCCGATCGGAACGTATTAATCAAAAGATTATGGATTGGAGAAAAGAATTTAGCGGCGCTTCTTCAAAAGTTCCATTAAAACTTATAGACATATTAGCTTCCAACCCATATCTAACGATTACCAAAGCTTCCCAACGCTTAGAGGTTGCGTATACCACTATCGAACGTGCCATCAAGAAGTTGGAGAATTTATCTGTCGTTACAAAAGTTGGAAAAGCAAAACGGGACCGGGTTTATTGCGCGAGTTCAATTTTAGAAATCTTAGATGAGCCGGCTAAACTAACAGTTTCAAGGGAATTGTGAATTTCTTTAAGCAGCCTCTAGAAGAAGCTCCTCCTCCAAGGAAGTTCGAATCTCGTACGCCCAGCCACCCCAGTTTGAAATACAGGATTTTTAATTGTGAAGCTCCTCTTATTCTTTCATATAATCTGACTTGATATATGCGCGCATTTATAGCAGTTACTGATAACCAATGGTTTAATTTCTTGGAGCAAGAGATAGGAATTGAAGAAGTCAATTTTTGGCAGCCAAGAGAAAAACTTCAATTCAAAGCGATTCGTACAGGAGAAATTTTTCTTTTCAAACTTCACCACCCTGATAATTTTATTGTTGGAGGAGGTTTTTTTAGCCATTCATCTTCCGGAATCCCATGCTCACTTGTCTGGGAATGGTTCGAAAGGAAAAATGGTGTTTCTACTTTGAACGAACTACGCAATAAAATTGAAAAATATAGACATATCCCTCAACACCATCCCCAAACACGTTACGCTGACTATAAAATTGGATGCATCGTACTTACTCAACCTTTCTTTTTTACCAGAGACCAATGGATCACAGCGCCTTCAGATTTTCATTCCAACATTGTACAGGGAAAAACATATGACCTAACCAGTGGATTGGGCAAAGAGCTTTGGGATGCTGTGGTCGAAAGACTTCAAAGAAATAATTCTTTCCTAGTGAAAACCAAGCCAGAGGCGGTGATTTTTGGAGAACCTACTTTAATTCGTCCTCGATTAGGACAAGGCGCTTTTCGTAGTCTTGTAACAGATACCTACCAACGTAAATGTGCGATAACTCAAGAAAAAGTTCTACCTGTACTTGAAGCAGCGCATCTAAAACCAGTAAGCGAGGGGGGATTACATTCTCTGGATAATGGTATTTTGTTGAAGAGAGATTTTCACACCTTATTTGATCAGGGGTATATTACAATCACACCTAACTACCGAGTTTGCGTTAGCAAAAAACTCAAAGAAGAATTCCATAATGGCAAACACTACTACCAGTTCCATGATACAGAAATATGGCTGCCCCCCCTATCTAACCAGCAACCAAACCGGGTGTTCCTCGAGTGGCATGCTGATACTGTTTTTCAACGCTAATTCGATTATCATACGATTAATTAGATTCCGGGGGTGGATTAGCTCACTTAATTTTTTGGATTTAGTATGGTGTCCTTGGAACTTGGAACTTCCCAAAACTTTTTGGGAGCTCCTATTCCAGAAATAAATTTTTACCCCAAGCTGCTTGACAAACAATCAGGAAATCAATACAATGAAAAATAATTTCAATGGAAAACAAAAAAGAGCTGATTTATTTTCCAACATGGACCGCTGGGAGAAAGGGTTATTCTGAGCGCGTTAGGCAAGTATTCCAAAAGCACTTGAAAGATAAGGAGCTCATTTTTACGCCTCAGCGTTCCAAGATTTTAGATTATCTCCTTGAAGCAGACCGTCATTTGAGCCAAGAAGATATTTATGGCGCTTTAAAAGGTGAAGGGATTGGGAAGATTACCGTATTTCGCGCGCTGAAGATGTTGGAAGAATGCCATCTGATTGAGCGTGTGACCGATTCACATGGCAAGCCGCGCTACGAGGTAGAAATGGATCGCCCCCACCACGACCATCTGGTTTGCTTAACCTGCGGCATGATCATTGAAATTCAATGGCCCGAGGTGGAAAGAATACAAGAGAAGGTTTCAAAAAAAATTGGATTTACTATCGCTTATCACCGTCATGAGTTGTTTGGATACTGTAAAGAATGTTCATCAAAACGTGGGTAAAAAAATTTATACTATGAGTGAAATATTATTTCAATTCATATCTTTTAAAGCGCTATGACAAAATCATCCAGCGAGAATGTTTCAGGCTGCTACGATAAAGATTGCCGGTGTCATTGCGGAACTCTTCTTGCCAGAATAACCAGTTCCGGAGTAGAGCTTAAATGTAGGCGATGCAAACGAATTGAGACGATCCGCTGGGATCACCGTCAAAAGGAATAGACCAAAAGTAGAATACGATCTTTACTAGGCCAGAAACTGAAAGTTCCGAGCCCAACAGAAATGAAACTGTTGGGTTTTTTATTTGGAATAGATGCAAGAAATAAAAGTTGCGGATTGATGGGCCGGGTTCCTCCTTGTGCCCATCGCCAAAGGGATTGAGGGTGATTATCCCATTTCATTGGGGTAATCCCCTCATCCTATTTAGTTTAGGGATGAAGAGGTGAAAAATGAGAAAAACATTAGCAGAAATAGCAGGTATTGGGAAAGTGGTGACATGCAAAAATTGTGATCAAGTGCACTTAAGGTTTGGCAGATTGACTCTTGATTTATCGAAAGAGGAATTCTTGGATTTAAGCAGGCTGATAGGGTCCGCGGAGAAGGATTTCATTTCCCAAGGAAATGGGGAAAATTATTCCCAGGATTTAGTACAGGCATCTACAGCGTTTAAACTAAGCATAGTTCATTAGATTGGGTTGGGCTATTTTGTTTTCAAAATGAGCCTTTTTAGAAAAATAAAAATGAAAAGGAGAATAAAAATGGTTACGAAGAAAATATTAAGTCTGTCGTGGTTGGTTCTGTTTCTTGGTTTTCCTTGTAGAGCGTTCGCTGCCAATAGCGGATACTTTACAACGTATAGCCACCATGTGGAAAAAGGAGAGGTGGAATTGATGTTCATGAATGATTACACTGCCCCCTCAAAGTTTAGAAAAGAGGAGGGGCAAGGCGAATACTTTTCCCATATGATCGAACTTGAATATGGGGTTTCTGGCCGCTATTCCACTGAGTTCATGATCGAGTGGTTTGAAGACAAGGACAAAGAGCGGTCAAAATTCACAGGTTATCGTTGGGAAAATAGATACCTTTTGTTGGAAGAGGGACCATTGCCCTTCAATGTAATGGGATATGTGGAGTATGAAGATTTGCACCCGGAAACCCGCTTTAAGATGGAAACGAGTGGATGGATTGATCCTCCTTATGAAGAAGCAGCAGAGACTGAAGAACCAGACCGCGAGAGAATCCTGGAATCACGCCTAATTCTATCCAAGGATTTTGGGTCAACCAATGTCGCGTTTAACCCTATTTTTGAAACGGATATTAAAGATGCCACAACCGCGTTTGGGTACTCGCTGGGAATCATTCATCATTCCGGTCATATGAATCACGCAGCCGGCAAGGAACACTGCTCCTGCCAGCATGACATGAAAGATTGTCACTGCGCCCATTGCAGCGGCACGTCCGATAAATGCGATTGTAAAATGGGAGGTTCAATAGGAATGGGATTTGAGCTTTTTGGCGGGGTAGGGGATAGCAAGAAATTTGACATCAGGCCTTCCCGTCAAGAGCATTATTTAGGTCCGATTTTAACCTACCACGTCTCTCCCAGAGTCATGGCTCATGTTCAACTCGCTATGGGTTTAAGCAGCGCTAGCGACAACCTTGTAAGGCTCAACTTCGGCTATGAATTTTAGAGCGTGTGACTATGGTAAAATTTAAAGTTAGGTATCCCGAAAGACCATGACCGTGGCGCTCTTGTTTTTTTACAGAAAAGGTATAAAAATTGCTACTATAAAACAATGAGTCTTCAAGGGATAATAAATTTATGACTTTACCTTTTAGCCTAAGATAATATTAATGCAATGTTTTGCAATAATCTTTTTAGAAAATTTTTTTCTTCCATTTGGTTAACGCTATTCTCAGGGTTCTGCTTGCTGATCGGATGCGCGCCAAGGCCGGCGATTGAAGAACAGAGCCTTTGGAAATATTCTTCGAACGCTTCTACTCGTGACTTTCATTTCGTTCTGCTTTGGAATGGAAAAAAGAATGAAAAATTATATTCTATGGAACCTGAGTTACTGGTAAGGGCGCTGGGAACGGAATGTAAGCGTCGCGGAAAAGGCGCGATGCGCTCTTATCAAATTGTAGGGTCTGAGGATGAATTAATCCAATGGGCCCCTTACTGGAAACCTGAGACCCCTGTTTTGCTAGCGGATGCTTCCATGAATGTAGAACGTTCCACGTCGGTATGGAAAGCAGAACTTAAAGTGGATACACGATTTCAAGCGTTCCTGTTCGATGTTAGACCTATTAAGGAACCACTGCGGTGTGTGATCACCAAAAATGTAAATCCATCCGACTTAAAGGACGATAAGGGTTTATCCGCATGGGTCGAATGGGTTGATCAAACCAATCCCATTCTGTATCAACAATTCAGTTCTAAATTCTTTTCTCAAGCAGACCCTTTCGACAAAGAATTTACCGACCTACTCTATTACACTGGAAAAACTCAAGGAATGAAGGATGCTTATCAGGCTGCTAAATCAAAAGATTGGTCTAAGGCCAAACAACTCTGGTTGAAAGAATTGGAGTTCAATAGAGAGGATCCAGTTCTCAATTATAATCTAAGTGTAGCTGCTCAAATGTTGGGAGAGTGGGATGAAGCTTATGCATACGATAAAAAGTACTTACTTAATAAGGGTCAAGGATTAGCGGAGATTTTTAGTGGCATGCCTCTGGATAAAGAACGTATCGTTATGCTACAGGGACTCTCCTCAACATTTAAAAATGCTAAGAGTAAAACAATTTTCAATCCCGATTCCAAAGTGGCCATTCTTCCATTGGAAAACTATACCAATGATATTCATACTCCTAACGCAGTCAGAGAACAGTTAACCCTAGAAGCAAGCCGTCTTGGATTTCATATCGTTCCTTTTGATAAGGTGGAGGAGCTGTTACGGATGCAAGGATTTACGGATGGCGGACAATTAAGCGCCACTACCCCGAAGGAACTGGGGAAAATAGTCGGAGCTGAACTTCTTGTGATGGGAGAAGTGGAATCCCTTAGGAAATGTTCATTGAAGCTGGTTCATGCGCCTAGCGGAAATATTATCTTTCAAAAAAAAGTGTATGGGTTCGTTGATCCTATTAACTGGGAACTACGAAAACAACCTGATCGTCGCCTGCAAAATGAAGCAAAAGAGATTAAGATAAGACTGATTGCCCCGGATGAGTTTTTCTATTCATGGCCTCGCAAATATGATTAACCCAGTCTAAATTTTTGGCCCCTTGTAGAAACCAAGTTCCAAAATTAACCGTTAAGGGATTTTCGGCAGTCGTAATAGCTTGACATAATTTCAACCATCTATTAATATATAGTTTCGTTATTTCGCAACTATATAGAAATAGGAGGGCGCTATGTCACGGCAGTCTGAAAGACAGATTTATGAAATGCACGCTCAGGTGTGCTCCGTCTTGTCCAATCCGAAACGGCTGGAAATTATTAACCTTTTGAGAGAAAACGAAAAGACAGTGGGGAATTTAGCAGAAAAGATGGGCTTAACCAAAGCCAATGTGTCCCAGCAAATTGCCATTCTCCGCCACAAAGGTCTTCTCTTTGCCCGCAGAGAAGGGCAGCATATCTATTATCGCCTCGCTTTCCCAAAAATGCTTAAAGCCTATGACCTTTTAAGAGAAATTCTTATGGAACGGTTGTCAAAACAGGGAGAGTGGTTTGATAAACTTCGCAAGGAGGGCACAACAAAATGAAGATTGGAGTGATTATTTCAAGCAACGACGCAGAAACATGCTGGAACGCATTGCGTTACGCAAACTTTTGTGTCGGCCAAAAAGATGAGGTCAAAGTTTTTCTTATGGGAAAAGGAGTTGAATACCAATCTATCAGCACAGATAAATTCAACACGATTGAGCAGGCGAAGAAATTTTTACAGTCCGGAGGGAAGATACTGGCCTGTGGCACTTGTATTAAGTCGCGCGAACAAGAAGGCACAGAGATGTGCCCGATCAATACCATGAAGGACATGTATGAGATTATAAAAGAGAGCGATAAAGTAGTTACTTTTTAAAGGAAGGTTAAATATGAGTCAGAAAACAATCGTTATTTTAGGTGGGGGAGTGGGCGGGTTGGTTGCGGCAAATAATCTGCGGCAACTTTTGGAAAACCAGCATCGTATTATTTTAATTGAGAAGGATCCAAAACATGCGTTCGCTCCATCTTTTTTGTGGCTGATGGTTGGGCAACGGCAACCGGAGCAAATCGTCACAGAATTGAGTTTTTTGGTTCGCCCAGGCGTAGAGATTCTTCACAGTGATGCCCGCCAAATTGATCTAGCCAATCGCAGGGTTATTACCGGTACAACCAATGTAGCTTACGACTATTTGATTATTGCTTTGGGCGCGCGGCTTGCGCCGGAAGCTATTCCGGGATTATCTGAGAATGCACATACCTTTTATACTATGGAAGGAGCCAAGGAGTTACAGAAGGCGCTTCCATTATTCAAAGCGGGAACGATTGCGATTGTTGTAAGCGCCCTGCCTTACAAATGTCCTGGCGCGCCTCATGAGGGAGCGATGTTGATCGCTGATTTTTTTAGGCGACGGGGATTGCAGAATCAGGTAAAAATCGAAATGTTCACTCCAGAGTCGCAACCGATGCCAGTTGCAGGTCCGGAGCTAGGCAATGCGGTTCGGCAAATGCTTGAATCAAAAGGGATTACTTTTCATCCGCTGCATAAACTAACCACAGTCAATTCTCAAAGCCATGAGTTGTTGTTTGATGGAAAGCCTTCTTTTCATTATGACCTTCTGATAGCAATCCCGCCCCATCGTCCGCCCTCCATTGTTGACGGTACTGGTTTAACTAACGAAACGGGATGGATACAAGTTGACCGAATGACCTTATCCACCAAGCATGAAAATGTTTATGCCATTGGAGATGCTACAACCATTCCAATTCCGGGCCGATGGAAACCGGATGTGCCTCTCATGCTGCCGAAAGCTGGGGTGTTTGCGCATGCCCAGGCAGAAGTGGTTGCTAATCGTATCGCAAGCGAGATCAACGGAAAAACTCCAAAGAAAGAATTTTGCGGCAGCGGCTATTGCATGCTGGAAGCGGGAGAAGAGCTTGCCGGGTTCGCGTATGGAAATTTTTTCGCCGAACCTTCACCTCAGATTCACCTGCACCAAATCGGGAAAATCTGGCACATCGGCAAGGTGCTTTTTGAAAAGTGGTGGCTTGCCCCATTTGGATTAACGCGTGAAGCCCTGCGATTTGCGCTTAAGGCTGGAGCCAAACTGCTCGGTCTCAATATTTCTCTGTAGGATTTAGGAACCATTTAGTTCCATAATTTCATGAAAAAGAAGCTCAAATCCTAATCATCGGATAAATCCATGATAGCGTCCCATCCAGTAAGGCAGTAAAAATAGCACGCCATCACCTTCAATTTTTCCATCCCCTCCACTATCCAGTTGGTAAGGGTTACTATTCCAACGCTGAATGCAGATTTGGTCATAGGGTAAAACCTCTAAACTTTGCAGCTTTTCTGATTTTGTATAACTGGGATCTAATTTAATATCAGGACCCTGGCCATTCTCCATTTTCCAGTTGATCTGTTCCCAGACGAGTTCACGCAAGGTTTGGACAGATTCTTCTATAATGTCATCTTTTTGCAAAAAAAGAGATGCGGTAAAGTTCCACCAGGGATTTCTCTCTGGCTTCACAATTTTCCATGTTTTTTCCAAGCTGGTTTTATAAATTTTTAACAATTTAGGATCAGTTTCATATTTTAAAAGAGGGTAATAGGCACAAAATGCGAGTTCAACATCTGAGTGGTTTAGATCATTTAGATCAATCACATTTTGGTTAAGAACATTTTCCGCATAACCATGTTTTTGTATGAGTTCCAGATATTTTTTTTGGTACATCTTTTTTCCAGAGACGTGATAAGCTACTTTTAAATGAGATAAAATTTCAAGAGAATTTAGGCCGCGTTCCTCTCTCCAATCCTCATCCGGGAGACCATGAATCGGTTTATTATGGTTAAGCTGCTCAGGGTTCCAAACCCCCCATCGTGTGGGTTTGTTATCAATATCCACCAAATACCAATTATGTTCAATGATATGGTCTATCATTCTTTCCACTAATCGTTTTACTCGCTCCCTTTCTTTTTTGTCTGCTGCCAAGTCATAGTAGAGAGCATAAGCAAAGAAATGACCGTCCAACTCATCCGAGGAAGTATCTCCTTTCCATTCCCATTTTCCTGAAGGATCTAAATGCCACTCTCCATCATAGTGATATTTTAAAGGTTCTCCTACTTCTACTATAGAACGTGCTGGAAAACCTGGGATTCCTGTAATTTTTTCAAGCCTTTCCAAAGCATGGAAGCTTTCCTTTATTAATTTTTTAGTCTCTTCATCTTTTAAAATTCCAATTTTAAAACTCATTGCAGCCACATAAAGGCTTGTCCATAATCCATCGTTATCGCTGTGATGAAGAATCCCTCCATTTTCAGGTTCTCCGGAAGTAAATAATGTCAGCTCTCGCACGAAACCATGTTGGATGTGGCGTTTTTTAATCCTCTCTTCAAAATAGGTTGCTTTGTCAGCCAAGGTTAATTTTTTTAAGGGAATTTCTCCCTTTACAAATTTTTGTTCATAAGGAATATCTTGAGCGGTAAAACTGGAAGTTTTTTGAGAATTTAGCGATGGGAGCGAATAAGTTTGAGATGCCAGAAAAGTGAGATGAATCAGAACAATTGAGAGGGATCGAACCATAGTGAACAATGCTACAATTTTCAATTAGTTAGGACAAGTTCTCTAATTTACTTGCCTTATTTATTGATATAATAAAACACAGAAATTTTAACATTCTGTCCCAGCAAAAAAATAAATGAATTTTGAGACTCCTTATTATTTGATTGATGAATCTAAATTGCTAAATAATTTGGAAAAGATCGCGTATGTGCGTGAGCGATCTGGAGCCAAATCTTTGTTAGCGCTTAAATGTTTTGCAAGCTGGTGCGTGTTTGATCTGATGAAACAATACATGGATGGGACCACCAGCAGTTCTCTTTTCGAGGCAAAGTTGGGGCATGAAAAGTTTGGCAAGGAAACGCACGCGTATAGCGTGGCTTTTTCAGACAAGGAACTTGAAGAGCTTAAAAAATTTTCTGACAAATTTATTTTTAATTCCATATCGCAGCTAAAAACTTTCTATGATAAAGTAAAACATAAAAAAGTTGGTTTGCGAGTGAATCCAAATTTCAGCTACTCTCATTTTGACTTGGCTGACCCTGCCAGGAAAGGTTCTAAGCTTGGGGTCACTAGTTTAGAGGCGGTAAAGGAAGTATCAGAGATGATCACTGGGGCAATGTTCCACTATAATTGCGAAAATGACGACTATGAAAATTTTTCCTTTCTTTTAGATAGATTAGGGCATGATTATGGTTTTTTATTGGAAAAATTGGAATGGGTTAGTTTGGGCGGAGGTTTTTACTTTACAAAAGAAAATTATCCTATTGAGAAATTTGCTTTGAAATTAAAAGAATTTAGCGAACAATATAAAATTCAAGTCTATTTAGAGCCCGGAGAAGCAGCAATTACAAATTCCGCATCTTTGGTGGTGAAAGTATTGGATATTATTCAGAATAATGCGGAATTAGCGATTGTGGATAGTTCAGTAGAAGCCCATATGCTTGATTTGCTAATATATAAAATCAGCGCTAAAATGAAAAACAGCTCTAGCGGCAAATATGCTTATACGATTGCGGGAAAATCCTGCCTGGCAGGAGATATTTTTGGCACTTTTTGTTTTGACGCACCTCTCTCTGTGGGAACTATTTTACAGTTCGAGGACGCAGCAGGCTACACCATGGTAAAGAAGAATTGGTTCAATGGACTTCAAATGCCTTCCATTGTTGTAAAAAAATTGAATGGAACAGTTGAGATCGCAAAAAAATTTAATTACGATGATTTTAAAAATAATTTATCCTAGCCGTAAATTTTTTTGTGTAAAAGCGAGAGTATGATAGACCCTATAAAGGAGGAAACATGAAACAAAACATATTGATTATTGGAGCAGGAGGCGTGGCGCATGTGGCAGCTCATAAATGCGCTCAGAATAACGAACTTTTGGGGGAACTCTGCATTGCCTCTAGGACAATAAGCAAGTGTGACAAGATTATTGAAAGCATTAAGAGAAAAAATAATATTAAGGACAATTCCAAAAAAATTTATTCCAGGCAAATCAATGCTTTGGACATCCCTGCTACTGTCAAGTTAATTAAAGAGACAAAGTCCTCCATCGTTATTAATCTGGGGATTTCATATCTCAACATGTCTGTTTTAGAAGCCTGCATTGAAACAGGAGCTGTTTATATGGACACCGCTATCCATGAAGAGCCCAGTAAAATTTGCGAGGATCCGCCATGGTACGGAAACTATGAATGGAAACGGATGGACCGATGTAAAGCCAAAGGGGTCACGGCGATTTTAGGAGTAGGCTTTGATCCTGGGGTTGTGAACGCTTATTGCGCCTATGCCGTGAAACATCATTTTGATAAGATTGACACCATAGATATTATGGATGTAAACGCCGGCAGTCACGGTAAATATTTTGCCACTAATTTTGATCCTGAGATCAATTTTAGGGAATTCACTGGAAAAGTCTGGACTTGGATTGACCGCAAATGGGCGGCAAAGCCCGTGCACACGGAAAAAATGAATTATGATTTTCCAGTGGTGGGGGAACGCACTGTTTATTTAAATGGTCACGATGAACTTCACTCCCTATCCCGCTACATTGACGCCAACTCCATTCGTTTTTGGATGGGATTTAGCGACCATTACATTAACTGTTTTTCCGTTTTGAAAAATATTGGTCTTCTCTCAGAAAATCCGGTAAAGACTGCGGAGGGCATAGAAGTGGTTCCGCTTAAAGTAGTCAAGGCTTGTTTGCCTGATCCTTTATCTTTAGCTCCCAATTATACGGGGAAAACCTGCATTGGGAATTTAGTTAAAGGAACCAAGAACGGTCAATATAAAGAAATTTTTGTTTATAATACCTGTGATCATAAAGAGTGCTATAACGAAGTAGAATCTCAAGCGATCTCTTACACAGCAGGGGTTCCGCCTGTGGCTGCCGCAATCTTAGTGGCTAAGGGGATTTGGAACCCTAAGACCATGGTCAATGTGGAACAGCTTGATCCAGATCCATTTCTAGATTTGTTAGGAAAAATTGGCTTGCCTACCATTGTAGAGGAGAAAACTCCGGTGCCAGCATGATAAACAATGATTCCAACAAAATTACTGGTTTTCTGATCTTGCGATTATTTTTTGCGCAGTTCTGGCTTCTCCAGTGTTTTGGTAAAATTTTTGATCAGGAAAGCCATGTTGTGGCTTGGAGAAATTTAACTATATGGTCGGCGCACACAACAGAATGGTTCGTTAAACAAACCATCCTCCCTCATTGGGTAGTGTCCCCTTATACTTTAGTTTTGCCTTATTTTGAATTTTTAATAGGGTTGCTTTTATTAATAGGTTTAAAGACACGAAACGCGCTGATATTTTCAGCGCTGCTTATTATTTCTCTTAATGCCGGACTTCTCCTGCAGCTTAAGCACGATACTGTAGCGATGAATACGATCTATTTAATAGCGATTCTTCTAGCGATTCAATGGGAGAATTACAACCAGTGGTCATTAGATTCTTTCCTTACTAAAATTTAAAGGTTAACCCTGTTCCAATAGAGCTTCTGATAAAAAAATTAGGTCTGTTTTCATAACTGTAATCTATCCTCACAGCCCAATCTTTGCTTAACTGAAAAATAACGCCTGCAAATATTATTTCATTGAACGCGGTTGAAAGAGGCGGAAGAGCTTCATTCCCTTGGGAATACCCCAAATAGGATGAACCTTTTTCTTCAATCTGCAAATCGAGTTGAGCTTGCCACCCTTCAGTATTAGGACCTGTGATATTTTTAGAAATAGAGTGACGATAAAGAAACCCAAGCCAGGGGATGGGCTGTACATGTACTCCCGGCGTGTAGAGATTTACATTCCCATCGCGATAAGCTAAATATTTTATGCCAATGGTAGGTGTAACAAATTTGTGGATTGGAAAATCCAGCATTGTGTTAAATTGTTGCGTAGGTTGAAAATTAGGAGTTGCTGTAAAGCCTGTTTCAAATTGAATCGCCAATGGTTTTATTGGCCAGAGAGAAGCTCCGGCATAAATTGTATTGTCTGTAAATTGAAAATGATGCTGCCATTCATGGCGTAACCAAAGGGAAGATTTTAAACCCTTTGGACTTAAACCGCGTCCTATTTGAGTAAAGCTATTTTTTTCAGCGGTTCTGGAATTGCTATTCTTATAGCCGTCATAAGAGAAACCAGCATCTATTCTCCATAAGGGGTTTGGCTGTGCGCTGGCTAATTTTTTTTTCAGGTTAAGATCATCTGGATGAAGGGTTAGGGCTTTAAGATACCATTTTTTAGCTTCAGAAATATTTCCTTGACGTGTCTCTAAGTCACCTAATCCAATGAGTGTGTCCAAGTCATCTTGTTTGATTATAAAGGCTTTCATATATTCAGTTTTTGCCTCTTTGATCTCTCCTTTCCAGCTAAGTACGCGAGCTAGACCCACATGATATTCAATATTATTGGGATGAAGAGTGATCGCTTGTTTCCATGTGGAGATCGCTTTATCATAGAGGCCAAGCCAGCTTTGCAGGGTTGCTAATTGCTGCAGGGCATCTGTATTTTTTGGATCTTGCTCAACGATTGAAGAGAATATCTTGGCAGCTTCCGCAAATTTTTCCGCGCGTTTAAGTTCCAGCCCAAGCTCAAATTTTTTGTTTATTTCATTTTGGGGAATATCTGCGAGCGCTGGCGAAAGAACAGTAAGGAATAATAATGTTGAGAGTAAAGATATTTTTTTCATGAATCCTCCAGAATAATTTAATTTTTAATCTAATTTTTTTACGCTGTTTGTCGTTGATGCGCCCAGGAGATTTTTCCATGGAGATAAGCAAACACCCCAAAAACTGCAGCCAAGTGTCTGAGTATCTGAAACGCAAAGGGTTCAGTTAAAATAGCTATGATTGAATGCGCCCAGAGTTTGGGAGTGATGCGGTCCCTCTGCCAACGATGGTAAAGAATAAATGCGTAACAATGAAGAATTAAATCAAATAGAAGTTTGACGATTAAAACATAAAGCACAGCGATATAAGGACGGAACCCAATGATCAGGTAAAAAATAAGAATAACGAGAGCAAGCAATCCATAGATGGGTCTTAAGGTGTCTATTAGTTTTAATGGGAGCATGATGCGACCAAACCTTCCATAGAGTGGATTGAAAACCATGTCTTTGTTACGAAACAAAGTGTCCAAAAAACCTGCGAACCAACGGCTGCGCTGAAGAAGAAATTTTTCAAGGTTGGATGGAGCATCTGTCAGGGCATGGGCGCGCGCAATAACCTGAACATTCGGTATGATGCCATTTTGATGGCAGTCTCGATAGTAACGATAGATTAACTCGTAGTCTTCTACTGAACTTTCTTTATTAAAACCACCTAGTCTTTGTAAAACATCTCGCCTAAAAGCAGAAAACGCTCCAGAAACCAGCACCAGTGTTTTAAAGGACATCCAGGCAAAACGTTCCAGAAAGCTGCGGATATATTCAAAGGTTTGATAAAATTGGAAAAGTTCAGCTGTTCTGGATCCTGCGCAGCGAGGAATGATAATGCCTCCAGCAGCAGAGAGATTAGGATTCTGGGCAAAGGCATGAGACATTTCTTTGATTGCGTTTGGTTCTAAAATAGTATCAGCATCAATCGTGACAATGACTTCTGATTTAGCTAAACGCCAGCCTTGATTCAAGGAATCAGCTTTTCCACTATGTTCTTTTTGGATGACCTTGAGGTTCGGTTGGATTTTTGAAACAGAATGGTTGCCAATAAATTTAAGTTGAAAATGTTCTTTAAGCCAATGGAGCGTGCCATCTGTAGAGCCATCGTCCACAATAATGATCTCATCTGGCGCTTGCGTTTGGGAGAATAGGGCATTCAGACATTTGTCGAGCACACTCTTTTCATTTCGGGCTGGAACCACTGCGCTCATAGTTGGAAGAGTTAAACGATCATATCCTGAATTCTGTGCGGCAGGGTTATTTTTTAAACTATGAGAGCTTATGGTAACAACCAGGCATTGTATAAAGGAATCATAGGCAATATAGAGCAGCCCAGCTGACCATGCTAGAATTCCATTGAGAGTAAAAGCAGCTAAGATTACCAGAACAAGCCAGGTCAATAATAATCCGTATAAGATAAAAAATCGTAAAGAATTATTCTTTAACATAGCTAATATTCGGGCTAAATTTTCGAACGCGCTGCACGATTTTTTTGATTAAAGATTAGAGTTTTTTGAATACAAAGTTTTAAACACCTAGGAATTTATTAACCAAAACGCCAAAGGTATAAGAGATAATAATAGCTAGAGAAATCATGATCAGATTGAGGAAAACGCGTTTTTTTATGTTCATGCCAGAAATAGTGGCTAACACTAAAGAGATAAGAATAATAGCTGCTCCGCCAGAAGCCCATGAGAGCGCCACGCTTTTTGAACCAAATAAGATAGGTAATATTGGGAACATCGCGCCAAAAAGATAAGAAATACCTACAACTAGAGCGGAAAAGAAAGGATGGTCGCCAGTATCTGGATCGGATTGTGAGCCGGATAAAAAATGTTTTTTTTCCAGATCTGTTTGCAGGATCTCTTTCTCTGAGCTTGTGGCAAGGAATTGTCCAACAGCCATGGAGATAGCTCCAGCAGCAGCTCCTGTAAAACTGGCTATTAGAACAGTGGCGCTATCCTGAAAAGCGGCATAAAAACCGCTAACCGCTCCCATAAATTCTACTAATCCGTCATTAAATCCTAAAAAAATATTTCTAATTTTTTCCGGATTGATTTTTCTTTCGCTAAAGTTAGAAACAATTTTATCTTCATGTCCAAATTCATCTTCCAAAATGGTTTTTATTCCTTCTGCAAGCGGAGTATCCTTATAAATAGTCCAGATATTTAGATATTTGCGGATTCCATAAATTTCAGTTGATTCCAGAATAAGGAACACCGCTTTATCTCCAAATATCCTACAGATGCTAGTAATGATTTTTAGCTTTAAGACACGGTTAAAGTTTAATTTTTCTAGCTTGGTTTTAAAAAAATCCTGCCAGAAGCTCACATGTTTTTTTTCAATGGGGATGAGTTCTTGCAGAGTTGCTTGTAGAGACCCTGAGGTTATCTTTTCAAGATTTTGATATAAAGAAAGATCAAAAAGCTCGTCTAGTATAAGGGTTTGGGCAAGAGCTTTTTGATCTTTGCTATTCATTTTTAACGCTGAATTTTAGATTCCAATGCTAGAAAGGAGGTTGCAGAGATCATTGACGATTTTTACCAATTTAGGATTCGATGCCTCAAAACCTTTGACTGAAGAGGATAAACCTTCTAAAGATAGATTGACTAGATGAGACTCTTTATTTTTGCGAGTGGTTTCATGAGATGCTATTTCCGCAAAACCAGCTATGCTTTGGGCATGTTCATTGTGAGTTTTATAAAGCTCTTCAATCTCAAGTTTTAGAGAAGATAAAAGTTTGATTAACTCATCTTTTTTCTGATTATCACTCGTGCTAATTTTTTGAATGGAAGCTTCTATTTTTTCAATAGTTTTTTTAATCATGTTTGGCTCCTTTGGCCTTACTTTGAAAAAGCGCGAATCAATTCATTCCAAAGAGAGATTTGAAAAAATTTCCAAACCAGCCAATTTAGAATGGTAAAAGTAATCCCTAAAGATATTAAAATTCGAATAAATTTTGGAATTAGGATCCAGCTGATGATTCCCACTCCCATTCCAATGACCAATCCAGTTAAAGCTCCCATTCCAAGCCCAAAAATAATTCCAGCAGGACCGCCTAAAAAACCAATCACTCCTCCTATAAGAGCGCCCAAGAGGATCCCGATCATGCTGCCCACCAATCCCGGCAAGAATGAAAATGAGGCTGTTTTTTGTTTAAAACCATAGATCTTTGACTGCTCCTCTTCAAAGCGATTAAAATGTTTTGGAATAGATTCAACTGGAATAATCTCATCTGCTTCTATCGCCAAATTCTTTTTTGGAACTAATTCTTTCTTTTCTTCTTTTTCAATCATAATATAATATTATCAGTTTTTTTATTGCTTGAAGCAGGCAATCTCCCATCGAACTCGAATATTCTATACCACTTATCTATTGTTCTTTGAGCAAATTCGCATTCACAAGAGCTCGGGTTGAAATAGAATTTATTTAATACTATTCTTAAAGGTCAATAAAATTCTTTTTAACTTAAATCAAGGAGGAGTAACGCATGCCTATAGTATCAGAATCAGAATATAAAGGGAATCCTATGATCGTGCTCAAAAATTCTGAAGAGGATAAATTTCCTTTTCAGTTTGGTCTTAAAAAAGCGAAGCTGATCTTAGAGAGTATTGAGGAGATTAAAAAATTCGTGGAAAAACACGAACAATAATTATATAAAATATTTTTTTAAACGATTTTTAAGAATGTTTTTATTCATGACTTAATTTTCTATATTTTCTTCCTCTTTTTGTTTCCTTCTTCTTTCAAAATATTCGTAATTCCCAGGATAGAGCGTAACTTGTCCTTCATCTACATGCACGATATGATTGGCAAGCGCATTAATAAAATAGAGATCATGGCTAATAAAACAAAGCGTGCCTTCAAATTCTTTGAGGCTTAAGATCAGCGCCTCCACGCTGTCTAAGTCTAGGTGGGTGGTAGGTTCATCCATTAAAAGCACGTTTGGAGGGTCTAACAAAATTTTTACTAACGCAAGTCTGCTTTTTTCCCCTCCGCTTAAGACCTCCACTTTTTTAAAAACCGCGTTTCCGGGAAAAAGAAAACTTCCTAAAATAGTGCGCACCATTTGTTCAGGCAAATGACGTTTATTGTCCATGGCTTCTTCCAATACGGTTTTTTCCGCATGCAGCATTTCTGTCCTGTGTTGGGAGAAATATCCAACTTTCACATTTAAACCTAAGATTCTCTCTCCTTTGTCAAAGGGGATGGTTCCTGAAAGAATTTTTATAAGTGTGGATTTTCCAGCTCCATTATGTCCGACAAAAGCCATTTTCCAGCCGCGTTCTATTTCAAAGTTAAGATTTTCATAAACTTTTGTTTCCCCATACGATTTACAAAGATTTTTTAAGTTTAGCGCTCGCACCCCGCAGCGTTCTGGCTGGGGAAAACGTATTTTGATTTTTTTGGATTCTTCCGGCAGCTCAATGCGTTCTAGTTTTTCCAGCCGTTTGATCATGCTCTGAGCGCGGCTGGCAGTGGATGCTCTGGCGCGGTTGCGCGAGATAAAATCTTGCATCTCCACAATTTTACGCTGCTCTGCTTGGTATGCTATTTCTAAACTTTCTTTCTCCCGGGCGCGTTCGTTTAGATAATAATCATAATTTCCATGATAAGTTTTAAGCGTTTTATTTTGAACGCTGACAATAATTTTGCAAATCGTATTTACAAAGTTTCTATCGTGGGAAATAAGAAATATCGCTCCTCGATAGTTTAAGAGAAAATTTTGGAACCAAAGCATAGATTCTAAGTCCAGATGGTTGGTAGGTTCATCTAACATGAGAAGATCTGGTTCATGTAAAAGCAGTCGCGCCATAGCGACGCGCATGGCCCATCCGCCGCTTAGAGTAGAGACTTTTCGTTCAAAATCAGAGGTTTTAAAGCCTAACCCCATGAGAATCATCTTAGCTTTGGCAGTGATTCTGCCGTCTGGATCAGGAGTGTGGGCAAGGGTCTCATCCACAACTGTCAATTCGGAAATTGGAGGGTTTTCCTGCGGCAAGTAACCTACTTCTATCCCTCGCTTAAATTGAATTTCTCCTAAATCAGGCTCTTGCTCACTCAGCAGCATTTTAAAAAGAGTGGATTTACCAGAGCCATTTGGCCCTACCAGCGCAAAACGGTCTCCTGCATTAATTTGTAACGCTGCCTCTTTAAAAAGCGTTTGCGTGCCAAAAGTCTTGTGAATATTTTTTATAGTAATCATAATTAAGAGGATTCATCTTATAAAGAAGAGTCATTTGATGTCAATTGGCATTGAGATAATCCCTTCGAGACTTGGGTTGACTTCATGGTAAGGATGTGGGATAATCTTAAAATGGCACATGTTTCAGAATCTAAACAGGATGTCGGTCAGCCTAAATTGCGTCCCCTTATGCGCAGCAGCCACACCTTTCATATTCCAGTGATGGGTACTGGTTTTACAATTGATACCCCCATTAAAGTGGCAAAATATGGCATTTCTTCAGTTATTTCTTTAGTGGATGATCTCCTAATTGAACAGATGAGAAAATATTACTGTAAGAAATATGAAAAACCTTATCATGAAATTGGCAGAAATGAGAAAGATGGCAGAGCTTTACGCATTACAGCTTATCTTAATTTGATTAAAGAGTTAGTAGAGTCTGAACTGCAGAAGCTTAAAGCAAGCGCATTTGAGCCAGAGAGTGAAATTACTCTTTATTTTGAAATGCTGCCAGAATGTGCTTTAAAACAAAAATATCTTAATATGCTTTCCATCTCTGATCTTGAGAAGAAGTTGAAAATTCAAGAAGAATTAAGAAATTTAGTTGTTCCGGGCAGCATTGATGTGAATATCATGACAAAACTTGACCGCAATACGGTCAATGAAGATGAACCTTTAGCTCAGGAATTTTCCGATGCTCTTTCTGCTTTGCGCGGTTATGCAAAAAGTGATTTAAGCTCTGCCATTGTTTTTTCAGCTGGAATGAACCAGCGTCTCTATAGCTATACAGCGCAGTTTAATGATTTTATGCCGCAGGAACAAGAGCTTCCTATAAAGACCATTATCCTGAAAGTAAGTGATTTTCGTTCAGCTGAGATTCAAGGCAAATTTCTTGCCAAAAGGGGTTTGTGGGTCAGTGAATATCGGATTGAGTCTGGGGTCAATTGCGGCGGACATGCGTTTGCCAATAAAGGATTTCTCTTAGGGCCGATTTTGGAAGAATTTAAGCGTAAAAAGAATGAACTAGTTAAAAATCTTTACCAGATTTATGCTAAGGTGATGTCTTTGCGGGGTTTAAAGAGTTTTTTTGTGCCAGAAGTCATAGTGACAGTGCAAGGAGGGATTGGCACAGCTGAGGAAGATCAGATATTGCGGGATTATTTTCAGGTGAATGGCACAGGATGGGGAACGCCATTTTTACTTGTGCCTGAGGTCACGAATGTGGATGAGGAGCATTTAAAGCTTCTTAGCCAAGCAAATGAGCAGGATGTTTGTTTAAGCGACAGTTCGCCTTTGAATGTTCCATTTTGGATATTGAATAATTCTAAGAGTGAAAAAGCCCGGCAGCAGCGTATCCAGGAAGGAAAACCAGGGAGCGCTTGTACCAAAGGTTTTTTGGTCTCCAATACAGAATTTTCGAAAAATCCTATTTGTCATGCTTCTCACGCGTATCAAAAATTGAAACTAGGTCAGTTAGAGAAAGCAAATCTTTCTCCAGATGAAAACGCAGCGATGAATGAGCATGTATTGGCTAAATCCTGTATTTGTCATGATCTGGCTGGCGGAGCCACTGTAAAGTATGGGATTGATCCAGAGGCAACCACTACGGTTTGCTGCGGTCCAAATATTGTTAATTTTTCAAAAATTGCAAGCTTAAAAGAGATGGTAAGCCATATTTACGGACGCTGTTCTCTTATGAATAACCCTCATCGCAAAAATATGTTTATTGAAGAGCTGCGCATTTATAAGGATTATTTTAAAAATGAGATTAAAAGATCCTCTTTCCCTGTTTTTGCCGTGAATCAAAAAGTTCTTCAAGAATTCAAAAAAAATATGATGGAAGGCATTGTTTATTACAGGGAGATGGCTAAAGAACTTGCCAAAGAAAAACAAAACCAATTTTTACAGGATTTAGAAGCTCTGAGAGCAGAAATTGAAATTCTTTATCCTGAGAATTTTAATCAAGTCCCTGTTCCTGCTATGGGGACTGGTTGTTTGTGAACCATCCTCACGTTCCTAATCTTGAAGTAGAAAAACATACAGAGGTCCCTTTTGAAACTTTAGGCCTTGACCCCAGAATTCTTAAAGGAATTCATGATCTTGGGTTTATTCGTCCCACGCCTATTCAGGCTAGAGCCATACCTCCTATTTTAGCTAAACGCGATCTGATTGGCTGCGCCCAAACCGGCACAGGAAAAACCGCTGCTTTTGTCCTTCCAATTCTCCATCGTCTTTTGCAAGGTAAAAGCGCTAGAAACGTTCGAGCTTTGATTGTTTCCCCTACCAGAGAAATAGCGTCTCAGACCATTGATCATTTAAACGCGCTTTCAAAATATGTGCATTTAACCGGCGCAGCTATTTATGGCGGGGTTCCCATGCAGCCGCAGATACGCGCTTTGCAGCATGGATTAGATATTATTTCAGCTACTCCGGGAAGGCTTTTAGACCATATCTGGTCTGCTAGAATTAGTTTTGCAAATCTTGAGATTTTTGTTTTAGATGAAGTGGACAGAATGCTAGATATGGGTTTTTTGCCGGACATTAAAAAAATCATAAGTCTCTTGCCGCACAAACGGCAGAATATTGTGTTTTCCGCAACCATGCCTCAAGAAATTTTGAAATTGGTTAATGAAATTTTAGTGAATCCTCTCACGGTCCAAATAGGGCAGCGTTCCCAGGCAGCAGTAGGCATTCGGCATGCGGTTTATCCTGTTTCCAAGCATTTAAAAACCGAGCTCTTAGATCGTCTGCTTCGCATGGAGGGGATGACCTCTGCTCTTGTTTTTACTCGTACAAAACATTTGGCGGACCGGTTAAGACAAAAGCTAAGAGACAAAGGTTTTAGAGTCTCTGTAATGCATGGAGGACGGAGCCAAAATCAGAGAGTTCAGGCCCTGGAAAGTTTTCGAGAAGGTCATAGTCAGGTTCTGGTTGCTACAGACATTGCCGCTAGGGGTATTGATATTCAGGATATCAGCCATGTGATTAATTTTGATATTCCTGCTACGCCTGAAGATTATGTTCACCGTATTGGCAGAACAGGCAGGGTGGATGCTACAGGGGATGCTTTTAGTTTGATGGATAGATCTGAAGAAGGGATGATTAAAAATATAGAGCGTGTATTAAAACAGTCTTTGCCCCGGGTCACATTGCCTAATTTTGATTATAAAAAGTCATCCCCAGCTCCAACTGCTCATCAGTCACATCATTATTCGCATCAGCATAAACAGTCCAGACACAGATTTCGATAAAGATCAGAATGGCAACATACCATGGGCACTGCCCCGTGGGTATTTATAAAGCTTACAATTTAACCTAAATATTTGATTATTCGGATTTAAAGCTCACAAACCGCTTTAATCGTATTTTTACCTTCCTGCAAAATATGAATGAGTTCCTGAATATTCTCCAGCCCTTTTACTTTGTCCGTCAGTAGTTTATTGAGCCATGTGGGCCATTGGAACTGGGCAAAACATAAATCTTTAATAGCCATTTCAAAATATTCTTGATTTGCATTTATGCTGCCCACAATGACTTTATTGCCCAGAGAAAAACCCGCATTCATTAAGTTTTCAGAGATTTGTAATTTTCTTCCGCTGTCTGTAATATTGGAAAGAATTAAAACCCCATTTTTGCCAAGATGGTTAATTGCTTCCAATGCTAAAGAAGAATTTCCAGTAGCTTCAAAAATAAGATCAAACGGACCATGTTCTTTAGAGCATTCAGCAAGCGTAGTTTCTTTGGCGCTATGATAACAGGCTCCAATCTGTTCTATAAGAGAAGAGTTTAGCGTTGGGGCTTTTGAGCGCGCAAGCGTGCAGACTTCCAGTCCTTTTAGTCTTAAGAGTAAGCTTGTGAGTAAGCCAATAGAACCTGCGCCAAGAACCGCTGCTCTTCTTGGCTTCCACATTTGTAACCGGCGTTGAATTTCATAGGCTTGAACAATTCCTTTTTCAATCACGCTTGTTGAGGCAAGCAAGACTCCAACCTCCAACAGCTCTTTTGGAATTTTTAAAAGATGTTCCGGCCCTTCTACAAACATTTCCGTAAGGTATCCATGAAGAAAATTAATGCCTCGTTCATAGCTGGTTTCATCCAGGCTTAAATCATATTTGCCGATTTGATCGTAGATGCTGTTCCCTGCTCTTGCAACTGTAGGAACTACGTAATCCCCGATTTCAAATTCATTTACATTGGGACCAACTTCCACTACCTGGCCAACACATTCATGTCCAATGATTAAGAAGTCTGAATCCCCTGGCGCATTTCCAGCGAGCCCTGCATTTATTTCTTTATCGGTTTTATCTAAACCAACACGCAAAGATTTTACTAACACGCCTCTGCCATAAGGGAAATCTGTTATTTTAGGTTTGGGCAGTTCTGTAAGATGAAGGCTATTGGGTTTGCCTGGGTTAACGACCACTGCATTCACGCTGATTTTTTCTTCAAAAAAACTGGAGGATTGCAAAACCTCTGAAACGATCCTTAAAATTTCTGCTAAGCTCCATGCTTGGGAACGCGTTCCTCCTGGGCGATAGGGAGGATTGCCATCAAAAACTTCCGGCAGGGAGCCTTGGATATTGGTTAAAAAGAATTCTGTAAGAGGCGTTAACAACTTCAAGGTTTCATTTTGAATTTCTATTTTATTCTTGCCTTCTTCTTTCCTCACTTTTACCAAAGCATCTAAATAACTGCCCAAAAGCCAGGGCCAAACCGTGCCTTGGTGATAGGCTAAATCTTTTTCTTCAGGTGGTTTTTCAGTGTAATATCTAGACTGATAATGAGGATCTTTCGGGGAAAGGGTTCTTAACCCAAATGGAGTGAGCAGGTGATTGGATATGACGTCAAATACCTTTTTTTGTCTTTCATAAGAGAGCAAATCATCGCTTAAACTAATTGCGAATATCATGTTTGGACGAAGCGCTGCCCCATGCAGGTCCCCTTCTATCACATCATACAGAGAATCTTCTTTTTCATTCCAGAATTTTTTGTTAAAATTTTCTTGAACTTTTTTACTTAGTTCCTCATAAGATTTGATCCTAGCTGTATTGCCAAGCCTGGATTCAAGTTCAATATAGAATTTAAGGCTTAAGTACCAAAGCGCATTGACTTCCACCGCTTTTCCATAGCGCGGAGTCACCGGGTTCCCTTTTCCGCATGGATCCGCATCCATCCAGGTAGATTGAGCTGGGCTAATAATGAGCCCGTCCGTATCCATTTTTATTGGGCAGAACTGTTGTAAGCGATTGTAGCCGGTTCCATCCTGATAAGCTTGAATGATATTTCTTACCGTAGGGCCAATCTGTTTTAGGAATTTCCAATCTTTACTGTAATCCAGATATTTTTTAATCGCGTAAATATACCAGAGAGGAGCATCTACGGTATTATATTCAATTCCATTTTGGTCTTGAGAGCTGGGAATGATATTTGGGATTAGTCCGGATTTTTCATACCGGGTAAATTTTAAGATGATTCTCTTAGCTTCATTAAAATGGCCTGTGGCCAATAGCAGGCCTGGAAGGGTAATAAAGGTGTCTCTGCCCCATTCTTGTTGAAACCAGTCTAAACTGGAAGCGTAAATTTGTATTTCCTGGTCAGCCTGTTTTACAAATTCTCTAGAGGCTATTTTTAAATTTTTAAAGATAAAATCTTTAAATTGGAAAATAAGCTGTTCTTGAATATTAAAAATTAAATTAAAAAGATCCTGATTGGTTTTAAGAACCAGATGGGAATTGCCAAAATTTTTGGCGTTGGTAAAATCTGCAACTAAAGATTCAATTTGAATCCATCCTTCTGGCCAGTCGTTTTTGTTCAGCCCGGGAATTTCGCTAAAGATGGCAAAAGCCATTTGGAAAAAATCTCCATTGTGGGAATGATGAGCAAAACTCCATTCTCCCATCTTTCCGCTTGCCCGGATCAGTTCCTGAATCAAAAGAAAAATATTGAGACCCCTGCATCTTATCGAACCATTGTCTAAAAGTTTTTTGCCAAAATCATAGCGCAGATTAAAGTCATTTTCTTTTTTTAGAGCTTGGATGCTGTTTTCAGTTAAATTGGAAGGGATTTGAATTGTTTTTTTAATGCTTTCCGTAATTATTTGTTCAACCTCTGTCTGCATGGTATTTTATACTCTCCTTTACAAATTGGTCTGTTCGTTAAAAGTATAGGAAATAGAGGGGGTGAAATTCAATCTTCTTCTTGTCTGATAGTTTTAAATGTGATACTATTCCATAAAATAATAAAAATATTTTTATGAAATTTATCGCTGACCTTCATATCCATTCTTATCTTTCCAGAGCTTGCAGCCCTAAACTTAAGCCAGAAAGCCTGTACCGTTGGTGTCAGTTAAAAGGGATCACTGTGCTTGCCACTGGCGATTTCACTCATCCGCGCTGGTTTCAGGAGCTGCAGGAAAAGCTGATTCCAGCAGAATCAGGGCTTTTTCAACTTAAACCGGATTTAGCGGCTGTTATTGATAAAGACATTCCAGAGAGTTGCCGAGCTCCGGTTCGTTTTTTGCTGGGGGTAGAAATTAGTTCTATTTATAAAAAGAATGATCGTGTGCGAAAGGTGCATAACCTTGTTTTTGCTCCTTCTTTTGAAATTGCAGGCAAGATTAATGCAAGCTTGGAAAAAATAGGAAACATTCGTTCAGACGGCAGGCCCATTCTTGGGCTAGACTCTAAAAAATTATTAACGATTCTGCTTGGAATTTCCGACCAAGCTTATTTGATCCCAGCCCATGCCTGGACCCCGCACTTTGCGGTGTTTGGTTCAGAGTCTGGATTTGATTCTTTGGAAGAATGTTTTGATGAGCTTACACCAAATATTTTTGCTATAGAAACTGGTCTTTCTTCAGACCCTCTTATGAATTGGCGCATATCCAATTTAGACAAGATCACTCTTATCTCCAATTCTGATGCGCATTCCCCGGAAAAGTTGGCAAGAGAAGGAAATCTTTTAGACACGCAGCTTTCTTATGACGGAATTTTTGGAGCGTTCAAAAGAAAAAAAGGGTGTAAGCTGCTTAAAACTCTTGAATTTTTTCCGGAAGAAGGCAAGTACCATGTGGACGGGCATCGCAAATGTAAAGTGAGCATGAGCCCGGAAGAAACCATAAAGAGAAAAGGGCTATGCCCTGAATGTGAGAAGCCTGTAACAGTTGGGGTTTTGCACAGGATAGCCAAACTCGCAGATCGCAAAAATCCAAAAAAACCAGAACAGGCTGCAGACTACGAACATATCGTGCCTTTAAAAGAGGTGATTGGCCAAACATTGCAAGTGGGTGCTAGTAGCCGGAGGGTGGATGCGCAATACCATCAGCTGCTTTCTCTTTTTGGAAATGAATTCTATATTTTACGCGAATTGCCTGTTAAACAATTGGAAAAAGAAGGCTATCCTCTTTTGGCCTTAGCTTTAAATCGCATGCGCCAAGGCAAAGCAGATGTTTCCCCAGGCTATGATGGTGAATATGGAGTTATTTCTCTTCTTAAAGAAAAGGATTTTGTTCCCACAGGTCAGCTTGCTCTTTTGTGAAAGAATCTTCACAACAAGGACTTAACGCTTATCAACTGAAGGTCGTTCAAGAACTTAGCCAACATCTGATTGTTGTTGCCGGGCCTGGCACTGGAAAAACACTCACCTTTGCTCATAAAGTAGCCAATCTTTTAGAAGAAAAGAAAATTTCTGGAGAAGAAATTCTTGGATTAACTTTTACCCGCAGCGCAGCCCAAGAAATGAAAGAACGCCTTGGCAGGATTCTTTCTCAACCTTTAGCTAAAAAAGAGTTGCCTTTAATTTGGATAAATACCTTTCATGCGATCGCTTTAAGAATCCTTCAAGAAGAATCCTATCCTTTTGGACCAGGCAGTTCCTACTCTTTAATAGAAGAAAATGAGAAACGAGAGCTGCTGAATCAGTTAGCGCCTAAAAAAGAGATCTCAAGAGTTTTAGAAGAAATCCGTAAACAGAAACAAAAACTTCAAATCCCTCAAGAAGGAATTGGGATAAAATATCAAAAGCTTCTTTTTGAAAATAAAAGCTTGGACTTTGATGATCTTTTTTGTTACGTCTCCCTACTTTTTAAGGAAAGGCCGGAAATTTTAGAAAAATACCGCAAACGCTTTTCTGTCATCCTCTGCGATGAGTTTCAGGACACCAGCTTTGCTCAGTACCATTTTATCCATCAGCTTGTTTCAAAACATTTCTTAGTTTTTGGCGATCCAGATCAAGCCATTTATAGTTTTACAGGCGATTTTTTTTCTTCGTTTGAACAGTTTAAGAAAGATTACCCGGATCATAAAATTTTATCCTTGTCAGAAAATTATCGTTCTCAGATGACTATTTTGGAAGCGGCAAAACAGGTGATTAATAAAAATCAAAGTTTTTTGCCTAGAGAACTAGAGGCTCGGATGGAAGAGGGGCTGCCAATACAGATCACTTCTTATCAGACAGAGAGACAAGAGTCAGAAATGATTGTTCGGGAAATCGAAAGTTTGCTGGGAGGTTCCAGCTACTTTTCTATTGACAGCCAGTGGACTAAAAAAGATAGGGAAAATTCAAGGTATGGATTTAAAGATATATGTATTCTCTATCGCTTCCATAGAGAGAGCCGGCTGCTTAAAAAAGCTTTGGAACGCGCAGGCCTGCCTTATAAAGTTTTTGAAAAGGAAACTAAAAAGGGGGAGGTTTCTAAAGTAGAAGACTTGCAGAATTTTCAAAATAATGAATCTGGACTGCCCGAGGGAGAAGCGATCACTTTAATGACCCTGCACCGTTCCAAAGGATTGGAGTTCCCAGTGATTTTTATTTTAGGGTGCGAGGAAGGAGTTATTCCTTATACCTCTTCAGAGAATCCGCTGATTCAGAGTCAAGAAATAGAAGAGGAGAGGCGCCTTTTTTATGTGGGGATGACCAGAGCTAAAAATCGTCTTTTTCTTTCTCATGCAAAAAAACGGATGCTTTTTGGAAAGATGTTAGAGTCCAACCCCTCTCCTTTTTTACAGGATATTGAAGAAAAACTTAAAGTTTTAGAGAAAAGCAAAACTCCAGAAAAAAAAGTTTCAGCTCAAGATAACCAGCTTAGCCTTTTTAACTGAATAGCTGCGCTAAGTTATTTTTATAAATTTTTTTAAGTAGAAACATTCTCTAAGCCGACTGCAATTTGAATGATTCTGCTTCATTACTTCCACATTTTTTTAAGATAAGAATCTCTGCCAGAGCCAATCTTGTAAGATTTATATTGCAGGGGACATTTTTGGTAATATTTTTGATGGTAATCTTCAGCTTTGTAAAAGGCTGAGGCAGGCACAATTTCCGTTACAATCGGCTGATCAAATTTACCAGATTTTTCCAATTTAGATTTAGAGTCTTGAGCTGTTTTTTTTTGTTCTTCCGTATGATAAAAGATAGAAGTCCTGTATTGAGTACCCACATCAAAAAATTGCTGATTGAGTTTTGTAGGATCAATATTTTTCCAAAAAATTTCCAGAAGCTCCGTAAAACTTACCTGCTGAGGATCATAAGTAATTTCCAGAGCTTCAGCATGTCCTGTTTTTCCAGAACAGACTTCTTCATAAGTAGGATTTTCTTTAGTTCCGCCGGTATATCCTACTGTGGTTGAAATCACGCCTTTTAGTTTGTCAAAAGCAGGCTGAGTGCACCAAAAGCAGCCCCCAGCAAATGTGGCTTTTTCAATTTTTACCTTTGCCATTTTAACCTCCTCCTTATTTGTCGCTAAGGATTCCATGGACTGGAATAGAGAAAATAAAGCGAAAAAAAAGTAAATTTTTTTATAGGACATAAAGATGTTCTTTATTTAAGGAAGTCTAACAAAAACATTCACTGAGTTCAATGAGTTGAAAAAAAGAGACAGCCCTAGCCCTTGACAAAAGAGGTAATTTAGGCAATAATACCATTTAACGAGTCTCTAAAAAGAGCAAATCCGCTGTAAGGCGGAGACGCAAAGCCATGAGTCCTTATCAAGGATTGTCAGGTTACTAAAAAGATTCCATGCAACCAATTATAAATTTAATTATTTTACGGCCATCTCACTATATTAAACGTGGGATGGTTTTTTTATTTTTTATGCACTGCGCTTTTTTTCCCGCCAATAGTTTTGCTCAAAATAGGTCTGAAGGAGAAAATCGTTCCATGGTTTTATCTAATCAAGATTCCCAACCTAGAAATGAGGAAGAGGTTAGGATGAAGGAAAAAGTGATGCAGCTTCCGCCTGAAAAAAGAGAAAAGATGATTCAAGGCTATAAAGCCAAAGAAATGGAAAGGAGAGAGCGGGAAGAAAAATCTCTTTATTTATCTAATCAGGGGCTTAGACAACATGGGATGAGTGAGGAAGATAAAAGGATGAAAGAAAAAATCATGCAGCTCCCTCCAGAGCAAAGAGAATCAGCTATCCAAGAATATAAAAGGAAAAAGATGAGGGAGGGGGAGAGTCAGGATCAAACAGGCATGGGTAAGGAAGAACATCAGCGTATGCATCCAGAAGAGAGAGGGTTGAGCGCAGAAGAAAGAGAGCGCATGCGTTCGGGAGACAGAGGCATGAGTGAAATGATCCATCAGCTTCCTCCAGATCAAAGAGGGCAGGCGGTTAAAGAATATAGAAGAGAGCAAGAGATGAAGCGGGAGATGAGTTCCATGGAGCCTAGTGAGGAACAAAAAAGGCAAATGACTCCGGAAGACCGAGCCATGTTTCAAAAGATTATGCAGCTTCCTCCAGAACAAAGAGAAAAAGCAGCGCAAGAATACAAAATGCAAAGATCTAATTTTTACAGGCAGTAGTGGATTTTAAGCTTTTATGATGTTTGGATCTATTTTAAGAAGAGCTTCTTGGGCAATGGATGTGGTTCGGTAAGGCAGATTTTTATCTTTATAAATTTTTTCTAAAACAGGGATGGCTCTTGGATTTTTTAGATTTCCTAAAGCTGAAATAGCCGTATATTTTACGCGTATGTTTGGATCAGAGGTAAGAGAGATCAGTTCGTTAAAAGTTTCAGGAAATTCTTTAGCGCATTTGCTGAGAGCCTGAATAGCGCTGATCCTTGAAGAAAGAGAATAACCGTATTTAGAGTATTTTTTTATCTGTTCAAGCGCATGGTTTGTTGGTTTTTCACTAAGGCTGTAAATGGCAGAGGAGCGGATGACGTCGTTCCAAGACTCTTTAGAGAGCGCTTTTTGAACTGTTTTTTGAATTTGAAGGCTGCGGATTTTAGCGATTGCTTTTACAGCTTCACTAGACACAAAATAACTTTTATCCTTTTTAAAAATCTCTTCTAATTTTTTTATTGTGTCTGGTTCAGGAAAATTGCCTAAAGCTTCCACCACACCTCGCCTTACCTTAGGATTTTCAGTTTTTAAAGATTGGATTAGAAATATTTTTGCTTCTTTTAAGCCAGTGGCTCCGATCGCAAGCGCAATTTCTTTGGCTGTTCCCCAAAATTTTTCTTTTTTAAAAGCTTCCATTAATATTTTTAAAGCATCAGCTCTTTTTATTTTAGCCACTTCTTTAGCTGCCTGTAATCTTCCAACCCCATTCGGATCATTTTGAAGCTGGTAGAGCCACATGGCATAAGGCTTGTTGAGGTTAAGAGTTTTTAAGATTTTATTTTCCGGATCAAAACGAAAGTCAAGAGGTTCTTGATCAAACGGGTAAGTTAAACCGCAACTTTTTTCTTCAAAAGTTTTCTTTATTTTTTTCTTTCCTTTAGAGGTAATAAATTCAAACTCAATGGGAATGGAGAAAAGACGATCTTTGTCATTTCCCTTTTGGCTAACATTAAGATGAGCTGTTTTTTTCTCTTTTTCCCACCAGTAGTGTACGCTATATTCTGGATGGCCTGAGCCATGCACCCACTGGTCAAAAAATTTTCTCATATTTTTTCCCGTAGAGTCCTGAATAGCGTTGATCAGATCATTGGTTTCAACCGCTTTGCCTTGGAATGTCTCCACATAGTGATGAATAGCTTTCCAAAAAAGTTTGTCGCCAAGTTCTGAGCGCAGCATATGCAGCACCAAAGAACCTTTTTCATAAAGGTGCCTGTCAAAAAGATCATCAGGTTTTAAATAGATATTTGTGACAATGGATCTTCTATAGATTTTTTGGTCTTCCTCCAGATAGATCTTTAATTTATCCCGCATTTCATAATCAAATTCATCTTTTCCTAAATCATGTTCAACAAAGAGAGCTTCAAAATAAGTGGCAAAACTTTCATTCAGCCAGGCATGAGACCATTCTTTGCAGGTGAGAAGATCTCCAAACCATTGGTGCGCTAGTTCATGGGCAACCAGCCAATCCGCGGTAAATTCCGGATAGGCGCGCTCATCCATTAACACCCTATCTGTTTGGGTTGTGGCAGTGGTGTGTTCCATGCCGCCCATAACAAAGTCCGTTACCGCGATTTGAGCGTATTTTTCATAAGGGTATTTTATGCCGATTTTTTTAGAAAAAAATTGGATCATTTTAGGAGTTTTGCCAAAAGCTCTTTTTGTATCTTCTTCTTTTCCGGGCTCACAGTAATAAAGAATGGGAATCCCTTCCCATTCTGTTTTTATTTCAGAAAACTTTCCAGCTACAAGGGTGACGAGATAAGGGGAATGAGGGATTGCTTGTTTCCAATGAAAGGTTTTTGTTTTAGAATCCTTTTTTTCAGTGACGCTGATCAGGGCTCCATTAGAAAGCGCGAAAAAATCTTTAGGCACTGTCACCCGCATTTCAGTTGTGGCTTTGTCGTGCGGAGCATCAAAACATGGGAACCAGTAACGGGATTCTTCCGCTTCTCCGTGCGTCCAAACTTGCACGGCTTTTTTTGGATAAAATTTGTCCGGACCAATAAAATGAACGCCCGCAATGGGGTTGGTCACCTGATATTCTATGGTGACTGTGATCGTTTCATTCTCATTCATTAATTTTGGCAGGGTCACAGTCAGTTTATCTTCTTTATAGGAAAATTTAAGTTTTTGTCCGCTAACATTCAAAACTGAAAATATTTTCATTCTGACAGCGTCAAATTCAATTTCTTTTACACCATCATTGAGAGCTTTTAGGGTACTGCTACATTGGCCGCGAAGGGTTTTTTTAGGAATATCTAAACTGAGATCTAAAAAGATATGTTGCGCATCAAAGTTTTGATCCGGGGCATAGGAGGGTTTACTTCCGGGCCTGGCAAACTTTCTTGTTTGATTTAAAAAAAAGGAACAATCTAAATTATTTTCCAACATCCATTGTTTTGTCATTTTTGAGAACACATTATATCATTATATGGAGCTTTTTGAATTCTTTAAAATTTTTGGAACTGTGAGATTAGGATAAAGTTGACGATCTTGCAATGAAAGAATAATGCAAACTACTGGTTGAAATGGTAAAATTAACACAGAATTTTATGTCTGGAACAAAAATTATTAGCGGGGACTGGAAGGGTTTGGAAATTCGTCCAATGCCTAAAAATATTTTGGTGCGCCCCATCTTAGCCAGAATAAAAAAATCCCTTTTTGATATTTTAACAAATCATATTCAAGGCTGCCGTTTCCTAGACCTGTTTGCAGGCAGCGGTTCTGTAGGGATTGAAGCGCTTTCCAGGGGCGCGGCAAGAGTGGTTTTTGTAGAGTCTCATTTTCAGTGCCGAGAGAGGATTCAACAGACCCTAGAAACGTACTCTAAAAAAATTGTTCTTTCCACTAGTCAAAAAGATTGGGTCATTTATGCAAGAGACATCCGAAACGGCTTAAATTGGCTGAATGAAGATTTTGACCTTATTTTTTCCGGAGCTCCTTATAAGGATGAGGAGAAAAAACCAATTTATTTTGTGCAGGAACTCTTAAAAATGATACTTCAGGCTAAAATTTTAAAAAAACAGGGCACCTTTGTTGCCCAACACCATGCTAAAGAGAGGTTTGAGGCGCCTGAAGAATGGAATTTTTTCAGAGCTGAAAAGTATGGAGACTCCACTCTTTCCTTTTTTAAACTAAAATGATTTTTGAGCGGATTAAAAATTTAGTAAAAACTATTTTTATTAAAGGACCTCTTTTAGAACTTTCTTATTCTAAAATTTCCGCTTATCTTTTTTGCCCTTTTAAATATAAATTGATTTATGTTTATAAACAAAAAGTTCCTCCTAACCCTTATATTTCTTTAGGTCTTTCCATTCATAGGGCTTTAGAAGAGTATCATAAAAACAAGGGTTCTCAATTGCAAGAATTAATTGAAACGTATGACCATGAGTGGGTGAACGAAGGTTTTCAAAACCCGCAGCAAACTTTTCAATTTTATGAAAAGGGAAAAAGAATGTTGACTGAATATTTTGAATTCTCTTTGCAAAGAAAAGCGGAAATTGTTGCGGTGGAAAAGGAGTTTCAGTATAGAGTGGGTCCTTATATCCTGCGGGGAATCATAGACCGCATTGACCGTTTGCCAGACGGCGCTTATGAAATTATTGATTATAAAACTCACGCTGAACTTTGGGATCAGTCCAGGATTGATTCAGACCTTCAGCTAACGCTTTATTCTCTTGGGGCAAAAAACGCTTTAAACATTGAGCCTGTTACTTTTAGTTATTTTTTTCTTGCTCACAATAAGCTCATGCCAACTCAAAGAACAAAAGCTCAAAGGCAAGAGGCTTTAAAACAACTTAAAAATGTCTCCATTAAAATTAAAAAGCAGGAGTTTTCTCCAAACACAGCCCAATGCCATAAATGTGATTTTAAACAATCTTGCAAATATTCTACAGCAAAGGCGATTGCTTCAAATGCAAAATAGTAAGTTACGGATAGTTTATGCCAATCCATTGGTCAGCAATATTTTTTAGGAGCAAAGGTGGTTTTTGAATGCAAAATAAACGATTGAAAATAAGCGTGATCAAGGTAGGCGGCAGCCTTTTAGAAGAACAACAGTTTTTGCCTTGGTTAAAAGAGCTTTCTCATTTTTTAAAATCCGAAACCTCAGTGCTGGTGCATGGCGGAGGAAAAGAGATTACTGCTTTAAGCGCTCGTTTAGGGATCAAAAGCCATTTTATCCATGGCAGAAGGGTGACGGATCCTAAAATGATGGAAGTAGTGGAGATGGTTTTATCCGGTAAAGTGAATCCTTATATTGTCTCACAGCTTAATCTTTTAGGGGTTAGAGCTTTGGGTTTAAGCGGAAGAGATAGGGAAATGGTTCAAGCTAAAGCAATTCCTGCTTTAGGACAGGTGGGAAAACCAAATAAAATAAAATCTGAACTAATTCGCTCTTTTCTTTTGCAGGGATTGACTCCTGTTTTTTCCTCTGTAGCTCAAGACTCTTTGGGAAAGGCTTTGAATGTCAATGCGGATGAAATGGCTGCGAGCATTGCTCAAGGACTTGCTGCGGATCGTCTTGTGCTTTTTACAGATGTCCCTGGTATTTTGGATTCCAAAGGAAAAACCATTTCTTTGATTACACTAGATGAAGGGAAAAAACTGATTAAAGAAAAAATAATTACAGGAGGAATGATCCCAAAATGCGAATCCGCTTTTGAGGCATTAAAAAAAGGAGTAAAACAGATTTGGATATTAGAAGGCAGACTTCCTTTAAAAAAATCTAAAGGAACTTTAATTGTAAAAAAATTCTCAAACCATTTTAAACAACCTTTCTTAGAAATCAAATAGCCTATGTGCGGTTTTAGCGGAATTTTTCATTGGGATGGGAAAAGAGTAGATAGAGAGTTGCTTAAAAAAATGAATCAGACTCTGATCCATCGCGGTCCGGATGACGAGGGCGCTTATTTTTCTAGCATCAAAAACCCGGAAGCACAAGTACAGGTAGGTTTAGGCTTTAGACGTCTGGCGATTATTGATTTAAGCAGCGGACATCAGCCCATGAGCACTGCTGAACAAAACAACTGGATTGTTTTTAATGGTGAAATTTACAATTTTTTGGAGCTGCGAGAAAGTTTAGAAAATAGAGGGTGTAAATTTTTAACCCGTTCAGATACGGAAGTTATTTTGCATCTGTATGAATTGTACGGATCCCAATGCGTGCGCTATTTAAGAGGAATGTTCGCTTTTGCCATTTGGGACTCTAAAAATAAAAAGATTTTTATAGCGCGAGACCGCATTGGCAAAAAACCTCTTTTTTATGCTAAGAGGGAAAAGTCTCTTTTTTTTGCTTCTGAATTAAAGGCGCTTTTAGAAGTTCCAGAAGTGTCAAAAAATATCAATAGGGAATCCATCCCTCTTTATTTTGCTTATCAATTTATTCCCACACCGCATACCATATTTAAAGATGTTGAGCGTATTCCTCCAGGCCATACTCTCACCTGTAATGAAAAAGGGGAGATTAAGATAGAAAGGTACTGGCAGGTATCGCAAGCGCCTAAAAAAGCTAAAAAAGTTTCTGATCTATGCGAAGAGCTAAAAGTTCACTTAAGAGAAGCTACAAAAATTCGGCTGATTTCAGATGTGCCTTTAGGCGCTTTTCTTTCAGGCGGGATAGATTCTAGCGCTGTGGTGGGCATGATGGCAGAAGAAATGGGTGAGCCTGTTAAAACCTTCTCCATAGGGTTTGACGAATCTGATTTTTCCGAACTTAAATTCGCCCGGCTTGTAGCAGACCATTTTAAGACAGATCATCATGAGTTTGTGGTCAAACCTCAAACTGTGGAGCTCTTGCCAAAGTTAGCTTGGCATTATGATCAGCCTTTTGCGGATCCTTCTGCCCTGCCTTCTTACATGGTGGCTAAGGAAACAAGAAAACATGTGACTGTGGCTTTAAATGGAGATGGGGGGGATGAAAATTTTGGAGGTTATTTGCGATATCAGGTGGATAGAATCTTTCATTTGCTTAGCGTAGTTCCCAGCCCAGTGCGTTCTAAAATCCAGACCCTCATTCAAGGGATGCCAAACATTTTTTTAAACAATCATTTATTAAGAAGACTTTTTCGCGCAAGCCGGGTCTTAGAGTTCACCCCACATGAATTTAATTTCAAAATTTTTTGTTATTTTGATCAGGAAGGTTTAGAGGAACTTTTTGAACCCTCCCTGCTTGCGGAGTTAAAGAATAAAAATGTTTATGAATATTTTGATTCTCTTTATAAAACTTCAGATTCAGAAGAATTTTTAGACCAAGTCCTTTTTTGCGATCTGAACGGTTATTTGCCGGATTGTCTTTTAGTAAAAATGGACATCGCTTCCATGGCTAATTCTTTGGAAGCCAGATCCCCATTCCTAGATCACAAATTAATAGAATTCGCAGCTAAAATTCCTTCAAAATATAAGGTAAAATTTAACGGGTGCAAATGGATTTTAAAAAAAGCTTTAAAAGGTTTTCTTCCAGACCCAATTTTAGAAAGAAAAAAAATGGGTTTTGGCCTGCCTTTAAAGCATTGGTTTAAAGGTCCTCTAGTCCCATTTTTAAAAGAGACTCTGCTTTCAGACAAGGCGCGAAAGCGCGGCTATTTTAGAATGAGTGTGGTTGAACGGTTTATTAATGAGCACCAAAATGGCCAGAAGGATCACAGCTATCGGCTCTGGGCATTGCTCTGGTTTGAATTGTGGCATACTGTTTATATGGACAAAACCTAAAAATTTAATTAAATCTAAAAGAACAGATTATTTAAGGTTTAAAAGAGCGTTAAAGATTTAGAATTATGAAAGTTTCCATAAGACCCATTAAAATTATTAAAAATTATGCTCCCCATGCAGAAGGTTCCTGCCTTTTTAGCATGGGAAATACTCAAGTGCTGTGCGTGGCGAGCGTTGAGACAAAAAGGCCGCCTCATGCAGAGCAGCAAAATATTGGATGGGTCACTGCTGAATATTCCATGCTTCCCAGAGCCGGAGATAAGCGCACCCCCAGATCCCGCGCATCTTCTGGAGGCAGGTCTCAAGAAATCTCTCGCTTAATTGGACGCGCTCTGCGAGGGGTAGTGGATTTAGAAAAATTAGGAGAAAGAGCGATTATTATAGATTGCGATGTGATCCGCGCCGATGGAGGCACGCGCACCGCTTCTATTAATGGCGGGATGATTGCGCTTGCTTTTGCCTTAAAGAAACTTTATAAAGAGGGCGCTTTTTCTAGCTGGCCTTTAAAAGATTTAATTGGAGCGATCAGCGTTGGGGTTGTGAATGGCAAGCCAATGTTAGATTTAGATTATATTCAAGACAGCCAGGCTGAAAGCGATTGCAATTTTGTGATGACCAGCAAAGGAAAATTCGTGGAAGTTCAAGGCACAGCAGAGAAAAATCCTTTTAGTGAAAAAGAATTAAATCAACTGATTCAACTGGCAAAAGCTGGGATTAGGCAGGTGATAGAGAAACAAAAAAATGCGATTGGGAAATTGTTTTAAATTTTTCTTCTTTTCTTTCATCTTATCTTTTAACAGCTGTTCTTTTAAAAGAGTGGCTCTAAATTCTATGGCCCAGCTTTTGGATAAAGGCTCTAAAACTTTTTATGAAGAGCCAGATCCATTGCTTGCAGAAGAGACGATTGGCAGCCAACTAAAATTTTTAGAAGTTTTGCTTAAAAATGATCCGGATCATCTTTCTTTGATCGTGCAGGCTGTTCAAGGCTTTGGCGCTTATGCTTTTCTTTTTGTAGAAGAGAAATCTCCAGAGCGCGCAATCGGCTTTTATGATCGCGGACTAAAAATTGGTTTAAGAGCTTTAGAAAATAAGTGTGGTGAGCTTTTGCTTAGCCAGACCGATCAGACACATTTTAAAAAAAGTTTACAGAAATTAAAGAAAAAGGATGTGCCGCTTCTTTTTTGGACCTCTTACTCCTGGGCAGGTTTTGTGAATTTAAGTTTGGGCAGTTCAGAAGCGCTTTCCCATCTTCCAAAGATTGTAAGCATGATGGAAAGAGTGAACGAGCTAGATCCAAATTATTTTTATGGCGGAGCAGATCTATTTTTTGGCGTGTATTATGCGTCCAGACCCTCTCTTTTAGGAGGAAATTTAGAGCAGTCAAAATTTTATTTTAATCGAGCGCTCTATGCTTCCAATCACCATTTTTTAATGACGTCCCTCCTCTATGCTCAAACTTATGCTGTGGCTAAACAGGACAGAGAGCTTTATAAAAATTTATTGGAAGAGATCATCCATTTTCCTTTAGAACGTTTTCCGGAACAAATTCTTTCAAACACAATAGCCAAAGAGCGAGCTGAAAAGTTATTAGAAAATATAGATGAACATTTTTAAAAAACTATTTTTCTTGATTTTTTTCCTGAATTTTGGAACTTCCTTTTTATTTTCCGAAGAAGGCACAATAAAATTTGCCACGCTTGCGCCTGAGGGGAGCACCTGGCTGAAAGTTTTGCGCGCTTGGAATAAAGAAATAATGGAAAAAAGCAATGGTCAGTTAAAATTTAAAATTTATTCAGGAGGAGTCTCTGGGGATGAAAAGGATGTGGTCAGAAAAATACGGTTGGGTCAGCTTCAGGCAGGCGGTTTTACTGGAGTGGGGCTTGGAGAAATTGCGCCAGAGGTAAGAATTTTAGATACTCCTTTTCTTTTTAGAGATTCAAATGAGATAGATTATATTTATGGAAAATTTGAAAAGGAATGGGTCAATGCTTTTGAAAAAAAAGGATATATTTTCCTTGGCTGGGCAGAGGTTGGTTTTGTCCATTTTTTTGTCTCTAAACCCATACAGGGTCTCAATGATCTGAAAAAACTTAAAATCTGGATGTGGGAGGGGGACCCGATTGCAGAAATTACTTTTAAGACCATGGGGATTAGCCCCATTCCTTTATCCATAGCGGATGTAATGACCTCTTTACAAACAGGTTTAATTGAAGGGGTTTATTGTTCTCCTATGGCCGCAATTGCTTTGCAATGGTTTACGCGCACAAAATATATGGTTGAAACTCCTTTAGCCAATGCTTCTGGAGCGGTGCTTATTTCAAAGAGTTCTTTTGATCGTTTAAAGCCTGAACTAAAGCAGCTTTTATTGGAATCAGGTAAAAAGCATTTAAAGCAGCTAACTAATTTAAGTCGTTTAGAAAATAGAGATTCAATAGCGACGTTGAAAAAAAATGGGATTCAACTGATCCTCTCTTCCTCTGAAAAAGAGATTGAATCCAATCAAAAGATGGGCGAGGATGCCAGAAAAAAACTTGCCGGTAAGTTGTATGAAGTTTCTCTTTTAGAAAAAATCGAAAAAGCATTGGAAGAATATCGTTTATCCCTTCATTGAAATTCCTAACAAGCGTAAAAAATTTATTTTTAACTTTAGAAAAATTTTGCATAGTGGTGATCCTCATCGCTATGGTTCTCCTCTCTTTTACTCAAGTAATTTTGCGCCATTTTTTTTCTATTGGGATCATTTGGGGAGATGTTTTTTTGCGCCATTTGGTTTTATGGGTGGGTTTTTTGGGAGCCAGCATAGCTACAGAGGAAAAAAAACATTTTAGCATTGATTTTTTAAAAGGGAAATTGCCAAAAAATTTTAAGAAAAGCTTAACCATCCTGATTGATTTTTTCGCAATCCTCACCCTTTTTTATTTGTTTGGCTCAGCTTTAAAATTTTTTAAAGATGATGTCCAATTTCGTTCCATTCTTTTTTCCGTAGGGACTGTTCAAGTGCCTAGTTTCTGGATAGATGTCATTATTCCTTTAGGTTTTTTCCTTTTACTGCTTCATTTTTTCTTTGGACTTTTAGAGCATCTTCATCAGATTTTTCAAGGCCAGGATTTTTAAATGATCTCTCTTATTTTTGTTTTAGCAGCGCTCATTTTTTTAGGCTGTCCTGTTTTTTTAGTGATTGGAGCTTTGGCTCTCATTGCCTTTCGATCTGTGGGGCTAGATTCTTCTTTAATCATGGTGGAACTCTATCGTTTAGCCACTTTGCCTGCTTTAATCGCAATTCCTCTTTTCACTTTTTCCGGGTACCTCTTAGCCAAGAGCAAAGCTCCGCAAAGATTGTTGAACCTTGCCAATGCTTTTTTTGGTTGGATCCCAGGCGGGGTAGCGATCGTCACCTTAGTTTCCTGCGCGCTTTTTACAGCTTTTACAGGCGCTTCCGGAGTCACGATTATTGCTTTAGGCGGACTGCTTTACCCCATGCTGATTAAAGAAGAATATTCAGAAAAATTTGTATTGGGTCTTTTAACCACCACTGGCAGTTTAGGTCTTTTATTTCCGCCCAGCCTTCCTATTATTCTTTATGGTTTAATCGCAAAGGTAAGCATTGACAAACTTTTTTTAGCTAGCTTAGTTCCCGGCATTTTTTTAATCGTAGTCTTATCTTTTTACGGATTTTTGCAAGGAACTAAAAATTTTAAAAAACCACAACCTTTTTCTTACAAACGACTTTTAGGAGCTGTAAAAGAAGCTGGTTGGGAAATCCCTCTCCCTTTTTTGATCATTGGGGGAATTTACGGCGGAATCTTCACAGCTACAGAAGCCTCCAGCGTTATGGCTTTTTATGTGGTGGTTGCGGAAGTTTTTATTTATAAGGACATATCTTTGAAAGATTTCCCAACAATTATAGTTGAAAGCATGGTTTTAGTGGGAGCTATTATGGTGGTGATGGGACTTAGCCTAGGGTTAACCAATTATCTGATTGATGAACAAATCCCCATGCGGATGTTTGAGTGGATTCATAGATTTATTGAAAGCAAAACAATTTTTCTTATTTTCTTAAATATTTTTCTTTTAATCATGAACATGATTGAGATGTTTTCCGCAATTATTATTGTGGTTCCTTTGATTGTTCCTGTGGCGATCCAGTATGGGATTGACCCAATTCATTTAGGCGTTATTTTTTTATTAAATTTGGAAATTGGATACATGACAGCTCCTTTTGGTCTTAATCTATTTTTGTCTTCTTTAAGGTTTGGCAAGCCAGTGACGCAAATTTATCGAGCCACACTGCCTTTCTGGCTTATTTTAATGGTTGTTCTGGTCTGTATTACCTATATTCCCGGCATTAGTTTATTTTTTGTTAAATAGTTTTTTATGAAAAAAATTGTAATTACTGGCGCTACAGGCTTTGTGGGATACCATGTGGCAAAAAAATGTGTTGAAAAAAAAATAGGGGAAATCTTTTGTCTTTGCCGAAACACGGGCCAGAAACGTTTTTTACAAAAGCTTCCTTTAAAACTTGTGGAGGGAGACTTAAAAAGCAAGAGCTCTTTGGAAAAAGTTTTAGATGGGTGTGAAATTCTTTTTCATGTGGCTGCGGATTATCGCCTCTGGGCAAGAAATGGCAATGAAATCATTGAAGCAAATGTTCAGGGCACAGAGAATATTTTAGAGGTTGCTGAAAAAGTTGGGGTAAAAAAAATTGTCTATACATCGAGCGTTGCAGCTGTGGGCAGGCCTGAAAATGTTTTAAGAGAGGATTGGCAGAAGTTAGATGAGATTAATAGAAAGGCATGGGAAAAGAAAGTTTCTGGGAATGAGACCATGGATCCAACTGAGCATCAGCTCATTGGTCCATACAAAAAGTCAAAATATTTAGCTGAACTTGTGGCAAGAAAATTTGCGCAAAAAGGAGCGCCAATAGTGATTGTGAATCCATCCACTCCTATTGGATCGCACGACATTAAACCAACCCCCACTGGTAAATTAATTTTAGATTTTTTAAATCGGCAAATGCCTGCTTATTTGGAGACAGGCCTTAATTTAGTGGATGTTCAAGATGTGGCTGAAGGACATCTTTTAGCAAGTGAAAAAGGCAAAATTGGAGAGCGCTATATTTTAGGGAATAAGAATCTAATGTTAAAAGAGATTTTTCAGATTTTAGAAGAGATCACTGGGATTCCTGCGCCTAAATTGCGGATTCCTTATTGGATCGCTTATAGCGCGGGATTCCTTACAACTACTTTTGCTCAAATCACTGGAGTGCCTCCTAAAGTGCCTTTGGATGGAGTAAAAATGGCTCGTGAGATTATGTTTTATAACCCTTCCAAAGCTGTGCAAGAATTAGGAATGGCTCAAAATGATATTAAAAAATCTTTAGAAGAATCTGTAAAGTTTTTTAAGGATTATGGCTATGTGAAATGAATCTTGGCATTTTAAGCGCTACCTTCTGGGAAGTCAAAAAGTTTATTTTTAAGATGGGATTAAAAAAAGATGGACAGAATAGTTATTTTTTAAAACAGGGAGAAGATTTACTTATTCTAAAGATTAGCGGCATAGGTTTAAAAAACGCTCAAAAAACAATGAAAGAACTTCTTTCTGATGCGCCAGAGATAGTTTTTTCTACTGGATTTGCCGGCAGTTTAAAAAAGGAAATTAAGGCAGGGGATTTAGTTCTGGATATTGAAAAGAGCGATCCACAATCTGTTTCAGCGATCATTCAGAGCGCTGGGGATTTAAAGATTCCAATTCATTTGGGAAAATTTTTAAGCCATCCTGAACTTTTGTTAGATAAAGAAAAAAAAATTAAGGTTGGAGAAACAACAAATGCGCTTGCAATAGAGATGGAAAGCAATGCGATTTTTCAAGTTTGCCATGAGAAAAAAATTGCTTTTTGTTCTTTAAGAGCGATTAGTGATGAGCTGGATCAGGATTTACCATCTTTTATCACATCCCTGAATTCAAATGGTAAAATAGGGTGGGGCTTCTGGAAAGCTTTTTTAACTTCTCCAAAAGAATGGGGTAAGTTTTTTAATTTAATTTGTTCCGCAAGAAAAGCTGAAGATCATTTGTCTCAAGCGCTGATTTTTTCAATCAGTCAAATCAGGAGAAAAAAAGTATGAACCTAATGAATTGGCAAGTTATGAAATTTAAACCTCATTCCATTTGTATTTATATGGTTGTTTTGGTTTTATTTTTAACTTTTTCTGGTTGTTTTTCAAGAAAAGGGATAAAGAAAGTAAAAGTTGAAAAAATTGTGCCGCGGATGATTGTTTTGCCTTTTGATTGCGCTGAGCTTACAGTTGAGGAGAAGATGACCAAAGGCTTTATAGAGAACATTCATGAGAAAGTAATTGTGTTGGATTCTGAAAAACTTCAATTTTACCTAACAACCCGTTCTGTGCACATGGATGAGATTGACCTTTCAAGTTCTTCAATCACCAAATCTTTTAATAGAGTTTTGCGTAATGAGGCTGTGCTGAAAAGATTTTTTGAACAGTCCCAAATTCAATATCTTGTTATGGGGAAAGCTAAAGAAAAATTGTTAGGGGAACTGGAGATTGGCAATTTAATTACAGCGGAAACCGCTCAAATGAAATTGATTGGATTCCAAAGAGGCGAGGTTCTTTTGGAAGAGTCTTTTAAACAAGGGCTTTTGGAAGTTGTGGCTCCTGAGAGGATTGGATCTAAATTTGCGGCTAAGGTGAACAAAAAACTTAAAAAAATTTGGAAAGAGGAACGGCGCAAAGAAAAACAACTAAAAAAAGAGAGAAGGAGACAATTAAATGAAAAAAATAATTGACTGGCCAACAACTTTGTTTTTAATTATTTCACACTTTATTGGGATCGTTGGAACTGGAATCTATGTTTACTTCAATGGCGTCCATCCCATAGAAATTTTCAACTTTGTTTTATTTTATGCGCTGACAGGCATCAGTATTACCGCAGGGTATCATCGCTATTTTGCTCATCGGAGTTATGAATGCCACTTTCTTTTGCGTTTGTTTTATTTGATTTTTGGCGCGTGCGCTTATGAAAACTCTGTGTTACGGTGGGCTTGCGACCATCGAATGCACCACAAACATGTAGATACTGATTTAGATCCTTATAATATTAAAAAAGGCGGATGGTACGCTCATATCGGCTGGATTTTTTTCAATAGATCAGAGCAGCGCAATTTAGAACATGTGAAAGATCTAGAAAAAGATCCGCTCGTTTTATGGCAAGGGAAATATTATCTATTGATCGCAATCATGGTTGGTTCAGTATTGCCATTTTTGATTGGATTAAGTGTAGGCAGACCTTGGGGAGGCATTTTGTGGGGTGGATTTTTTCGAGTTATGTTTGTCCATCATACGACTTTTTTTATCAATTCCCTTGCGCACATGATCGGTCGTCAAACCTACACGGATCAGGATTCATCCAGAGATAGTTGGTGGCTCGCATTTCTAACCTATGGGGAAGGATACCACAATTATCACCATAAATTTCAGGCAGACTATCGCAATGGGGTGCATTGGTATCAGTGGGATCCAAGCAAATGGATGATTGCTCTTGGCTCTTGGTTTAATTTGACGAACCGCCTTAATCGGACTCCATCCCAAAAAATACTTAGCGCTAAATTGGAGATGGAGATGCTTTGTCTTTGCAAAAAGGTTCATTGGGTTCCCAGTGAGTTATGGGAAAGAATACAAAGTCATTTAGAAATTGTTCGTCATGAATTGGAATCAGCTCATGCGCGTTGGTTAGAGCTTAAGTCAAGGTATGAAAAAGCTAAAAGATCAAGAATGATTCAGTCCGGAAGAGTTCTTTTACGTTGGAAGCATAGATTGAAAATTCAGGAGAGAAAATTTGAAGTTGCAAAAGAAAGGTGGAAGAACGTACTTTTAGTCTGCGGCCATGGGAGACTTGAAGGGATTCGATCCCTAGAAATATAAATGGCATGGGCTAAAAGCATAGACCCCGGATTTTGCAATAGGACGTTGGATCCGACACGCAAGATTGCAAAATACGGGTAAAATACGAATTGGAAAATGCGAGTGGGAAGTAAAGTAATTGCTAATGACTCAATAAAAATTTATAAGAAAATAAAAAATAAAAAAAATGGAAATAATAAAATGAAAAATGATAAAAAAACGGAAATATTTGATAAAAAGGAGGAAAATAAAGAAGAAGTTTCATACATGAGTAAAACGATTTATAAAAATTATGAAAAAGGAATGAAAGAAAGAAATAAGAAAAGAATAAAGAAAGGGCTCAAAGCCATTCCTTTGCGCACCTTTGAAGACTGGTCTAATGTATAACAAAAAAAGATGTTTCGGCAATAAGAGAATGATTCAAATGATGGGCAAGGTTGGATTGTTTCTATTTCTTTTGGAATTTAATCTTGGCTTAATCCATGCTAAAGATGTTAAAGCAGAAGATAAATTCATGGTCCAAAATGGCAGCACAGTCACGATCCACTATACTTTAACAGTAGATCATAAAGTAGTGGACAGCTCCATTGGCAAAAAACCATTGATCTATGTTCAAGGGATGGGTCAGATCATTCCCGGAATGGAAGAACAGTTAAAAGATTTAAAACAGGGGGATAAAAAACACATTATAATTCCTGCTGATAAAGGATATGGGCCCATTAATTCTGAAGCTTTTCAAAATGTTCCTAGAAAATCTTTCAAGAATTCCAAATTTTTAAAAGTCGGCGGGATCGTTACCGGACAGTACAAAGGCAATCCAGTGCAAGCAACGATTATTGCGATTGATAAGAAGAATGTGATATTAGATTTAAACCATCCTTTAGCAGGCAAGACATTGGAGTTTGATATTGAAGTGATGGAAATCAAGCATGAAAATTAGGGGAGCATGGGGTAGGTGAGGTGGAGAAAGAAATACCCCGCTTGATAATAATATCATCAATTGGGGTATTTCTTAATTCGTATTCTTATTTAGAAGTATATTCGGTTTTTTGTTTGGCTTGTAAAAGAGCTTGCGCTGCTGCAAGCCGGGCAATGGGAATTCTGTAAGGGGAACAAGAAACATAGTTTAAGCCGGTACGGTAACAGAACTTTACGCTTTCTGGATCTCCGCCATGTTCTCCGCAGATTCCAAGTTTAAGATCTTTTTTAGTTTTTCTTCCCTCAATGGCCGCGTATTGAATAAGCCGTCCAATCCCTTCTTGATCCAGAGTTTGGAAAGGATCTTCTTTTAATATTTTTTCTGCAAGATAGGTTGGAATAAATTTGCCCGCATCATCTCTAGAAAAACCAAATCCCATTTGGGTAAGATCATTGGTTCCAAAAGAGAAAAATTCAGCTTCTTCGGCAATGGATCCAGCTACCATAGCTGCTCTTGGCACCTCGATCATGGTTCCTATCAGATAATTAACTTTTACCCCATAGCTTTTCATGGTTTCTTTTGCCACTTGGATAGCTAATTCTTTTTGGTGTTTCAATTCATTTTTATGACCAACTAAAGGGATCATAATTTCTGGCACCACGCGAATTTTTTCTTTAGCCAGTTCACAGGCAGCGGAAATGATCGCTTTAACCTGCATTTCTGTTATTTCCGGATAGGTAATGCCTAAACGGCAGCCTCTGTGTCCTAACATGGGATTAAATTCATGCAGCTCTTTAGATTTAGCCCAGATCGTTTCCGTAGGAACTCCAATTTTTTGGGAAAGAGCTTGCGCATCAGTTTCTGTCTTAGGCAAGAATTCATGCAAAGGGGGATCTAAAGTTCTAATGGTTACAGGGAAACCTCTCATCTCTCTAAATAAACCTTTAAAATCCTCCTTTTGGAAGGGAAGTAGAGCATCCAGCGCCTTTTTCCTGTCCACTATATTATTCGCTAAAATCATTTGCTGCATGTAAGGGAGCCGTTCTTCAGCAAAAAACATATGTTCTGTGCGGCAAAGCCCAATGCCTTCAGCGCCTAACCAGCGGGCAGCTTTAGCGTCTCTGGGAATATCCGCATTCGCTCTTACCTTTAAGGTTCTGATCTGGTCTGCCCATTTCATGAATTCTTTAAAGATTTGGAAAAGTTCAGACTCTTTGGGATTCATCTCTCCATTTAAAACTCGCACCACTTCTGAAGGGAGTGTGGGAATTAGCCCGATAAATACTTCGCCAGTAAAACCATCAATGGATATAGATTCCCCTTCTTTTACACTATGGCCGTCCACAGATAAGATTGCGGAATGTTCGTCTATTTTAAGATCGCTGCAGCCAACAATGCAGGGTTTTCCCATGCCGCGGGCAACCACTGCGGCGTGGCTGGTTCTTCCGCCAATCGCAGTTAGAATGCCAACGCTCGCGTTCATGCCTTCAATATCATCTGGATTCGTTTCAGGACGCACTAAAACAACAGGACCTTGTTTAGCTAAATCCACTGCTTTAGCCGCTGTAAAAGCAATTCTTCCACTGGCAGCTCCTGGCCCGGCATTAATTCCTTTAGCCACTTTTACTGCATTGACCTTTTCTTTTTCATCAAATACAGGAGCTAAAAGCTGAGATAGCTGGTCTGGTTCAACTCTAAGAATAGCTTCAGCTTTAGAAATAACTTTTTCATGCACCATGTCAACTGCAATTTTAACTGCTGCCATGCCTGTGCGTTTGCCGGTTCTGGTTTGCAGCATGTACAGTTTCTCTCGTTCAATGGTGAATTCAAAATCTTGCACATCTCTGTAATGCCTTTCTAATTTAGAGGTAATTTTTTTAAGCTCGTCATAACATTTTGGAATTTCGTTTTGCAGTTCCCGTATGGGGTTTGGAGTGCGTACACCTGCCACCACATCTTCTCCTTGAGCATTGGTCAGGTATTCGCCAAAAAATTCTTTTTTTCCTGAACTTGGATTGCGGGTAAACCCTACCCCAGTGGCTGAGCTCGTTCCCATATTTCCAAAAACCATGGTTTGCACATTGACTGCGGTCCCAAGATCATCGGAAATTTTGTTTAGCCTGCGGTAAGAGATGGCGCGTTCATTATTCCAGGATTTAAAAACCGCGTCCCTAGCCGAGACTAGCTGTTTCCATGGATCTTGAGGAAAATCCTCTTTTGTCTCTTCCTTATATTTTTCTTTATATCTGGAGACTAAATCTTTTAGATCTTCCGCATCTAATTGAGTATCTGCAGTAACTCCCTTTTCCTGTTTTTTTTGTGAGATCGTCTGTTCGAATTTGCTTTTTTCTATGCCCATGACCACGTTGCCAAACATCTGAATAAATCTTCTATAGGAATCCCAGACGAAACGGGGATTGTTGGTCAATGTTATGAGCCCATCAATCACAGCATCATTGATTCCAAGATTAAGAATGGTATCCATCATGCCTGGCATGGAAAATTTTGCTCCGCTTCTGACAGAAACAAGCAGGGGATTTTTTTGATCCCCAAATTTTTTGCCAGAAACTTTTTCTAACTTTTGCATTGCGGTTTTAAACTGGGGGTTAAGTTCAGGAGGAACTCTTCTGCCATGAGCATAGTAATAACGGCAGGTGTCTGTAGTGATTGTAAATCCCGGCGGCACAGGCACGCCGGATTTAGACATTTCCGCAAGGCCAGCGCCTTTGCCGCCTAGAAGATCTTTCATTTTTCCATTCCCGTCTGCTTTGCCTGCTCCAAAAAAATAGACATATTTTTTTGCCATCTTTTTATTTCTCCTCTTAAAAAATGATTGCTTAATCTGATTAGCTCGAATAATTCTACTGCGGTATTAATGATTCGAGTTCATTTAATTTTTTTATTTATTTTTATAATAAAAATTATAATTTTTAGATAATAACACATCTAAATTTTTAAATCAATAAATTAGATTGGGGGCTTATTACTCTTCTGTTTCCATTTCCAACAATTGTTTTTTGGAATGGTCCACAGAACAAAATTCTTTGGGTTCCGTGCCTGTTTTAAAAGCTTCTAGGGCAACTTTTGGGCAGCTTGGGATTGCAAGAGCTCCGGTTAAGCGGTCAATTTTTACAAAGGTAATGCCGTCAGGAACTGGGAAGTCTTTTGAGGGAATCATTTTTAAAGCCTCCCGCATAATTTCAGTCCACCAGGGAACTACAATTCCGCTTGCAGACAATTTTTTGCCTAAGGGAGCAAAATCATCATAACCCATCCATGCGCCGCAAACAATTTCCGGAGTAAAACCAATAAACCACAAATCTCTCTGGTCCTGGCTGGTCCCTGTTTTACCCGCCACTTGCGCATCTAAACTTTTTGCGCCTTTGCCGGTTCCTTCAGTGACCACGCTTCTTAAAAGGCTGGTCATCAGGTAATTTATTTGCGGAGAAATCACCTCTTTTTCAATGGGAAAATTTTCTTCCAGCACTTGGCCTTGAAAATCCGTGATTTTAGTAATGGCGTAAGGCTCTCTATAAATCCCCTCTCCTGCAAATGCGCCAAAAGCGCTTACTAATTCTAAGAGATTAACCACAGAGGTTCCTAAGGAAAGAGAAAGCACTGGATCTAAATGGCTGCTGATGCCTAATTTTTTGCACCTTTCAATCACCTTTTGCGGTCTGATTTGGTAAATTAAACGTATGGAAATTAGGTTTCTGGAAAAAGCTAATGCTCGTCTTAAAGTAAGCGCGCCAAAATATTTATTATCATAGTTGTTAGGGACCCAAACCTGATTTTCTTTCAGGGTAGAGGTCGCTTTTTGGATTAAAAAAGGAGTGGTAGCGCCTTCAATCAACCTCCAGTCTTGTCCATCATTTTGAAAAGCGATGGGTAAATCTTCCTGAATGGTCGCAGGGGTATAGCCTTCTTCTAAAGCAGTCAACCAAACAAATGGCTTAAAGGTAGAACCTGGCTGCCTTTTTGATTGTGTGGCTCTATTAAATTGGGATTCGGAAAAATTGCGGCCTCCAATTAAAGCCCGGATTCCGCCAGTTTTAGGATCAATCAGTAACAAAGAACCTTGAATTTTTGTAACGGTAGTAGAAGGTTTTACCGCAAATTTAAGTTCTTTACTTTTTTCTTTTGCGCGTAAGAGTTCAGCTGAAGGACCATATTCTTTGTCAAATTGTTCCATGGCTCCAGTAAAGATTTTTTCCGCGCTATTTTGTAAATCTAAATCTAAAGTGGTCTGGATCGTAAGACCTCCCCGATATAAAAGTTCATTCCCATATTTAGGCTCTAAATTTTGCCTTAAATATTCCACAAAATAGGGCGCGGTTGTGGGCAGGGAGAAGCGTTTTATTTGTAAGGAAGATTTTTTGGCAAGTTTTGCTTCCTCAGGGGAGATGAATTTTAGTTCTTGCATGCGGGCAAGAACAATGGACTGACGGCCTTGAGCGCGGTCTAGGTGAAGGATGGGGGAATAGTATTGGGGCAGTCTGGGAAGCCCGGCTAACAGGCTAGATTCAGAAAGCGTTAGATCCTGCACTTTTTTTGCAAAGAAGATTTTTGCCGCGGCAGATACCCCATAGGCGCCATGTCCGAAATAGACCTGGTTTAGATAAATTTGCAGAATTTCTTCTTTGCTAAACTCCCGTTCAATCTGCAAAGCAAGTAAAAGTTCCTTTATCTTTCTTGTGAGAGTTTTTTCTTGCGTGAGGAATATCAATTTAGAAAGCTGTTGGGTAATAGTGGATCCGCCTTGGGCTGCCCTGCCAGAAAGAAAATTTTTAATGGCTGCTCGCAGCATGCCTTGCGGGGAAATTCCCCAATGTTCATAGAAACGATCATCTTCAATCGCGAGAAATGCGTTCTGTAAATCTAAAGGAATATCATTCAGAGAAACCCATGCGCGTCGTTCTGTAAAGAATTCAGAAACAAGCTGACCTTTATGATCTAGAATGCGTGTGGTCAACTGGGGTAAATACGTTTCCAGAGTCCCTATATTAGGAAGCGTTTCTAAAAAAGTTCGAAGAGCAATGCTTCCACAAATGATTCCCAAAGAAAGGAGGCTTAAAAGAGTATAGAAAATTTTTCTTCGCATTAAAAAATCATTATATCCGCAAAAGTTTTTAAAGTAAAGGATTTTGATATAATAACTTGTTATATAAATAATTGATATTTTTGGTGAATAAAATGAAAACTGATCAATATACAGAAGAAATAGTTTATCAATGGCAAAAAACTTGGTCGGAAAAAGATCTGGTGCAATCCGTTGAGAGTTGCGGGAACGATACCGTACTTTTACCCTATTTTGTGCGTTATTTGCCAAAAAATGGGAAAATCTTAGAGTCTGGTTGCGGTTTTGGACATTGGGTAGTTTATCTTAAGCGCATGGGATATCAGATGGCTGGTTTAGAGATTGTTCCTGAATGCGTTGAAACCTGTAAGAAGTTTTTTCCTGAAACAGAGATGAAAGTTGGAGATGTTAGACAAATTCCTTACCCGGACAATTCCTTTACAGGATATATTTCCATTGGTGTATTGGAACATATGATTGAAGGTCCTGAAAAAACCATCATGGAAATGTATAGAGTTTTGCAATCCGGTGGCATATCCATTATTATTGTGCCAGCCTTCAATTATTTTATGAGGCTCTGGTATCCTATTCGTCAGTTATTCGTTAAACTTTTAAGACGGAATGAGTTTGTAAGAAAAATATTGGGGAAGCAGAGTTATCCTAGTAGTAAAAACCATGAATTTAAGTTAAAGATAAAGGAAATAGAAGAAAAAGTGCAATCACAATTTTGGCCAGTCATTGGGTTAGATATTGTTAAAGGTCCTATGTTTATAGAATACAAGTGTAAAAGAGGGCACTTGGAGGGGCTTTTAAAAAGCAAAGGTTTTGAAATTGTAGAATCGGCTCCTATTTCCCACCCTCATATTTTTCATGACATTTTTGGGAATCTTTTTTTAAAGAAGGGTGGTGAATTTCCAAAAGGAGAAACTTTGCAGCTAAATTTTTGCGGAAGATTCATTTTAGACCTTTTTAATGCGCTTAGTCCTCATTTTTTTAATTATGTATATATTTATGTTGTTCGAGCCAACAAATAATATTTTTTCTTCCTGACATAGCTCTTTGTGAAAATTGTTATTAACGCTATTCGAGTAAGCCGTCAAAGTGGAGGCGGTCTAGACCATTATATTATTCATCTGGTCAATGAACTTGCAAAGCTAGGGTTACCTTTTGATCTTTATACTTTTAACCCGGGTCATTTCCAAAATGTCAAACCTGAACATATTATAAAACCTTTTTCGTTCTGCCACATTTCCAATACAAATGGATTATCAAATATAGAAACTGTAACCCAAACTCTTAGTCAAGAAAAATTAAGTAAATTTCGCTCTTTTCTCGGTCGTTCTATTGGAGACATGATTAAACTATTATGGACACAATTTATATTCCCTTTTCTTTTAGTTTTTAGAAAATACGATATTCTTTTTTCTCCTTCTCAACTCGACGCTCTGTTTTTTACTCCGGAAAATTTAAAGCAGGTAATTACAGTTTTAGATCTTATTCCATTTATTTTGACAGATCAAAAACATAAACATGAGCTCTATCTAAAATATTTATTTCCCATTATTTTAAGAAAAGCGGATCATATTATTACGATCTCAGGAAATACAAAGCAGGATGTAATAAAATTTTTTGGGATAGCCAGCCAAAAGATTACCCCTGTTTTGCTTGCAAAACCAGGGGAGGGTGTTTCATCTGAACTTTCTAACCAAATGGAAGTGGAGGAATTTAAGAGAAAATTTGGACTTACTCAATATATTTTATGCGTTTCTGGAAATCACCCGCATAAAAATTTAAAGAGATTGATTGAAGCTTTTTTCTTTATTAAAGATCAAACGCGCGTGCAGCTGGTGATTGTGGGTTATCAGGATAAAGCGCATCAAATAGAATTAGATCATTTAGTGAAAAATAATAAAGTTGAAGATAGAATAAAATTTTTTGGACACGTCTCTAGCGAAAAACTCTCCTTGTTTTATAAAGGAGCTGAAATTTTTATTTTCCCTTCCCTTTATGAAGGATTTGGTTTGCCTCCACTTGAAGCATTGTCCTATGGCGTACCAACAGTTGTGAGCCAAACCTCATCTTTGCCAGAGGTGGTGGGAGATGCTGGTCTTTATTTTGACCCACAGGATATTCAGGATATGGCTCATAAAATTCTTCAATTATTGAATGACCAGAAATTACAAGAGATTTTGCGCAGGAAGGGCATGGAAAGAGCAAAAGTTTTTACTTGGGAAAAAACAGGAGAACTTACCCTTGAAGTATTTGAAAAATTACGAGTTTAGTTTAAAAATAAGAAAAATTTATTCGCTATTAATTCGTGGTCTAGAAATTCCTAAAAAAATATAATTTATAATTTTTCGGAGGTACTTTTATGATTATTTCTAAAAGAGTAAGTCAGATCAGTCCATCACCAACTTTGGCGATTACTGCAAAAGCTAACCAAATGAAAGAACAGGGAATAAAAGTGATTGGTTTTGGAGCTGGGGAGCCGGATTTTGATACCCCCAATCATATTAAGGATGCTGCAAAAAAGGCTTTGGATGCGGGTTTAACTAAATATACGCCTACTTCTGGCATTAAGGAACTTAAAGATGCGATTTCCAAAAAATTTAATAAAGACAATGGTCTTACCTACTCTGCAAATGAAATCCTTGTTTCTTGCGGCGCTAAGCATTCTTTGTTTAATGCGATTTTAACCTTGGCAGATGAGGGCGATGAGGTGATCCTTCCTTCCCCCTATTGGGTTAGTTATATTGAGATGATTCGCATGGCTGGGGCAAAAGCAGTGATTATTAAAACTAACCAAGAAGATCAATTCAAAATAAAGCCAGATCAGCTCATTGCTGCAATCACTTCTCGCACGAAGATATTGATTTTAAATTCGCCTTCTAATCCCACAGGCATGATTTATGATAAAGAAGAGTTGCTAGAGATTTCAAAAATATTAATTAAGAATAATATTTTTTGTATTTCAGATGAAATTTATGAAAAACTTATTTATGATAATATCCCGCATGTAAGTATCGCTTCTTTCAATGAACAGATTAAAAAATGTTCCATTGTTGTGAATGGGGTTTCTAAAGCCTATGCCATGACCGGCTGGCGTATTGGCTATGCAGCTGGTCCAAAAGAAATTATTGGGGCCATGTCTAATTTGCAAGATCACTCTACATCCAACCCCACTTCTATAGCGCAAGCTGCAGCAGTCGAGGCTTTGGGGGGCTTACAAGAGGATTTGAAAACAATGGTTGCGGAATTTAAGAAAAGGCGGGAGGTGATGGTAAAAAAGGTTAATACGATCCAAGGACTTTCTACTCTTACTCCGCAAGGCGCATTTTATTGTTTTATCAATATTAAACATTTATTGGAAAAATCTTTTGATGGGAAAAAAATTGAAACTTCCATGAATTTTGCGGATCTTTTATTAGAAAAGGCTCAGGTAGCTGTTGTTCCAGGTTCTGTTTTTGGGGACGATCACTACATGCGCCTTTCTTATGCTACTTCCATGAGTAACATTACCGAAGGCCTCCAAAGAATCGAAGAATTTGTAAAGAAGTTAAGCTAAGAATTCCTAAAAGAAATTAAATAAAAGATTTTATATTACTTTGATGTTAATACAGATTCCAGAAATTCTGAATGAATCTTTAATTTGGGAATGTAACTATTCTTTTTTAAGAGATTTGCTAAAGATTTTGCCTCTAAGATTTTTCCCTGATCATATAGAGACCTTGCTAACTGAATATAGAGGAGAGGAAATTGATAGATATCATCAGAATCAAATGGAGGTTGTGAAAAAAAATTTTGTTGTTTTACCTCCTCACCTTGGATTGTGTACCACATTAAGTGATTAGAAGGCACGCTGAAACGGAGAAATGTAAAGCGTTTCATAAACAGATCAATTTTTGATATTTCTGTTGGACTAATTATTATATTATGTGAACCATCCACTGTTTCTCGTCTTAACCATTGTTTCCATCCACCAGGATCATAGACAATATGATGAATTCCTAAAGAAACTAATTGTTTTTTTAACTCATATTCATCACTCGATTTTTCTGCAAAATAGAGGATGGGTTGTTTATCTAGAGTGAATGCGGCATAGTGTCTTCGTTCAATTCCATAAGGTCTGAAAGTCCCCATAAACAGCACTTTTTCTTTTTTCTGTGTATATTTATTAATTAAATAATTGACCCATTGCATCTCATCAATGGAGGCATATTCAGGTGTGCCTGCTGTTATATTAACCATGTCATGCCATATTGGAGAACCAGAAAAAAGTAAACAGAGGGAAAGGATAACATTCCCTTTAGTAAGAGACATAAGCCAGCTTCGTATAAAATCCCAAGCGACTATTAATATAAGTGTATAAGATAAGAGGAAAGATTGAGAATTAATAAACACCTTATTTATAGCTAACCCAAAACAACAGCAGAATAAAAAAATGAGAGGTCCAGCATGGTATGGCGGTTTCATTGCAAAAACGAGTGAGAATGCCCAGCTCGCCGCTGCGATTGTGGCAATCCAACGGATTTCTTTTTCAAATAGTTTAGAAAAACAGAAAAAACTGCTGAAACATAAAATTGCAGTCGGCCCCCACCAGATAGGTGCTCCCCCTTCTGGTGAAACAACCTTCAAACGTGTTAAGCTCCCTAAATATTCCAGAATCCCTTCCCATCCTAGTGAACTTAAAGAGTATTGAGTTGGTGGTCTGGTATGCCATTCATATAGCAGGGTTGTATTGAATAATTTATTTAGAAAAGGATAGATCGGAACCCCTGTAATGATCAAACTTTTGATTAACCAAGGCCCCCATGCTAATAGAGTTCCCAAAGAAAAGACAAACGAGTTCTTTATGGATAGAAAGAATCTATTATTGAGTCCCGTATTAGAGTTGAAAAAAAAGAACAAAACATTACCAAGGAAAGTAACTACAAATGCAGGAGCAGCAGTAAATTTGTGGCCGCACGCAATTCCTGCAAATAGACCCGCAAGGAATTGCCAGTTTATAAAATCTGATTTTCCATAAAGATATTTTTTATATGACCACAAAAGTGACCACCATTGAAGAATTAAAAATATGCCTGCTTGTAAGTCGTTTTTGATTAAAATGCCAAGCCATTGGCCTAACTGGCTTGAAACTAAAATAGTAATGGCACAAAAAGCTATGGTCTTAGAAGTAACCCGAGAAAGATATCCATAAATGAAAAGTATTAGAAAAATAAAGAACCCCCAAACCATGAGAAAAGCTGCTTCTTTGGAACCAGATAAAAGTGTCCACACGCTTAGCATCTCACTATTATGGGCAAAGTAGCTATAGATGTTAAAAGGATTTGGTATTAGTTTTGATTCTGCTACATAATGTCCTGGTAGAGCCATATTCACCATAAGTGTATCCCAATAGGCAACTGGATAAACCTCAAGCGCTGACCAAGAAAATATCCAAATTGCCACAATCGAAAAGCCTATGAGTTTAATTGTATCTTTGCAACCTTTACTGTAAGGATGTGTTCTTTTAATCAAAGCTGTAAAATAGGTAAGAATCCATTTGTATAATTTTGCAATCGTTGGAATTTTTTTGAACAACTGAACAATAAACAGAAGCATGCCCAACCAAAATAATGCTGTTGCAATATCCTTTTTTAGTAATCCAGATAAACCAAGCAGAAACCATATCATTGAGAAGAGCCAAGAGCCTAAAAACCAACTCAGACTTAAAATTTCAAATTTGGAACATTCCGATAAAATTTCTTCAGCAGTCGATAATTTTGGTTGTTCCTGTTTGTAATTAACAATCTTTAGCAATAAATATTTTCCAAAAACGACAAAAAATGTACTAATTGAGATAAAAACAAGCCAACTAAAAATAACGGCAACATAATTGCCCTTTAAATGTATAAGGAGTTTTAGGTTGTATATAAATAGAGTGGAGAATAGAATTCGTTTTATATTATGGAATCCAATTGGATTAAATGACCAAGGACAAATGTAAAGAGATATTCCCGTAAAAATAAGCAAAATCCAAAATACAGTGACTATGTTTTTAGATTTTTGTATCACGGGAATAATTTTTTAACGGTTTGCCACATCTATTTTATAGAATCAAATCGTAACACAAGGAATCTGAGAAGTCAATGAAGTCTCTGTTTTGCAGATTTGTTAGAAGATACTTGACAAGTTTTTACAGATCGTTTATAATAGCACTCAAGAATAGAGAGTGCCAGTATCTATTGGCACCTCTTATTATTTGGTCGTCATTTTAGCACTCTCGATTTTTTAGTGCTAACATTGAAAATCTAAAAAAAGACTAAGGGACGAGGAGGGAATAGCATGACTGTAGCAACAGCAAAAAAAATAAAGCCATTGTCTGACCGAGTTTTGGTTAAGCCGGTGGAAAAAGAAGAACAGCAAAAAGGCGGGATTATTATCCCAGACACCGCAAAAGAAAAACCTCAAGAAGGGGAAGTGATTGCGGTTGGTCCAGGCAAAAGAGATGATCAAGGCAAGTTGATTCCCATGGATGTGAAAGCAGGGGATCGCATTCTCTATGGAAAATATTCAGGAACAGAAGTTAAACTGGATGATACTGAGTATCTCATTATGCATCAAGAAGATATTCTAGGAATACTTTAAAGGAAGTGAGGTGAAGAAAAATGGCAAAACAAATTCAATATTCAGATGACGCAAGAAAATCAATTAAAGCTGGCGTAGATAAGCTAGCCAATGCTGTAAAAGTCACATTAGGCCCTAAAGGGCGTTTCGTAGTTCTAGACAAAAAATTCGGTTCTCCATCAGTCACCAATGACGGCGTAACTATTGCCAAAGAGATTGAGCTGGAAGAGCCTTTTGAAAATATGGGAGCTCAGCTTGTGCGGGAAGTGGCTTCTAAAACCAATGATGTTGCCGGCGACGGCACCACCACAGCTTGTGTTTTAGCCCAAGCGATCATTTCCGAAGGGTTCCGCAACATTACTGCTGGAGCTAATGCCATGCATATTAAGCGGGGCATTGATAAAGCGGTAGAAGCTGTTGTGAAAGAACTTCAAAGCATGGCAAAAAAAATTAATATTGACGCTAAAGAAAAGGCAAAAGAAGAGATTGCTCAAATCGCTACGATCTCTGCCAATGATAAAGTGATTGGAGATCTCATTGCAGAAGCGATCCTAAAAGTAGGCAAAGACGGCGTCATTACTGTAGAGGAAGGCAAATCTGCGGATACACGGTTGGAAGTTGTGGAAGGCATGCAATTTGACCGCGGGTACGTTTCTCCTTACTTTGTAACTGATGCGGAAAGAATGGAAGCGGTATTGGAAGATGCTTATATCATCATCACAGATAAGAAAGTATCAGCCATGCCAGACCTTCTTCCAGTTTTGCAAAAAATTGCAGATACTGGCAGACCATTCCTGTTAATTGCTGAAGAAGTTGAAGGCGAAGCTTTAGCAACTCTGGTAGTAAATCGTTTGCAAGGGCGTTTACGCTGCGTAGCAGTCAAAGCTCCTGGTTTTGGCGACCGCAGAAAAGAGATGTTAAATGATATTGCAACTTTGACTGGCGGCCAGGTTATTTCTGAAGAGTTAGGTCTTAAGTTAGAAAAAGCCGGGGTAGATATGCTAGGCAGAGCTAAAAGAATTGTGATTGACAAAGAGAACACAACCATTGTTGGCGGAAATGGAAAGAAAAAAGATATTGATGGCCGCATTGGCCAGATTCGCCGTCAAATTGACGAAACTACTTCTGACTATGACAAGGAAAAATTGCAGGAGCGTTTGGCAAAACTTTCCGGCGGAGTTGCTGTGATCGAAGTTGGCGCAGCCACAGAAACTGAAATGAAAACCAGAAAGTTTAAGGTTGAAGATGCCATGCATGCTACCCGCGCTGGCGTTGAAGAAGGTATTGTTGTAGGTGGCGGCGTAGCGCTTTTAAGAGCTAGTGAAGTTCTTGATAAGGTAAAAAGCAGCGATCCGGATGAACAAACTGGAATCAAGATCATTCAAAAGTCTCTGGAAGAACCCATTCGAATCATTGCAGAAAATGCTGGTTTAGAAGGTTCAGTTGTCGTGAACAGGGTGCGTTCTGAGAAAAACTCCACCTTTGGACTTAACGCGGACAATGGTGAATTTACCGACCTAGTCAAAGCAGGTATTATTGATCCTGCAAAGGTTACCCGCACCGCGTTACAAAATGCCGCTTCCATTGCCAGCTTACTCTTAACTACAGCAGTTTTGGTTACAGACATTCCTGAAAAGAAAGAGAAAATGCCTGCAATGCCATCACCAGAGTATTAAGCCTAGATTCTTGTAGTTGTTTTTAGATGATTAAGCATCTACTTTTAGGCGCATGCTAATGGTAAGAGCGATCATTAAAGTCGTCTAAAACAATCAGGCAGCTTTGGTTTTAGTTTAGCTCCACCTCCAACTCAAGGTTTGGAGGTGGAGCTTTTCTTTTCCTTCAATAAATGATATAATTTTAAATCTTATTCATGATAGAGGAGAATCTTAAGAGTTTGCTAGAACGCATTGAAAAATCATGTGTTCGTTCAAAGCGGAAAAAAGAAGAAATCCAAATTATTGCAGTAACCAAAAGAGTTCCTCTTCAAAGAATGGTTGAAGCCATTGAATGCGGCCTAAAAAATTTTGGTGAATCTCAAGTTCAAGAAGCAAAAGAAAAATTTGAATCTCTCCAATCCTCCTATCCTTTTTTAAAGTGGCACATGGTTGGACATTTACAAACCAATAAAGTGAATCGCGCAGTTGAGATTTTTGATGCCATCCAATCTGTAGATTCTTTTAAATGTATGCAGGCCATTGATCGCAGGGCATCCCAACTGGGTAAAGTGCAAGGGTGCCTTCTGGAAATAAAGGTTTCCGAAGAACCCACAAAGTTTGGTTTAAGAGAGGATGAGGTGCAGAAGATTTTAGATGAAAGCAGCTCTTTGAAACATATTTATTTAAAAGGGTTCATGTGCATTGCCCCTTATTTTGACGATCCTAATAAAGCAAAACCCTACTTTTCAAAAACTTATGATTTGTTTAATAGATTTTTTTTGAAATCCTCTTTAAAAATAGATGAGCCTGTTCTATCTATGGGAATGTCTCATGATTTTGAGGCTGCGATTGAAGAAGGAAGTAACATGATCCGCATTGGAACAGCTCTTTTTGGAGAGAGGTATTAAAGTTTGTATGGAAGTTTATTAAAAAGGTCTGTATTGGTTTGGAAAAGAGCTGGTAAATAGTAATTGGCTAGAAGAGGATTAAATGGCGGTAAAGATTAAAGTAAGTTTTTTGGGCGCAGGCAATATGGGCAGCGCTCTAGTTAAAGGCGCCATAAAATCCGGATTTTTAAAGCCTTCAGACATTACTATTTATGATCTGGATTTTAAAAGGTTAGAGAATTTTAAAGATGTTCCATTAAAAATAGCCTCTTCGTTAGAGGAAGCTCTTAAGGAATCAGATTATATTTTTATTTGCGTAAAGCCTCAACAGATGAAAGAGCTTCTTTTAAACATTAAAGATAAGGTAAATGACAAACAGTGTCTTATTTCCATAGCAGCGGGTGTGCGGATTAAAAGTGTGGAAAAATATTTTTTAAATTCTATTCCAGTCATTCGGGTGATGCCCAACACGCCTGCTTTAGTAGGGTGTGGAATGGCTGCTGTCACAGGCGGACGTTTTGCCAATAAAAAACAGGTAAAATTTTCAATTGATTTTTTTTCATCTGTTGGTAAGGCAGTGGTTCTATCTGAAAAACATTTTGATGCTGTAACTGCAATTTCTGGTTCAGGGCCGGCTTACTTTTTTTATTTAGCTGAAATGTTAGAAGAGGCTGCTCTTAAGCTGGGTTTACCGGCTAATTCTGTAGAACTATTTTCAAAACAAACCATGATAGGTTCAGCAAAAATGTTTTTGGGAGACAGCCTTGCTAAAGATTTAAGAAAAAAAGTAACTTCTCCCGGCGGTACAACAGAAGCTGCCATAAAATATTTAGAAAAACGCAAATGGTCAGAAATTTTTTTAGAGGCGGCGCGTAAAGCAAAAGAGCGTTCTAGAATTTTAAGTTTGGCCAATTAAAAAACAAAAGAAACTGTTATTCTAGGGTTTTAATTGGGTAGTATTTGGAGGAAATAATGATAATCCGTGTGCGTGTAATACCGAATGCGACAGAAAATGACATCGTCGGCAGAATTGGCAGCACTATTCGTTTAAAAGTTGCGTCTCCCGCGATTGACGGCAATGCGAATATGGAGCTCTGCAGCTTTTTAGCAGAGTTTTTTGAAGTAAAATCCAAAATGGTTAAAATCGTAAGAGGAGAAAAGGGAAGGGAGAAAACAGTAGAAATTGAGGGGCGCAGGGAAGAAGATTTAAAAAAAATGATGGAAGCGATTCCTTAAAAAAGAGAGGTTTTTGATTTGAAAAAAAAGTACGAAAATAAAGTTTTAGCCTTTCGATGGGTTAAGTCTCCATCGAAGAAATTAATGATTTTGAATCAGTTGTTGATCCCTCACCAAGAAAAGTGGATTGAATGCACTCATCATGAAGATGTGGCGGATTGTATCCGGCATATGAATGTGCGCGGGGCTCCTGCCATTGGCTGTGTAGCCGCGTATGGTCTTGTTTTAAGTTCTTTAGAAAAGAAATTTGCTGATTCCAAAGCCCTAATTTCTTATCTTTATTCTTCTGCTCAAACTCTATTTTCTACCCGGCCAACCGCAATTAACCTTTACTGGGCATTAGAAAGAATGAAAAAAGCGGTAAAGGATATTAAACCTCAGGCTAAAAATGAACGGGCAAAGATTAAAGAGATTCGGGAAACCTTAGAAGAGGAAGCGAATAAAATTTATGAGGAAGATTTAGACGGAAATTACCGCATGGGAGATTTAGGCGCTAAGTTGTTTCCAAAAGAGGCTGTTATCCTGACCCATTGCAATACCGGCAGTTTAGCTACTTCTGGCTGGGGGACTGCATTGGGTGTTATTCGAACTGCCTATCACAAAGGAAAAATTAAGAAGGTGCTTGTGGATGAAACCCGTCCTTACCTGCAAGGAGCGCGTTTAACCGCTTGGGAGCTTTCTAAAGATAAAATTCCTTATGAGCTGATTACGGATAATATGGCAGCGCATATGATGAAGACTGAAACCATTCATGCGGTGATTGTGGGCTCTGATAGAATTGCGAGCAATGGAGATGTAGCCAATAAAATTGGAACTTACGGGCTTGCTGTTTTATGCCAGTATCACAAAATTCCTTTTTATGTGGTAGCGCCAACCTCCACCATTGATTTAAAGGTGATCTCTGGGGCACAAATTCCTATTGAGGAGCGGTCTCGAAAAGAAGTAACTCATATTAGAAATTACGCGCTTACTCCTTTAGACACAATTGCTCGGAATCCATCGTTTGATATAACGCCTCATTCCCTGATTACCGCGATTATTACTGAAAAAGGAATTGCCCAACCTCCTTCCATGGAAACAATTAAGCAATTCTTAAATCACACTCCTAAATAAGTTTTTGTTTTCTATTTTTATTATGAAAATAGTTTTTAAGATGGTTTATTTTCATATTCCTGCCCGAAAAATCAGTTTTCATACTCATTGGAGATCACTAGCCTTAGGGATTCAAAAATTCTAATGGATTATTCTAAAACAGTTCATTTGCCAAAAACATCCTTTCCCATGAAGGCGGATCTACCTAAAAGAGAGCCGCTTTTACTGGAATTTTGGCAAAAAAATAAAATCTACGAGAAGATGGTCAACAAAAGAATGGGGAAGCAAAAATTTATTCTCCACGATGGACCTCCCTATGCCAATGGCCACATACACATGGGGCATGCTTTAAATAAGATTTTGAAAGACATGATTGTGAAATACAAAAGTTTAACTAACTTTTACTCCCCTTATGTGCCTGGCTGGGATTGCCATGGGCTGCCGATCGAGCACCAGTTGATGAAAAAATTAGGCAAGAATAAACATACTGTGGATCGGGTTGAGTTTAGAAAAAAAGCAGCGGATTTTGCTTTAGATTTTGTGGAGATTCAAAAAAAGGAATTTAAGCGTTTAGCTATTTTTGGGGATTGGGAAAAACCTTATTTAACCCTCACCCCTCCTTATGAAGGGGTCATTCTAAAAACATTTAGAGAACTTTTAGCTAAAGGTTTTATTTATAGAGATAAAAAACCAGTGCTTTGGTGCGCAACCTGCGAAACCGCTCTGGCAGAAGCAGAAGTAGAATATGAAGAAAAAGAATCCCCTGCTATATATGTGAAGTTTAGAGTGAATCTGCATTGTCCCGATTCAAAATTTTCAAACATACCAATAAATTCCTTTTATATTGTAATTTGGACCACCACCCCATGGACATTGCCCGCGAACATAGGTCTTATGCTGCATCCAAAGTTAGAATATGAAGTTGTTCATATAAAAACCAGGGGAGAGTATTGGCTGCTGGCAAAAAATCTTTTACAGAATATTTTGGAAAATAAACTTAAGTTAAATTCTAAAGATTATGAGGTTGTAGGTTGTTTTACCGGAGAATATTTTAAAGCATGGAATTATAACAGAATTTTCCCTGAGGTGGGAAATGAAAGAGTGAGTAAGGTTATTTTGAGCGAGGAGGTTTCAAGTGAAGAAGGTACAGGCATTGTGCATATTGCCCCGGGACACGGAGATGTGGATTATATTCAGGGTCATCGGCTGAATCATCTTCCAATTCTTTCCCCTGTGGATGATTCTGGGAAATTTAGTGAGGAAGTGAATCATCCGGAATTAAAAGGATGTTTTGTTTTAAAAGAGGGCAATCAAAAAATTTTAGAAATTTTAGGACAAAGTGGAAACAATTCTTTAGTGTTTCAGGAAACCATTCGTCATTCTTATCCTCATTGCTGGCGATGTAAAAAGCCAGTGATATTCAGAGCCACTCATCAATGGTTCTTAAGCGTAAAAAAGGAAGATTTAAGGGGGAAGATGCTAAAAGAAATTGAAAATGTAAACTGGATACCAGCCTATGGAAAAAATAGAATTCGTGGAATGGTGGAACAAAGGCCAGATTGGTGTCTTTCCCGCCAAAGGCTCTGGGGCACCCCAATTCCTATCCTTTATTGCAAGCAGTGTAAGAACCCTTTATTGGAAGATCAGGCGATTGGCATGATTGAAGAGGTGATTGGATTAGAGGGGTCGGATAGTTGGTTTAAAGAAGGGGCAAATCATTTTTTACAAACAGAATTTGAATGCGAAAAGTGTCAGGGAAAAGAATTCGCGCAGGAACATGATATTTTAGATGTCTGGTTTGATTCTGGTGTTTCGCACGAAGCTGTTTTAAAAGGAGACGAAACTACCTTTAATGGTAAATCTTGGAAAGAAGAACTTTCTTGGCCCGCAGATCTTTATTTAGAAGGTTCAGACCAGCATCGCGGCTGGTTTCAGACCTCTTTAATTCCTTCCGTAGCCTTAACTGGGACTGCTCCTTATAAATCTGTGCTTACTCATGGTTTTATTGTGGATGGGCAAGGGAAAAAGATGTCTAAATCCGTGGGCAATGTGATTGCGCCGGAAGATATTTTAAAAGATTATGGCGCGGATATTTTGCGGCTTTGGGTTGCTAGTTCTGACTATAGGGAAGATATTCGGTTGTCTAAAGATATTTTAAAAGGGGTTGCGGAAAATTACCGCAAAATAAGGAACAGTTTTAGATACATGCTGGGAAATTTAGCGGAATTTAATGTTGAAAAAGAACTTCTGCCTGACTCTCAACTTTTAGAAATAGACCGTTGGGCTTTGATGCGGTTTGCTTTAGCCATAGAAGCTTCTAAAAAAGCTTATGAGTCTTATGAGTTTCATCGTGTGGTGGTTAGTTTGGTTGAGTTTTGCGCTGTGGATGGTTCCTCATTTTATTTTGATATTCTTAAAGATCGGCTTTACACATATGGAAAAAATTCCATTGAAAGAAAAAGCGCGCAGACAGCGCTTTATCGGATTTTATCTTCTCTTTTACCTCTTTTTTCTCCTATTCTTTCTTTTACCTGCGAGGAAGTTTGGCAGCTTGGATTAGTTGAGAGGCTTTGGTTAGAGGAAAGTGTTTTTTTAACTTCCTTTCCAGAAAATCATCCGCAGTGGTTAGATAAAGAATTAGATAAAAAATGGGCTGTGATCTTAAAGGTTCGTGAACAAGCGAACCTTTCCCTTGAAGCTGCCCGAAGAGAAGGTTTGATTGGCAGCTCTTTAGAATCTAAACTGATATTCTTAGGGGGGAATGAATTAGAGAATAAAATTTTGAGGGAGATGGAAAAAGAGTTGCCCATGATTTTTATTGTTTCACAAGTGGAAATGAATGAAAAGAGCGGGGAATTAGCATTTCAAGTAAAAAAAGCTGATGGCGCAAAATGCGGGCGTTGTTGGAGGTATGACAGTAGCGTGAAAGAAGAGGGCGTTTACCCAGGAATTTGTTCCCGCTGCAGTGAAGCATTAAACCGAGATTATGCATTAGGAAATGGAATTCGACAAAAAATATGAGTCATCTTTCGTCGCAAAAAAGTTCGACCGTACTCATAAGTACGCTCTCACTTTTTTGCGCCAAAATCTGACCCATATTTTTCGTCTCGGTTCTCATTTCCTAATGCATAATCTCGGTTAAATTGAATTTTAGATGGGATTAAAAAAGTGAAAAATTTATTTCCGCGCCTTACATCCCCACTCATTATTTTAGTAGTTTTTCTTTTTGACAGAATGACTAAAGAGTGGATTAAAAATAAAATGTTTTTGGGAGAAGTTTTAGAAATTTTTCCTTTTTTTAGCATCACCTATGTTCAAAATACAGGGGTTGCTTTTGGTTTAGGGCAGAATAACAATTTATTTTTTATCTTTCTTTCTTCAATCTTATTGCTGTTGCTTTTTGCTCTTTTAGCTTATTGGGATCGGACAAAAATAGGGGTTTTAAAAGAAAAAATTGCGCTTAGTCTTATTTTAGGCGGCGCTCTTGGTAACCTTTTTGATCGGGTTTCATATGGCAGCGTAATTGATTTTCTTGATTTTTTTGTTGGATCTTATCATTGGCCTAGTTTTAATGTCGCTGATTCATCTATTTGTGTGGGAGCATTTATTTTGGCTTTATCTCAAATGAAACCGACCCCCACAACCATCTAAAATTGTTTGGGCTAGTCTTTATCAAACAAATCAAAAGTAACTATTATCCAACAAGTGTATTCTTGCAAATCATAAAAAAATATTTAAAGTTTTTTATTTTTTCCATTCTTCTTATTGGGATTTTCATTCAGGAGAATCCCTGCCTAGCTCAATCCTCAAAAAATAAAAATCTGATTGTCACACTGCTGGCTGCAGGTCAAGGAGATTCAATAGTTATTCAAACCCCAAAAGGCAAAACCTATCTGATTGATACGGGTCCCAATGAAACGCTTTTTGGCGGATCTTTTGATGCTGGGAAAGAAGCGGTTGTTCCTTTCCTTAAATTTAATAAGATCGCATTTTTAGATGGAATTTTAATTACGCATCCGCATTTAGACCATTACGGTGGAACTTTTACAGTATTGGAGAATTTTAAGGTCAAACAATTCATGGATTCTGGGATTAAAACCCGAGCTCCACCATACATAAAACTTCTATCTCAGTTAGAAAAGAATGGGGTAGAGTATAAGATAGTGAAGGAAAAAGACAAATTAAATTGGGAGCGTTCTTTAAAAATAGAAATCCTTGCGCCGACTAAAGAACTTGCCCCGAATATTGAAGAGAAGAATAATGTTAACAATCGTTCCATTGTTTTAAAGTTAACTTATAAGAGCGTCTCTTTTCTTTTTACAGGGGATATTGAAAAGGAAACGGAAGAAGTTCTGGCAAAAAAATTAAAAAGAAAATTAAAGTCCAAAATTTTAAAAGTTGCGCATCATGGATCTAAGACTTCTTCCACCATGGTTTTTTTAATGCGCGTTGACCCGGAAGTGGCGCTACTTTCTTGCGGAGTTAAGAATCCATTTGGACACCCGCATGCTCTCATCCTTAATCGTTTTAATGATTTAGGAGTAAAAATTTATAGAACAGACCAGGATGGAACAATCCAAATTATTACAGATGGAAAAAAATACGAAGTTAAAACAAGCAAAGGAAGTTAAAACCGCGTATTCCATTTTCATAGCCAAGTTTCGGGTTTGACCTTTAAGGATCAGAATTTTTTAGAGTAACTGACGCGGTAGGTGTGACCTAAGTCGCCAAAAGGAACCCAGGCAAAATCAATCTCATTATTTTTTAAGTTGAATCCTACCCCGGCGCTAATGGAAGAAAGGCCGCTTATATCCGGGGTGTTTCTAGAGTTAAATCCAGTTCTGCCCGCCATGGAAAAGTCTTGAGTAATCTTTTTTTTATATTCTATTCCAAGACCCATGTTGGGATCATTGTCTCGTGGAAAATTAATATCTAGAGCCAGGATAAAAGGATCACTCACTTGATAGGAAGATCCAATCTTAAAGTTTAAGGGCAGGTGATCCAGTTCGTTTTTAAATTTAAAAGACGGTCCAATATTTTGAGCAGCGATTCCTACCCAGCATTTCTCAACCGGGCTCCAAAGAATTCCTAAATCTAAGGCTCCTGCATAGGCAGTTTCAATGATTCTTGATTGGATCAGTTTAGCAGAAACTCCTAGACTAAATTCATTTTTTTCTTCCAGGAATTCCATTTCCAGAAGTTTCATTGCCCAGCCGATGCTTAAGGCGGTATGCGAGGGTTGGAATGTCCCCACATTGGTTCCAAACTCATCTGTTTGGTCAATTGAACCCGCGTTCAGGTATTGAATCCCCAATCCAAGGGTTCCAATTTTTCCAAAGCGTTTTGCATAGGAAGCAAAATCATAAAAAATTTCTTGCAGGTAAACCGCGTGCATGAGCGAGAGAGAATGTTTTTCAACTTTATCTAATCCTGCGGGATTCCAATAGATGGAGTCAGAACCATCGCTGACAGCAGAATATGCCTCACCCATTGCAATGGCTCGGGCATTCACTCCTAATTTTAAGAATTGAGCGCTGGTAGTCCCTACAAATCTTCTGCCAAAGGCATGAAGAATCTCAGGATTAAATCCTAAAATTGGAAACAAGATTAAGATTAATAATTTTTTCATTTTATTTCTCTACTGCTATTTTCATTTTCTTTCTTGCATTACCAATGCCTTCAATCAAGACAATATAAATGTCGCTTCCTACTTTTTCGCCATAAGAATTTTTAGCGTCCCAGCGAATGGTTCCGGTAGAATCTGTTTTTAATTCCCGAACCAGCTCTCCCGCGTAGGTATAAATTTTGATGGTGGAATGAGCAGTTAAATTTGTAAAGGTCATTTCTGTTTGGCCTTTATGCAAACGCAAAGGGTTAGGATAGACTTGCGGGTGATCAATATCTGTGGACGGAGCTAAAGCCATTAATTGGAATTTGCTTAAGTGTTTTGCAGTCCCTGTAACTGTTTGTGAGGAATGATTTATAACACTGGGAATAGTAAGCCATCTTTGAACTGAATCTTCATAGCGGGTAATCACCAAAGTTTCTGGGTCAGTGCCTGTGATATCTTGACTGCGATATTGGAAAGTGATTTCAATTGGTTGAGAGGGTTGAATGTTTTTGTTGGTATTTAATTCAAGACCTATTCCTAAAGCTTTTAATGTAGATGGAGCTTTTAAAAGGCTTTGACCAAACAAAGGAGAGGCAAAAGAAGTAATCGGAGGAAATTGATCTAGAGCTTTTATTTCCATCTCTACATTTTCTTTCATGATATTAGGTGGAATTGAAGTTTTAAGTTTGCCTTGAGGCAGCTCTAGTCCGATCAAAAGCGTTTTAGTTCTTTCAGTGGAAAGTGTGGCTTTGGTAATTTGAGGAATTGAGGGATCCAAGTCAAGAGTAAAGGAGTTTAGAGAGATTTGAAAAATGTGGCTTCCTGAAGGCAAATCCATATTGATTCCATCATGTTCCATTGGAATGGTTTGGGTGCTTGTGATTTGTAAAGAATTTTTGGATGCGATTATAGTTGTTTTTGAGCCCATGGGCAGTTGGAGTTGAATCCCATTTGAATAAGAAACTCTAGCGGATTGTGTGGCAACAAAAATCTGTTCTGTTCTTCCATCCGCAAGAGTGTTGTTGGTAATAGTGATCCCAGGGTCTGCTGTGAGAGATATATCTCCGGAATCGTCACTCTCATTGGATGTGATGATGGTTTCTGTTAGAAGAGTTTGAGTGCTTATGATATTACTGAAAGAAGTAGCTGTTCCATCGTTATTTTGCGCGCGCACTCTAAAATAGTAGGTTCCTCCTGGAGTTAAGTTTGAAACAGAAGCGGAAGAAGTGGATGACAATAAGGAAAATGAAATTGGGGTTGAAATTTGGGAACTGAAATTATCTTTAGACTGGCTTATTTCATAGATGACCGTAGATGGATTAGAATTCGAGTTCCAAGAAAGCGTGATTTTTTTTCTTCTGACATTTATTAGAATTAAATTGTCAGGAGGAGCAGCGAGCGTATGGCTGCTGATGGCAACAGTATTTGTAGAACTTCCCATACTGTTAAAGGCAGAAATTCTTGCTTGAATAAATTGGTTTGGAGAAAGGCCTGTGAGAGAGAATGATGTGGTATTTGCTGGCAGGGTCGCATAAAAACCGTTTGTAGAATTTAAAATTCTAAATTGTTCTTCATTTTCAGAGTTATCGCTCCAGGAAAAAGTAATGCTTGAAATCCCAATAGCTGTTACTTTAAAATTCCCAGGTCCAGCAGGCGTTAAGTTAGATGGTGATGTGATAGTAGAAATTTCTGGATTGAAACCACTTAACTCCCCATTTTTGCTGAATGCAGCTGTTTTGAAGAAGTAAGCAGTGTTTGGAATGAGGCCGATAAATGTATTTTGTGTTGAAGTAGTTAGGTGGGTTAAAAATGAGGAAAAATCATTTGCTGTTGAAATATAAAGTTCATAGGTTGTTGGAGGGATGAGAGGGTTACCGTTAGTACCCCAGCTTACAGTAAAGGAGGTGCTATATACATTATTAAAAAAATTCGTGCCAGGAACTGCAGCGTAAGTGGTTGTAGAATCAGTTACACTAATCGTCTGAGTAGATGCATTTTCTGCGCTGCCCAAGACTGCGGCTTGAAAGCTGTAAGCGGTTTGTGGACTTAGATCAGAAATTGTAAGGGTCGTATTTTCTCCTGAAACGCTGCTAATTAAAGAGTGATTGACATTATAATTTCCATCAGAGCCAGTAGAAACCATAAGAGTTGTGCCAATGGGATTGCTGTTATTGCCTAAGATAATAGAAATGGAAGTTGAGAAGACTTTGAACCCTGTTAAAGTTGGAGGTTGCGCCAAAGTGGTGGTAGATGTAATAACGGTCGTTGCGGAACTAGAAAAATTTGTGAAGCCAGTTGCTCTAGCTTGAAAGGCATAGTTAGTGTTCGGGATCAATTCAGAAAGAACCAATGTGGTATTTGTGGCGATCGCTTTCCCGCTTGAGGACAATGAGATATTAAAGTCTTCACTGTTTCCTGTAGAGATATCTAGAGTTAAAGAGGTGGCTGATCCAGAGATGCCTAAGAGGTTATTTAAACCGCTGTGAAGATTAAATGAAGCTGAAGTAGTAAAGATTTGAAATTCAGTTAAACCTGGAGAGACTGGATAGGTGTAAGTAGATAAAGCAACGTAATTTGAATCCGGGTCCACTGAAACTTTAACAAACGTAGTATAAGAAGTATTGGGCTGCAGTTCGTAAAATGAGGTCGTGTGCTGATTTTTACCGCTTGTTTTGGAAGAAATAACAGTTGAAAATCCAGGAACTGAAGAAAGAACTACCACATATGATTTTCCACCTTGATTTTGCCATTGCAGAGTAAGGGTATCTGAACTAATTAGAGTATGTCGAAGATTATCTACAGGCTCAGCATAGAGTTTCTGATTAGAGGGTAGGGCAAGTAGAGTCATCCCTACCAAAAAATAAAAAAGAATTGAATTTAATTTTTTCATCCGCGCCTAGTCTCCGAACTTAAATTTTTTCTTTAAGAAGTTCGGAAGCTCGGCGGGCTTGGGGAGTAGAAACTGAGGAAGAATGTTAGAGTGGTAAATCCAACATTCAATTCCCTTTAGCTCCGTGGCTTTGCGTCTCCGTCTTTCAACGGATTTGCTATTATCGTTCCTGATTGAAGTATAACCCCCTCTCCCATATTTGTCAATGTGATTTTTGTCACACCCATCCCATCTTTTGCTTTAATTAAGTTGTATATATATAAATATAGCAATAAATATGCCAAAGTAAAAAACATACTATTTTAGTGGATTTTTATATTTTGTGAGTAATTTTTACAGTGAGTGTGGAATTTATATACTAACCCGAATAATTTAGTTGAATTCTTCAATCCAACTAAATTATTCGGGTCTAAAGATTGGTGGGCGATGCAGGGCTCGAACCTGCGACCCCTGCCTTGTAAGGGCAGTGCTCTTCCGCTGAGCTAATCGCCCATTGTGATAGTAATTATAGCATACTCAGTTCAAACTGCTTGATTGAGTAATTCTTCTGAAATGAATAATTTTTTTCCTTTACTGGCGGACAAAAATTTTTTCCGCAATTTCTTTTTCTAAGGCAAGGGTAGTTTCACCCGCTTCAATTACATAAGTGGGAAAGGTCTGATGAAGGTTAAAAGGAGTTCCCGGAATCAGCCCAAGAGAAAGGAGTTTATGCAGGTCTGGATGGTTTTGCAGGATCAGATAGGCAATTTTTCCTTTTGAACCTGGCGTACATTTATCCAAGGATGTGATAATCGGCTCAATGGTTTCAGTTGCTTTTTCACAGCAATCCCCTTTTGGGATTAGGGAACCATGGGGGCATTGCGTAGGGTGGCCTAGTAAAGTGCATATGGACTCTGCCACCTCCGTGGAAATAATATGTTCCAATTTACAGGCATTGGGATCAATCGCTTGAGAACTTAAAGCAAGTACATCTGAAAGCAGCCGTTCTGCAAGACGATGACGACGGGTAATGTCTTTTGCTAAGTTTTCTCCTTTTTCTGTAAGTAAAATTTTATTATTTTCTTCTTTGAGCAGTTCTTTTGAAATAAGGGTTTTATATATCTCTTTATTAACAGTTTCTTCTAAGAGAGGAAGAATAACTTCTAACCTATTTTCCATTAGTTCAGATTGGTGCCAAAGTACTCCTAAGGCTTCTTCAATATTTTCTTGCTCACTTGTGGGAAGCGGATATTTTTTTTCTGTTGTCATTTTATAGACCTCTATAAATTTAATCTATTTTTTTAAGGGCACGCTAATTTTAAAGTTGGATCCAGCCAGCTTTAAAAATCCAATTGACTAAACCGCCGATACCTAAAGAAAAGCTTAAAACAAATGCTGCAATCAAAAGGGTTGTTTTCAATCCTCTCTCTTTGATCGTTACAAAAAATTGTGCGATACAAGGCATAAAAAGGGTAATCACTACCAAGGCAACTGTAATTTGAGCCGCATTCATTAAACCATTTTGCGCAAGCATAAAAAATCCCGCGGCCCCGTAATCCCTCCTTAAAAATCCAATAATAAAAGATTCGGTTGCTTTTTCTGGAAGGCCTAGAAAGTTGACAACAATGGGGTTTCCTAATTTTTTAATAATCCGAAGCAAACCGATTTTATCCGAAACAAAAAGTATAAAGGTTCCCAGCATAAACATGGGCACTGCTTCCCGCACATACCAGATGAGGCGCGCCCGCACTTTTTTAAAAAGATTGTAAAATTGTGGTTTACGAATTGGGGGAATTTCCATTAAAAATGGAGATCGAATGCCGGGCAGGAGTTTAGAAGCTCCCCACCCAACTAGGATCATGGATCCAATCACAATTCCAAGCCAAATCGCAAATACTTTCCATGAAAGCCCGGCAACCATTCCTAGCATCGCTCCTAATTGCGCGGAACAGGGCACACTTAAAGTGAGAAGAAGACAAACAATAATTTTTTCTTTTTTCGTGTCTAGAACTCGGGTAGTTAAAGTTGCCATGGTATCGCAGCCAAGCCCTAAAATCATGGGCAACACAGCTTTACCGTTTAAACCCATGATGCGGAAAATTCTATCCAGCATGATCGCAAGGCGAGGAAGGTATCCAGAGTCTTCTAAGAATCCAAAGAAAAGAAAAAAACAGGTTACAATCGGAAAAATTAAGGCTAAGGCATATGTGATTGCCATGGTGAACAAGCCATAAGGGCCAATGATCATCTCCTGAATAAATTTTATTGGAATTGAAATTTCCACAATTTTAGTCACAGCTGGGTTTAAAATTTTGTTAAAAAGACCTTCCTCCATGAGCCCTACTAAATATTGGGCTCCAAATACTCCGACAAATTCATACATAAAAAAAAGCGCTAGCGCTACAAATAAATATCCTGGCCATGGCTGCATGGCCCATTTTCCAATTTTTTGTATCCAGGAAGAATGGATTTGGCCGGTTAATTGAGTGACTTGCGCTCTGATTTCTCCTGCTTTTTGGTGCCTTGAATCTAGAGTCAGGAGGCTTATGGGTCGTAGAAAACGCTTGCGAACCATTTGAGAGCGATCCGAACATTGTTTAAGGCACGACAAAAGAGAGTTTCCTAAAAAATGACTGAGGGGGATTGTAATAGAAGAGTCCCCATAGAGGAATGTTTCAGCGATAAATTCTTTTGCAGGGTGTGGGGGTAAAAGCAAAGTAAGAGACTCTATTGCCTGTTTAATTTCAGAAAGGAGATTGACTGTTACGGTTGGAACCTGCGCTTTAGGAATTGCGCGCCTTAGGTCACTCATCCCTTCCCCTGTAATGCCCACAGTTTCTATCACTGGGATTCCTAAAATTTTGGAAAGAAGTTCGGTTTCGATTTCAATGCCCCTTTCCCTAGCCTCATCGCTGATATTTAAAGCTAAAACCATGGGGATTTTTAAGAGAGCAAGTTCTAAGGTAAGAAGAAGAGTTCTGTTCAGATTTTTTGCATCAGCTACTTGTAAGATGATTTGGGGTCTTTCTTCTATGAGGAGATCTCTAGTGACTTTTTCATCTTCTGACTTTGGGTAAAGGGAGAGAATCCCAGGGGTATCTATTATTTGGTGCTGCTGCCCCATAAACCATCCGCTTCCTCTAGAAACATCCACGGTTGTTCCCGGATAATTTGAGACCGTGACATACCGTCCGGTTAATTTGCCAAAAAGCACAGATTTACCCACATTCGGGTTTCCAACCAAAACAATGGATTGACTAGCAACGACTTTATCTAAGGTTGTTTCATGCATATTTTTTTCCAAAGCCGTGATTCAAAAATTTTAAGTTTTTTATCAGATTCTTTATTACGGTATAAAATATAGACCGCCTCTTGTTTAAGCGACTCGCTAAATTTTTTTCCTTTTTTTAAACCCATAACAAAGATCGCTGTTGAAAGTATGTCGGCATCTAAGGCATTCTTGCCTAGGACAGTGACGCTTTCAATCTCATTTTTTACAGGCCAGCCTGTTTGAGGATTTAAAATATGAGAATACTTTATTTTTTTTCCATCATGGGAGAAAGCAGTGATAAATTTTTCATAATTAGCAGTGGTGGAAATTGCGTAAGATTTTGATTTTTTTTTAATCTTAAAAGTTTTCCAACTTTCTTTAGGATTTAAGGGATCCTTAATGGAAAAATTTTTTTCGCAAGGGGTTCTGCACCAGTATAAAATTTCCCCGCCAAAGTTTAAAGTTGCGGAATTAATTTCAAGATTCATTATTTTTTTCAAAGCTTTATCCAAAGCATAGCCTTTACCCACACCGCCTGTGTCTAGTCCCATGCCAACTTTAAGAAAGCGAAAGGTTTTAGCTGCGGTTGAAAATTCTATATTCTTATAATTCACTTTTTCTTTTTCTCCTGCCACAAGTTCTGGATCAGGCAGAACTTTTAGCTCTCTTTCTCTTAGTTTCCAGATTTTAGTTAGAGGTTCAATGGTTATGTCAAAAGCCCCATTTGTCTTATCCATGAGCGGCATGGTTTGAGCGAGTAAATCAATCACTTCTTCATGAACTGGAACGCTCTGCGTACCAGCCTCCCTGTTAATTTTTGAAATTTCAGAACTATCCTTATAGTTTGAAAGAAGATCATCCAGTTCTTCAGTTTGAGTAAGCGCGGATTCCATGGCTCTCTCTCCATCTCTTTTCGAATCTGTTTCCAGTTCAATTTGTAACAAAGTTCCCATTACATAACTCATTTTTGACAATTCAGATGATAAGAGAAAGCAGGGGACGTTAAAGAAAAATAGGGCCTCAAGGGCAATAAATTTAAAGTTTTTTATTAACCATTTTTGAGAGATTTTAAAAGTAGTTTTTTTTCTAAACGTCATAAGAAGATTATCCAACTTTTCTGCCGATATACCATAAAATGAGCCCGCTAATAATTAAGATCAAAAGAGCAAGCGCGGAAAAATCGTAAACCCAGACAAAAGCTGGTCCAAAGAAGTAGCCGTTATGTAAAGTTAATACTAGGCGCATTAAAGGCGTTTTAGTTTTATCAAAATAAGTTTGGTCCCATTTTTTTCCCTGATCTTTAGAGAAAATCCAGCCATGGGAGGTGAGGAGAGCTATTTCTTCTTTCCTGCCAATTGAAATCTTTTTTAATTCTATCCCTTCAGATTGCGCGTCAAAAGGAAGTTCAATTCTATCCCAGATTTTGCCTCCGTCCAGTGAAAAAATAATTCTTCCCCATTTTTCCAAAACATAGATTTTTTTAGAGTCTTGCGGGGAAAAAACAATATCTACTACTTCCTGTGGAGGATAAAGCATGGGCACCTCATTCCAATTTTTTCCAGCGTCTTTGGAAAAATAAAGCCCCTCTTTTTTTCCACAATAGATTCTTTCACTTTTTTTTGGATCTAAGGCTATGGTCTCAATAATGTTCCCTTGAATTTTTTTAGGATGATTTAATAGCATTCCTGTGATTAGGAGAATAACTAGGAATAGAGCGCTAGAAATTCCAAAGACATTATGAATTTTTTTCCACCAGATTTTATTCATCTTTTATACCTTTTAAAATTTTTTAATATAGAGTTCATCCAGAATAACTAATACTTTTTTAATGCCTGCGGTCATGGCTTGCACAGACATGGTTGCTCCGGTTATATTAAGAATATCTCTATTAATCCGCAGAGAATCTTTTGCTGATTTTTTACGGAATTGTCTTAAGAACCTTTGTCTCCTGACTTCCGTGCCCACAGGTTCTCTATAGATCATCACCTCCACTCTTTCAATTTGACCTTTATCCGATACCTTAACAATAAAAGTAATAGGTTTAAATTTGCCGATCTCTTCTGTAATAACAGCATAACCTTTGATGTTTCCATTTTCTAAGCCTTTATAAACAGTGATGTCAGGTTCCTGAAGAATCCATCCTAAACGCGCTTCGATTCTATTTTTTTCGCTTGTTTTAAAGGTATGAATCTCTTTTACAATCTCTTGATCTTGGGGAAACACGCTTTTAAGAGCTGTTTGTTCTGTAAGATAGACTTGTTCTACGAAATCCGGATAGTCTTGATCTTGTAAACTTTTTGCTCTTAAATTAAGGGCTCCAAATAAAAATAAGTATCCAATATTAAAGAAAAAGAAAATTTTTTTCAATTTGGTAAGAGCCGTTCCAAGCAAGGCGCCTTGCTTGGAACGGCTCTTACCATGCAAGCAATCCAAGGAGGGATTTTGCTTGCTTTTCATGATCCGTTAGAAGTATGTTGCAAATCCTGCAACGACCGCATCATTATCTTTTTTGGTGCGCAATAGATCTTCATAGTTGATTTGGTAATCTATTTTAAAGACAGTTTGTTCTACCGGCCTAAAATTAAGCCCAAAAGTAAGTCTTTGAGAGCTGTTATTTATTTGAGTAGAAGTTTGGTTAAGAAGATCTAAATCAATATGGTCCCATCGCACTACTCCTGTAAATACAGATCCTTTACGCACAGCGTCATCTAAAAAGTGAACATTTAGTTGAGCGTAATAGCCATCCATTCTGCCTGGAATAGTGGTATGGGTAGTGGTAGTTCTTGCTATGTCCGCATTTCCATATTCACCTAAAAATTCTATCGCTTTCCATTGAAATCCCCAATCTAGAGCATAGACATTGAGACTTTCTTGTCCAGCATCATCCCATTTGCCTGAATGCGCGGAAACTCCAATTTCAGTTCCAAGGAATGGAGAGAATGCCACTCTGCCCGTCATTGCGATATTTTCATTGTTATCCCCTGTTCCATTAACTTTACTGCGGGCATTTCTTAATCCATTGGCGCTTGAAATATTCGCGTTTTTGTTTGATCCGCCATTAAATCCTTGAGTAAGGTAAAATTGATAATCCAATTTTAAGGGATCCATTGGGTAAACAGTTCCAAAAAATCCGGCTCCAGGCTCAAAAAAAGTGGAGGGCAGGATCATCCGGCTAACTTGTGGGCGATCATTTAGATCATTGATTGGAGAGTCATGGATGAGATTAAATTTTCCTAGAGGAATGAGTACCAAACCGCCTCTAAACGCAAGCGCTTCCCCTGCCAGTTCATAATCTAATACAGCAAATTCTAATTTAGCGTCTCCCTCATCTTTAGTAGTGGCTCCGCCATGCTCAAACTCTATTTCTGTTGCAAAACGTAGTCCAGGAGCAATATCCCCGTAAATAAATGGAACCATACGAAGGACCTCAAATTTCTGTTTCCCGTCTTGTTTAGAACGGTATTCAAAATCCGCATATCCTCCAACATAAGTGCCATGTCCCATTTTTCTCCAGACAGGTTTGCTGTAGAGCCCTTGGCTAATAGGTCCTGTAATCTCACCTCTTTTGTCCGTGTTTCTTTCCTCTGCAAAAATAGCTGGTGGAATTAAAAAACCCATCCAAGCTAAGAGAACCAATGATGTTATTTTTTTCATTTTATTTCTTCCTTCCTTATTTATTGGCTTTGGGTTGTGCATTTTTCACCAGCCCTGGCCCAAGATGAGTCTGGACTTAAAAGTCCTTTGCTCTTAAAAAAATTTATCAAATCTGTGAAACATATTGTTTCAAGCCCTTCATTTGTTTTATATTGAGACTAAATCTCACTTAATCCATCTTGTTGCATTTTTTGCAGCGTCCAAAGATCTCATGCCGATGCCAAAGAGGTTTAAACATGAATTTTTTAGATATTTCTTCCTGTATTTTTTCAATCGTGGCATTGGAGAACTCAAGCACGCTGCTGCATTCCACGCAAATCATGTGATCATGGTGCGGTCTTGCAAATTTATGCTCGTAGGCAAGCCTGCCATCCGCAAATTGGATTTTGTCCGCGAACCCAGCGTTTTCTAAGAGATGCAGGGTGCGAAAGACTGTGGCTCTGCCAATGTTTGCATCTTTCTTATTCAGGTCCCGATAAATATCTTCAGGGGTCACATGTTTCTTTGCTTTGAGCAGGTAATCCAAAATATCATTCCTTTGTTTTGTAACTTTAAGCCCTTTTGAATTTAGGAGTTGTTCAAAAACTTTATGCGGCTCGCTTTTCATTAGAGTTTTCCTTTGTCAGTACCCACACCCTTTTTATATGAGTGTGGAGCATCTTTTTATTTTCCAGTTTAAATTACAAATGATATTGAGAATCAGTCTCAATTATATATTTCTTGTAGAGAGATTGTCAAGGGGCAAGATTGAAATCATAAGTCAAAAATAGTATTTTTATAAACGTTTATGAATCAGTCCTTCTTAAAATTACTTATTTTTGATCTTGGCAAGGTTTTGGTTGATTTTGATTTTTCCATTGCCATTAGGAATTTAGAAAAATTCGGGGTTTTAAATCCTTTAAAGGTTTTTAGCTTGTTTAGAGATTCTAAGCTGTCTCAAGGATGGGACAAGGGTTTATTAGAGCCAGAAAAATTTTTTGAAATCTTGAGAAAAGAACTAGAGCTTAAAATTCAAATGGATGAATTCATCCCTATCTGGAACAATATTTTTACTGAAAAAAAGGAAATGATTGAGATCGTCACTAGCTTGCATAAAAAATATCCGATTGTAGTTTTATCCAATACAAATCCCTGGCACGCTTCTTATTTAAGGGAACATTGTTTCTGGTTAAATGAGTTGAATGGTTTTATCGCCTCCTGCGATGTTCATCTTTTAAAACCAGACCCTGAACTTTTTAAATTGGTTTTAAAAAATTATTCAGTGAAGGCAAAAGAAACTTTTTTTGTGGATGATTTAAAAGAAAATGTGGTTGCTGCTCAATCTTTAGGGATGGAAGCGGTTCTTTTTAAAGAATGGAATCAGTTTAATTCCGATCTCAAACAAAGATCCATTCTAATTCCAGCTTAAACCCCGTAATTTGATTACTTTCCCTTTTCACGAGTTAGAATTTTGGTATCAGCAATTTAAAAGAGATCTGCCTTGGAGAAAATTTCAGGATGCTTACCATGTGTGGGTATCAGAGATCATGCTCCAACAAACCCAAGTAAATAATGTTATTCCTTATTATCAAAGATTTTTAAAAAAATTTCCAACCATAAAGGCGCTTGCCCAAGCAGAGGAAGAAGATGTTCTCCCTCTTTGGTCTGGTTTGGGTTACTATACCCGAGCGCGAAATCTTTTAAAAACAGCGAGAATCGTTACAGAAAAGTTTAAGGGGAATCTGCCCAGTACCTTTGAGGAGCTTTTAAAACTTCCAGGGATCGGCCCTTATACAGCTGGCGCCATTCTTTCCATTGCCTACCATCTACCTTATCCAGTGTTAGACGGAAATGTAAAAAGGGTGTTTAGCCGATTTTTTTTAGAGAAATCTAATCAGAAATTAGAAGAGATTGCCAAACATCTGATCGACCAATCCTATCAATTAAAAAATGACCCATCTTCATTTAATCAATCTTTAATGGAATTGGGAGCTTTAGTTTGTAATCCTCAAAACCCAACCTGTTTAAGTTGTCCGTTGCAAAAGGGCTGCGGCGCTTTTAAAAAGAATCTGCAGTCATTTTATCCGCAATTAACTAAGAAGAATCAGACACAATATCGTTTTTTTGCGCTTTTAATGGCTGTAAAAAAAATAGACGGCTCTATTAAATTTTTAGTGCGAAAACGGTCTAAAAATGAGCAGTGGTTAAAAGAGTTATGGGAATTTCCAATGATCCAATTGAAAAAAGATTTGAAAGTAAGAAATAAACAGGCTCTTTTAGAAGAATTTTTTAAGATTTTTAGTCAGCAGACAAAATGTAAGATTAAAGAATGCGCTTATATGGGAAATTTTTTTCATTCCATCACGCATCACCGCTTGAAAATTCATGTAGTCAAGAGTTCTTTAGACGGTAGTTTACAAGGGTTTGGCCCTACTCAATGGGTTGCAAATAAAGATTTAAAAAAGATCGCAAGCTCTTCGATTCTTAAGAAAGCGCTTGCTCTCTAAAACAGGATTTAGTATATTCCGATTTTAACGTGACTTACCTTATTTTTATCTTAGCTGTTTTCTTCTTATTGCTGGGGTTTACATTTTTTTATAGGCCTGCATGGATTGCCCGTTTCAATAAGTTTATTAGGGACCGGCTGTTCAACGACAGCATCCTTCTTTTGGAACGCAGAAAAAAAGGGGTTTTGTTTTTACTTATTTCCGTTCTCTTTTTTTATATGGGATATTTTTTGGAGCATTATCGTCCCTCGCGTTTAAGTTATCGGCTCTTATCCAATGACAGGCTCCTCTATCAATCGTTGGTAAATCTTCATTCTCAGCGTTATTGGTGGTCTAAAAAATTATGTGAGAGAGTACTATCTAAAGATCCCAATAATCCGCAGGCTCTTTATCAATTAGGAGTCACTTACGTTCTGATGAATATGCCCCAAGAAGGGGAAAAATATTGGCAAAGAGCTTTAGAATTAGACCCCAACTCTCCTGAAGCAGAAAATTTGCGAAAATTAGTATCCAGCCTTAAAAGGGATTCTGTTTCTTTTTTAAGATAATTCTGATGAATTCCTCATTTAAGAAAGCTCAAAATATTTTTTTATGGGCAAAAAAAGAAATCCCAAACAATTGTGAACTTGAAATATATTTAAGTCAAGGAAGATCAAGATCTGTGATTTGGTCTGAGGAAAAGCTGGAAGAACTAAGCCAAGCTGAAGGCGGGGGGGTAGGGATTCGAGTCATTTTTTTGAGTAAGAAAGAACCGGAATTTTTATCTGGGCAGCAAGGGTATGCTTACACCACTGCTGATTCCAAAGAAAGCATAGAAAAAACTACTCAACGCGCTTTAGAGATTGCAAAATCACTTCCTCCAGATCGGTTTAGAAGATTACCTGATATAACTGAAGGAACTAGCAGAGAAGAACCCTCCCTAGACACAACTATTTTTAGCTGTAATATTTCTAATCTCAAGGATCGTTTAAAGCACGGCGAAGCGTATCTTTTAAAACAGGTTCCATTTCTTAAATCAATCTTAAGGGCCGGTTTTAGCGAGGGTTTAAGCGATGTGGCGATCATCAATTCCAATGGAATTGAACGGGCTTTTTCCGGAACTTATAGCGGTTTAGGGGTATCCTGTCTTGCGGAAAAAGAGGGAGAACGTCAAGAAGGCGGTTTTGGCCAAACAAAAATATTTCAGAAAGATTTAGATTGGGATTTTATTTTTAAACGCGCTGCTGAAAGAACTTTGGCATTGTTGGGAGGCAGACCTATTCCTTCAGGAAAAATTCCTGTGATTTTTGACCCTTCAGTCGCTGCGGAGTTTCTTTCTTTAATTTCCAGCGCGGTATTAGCGGATTCCATTCAAAAAGGAAAATCATTTTTTTTGAATAAGATGGGGGAAAATGTTGCTTCTAAAATGGTTAAGTTAGTAGATGATGGAACTTTGACTCATGGACTTGCAACAGCTCCTTATGATGATGAAGGGTTCCCAACCCAAAGGACCGTAGTAGTGGAAGATGGAACATTAAAACATTTCCTTTACGATACTTACACGGCTTTAAAGGATGGGACACGATCTACGGGCAATGCTTCCAGAGCGGGTTTTAAAAGTTCTCCATCTTCTGGAACCTCAAATTTTTATTTAGAACCTGGCCCAAGTTTGCGGGAAGCGGCGCTTAAGGAGACAAAAGGTTTATATCTTTATGATGTCATGGGTCTTCATATGGCCGATCCTATTTCTGGAGACTTTTCCGTAGGAGCCATCGGAGCTTGGTTAGAAAATGGGGAATTTAAATATGGAGTTAGAGGGATTACCTTAGCGGGTAACTTAATCCATCTTTTAAAAAATATTGACAGGGTTTGTGAAGATTTAACTTTTTTTGGTTCTACGGGAAGTCCAACTTTTAGAGTTCAAGAAATGGTCATCAGTGGCGCATGAATTCATTTACAATTAAAGGAACAACAAAAATCGTTGGAATTTTTGGAGATCCAATTAACTTTACACTATCTCCACAGATGCATAACTATGCTTTTTCAGAATTAAATTTAGATTTTGTCTATCTCCCATTTTTAGTCAAGGAAGAAAAATTAAAAGGAGCGGTAGAGGCTTTAAAGAGCTTAAATTTAGTTGGAGTCAATGTGACGATTCCGCATAAACAAAGCATTATCCCTTATTTGGATGAATGTTCTCCGCTTGCAAAAAAAATAGGAGCGGTTAATACCATTATTAACCGTCATGGCAGATTAATTGGAGATAATACAGATGCCCCTGGTTTTTTATCTTCATTAAAAGAGGATGGACAATTTGATCCTTTAGGCAAAAAAGCTGTTATTTTAGGAGGCGGAGGCACTGCTCATTCAATAGCCGTAGCTTTGTTGGACTCTGGGATTAAGAAAATAGTAGTTTTGAATAGAACTTTGGAAAGAGCCCAAGATTTAATAGCGCATCTTAAAAAATGGTATCCAAATTCTGATTTGACGTGCGAAAAGTTTAGTTCTGACAGTTTAAATCATGCTATCAGAGAGTGTGATTTATTTTTGAATGCTACTCCTAGTAGTGTAGAATTAAACTCAAATTTAATTTCACCTAGCTTATTTGTTTTTGACGCACAGTATGCGAAAGCAACATCTTTATTGATTTCTGCTAAAAATTCTGGAGCAACCTGTTTAGGAGGGCTAGGCATGCTGATCCATCAGGGAGCTCTTTCTTTTTCTCTTTGGACAGGCGAAAAACCGCCAGTATCACTTATGAAAAAAGCTTTGGAGGGGAAATAAAATGATAGACAAAGAATTATTAAAAATACTTGCTTGTCCGGCATGTGAGACTAGACCGCCGGTTCAACTGGATGAACAAAATCAAAGATTGATCTGCACGGTTTGCAAGAGGAGTTATCCGATTAAAGAAGGAATACCAATCATGTTGGTGGAAGAAGCTTAAAGAGGTTTAAAAATATGGCTGGCGATAGTTTTGGAAAATTGTTCAAAATTACAACTTGGGGAGAATCTCATGGGCCTGCAATGGGTGTGGTGATTGAAGGCTGCCCGCCTTTAGTCGCTTTAAAATGTAAAGAAGAAAAAATTGTTTTAAGAACTGAATCTGGTAAGGAAACGGGTTCCCAACTATTTACTTGTGATGAAATTCAGAAAGAGTTAGATCGAAGAAAGCCAGGACAAACAGGAATCACCACTCCACGTAAAGAACAAGATATTGCCTGGATTCTCTCTGGAGTTTTTGAGGGTAAAACCACTGGCGCTCCGATAACGATAGTGTCCTGGAATAGGGATGTGCGTTCCCAAGATTATGATTTTTTAAAGGAGATAGACCGGCCAGGACATGCGGGTTTTGCCTATAGGGCTAAGTATGGAATTTATGATTATAGAGGAGGAGGCCGCTCTTCTTATAGGGAAACCTGGGGGCGTGTTGCTGCCGGCGCAATTGCAAAGAAGATTTTAAGAGAATTTTATGGGTTAGAGATCATCGCTTATGTTTTACAAATTGGCAAGATCAGCGCAAATGTAAACTCAGAAAAAGTCACTTTAAAAGAAGTGGAATCCCATAGCACTCGTTGTCCAGATAGGGTTGCTGCAAACAAGATGGAGACTCTAATTAAAGAGGCGATGAAAGAGGGGGATTCTCTGGGAGGTGTTGTTGGCGTGGTGGTTCGCAACATGCCTGTTGGTTTAGGGGAACCTGTTTTTGATAAGTTGGACGCGGATTTATTTAAAGCTTTAAAATCTATTCATGCAACAAAGTCAGTAGAGATTGGGTTAGGGGGAGAGGTGGCAGAGCTAAAAGGTTCCCAGCATAATGATCCCTTTACCACGGATGCTTCTGGAAAAGTAAAACCTGCCAGCAATAAAGCGGGCGGGGTATTAGGAGGCATTAGTACAGGTGAAAATCTTTTGCTGAAAGTTGCTTTTAAACCAACCGCAACAATTCGTAAAGAGCAAGAAACAGTAAACATAAAAGGGGAAAAGAGCTTTTTAAAAGGCGCTGGCCGTCATGATCCTTGCGTATTGCCCAGAGCGATCGCTACGGTTGAAGCCATGGTGGCTTTAGTTTTGGCAGATCATGCTTTGCGCAATTTTGCTCAATGCGGCCATTTAAAAAAATAATCGAATTTTTAAATCCTTCTCTTTAAATCCTTATTTTGTAATAGGGCATTGGATCCTAAAGCCAAGATCGCAAAATACGGGTTTAAATTAAAACCTCGTTTGATTTAATTTATAAAAATTGTTATTCTAGCTCGAATAATTCAATTGAATTATTCAAGCTAGTGGTTCAAAAGTTTTGGAAAATAGAGGGCGCCATCGTCTAGCGGCCAAGGACGCTGCCCTCTCAAGGCAGAGACCACGGGTTCAAATCCCGTTGGCGCCAAAAAATTTTATGAAGGATGGTTATGGCTAAAAAAGAAGGACAGGTAAACATGGAATTTGAACGCATTCTTCCTCGTAATATCGAGGATGAAATGAAAAATTCTTATATTGATTACTCCATGTCGGTCATTGTCGGAAGGGCGCTGCCGGATGTTCGGGATGGCTTAAAACCTGTGCATAGAAGAATTCTTTACACCATGGATGAAATGGGATTAGCCCATAGTAAACCTTATAGAAAATCCGCTAGAGTGGTCGGAGATGTTTTAGGAAAATATCATCCTCACGGAGATACGGCAGTCTATGATGCGTTAGTGCGCATGGTGCAGGATTTCTCCTTGCGCATTCCTTTAGTAGATGGCCAGGGGAATTTTGGTTCTATTGATGGAGATCCTCCCGCTGCCATGCGTTATACGGAAGTTCGTTTGCAAACAGTTGCCCAGGAAGTTTTGGGAGATATTGAAAAAGAGACGGTAGATTTTACTCCTAACTATGACGGTTCTTTGCAAGAACCAGTGGTCTTGCCAGCTAAACTTCCCAATTTATTAGTCAACGGCTCTTCTGGAATTGCAGTGGGCATGGCTACCAATATCCCGCCGCACAATTTAAGCGAGGTTTGTGATGCGCTGATTGCCTATATTGATAATCCTGAAATTACCACAACAGACATTTTAAAATTAGTTAAAGGTCCAGATTTTCCAACCGCGGGAATTATTATGGGCAAGAATGGGATTAAAGATTATTTTGAGACTGGCAGAGGTTCTATCAAAATTCGCGCTCAAGCGGAAATTGAAGACATTAAAAGTGGACGGCAGGCTATTATTATTCATGAACTCCCTTACCAGGTTAATAAAGCCACTCTTCAGGAAACAATTGCCGCTTTAGTCCGGGATAAAAAAATAACTGATATTTCTGACATTCGGGATGAATCTTCCAGAGAAGGGATTCGCGTGGTGATTGAAATAAAAAGAGACGGCAATGCCAACATAGTTCTTAATCAATTATTTAAACTGACCCAAATGGAAGTTTCGTTTGGCGTGATTATGCTGGCGATTGTAGATGGACGGCCAAGAGTACTTCCATTTAAAGAAGTGCTGCGTCAATATGTGCGCCATCGGGAAATTGTGATTGTTAGAAAGACCAAATTTGAATTAAAAAAAGCTGAAGACCGGGCGCATATTTTAGAAGGTTTAAAGATCGCAATAGACAACCTAAATAAAATCGTAAAAATCATTCGAGAATCTAAAGACGTGGATGAGGCTCGCGCAAGATTGATGGAAGAATTTGCTCTTTCCAAAATTCAGTCTCAGGCTATTTTAGACATGAGGCTGCATCAGTTAACCGGGTTAGAAAGAAAGAAGATTGAAGATGAGTATTTGGAACTGATTAAAACCATTGCCCGTTTAAAAGGAATTTTAGCTGATCCAAAAAAGATTTTAGAGATTATTAAAGCAGACCTTAAGGAATTAAAAGAAAAATATGGGGATGAACGAAGAACTAAAATTACAGCTCAGACAGGTCAATTTGAGATTGAAGATCTCATTGAAGATGAAAATGTGGTGGTTACTTTTTCCCACGCGGGTTATGTTAAAAGGATTCCTTTAGATACTTATAGATCCCAAAAAAGAGGGGGAAAAGGCGTGACCGCCATGGCTACAAAAGAAGATGATTTCGTTGAGCAGCTTTTTGTAACCAATACGCACGCATATCTTCTTTTGTTTACTAATCGAGGCCGCCTTTATTGGCTAAGAGTTTATGAAATTCCAGATGCCAGCCGCACAGCCAGGGGCAAAGCGATTGTGAATTTTGTGCAGTTAGGACCTGAGGAAAAAATTACCTCTTCCATTCCCATAGACACTTTTGAAGAAAAGAAGGGGGAAGAAACTTATCTTTTGATGTGTACCAGGAATGGGACCATAAAAAGAACTCCTCTTTCAGAATATGACAATATTCGTACAAGCGGAGTATTTGCCATTGGCTTAGATGAGGGCAATGTGTTAGTGGACGTAAAACATACAGATGGCAAACAGCAGGTGCTGATCGGGACAAAACTTGGCAAAGCGATTCGATTTGATGAGTCTGAAATTAGAGTGATAGGCAGGTCAGGAAAAGGGGTGCGTGGAATTCGATTAGATTCGGACGACCAAGTGATTGGCATGGAAGTAGCCCCATCCACTTCCAAAGCCTCACTTTTAACTGTCTGTGAAAATGGTTATGGTAAAAGAACAGATTTAACAGAGTATCGAGACCAGTCGCGCGGAGGAAAAGGGGTCATCACCATAAAAACTTCTGATCGTAACGGTTCAGTGCTTGGAATTAAGTTAGTGACCAATGAAAATGATGTGATGATCATGACAGTTCAAGGCATTGCCATACGGCTGCCTTGCAAGGATATTCGCTTGATTAGCCGCAATACTCAAGGAGTAAGACTGGTTCGTTTAGAAGAAGGCGATAAAATTGCCAATGTAGCCTCAGTTGTAAAAGAAGACGAAAACGAAGAAGAAAAAAAAGAAAAAGAATAAAAATCCTTCCCCAGCGCTAATTTTTTAAAGAGTGTGCTTTATTTAAAAATTAGCTCAAAGTTCAATTAGTTTTGAAAATCAAGAAGAAAAATCTAGTGTTTTTTTATTTGAAAAAAAAGGATGAATACTATTTAAGTATTCCCCTACTATTTTTTTCTATTAGTTTTTATTTTTTAACCTGAATATTCCATTTTCCAATGCATAATCTCGGTTTAAGCAATCTTTAGTTTAGATTAAAAAAATGAGAGTTAAATTAAGTCAAAATTTTTTAAAGGATAGAGCTGTAGCAGTACAGTGCGTTGAGAGCCTTGGACTTACAAAAAATGAACTTGTTTTGGAGATTGGTCCGGGCAAAGGAATTTTAACTCGGCTTTTATTGGAACAAGCAAAAGAGGTGATTGCTGTAGAAATAGATCCAAACTTATATTGTTTTTTACAGCACGAATTAAAATCATATAAAAATTTTACTCTTTTACAAGGGGATTTCTTAGAACTTCCCTGGAATAAAATAGTTTCCAATCAGTCAAAAGTTAAAATTATAGGAAATCTTCCCTATGCCGTTGTTTCCCCAATTTTGCAGAAAATTTTAGCATGGGATCATTGGACCGCTCTCGTGGTGATGGTGCAGAAAGAAGTAGGAGAACGCATACTCTCTCAGAGCGGATCAAAAAAATATGGTATTCTTTCCATTAGCGTGCAGACTAAAGCCCATGCAGAGAAACTCTTTAGCGTTTCAAAAAACTGTTTTAAGCCCGTGCCTCAGGTGGAATCTAGCATGCTACGTTTTTTTCCTTTAAAACATCCTTTGCTCGAAAAAAAAGATGAGGAACATTTTTTTAAAGTGGTGCGCGCTGCTTTTATGCACAGAAGAAAAACAATCCTGAACTCATTAATATTTTCTCTCAACTGTTCTTCAGAGATTCTTAAATCTGCTTTGGCTCAAGCTCAAATTTTTTATGAACGCAGGGCTGAAACTTTGTCTTTGGAAGAATTTAAGAATTTGTCTCTGATTTTACAATCAACACTTCATTATGAAAATTCAAAATAAAACGCTTTTTGGGAAAAATATTGTAGTGACTCGCGCCAAACATCAGGCTTCGGATTTTGCAAAAATTCTTAAGTCCCATGGAGCAAATGTGCTTTTGTGTCCAACTATTAAAATTTTGCCTCCATTAGATTTTAAGCCTTTAGACAAAGCGATTAAAACATTGCCTATTTATGATTGGCTTATTTTTACAAGTGTGAACGGGGTAGAAAAGTTTATGGAAAGGACTAATAAAATTTATAAAGATTTTATTTGTCCAAATTCCTTAAAGACTTGCGCTATTGGACCTCTGACAAAAGAAAAGATGATTTCCTTTGGATTTCCAGTGACGCTGGTCTCAAAGGACTATGTGGCCGAGTCTATTTTAGAAGCATTGCCTGAAGTAAAAGATAAGAGAATCCTTATCCCTCGAGCGCAAAGCGCCAGAGATATTTTACCTAAAGAGTTGAAAAAAAAAGGAGCGTTTGTGGATGTGGTGGAAGCCTATAGAACGATACTAGATAGATCGAATTTTTCGGAGTTGCTTAAATGGCTAGGAAAGAATATGATTGATTGCATAACTTTTACTTCTTCTTCCACAGTAAAGAATTTTTTCTCTCTTTTAAATAGGCAGCAAAAAAATAAAATATTAGGCAATAAAAATATTTTTTCAGCTTCCATTGGGCCCGTTACCACGGAAACTTTAAAAGAGGTTGGTTGGGAACCAAAAATTATTGCTGAAAAACCAACCACAAAACATTTAGCCAGAGCCATTGTAAAATTTTATAAAAATGAACATTCATCCATTAGTCAATAAAAAATTGCTGCGAGAGGTTTTGTTTTTGTGTTTAAAGGAAAGCGGAAAAATTCTGCGCCAAGGTTTTGGCACAGTTTTAAAAGTCAGTAAAAAAGGTCCTGTAAATTTAGTGACAGATATTGACATAGCGAGCGAGAGAAAAATAGTTTCCATTATTAAGGAGAAATTCCCTGACCATAGGATTTTAACGGAAGAGTCTAATCCTTATGAATCCCCCTCCAAATTTCGTTGGATTATTGATCCTTTGGATGGCACCACAAATTACGCCCACCAAATTCCTTTGTGTTGCGTTTCCATTGCTTTAGAGTTTAATGGGGAACTTATGCTTGGCGGAATTTACAATCCTTTACAAAACGAATTATTTTTTGCTGAAAAGGGAAAAGGCGCTTTTTTAAATGGAAAACGCATTCAAATTTCTAAAACAACGAAGCTTCAAGAAAGTTTAATGGTTACAGGGTTCCCTTATGATAGGTTAGAAAAAGCTGAATTCTATCTTAAATTTTTTAAAGGGATGATGGTTCGCTGTCAAGGGGTGCGCAGGCTGGGCGCTGCCGCAATTGATTTGGCTTATGTGGCTTGCGGACGTTTTGACGCGTTCTGGGAATTTAATCTTAAGCCCTGGGATGTGGCTGCCGGTATTTTAATTGTGGAGGAAGCAGGCGGAAAGATTTCTGATTTCAAAGGTCTGAACGCTATCTTAGATTCACCTTTTCAAATCCTTGCCTCTAATGGAAAAGTGCATTCACAGATTGTAACTGCTTTTAGACCCATACTTAAGTTGACAAAAAAGTAGGATATTTATAATATTCTTAAATAGTTTTAATTTTAGATTTTAAGGAGGGTTTATGGATTTTTCAATTTTAACGCCAAAAGTAGTGTTTGAGTTTGTTCTGCGCGTTACACATTTTTTAGCCGGCATTACCTGGATTGGGTTTTTGTATTGGTTTAATCTGGTCAATGTGAATTTTCAAAAAACTTTAGAAGCGGATGTAAAACCTAAAGTAAATCCAAAACTTATTCTTCCTACTCTTTGGTTCTTTCGATGGGGAGCGGTGGTAACAGTGGTTTCTGGTTTTCTTTATTATGTTAGTATCTTGCATGGTGAGCCAGACTCCGGAGCATGGACTCCTTTAATGACATGGATTCTTGTCATAGGGGTTACTTACGCAATTATTTACAATCTAATACGGCCTGAAGGGATATTAAATAATGGAAGGATTTTAGCTGCAATTATTTCAGTTATCGTTATTGTAATGGCAGTTGTATTATTTTTTCTTTATCGCCGTCAAGGCGTAATAACTAATCCTGCTTATGCGATTGGGATTGGGGGCGGACTCGGGGTTATTATGCTTTTAAATGTTTGGGGCATTATTTGGCCTGCGCAGAAAAGATTATTAGGTTTGGTGCAGGTTCAAGAAGGAGTGGATAAGACAAAATTAGCCAGAAGAGCATTTCTTGCTTCTAGAGCGAATACTTGGCTTTCAATCCCCATGTTATTTTTTATGGCTGGTTCAACCCACTTACCTTTAATTCGGTGGTATTAAAGCCAATACTTGAAGTTTTTAGTTGACTAGCAGTTTATAAATTCCCCTAATCATTTATGAAAAGTTGCATTTTCATAAATGATTAGGGGAATTCCATTAGTGTCACTTAATAATCGCTTTAAAATTATGATGAAACCTATTTTTGTTGGCAGAGAAGATGAGATTTTACCTTTTCAGTCTAAAAAAATTGTTCTTAAAAAAGGCGCAGTTAATCTGGAAGGGTTTATTATAAATGTTAAAGGTAAATTTTTTGGATATGTAAATCGCTGTTCTCATATCTCTTTAGCCCTAGATTGGGGGGACAATGATTTTTTTAGTGAGGATAAAAAATTTTTGCTTTGTAAAAATCATGGAGCCCTTTACGACCCTAAGACTGGGACTTGTGTGGCAGGACCTTGCGCTGGAGACTCCTTGGAACGGTTATCTTTAAAGATAGAAAAAGGGAATATCTATTGTTCTTTACTTTAAGAGCCTTTTAAAAGTCTATTCGCTTACCTTTACGATTAATCCTATATCTTCTAAAACGCCAGCAACAGCTTCGCAGCGTTCCCTTGGTCCAGTATAAACTACAGCGCTTCCTTTAGTGTGAACTGTCCAAGAGAATTCTCTTGCATGGGCAAGCGAGCAATGGATTGCTTTTAGCAGTTGCCTTTCTACTTCATCAAAGGAATGGCAATTGCAGTTAAAAAGAATAGTTTTAGAGAGAAATCCTTTGTGGGTTGTATCTATGGGTTGGCTGGATTTTTTAATTGCTGTAGCACTAGGCATAAAAGTGAATCAGCAAGTAGTTGCTGATTATCGTTTGGAGTATTGGAATCTTTTTCTTGCTTTTGGCTGACCAGATTTCTTTCTTTCCACTGCGCGTGGATCCCGGGTAAGATAACCTTCTTTTCTTAAAATTATTTTAATTTTTGGGTCAAATTGAACTAAGGCTCGGGCAATGCCGTAGCGGATAGCTTCTGACTGGCCAGTAATGCCTCCGCCAGTTACTTTTACGTTAAAATCAAAATTAGATGCATTTTTAACCAGTTGGTAAGATTGGGTGGCGACTAAAGCCTGTTTTTGATTGCCTTTAAAATATCCCTCTACAGACTGACCATTAATTTTTATTTTTCCACCATTATTGCTAGGAACCATTTGTATTTGAGCTATGGCAGATTTTCTTCTGCCAGTTGCCCAAATCATCTTTTTATTGGATGACGATCCTTTTATAACGGCTTTAGGTTGTTCTATGTTTGTTTCAGGTTCCATTATGAGATTACTTCCAATTTAACCGGATTTTGCACTGCGTGAGGATGCGTAGAGCCTTTGTACATTTTTAATCTTAATATTTGTCTGGAAGACATTTTGTTTTTAGGGAGCATTCTTTTTACTGATAAATAGAGCATTCTCTCTGGTTTTTCTTTTATTAATTCTTGATAGGATGTTAACCGCGCTCCGCCAGGATATTGTGTGTGATGAAAAAAATGTTTTTGTCCTACTTTGTTCCCTGTTAGGCGAAGTTTATCCACATTGACCACTATTACAAAATTTCCCAGATCCTGAGAAGAGGTATAGGTTGGTTTATTTTTACCCATGAGCAGCATGGCAATAGATGTGGATAGTCTGCCCAATACCTGATCCTTGCCATCCACTACATACCAGCTTCGAGCATGGGGATTTGTTTTGCAGAAAGTGCTTTTTGAACTTGTAACTGTTTGTAAAACCATCTAATAAATATACTAAAATTTGTTTTATTCTGTCAAACTTACCGTGGCTCATGGGATTCTGTTAAGGTAGGGACAACAGGTTGGCCAATTGCCTGACGCAGCCTTGTGGTAAGCACTTGAAATAGTTCAAAGGCAATCGCAGGCTGTTCTAGGATTAATTCTCTAAAATCATCTCTGGTAATTTTAAGAAAAGCGCAATTTGTCTCTGCAATGATTGTGGCAGAACGTTTATCTTCATCTAAAATAGCCATTTCTCCAAAACATTCTGGGGCTATAAGCACTGCAATGGTTCGGCCATCCGGCGCCACCACCCTAACCTCTCCTTGCATAATTAGGTAAAGAGCATCTCCCTCATCCCCTGCCTTAAAAATGGTTGTGCCTTGTTGAATTTGGATTTCTTCACTGATCGAAGCAATGTGACTTAATTCATCTCTAAGAATATGTTGGAAGAATTGCACTTGTCTTAAAAAAATAATTTTTTCAATGGATGTGATCATTAAATTTCATTATAACACTCTGCTTTTGGCAGTTCAATTGCGCTTCAATATTTCTAATTCTCTCACTTTTGAGATAACCTCTCTTGGGATTATTTAAGCTTAGTTAAAATTCTGATTTATTATTGAGCTGTTGCGAGAACTTCAAGTACCATTGGATTTTTGTCCTTTTTGAATGATTTTAATAAGGAACTTTCCTCAGGAGCATCCTTTAGTAGAGCAAAGGCGCATGCTGCCCGGACAACGCCAGAGGGGTGAGTGGATAGGTATTCCAGAAAATAATGGATGTCAATCCGTTCTTTTTTAAGGATTTCTAGTGCCCATTTTTCAAATTGATCTTTTTCTTGTGGATCAAAAAAGGGAAGAAGAGGCTGAATCAGCTCATGCGCTCCTAAATTTTCAAAGGCTTCTAAGGCAAGAGATAACTCTTTATTTTTTGCTTTTTCTAAATGGTTCCAAATTTCTAAAGCAGTTTCTGGACGGGTTAAAAGGCTTAAGGATAAGACAGCTCTTTTTAAGGAGGAAAACCCATCTTCTTTAACTATTTCTACTAAAAATTTTCCAACGATCCCATGAAAACGGTTTTGGAGCAGCGCAGCGCCTTTATGGCTGCGATATGAATTTTTTGTTTGGAGAATCGCAATTTTCTCAAGTTGTTTTTTAACATCTTCACTAAATGGGGACCATTCTTCTTTCTTATCATTGTTTTCTTTGTTTGCAATTTTAGAGCGATAAGCAGCCAGTCCTTCTAAACAAGCATCTAAAATATGAGGATCATCGTCATCCAGCAAACGTATAAAAATTTGTTCACATTCTTTATTGGCGATTTTAGCTAAAGTTTTTGCAGAACCTCTTCGAATCTCCTTTGTGCTGCTTTCTAAACCGTCTGTTAAAGCTGGAATGGCTTTTTCTCCTATTCCATATACTAAATTATAGCGAGCGTTTTGCTCTAAATAAGGATCCGCTAAGAGCTGCACTAATTTTCCGGAACCTACAGGTTTGCCAATTTTTCCCAGAGCCCTGCATGCTCTGCGTTTTACAATTAAATCTGAATCATTGAGCAGCCAGAGGAGCGATGGCGTAAAATCCGCTAAACGAGTTTCTCCTAAAATTTTTGCAGCCATGGCTCGCACTTTTGGTTCTTCTGATAAGATCATCTTATCCAGAGTCTTATATGCAATTTGTATCCCATCTTTATCGCTAGTCTTAAGGAGAGATATGATAGTTGCTTTTTTTACCTCCTGATCTGGGTCATTCAAGAAGGGTAAGAAATTTTGGAATTCTGATTTTAAGAGGCCAGCGCTTTCAATAGCTGCTTTTCTAACAGATGGGTCTGGATCTTTTGCTAGAATTAATATGGAAGGAATATCTGTTTTGTTTCCTAAAAGCCCAAGAGCTTCCAGAGAACTTGCCAGCACTAAAGCAGAGTTAGAACTGAGAGATTTGCGGATTTCAGGTAAAAGAGAGATTAACTTTAATTCCGCGGCAATCATGATAGCGCTAGAGGCTCTGGCTTTGTCCTCGCTATTAATCGCAATGCGCATCGCTTCTAAACTTTCTTTGGTTTTTAAAGCATCCAGAGTTTCTAAATCGTCTCTAGAGCCTTCCATTAAGGTATCCAACAGAGTCGTTACATATAGATTTTTAATTTTTAGGGCAATAACTAAACCGATAAAAGAAGGTATGATTAATATGCCTGCTAATGCTTGGTTATTTAGCAGGGGAATAAAGATGGTAAGAATAAGGAAAGCTAATCCGCTAGTTATGGGACGAATCATGTTCACAGCCCAATTGCGCGCCTTAGAGCGAGTTAAAGGAGGTAGGGCATTTAGAAGTAATCCAAAGGTAGAATCGTGAATGGCGTTTAAAAGCACCAGGTTTCCTCCATTGGCAAGGCAGGAAGGATAAAAACCAAAAGAGATTGTCATGACAAAGGTGGAAAAAATTAAGAATGCAGGATGAATAATAATGGTTCTACTGACTCCAAAATGACGCAAGAGAACAGGGGTAAGTAAAAATTGAAAAATAATGGAGATCAGGCCAATCATGCCATTAAAAAAGCCAAAAAAGGAAGTTAGTTGACCGCCTTCACTATAGCGCAGTGTGGATGCCACGCTAAATTGGTAATTGATCACACTAAATACGGGTCCTAAGAACAAAAGATAAATTAATAGAGTTTTTGGCAGAGGTCTTTTAATGGTTTCCTTAAGATCTTCTTTTAATTGAAATTTTTTAGAGGATCCTCTAATTTTTTTTGAGCTCATCACTGGCAGAGACGGGATAATCTTTTGATAAAGAAGAAGTCCGGCAATGATGGAAAAGAAAATCCAAACGGAAAAAATTTCTATGTTATTAAAAAGATGAATAAATCCTTTGCAGCTAAAGCCTCCGGCAATAGAACCCAATGTGGCGCCGGCAGAAAGCAGGGGAAAAACTCGTTTAGATTCACGGGTATCAAAGAGTTCTGAAGCAAGGGTCCAGGATTGGACAAGAGTAATGTTTAATAAAGCCTGCAGCAAAAGATAAAGAGTGATAATCTCCCATGCTTTTCCACCAATGGCCAGAAACCTGCAGAGGAGCGCAACCAAGAGAAATCCTAAATAGGAAACTTTTGTTATAAGTCTTAAACTTAAACGGGAACTTAAGTAACTTAATAAAACCGCGGGAACTAGTCCAAAAAGAGAATTCCAAAGGTAGGTGTAAGGGAGAAGTTTAGGGCCTAGGGCAGGATGGAGTAAAAATAGAGAGTCTCTTACGGATTTTCCTAACGTAAACCCTACTGTGGTAAAGAAAAAATAAAGAATGAGCGGGGCTGAACGCTGCCATTCATATTTGGAAAGACCTAATATTTTCCGTTCTAAAATCATCTTATTTTTTTAGTTTAAATATCAGTCAGGCTGTAAAGTTTCATAATTCAGATGATATTTAAAACTAATATTTTACGATTTTATAATATACTTTGTCATTAAAGCTAGTTTAACCTGAATATCGCATTTTAGAAGTGGAATTCCATTTTCTAATTATTTTAGTTAAAGTCATTAAAGACATTCAAAAAAAGGACATTGACAAAAAACTTTGCTAAAATAGCTTTTAGTTTAAGTTTTAGGAGCCGTGGCTGCACTTTTTTCTTATTCCTTTAAAGTAAGGAAAAAGCGCAGACCACTTAATCTTAAGAGATTTTTTAATGGAGGCGTGGCCGAGCGGACGATGGCGCTGGTCTTGAAAACCAGTAGTGGTGCAAGCTACTCGAAGGTTCGAATCCTTCCGCCTCCGCCAAGATTCTAATTATTTATTAGAATAGCTTTAGAAAGAACTGGTTACTTTTTCAAAAAGCATATAGATTTTATAAATGAGAAAGAGAGAAAGAAAAAGGAGCGAAGGCAATGGCAAGGAAAAAAATTAGTGTGATTGGCGCTGGGAATGTGGGAGCAACCTTGGCGCAAAGGTTAGCGGAAAAAGAGCTGGGCAATGTGGTTGTGCTGGATATTCCTATTACAGAAGGCATGCCGGCTGGAAAAGGATTAGATATTTTACAATCTGGCCCTATTTATGGATATGATAGTCAGGTAAAGGGGACTATTGATTATAGTGATACTGCTAATTCTGACGTAGTAGTAATTACTGCTGGCATTCCAAGAAAACCAGGCATGAGCCGTGACGATCTTTTAAATACCAATGCAGCCATTGTTAAAGCGGTTACAGAACAGGTAGCGCGCACTTCACCCAATGCGATTTTAATTGTAGTATCTAACCCTTTAGATGCCATGTGTTATGTAGCTTTAAAAGTTTCTGGATTTCCAAAACATCGGGTGATTGGCATGGCTGGGGTTTTAGATTCCGCGCGCATGGCTACTTTTATTGCAGAAGCTGCTCAAGTTTCTGTAGAAGATGTGCAAACCATGGTTTTAGGCGGGCATGGAGATACGATGGTCCCTATCATACGCTATTGCACCATTGCCGGAGTTCCAATAGCTGAGATATTGAAAAAAGAACAGATGGATGCTATTGTCAAAAGAACAGCGGAGGGCGGCGCTGAGATAGTTAAACTTTTAAAAACAGGCTCCGCATTTTATGCTCCTTCCGCTTCGGTTGGCGCCATGGTTGAAGCGATCTTAAAAGATAAAAAAAGAATTCTTCCTTGCGCAGTTTTCCTGCAAGGAGAATATGGTATTAAAGATCTCTTTGTTGGAGTTCCAGTCAAGTTGGGAGAACGTGGAATAGAACAGATCATACAGCTTAACCTTACTGTTGAAGAGCGGATTGCTCTGCAAAAATCAGCTGATTCCGTAAAAGAACTTACAGAAATCCTACGTCGGCAACAGGTGGTTTCTTAATCTAAATAGTTTGTTTACTTATCAGTTTGGAAACTAAAAAATATCCTTGTGAAATTGGTTAGGGAGTTTATAGAAAAATGAAAAAGGTCATGGTTAGAACTGAAAAAGATTCTTTAGGCGAAAAAGATGTTCCGCAAGAAGCTTTTTGGGGCATTCAAACTCAAAGAGCTATTGAAAATTTTCCTATTTCAGGATTAAGAGCTCATCCAAAATTTATTGATTCTTTTGTAATGGTGAAAAAAGCCTGCGCTCTTGCTAATAAAGAGCTGGGGCTGCTTAAAAAAGAAATTGCAGAGGCTTTAGTGCAAGCCGCGGATGAAGTTCTTAAAGGTCTTTGGCGGGATCAGTTTGTAGTGGATGTTTTTCAAATGGGAGCTGGCACCTCTTTCAATATGAATGTGAATGAGGTTCTAGCTAACCGCGCCATAGAAATTTTAGGAGGTCAACGCGGGGACTATAAACTCTGCAATCCTAATGATCATGTGAATATGGCTCAATCCACAAACGATGTTTTTCCTACTTCCATGCGGGTTTGCGCTCGCTTGCTTTTAGAAGAATTAATTCCTGTTTTAAAAGATTTGGAAATTTCTTTAGGAGATAAAGGAAAAGAGTTTGACAAAATTTTAAAATCTGGCCGCACCCATTTGCAGGATGCTGTTCCTATACGTCTTGGCCAGGAGTTTACAGCTTATTCTCTAACTATTAAAAAATGCAGAGAAAGAGTTCAGGCAGTGGCAGCTTTAGTAGAAGAGTTAGGCATTGGCGGCAGCGCTGTGGGCACTGGGCTTAATACCCATCCAGATTATCGTCTTAAGGTGGCAGGTTATTTAAAAGATTGGACAAAGATTAATTTCCATTGCGCAGAGGATCTTAGGGAAGCGATGCAGTCGAATTTTCCAGTGGCTACTGTAGCGGCTGTTCTTAAACTAGTTGCAGTAGAGCTTAGCCGGATTGCCAATGATTTTCGTTTGCTTTGTTCTGGTCCCTTGACAGGTTTTGCAGAGATTGTGCTGCCTGCTGTCCAGCCCGGTTCAAGCATTATGCCTGGGAAAGTGAATCCTTCCATGGCAGAAATGTTGAACATGGTTTGTTTTCAAGTTATTGGCAATGAATTAACTGTTTCCATGGCAGCGCAAGCAGGCCAGCTGGAACTAAATGTGATGATGCCTGTTATGACTTTTAATATTAATTTTTCCATAGAAATTTTAAAGAATAGCGTTCGAGAGTTTACGAATCGCTGCGTAAAGGGAATTGTTGCAAATCAAGGAACTTGTCAGCATTATGCGGAAATTAGTCCTTCTTTGGCAACCGCGCTTAATTCTTATATAGGATACGCGAGCGCCGCAGAAGTGGTTAAAAAAGCTTTAAAAGAAAAAAAGACCATCCCTCAAGTGGTTAGAGAAGAAAAACTATTGAGCGAAGAAGAAATTAAAAAAGTGTTAGATCCAAGAGCTCTCACAGAGCCAGGATTGCCTTAAAAAGAAGTGATTAAATCTTTAACAAAATATTTTTTTAGAGGCATTCTTTTTCTCACGCCTTTAGTTTTAACCCTTTATCTTTTTTACGCTGTTTTTGCCAAAATAGATCAATTAGGAAATAAGATCTTAGAGCCTTGGATAGGTCAGGGGAATTTGTTGACTGGCATTGGCTTTCTTTTAACTATTTTTTTAATTACTTGCGCAGGTTATTTTTCTTCTGTTTGGATTGGAGCTGCTTTTCTACATTGGATTGAAAAACAGTTTTTTCGCAGCCCTTTAATTAAAGGTATTTATGGCAGCATTCGGGAGATACTTAATTCTTTTTTTGGAAAAGAAAAATTTTTTTCTCGAGCAGTTCTTGTGAATTTTCCTAATCTGGGCTTTAAAAGAGTTGGCTTTATTACACAGGAGACAGCTTCATTTATGCACAATGGGGAAGAACAAATTGTGGTTTATTTGCCCCATTCTTTTCAAATTTCTGGCAATATGTTGATCGTGCCTAAAACTCAAGTGGAATTTTTAGACATGCCGCCGGAAAAGGCTTTAAAATTAATCATGTCAGCAGGCATAGTAAAAAACTAATCCATGCTTCTTGCAATAGATATTGGCAATACAAATATTACAATAGGGTTGTTTCGGGTTCATGGCTCAAAAGAAAATTCTAAACTTTTGCGTTCAAAATTAGATTCTGTGAACCTTGGCTATTCATCTCCTTTATTTTCTTGGAGACTTTCCACCTCTTTAACCGCCACAGCAGATGAGATTGGCACAAAGATCCTGGATCTACTCCACTATAAAGCTATTGAGCGCGGCAAAATAAATGCTTTAGCTATTGCCAGCGTGGTCCCAGTTTTAAGCCAAGTTTTTATGGAGGTTGCATCTTCTTATTTTAATCTTAAAGCTTATTTTATTGATGAGAAAACAAAAATTCCTATTCAAAATCTTTATGAAAATCCTAAAGAAGTGGGTGCAGATCGCATTGTAAATGCTGTTTCCGCTTATTTAAAATTTGGCGCTCCGTGTCTCGTGGTGGACTTTGGCACAGCCACTACTTTTGATTGTGTTACAAAAAAGGGTGAATATGTTGGCGGGGTGATTGTGCCTGGCCCAAACCTCTCTTCTGAGAGTCTCAGTCTTCACACTGCGAAATTGCCTAAGGTTGCCATTCAAAAACCCGCTAAGGTTATTGGAAGAAATACTGTTGAGGCGATTCAGTCCGGGCTTTATTTTGGATATATCGCTCTTGTGGATGGGGTGGTAGAGAGATTAAAAAAAGAGTTAGGGGAAAATACAAAAATTATAGCCACAGGCGGGCTTGCCTCCTTAATAAGCCAAGATTCAAAAACTATTAAAAAAGAGATGATTTTTCCTGACCTTACTTTAGAGGGTATTATTAAACTGTGGGAAAAAAATTGCGGTTAAACCCGGAGAAAGCATGATTCAGGTTCAATTCTAGAAAAAGGTTTTAAAAATGGTAACCAAAAGAGTTTTTTTAGGAGATATTGAAGAAACCCTGCTTTTGTGCGGGGAGCACGACACTAATTTAAAAGAGTTGGAAAGAAAATTTGGGGTGCAGATTTTTGCGCGTTCTTCTACTTTAGCGGTGCGGGGAAGCACAAAAAAGGTGGATGAGGCGATCGCTTCTTTAGAAGAACTTAAAGGCAGAATCCGTTCTGAAAGAACAGAATTAAAAAGCTCTAAAATTTTAGGGGGTGAACGGGAATTGGATTTGCAATCTAAAAGTATTAAGACTCTTTATCCAAAAGTAGGCGCGGCAAAAGATGAAATTTTTATTGGAGCAAATGGAAAACCAATTTATCCGCAATCTTTGCAGCAAAGAAAATATGTAGAGGCTATGGATAAGTACGATTTAGTGATGGGTGTAGGCCCTGCAGGCACCGGCAAAACATTTTTAGCTGTGGTTGCCGCATTAAGAGCTTTGCAGTTTGGCAGGGTAAGAAAAATTGTTTTATCCAGGCCTGTGGTAGAAGCAGGCGAAAAACTTGGGTTTTTGCCCGGGGATCTATATGAAAAAATTAACCCTTATTTAAAACCTTTATACGATGCTTTTTTCCTTTTACTGGGGCCAGAGCGTTTTAGGATTTATAGAGAAGATGAAACCATTGAAATTGTGCCTTTAGCTTACATGCGCGGTAGAACCATAGAGAATGCTTTTGCTATTTTAGATGAAGCGCAAAATACGAGCCCAGAACAGATGAAAATGTTTTTAACCCGCATGGGTTCACGATCTAAAATGGTGGTTACAGGGGATGTGACTCAGATTGATTTAGATTTTAAGGCAAGGTCTGGTTTTGTGCACAGTCTTAAAGTGCTTAAAAATATTCCTGAAATCCATGTGGTAGAATTTAGCGAAGAAGATATTATCCGACATCCTTTGGTGAAAAAAATCATCAACGCGTATGATTCTTATTCTGAAAATGAATCTTCTAAAGAATAAACCGGAAACTATTTAAATGAGAGCTGAGGCGGGAAAGAGTTCAATTTTCATAATTGCAAAATACGGGTTTAACCTAAAAATCAGATAAACTGATGAAGGTCGCTTTTTTTTCAAACAAAAAAATCCCTAAAAAGAATTTACTTTTACGTTTTAGCCATGCTGTATTGAGAGAGTTGCCTATTTTAAGAAAAGATGGGGAAATCTGCATACTGTTTGTTTCAGATAAAAAAATTCAAGAGATCAACAAACGTTTTCTAAATTCCAATAAAATTACAGATGTAATCGCTTTTAATTATGAAGAATTTTTATCAAAGAAAGAGGCGCCTTTTGGAGATATTGTTATTTCTTTGGATACAGCTACACGCCAAGCTAAACTTAGAGGGCATTCAGTTCTTAAGGAATGCGCTTTGCTCATCCTTCATGGTTTACTGCATTTGGTTGGGGTTGAAGATAAAACTTTAAAGGAACGAGATAAAATGTTTGCCTTGCAGAAAAAGATATTTTTAAAAATCGCTCCAAATTTGGCTCCTCCAGATGTTCTTGCATAAGGATGTATCCATGTCATGATTCGTTGCGCAATCTTGTTCTATTGACAAGCTTACATGGAATTATTTATGCTAAAGGCCTGCTCTGATGAGACAGAACATAAAATCCAGCCATATTGAAAAAATCAAAACAGTAAATAGATTTAAGAAAAATCATCAGACATGATTGAAATGGTGCAAGGCGTTGTGCTGCGGTCTGAAGAGTGCAATGAATTTGATAAACGCTTAACGCTTTACACAAAAGAATTTGGCAAATTTAAAGCAAAGCTGGTTGGAGTTAAAAAAAGCGCTTCCAAACTAAGAGGTTTAACGCTTCCTTTTGTAGAATGCCGTTTTCAGATTTATCTTCATGGAACCCCCAGAGCCGGGGTGCGCGACCCAGGTAGAGTTGTTACCGGTGAAATTTTAAAAGAGTTTCCTTTTTTACAAGATCATTGGGAAAAGGTGGTTGATGCCTACAAGGTATGTGAGATTTTAGAAATGCTGACTCAACCCTTTTACCCTAATCTTAAAGAATATGAACTTTTTATTTCTACTCTAAGCCATCTGGCAGAAACTCAATTTCCTACTTTAGTGCGCTGCCGTTTCACATTGCTCTTGTTAAAAATTTTGGGTTATAGTTTAGGCCATCACCCTGTGTGGAGAGCCTATTCTTCAGATGAAAAGGAGCTGTTTAAAAAATTAAGAGCGTGGGATTCAAAGGCAGAACTTCTTTCTAAAGATGAGATATGCCGCATAGAATATCTAACGGAAAATTATCTTTCTTTGTATTTATCTAAACCTTTAAAAACAGAGATTTTTCAGAAAAAGATTTCCTTGTCCGGAGTTTAATTTTTATGAACTTACAAGAGATTATTATGGCTTTGCAAAAATTTTGGTCTAAGGAAGGGTGCTTGATTTGGCAGCCTTATGATCTGGAAAAAGGAGCTGGCACTTTTAACCCAGCCACCTTTCTTAAAGCTTTAGGCCCTGAACCATGGGCTGTGGCTTATGTTGAACCCTGCAGGAGACCTACAGACGGTCGTTATGGAGAAAATCCTAATCGTCTTACCCATTACTACCAATATCAGGTTTTGATTAAACCTTCTCCAACAGATATTCAGGAAACCTATCTTAAATCTTTAGAAGCTGTTGGCATTAAGAGAAAAGAACATGATATTCGTTTTGTGGAAGACGATTGGGAATCCCCTACTTTAGGAGCTTGGGGTCTTGGCTGGGAAGTGTGGCTGGACGGCATGGAAATAACTCAATTTACCTATTTTCAGCAAGTAGGCGGCATTGATTTAGATCCAATTTCTGTGGAAATTACTTATGGGTTGGAACGTTTGGCCATGTTTTCTCAAAAAAAATCAAATATTTTTGAAATCCTCTGGGACAACAAACAGACCTATGGGGAAATTCATTTTCAGTTGGAAAAAGAATTTTCAAGGTATCATTTTGAACTAAGCGACCCAAAACTTCTTCAACAGAGATTTGCGGAAGAGGAAGTGGAGTGCTTTAGGCTGCTTAAAGAAAATTGTATTTTGCCGGCTTATGATTCAGTGATGAAAGCTTCACATATTTTTAACCTTTTGGATGCCAGGGGAGTTCTATCCCAAGGGGAAAGAACTCATATGATCGGCAGGGTGCGCGTTCAGGCAAGCGCAGTGGCTAAAAAATATTTAGAATCCATCTCCAAACCAAATCATGGTTAAAGAGACCATTCTTACAAAACAAGCTTTATTAGAAATAGGCGTTGAAGAGATTCCAGCTTCGTATATGGAGCCGGCTTTGGAAAGCATGCGCGCATTTTCTGAAAATTTTTTGCGTTCTAAAAAACTTGGATTTGAAAACGTAACAGTTTTGGGCAGCCCCAGGAGGCTTGCTCTTTTAATTACAGGAATTTCTGCTAAAACTGAAACCAGCTCACAGGAAATATGGGGACCTTCATTAAAAGCCGCAAAGAATTCAGAAGGCGAATGGTCTAAAGCAGCCCTTGGCTTTTCCCGGTCTCAAGAACTTTCTATTGAATCTTTACAAATACGCGTGAAAAAAGGGGAAGAGTTCCTATGTTTTTTAAAACGCTTTCCAGGTGAAAAAGCGCAAAAAATTTTAAAAGATCTTTTTTTAGCTCTTATTCCAGAGATACCTTTTCCCAAAAAAATGGTTTGGAATAGTTCCCGTTTTAAATTTGCCCGTCCTATTCGTAATTTAATGGCTCTTTATGATCATGAGGTTTTACGTCTCAATATTGCAGGCGTCAGGTCCTCTAACAAAACTTTTGGTTTAAGAGGATATTCTAAGCACATCGCCATTTCTTCTCCAATGGCTTATTTAAATACGCTTAAAAATAATTGCATCCTTGTGGATCCAAAAGTCCGCAGGGAATCTATCTTGAATACCAGCAATCATTTGGCCAATAAGGTTAAAGGCCAGTTTCAAAATTTTGAAGATCTGCTGAATGAAGTTTTATGGCTGGTAGAGCACCCAGTAAGCCTGCTTTGCAATTTTGATCCAAAATTTTTAGCTTTACCTCAAGCAGTTCTTATCACCTGCATGAAAAAACATCAAAAATTTTTTTCTATCCTAGATGAATCTGGTAAACTCATGCCTCATTTTATTGGGATACGAAACGGCATTTCCGAACATCAGGAGATTGTGCGCAAAGGTTATGAAAAAGTTCTAACTGCCCGCTTAACGGATGCGGAGTTCTTTTTAAAGGAAGACTTGAAGCTTCCTTTGGAAACCCATATAAATAAAGCCTCTTCTATTCTTATACAAGAGCAGCTAGGTTCCATTGCGAATAAAATAGAGAGAATTAAAAATCTTTCTAAAATTTTTCTAAATGCGCTTCCATCAGGAGCAAAGAACAATGAATTGGATTTAACTCTTTTGGAAAGAGCCATTGAACGATCTAAATTTGACCTTTCCACCCATATGGTTTACGAATTTCCTGAACTCCAAGGGATTGTGGGCGCTATTTATGCCAGCCATTATGGTGAAAATAAGATGGTAGCCCAAGCGATCCAGGAACATTATTACCCTCTTACAGCTCAAGGGGAACTGCCAGCCAGCCTTTTAGGTAGCATGCTCGCTTTTTTGGATAAGTTAGATCATCTAGTAGGGAATTTTTTAGTGGGCAGAGTCTCTTCCGGCAGTTCTGATGCGTACGGGCTGCGCCGCGCTTGCGCAGGAATTTTAAGAATAATTTTAGAAAGAAATTGGGAGTTAGAGCTTAAAGAATTAGTTCAAGACTCTATAAAGCAGTTTAATCTTAATTTTAAGGAAAATGATGAACAACAGATATTAGATTTTTTAAGAGAACGTTTTCAGCTTTTAATGCAGGATCAGGGTTATTTTCAGGATGAAATTTTAGCTGTAACCAAAAATTTTCTAGAGAAAGACGCTAACGGCATTCAGGTTTTAAGCTTAAAGAAAAAAATATCTGCCTTACACGTCACCCGCACCCAACCAAATTTTGAAGCTGTTACCATCTCCTATAAGCGGTTAAGTAATATTTTAAGACAAGCCAAAGGAAAAGGAATTTTTTATTCTAAAGAGTCTTTAAACCCAGAACTGTTAAAAATCCTAGAGGAACAGGCTTTAAAATCTTGGCTGGATAGCAGTTCAAAAAAAATAGTTGGTTTAACTCAGGAGAAAAAATTTGAAGAGGCGCTTTTTGAAATGATGAGCGTACGCGAATTTTTAGACAATTTTTTCGAGAAAGTGATGGTCATGGATCCAGACCCAGCGCTTTGCAAAAATCGTTTGTCTTTATTGTCTCTTTTAGAATCTCTCTTTAAAGAGATCGCTGATTTTTCCTACTTACAACCTTTAAAAAATTGAAAAAAATAATTTTTTTTCTTTTAAGCGTCATTTGGTTTTTTCATTGGTTTTCTGGCTGGGTGAAAACCGGCGGCATGGACCGCGCTATCGCAGAGCATAAAAATCAGCGGTTTACGCCAAAAGTTTTACGCGGTATCGCTGAAGTCTATAATATTTTTCAGGAACCAGAGCGTTCCAGTTATTATTATCGTTGGATCGTGGATGAGTATCCTGATGAAAAAGATATTGCCAGGGTTCGCTGGAATTTAGGCAGAAACTATGAAGAGACTAAGAACAAACATCTTGCGCTAGAACAGTATATGGTATTGATCACCTCTTATAGTAAAACCCAGGAGGGTCAGTTAGCCTTAAACCGTTATAACCAGATGCGTTTTTAACTTAAAAATTTTAGTTTAGAAGATGGAATGTTCGTTTTTCACTTTCTAACATTCGGGTTAAAAAAGAACTATTTTTTAAAATTCATGAAAAAATTCGTTCAACTTATTGAAGAAAAAATGAAAGAAAAGGGAATCTCATTGCGAAAAGTCGCTAAAGAAATTGAGGTGGACCCCTCTTTCTTTTCTAAAGTTTTAAGCGGTAAACGCACTCCTCCAGGGGATGAAAAAGTGCTTAAAAAATTAGCTTTGTTTTTAGGACTCGATCCTTTAGAGCTTATTATCTCCACAGGAAGAATCCCAGAGGAATTGCGCTCTTTTATGGAAAGCTCGGAATTTTTAAAAATGGTTGAGAAACGTTTTCCTCATCTTGTCTTTAAAGCGCCTGAGTTTGAAATTCCAATAGAAAAAGAAGTTAGGCAGTTAAGAATAAAATCTCAAGAATTGTCTGAAGATTTACTTTAACCCGACTTTTGCATTAGGAAATGAAAAAGAGCCTTTTGGAAAAAATTACCTAAAATGATGAATGAATTAGAAGCAGCACTTTTATTAAATATGGTTCCGGGTATTGGAGCGGTCCGATTCCAAAATTTGAAAGATTCTTTTGGATCCTTGGGAACTGTTTTCCAAGTTTCCGAGAAAGAGTTGCTGCGCGTAGAGGGGCTTTCAGAAAAGATCATCAGCTCTATTTTATCTTGTGTGGATCGCTCCTATTTAGCAAAAGAAGAAATGGAGTTAGCTGACCAGCAAGGGATCAAAATCTTAAGTTTGAGCGATTCAAATTATCCAAAAAATTTAAAAACGATTTATAATCCCCCTCCGATTCTTTATGTAAAAGGGGATTTTTCTCTATTAGAATCTGATTCATTGGCTCTGGTTGGGACCAGAACCCCTACACCCTATGGAGAGAAAGTCACAGCCGGGCTGGTTAGGGATTTAGTGGAGTTTGGGCTTATTTCAGTGAGCGGCTTAGCTAGAGGCATAGATACGATTGTGCATAGAGCTACCTTAGGCAACAAAGGAAAAACTATTGCGGTTTTAGGTTCTGGTCTTCTTAAACTTTATCCGCCTGAAAATAGAAAATTAGCGGAAACTGTTGCGGAAAATGGAGCTTTAGTCAGTGAATTTCCTTTAAAAGCTTCACCAGAACCAGGACACTTCCCAAGAAGGAATAGGATTATTTCCGGAATTTCTTTAGGCACAGTTGTGATTGAAGCCGGTCAAATTTCCGGCGCTTTAATTACTGCGCGTTTAGCTTTGGAACAGGGAAAAGATGTTTTTGCAGTTCCAGGAGCCATAACTTCTAAAATGAGTATTGGCCCAAATCAGTTGATTAAGCAAGGGGCAAAACTTGTGGAAAAAATAGAAGATATTTTAGAAGAAATTGGTTCATTAAAAGAAAAGTTTAATTGTTTTAAAGAAAGCAGGAAAGAAGGCATAAATATAGAGAATGAAGAATCTAAACTTTCAGTAAAAGAAAAAAATTTAGCTGGACTCATTGACTTTGAGCCTGCGAGCATTGATCTTCTTAGCGAACGATCTACTCTCTCGCAAGGAGATTTTGCGCAAAGTTTATTGAATCTTGAAATAAAAGGCATTGTAAAATCTTTGCCGGGGAAAAGATATGTCAGGGTCTAAAAAAACAAAAGATTTAAATTTAGTGATTGTGGAATCTCCCACCAAGGAAAAAACTTTAAGTAAGTTTTTAGGGAAAAAATTTGTTGTAAAAAGCTCTTTTGGCCATTTAAGGGATCTTCCTAAAAAGAAATTTGGCATTGATATTGAGGATGGGTTTAATCCGACTTATGAAGTTTTACCTCGCGGTAAAAAAATAATTCCAGATTTAAAGAAAGCAGCGCAAGCTTCTTCCTTAGTCTATTTAGCCACAGACTATGACCGTGAAGGAGAGGCGATTGCCTGGCATTTGTCCGCTGTTTTAGACTTACCTCAAAAAAAAGTTCAAAGAATTACTTTTCATGAGATCACGCCCTCTGCGATTCAAGCTGCTTTAGAATCCCCACGCAAGATTGACCAAAGATTGGTGGACTCTCAAGTGGCAAGGCGGGTACTGGATAGAATTGTGGGTTACCGTCTTTCACCTTTACTTTGGGAAAAGGTTAAAAGAGGGCTTTCTGCGGGCCGTGTTCAATCCATTGCCGTACGCTTCATTTGCGATCGGGAAACGGAAATAGAGAATTTTAAGAGCCAGGAATATTGGACCATTGCAGTAGAGTTGGAAAATACAGCGGATCAGGAGAAAATTCCATTTTTAGCTCAGTTAGTGGAATGGCAGGAAAAGAAAATCCAAAAATTAGATGTTAGTTCAAACCTGATGGCTCAAGAACTTCAAACAGAGCTGGAGCGGGCAGATTACAAGATACAGACCATTACTTACAAAGAAAAACGAAGATCCCCGTATCCTCCCTATATGACTTCTACTTTGGCGCAAGACGCTTCCAGAAAAATAGGATTTTCCGCTAAGAAAACAATGAGTGTAGCCCAATCTTTGTACGAAGGCGTGGAAATTAATCAGGAGACTGTAGGTCTCATCACTTACATGCGCACAGATTCATTAAATGTCAGCGCGGATGCGCAAAAAGAGACAAAAAAATTTATTGAGCAGAAATTCGGAGAAAAAAGTCTTCCCCCAAAACCCAGATTTTATAAAACCAAAGCAAAAGCAGCCCAGGAAGCGCATGAAGCGATTCATCCAACCTCGGTTTTTAGAGAGCCTGAAGGCATAAAAAAATACCTTACTTTGGATCAATTAAAACTTTACGATTTAATTTGGAAACGCTTTTTGGCCAGCCAAATGGCGGATGCGGTTTATGATACAGTGACCGTAGAAATTGAAGCGATTGCAAAGGATAAAAAAGGATTATTGCGCACCACAGGCTCTACTTTAAAGGAATCTGGTTTTCTAATTGTTTATGGAGAAGAGCCAGAAACAGAAGAAAATCAGGACAAAAATGAGGCGTCTCAAAATAAAAAGTTGCCTAAATTTAAAGAAAACGAAAGTCTTAAATTTATTAAGGTTCTTGCAGAGCAGCATTTTACAGAACCCCCTCCCCGGTATAATGAAGCGAGTTTAATTAAAATTTTAGAACAAAATGGCATAGGGCGACCTTCCACTTACGCGCCTATTATAGATACCATCCTTTCCAGAGGTTATGTTCGGCTGCAGGAAAGAAGATTTCATCCTACGGAATTAGGAAAAATTGTAAACCAGCAACTACTTTCTCATTTTCCGGAAATTGTGGATACTCAGTTTACAGCCAAGATTGAAGAAAAATTAGACCAAATTGCAGAGGGAGAAATTGCCTGGAATTTGGTGGTAAAAGAGTTTTACGATCCTTTTGAAAAAGATTTAAAGTCAGCAGAAACCCAAATGCAAAAGATTAGCGTAGAGCCAAAGGATTCCGGCGAAGTTTGCGAGCTGTGCAAGGGAAAGATGCTGATTCGGGAAAGCAGGTTTGGAAAATATCTTTGCTGCGAGAATTTTCCCAAATGCAGATTTAAGATTTCTTTGGATGCTGATGGTAAAAAAATTGTTCCTAAAGTATTGGATGAAAAATGTGAAAAATGCGGCAGCCCCATGGCTGTGAAGCAGGGATGGCGCGGCCAATTTTTGGCCTGCACCGCTTACCCTAATTGTAAAAATATTATTGGGTTGGACAGGGAAGGAAATAAAATCATCCGCGCCCAGCCAAAGATGACGGATAAAAAGTGTGAAAAATGCGGCAAGCCCATGCTTTTAAGAGTAGGAAAACGCGGACCTTTTTTAGCCTGTTCCGGATTTCCTAAATGTAGAAATATTAAAAAAGCTTCTGCAAGCGATGCTTAAAGAAGAGATTGTTCTGGATTTGTGGATCAGGCGATTTATTCTTTTCATGCGCGCTGAAAGAGCAGCCTCTAGCCATACGATTTTAGCCTACCAAAATGATTTAAAAGAATTTATTCAATTTGTTAAAAAACCAAGTTTAAGTTTAGCCAATTTTAGGGAACTGCGATTGTTGGTGCGAGAATATTGGGTAAAGCTTTCTAAAAAGCATAGTCAAATTTCCACTGTTTTAAGAAAACTCGCAACCTTGCGCTCTTTTTTTAAATTTTTAGTTAAAGAAGAACTTTTGGCTAATAATCCTTTTAATTATTTGGTTTTTCCTAAAAAAGACAAACATCTGCCGCATTTTTTAACTGAAAATGAGATGGGCTCTTTTCTTTCTGTATTCGACACCTCATCCCATAGATTTAAATTAAGGGATAAGTCTTTAATGGAGCTTCTTTATTCTTCCGGCTTGCGCGTGCAGGAGCTTGTGAATTTGAATGTAGAAGATTTGGATCTTTGGAACGGCATGGTCAGAGCTTTTGGCAAGGGGAACAAAGAACGGCTAGTGCCTATGGGGCAGATCGCGACCCATGCGATTGAAGATTATTTAAGAGAGAGTAAAAGAACCGATACTTATAAGGGAGCTCTTTTTTTAAATGGGTTTGGCAAACGATTAAGCACCCGAGGAATAAGGAAAATTATCTTGCGTTTGTTAAAAAAGAGTACCTTGCACAAAAATTTAACACCGCACATGATGCGCCATTCTTTTGCAACCCATCTTTTAAATAAAGGGTGTGATCTTAGGATTGTTCAGGAACTTTTAGGCCATAAAAGTTTAACAACCACCCAGCTTTATACTCACACCTCTATTGAAAATTTAAAACAGACTTACCTGAAGGCGCACCCTAGAGCTTAAAACTTCGAGGGTTAATGGGTATAAAATATTTTGGACAGGGCGGGACTTGAACCCGCACGGCTTCAACAGCCACACCGCCCTGAACGGTGCGCGTATGCCAATTCCGCCACCTGTCCTTTAAAAGCAGATGGATTTTTATTTTAATAATTCTTGAGTACGCTGTAAACATAAATATTTTCTCTGTGAATGTTTCGGGTTAATCTAGTACTTGTATAAGTATAAACCATGTCTCCATCAAATAAAAAAGAAAATAGCATAAAAACGATTTCGCGTAACAGAAGAGTGCATCTGAGATTTACAATTTTAGAATCTTTGGAAGCAGGCATTGTTTTGCACGGCTATGAGGTCAAATCTTTAAGAGAGGGAAAAGCTCAAATAGAAGATGGCTTGGTGCGCATTCAAAATGGAGAAATTTTTTTAATGAATGCTCATATTGCTCCTTACGCGCATTTAGCCCATGCGGACTATAACCCCACGCGCACTAGAAAACTTCTTTTACACAAAACAGAAATCAATCGTCTTTTTAATAAAGTGCAATTAAAAGAACTTACTTTAGTGCCTTTAGAAGTTTATTTTAAAAATGGGAAAGTAAAGCTTTCCATTGGCCTTGCCCAAGGAAAGAAAAGAGAAGACAGGCGCGAAGAGATTAAAAAAAGAGAAGTGGAAAGGGAGATACGAAGAAAGTATAAAGCCTAATCCCTCTTAGGTTTTTTTCTATTTTTTATCTTAAGAAAAACAAAAAATGAGATTAGCAAAAAGTAGTTAGAGAGCAAAAATAGGGGAGTGGCCCAGCGAAAACCATTGACAAAGGGTGTTGGAAAAGGCCAAAGAAAAGGGGTGGGGAAGTAGCGGGTGGTGTGAGTAGGAATATCGTAGACTATATGCAGCGCCCAAGCGCAAAAAATCCATAAAGGCTTTTTTAAAACTACCCAGAACAACAAAAAAAGCGCAGTCCATATTATCAAGCTGTGAGTGATATTGTAAAGCTGAAAAACATAACTGGGAATGATGGATAAAGGCGGAGGCTCTCCAATTTTTCTTTGATAGGTAGGAAAACCAGAAAGCGCCCAATAAATAAAAGATGGAGAAAAACTTATTAGGTCAGGTCCAGCTCCCAGCAAAAAAGCGAACCAAAATTTTTTTTTAGTATATTTAGAGTTAAATGGTTTTTCTTTGCCAAATAGCGCTGCTCCCCAAAGTCCGTGAGATAAAGTATCCATTATATTTTTGGGGTGAAGGAGTTGGTTTGATTTAGAGGATGGGATTCGTTTTGGTTTTTAGGAACCATTTAACTCTTTAGAGAGAGGATAGTTCTTTGGTTGCTTCTTTAAGTTCTTGGTCATGTTTATGGCTTTCTAATCTGGAAAGGAGACTGTAAGCGCAAGGAACAACAAAGAGAGTTAGAAAAGTAGAGACTAAAACCCCGCCAATTACAACCACAGCCATGGGAATTCTTGTTTCAGATCCTGGTCCTAAGGCAAGAGCAGGGGGAATGGCAGCAGCTATGGTTGAGAAGGAAGTCATTAAGATGGGTCGTAACCGAATTGGGCAGGCTGTGAGCAGCGCTTCATAAGTTTCCATTCCTTCCTTTCTTCTTTCATTTGTAAAGTCCACCAACAAAATAGAATTTTTCTTTACAATTCCCATGAGTAAAATAATTCCAATCATGCTGTAAATATTTAAAGTTTTACCGCTAAGCATGAGAGCGATTAAAGCGCCGGTAATGCTAAAAGGCAGGGCTAAGAGTACGGTAAAAGGATGAATAAAACTGTTAAATTGAGAGCCAAGCACCATATAAGCTACAAAGATGCCAAAAATCAAGGCAAAGATTAAACTCTGAGAGGATTCCTTAAAAGTTTGAGCGCTTCCTGAAAGCACATTTCTATAGCCATCCGGCAAAATCCGTTTGCTGATTTTTTCTACCTCTTTTAAAGCCTCGGCTTGAGATTTTCCCGGGGCCACATTTGCAAAAATGCTAATAGCTCTTTCCCTGTTTTTTCTAGAGATAGAAAGAAGAGTGGGTTTCTGTATAATTTGAACCACTTCTGAAAGTCGGATCACTTCACCATGATTGTTTCTCACCCAGATTTTGGAAATATCTTCCACTTGGGTTCTATCTTTTGCCACTAGTCTTAAACGAATATCGTATCTTCTGCCTCCGCGCGTGTATTTGCCAACCCTCACTCCTCCAATCATGGCATTGATCGCATTGCCAATAGAGGAGATACTTACGCCTCTGGCAGCTGCTTTTTTTCTATCTGGAATCACTTTAACTTCTGGCATGCCTAAGCGATAATCTGAATCTACGTCCACAACTATGCCGGAACCTTCCATCTGTTTTTGAATTTCTTCGCTGAGCTGTTCTAACTTATCCCATTCTTTGCCGCGCAAGGTAAACTCCACAGGGAAGCCTCTTTGAGAAGTAAAACCAGATAAGGAAAGATCTTGAACGATCGCTTTATTGATACCCGGAATTTTTGTAAATTCTTTGCGCACTAAAGACATTAAATCTTTTTGGCTTAAAGGATGGTTTGCCGGAGGAACTATGGGCCTGGCTTTTGGCGGTTTTAGGGTTATGAACATAATGCCTGTATTTACTTCTCCTCCGCCAAAGCCGCCAATGGCGCCAAAATATCGGTCTGTTTCTGGACGAGACATGATAAAGGATTCAGCTTTTTTAAAAGCCGCGTCTGTTGTTTCTAAAGACGAGCCTACTGGGGCTTGCAAGCGCACTAAGAACCTGCTTTGTTCTTGCGCCGGAACAAATTCTTTTTTAATTTTTTTTGTCAAAGATAAAGAAGCAAAGAAAATAAAAAAAGCGATTAGGATCACTGACCAGCGGTGGCGCAAAGATTTGGTCAATAGAACTTTATAAAGTTCTGTAATTTTTTTCATTCCATTGTCCATCCATCTTCCTAAGCTTGTAGTGCGGCCAGCCTGCAAAAATTGTGAACAGCGCATGGGCGCAAGGGTTAAGGCTTCCAGAAGTGAAAGCATCACAGCTACGGACATGGTTACTCCAAACTGGAAAAAGAATTTTCCCATAATGCCTTTCATAAAAACTACAGGAATAAAAATAGCTAAAATAGAAATGGAAGCAGCCATGGCGGCAAATGTAATTTCTCTGGCTCCAACCAGAGCTGCTTTAACTTTGGACATCCCCTGTTCATGATAGCGCACAATGTTTTCTAAGACCATAATGGCATCATCCACTACAATTCCAATCGCCAGGGTTAGACCAAGAAGAGTAAAGGTGTTAAGAGTAAATCCTAAAAAGTAAAGAATAATAAAACTGCCAACAATAGAGGTGGGAATGGCAAAAATAATATTTACGGTAGAGCTCCATGAACCAAGAAATAGCCAACAAACAAAAGCGGTTAAAAGCGAAGAAAGAAGAAGGGTAAAATTTAATTCTCTGGCAGATTCCTCAATAAAGCGGGTGGCATCAAAGTTAATTCCCAGTTCAAACCCTTCCGGCAGGTTTTTTTGAACCTCTTTTATACGCTTTTTTATATTTTTAGCAACTTCTACTGCGTTCGCGCCTCGTTGTTTTTTTACGCCTAACCCTACAGCAGGTTTGCCCAGTACTCTGGATATTCTGCGAATATCCGCAAGCCCGTCTTCCACTTTAGCCACATCTTTAATGCGAAAGGTTTTCCAGATTGGCGCGCCTTTACGTCCTGGAATAATGATATTGCCAAATTCTTCTACACTGCTGGCTTCTCCCATCACCCGCACATTCAGCTCCTGTTTCCCTGTTTCAATTCTGCCTGCAGGAACTTCCGCATGTTCACTCTGAATCGCGGCAATAACATCGTCCACCACCAGCTCTCGTTTCTCCATCTCTTCTAAATCCAGCCATACTCTTAAATTAGGCTCTACAAAGCCGCCTAAAAATACATCTCCTACTCCAGAGACAGTTGTAAATTCATCTTTTAGATGGTCTCTGGTATATTCCATTAGTTCTCTTAAAGGTTTGTTTCCCGACAGAGAAATCCACATAATGGGCTGATCTTCAGGATTGGTTTTAGTCATTACTGGCGGATCAATTTCTTTAGGCAAATTTCTTTGCGCTTGGGCAATTTTTGTTTGAACTTCCTGTAGAGCAGCGTCAATATCCCGATTCAGCTCAAATTCTATAGAGATGGTGGCTTGACCATGCCTGGAGGTAGAAGAAATTTCTTTTACGCCTTCCACGCTCATTAAAGCATCTTCAATCACATCCGCTACTTCTGTTTCCATTACTTCCGGCGCAGCCCCTTCCAAAGACAAAGATACAGTAACCATTGGAAAGTCCACATCTGGCAGCTGGCTAACTCCCATGCGTTGAAATGAAATCCAACCAAACAGAATTAACCCTGCCATCAGCATCCAGGCAAAAACAGGTTTTTTAATCGCAATATCTGAAAGTGTCATTTAATTTAGTGGAGAGTTTCCTTTTAAGGCAACTCCTCTAAAGCTATTTTTAATTGTAGATAATTTAGTTTTGTTTGAATCATGGTTTTATCCAGACGATGCTGGGCATCCTGCAGCGAATGGATCGCTTGCAGAACTTCCATGTTATTGACCAAACCCAGACGGTACTCTTTTACATGCAGCTCATAACTTTCATTTGCTTTTTTAAGAGCCTCTTCCAAGACGTTAGACTGCGCTAGGGAGGTATGAAAAAAAGTATAAGCTTTTTTTATTTCTGATTCTTGTTTCCTATAGAGTTTTTTTAATTCCAGTTCAATCTGTTGAGCTTGAGATACAGCCAGCTTTAAAGATGCAAGGTTTGTTCCTCCTTGAAAGATTGGGAAATCTAAAGTAAACAATAGATCCCAATCAATTTGTTCCTGAAATCCTACCCTTTTTGTGTAATAGTTACCTAGTAAGTTTAGTGTTGGATAAAAGTTTCCTTGCGCTAACTTCATTTGGGATTTTTTAGATTTCAGTTCTTCCTCTAAAGCTTTAATTTCTGTTTTTGAAGAAGCTTTTTTTAAAAGTTCTGGTAAAGGTTTTACTTCTTCCAATTTAAGTTCATCCAATAACCCTGTAGTTTCTAAGGGCAGGCCTAAGAGAAAAGAAAATTCTTCCTTAGCAGTTGAAATCTCTCCTTTAAGTTGCTCTACTGTAGATTGCAAGGTAGCTTCTTCAGATTCCAGACTTAAGAGTTCGCTATGCCTAGATTTGCCTAATCTAACTCTTTCTCTCAGCTCTTTAACTCTACTTTGCGTAAGATTAAGCGCAGTTTGCACATTTTTCAGCTCTTTTTCTAATTCAAGGATTTTATAAAAAGAGTTGGCAACTTCCCGGAAGAGCAATTTAGCTAGATGCTGCAGTAAAAATGTCTCTTTTTTAGATTCATGTTTTAAGGCAGACATGCCGTAAAATTCTTTTAATCCAGCAAAAATGGGCTGTCTTAAAGTTAATTTTCCTTCTGGCCGATCCTTGCGGGTAAAGGTGCCGCCTACGCCGCTAGATCCAGTATCAACTCCACTCGTGTCTTGGTAAAATTGGGTAAAGATAAAGTTAAGGTGGGGAAATATAGAGGAGAGGGTTTGTTTATAATTTTCATCTGTTTGAATGATTTTTTGGGTTTGGATTAAAATCGTTTCACTATTTCTTAATGCCAGAAGATAGCACTGGCTTAAATTTAGAGTTTCAGCTTTTTCTAAAATAGGGCTTTCTTCTATACCCCACACATGGGTACCAAAGGAAGAAAATAGTAAAAAAAGCAACAGAGAGTGAATAAACTTTTTTTTCCAGAAAACCATTTTCTAATTATATTATTTGCAAATTTTAATATAAAGCAAATAGTTGAAAAATCGTATGTTTCTCTTCTCTAAAAAAAAGTCAGCAGGGGACTTATAGGTTTGACTTTAAAGTTTTATAAATAGGATAATTCTTAGAGAATGAAAAAAATAAAATTAATTCATATATTTAATGTTATTTTATTTTTAAATCCAGTTCTATTTTCTCAAGAGTTTACAGCCAGAGAATTAGTGGATGAAGCCAATAAAGTTCTTAGGGGAAATTCCAGCCACGCTCTTTTAAATATGACCATTACCACCCACCGCTGGAGCAGAACCATGGAAATAGAGGGGTGGAATAGAGATCGGGAGGATGCTTTTATTTTAATTCATGCGCCTCCTAAAGAAAAGGGGACTACCACACTGCGCTTGAAGCAGGAGATGTGGTTATGGAAACCTTCAGTGGAAAGAGTCATTAAGATTCCAGCCACCATGATGCAGTCTTCCTGGATGGGGTCTGATTTTACTTATGAGGATATTGTTAAGGCAGATTCGATTGTTAAGGAATACACGCACAAAATTTTAAAACACCAAGAGCTTGAAGGAAAAGAGATTTTTACAATTGAGGCTTTGCCTAATCAAGATGCTCCTGTAGTTTGGGGAAAAGTAGTTCTTTTGGTTTTGCGTTATCCAGACGGTCAGGTGGTTCCTTTAAAAGAAGAAGATTACAGTGAACGCGGAGAGCTCATTCGAACATTAGAATTTTCTGAAGTGAAAATGATTAAAAATAAAAGAGTTCCCACCAAAATTGTTTGCCTGCCTCATAGAAAAAAAGAACAAAAGACTGAGATCCATTATAAAAAAATGGATTTTGATATTTCTTATCCAGAGAACTTTTTTAGTCTTTCTCGTTTGCAAAAAGGAAAATAAGAAATTTATGATCAGGCTTGCTTGGCGCAATATCTGGCGAAACCAAAGACGCAGTTTAATTACCATCCTCTCCATTGGCTGCGGTTTTAGCGCTATTATGTTTGGCCAAAGCATGATCCATAGCGTTCAGATCCAATTGGTGGAAAAATCTACTGGGATCATTACAGGACATATTCGGGTCATGAATAAAAATTGTAAGGATTTAAAAATTCCGGATGAAGATATTGAAAATCCCCAACCTATAGAAAAAGCTCTTGAAGGAATCCCCGGGATTCAGGTCTTTGGTCAGCGCATTCTTTTTACAGGGCTCATCTCTTCCCCAATCACTTCCAAAGGAGTTTTGGTTTGCGCAGTTCAACCAGAAAAGGAAAGTAAGATTATAAAAATTCCACAATATATCACTCAAGGCCGTTTTTTCTCTGGGAGCGGCAGGGAGATTGTTTTAGGAGATAAATTAGCAGAGGAATTAGAAATTCGTTTAGGAGAAAAAGTGGTGCTGCTTTCTCAAGGCAGAGATGGGAGCATGGCAGCAGAAGCTTTTCGCTTGAGCGGAATTTACCATACTGGCAGCACATCTTTTGACGGCCAAATTATCTATGTTCCTTTAGTTCCTTGTCAGGAGATGCTATCCATGCAGGGAAAAGTCAATGATTTTGTAATTCGGGTAAAAGGTTTGGAACAAATTGAAAGGGTGAGACAGGAGATTTCCCGTGTTTTAGAGCCCTATTCGGAAGTGAAAACCTATACATGGAAAGATGTGGATCGGGAACTGGTAGGGATACAAAAGTTTCAAAATGGAATTTTGTTAGTTGTTTTGGTAATTATTTTTGGAATTGTAACTTTAGGAATTGTGAATACGCTTTTAATGTCTCTTTTTGAGCGGATACGGGAATTTGGCGTGCTTATGGCAATAGGCGCTAAGCCTAAAATTATTTTAAGACTAATACTTTTAGAATCCACTCTACTAGGCATTATGGGATTAATGTTTGGTTTAAGTTTAGGCTCTTTATTAATCGCTTATTTTGGCAGGTACGGATTACCCTTGCCTATTGGAGAGGCATTGTCTTATTTTATTCCTTTTGACAGTGTGATTTATTTAAGGTTTTCTTGGAGCAGGCATTGGGTCGCGATTGTAGGGGTTTTTTTAACCAGCTTTATTTCTGGAGCTATCCCTGCCTTAAGAGCTTCCAGGCTGATTGTAGCTAAGGCATTGAGACATGTCTAAACCTCTTATTTCTTTAGAGAATGTGACTAAGATTTATGAAGGATCTGAGCAGATGTTTGAGTACGGCTATTTTACAGGCAATGTCATCAAAAAATTAAAAAGTTTTCAAAAGTTTGATTTTATGAATAACGCAGCGTTATTAGACGTTATTGCTTTGAAAGAATTAACCCTTGAATTTTTTCCAGGGGAATTTACCGCAATAGCCGGACCTTCCGGCTCTGGTAAATCCACGCTTCTAAATATTATTGGCGCTTTGGATTTCCCTAGCAAAGGAAAACTGTTTTTTGAAGGCAGGGAACTCTCTAGTTTATCAGCCAATGAACTTGCTGACTTTAGATTGCTTTCACTTGGTTTTATTTTTCAATCCTTTAATTTAATTCCTGTGCTTACAGCCTTAGAGAATGTGGAATATGTTTTAACTTTACAGGGTCTCCCCAGGAAAAAAAGAAGAGAAAAATCTTTGCAAGCTTTGGAGCTTGTGGGCTTAAAGCATGAAGCCCACAGAGTTCCTTCACAACTTTCCGGAGGCCAGCAGCAAAGGGTAGCGATTGCCAGAGCTATCGTGCATGATCCTAAAGTTGTTTTAGCAGATGAGCCTACTGCTAATTTGGACTCTAAAACGTCTGAAAGTTTGCTGAATTTAATGCAGGATTTAAACAAGAACTCAGGCATGACCTTTATTTTTTCAAGTCATGATGCTTTAATCCTTTCCAGAGCAAAACGAGTGATCCAAATTCGCGATGGCATGCTTGTCTAGGTTTGGTTTAATCTTTTTTATTGTTTTTTGCGCTATCCCATCTTTTATTGCAGCAAAACCTTCTTTAAATTTTTCCGGTTATGCAAAGGAACTTTACTTGCATGGAAGATCTTTTACAGATCAGAAAGAGTACTGGCAGAATTTGAATCGTGTTCGGTTAACCATGGACAGTTCTTACTCTATTTTCAGGGGATATGTGGAATACGATCAAGAGATTCGAACAGGAACCTATTTTCAAACTCAGGATTTTAAATCCTTTGGATTTGGAGAAAAAGAAAAATCTTGGGAGTTAACCCAAACCATTTCTCAAGATAGTCGCCATTTTTGGCGCCACCGTGTTTATAGAGGGTGGGGAGGAATCGAAACCGAGAAATGGGTGGTTAGAATGGGGCGGCAGCGCTTTGCCTGGGGAACTGGAAAAATTTGGAACCCAACGGATTTGTTAAACCCCTATCTTCCCTTTGTTTTAGAGCGCAATGAACGGGAGGGAATAGACTCTTTATACTTAAGGCAATCTTTAGGTCATTTAAGTCAGCTTGAAGTTGTTTCTAGCATGAATAGGAGTTGGAAGGAGAGATCGTTCTTGGGTAGGGTTAGAACCCATTTTAAGTTAACAGATATTTCTTTAATAGGCGGAAAGGTCCCTTCTGAGGAAGGAAGTTGGATGGCTGGGGCTGATCTTGCCAGGGATATTGCGGATTGTTCGTTCCACCTTGAGTTTATTTTCGATGATCCTAAAATTAAAGATCAGTTTTTAAAATATTTGTTTGGCTATGAGTACAATTTTTTATCCAGCCATCCTTTATTTTTTTTAAGAGAGGCATGGGTCCTATTTGAATATTACCATAATGGATTAGGAAAATCTGACCCCTCTCAATATAATTTACTTTCTCTTTTACAAGGGAAAGAGGTCTCTTTAGCTAAAGATTATTTGGGTTTTAGTTTTACAAAAGAGCTGCACCCTTTACTAAAACTAGAAGGCACTGCAATTCTTAATTTAACAGATAACAGTTATTTTGTGGCTCCATCTTTAGACTGGAATGCGTTGGAGAATCTGCATATTTTGGCCGGCTTGCATTTTTTTGATGGCAAAGATAAGAGTGAATTCGGTCGTTTATACTCTATTCCTTATCTTCAAGCGCAATATTTCTTTTAACCTAGTGTAGTGTCCAAGCAATGGCTTTACAATCTTTACTCGGTGGCAATCATTGTAAAGCCGTTACTGTTACACTACACTAGATATCTGGGTTAAATCTAAAATTCAATGTTTGGACGAATAACAATTTGAAATGGGTCTCGATCTGGGTTACTCAAAGTTCCAGAATATTTAGTGTTGGATGTCCAGATAAAGCCTAAAATTAAGGAAGCAGCAATTTTTTGTTTTTCTAAAGGGAACTTTTTGTCAACGGCAAAATAGTGTCTTGTGGGTTTTAAATCTTTTTGAGAAAAATCCACTGTATATTCAAAACCGCTATTGTTCTTTAAAAAGTTTTTTGTGGTTTTATAGTCGGTCCTAGACCGTCTAAAAGAAAGATAAAAAATATCTTTAATCTCTTTATTTTCATGGAACTTGCCACCGCCCCTAAAACTCCAGCGCAGAGTTCTATCTTCTAAAATTTGGTCTCCTTTAATTTTCCACTCTGCTTCCAGCCACTTATCAATAATCAGCTCGCTGTCTTTGATGTGAAAATTTCCGATATTAATTAAATAGCCAATGTAACCGTGCCTTTTGCCAACATACGCTTTTTTCGCGGATTTATACCCAACCACATCTCCAAGAAATAGGGATGCGGCCCAAGGCTCTTCAAAACCTTCAGCCACAGCTTGAATTAAATTAAGGTTTTGGTTCAGTTTAGCGCTTTGATAAAAACCATGCGCTTCTTTTTTAAGAAGTGTGCTTGCATAAGGCAAGGGATTGATACTGACCTCTAGGATGAGCGTGCGCGGCAAGTAGAATTTTTTAAGCAGCTCTTTATAAATTTCCCATTCTTTTTTTGTTTCAAAGTAGGGGATGGGTTTTTTGCTAAGACTGGAATAAAGCCCTATACTCGTATAATACGCGTCTAATTCCAGCTCAAATTTTACTCTTTTTTCTTCCTTTGTCTCTTTTTTTTCAGAAAAAGAGAATTGAGGATGGGAAAGAAGGGTTAAACTGAAAAGACTAAAGAGGATTTTTCTTTTAAAATTAATAAAAAACAATGGTCTTCTATAATAAATTGGCGTTCGATTTCAAATAACGTTCGAATATTTTTTAAAAATAATAAATTTTTGGGCCCGAGGCGATTCGAACGCCTGACCCTCTGCTTAGAAGGCAGATGCTCTATCCAGCTGAGCTACGGGCCCAAATTTCTAAAAGCTAGTGTACTAATTTCTTTCTTTTAAATTCAAATAAGAAAGTATAGGTTGAGTGTTGACTGGGGATGGATGGTCTTTGTATGATTTTAACCAAATTTATTGGATCTCGATATTACATTTATGAAATGGGATTCGGTTTGCTCCCATTGTTCTAGTGTGGTATGGATACAGATTGGAGGTTGTTATGTCAGAATTTAAAAAAGCATTAGCTAAATCAGAACTAGAATTGGGTAAAGGAAAAGTGGTTGAAATGGATGGCAACCAGATTGCTGTTTTTAATGTGGATGGTCAATTTTGCGCTGTTGACAATACTTGCCCGCACCGCGGCGGTCCTTTAGGAGAAGGAGAGCTTTCTGGTAAAACAGTTACTTGTCCTTTGCATGGTTGGGAATTTGACGTATGTAGCGGAGCTTATATGCATGATCCTAACGAAAAGTTAAAAATTTATGAAGTGAAAACAGAAGGGGAAGATGTGTTAGTTTCAATATAAAAGCAATTTAAATCAGGTATTTTTTCAGAGTGTTTAGTTCTTTGCATCTCTTTCGTGGTAATTTTCTGTGACCAGTTTTTCTACAATTCCTGCCATTTTAAAATCTAGTTCAGTAATGCCGTTTGCCCTGTGCGTCCAATATTTTACAGTTACTCTTTTATAATTCATAAAAATATCCGGATGATGGTCCGCTGTTTCAGCCGCATGTCCCACCTTATACACAAATTCCAAAGCATCTAAATAGTTAGGGAAAGTTTGCATCCTTACTAAAGTGTTATTCTCCACCTTCCAGTTGGGTAAGTATCTTAATTTTTCTTGAATCTCTTCTTCTTTTAACGCTTCCATTTTCATTTCATCACCTCCTGATTTTAAAAATTTAGAGATATTTTTAGTTTTTACCAAAACCGATGTGCCTTCTTCTTGGTTCAGGTTGAGACATTAATTGACGAATTGCTTCAAATAGAGAATGAATGTGATGATCATGACCTTCGACTTTGCGTTCTAACTCAGCAAGTTTTTTGGCTAGTTCTTTATGAAGTAGCAAGGTTTCTCTAAGTTTTACAAAAGCTCTCATAATGGCAATATTGACCTGAATTGCTCTTTTGCTATTCAGGACACTGGATAGCATAGCGACACCCTGCTCTGTGAAAACATAAGGAAGATAACGACGACCGCCCCGCATGTTTTTTGAGGTTCCAATTTGTGACCTTGAATTTGAGGTGCCAAAATGGCACCTCAAATTATCGGATTCTTGCTGAGTCAATTGAAACATGAAATCCCTGGGAAATCGATCTATATTGCGCTTCACTGCACGATTGAGCATTTTTGTCTCAACGCCATATAGTTCTGCTAAATCAGTATCGAGCATGACTTTATGCCCTCTGACAATAAGTATTTTCTTTTCTATGCTTTCAGTTGAGATAAGAGGATGGGTCATTTTGCCTTCCAAATTTGTTATACCTTTTTTAAGAATATGCGAATAAAACGGCATTCCCTTTTTTCTACCAGTTCACTTCCCTTCAGCTCACCTTAAGGCAAAAAGGAAGTTAAAAAAACTTTTATTGGCGAGTGCAGAAAATATACCTTAGAGAATACATTCATGTAGAAAATTCTTTAAGCTCTTCAAAATATCATTGGATTGATTGAGAACTTTAATGCGACTTGGCAAAGTTGAGGTCAAAATTAAATTTTGTGCTTGATGACCAAGATGATCAGCGATGCTAGTCCCAAGTTGCAGTAGGTCTGCAGATTGGAAATTGGATGCCTTGGATACTTCTGATATTTTTGAAACATAAAATTTGTTTTGAAATCCTTTTTGTTTAGGAAAATTCGCCAACTTATCATGAATAAAGTTTTGAAGTGCGGTACGAAGAGGAATCGTTAAGTTTTTCGGGTCATGATAAATTTCAATTTGTTCAAGGAATGAAGAAGCCTTGTTACTCAGTAGACCAAAAGTATAGGCAAGATTAAAGATAATTGCATTTGCCCAAATATGATCTCTACGACTCATACGTGGTATATCATTTGTTCCATCAATTTCTCTTTTAGGTAAAATCTCCCGGGGTATGTCACCATACGTTATTATGGCCAATCCTTTTACTTTTTCAAGTAATACTTGGATTTCTTCAAGACGCTTATCTAAACCAACTGACACTATATGTGAAGTTTGATTACATAAAGACGACCAGTTATTCTTCAGTACAGAAAACGAGAGAATAAGTAACCGTTCACCTCGAGTGGTTTTCTCTATACGCTCATCCAGAAATATATAAATCTGATCTTCCCCCATCAGTTACATACTCTCCCCAATCCTCCATATCCGCAAGACTTTTTAAAATCCATTTTTTCATTTTTTCAGTTTGGCCTTTTTTAAAAATATTTTTAAGAGCTTGTAAGTCTTAAGCAATTGCGGCTAAAGCTAAATCAAAGATTGCCAACGCATTTGATGCGTTTTAGAATTTACACCAACACCTATCAAGGTCAATTCTTGACAATTATTATTACCCTATTCATTACCCTATTTAGTTTATTCTTACCCTATTCCTTGGTAACTAATTTCCATTTTGCGGACTGGCCTTTGCCAAGACATTTAATGCGTTTTTGCTTCGCCAATCTTTTAAAGACGTTGCGTACCATATCCCGGCTAACGCTCGGGCAATCTCCTAGAATATCTGAAAGTGTAAATTTACCCACTTGGTTCTTTATTGCCTGTTCCACAATTAATGTTTTTGTCCCTCGCGCCGGTCTCAGAGATCCAGCTCTCTGTTCAAATTCTTTATAAGCTCCTAGGACTGTCCCTAAAAAATAATTAAACCACGGATAAATATCGTGTTTGGCTTGATGCCATTTTTGCGAACTCTTGTTGAGCGCCTCATAGTATGTTTCTTTGGACTGTTCGGTAATGCGTTCAAGGCTAATGTATTTACCTACCTGATAGTTATGTTGATACAGGGCCAAAAGCGTCAATAGGCGGGAGACTCTGCCGTTACCATCACGGAATGGATGAATGGAAAGAAAATCAAGAACAAAACAAGCAATGGCATAGAGATTTGGGTACTTTAACTGAGTCACGCTATTTTCATACGCAAGACATAACTGCTTCATTGTCTCTGGAGTTTCTTTTGCGCTAACCGGCTTAAAGATAACCTCAATGCGTCCATCCGCGTGCTTTTTAATAATGTCATTGTCTTTATCTTTCCACTTGCCTGCGTCCCAAGATTCACCATGACATAGGCGGTGCAATTTTTGAATGACCTCTGGTGTTATGCGCAAGCTTTCATATTTTTTGTGAACCCAATCCAGCGCCTTGCGATAACCGGCTACTTCCTCTTCCGAACGATCTCGCGGCTTGCTGTTGCCGAGAATGAGCGGTTTTAGGCGGTTTTTTTCAACCGTTATGCCCTCAATACGATTGGACGATTCCGCGCTTTCAATGAGCGCCATCTCAACTAAGGATTTCAAAATCTGTGGAGATTGTTTCGTGTAAAGGTCCTGCTTACCTTTGAATTCAGAAATAGAATTCATTAGCCATACAGAGCCTAAAGGGAGTTTTGGATTATCTTCTTTGAATGAGCGCATTAATAATCCTTCTTTTGTCTTATTTTTTATTGTAAATTAGCTGTTTCTTATATTTGGAATCTACCCAAAAACTTTGCGGTGTCTTTTCGATAAACTTGAACCTTTCTTTTTCTTTTCAGAAAATTTTGATCATAAATCATGGCGGAGGGGGAGAGATTCGAACTCTCGGTACTTTTGCAAGTACACACGCTTTCCAGGCGAGCCGTTTAAGCCACTCACGCACCCCTCCCTAGTCTTACTTTTTTCCGAATAATTTTGAAAGCCAACTCCTTTTTACAGAGCTTGAGGTTTGAATTGCAGAGATTACTTTTTTTTCTGGTTCTGGAGCTATTGGCAGGGTAAAATAAAAGGTGGATCCTTTGTCTTCCTCGCTTTCTAAACCAATTTGGCCTTTATGGAGTTCTACGATGGTTTTAGCAATGTAGAGCCCAAGTCCTGTCCCGGGCGAGTCAGATTTTGTCAGTTGCTCTGCTTGGAAAAATTTTTCAAATAAATGCTGGCAATCTTTTTTTGAAAGGCCTGGTCCTGAGTCTTCAACTAAAATTTTTAAATAGGAGCTGCCCATGGCTACGGTTTTAATTGTGATTTTCCCATTTGCAGGGGTAAATTTGATTGCGTTGGAAATAAAATTTACCAGTACTTGGATAACGCGGTCATAATCCGCGTAAACATAAGGAAGGCTGCCTTTAGAATCAAAACTAAGAGTAATTTGTTTATTTTTTGCCCAGGATTCTAAACTTTTAACTGTTTCCTGTATTAGTGGAGTTGGGTCTGTTGGCTTTGGGTTCACTTTCATTTTACCGCTTCCGATTTTAGTCACATCTAACAAATCATTAATTAACCTTGCCAAGCGGTCTATGTTTTTGTCCGCAATGGTTACGATTTGTTGTTGCGTTGGGTTTAGCTCTTCTATCAATGTTCCTATGGCTATTTTTACAGCGGTAAGAGGGGAACGCAATTCATGGGTTACATGTCCCACAAAGTCATCCTGCATTCTTTGCAGCTCTTTTTGCTTTGCAATATCATTGAGCATCGCGATAATCCCTACAATTTTTCCTTCAGGATTCTGCACCACTGCGGTGCTGTTTTTTATGGTTTCTTTAGTATTTTCTGAGCTTTGTATGACAGTTGCGCCAGTTGTTTCTATTGCTAGATTTTGTCCTATTTCTTTAGCTAAAGCAATGACAACTTCTTGTTTAGAAAGAGTTTGAACATGTTTTCCCTTTGTCAGGCTTAAGGTCGTGCCTAACATCTGTTCGGCTTGCTGGTTGAGCATGACAATTTCACCTTTTTCATTGACCACCACGCTTCCGTCCGCCACATTATTAATGACTGATTTTGTTCTTACCTGCTCATGCGTTAAAATCTGCTTATCCTTTTCTATGGTTTCAGTTGCTTTTTGCACATATATTTCTAATTCATTTTTTAATTGTTTTAATATAATTTCATAAATTTTCTTTTGTTCTTTAGGGTCTTGTATGGAACGGCTGGTAATTTCCCAGAGACTAGATTCTAAAGGCATCTCTTCAATTTTTTCATGCCATTCTTCTATTTTATCTGCCTGTTTTATTGTTTCTTTAGATGTTTTAGTATCTAGATTTACTCCAGCCCCAACTCCCTCTCCTTCAGAAATTTTTGTATAGAATGTGCTATTTATCCGCACATTTTTTATATTCTCTTTTTCAAGAAATTTTTTAAGGTTAAGGGGATCTTTTGACTCCCCATCTTTGGATATAAGAAATTTAAAGAAAGCGGTAAGCTCACTGATGGAAATCTCTTTTTGAAAGTTTAAGCTTTGCAGGCTGTATTTGCCAAAAAGATTAGTTAAAGTCAAATTTGTGGAGCCTGATCCCACAATACCAGTTCCATTGACTAATAGTTTGTCTTCAGAGATTGAGATCGTCATTTCTTTTTCTTTAGAGAAACAGCCGATCAGGGACTGATAAGTATGGGCGATAGATTCTACTGTCATGGGATGGTTAAAAGAGTAAAGTTTAGTGCGATTCAGTGTTTTTCCAAAACTGATAAAGAATTCTTCGTACGCTTTAATATCTTGATTGGGAATGTCCATGCTTTTATTTAAATAAGCCTTCCAGCAATTTTTTGCCTTCTTTTTCCAAGAGGTCCGAAGCCTTTTTCTTTATCTCCTCTTTGGCTTTCTCCACAACTTGTTTTTGAACATGAGAGGCATCTAGGGAAGGTTTCCAATCATTTTTTAATTTAAAGACAAAAGTAGGTCTTCCTTCTTTATCGCTTGAAAATTCCCCCACAGTTCCTCCCAGGGATCCTTTAGGTAGTTTAGCAGTCAGGGTCATGTCTGGTTTTTTCGTGGGAAGATGGAGAGCGCCTTTGGCAAAGAGGTCTATGGATGGGGAGAGCACTTCCATATCCTCAGTTTTAGCGATCCCTTGTTGAACGTTCCAATGGCCTCCCATCCGAGAATAGGAGAGTGAATTTGGGTCAATTTTTAAAAATGGAGCTAAAGCGTTTAATAAAGGAACATTTTTTATTTTGCCTTGATTCATTTCAAATCTAAAAGCGCCGCTTAGTTTATCCATAAGAGGAGTTATTTTAGTTAAGTTCCATTCAAAGGAATTATTTTGTCCCTCAAATTTTGTATAAACAATTTTGCCAATAGTCACTTTTCCCTGGGCTTTAATTTCTGGTCCTTGATACGGGGGAGCTGGGGTTGTTTCTTTTTGCGCGGCTTCTTTATCTTCAGTCCCTTTCTTTTTTTCTGTCATAAACATGGCAAGATCTAAAGCTCCCAGATGCGCGGTTAGGGTTAGTTCTGGTTTTAGAAAATTTTCTACGCTACTTTTTATTTGGAATTCTGAAAGACTGTTTTCAGATGACCCTAACTTTCCTTTAAGTTCCTGTATATGAACAGAGTTTTCAGTAAATTCAATGGAACCATTCAAACTTGCAGCTAAAATTTTTTCATATTGAGCTTTTAAATTTTCTAACTTTAAAGTCCCTTTTGCTCGCAAAGTTTTTAAATGGCCTTCTGCCTGGGCTTTTAAAGCAATGGTTCCTTGAGGGGAAACTTTAGCGGATAAAGGGATTAAAGCCGCGCATTCGCTAAGTTCAAAAGGTTTAATTTCAATTTTTAAATGCAGCAGAGGGTCAGGAGAACTGAAATCCAGAATTTGGCCTTGAACCTGGGTTTGGCAATTTGCTAATTCTAGATTCAAGGATTGTAAGTCAAGATTTTTGTTTTGTTTAAGCCTTGCTTGCAGGGATGCTATAAACCGGGTTCCCTCTTTTTTTGTAAATAAATTGGAAAATTTTAAACTGTTATTAGAAAAATCTAAATTGATAGAAGATTCTAAATCCTCTTGGCTGCCTTTTAAATTAATTCCTATTTGAGGAGACCCGCTAAGTTCAACTGTTTTTGGCAGAATTACCCAGGGAGACAGTTCTTTTAAATTAAGATCTTTGATTTGGCTATTAATCTCAAACAATGGTTTTTGGAAATTTTCTATTTTTCCTTTTAATTCCAAAGTAAGAGCATTCATTTTCCATTTAAAATTCTCAATTTCTACGGATTGTTTAGGGATGTCAAGGTTTGCTTTAGTGGTTAAAGTTCCCGCAAGATTTTTGCCAAGAAGTAAACTATCCAATGTAAAAGAACATTCTACAAGCATGGGTTTGTCCAGCGCGGTTCCAGTGATATTTATATCTAAAGGGCTGATTACAATTTTAATTTTTTTAGGGCTTTTATCAACGAATTCTATCTTTCCTTTAGAAATTTTCGCTTTGGAAAGCATTAAGGCAATGGGTTGGTCTGGAGAGCTTTCTTTAACTGTTTTTTCTGTTTTTTGAGGCGCAGCGGATGAACTAACTAAATCTGAAAAATTAAATGTTTTGCCGTCTTTATTTTGCACGATTCTAACTTTCGGGGATTCTAAAGTGATTTCATCAATCAGCACTTTTTTTTGCAGCAAAGGAAGCAGTTGGAATTTTAAAGTAAATTTTTTGCTTTCCACAAAAGTGCCGTTCTTAAAATTTGGGGATTCAGAAAGCGCAAAATCTTTTATGGAAATCCCGCTAAAAATTCCGATTTTTATTTCACCCAAGGTCAGTTCCCTTTTAAGTTTTTGATTCACTTGCAGCGCAAGAAATTCCTTCACTTTTTCAGGGGGGAGCATCTGTTTGATGAGGATTAGTCCTAGCGTCAAAAGAAGAGCTAAAATGACCAGAGCGCTGATTAATATTTTAAAGAATTTTTTCATAGTTTTTTATTTGACATCTTTTGGAAAAATTTTAACTTGATAAGTCCGAGCAGCAAGCTCATTGGACATTCCTTTGATATCGCACAGCTTGCTGTGCGGAGCTTCATTATTTGAAAATTGGCGGAGGGGGTGAGATTCGAACTCACGAGGCCCGATAAAAGGCCTACCAGTTTTCGAGACTGGCCTGATCATCCGCTCCAGCACCCCTCCTATTGTACGATATATAAATTTTTTTCTAAAATAAGGATTGTTGTGTGGTAGAATTTTAACACTCTCTCAATACTTTTGCAACCATGATTTTTTGCTTAAATTCCCGACTTTGACACTTGAGTTAGCGGTCTCCGACGGGGAGGCATAGTTTGGACGGAGTTGTGGCACTACATTTTTTATCATAGTCCAGTAT
>MGUU01000012.1 GCA_001800135.1 Elusimicrobia bacterium RIFCSPLOWO2_02_FULL_39_32 | reverse complement strand
TAGTGTAATGAGAGAGATTGTTGTGGATGAGGGTTCAGGTTCTAATCTGACGAGAGATGATAGTGGAATTGGGGATTCAGATTCTCCTCTGATGACAGAAGATACACGCAGGGAAGCTATGGGTCGGGGAATGAATCCCAATAGTTGGATTGCTCAACTCTTCTTTGCTCCACATTATGAATTCTTAGATACATTTAATCCTGTACAGTTCTTTAAGAGCCATAAGGAACAGACTTTAGGTCAGGCCATAGGGATTGTGCTGATCTGGGGCGCTATGGTAGCAGCCATGATTGGAGCTCCATTTGGGATAGATTACCTCATCTCAGGGAGTGCTGCCAACCATTTAGGTATTACTCTCCTTAGTTCATTCATTGGTTCTATCTCCATTGTTGCAGGGATTAGATTAAACCAACTGAAAGAGAATGAAAGAAGACTCAACCAACTTATTCAGACAGGTTACATCTCAAATCGCACAGAAAAATTTATTCTTTCAATCGCATATCTTAGTTATCCGATTAATGTATTAACTCACCATCTTTATAATCTGATCTCTCAATTTACTCGTCCTCTGGGTAAATGGAGTTTAGCTCCATTTACTAAAGGTACTAGTATCTATAAATGGGAAAGAGAGGAAGATGGGATTGAGAGTGTGAGAGATGGGATTAGAAAGAATCGTCCTGACCTGTTAGAGAGATATGAAAATTTAGGTCAGCTTGATCCCCAAGAAAGAAAACTGGAAGCAGAATCATTGAGAAACGAAATTTATGGGATCACATTTGGACATTTTCAGGTATGGGGATTGAGAGCAACAATGAATAGGCGATCTTGTCCTTACTTTTATGGAAGTCATATTAATGCTCTTAAAGCTGTATTTCCAAATTTGAATCTAAATAGTTTAGGATTTGAACTGGATTGGTCTTCAAAAGAGAAGGGGATAGAGTCTATAAGATATGAGCTTTCTCAGGAAGTTCCTCAACTTATGCAACAGTATAAAAGAATCGTTGAATTAAGTGATAGAGAGATTGATGATTTAAGGAACGAAGTTTATAGGATTACGCAGGCACATTTTAAACTGTGGGGCTTAGGCAGAGCAATAGATTATAAAGCAGCTCCTTATTTTCATGGGAGCTATATTAACGCTTTGATGTTGGTCTTTCCTAAGTTAGATCTAAACCCATTAGGATTTCAATTAGATTGGTCTAGCCAGCAAAAAGCGATTGCATCAGTTAAATATGTTTTATCTCAAGTAATCCCTCATGTTATTGTTCGTTATGATAAGTTAAGAGAACTTCATAGCGTACTAAGAGAAGAAGAATCAGAGTTATTAAGAAATAGAATCTATAGAATTACAAAAGGACATTTTCAACTTTGGGGATTGAGTTCAGGATTGAAATATTTTAAAAGTTACACGAAAGCTCTTACAGCAGTTTTCCCTGATTTAAATTTAAATCCATTCGGCTTTCAACTGGATTGGTCGTCTCGGGAAAAGGCGATTGAGTCAATTAGATATGTGTTTAATCGAGAAATCCCACATATTATCCGCCACTATAATAGGATCGCCCGTCTAAATGAATCAGAAATTGAAAAGTTAAGAGATGAAATCTATAGCATTAATAAAGGATATTTTAGATCCTGGGGATTTGGCGCTGCGCAGTACTCTATTTATTTTCCAAGCCATATAGATATATTAATAGAATTTTTTCCTAAACTACAACTCAATCCATTGAGCTTTCAACTGGATTGGTCGTCTCGGGAAAAAGCGATTGAGTCAATTCAATATGTTTTGTCGCGTGAAGTTCCATATATTCAAGAGCAATACGGCAAAATTGATAAACTTACTCCTTCAGAGATTCAGGATTTGAGAAACAGGATATATGGAATCAGCCAGGCACACTTTAAAGTTTGGGGCTTAAGCGGGGCCATGGATACTAGAATTGTCCCTGAATTTGAGGGAAACTATAGAGATGTTCTTTTAGCTATCTTTAGTAATCCTAAGTTAGGTTTGACTTTACAAGGATTTAAAGATTATAGAAAAGCCACTTTTGAACAAAGGTATAGTTGGAAAACTCGTGAGTCTGGAATTTGGAGTGTAAGAGAAGGTATTAGGAATAATCGTCCAAACATATTGGAGCGTTATGAGAATTTAGGACAACTTAATAAGGATGAGATTGAAAGATTAAAGAGAGATATTTATGGAATTTCCTCTGGTCATTTTCAGGTATGGAGTTTGGGCGCAGCGATGAATCGAGAAAAAGTTCCTTATTTTCAAGGGAGTTATATTGTTGCATTAATGATGGTATTTCCTGATTTAAATTTGAACCGTTTAGGATTTAGGCTGGATTGGTCTTCAAAAGAGAAAGGCATTGAATCTGTTCGGTATGTTTTAACCCAAGTTAAACCAGATTTAATTCAGAGATATGATAATCGCACTCATTTGAATGAAGTTCATTTAAATAATCTGGAAAATGAAATAGTTAAGATTACTTCAAATCATTTTGAAGCATGGGGATTATTCTCAGTCATGGATAAGGAAAAAACAGAATATTTTAATGGCAGTTTTATTAAAGCCTTAACCTTGGTATTTCCTGATTTAAATCTGAATCCCTTGGGATTTCAGTTAGATTGGTCCAGTGAAGAGAAGGGGATTGAGTCAGTCAAGTATGTACTTTCTCAAGAAATTCCACATCTCATGCAACAATATGAAAAGTTAGATCAGTTAAGTGATAAAGATATTCATCACTTAAAAAATGCAATCTATGGTATTAATTACGGCCATTTTATGGAATGGGGATTGAGTGGAGCAATGGATCATAGAAAAGCCTCTTACTTTCAGGGGAGTCATATTGCCGCATTGATGGCAGTGTTTCCTAATTTAAATTTAAATCCCCTAGGATTCCAACTGGATTGGTCTAGTAAAAAGAAAGGATTCGAATCAGTGAGATATGTACTTTCTCAAGAAGTTCCTCATATCATGCAAGAATATGAAAAATTAGATCGTCTAAACACAAGAAATATCCATGTTTTAAGAAACAAAATTTATGGAATAACCTCAGGGCATTTTTATATATGGGGATTGGGCGCGGCAATGAACCAAAAGTTGGCTCCCTACTTTCATGGCAGTCATATGGATGCCTTGATGGCAGTTTTTCCTGATTTAAATTTGGATCCATTAGGATTCAAGTTAGATTGGTCGAGTGAGGAAAAGGGGATTGAATCAGTAAAATACGTTTTATCTATAGAAGCGCCGCACATCATGCGACAGTATGAAAGGATCGCTCAGTTAAATGATAAAGATGTGCATGAATTAAGAAAAGAAATCTATGGGATTACACAAGGACATTTTAATATATGGGGATTGGGCGTTGCGATGAATCAAAGATTAGCTCCCTACTTTCATGGAAGTCATATCGCCGCATTGATTGCAGCCTTCTCTCACCCTAAACTTGCTCTTACTCGTGAAGGGTTTGTAGAGAGAAGTGAAAATGGAAGTTCAGGTGATATCCTCATGACAGAAGATACACGAAGAGAAGCTCTAAAGCGAGAGATGAATCCTAATGGTTGGATTACTCAACTCTTCTTTGCTCCACATTATGAATTCTTAGATACATTTAATCCTGTACAGTTCTTTAAGAGCCATAAGGAACAGACTTTAGGTCAAGCCATAGGGATTGTGCTGATCTGGGGTGCGATGGTAGCAACTATGATTGGGGCTCCATTTGGGATTGATTACCTCATCTCAGGGAATCCTACTAACCATTTAGGTATTACTCTCGTTAGTTCATTCATTGGTTCTCTCTCTATAGTTGCTGGGATAAGACTAAACCAAGTGAAAGAGAATGAAAGAAGACTCAACCAACTTATTCAGACTAGTTACAAATCAAATCGCACAGAAAAATTTATTCTTTCAATCGCATATCTTAGTTATCCTATTAATGTTTTAACTCATCATCTATATAATCTGATCTCTCAATTTACTCGTCCTCTGGGTAAATGGAGATTAGATCCATTGACAAAAGCTAGAGTAGGGGAGGATCCATATAACTGGGTTACAAGAGAGCAGGGGATAGAGAGTGTTAGAGATGCTATTAGAAAGAATCGTCCTGATCTGCTTGAGAGATATGAGAATTTAGATCAGCTTGATCCCCGAAAGAGACAACTAGAAGAGGAATCTTTGAGGAAGAATATCTATAGGATTACATCAGGACATTTTAAGGTATGGGGATTGGGTGGGGCTATAAGTCAACAACTAGCTCCTTACTTTCATGGAAGTTATATCACCGCCTTAATAACAGTATTTCCTGAACTAAATTTAAATCCATTAGGATTTCGGTTAGATTGGTCAAATGAAGAGAGAGGGATTGAGTCAGTCAAATATGTGCTTTCCAAAGAAGTACCACACATCATGCAACAGTATGAAAGAATTTCCCAGTTAAACGAAAGAGATATGCACGATTTAAAGAACAAAATTTATGGGATTACATATGGTCATTTTAAAATATGGGGATTGAGTGCAGCAATGACCCAGGAATCAGCTCCTTACTTTCATGGGAGTCATATCCAAGCCTTGATATTAGTGTTTCCTGATCTAAATTTGAATTCATTAGGATTCCAGCTAGATTGGTCAGATGAAAAGAGAGCGATTGAGTCAGTTAGATACATTCTTTCTAAAGAAGTACCTCATCTTATGCGACAGCATGAAAGGATCACCCAATTAAATGATAGAGAAGTGCATGACTTGATAAATGAAATCTATGGGATCACACAAGCACATTTCCAAGTATGGGGATTGAGTAGAGCAATAAATCGTCAAGCAACTCCCTACTTTCATGGAAGTTATATTGATGCTTTGATGGCGGTGTTTTCTGATCTTAATTTGAATCCACTAGGATTTAAGTTAGATTGGTCAAGTAAGGAGAGAGGGATTGAGTCAATGAGATATGTTCTTTCTAAAGAAGCACCTCATATTATGCGACAGTATGAAAGGATCACCCAATTAAATGATAAAGAAGTGCATGACTTAAGGAACGCAATTTATGGAATCAAACAGGGCCATTTTAAGGTATGGGGATTGAGTGGGGCGATGAATCGTGAGAAGGCTCCTTATTTTCATGGGAGTTATATCAATGTCCTTATTTTTGTATTCAGTAATCCAAGATTAGAATTGACTCTACAAGGTTTTAGAGATTATAGAAGAGCTACTTTTGAAAGAAAGTATAGTTGGGGGACTCTTGAGTTAGGGATATGGAGCGTAAGAGAAGGTATTAGGAGTAATCGTCCAGATATAATCGCCCGTTATGAGAATTTAGGACAACTTAAAGAGGATGAGATTGAAAGATTAAAAAGGGATATTTATAGGCTTATACAGGGTCATTTTAATCTATGGGGATTGGGCGGGGCGATGGATGGTCGAAAGTTTCCCTACTTTAATGGGACTTATATAAATGGCTTGATGGCAGTGTTCCCTGATCTAAATTTGAATCCATTAGGATTCCAATTAGATTGGTCAAATGAGGAGAAGGGTATAAAATCGATAAGATATGTACTCTCTAAAGAAGTACCACATCTCATGCAACAGTATGAAAGAATCTCCCAGTTAAACGAAAGAGATATGCACGATTTAAGGAATGAAATCTATAAGATTAACGTTGGTCATTTTAATGTATGGGGATTGGGTGCGGCAATGAATCATCGGCAAGTTCCTTACTTTTATGGGAGTTATATTGATGCGTTGATGGCGCTGTTTCCTGAACTAAATTTGAATCCATTGGGATTCCAGCTAGATTGGTCAAATGAAGGGAGAGGAATTGAATCAGTGAAATATGTACTTTCCAGAGAAATTTCACACCTCATGCAACAGTATGAAAGAATAGCCGAATTAAGTGATAGAGAAATTCATGACTTAAGAAATGAAATCTATGGGATCACATCTGGACATTTTGAGGTATGGGGATTGAGAGAGGCAAGAGATCAAAAAGTAACTCCATACTTTCATGGAAGTTATATAAATGCGCTGATATCAGTATTCTCTACACTTAATCTTAATCCATTAGGATTTAAATTAGATTGGTCAAATGAAGAGAGAGGGATTGAGTCAGTGAGATATGTTTTGTCCAGAGAAACACCGCACATCATGCAACAGTATAAAAGGTTAGATCAGTTAGGAGATAGAGATGTTCATGATTTGAGAAATGAAATTTATAGGATCACACAAGCCCATTTTAATATATGGGGATTGGATGCGGCAATGATTCATCGGCAAGTTCCTTACTTTCATGGGAGTTATATGAATGCGTTGATGGCAGTCTTCCCTCACTCTAAACTAGGACTCACTCGCGAAGGGTTTGTAGAGAGAACTGGGAATGGCGCTACAGATATTCTTGAACCTCTGGTTCAGCCTCAAAGCAGGTTTAAAACATGGAAAGCCAAAGCTGCTTATTAT
>MGUU01000011.1 GCA_001800135.1 Elusimicrobia bacterium RIFCSPLOWO2_02_FULL_39_32 | reverse complement strand
GGATTGAGTCAGTGAGATATGTTCTTTCTAAAGAAGCACCTCATATTATGCGACAGTATGAAAGGATCACCCAATTAAATGATAGAGAAGTGCGTGACTTAAGGAACGCAATTTATGGGATCACACATGCTCATTTTAAGGTATGGGGATTGGGTGCAGCGATGACCCAGGAATCAGCTCCTTACTTTCATGGGAGTCATATCACCGCCTTAATAACAGTGTTTCCTGATCTAAATTTGAATCCATTAGGATTTCGATTAGATTGGTCAAATGAAGAGAGAGGGATTGAGTCAGTGAGATATGTTCTTTCTAAAGAAGTACCTCATATTATGCGACAGTATGAAAGGATGACCCAATTAAATGATAGAGAAGTGTATGACTTAAGGAACGCAATTTATGGGATCACACATGCTCATTTTAAGGTATGGGGATTGGGTGCAGCGATGACCCATGAATCAGCTCCTTACTTTCATGGAAGTTATATCACCGCCTTAATAACAGTGTTTCCTGATCTAAATTTGAATCCATTGGGTTTCCAGTTAGATTGGTCTAGTGAAGGTAGAGGGATTGAGTCAGTGAGATATGTTCTTTCTAAAGAAGCACCTCATATTATGCGACAGTATGAAAGGATCACCCAATTAAATGATAGAGAAGTGCATGACTTAAGGAACGAAATCTATAAGATCACCTATGGACATTTTAAGATATGGGGATTGGGTGCAGCGATGGTTAAAAAATCCGCTCCATATTTTCATGGTAGTCATATTAACGTATTATTAGCGTTCTTTTCTAATTCCAGACTTGCTCTGACTCATGAAGGGTTTGTAAAGAGAAATGAAAATTCAGACTCTATCATAATTGCAGAGACTGCTGGGGATGAGGATCCAGACTCTACTCTTACGAGAGAGCAGATGGATAATAGTGATCCAGCTTCTCCTCTCATGACAGAAGATACACGCAATGAAGCTGTAAAGAGAGGAATAAATCCAAATGGTTGGATTACTCAACTCTTCTTTGCTCCACATTATGAATTTTTAGATACATTTAATCCCGTACAGTTCTTTAAGAGCCATAGTGAACAGAGTTTAGGTCAGGCAATAGGGATAGTGCTGATTTGGGGTGCGATGGTGGCAACTATGATTGGAGCTCCATTTGGAGCGGATTTACTTATTTCTGGAGACCCAACTACTCATCTTGGATTGGACATCTTTGGCAGTATGCTCGGAGCGCTCTCTATCATCTCAGGGATACATCTGAACAAACTCAAACAGTTTAAACATAATTTCACTAAAGTAGAAAAAATCTTTTTATCAATCACTTATCTCTCCTACTTTCCAAACTTTCTAGTTCATCATTTCTATAATATTCTTTCTAACCTCACCCGCCCCTTGGGACGATGGAGGTTGGGAAGCCTCACTTTGCCCAAGACCTTTCCTGCTTCTGAAAAAGAGCCCACCCTGACCGCGCTCATTAAGTCCATAAACTTAAGAAGAGAGCAGGAGAAAAAAACCGAAGAGAAGTTAAAGTCCGAAAAAGAGAAGGCGCAGATTCAAGAGGCACGAGAGTATCAACTTAAGTTGATTGCAGAGAAGTTTGGTCACTTTGACGAGCAGGATCCTTTTTATAGAGAGATAAGAGAAATTTTCGATTCGTTGGTGAACGTGTTAAAGGAGAACGGACGATTGGACAAAGATCGGATTTACGAATTGGTTCTCTATAACTCAAATGAAGTCAATGCAGCCTATTGGACAGATAGTGACACAATCATATTGTCAATGGGTCTATTGCAAGAGCTAAATCTCTTCCTAGGAGGGCATATCGGTAAAGACCATGTTGCCGCAGTGCTAGCTCATGAACTTGAACATTCATTACAAAATTTTGACTCCGTGGCATCAAATTGGAGCGATAAAAAAGGAAATGAAAGAAAAAAAGAATACGATGCCGACATCGAATCCCTATTTACAAGCGATGCCGCAGGATTTAATCCTAACGCAATGTTAGATATTATGAATTTTTTTATCCATTTTGAAAATATCGAAATATTCCATTGGGGATACGTTATTGATGGGGAGATTAGAAAATTAGAAGATTTCATAACTATTACATTTCTCGATGCGCATCCACCCTCCATAGACCGCAGAAGTTTACTGTCTGGGATCGTACAGGATAAAAACGTTCTTTTTCTCAATACGGAAAAAGGTTACAAAAAATTGGAGTTGCCTCCCAGGGGCGACTCTTTTTATGAACGGTTCTTTCAGATGAGAACTATCCAAGACTTAACAAAGATGATGGAAGAGTTCGATACAATAACGGTTTTTTTATTACTTCATTACATACTCAGCTGGGGGGAAGATCACTATCCAGCAGGATGGAGCGGGGTCACAGAGCGATGGGAGGATGCGTTAGACGATTTTACCACAAATATTAAGGATCTCTGGAGAGAAAACGAATTAAAACCATTCTTATTGAACACTCTTAGAACACGCTATCCTCATCTTAACGAAACCCAGATAGAAATTTTTTACGAGGCTCAATTTGGATCCTTATTTGGTCACGCCACCAAGAATGCAAACGTCTCTGAAGAATTCTCGAGTAGGATTCAACGCCTAGTCCATGAGTCCGGTTTAACAACGAAAGAATTAGAGCAGCTCTATCTGGATCTATCCGCCAAATCCCCCATTGTCCATTCGGATTTCCCGCGAATAGATGAAATAGCCGATGGTTTGGGTCAATTAATGAACGACCAATTCACCTTTCCTCAATGCATGAATTTCGTTTTGTTTCAAGTCGCTCAAAAATTAGAAAGCACTACAATCCTGGCAGGACTAAAATATCTTATAAAACGCGACTACCACTACTATGAAAACCGATCTAAATCTCGAGATCTGTTTGGCAAAATGGTGAGGGATGTTCTCACTCGTGATATCCATAGCATAGAGGGGTTAAAAAAATTTATTGAAAATTTTCACTCCGTCTTTGGCAACGAGGCTACATTAAAAGATGAATTTTACGAAAAGTTTGCAGCCATATTGGTGCGAGAAAATAGTGTGTATCAGCAGATGCCTGTCCGTGATCAAATTCGGTTGATCCATGAGATTTTGTCTGATAAAACGGAAAACAGGAATAGAGTTCTTGCCCTTTATTGGGATACATATAAAGAGCGTGTCCAAACGGCTCCAATCAATGAGCGCACCGAAATACTTCTCATTCTTATTCGGAGCGTTGACCATTCGGATCCCGCCATCTGTTTTTTTGATGATCGTGTCTCTAGAGGGACGAATATTCATGCCCTATTATCCAAAGAGTTATTGCAGATCTCTGGAGGGACGAATATTCATGCCCTATTATCCAAAGAGTTATTGCAGACACTCCGCGAATCCGAAAACGGAAGAGAAAAACTATCTCCCAAAGAGAAGAACGCTCAGCTTCAGTGGCTTATAGAGAACGATGCCGTTCCCTATTATCAAGATATGATCCGCCATTATGGAGAAGCTTTGCAACAGGCAGATGCTGAAGATTATTTGGAGGTAGCAAAAAAAATTAAAGAATTTATGAGAAGAAATCCTGGTGCTTTGCGCAGGAACTTTAATCATATTGAACCCGAGATTGTGGATTATCATGATACTTTTATCCTCGCTTATTTTTTAAAAAAACTGAAGATTCCATTCACATTTTATATGTTCTACAGAGTAACTTCTGACGATGAAATAAATATTAAGCGCATCACGCCATTGCCTTTAATGCTTGAGATTCTTTATAAATTATCTGGAGCAAATTCTAAAGATGTACTACGAGTCGGTTCCGATATATTTGAAAATAGCGTATCCTCAGATAAAAGTTTTACTTTATATAAATTAATGATGTCATTGCTCGAAAAAAACCGGACGTCGCTTTCAGTTGACGACATCTCCTTTTTGGCGCAGAACATGGTCTCCAAAAACACACTGGCCCAATGGATGACATTGCTCTATCCCTTCATTAAATTTAACGGAAGCGACATTTTAAAGGTCATAAAATACTTAGCTCCAGTAGAAGTGGAGGCTAATAACCCAAAACTCCTGAGTTCCTGGTATCAGAACCCGCTCTCTTTGGCAAAAGCGATCCGAAATATAAATTTTGACACTACAAACAAAACCAGTTATATCGGCAATTATACGGAGGTCGGCCGAAGCGTAGGAACGAGACAAGATGTATCTCATGGCTTTCAAATTTGGGGGAATCGAGAGTTTAAAATTGATTCGATAGAGGAGCTCCGTAAAAGAATTAAAGATTTAGACCGCCATTTTCCGAACCCTTCTCCTCTAAAGTCTATGGAAGCGGAAAAAATGTTTGTGACTTTACTCTCTTCCCTCACCCGCCTTCCTTACGGAAAGCGCTCCATCGAATTCTCCTACAAAGTTGAAAATGAGCCGAAGAGATTTTCCTATACGGGGTTTACGCTCTCCACTCAACTGTCTCAATACCAACCTTCATCCAACGACGCGATTGTATTGATGGAAGCATTCGACACAGTTTATCCTATCCTTTCGCCGGAGCAGAGGGACCTGTTCGGAAAATTAATCTACAAGATTTTAAAGAATACCCCTGAACTGGAGCCGTTTCAAAGTGCTCTTTCTCATCTTGAACTCTTGGACGCACTATTCCCTTACTACTCCAAAGCGAAAGATAGTTTCATATATGAAATTTTAGAAGCGCATCGGGTCTCTAAAGAGGATTATCTCACCGCGCAGGCGAAAATAACAAGGTTCGCTTATAGAGAAGAGAGCGAAGATATCAATAATGCGTTTTTCGGTTTAGAACTCTTAAGGGCATTAATTAAAAAATCAACGGCCGAAGAGCGGAAAGAGTTATTGTTGTGGCTCATTACAAGCGACGATCGTTTTAAACCCACGCGCATTCAAACGCTAGAAAAGGATAACAATATCATCTTGAATGAATTGATAGATCTCTTCTGGTCACTTACGGACTTAGAGCGGACAGACTTCTTGGAAGAGTTCTTAAAAGGGGAAAATGGGCTCTTTGAGGTTGATTATATAGATTCCGAAACCGGAAACCTGAGAGATATGCCACAGGAGGCAAAAAAAGATAGGAAGAATAACCCTTATATTCAGTTCGAAGATCTGATTCGCGAACTAATAACCACACGATTGGCCGCTGTTTTTAATCCTGAAGAATTAAAACTTGTGAGGGGTCTTTTAACCGTAAAATTTAAAGCCCACTCTCCGGATAGAAGAATTCAACTTCTAAACGGGCTTTTGTCCGCTTTAAAGGAAGTGGATGCCGAACAGAATAAGGGAGATGTGATTGTAGCGATGGTAGAACACGGCGGTATCCCTTTAATTAAACTTTTTCAGATTCTAGCGCAAAGAAAAGTTTTCGTTCGGTTAGAACAAGACGTTATGGAGGGAGAAAAATTGAACCGAAGAATCGGCGAAGTGAAGTCGAACGTAGATCCCATACGGAAAGCAACACTTTTTAGCATTCTTGAGGCGGCTGGTCTTTTGGGAATCGTTGCTACCATAGGGGATCGTTTAGGCTCGGCTTCGATTAGACAAGTGAACCGCGTTCATTTTAAAGAGCCGATCACGGTCGGAAATCAACAATATGAAGATGGAGCTTTGAAAGTAAAACGGCCGGCTGCTTTAAAACATCTTGAGGAAGATTTTAGAGTGATGCAATACATGTTAGAGTACTTTAACGCCCATTATCCGGCGCATGCTTTTCCCAAAGCTCTTCTTGGCCAAGTTCGGCAAGCGGTGGAAGAAGAGTTAGATTTTAAGAAAGAGGCCATAGCGCAGCGAACATTCCGTACAAATATGGGAAAGCGCAAATCAAAGCTAAGGGTGCCGCAAAGTTTGCTTTCCCCAGAAGTCGTTGGAGAGGATCCGCTCCTATTGATAGACGAAATGATCCATGGGTCTCTTTTAAAGGATCTCCCGCAATCAGAGGAGTTGAATAAAATATATTATGAATTGATTAATGAACTTTTCGCCCAGATTTTTAAAGATGGTTTCTTTCATGCCGATCCCCACGACGGCAATGTTCTTGTGAGCAATCCAGAGGAAGCGGTCTTAGTCGATTTAGGAGCCCACGGAGAAGTGAATTCATCAAATAGGAAAACCTTATTTAGAATCATGGAAGCGTTAGCGATGAACAACAGCAAAACTCTTCTTCAGGCATTGGGAGAGTATGAGGGAGTGATTGTCACCCCGGAAATTTCCGAAGATGTCATCTCGCTCTTTCGAGTTTCAAAAACCCACGAAGAGAGATTCCAAAGAGTTTTTGAGTTGCTCACCCAATCCGATGTTTCTATGCCTCACTCATTATTTATGTTTTTTCAGCTCATGAGCAAAATCGGCAAATATTTCGACCCCATCAAACCGATGCAAAAGTTGGGCCTATTTTCTAAATACAAGGTTCTTTCCTCTACAGACATATTAGAGCCTTTGGTCCAGCCTCAAACGCGCATGCACCATTGGCGGTCGAGCGCTCTCTATTACATTTTTGTGGCGTGGTGGGAGGAATCGCTCTATCGTTGGGGCGGTCTGGTTGGATTGCCGATCTTACTCTCTTCTCTTGGATTTGAGCCTATTGTTAGTCTAATTCCCGGAATTGTTTTAAGTCTCCCAGGATTTCTCTTTAGCCACACCATTGTCCGCTGGATTGCTAAGCGAAACAGCGGCGAATGGCTGGGTTGGAAATTAGAATTTAAAAAAGATTTTATTTCTTCACGAACCTCTTTAACCCTGCTTTATAACATTCTCTTTCTATCTGTCTTAATTTTCCAACCTGCATCCATCTCTCCAGCTCTTGGCGCTGTTGTGATTCTTCATTTCATTAAAGATATGGTTCAATCTTATTCCCAAACACAGCCTTTAGATTATAAGGACCAACTAGCAAAAGATATTACATTTATCGCAGAGGAGCTGAACACTCCACAAGAAAAACTTAAATTACTTCTCTCTGATCATTCAATTTTTTTACCCAGGATCTTAAATTCAGCCTTGAATTTCTGGACAAAAGAATCAAATGATCCTGAACTTTGTCTGATTGATTTAAACAGCGCTAGAGATAAAAATGATTTATTAATGATTTTAAGAATGGTACAACAGGTTGAAGAACAAAAAAAGAAAAACCCTTTAAAAGAGAGGAGATACCTAGTGATCGGCAAGAGTTCTCCATCAGTTAAGGATATTGAAAGGTTGCTAGGGATCAGCGAGGTATGGTCTGTGCTAGATAATAGAGAGCAAGCAATAGGGAAAATATCAAGATTATTTAGGAGTAAATCGTTTTCTTTAATGGTTTTAACGACCCATGTGGATTCTATGGTTTGGTCTAGGATTCTAGACGGTCTTTATCCAAATTTAAGCCTAAAGATACTGATCCCTGAGGTGCTGGATGTAACCAAAGAGATTAGCTTGAGTCTAGTTGAGATTGGGGGCTTAAATCCCTCTTTAAAAAATTGGGCAGAAAATTTAGCAGATGAAGGAAAAGCTGTCTTAGAACAGGGCAAGATTATCATTCAAGGAATTCCTCTTGAACCGCCTTCCAGAGAAGAAGAGCTGAAAATCAATCGTCTCTATCAACAGCAGGCATAACAGGGATTATAGAAAAATATTTAACTAGTCAAGGACTTTTCGTTTAGTTGTTGGAATAAAAGAGCGTTGAATTTTCGTTACAAAAAGTTTTGAAAACAGAGATCGCTTTTTTTTCTTTTTTTCCTAAATGATATTGGAATCCTTGCAGATACTCTTGGGCTTTAGGATAGTCCCAATCATATTTTTTTTTAAACCATTGAATCGCTTGGATTTTTTTTTCTCCGCAAGAGTCTAAATTTGTCTTTAACCATTCAGCAATCAGCTCCTTAGCTTTTGAAGAGAGTTCTTTTCTAACCATCCAGCGAGCAAAAACAAATGGAAGTTTTTGCCATTTAAACCACTCATCTCCAAGGTCCGTAATGGTTTTAAAACCATTTTGAGAATTTTTTTTTAGAGCCGCGTCCCCAATATAGAGCTGCGCATCATCTTTGTTTTTAAACCCAAGATGAAATTTCGCTTTGATTTTATATTTTTTTTCTAAAAGAAGTTTTAAAAGACAGATAGAGGTTACGGAATGATCGCTGAGCCCAATGGTTGCATTAAAAAGAGACTGAATGGGTCTCTTGGAAAAAAGAAGAACGCTTTTAGCTCGGTTTTTAACAGCAATTCCTAGCCCTTCAAGCTCCTCATACTCTTCCTCAAGTTCAAAAGAATCTACTAAGGAGATAGGTCCAGCATCAATTTTTTTCCTTTTGGCCAATAATCCCATTTTTTTTGGGCTGCAGGGAATAGTTGCGAAATTTTTTAAATCTTTTTTCCAATAAAATGGGGCGCAATTTAAATAAGGGATTTCCGCAATCTTAAAATGCACAACTCTCTTCTTTTTTTTCTGAAATGATATTGTATAGGGCATCTCGTTCCATTGGGTTTCTTTTTGCAGACCGAATCAGAGCTTCTAAACGCTCTTTTGCCATGAAGGAAGGGCTTTTTGCATCCGCTGCATGCATAATTTTTTCTTCTCCGATAGTTCCATCTAGATCATCCGCCCCAAAATTGAGAGCCATGGAGGCGGTTTCTTCACCCATGGTAACCCAATAAGATTTTATATGATCAAAATTATCCAGAAAAATGCGAGCGATCGCAATGGTTTTTAGATCATCAATGCTGGAGGTCTGTTTTTTAGTTACATTCCCTTTTCCCGGCTGAAAAGCAAGAGGAATAAAAGAGAGAAAGCCTTTTGTTTTATCCTGAAGATCCCGTAACTTTTGCATGTGGTCAATGCGTTCTTCATGGGTTTCAATGTGTCCGTAAAGTAAAGTAGCATTGGAACGAATTCCCAATTCATGCGCGGCTTGGTGAATCTCCAGCCAGCGGTTAGCCCCAATTTTAAAAGGAAAAAGAGCTTTTCTAACCCTTTCAGAAAAAACTTCAGCTCCGCCTCCAGGCAGACAGACTAAGCCAGCTTCTTTAAGTTTAAGCAGAATCTCTTTTATGGAACAATGTTCTCTACGGCTAAAAAAATCAATTTCAACCGCGGTATAGGCTTTAATTTGAAGTTGAGGGAAATTTTCATGAATGGTCTTAACAATATTGAGGTAATATTCAAAAGGCCATTCCGCATAAAGGCCGCCAACAATATGAACCTCATTAATCGCTTGGGAACATTGACTTAAGATTTCTTCCAAAGTCATGGCATAAGCATTCTCTTTATTTTTTTTTGTGGCAAAATCACAAAATTTGCAAGAAAGGACACAGATGTTCGTGGGATTAATTTGCCGATTGAACACATAGGTCACGCGCTTTCCATTCTTTTTTTCTTTAATAAAGTTAGCTATTTTGCCTATCTCTATTATTTCTTGGCAGTTCATCAGTTCCAGAGTTTCTTCTTTTGAGACCCTTTCTTCCTGATTAACTTTTTTCCAAATGCGTTCAATAATATGAGTCATAAAGCTTTTTAAAACCCGAATGGTGTATTCAGAGTAATGAACATTGGGTTAGATTTTGAATTTCTACTCCTTTTAAAGAATCCAGCACAACTTCTGCATTTTTCAATTCTTTTTTGAAGTAAGAATTTGTAATGGCAATACATTTCATGCCTGCTTTTTGCGCAGCTTTTATGCCATGAATAGAATCCTCAATCGCGCAACATTCCGAAGATTTTAAAGGATGATTTTTAAAAAAAGGCGTTTTATTTAATTTTTTTAGAGCTTTTAAATAACATTCAGGATTAGGTTTGCCTTTTTTTACATCTTCAGCGCTGATGATCACTGAAAAATCTTTAAGGATTTTTGCGCTCTGCAAGATGAGTTTGATTTCGTTTTTTAATGCGCCTGAGACCACAGCTAACATATAGTTTTTTCTATGTTTATTTACAAAGGAAACAACTCCTGGGAAAATGCGCAAACGATTTTTTATAGTTTTTTTATAATACGAGGCTTTTCTGGCAATGAGTTCTTGTATGCGGCTTTTGCTGGCTCTTTGCTCATGGAGTTTTAGCGCATCCTGAAAACAGGAACGGTCGTCCATGGCCAGATATTTTTCAAAGTAATCTTTTTTTGTAAGAGGAATCCCTTCTTCTTTTAAAACTTTTTGAAAGAGTTCTAAGTGAATGGGTTCATCGTCCGCGATGACTCCATTGCAATCAAAAAGAATCGCGCGGATTAGATGTTTTCTTTTTTCCACTTAATGGTACAACCAATCGCAAAAGTTTCTGGTTCTTTTATTGGTTTGCCAGAAAGCAGGGAATCCAGGGCGTCTCTTAAATAGTTTCGGGTTACTTTCTTAGGCTCTTGCCAGTTATCGTCAATTTTTCCGATATACTGGAGTTCTCTTTTTTGGTCAAAAAGAAAAATTTGCGGAGTATGAGTTGCTCCATAATTTTTAGCCACGCTTTGAGAATCATCCCTTAAATAAAGAAAATTAAATTTTTTTTCTTTAGCTCTTTTTTTCATATTTTCAAAATTGTCCTCCGGATAGGTGATAGCGTCATTAGAATTAATGGCTACAACCTGCACTCCTTTGGCAGCATAATCTTTTTGAAGAGCAATGATTCGATCCTCATAGGCTTGCACATAAGGGCAATGGTTGCAGGAGAAAATAAGGATCAGAGCTTTTTTATCCTTTAAATCTTCTAGGAAAAAATTTTTTCCATCTACTGCGGGTAAGCTAAAATCAATCGCTTTTGCGCCCAGTGTAAGGGTCATTTAGCTTTCCTCCCACTATTTAGATTCATTGATCACTTTTGCGATGGCATCCGCAGATTGATTTAAAGAAGAGCTTAAATTTCTAAATGGATAGAACATATTGACATTATTAGCTTCAATTTCTTTTGAGCAGATCACCCGGGCAGATTCTATTTCTACTAAACGAAAGGTAATTAGGGTTTTTACAAAGGGCAATCTAAACCAGTGACGGCCATATTGGTTAATGCTCCCCAGCAGGATCGCTTGAGCACCTAAAACTTTTCCCATATTGACCGCAGTTTCGTTTTCCACAGCTCCGCTTGTTTGCAGCTTTTGTTCTTTGAGCAAGTTTTCTAATTCCTGCCTTTCTATAATTTGGTAGCGGGGGTTAGAGCTTAGACGCGCAATAATTTTTTCTTGCATTTCCACGGCTGGAACTGAGAATTTCTCAATGGAATATTTGTTGGTTCTAGAATCTTTAAAAGGGAATATCGCGATCCGCGTGATTTGGGGCGCAATTATTGCTGTTTTGTTAGGGAATATTTTAGTGCTTCTCCAATAACAGCCTTGTTCTAAAAGAATGAGGCAAACCGCACTTAAAAGTCCCAAAATTTTGAACCACTGTTTTCTCATAATTTTTTCTCCGTTAAAATTTTGGCATGAGGGAATTCGTTGCGATATTATACTATATCTGCTATAATTCAAACGCCTTAGCAAAGCCGGATCTCAAATTTAAAGAGATTTGAAATTTATAGATTCAAAAGGAGTCGTTAGCAATGAAGGGAACAGTTAAGTGGTTTAATGATCAAAAAGGATATGGGTTTATAACGCCAGAAGATGGGTCAAAAGATTTGTTTGTTCATCATTCTGCAATAAAAATGGATGGGTTTAAAAGCCTTTCAGAAAATCAGAAAGTTGAATTTGAAATGGAGCAAACCGACAAAGGTCCAAAAGCAGCCAATGTCCGTCCCGTATAAACTCTAACTTTTAATAAGTTAAACTAAAAAAACCCATACCTTAAAAGTATGGGTTTTTTGTTTTTGCGCGCTGTTTTTAGGCAGAAATTATTTTAAAAAGGTTTTGAAGATATAGGCTGAGAATAAAATGCCTAGAACGGATGGAACATTGAATTTTAGAAGACAGCCAAAGGTTAGCTCTAAAACGCGCAAATCCAAGGTGGTGGGTGAAAGTCCCGCTGATATTTCTTTGGAAAAAAGATCGTAAATAATTCCATCTGGAAACGCATGGCCAATAAAACCCCCAATAAAGCTCCCCAAGAGAGCTCCAACCACGATCACAATAATACCCATGAACAAATTTTTTCCTTCCATAATTTCTCCTTTAACCCGAAGTTTTCATTTTTAAATGCGAAATTCAGGCTTAGCCCTTGCGGGGTTTTAAAGATTCAGTGATCCAATTTAAGTAGTCTGGATTGCCCTCTTCTATAGGCAACGCAATTATTTCAGGAACAGTGTAGGAATGGATTGCTCTTACCTTCTTAATGAGTTGTTTTAAAACTGATTTTTTGGTTTTTACAATCAGCAAAGATTCTTTTGCGGTTTCAATTTTTCCTTGCCACCAATATCTGGAAAGAATTTGAGGAATAATATTGACGCAGGCAGCTAGATGTTCTTCCAAAAGCATTTTAGAAATTTGTTCTGCTTGCTTTTGATCTTGCGCAGTCAGGAGAACAACTCTAGCAAAACTCATAAATTCAAATATATCAAAAAATTTCTTATTCAGGCAACTCTATAGGAGACTTGAACTATTGATGCGTGGGTTTGGCGCGAATCAATGATTTATTACAGAGCCATGCTTAGATCAATTTTGTATAATGAATTTTTATGAATTATAAAAAAAGAAGGGATCATTTAAGAGATGGCTGCAAAGAAAAAAAAGTAGAGGGGTTTTTAACCTTTGATTTCTTTGACGTTCTTTATTTGAGCGGATTCCCATCTGAGGGTTGTTTTTTTCTAGGAACAAAAAGCGGGGATGTCCTATTTGCTCCTCTTCTTCTAGCGGAACAGGCCAGAAGTTTGACAGATGGAGAGATGAAAGTGGTTTCAGAAAAGAAACTTTTAGAATCTCTCCAGCAAATTATTCAGAGAGAATCTTTAAAACGCATTGGATATGATCCTAGTAAGGTATCTTATTCTCTTTATAAAGCATTTTCTTTATTTAAACGCGTGCATTGGATTCCTTTAGAAGGCTTTATCTTAAACCAAAGGATGATTAAGGATCAGGATGAAATCCTTCAAATTGCTCGGGCTTGTCATATTACCCACCAGTCTTGCCTTGAGACTTTTAAGAAGTTAAAAGAGAACATAACAGAACAGGAACTGGCGCATAGTTTAGAAAATCTATTTTATGAAAATGGAGCCAGAAAAGTCGCTTTTGAGACTATTGTGGCTTTTGGGGAAAATTCTAGTTACCCGCACCATGTGGTTACCATGAAAAAATTAAAGAAAAATAGTCCAGTTTTAATGGATTTAGGCTGCATGGTCAATGGGTATAGGTCTGATTTGACCCGTATCACTGTTTTTGGTAAAATAACGCCCCAATTCCATAAAATTTATGAGATTGTAAAAAAAGCCCAAGCTGAAGGGATTTCTTTAGTTCAACATGGAATTTCAGCAGGCGAGGTGGATGCTGCTTGCCGAGCTTTTATTGCTAAGGCAGGTTTTGCAGATTTTTTTATTCACGGCACGGGCCATGGGGTTGGGCTAGAAATACATGAGCCGCCCCGTTTAGGCATGGGTTCTAAAGAGATTTTAAAAGAGGGCATGATCGTAACAGTGGAGCCTGGCATTTATCTGCCGGGTGAGTTTGGCGTACGCATTGAAGATACGTTGCTTGTTAAAAAAAATGGATGTGAGGTTTTAACTAAATGATTAGCACAGCAGATTTTAAAAACGGCATTCTTTTTGAAAGTGAGGGAGCCATTTATCAAGTGGTTTGGTTCCAGCATCATAAACCCGGTAAAGGGGGAGCTGTGATGCGCACCAAACTAAAAAATGTGCGCACAGGTTCTATTATAGATCAAACTTTTAAGTCTGGAGAAAAATTTAAAGAAGCCAGCATGCAGAGAAAGAAAAATCAGTTTCTTTATAGCGATGAGAGAGCCTGCACTTTTATGGATGTGGCAACTTATGAACAAATTACTATTCCCAAGGAAAAAGTGGAGGATCTTTTAAAATTTTTAAAAGAGGGTTTAGAAGTGGATGCTCTTTATTTAGGGGAAGAATTTTTAGCATTGGATTTGCCTGCTTCAGTAGAGCTTAAAGTGGTTCAAACAGTTCCAGGCATTAAGGGTGATTCTGTCTCCAACATGACTAAACCCGCCACCTTAGAAACAGGGGTGGAACTTTCAGTTCCTCTTTTTATTAAAGAAGGAGATTCTATTCGCGTAGATACCCGCACCGGCGAATATGTGTCCAGGGTTTAAATCCGATAAGGAATGGCAGAGAATGAAAATTTTTTGGACACTAGTGTGACGCACTACATTAGGTAATATTTTGGTTCAAAGGATGAAAGAGAATGGATAAAAACGATCCGCAAAAAAATAATTCTATAAAAAATCAGACAGACTCAGATAAACAGACTTTCAAAGATATTTTGAATTTTATGGAAAATACGGATTTAGAATTGATTCAAATAGAAAGAAACGGCAAGAAAATTGTTTTGCGCAGATCGAGCGTAGCTGCGATTAAAAATCAAAAGAGTCTGCAGGAAAATGGGCAGATAAAAGAAAAAGAAAAAGAGTCTGAAACCAGTCCTGTTTTTTCCATTCGATCTCCGATTGTCGGACGATTTTACAGCTCTATGGGAAGAGACCTTCCTGCTTTGGCTGTAGAGGGAGGGAGAGTGACTGCAGGCCAAAAAGTAGCGATTGTGGAAGCCATGAAGATTAAAAAAGAGGTTTTTTCCGCTTATACTGGTAAAGTGTCAAGGGTTTTAGTAAAAAATGGGGATCCTGTGGAATATGGACAGGAACTCTTTCAGATTGTTTTAGAAGAAGAGAACGAAAAGAAAAATGTTTAAAAAAATATTGATCGCTAATCGCGGGGAAATCGCTTTACGGGTGATTCGCGCTTGCCGGGAAATGGGAATTCAAACTGTCACTATCCACTCGGAAGCGGATCGCGATAGCCTGCATGTAAGAAATGCGGATCAATCCATATGCGTTGGACCGGGTCCTGCTTCAGACAGTTATTTAAATGTCCCCAGTATTATTTCTGCTTGTGAAATTTCTGGAGCAGACGCAGTGCATCCTGGCTATGGATTCCTTTCAGAAAATGAAGATTTTGCAGAAGTCTGCGAAGCTCATAAGCTTACTTTTATTGGGCCCAGTAAAGATGCGATTGCCATGATGGGTAACAAAATACAGGCAAAAAAAATCGCAAGAAAGGCTGGAGTAGAACTGATCCCAGGCTCAGAGGATCCTGTGACTCCTGAAGATCCTAACCTTTTAAAGCTTGCCAGAAAAATTGGCTATCCTTTGATTGTAAAAGCTTCTGGCGGTGGCGGCGGAAAAGGCATGAGGATTGTGACCCATGAAGAAGCTTTAATTGAGATGGTTCGCATGGCTTCTAATGAAGCTAAACTATCTTTTGGAGATGGCAGTGTTTATTTGGAACGATATTTTGAAGAGCCTCGTCATGTAGAAGTTCAAATTTTAGCGGACAAAGAGGGAAAAGTAATTTATTTGCCGGAAAGGGATTGTTCCGTGCAAAGAAGGTATCAGAAACTGATTGAAGAAACTCCTTCTCCTCAGGTGGATTCTAAATTAAGAAAAAAATTAGGGAAAGCCGCGCGTAAGATTGCGGAAGAAGTTGGTTATACCACAGTAGGCACCATAGAATTTTTACTGGATAAAGAAGATCGTTTTTATTTTATGGAGATGAACACTCGCATTCAAGTAGAACACCCTGTTACTGAAATGGTCACAGGTTTAGATCTGGTAGAATGGCAAGTGCGTTTGAGCGCAGGGGAAAGATTAGATTTTGATGAGGATGATATACGGATTCGAGGGCATGCCATGGAATGCCGCATCAATGCGGAAGATCCAGAGCATGAGTTTGTGCCTAACCCAGGAAAAATTGAACAGGTAATTTTCCCCGGAGGCCCTGGAGTAAGAATTGACAGCCATATTTTTGCAGGCTATACCGTGCCATCTTATTACGATTCTCTCATAGCTAAGGTGATTGTAAATCATACGGACAGGGAGTCAACTATTATTCGCATGCGAAGAGCTTTAGATGAATTTAAAATTGAAGGCATTAAAACAACCATTCCTTTTCATAAAAAAGTGCTGGAACATGATACTTTTCGTTATGGGGATATTACCACCAATTTTGTGGCAAAACATATTTTTGGTAATGGAAGATGAATTTTTTCTACACCTTTCTTGCTTTTACTCCAGAAGTGACATTAGATTCAAAAAATTCATTTCGATTCGCGCAACCAAGTTCATTTAAGTTGTCCTTTAAGATTTCCCTTTAAATTTTTAAAATTAAATGCATGAAAACAAAAATTGTTTCCCGCAATCGCCTTGCCAAAATTTTGCAAAAGGAAAAAAATAAAAAAAAGATTGTTTTTACAAATGGTTGTTTTGATCTTTTACATTTAGGTCATCTGCGCTTGTTGCAAGGAGCAAAAAAATGCGGAGATATTTTGGTAGTTGCTCTTAATTCAGATGAATCTGTTAGGCGGATTAAAGGGCCTTTGAGGCCATTGGTGAATGAACGCGCAAGGGCAGAACTCATTGCCGCATTGGAGATTGTGGATTATGTCACTTTTTTTTCAGAGGAAACCCCGGAAAAAACAATTCAACTTTTGAAACCAGATATCCTTGTAAAAGGAAGCGATTACCCATTGGAACAAATTGTGGGCAGGAATCATGTTCTAAAAGTAGCGCGCATTCCTTTGATTCAGGGTTATTCTACCAGTAGCTTAGTAACAAAGATAATCAAGTCTTATGGGCGTAGTTCAAACAATGCCCAATGAAACGCGAAAAAATTCCTGAGCAATATTTAAGGGTGTTAGATGCGAATTTGAATCGTTGCAGGGAGGGGTTAAGGGTTCTGGAAGATACCGCTCGTTTTGTTTGGCAGAAAGAGTCCTTATTTCTTCAGTTCCGCGGTCAAAGACACTCTTTAGATCGCATGACAAGAAAATTTTTGCCGCAATTAATCTCTTCCAGGGAAAGTCAAAACGATAGGGGTAGAACCGTTAAAGAAGGTAACAGAAAAAAAATTAAAGATTTGGTCTGCGCGAATTTTAGGAGGTGTGAAGAGTCTTTAAGAGTTTTGGAAGAATATGGGAAATTGCTTTCTAAAAAAACAGCTCCCAAATTTAAAGAAATTCGTTATAGAATTTACGATTTAGAAAAAGATTCCGATCACCTTCAACCCGAAGGGAAGATCGCCCTGTAGTTCTATTTTTGTAGGTTGAATAGTTAAATTCAAATGAAAGATAACCCAAGAGAAAAATTAAAGCGCGCAAAACTAGTTGCTATTACTGCTCAGCCAAAGCCCGGTAAAACCTATTTAGAAATGGTAAAAGCAGCCTTGATGGGAGGGGCTGAAGTCATTCAGCTAAGAGAAAAGCAACTTTCTTCTAAAGAATTTCTTTTTTTAGCCAAATCCTTAAAGGAACTTTGCCACCTTTATGGAGCTCTTTTTATTGTCAATGACCGTTTAGATTTGGCGCTTGCTTCTGGCGCGGATGGAGCGCATCTGGGGCAGGAGGATTGTCCTTTGCCAGATGCGCGGAAAATTGTGAATCAGTTTTATGGAAGTTCCTATTTAAAAGAAGAGGTTCCTTTTCTCTTAGGATGTTCCACCCATTCTTTAGAGCAAGCCTTAAAAGCTGAAGAAGAAGGCGCGGATTATTTAGGCTGCGGCCCAATTTTTGCCACTCCTACAAAACCGGATCGCGCTGCGGTAGGGTTGGAATTAATAAAAGAATATAGGAAAAGAATTCACATCCCATTTTTTGCTATCGGCGGAATTGACCCAACCAATATAGAGCAGGTTTTAAAAGCAGGAGCAAAGGCCATAGCTGTGGTGAGAGCGGTATTTGCAAGCGAGGATATTCAAGGTTCTGTTCATTCCTTGAGAGAAACCATAGGGCGTTATGCTTAAAAAGCAAATTAAAGTTAGAGTCCCAGCGACTTCTGGTAATTTAGGGTCAGGGTTTGACGCATTAGGGATCGCGCTTACTCTTTATAATACGATTGAGCTCTTTTGCGAAAAAAAAACCGTTAAGAACCAAGATCGCAAACATTTATTAACCATTGAAATCAAAGGGGAAGGCAAAGGCTCTTTACCAGAAGATGAATCCAATGTGGTTTGGCAAGGGATCCAAAAGGTATTGAAGAAAAAAGGGTTTCCTATTCAATCTTTTTCTTTTTATTTAAAGCTAGAAAATAAAATCCCTTTGGCTAAGGGGTTAGGTTCTAGCGCTGGGGCCCGAGTAGGCGGGATTTTAGCAGGCAATGGTTTGTTTAAACATTTTTTAAATCAAAAGGAGATTTTAAATTTAGCTGCTGCCATGGAAGGTCATCCAGACAATGCCGCTCCAGCAGTGATGGGCGGATTAGTTGCTTCTTGTCTAGTTGACGGAGAAGTTCAAGCGATAAAGTTAAATCCGCCAAGGGAGCTTTGCGCAGTTGTTTGTCTTCCGGATTTTGAGCTTTCTACAGAGAAAGCCCGTAAAATTTTGCCCTCACATGTTTCCAGAGAAGATGCGGTTTTTAATCTGCAAAGGACCGCTCTTTTTTTAGCTTCTTTTTCTACAAAAAATTTTAGCTGTTTAAAAGAAGCGATGCAGGATCGTTTACATCAGGACTATCGGAAAAAATTAATTCCAGGATTTGATCAGGTGATTAAGAATGGTTATGATCAAGGCGCATTGGGAATGGCTCTTTCTGGAGCAGGCCCTTCAGTGTTAGCTTTTGCTTATCCTAAAAACGCGAAAAAAGTAGGAGAAGCAATGGAAAAAGGATTTTTAAAATATGGAAAAAAAGCTTCTAGTTTTATTTTAGATTTTGATTTTAAAGGGGCGCAAAGTTTATGTTAAAGCAGGTGGTCATGAAATTTGGCGGCTCTTCTGTAGCAGATGCGGAAAAAATAAAAAGGGTCGCTTCTAGGATTAAAGTGGCTAGAAAGTTAGGAGATCATGTGGTGGTTGTGGTTTCTGCCCCAGGAGATACCACAGACGATCTTTTGGAAATGGCGCACAGAATTACTGATTCCCCTTCAGAGCGGGAGTTAGACATGCTTTTGGCAACAGGAGAACAGGTCTCTATCGCGTTGCTTTCCATGGCGCTTCATTCTTTTAATACAGATGCGGTTTCTTTGACTGGCCCGCAAGCTGGCATTTATGCGGATGCAAATCATACGCGCGCGCGGATCACAAAAATATTGCCAACAAAAATTCATTCAGAATTGGCTAAAGGCAAGGTAGTGATTGTGGCCGGGTTTCAAGGAATGAATCCGAACCAGGATATAACTACTTTAGGCAGGGGCGGGTCAGATTTAACCGCAGTGGCTTTGGCTGCCGCTATCAGCGCGGATCGTTGTGAAATTTATACAGATGTAAAAGGGGTTTATACCGCAGATCCTCGAGTTGTGAAAGAAGCAAAGAAGTTAGATAGAATTTCTTATGATGAAATGTTGGAATTAGCTGGAGCTGGATCTCAAGTGATGCAGGCTCGTTCTATTGAAGTGGCTAAAAAATATAATGTGGAGCTCCATGTTCGTTCTACTTTTTTAGAGGATGAAGGAACATGGATCGTGAGGGAGGTGAGGGGCATGGAAGATGTGGTGGTTTCAGGCATTGCATTTGACAGGAATCAGGCAAAACTTTCTATATTAGAAATTGAAGATCGTCCGGGAGTGGCTGCTAAAATTTTTGGAGCTTTAGCGGATGTCAGAATTAATGTGGACATGATTATTCAGTCCGCAGCCAGTGGATTTTCTAATGACATCTCTTTTACAGTAGCGCGCACAGATCTAAAAAAGGCCATGCCCATTTTAGAAAAAGTAAAAGAGGAATTGGGCGCTAAAGATATTTTATGCGAGGAAAAAGTGGCAAAGGTCGCAATTGTGGGAGTGGGCATGAGAAGCCATCCGGGTGTGGCTGCTAAGATGTTTCAAACTTTAGCAAAAGCAAAGATTAATATTGAGATGATTTCCACCTCAGAGATTAAAGTGGCTTGCGTGCTGAAAGAAGAAGATTGTGAAAAGGCGGTTAAAGTTTTGCACAAGGCGTTTAATTTAAATTCTAAATCATGATAGAAAAAAGAGAAGTAAAACTTTTTGATACCACTCTGCGGGATGGATCTCAAGGGGCTGGGGTCTCTTTTTCCGTAGAAGATAAGCTCAAAATCGCTTTGGCTTTAGATCGGCTGGGCATCCATTACATTGAAGGAGGCTGGCCAGGATCGAATCCTAAAGATGAAGTTTTTTTTAAACAAGCAAGAAAACTTAAATTGAAATTTTCTAAATTAACAGCTTTTGGCTCTACTCGCAGAAAAGATAAAACAGCGGAACAAGATCCCAACCTTAAAAGCATTCTAAGGGTAAAAACTCCTTGCGCTTGCATCTTTGGAAAGTCCTGGGACTTTCAGGTGATCCATGCTTTAAGAGCCTCTTTACAAGATAATTTAAAGATGATTTATGATTCAGTCCGATATTTAAAATCCAAAGAATTGGAAGTCATTTATGACGCGGAACATTTTTTTGATGGTTTTAGAGCTAACCCGGAGTATGCTTTAGCCACCATCGCTTCTGCAAAAAAAGCAGGCGCTAGCAATATCACTTTATGCGATACTAACGGAGGCTCCATCCCTTCTCAAATCGCAGAGATTGTAAAAAAAGTTAGAAGTTCTTACCCCAAGTTAGCTTTGGGAGTGCATACCCATAATGATTCTGATTGCGCTGTAGCGAATGCCATTACAGCTGTGGAAGAAGGCTGCAGTTTAGTTCAGGGAACCATCAACGGTTATGGAGAAAGGTGCGGCAACTCAAACCTTGTTTCCATTATTGCTAATTTAAAGTTGAAGTTAGGAATCTCTGTATTGTCAGAGGAACAGCTTCAATCTCTAACCGAGATTTCTCGGTATGTTTCTGAAATCGCCAATATTGTGCCAAACGATCATCAGCCTTATGTGGGTTTTTCCGCTTTTGCGCACAAAGGAGGAGTGCATGTTTCTGCCATGGCCCGCCATATCCAAACTTATGAACATATAGACCCTGCCATTGTGGGCAATACGCGCAGAATTTTGATTTCAGAACTTTCCGGGCAAGCGAATGTATTGTTAAAAGCAAAGGAATTAAAATTAGATTTTTCTAAAAATACGAGTTTAGTTAAACAGGTGATTGACACCATTAAAAAAATGGAGCATCAAGGGTATCAATTTGAAGGCGCAGAAGCATCCTTTGCGATTTTAGTGCGCAAGGCTTTAAACCAGCATAAGACTTTTTTTGAGTTAATCGGTTTTAAGGTGAGCGATGAAAAACAAAAAGCAGAGGGTAAAGTGGTTTCAAAAGCAGAGCTAAAATTAAGAGTGATGGGAGTGTCCCAACAGTCGGTAGCTGAAGGGGACGGCCCGGTGAATGCGTTAGATAATGCGTTGCGAAAAGCTCTGGAAAAATTTTATCCTTCTTTAAAAACAATGTCCTTAACTGATTTTAAGGTGCGGGTGATCAATGCCCAGGCAGGCACTAAAGCCAAAGTAAGGGTGTATATTGAATCTAGAGATGAAAAGGATGAGTGGGGCTGTATTGGGGTTTCGGAAAACATCATTGAAGCTTCTTGGAAAGCTTTGGTGGATTCCATTGAATATAAATTATTAAAAGATGGGGTAGAATAAGATTTAAAATGCTATAATTATTTTTTTATAGTTTTTAAAAAACATGGGTAGAAAAAAGAAAAGAGAAAATAAGAAGCAGAAGAATCCTTTACAGCTTAAAGAGGCTGTACATTCCCGCATTGGGATTATTGGCTGGAATTCTCCTAGATTTTTGGAGTCGCATTCTCAGTTTATGGAAGCATTAAAAACCAATATCGCCTCTTGTGACCTTGCTCCTGTTTTTTTTGGTATTTCCGGCAGTTTAGATCAGCTTGATTTGACTGTTTCTAACGGGCAGAAGAAATCTTCTCATGCTTCTCTTCCCTTATTTTATCATCTCCCATCCAGAGACATGGCAGCAGACCAAATTGAGATGATCGCGTGTGAAGAGCGTTTAGCAGGATTGGTGATGATCCCTTGGTCCATTAATTCTTTAGTGGGCATGCTCATGGCAACAGTGCGTTCAGGGCTTCCCGCAGTTTTTATGCCCTCTTATTCCAGTTGGAATCGTCTTTATAATGGAAGTTCAGCTGCGGAAAATGCGGAAAATAAGGAGGCTTCATTTTTAGGGCTCCCCTACAGTTCCTGTTCCATGCTTTTACTTTTAGAAGTATTTGGTTTAGCGAAAATGGGAAGCCTAGAGAAGATTATAAAACAGGAAGCTTTAGCTCTTTCCGAAGATTTAAACGAAAGCGCTAAATGGTGCGGGCAAAGAATTTTTGAAATGGTGAAACAAAAAGTTTCTGTTCGAAGATTTTTTTCTGAAGCCTCCATTCATAATGCGATTGCTGTTGACATGTCTTTAGGCGGCAGTTCTGAAACCGTATTGCATTTGGCGGCCCTGGCTCAGGAAGCAGGAGTGCCATTGCCATTGGCGACTTTTAGTCAATTTTCAAAAGTGCCGCAACTCATTGGCATGGACCGTTCCGGGAATTTGAGTTTGGCTGAGTTTGAGAAATGCGGAGGTTTAGCGCCTCTTCTTAGCGCTCTTTACAGTTTTTTAAAGCCTAGCCCTACGGTGATGGGAAAAAATATCGTGGATATCGCCAAAGCAAGCCACGAGATGCGTAGTTCATTTAAAGTGAATAACCCTGTTAAAAAATATGGGGGACTTAAAATTCTTTATGGCTCTTTAGCAAAAGAAGGAGCGCTTTTCAGAGTTTCCGCATTAAAAGAAAATTGGCTTTCTTATTCTGGAAAAGTAAAAGTTTTTAATAGTCAAGCAGCTTGTATAGAAGCGGTTCTAAATAAAAAAATTAAAAAGGGAGAGATTTTAGCTGTGCGTTATGCTGGGCCTAGAGGAACCCCTGGCATGCCTGCTTTAGAGGGCTTAAAGGCAGCGCTATCCACCATGGATTTAGAGGAAGATGTCGCAATTTTAACAGACGGCAGGATGCCTAATTCAGGGAAAACTCCTGTCATTTCTCATATATGTCCGGAAGCAGCTGTGGGCGGCGCATTTTCTATTTTGGAAGATGGGGACACTATCATTTGGAATTTTTTAGAAGGGACATTGACAGCTCGTTTAACAGAAACAGAGATTAAAGTGAGGCTTTCCCGTTGGAAAGCTCAAACGTCAGAACCAAAAAATAGTTTGCTGCACCGTTATTTAAAACATGTTTCTTCAACCGTTCAAGGAGCAAAATTAATTTAGATGGAAAAAACAGGCGCTGAAATCATTGTAGAGTGTTTGGAAAGAGAGGGAGTGGAATTTATTTTTGGAATTCCAGGAGGCTGTAATCTTCCCTTTTTTGACAAGCTTTACGATTCAAAGATAAGACTGATTCTTACTCGTCATGAGCAGGGAGCTTCTCACATGGCAGATGGGTATGCTCGCTCTACAGGCAAGGTTGGGGTTTGCACAGCTACCTCTGGGCCCGGAGCCACTAATCTTGTGACCGGTCTTGCTACAGCTCATATGGACTCTATCCCTTTAGTGGCGATTACAGGACAAGTGAGAACCGATGTGATAGGCTCTGACGCTTTCCAAGAAGCGGATGCGATTGGCTGCACGCGTCCTGTGACCAAACATAATTATTTAGTAAAAGATGTGAAGGATTTGGCTCATGTGATTCGGGAAGCGTTTTATATCGCTTCTACGGGACGGCCTGGCCCAGTGCATATTGATGTGCCGGTGGATATTCAGCGGGCAAAAATTGAATTTAGTTATCCTGAAAAAATTTCTATTCGTTCTTATTCACCTACGATTAAAGGTCACCCTCTGCAAATTAAAAAAGCTTTAGAGCTTATTAAAGCAGCTGAACGTCCTTTGCTTTATGTGGGAGGTGGAACCATTCTTTCTGGAGCAACCAAAGAATTAAGAACTTTGGCGGAAAAAGCAAATATTCCGGTAGCCACAACTTTAATGGCTAACGGCGCAATGCCTTTTGACCATCCTCTTTATTTAGGACCTTTAGGAATGCACGGCAAGTATTCTACTAACACTGCCATGCAAAAATGCGATTTAATGATTTCTTGCGGGGCGCGGTTTGACGATCGAGTCACAGGAAAACTCTCTAGTTTTTCTCCTCATTCTAAAAAAATTCATTTTGACATTGATCCTGCCAATATTGGCAAAAGCGTGGCTGTGGATGTTCCTGTGGTGGGAGATTTAAAAACTGTTTTAAAAGAATTAAATGATCAAATGCCGGAGAAAAATCATAAGCCCTGGATTGAACAAATTAAGGAATGGGACAAAAAGCATCCTTTTAGCTATAAAGAAGATCAGGGAAAAGATCCTTTTATAAAACCTCAGTATGTGATTCAAGAACTTCATCGTTTGACTAAAGGGGAAGCTATTATTACCACTGGCGTGGGTCAACACCAAATGTGGGCCATGCAGTGGTATCCTTGCAAATACCCGCGCCATTTTTTAACGAGCGGCGGGTTAGGCACCATGGGGTATGGGTTTCCTTCCAGCATTGGGGCTAAGCTCGCTTTTCCTGAAAAGCCTGTGATCTGCATTGATGGAGATGGTTCTTTTCAAATGACCATGAGTGAAATGGCTACAGCGATCCATGAAAACGTAAAGGTGATCGTGATTATTTTAAATAATTATTATTTAGGCATGGTGCGTCAATGGCAAGAGCTTTTTTATAAGGAACGTTTTTCCGCTTCCTGCTTAACAGCGCAGGGGGGCCGGCGCACAAAAGAGAATGAGCCGGATCCAAGATCTTTAAAGTATATTCCTGACTTTGTTAAGTTTGCGGAAGCTTATGGCGCTTTGGGCTTGCGTTTAACTCATAAGGAAGAGGTGGAAGGGGCTCTAAAGCAGGCTCTGGATTCAAAAGTTCCTGTAATTTTGGATGTGATCATACATCCAGAAGAAAAAGTGTTCCCCATGGTTCCAGCCGGGGCAGGGTTGGACGACATTATTGTAGATATGGCTTGAAACCAAATCTACTGATTTCATTATTGCTTAAAAATGGAATCGGAGATTTTTGTAAAGGCAGGGTTATTAATGAAAGATAAAAATTTTGAACCTAAGCACACTATTTCCATTTTAGTGGAAAATAAAGCGGGCGTACTAGCCAGAATCTCTGGTCTATTTTCCGCGCGCGGTTTTAATATTGATTCTTTAGCTGTGGGAGAAACAGATGACCCTACAGTTTCGCGGATGACCATTGTGGTTAAAGGGGATGAAAAAATTCTGGAGCAGGTTGAAAAACAGTTAAACAAATTAGTGGATGTGATCAAATTAGGGGACTATATCGAGATCCCGCATTTAGAAAGAGATTTAGCTTTGATTAAAGTAAAAGCAGATAAGAATGATCGTTCTGAACTTTTGCAAATCGTGGATATTTTTAGGGCAAAAATCGTGGATGTTGCGGACCATTCTGTGATTATTGAAGTGACTGGAGATGAAGATAAGATCGAAGCTTTGATTCGCATGCTTGGATCTTTTGGAATTTTAGAGATGAGCCGAACAGGAATTGTGGCCATGGCGCGCGGCAATAATTCATTGACCATTTAATAAAACTTAAATTATTAGGGAATGAAAGAAGAGATGAATTTCATTTCTTAAACTGTAGATTCAAATAGAGGAGATCGGTTTATGGCAAAACATTATTCAGAGAAGAATGCGGATTTAAAATTTTTGAAAGGGAAAAAGATTGTTATTTTAGGTTATGGATCACAGGGGCATGGCCAGGCTCTTAATTTGCGAGACAGCGGATTGAATGTTACGGTTTCAGTGCGTAAAGGCGGACGGGGTTACAATCTGGCTTTGAAACATGGCTGGCAGGAAGGAAAAAATCTTTTTACAAATAATAAAGAAGCGGTCAAGGGAGCGGATTGGGTCCATTTTCTTCTGCCAGATGAAACCCAAAAAGAGGTTTGGGAAAATGATGTTTTGCCAAATTTTAAGAAAGGCGCTGTAATGGGTTTTTCTCATGGATTTAATATTCGGTATAATCAGATTGTTCCCCCTAAAGAAGCGGATGTGATTTTAGTTGCGCCCAAAGGGCCGGGACATTTAGTGCGAAGAACTTATGAAGAAGGTAAAGGCACCCCAGCCCTGGTAGCCATAGAACAAAATTATTCTAAAAAGGCTTTGCAGTTGGCTCTGGCTTATTGCAAAGGCATTGGGGCTACCCGAGCAGGAGTGATTGAAACTACTTTTTCTGAGGAAACAGAAACCGATAATTTTGGAGAACAGTGCGTGCTTTGCGGAGGCGTGGTTGACTTGATTAAAGCGGGTTTTGAAACTTTAGTGGAAGCTGGGTATCAACCAGAAATCGCTTATTTTGAGTGTTTGCATGAACTAAAATTGATTACGGATCTAATTCAAGAAGGCGGAATTTCTTGGATGAACTATTCTATCTCAGACACTGCTGAATATGGGGAATATAGCCGGGGCCCGCGTTTAGTGAATGAAAAGACAAAAGAGGAAATGCGAAAAATTTTAGGTGAAATTCGTTCTGGTCAGTTTGCCAAAGAATATCTGCTGGAAAATAAAGTAGGCCGACCTGTATTCAATTCTTCCAGAAAAAATTTAGAGAATCATCCCATTGAAAAAGTGGGAGCCGAACTTCGAGCCATGATGCCTTGGCTTAAAAAAAAGGAATAGTCTCCCATGCTAAAATCATTTGCGGATATTTTTCAGGTTCCAGAATTAAAGAAGAAAGTCCTGATTACCATTGGGATATTAACAGCCTATCGTTTGGGAGCAGTGGTCCCTTTGCCGGGAATTAATGGGGAGGCGATGCGGCTTCTTTTTGAAACACAAAGAAATACCCTTTTAGGCTTTTTAGATATTTTTTCTGGCGGAGCATTAGGCAGGTTTTCTATTTTCTCCATGGGGATCATGCCCTATATTAATTCTTCCATTATTATGAGTCTTTTGCAGGGCGCGCATGTTTTTCCCTATTTAGATCACCTTCAAAAAGAAGGAGAGCTTGGCAGAAAAAAATTAAATCAGATTACCCGGTATTTAACCATGGTTCTAGGCGTGATTCAATCCTTTGGCTTAGTTTATAGTCTTGCGCGCCTGCCTACTCCAGGGGGAGTGCCGATCGTGGACAATTTAACTGTTGGTTTTTACGCTTTGAGCGTATTAACTTTGATGACCGGCACCATGTTGGTGATGTGGATGGGAGAACAGATTACGGAGTTTGGAGTTGGCAATGGAATTTCTTTGATTATTTTTACAGGCATTGTGGTAGGGCTTCCCAGAGGGATTCAAGATCTTTTTCGCCTTTTAAGAATTGAGGAGATATCTATTTTCGGAGCTTTATTTTTATTAACTGTTGTTTTAGGTTTTACCGCGTTTACAGTGCTGGTTGAAACCGGACAAAGGAAAATTATGGTGCAGTACGCAAAAAGGGTTGTAGGACGGAGAGTCATGGGAGGCACCAGCACTTTTTTGCCGATTAAAGTGGATACTTCCGGAGTGATTGCGGTTATCTTTGCGGTTTCCATTCTTTCTGTGCCGGTTACGATTGCGCAGTTTTTTCCAGAATCCCCTCTAGCTGTTCAATTCATGAGCCTTTGGAATCGAGGAGGCTGGCTGTATGAGGTGATTTACGCCAGCTTGATTATTTTCTTTTGTTACTTTTATAATTCCATCCAATTTAACCCAATAGATTTGGCTGAAAATATGAAAAAATGGGGTGGCTTTATTCCCGGGATAAGGCCCGGAGAAGCGACTGCTCAGTACATTCAAAAAATTTTAGAGAGGATTACTTTGTGGGGAGCGCTTTTTATTGTCATGATTGCGATTTTGCCAGACATTTTAAGAAAGCAGCTCAATGCTCCATTCTTTTTTGGAGGCACTTCTTTACTAATTGCTGTCGGAGTTGCATTAGATACTGTTGGCCAAATAGAATCTCACTTGATCATGCGTCACTATGAGGGTTTTATGAAAAAATCCCGGATCAAGGGCCGATGGTTTAATGTGAAATAGAATTTTAAAAAATATTCCTCCTTTTTAACCTAAATGAATCTTATTTTATTAGGCCCTCCTGGTTCAGGTAAAGGAACTCAAAGCTCCCGCCTTGCAAAAGAGTTTAAGCTCGCTCATATTTCTACAGGAGAAATTTTGCGCGAAGCCGTGCGTTCAAAAAGTTACTTGGGAGAAAAAGCGAATCATTATATTCATACAGGCCAATTAGTGCCGGATGAAGTTATGATTGAGATCGTTCAAGAAAGGTTAAAGGCTTTAGATTGTAAAGAGGGGTTTCTTTTAGACGGATTCCCGCGCACAATCCATCAGGCGGAAATGTTAGAGGCGTTTACTCGGATTCATTTGGTGGTTGCCCTAAAAGTAGAAGAAGAGGAATGCGTGCAAAGATTAGCCAGTAGAAAAACTTGTCCTGGGTGCGGATTAACTTATAACCCGGTGAATCATCCTCCAAAAAAAGAGAATGTTTGCGATCAGTGCGGCGCGGTTTTAATTTTAAGAGGAGACGATAAACCAGAAACCGTAAGAGAAAGGCTAAAAGTTTATGTAAAATTAACAGCTCCTTTAATTGAATATTATCAAAGAACAGGACGTTTAGAGTTTGTGGATGGAACGCTTGCTCCAGATAAAATTTTGCAAAATTTAAAAAATATGCTACAATCTAAAATTCTGCTGTGGAAATAAAAGTTTGTGGAATTAAAAAGTGAACAAGAGATTGAGCGTTTAAGGACTTCTGGTCGCTTAGCTCGAGAATTATTGAATGCGGTTTGTAAAGAAGTTAAGGCTGGAGTTAGCACTGAAGATTTAGACAACTGCGCGGCAAAATGGATTAAGCAGCATGACGCTAAACCTGCTTTTTTGAATTATCGAGGGTATCCTAAAACCATTTGTGTTTCTATTAATGAGGAAGTGGTGCATGGAATTCCTGGCCCTAGAAAAATTTTAAACGGCGATATTGTCAGCATAGATGTTGGTCTTTTTTATGAAGGTTGGTGTGGGGATACCGCAAAAACCATTCCAGTTGGCGCCATTTCTGAAAGCGCTCAAAAATTGCTAAGAGTTTCAGAACAAGCTTTGGATGAAGCGATTAAAGCTGCTCGCATGGGGAATCGGATTGGGGACATATCTTATGCCATGCAGTCAGTTTCAGAGAGTCAGGGATTTCATGTGGTTCGCAATTATGGAGGACATGGAATTGGACGGGCCATGCATGAAGATCCTCATGTGCCTTGTTTGGGACAGCCTGGAACAGGGGCTCTGATCAGAGATGGGTTGGTTTTAGCATTAGAAGTGATGGTCAACTGTGGAACTCCTCATGTGGTGCATAAACCAGACGGCTGGACCGTGCTTACAGAAGATCGCTCTCTTTCAGCGCATTATGAGCACATGGTTGCGATATTGGATGGTAAAACAGAACTTTTGACAAAGGCAGCTTAAAAAAATTTAAAAATTTATGGCAAAAGAAGAAAAAATTGAAGTGGACGGAAAAGTTTTAGAAGCTCTGCCCAATGCGATGTTTCGGGTTGAGATTGACGGCGGGCATAAGATCTTAGCCCATATATCTGGAAAAATGCGCATGCATTATATCCGTATCTTAACCGGGGATACGGTTCGGGTAGAAATGTCTCCCTATGATTTGACTCGCGGCAGAATTATTTATAGAGGCGTTAAACAGGAACCTAAAAGTTCAGAAGTTAGATAGATCAGGGCAAAAAATTAGGAGTTTTTATGAAAGTGCGAGCATCCGTAAAACCTATTTGTGATAAGTGCCGAGTCATCCGGCGCAAAGGCGTGGTGCGGGTTATCTGCAAAGAACCCAGACACAAACAAAGGCAAGGGTAAAATAAATTATGGCTAGAATTGCTGGAGTAGAAATACCAAGACATAAACGGATTGACATTGCGCTATCTTATATTTATGGGGTTGGCAGGCCTTTGACAGAAAAAATTTTAGCGGAAACCGGGGTGCAAGCTGGAGTACGAGTGAAAGATTTATCGGACGCGGATATTAATAAATTAAATAATTATATTTCTCAAAATATTAAAGTGGAAGGGGATCTGCGCAGAGAAATTCAACAAAATGTGCGTCGTTTAATAGAAATTGGATCTTACCGGGGATTGCGCCACAGAAGGAATTTGCCGCTGCGCGGTCAAAGGACGCGCACCAATGCGCGTACCCGTAGAGGCAAGAGAAAAACCGTGGGTTCCGCAAGAGCTGAAGAGAGAAAAGCTCCAGCTCCGGCAAAATAGTTTAGGAGATTTTAATCATGGCAGAGATCAAAAAAACAACACCTGTTGCTTCTTCAGCAACCAAGGGAACAAGCCGTCGCAAAAAAGTTTGGAGAAATATAGGGTTAGCTAAAGTCTGCATTCAATCTTCATTTAATAATACGATTGTGAGTATTACGGATGAGATTGGAAATACCATTGCTTGGGCATCTTCCGGATCTTGTGGTTTTAAAGGAACAAAAAAAGGAACGCCTTTTGCCGCTTCCGTAGCAGCGGAGACCGTGGCAAAGAAAGCGTTGGAAGCAGGCGTAAAACAGGTGATGGTTTTAGTGAGAGGGCCGGGTTCTGGCAGAGAAACCGCAGTTAGATCTTTACAGGCTGCTGGTCTATCTGTTTTAGCTATTCGAGATGTAACGCCTCTTCCGCATAATGGCTGTCGTCCGCCAAAACCGCGCAGGGTATAAGTAAAGGGGGTTTTTAGTGTCTAGGTATATTGGTCCAGTTTGTAAGTTGTGCAGAAGAGAAGGAACTAAACTTTTCTTAAAAGGGGATAAATGTTTTAGTAAATGTATTTTAGAAAAGCGTAAAGAAATACCGGGACAACATGGCAAGGGATTCCGCGCAAAAAAAGTTTCAGAATATCATAAGCGTTTAAGAGAAAAACAAAAATTAAAACGTATGATTGGAGTTTCGGAACGTCCATTTCGCCGTTATTTTGAAAACGCTTCCAGAAAAAAAGGTTTAACCGGAGAAAATTTATTAGTTTTGTTGGAAACAAGATTAGACAATGTTGTGCACCGGTTGGGTTTTTCTAGTTCCCGAGTTGCAGCCAGGCAAATGGTTCTCCATGGTCATGTGCTGGTCAATGGCAAGGCTGTCAATATCCCCTCTTATCAGTTAAAGCCCGGGGATCAGGTTGTTTTAAAAGAAGGTTCCCGCGAGAACAGTCATTTTAAAAAATGGTGGGAACAGACACACGAGTCTTCTAATTTACCTTCTTGGTTAGAAAGTAATTTTGAGAAATTCAGCGGGCAAGTGAAGAACTGGCCATTAAGGGATGAAATCTCTTTTCCTGTGAATGAACAGTTGATTGTAGAATTATATTCTAAATAGGAAATACGCGTGGAGGAATTAAGGCATGAAATTGCATGATCTAGTATTACCTGAAAAAATTCAGTTTGAAAAAGAAAAAATTACGGAGAATTACGGTAAGTTTACCGCCGAGCCTTTTGAAAGAGGTTATGGTCATACCATTGGAAATTCATTGCGCAGAATTCTTTTATCCTCTTTAGAAGGGGCTGCTGTCACTGCTTTAAGAATTCCAGGCGTGCCTCACGAATATTCCACGGTTCGTGGAGTAAAAGAAGACGTGATGGAGATTATTTTAAATCTAAAGAAGCTTCGTTTTAAGGTTTATTCCTCCCAAACTGAAATTTTGCGTTTAAATATTTCTAAAAAAAGCGAAGTTTTAGCCAGCGCGTTTGAAGAAAATTCTAATATTGAAATTGTAAATAAAGATTTGATTTTGGCTCACTTAGATCCAGGGGGTAAGCTGGAATTAGAGATTGAAGTTTCTTTAGGCAGAGGGTATCTTCCTGCGGAAAGAAATAAGCGGGCAGATCGTCCTGTGGATTTTATCGCCACAGACGCTCTTTTTTCTCCTGTAACTAAAGTTTATTATGAGGTAGAAAACGCGCGCGTGGGCCAAATTACAGATTATGACCGTTTGATCTTAGAGGTTTGGACCGATGGCTCTATTGCTCCAATAGACGCCATGGCCTATTCCGCCAAGATATTAAAAGACAGCCTTTCAGTGTTTATCCCTGTGGAGGAAGAAAAAATTCCACCCCCTTTAGCGCTTTCCTCAACCTCTCAAGAGAAACAGGCATCCAATGACATATTAAGTAAATCTGTTTCAGAACTGAATCTTTCTGTTCGGGCCATGAATTGTTTAAAAAACGCTAAAATTAGTTCTGTGCAGGAGTTGGTGAGCAAAACTGAAGAAGAACTTCTTTCTTATAAAAATTTTGGAAAAGTTTCTTTAACTGAAATTAAAGAAAAGTTAAAGGAAATAAACCTTTCTTTAGGAATGGAAATATAAAGCGCGTCCCATGAAGACTTTTGCCGGCAGAAAATTAGGACGCAAACCAGGACACCGTTCAGCTTTATTAAAAAATATGGCGGAGAGCCTGCTTCAAAACGAAAAGATTATTACTACTTTTCCAAAAGCTAAAGAAATAGCCCGTACTGTTGAAAAGATCATTACAGACGCCAAGGCTGGAGGATTTAACGCGCATAGGCAGGTGGCAAAGGCGATACATCAAGAACTGATTCGGCGCAAATTATTTGATACGATTGTTCCCAGATACCTTTCTAGAAATGGAGGGTACACTCAAGTTATTAGAAATGGTCAGCGCACAGGCGATGCCGCTCCAATGGCAGTTGTGCGCTTACTTCCTTAAAAATAAGTTCCCTTAATTCTAAATGTTTAACGCTTTCTTAGGACTTTTTTCCAATGACATGGGAATTGACTTAGGCACAGCCAATACCTTGGTTTATGTTAAAGGTCAAGGGATTGTTTTGCGCGAGCCGTCCGTGGTAGCCATAGAAAAAGATACCCGCGACGTGATCGCTATTGGCGTTGAAGCAAAGCGGATGTTGGGTAAAACTCCAGCCAATATTATTGCGGTTCGGCCCTTGCGCAATGGCGTGATTGCGGATTTTGAAGTTACGCAGCAGATGATCCGCTATTTTATTAAAAAAGTCCATAATAGAAGAAGTCTCTTACATCCTAGAATTGTGATTGGCATCCCTTCTGGAATTACAGAGGTGGAACGAAGAGCAGTACGAGAATCCGCAGAGCAGGCTGGCGCTAGAGAGGTCTATTTAATTGAAGAGCCCATGGCTGCCGCAATTGGAGCGAACCTTCCCATTAGCGAACCTTATGGAAACATGATTGTGGACATTGGAGGAGGCACCACTGAAGTAGCTGTGATTTCTTTAAGCGGGATGGTGGTCTCTAAATCTTTGGATGTAGCTGGAGATGAAATGGATGAGTCCATTGTCCAATATTTTAGAAAGAAATATAATCTCCTTATTGGGGATATGACTGCGGAAGAAGTAAAAATTAAGATTGGATCAGTTTATCCTACATTGGAAAACCAATCCATGGAAGTTAAAGGCCGCGACCAAGTCACTGGACTTCCTAAAACGATTAGTATTACTTCGGAAGAGGTGCGGCAGTCTCTGACAGAATCCATGCAGTTAATTGTGGATGTGATTAAAGAAACCTTAGAAGAAACGCCTGCGGAACTTTCCGCTGATTTGGTAGATCGAGGCATTGTTTTAGCCGGTGGAGGAGCTTTAATTCGAGGCATGGCAGATTTAATTTCTCAGGAAACAGAGTTGCCTGTAAATTTAGCGCCGGAACCATTGACCTGTGTTGCTTTAGGAGCTGGCAGATACTTAGAAGAAATAGACAATCTAAAGATTCGCAGTCGTCTTCGCCGTTAAACCTCTTTTTAATCAGTTGAGTCCCTTAAGGCGCTGGGAACACTATCGTCTCTCCAAAAATACCATCCTTTGTTTTAGTCTTCTTTTTATATCATTTCTTTGCATGACATTGCGCTTGAATAAAACCGTGGAGAATTCAAGAAAATTTTTCTTATATTGGTTGTTGCCTACTTATGAAATAACTTTTAAAAGTGTTGAAGCTGGAAAAGGAATAGGGTTTCGTTTAAAAGCATTGGTTTTGGCGCATAAAGAAAATGAAATTTTAAAGGAAAAATTAAAACAAGTTCCTCTCTTGGAAGGACTTCTTCAGGAAACCTTAAAGGAAAATTTAAGATTAAAAGAACTTTTAAATTTAAAATCCACCCTTTTCTTTAAGACCATCCCCGCGCAAGTGATCTCCAGAGACCCTGAACATTGGAATCAGATTTTGTACATTAATTGCGGACTTAAAGAGGGAGTGGAACCCATGGTTCCTGTTTTAGGGTTTAGATCAGACTCCAATAATGAAAAACATTTGATCGCTGGGGTGATTGGGCGGATTCTAGAATCTACCGCTCATACCAGCAAGGTTCTTCTTATCTCAGATCCTTTATCTTCTATTGCCGTGACTTTACCCCGCACTCAAGATCAGGGACTGCTTCAGGGAGAAGGTTCTGTAAATATTTCTCTTGATTATTTGGACCCGAGCGCGCAGATACAGATAGGAGAGGAGGTTCACACCAGCGGTTTAGGAGGAGTCTTTCCGCCGGGTCTATTGGTTGGAAGGGTCACAAAAATTTTAGATTCTCAAGAATTTAAAAAAGTTCAAGTGCGTTCCGCAATTCCTTTAGGCCGCATAAAAGAAGTGTTGGTATTGCTTCCTAATAAAAAACAATGATTCAAAAACTATTTTTTTGGGGATTTACCATTTTAGGCATTTTTTTACTGCAAATGAGTTTAGAGCAGCCTCTTTTATTATTTAATACTTTTCCAAATTTTTTACTTTTATCAGTAGTTTTTTTTGCTTTATCTTTTGGTCCCATGGAGGGAATGCTATTAGGTTTTATTTGGGGATTCTTGCAAGATTTTGCAAGCAATGCGCTTTTTGGCTCACAAGCCTTTATGCTGACTTTGGTGGGTTATACTGTAGGTAAAATTAGAAAAGATATTGATCAGGGAAAACCTCTAGCTCAGATTGGTTTGGTTTTATTCATGTCCTTTATTAATCTGTTTGGGCTTTTCTTTTTTGAAATTTTGTTTAGGAATTCCTTTATTTCATCTTGGATCCTCCCTTCTTTTTTTCAAATGATTTATACCAGTTTTTTTACGCCTCTTTTTTTTATTTTATTGCGCGGTTGGTGCAAATTTTTAAAAGATTTTAAAGCGCAGTAGAACAGGAGCGTAAAAAAATGAAGGGAAGATAAACCGCATGGAATCGTTTAGATTAAGTGAAGCTGAAGAGCGCATAAAAATAGTTGCTTTACTATTTTTCATCTTTTTTTGTTTTCTTCTTTTTCGTCTTTTTTATTTACAAGTGATTCGAGGAGAGAGTTTTAAAAAAGTTGCTGAAGCTAATCGCACGGCTCTTTTTTTTGAACGAGCTCCCCGGGGCAGAATCATAGATAGAGAGGAAAAAATTTTAGCGGATAATAACCCAAGTTTTGTTGTTTTTTTTGCTCCTTTTAATCTAAAAAATGAGAAACAGGAAACATTCTACGCGCTTCTTTCCTCCATTCTTAAATTAAAAGAAGAAGATTTAAAATTAAAATTAAAGGGGGCATTTAAACATGGAAGCATGATCCGTTTAGCGGAACATCTTTCTAAGGATTCAGCTTTTTCCATATTGGAACATAGGCCGGAATTGCCCGGGGTTTCTATCGTTACAGAGATGCAAAGAAGATATCCGCAGGGCAGAGCTGCTTCTCATCTGGTTGGCTATTTAGGTAAAGTTTCGGAGGTGGATCTAAGGGAGCTTGCTTTTGAAGGAGCTTATGGCGAATTATTAATTGGAAAAATGGGATTAGAAAAAATTTTTGATTCTTTTTTAAGAGGAAAACATGGGGGATTAAGAATGGAAGTGGATGCTTTGGGTCGCTCTTTAAGGATACTAGATAGAAAGAAAACAGTTTCTGGCTATGAGATTAAGACTACCATTGATTTAAAAATTCAAAAAGCAGCGGAAGAGGCTTTAGAAAAACAAGGGAAACCAGGGGCGGTGGTAGCCATCTCGCCAAAGACTGGAGAGATACTTGCTTTTGCTTCTTATCCTTCATTTGATCCTAATGTATTTATTGAAGGGAGCTTAACTAAAACAGATCATTCCATGCCCCAAGAACTTTTAGAGAGAAAAGATCTTCCTTTTTTTAATCGAGCGATTCAAGCCACTTATCCCGCAGGGTCTATTTTTAAAATTATCGTGGCAGCCAGCGCCCTAGAAGCAAGGAAAGTAACTGGTACCCAAAATTTTTATTGCCCGGGATACTATATTTTAGGAGGACAAGGGGGAAAAAAATTTTATTGTTGGAAAAAAGAGGGACATGGTCTAGTAAATTTGGAGCAGGCCATAGAACAATCTTGCAATGTCTATTTTTATCATTTGGGTTTAAGAGTAGGTCCAGATTTAATAGAAGCTATGGCTAAAAAATTTAATTTAGGGAGCGCAACCGGCATAGAACTGCAAGGAGAAAAAAATGGTTTTATACCTGGACGCTCCATGTTTAAAGGAGGAAGGCGCAGGTGGTTTGACGGAGATACGCTCAATTTTTCAATTGGCCAAGGAACGGTTTTATTTACTCCTTTACAAGCAGCTCAGATGATTGCGATTGTGGCTAATCGAGGCAAGGTGGTTCGCCCTTATTTTTGGTTAGAAATCAAAAAACCTGAAGGTGAAATTGTGTCGGTGAACAAACCTCAACTCTTAGATCAAGTTATTTTAAGCGATGAGACTTGGAATTTTTTAAGTCATGCTTTAAGTCTGGTGGTAGATCAGGGCACAGGTCAAGCAGCTAAAGTGGATGGAATTAAAATCGCTGGAAAAACAGGCACGGCTCAAAATCCTCATGGGAAAGATCATGCTTGGTTTGTGGCTTATGCTCCGGTTGAAAATCCTAAGATCGCCTTGAGCGTGTTTGTGGAACATGGAATAAAAGGTTCCGCAGCAGCAGCTCCGATAGCGCGGGAAGTATTGTCAGCGGCTTTTGACCGAGAGCTTGAGATTAAGAAACCCGACTCAAAAGCTCTTTTGCCCGAAGATTTTGAATGAAAGAAGATTCTAAAGCTCCTCTTTTTTTTTCCTTAATCCCTCAAGAAGATTCGTTTGTTTCCAGATTTTTTAAACATATGGATTGGAACTTATTGATTGATGTTTTAGCTTTAACATTCATAGGTTTCCTCATGATTTATTCCGCAAGTTTAAGATTTCAAAGGCAGGAAATTTTTTTAGGAAAACAGTTGTTAGCGTTTTTGATTGGGTTTCTTTTATTAGCTTTATTTTCAATTTTAAATTATCAGATTTTCTATCAGCACCCTCGATTTTTATTTTTGGTTTCAGTTTTTCTTTTGCTTTTAGTGCTTTTTATAGGGAAAAGTTATAGAGGGGCTAAATCCTGGTTTATGTTTGGCCCTTTTTCTTTCCAGCCCACTGAAATCTCCAAACTATTAGTGATTTTAATCCTGGCTAGCTGGTGTGGAAAGCGTGAGCGGGACATGACTCAATTAAAGAATATCATGGTTCCTTTTTTACTGATTTTTTCGCATGTTTTTTTAATTTTATTGCAGCCGGATTTTGGCTCTACCCTGGTTTATTTTCCGATTTTAATTGGGATGATGTTTATCGCAGGGGTCCCTTCTTTTTTCCTTTTCGCGATTCTTTTTTATTTGGGGGTGACCTCGGGCGGCATTCTTCTGCACACCTATTTGTCATTGTCTCCATTTTTGGTTATGAAGAATTCGTTTATTTCATTTTTGTATAGGGGGTTAAGTTTGTCCAAAGAATTTTTTCTGATTCATTTGGGAATCATTCTATTTTTATTTATTTGCTGGTGGTTTTTAAGGGGTTTAAAATTTAGAAACTTTGGTTTTTATTTTGTTAATCTTTTTTTGCTTATTTTTTTAGGACTTTTTAGCAGTTCCATGGTGACGGGTCTCCTTAAATCTTATCAAAGAAAAAGGCTTATGGTTTTTTTTAGTCCGGAAATTGATCCTACAGGTTCTGGATATCATGTGATTCAATCTGTGATTACTTTAGGTTCAGGTAAAGTTTTAGGCAAAGGGCTTTTTTCAGGCACCCAAAGCAGGCTGGGCTTTTTGCCGGAGCAACATACAGACTTTATTTTTTCTGTTTTAGGGGAAGAGCTGGGTTTTCTTGTGAGCGGTTTAGTGATCCTGCTTTACTTAGGGCTGGTCTGGAGAGCTTTTTTGATTGCGGAAAGCTCCAGAGACTTTTTTGGAGCTTTAGTCGCTTCTGGGATTGGCACGATGTTTGCTTTTTATGCTATTCTTAATTTAGCCATGGTTATGGGGCTTGCTCCAGTAACAGGGCTTCCTTTGCCATTTTTATCTTACGGAGGATCTTCTTTGATTTCTTCTTTAGCCGCAGTTGGAATTCTTTTATCCATACATATCCGTAGATTTACCTACACATGATTGAGAATATTTCTGTAATTTTAAATCCTTTAAGAGTTAAGAGACAAAGAGAAAGCCAAATTGACTCCCTTTTGTCATATGTGCAAAAACCCAGCCGCTATATTGGCAGAGAATGGAACGCGTATTTCCCATCTGAAGAATTTCGCAAAAACAGCGTTAGCGTTTGTCTTGCTTTTCCGGATCTTTATGAAACTGGTTTTGCAAACACCGGCATAGGAATCCTTTATTCTTTGATCAATCAGCGCAAGGATGCGTACGCTGAACGTCTTTATGCAATAGACAATGATCTAGCCCAACTTTTAAGACAGAAGAATCTTCCTTTATTTTCTTTAGAAACCCAGACCGCAATCTCTGAATTTGACATTCTTGGTTTTGGACTTCCCTATGAGCTTTGTTACACCAATATTTTGGAGATGCTGGATTTGTCTGGGTTGCCTTTAAGATCAAAGTTTAGAGATGCTTCCTATCCTTTAGTGATTGGAGGAGGACCTTGCGCGGTAAATCCAGAGCCGCTTGCGGATTTTTTCGATTGCATTGTTTTAGGGGATGGGGAAGAGGCAATGGCTGAAATCATTGAAAAATTTAAAGAGTATAAATTATTTAAATATAAAAAAGAAGAACTTCTTTTAGAGCTGGCAAAAATCAAAGGGGTTTATGTGCCCAGCCTTTATGAAGTTGACTATTGTGAAGATCAAACCATTAAGAAGATATTTCCAAAATTTCCCGGGATCCCTGAAAAAATTTCTTACCGTCAAACTCAAATTGGAGTTTTTCAAACCAATGGTTTTTCATTTCCTATTGCGCCTGTTGTGCCATTTGTGCAAACAGTGCATGATCGCTTGAATGTGGAAATCCAAAGAGGCTGCCCTTGGAGATGCAGATTTTGTCAGGCGGGATTTTCTTATCATAGCTATAGAGAAAGAAACAAAGATGAACTGCTAAAAATCATTGAACAAGGGCTTCAAAATACAGGCTATGACGCGGTCACTTTAGCTGGACTTTCCGCCGCGGATTATAGAGAGATTGTTCCTCTTTTAGAAACTCTTTCAGAGAAGCTAACCCCCAGAAGAATTTCGATTGGTCTTCCTTCTACTCGCGCGGATCGTTTTACTTTAGCTTTAGCTGAAATCCTTCAAACTGTCAGGCGCCAATCCCTTACCTTTGCGCCAGAAGCAGGCACTGAGCGTTTACGCAGAGTCATACGAAAAGAATTGCAGGAATCGGAAATTCGCGCAACTTTAAAAATGGCTTATCAGCATGGATGGAAAAATGTAAAGCTCTATTTTATGTATGGGCTTCCTACGGAAACAAAAGAAGATTTACAAGGCATTGTGCAAGTGGTTCAGCACTCACGAAAAGAAAATCCAGGGCTCTCTTTAACTTTAACGCTCTCGCCTTTTGTGCCTAAACCACACACGCCTTACCAGTGGCAGGCGCAAGACCGGCAGGAAGTTCTTAAAAGCAAACTCCAATTCTTGCGTAAAAATTTACCAGCTCAAATTCGAGCCCATGGTTTAGAACAGATTGAATTAGAGGGGTTACTTTCCAGAGGGGATCGGCGGACCTCTTTTTTATTGGAAACAGCTTGGAGTTTTGGCGCAAAATTTGATGAATGGAGCGAGAGATTTCAAAATGAACTTTGGAAAAAGGCTTGCGATCAAACTAAAATTTTTCCTGAATTTTATTGTTATCGGCAGAGAACGGTTCAGGAAATTTTTCCATGGGATCATTTGGAGGGCGGTCCAGACAAAAAAGCGCTTTGGAATGATTGGCAAACCGCTTTATGCCAAGCTGAAGCTCCTGTGCCTGAAAACCCTCATTTAAAGCCAAGGCCTGAAATCAGAACTATTTCCAAGATTGAGAAAGCTCAAAAGATCCTTGATAAAACCGCGCAGAGAGTTCGATTTAGACTTGCCCGCAAAGGCTTGGTTCGTTTTCTTTCTCATTTAGAACAGATTGAAATGATCCGCAGAACCATTCGCAGGGCAGAGTTTCCAGTTTGTTTTACTTCCGGGTTTCATCCTCAAATGAAAATTTCATTTGGGCCTGCGATCAGCGTGGGGACTGAATCTGAATGTGAATATTTTGAGGCGGATTTTTATAGTAAAATAAATATTGAGGAAGTAAAAAAGAGATTTTTGACTGTTCTTCCCAGTGGTTTTTCTCTTGTTAGTTTAAGCTCTGCGCCGGTTTTTTTTCCGTCTCTTGAATCTTTAATTACAAGAGTAGATTATGAAATAAGCATTCCAGAACATTTTTTTGTTGAAAAATTAAAAGAGGAAGATTTGAACATAGAAAATTTTTTAAATCAGCCGGATCTATTTTTGGAGAAACTTAAAAAAGGGACTAAAGAAATCATTAAAATTCCTATTAAGCCTCTTATTTTGAATCTGGCTTGGCTGGAAGGAAGACAAGAAAAAACTCTAACTCTCGTTTTAAGATTTGGTCCTGGAAAAAATATAAAGCCGGAACAAGTGGTTTCGCTTTTTTTAAAACTGAGCCCAGAGGAATCGCGTTCTCTTTTAGTGACGCGGAAAAGTTTTTTTATGGAAAGATTTGAAGGTTCTTATGTTGAACCTTAACCTGAATCATTATTCAGGTAACTTAGAATTCCTTAAGTTGGTTAGGAGGTGGGATGGTTTCATCTCTGCTTTTATAACTAACATGGAAATCTGGTTAAAAATTTTGATCTTGGAAGGAGATGCTTATGAAGCAAGAGATTATTGCCAACTGTACCCAGGAAGAAACAAGGGTGGCTGTTTTAGAGGATGGGCGGCTTGTAGAACTGGGAATTGAAAGAAGGGGCTCGGAAAAGATTGTTGGGAATATTTATAAAGGCAGGGTAGAAAATGTTTTGCCTGGAATCTCCAGCGCTTTTGTCAATATTGGCCTTGAAAAAAATGCCTATCTTTATATTTCTGACATTATTGATCAATCTCCAAATTCTAAAGGGGACACTCCAAATAAACCCATAGATCAAATTTTAAAACGGGGAGAAATTATCCTTGTGCAGATCGCTAAAGAAGCGATTGGCACTAAAGGGGTTAAAGTCTCCATGGACATATCTTTACCCGGCAGGTTCTTGGTCTATTTGCCTTATCAGTCAACGATCGGCATATCTAAGAATATTGAAGAGGAAAGCGAGCGCCGCCGTTTAAAAGATATGCTTGAAAATTTTCGGCCTAAAAAAGGCGGTTTTATAGCTCGCACAGAGTCTGAAGGGATTGAAGAAAGAGATCTAAAAAGAGAAATCCGTTATCTTTGCCGTCTTTGGGAAAATATTCAAAGACGCACTGAAAACGCTCCTCCTGCAAGCTTGGTGCATAAAGATTTGGGCTTAGTGTTTCAAACAGTTCGGGATGTTCTTTCAGAAGAGACCTCTGTATTCATGATTGACTCTAAATCGGAAAAAGAAGAGGTGCTTGGTTTTGTGCAGATGCTTTCCCCTGAACTTTCTAACCGAATCCAATTGTTTGAAGGCAATACCGCAATCTTTGACGCTTTTAAGGTGGAGAAAGAGTTCGATAACCTTTTATCTTCTCGGCTCAGTTTGCCTTCTGGCGGGACCATTATTATTCAGGAAGCAGAATCCCTTTGCGCCATTGATGTAAATACAGGGAAATTCACTGGAAAAGAATCTCAAGAAGAGACTGTAACCCAAACGAACATTGAAGCTGCAGAAGAGACTGCCCGACAACTGCGCTTAAGAAATATTGGCGGGATTATAGTGATTGATTTTATTGACATGAGAAGAGCCAGAAATCGTCAGAAAGTGGTGGAAGTGCTCTATCGCGCCACATCCAGAGACCGAGCTAAGATTAAGATTTTGCCGATTACAAGACTGGGTCTGGTAGAAATGACACGGGAAAGGAAAAGAGAATCCATGCTTTCTACGCTTTGCCAGCCCTGTTTAGATTGTGAGGGATCCGGAATGGTTTTTTCCAATGAATCAATTTTTATTAAAGTAAAAAAAGAGGTGCTTAAATTAACTCAGGGACGTCCAGAAGGTAAATTAAGGATTGTTCTTCATCCAGAAGTGGCTGCCTACTTTTTAGAGAGAATGGAACAGTTGAAAAAATCTGTTCGCAGAAATTTTGAATTGGAAAAGGACGGGACTCTGCCTTATGATGATTACCGTCTGATTATTGAAGAACAATGATTCATCCTACAGCAGTTATAAATCCAAAAGCGAAAATTGCCAGTGATGTGGAAGTTGGTCCCTACGTTATTATCGGTTCTGATGTTTCCATCGGCACAGGCACAAAAATTTCCTCACATGCAGTTATAACGGGTTTTACAGAAATTGGATGCAATAATCAGATTGGCGTTGGCGCAGTGATTGGGTTAGAACCTCAAGATTTGGCTTATCAAAATGAAAAATCTTTTGTAAAAATTGGAAATTCAAACAATATTAGAGAGTATGTGCAGATCCATCGGGGCACAAAAGAGGGCAGTTCCACGATTATTGGGGATCACAACTTTTTTTTAGGTTTTTCTCACGTTGCCCATAATTGTAAATTAGGCAGTCATATTATTGTAGCCAACGGCGCTTTGCTTGCAGGATATGTGGAAGTGGAAGATTATGCGTTTATTTCCGGGCTTTGTTTAGTGCATCAGTTTACGCGCATTGGGGAATCTGCCATGATGCGGGGAGGATCCCGTATTTCTCTTGATCTTCCCCCTTATTGCATTGCGGATGATGCCAATACTATTCGTGGAATTAATACCATAGGGTTAGAAAGGCGGGGTTTTTCTAAAATAGTTGTGCGGGAAATTAAAAAAAATTATAAAGAGATTTTTTATTCTTCCAAACCATTAGCAGAGTCAATTAAAGACCGTCTTGCTCAAGAATCTCCAAAAGAAATCCTGCATTTTTTAGAGTTTATAAAAGCAGCTGAGCGCGGCATCTGCCGTCCAACAACTTAAACCTGCTATGAAAATAGCCAAAAGATGCATTATATTCATTATTTTCATGCTTCAGGATGTGCGCAGCTCATGACAACTAATGCATAATCTCGGTTAAACCCGATTCAGTGTTGGTACAACGCCAAATCAAGCGAATTCATATAACGGCACAGTAGTGGAGGGCTGGCGGGAAGTTTTCAAGAGTTCCTCAAGATGACGGATTGTCTCCGGTTTTAAAAGTACATCCCCACATTCTGAACAAATCTCTGCAGGTACATGATCAATCACTACAATTTCACCATGATACCGCACCGTATGAGTGATTTTTTTATCTTTATAAGTTCCAGGACATCCTTTAATGCTGCACTTCATTATTTTTCACCCCCTCTTTTAAATGGTGTTTTCCATTTTGGCAGTTTAGGCTCATAGACAGTAATAAGCACAAGCACAGATAACGCGGTTGTACAAACAACATGTAAAAATTTTCCTGCTTTTGTTTTCCCGCACAATAAGCAACAAGGTCCTCGCTTATGTTCGGGATAATCTTCTAATATTTTGCCTTTAAGTATTGCATCGAAAACTTCGTCTAATATAATGTTTTCATCTGCCATTTCAATATGTGCATGTTGTGTAAGACGATAGCGCCCTGATATAATTTGTTCTTGTATTTGAGTTATCATCGTTCTTAATTATCATAGCAGATTAAAACTATATTTCAAGCCCGTGTTTTGTAAAGATGAGATCACTTAATGCGATTTGTTTGAGAGGTAGATTCTTCTTTTTTCTCCGTCCTCATTCACAAGTAATTCAAACTCTTTCTTAGATTTTTCAGGAAGAGTTTTAGAAAAAAGCGATTTTTGAATAAACCTCCTTGTAAACTAACACAAATTTGATGATTGAAATCGAGTTTTTTGGACACATTTACAACTAATCCTGCGAGATGATTGATAGCTTCAAGTACAATTTTGTAAGGGAGAGGTTCTTTTTTTTCTGCGCGTTCAATAATATTTTTTGCTAAGGCTGCGCTTTCGCGGACGGATTTATTATCTTCATTTTTATTTAACCCAAAACTTTTATTAGGCAATGAGGAGTAAGATTTTTTTTGAATTCCTTTTCCTGAAGATTTATCTAAATTCAATTTACGTTTAAGAAATTCTTTTCCAATCCAATAGCCTGAACCCTCATCCCCTTTTTTAGGTCCTAACCCACCAGCTCTTGCCCAGCGTCCTTTAATATCTTTTCCATAGGCGATTGAACCAGTTCCAGCAATGAGAAGAATTCCAGGCTTTGTTCCAAAGGTGTTTTTATACGCCATTTCTACATCGGAGAGAACAATGACTTTCTTTGCTAATTTTTTTAATTTAAGAGCTAGCATCCTTTTATTCTTTTTTTTCCAAACTCCTTTTGCCCCAATTTTAAGTTGGGAACATTGATTTACTTTCCATTGATTGAGAGCAGATTGAATGAGGTGAGGGATTTGATCAAGGGGGATAGAAGGAATTTTCAACCTTCGGATTTTTTTGTTTTTTTTGTTGGTTAAAACCAATCGCACCCAGGTTCCTCCATAGTCAATAGAAAGCGTGAGGTTTTTTAACATATAAATAAGATTTCTAGCGCAAGGTTTTAAATATTTTTCTCTGGATAGATTAGATAGAGGAGAGAAAAATTTTTTCAATGGAGGATTTGATTTGGCAGGCGCGATAGCCAAAGTTAGTGATACAGGCTGCTGACTTTTTAACCATTTCAATATCATAAGGGTCTCGCAAGAGAATGATGATCCCCTCTTTTTTAGAATCCTGAACCACTTCCAAAAGTCTTTTGTTGGAGGGGTAAAGATGCGCATCAAAACAGAATAAGATGATCCTTTCAACATTTTTAATGGACAGCTTAACTGCTTCTATCTCTTTATTTAAAGGTTCAATGGCAATAAGGAAAAGTTTGGGTTTTAAATTAAACCGTTTAAAAGAGTTCAACAAGAATTTCTTTTCATCCTGTAGTTCTTTTTCTATCATGATTTTTTTCGCAAGCTCTGAAAATCTTGGGAAAATAATCAGAGTTTTCTTTATTTTTTCGTAACTGTTTTTCTTTCTTGGATACAGCGCTTTTTGCGGTTGCGGAATATTATTTTTTGTTTTAAGCGGCAAAATTCTATTTTTATCCTGTAGAATTGTGACTGATTCCTGGGTAATTTTTTGAACTAATTTTTTTCCATTTTTTTCTGCGTGAGGAGCGCCTCCTTCAAACCTTTTTTTCCTTTTATTTTGAAGCTGGTTAATCCGCTCAACGGATTCTTCTAGTTCATTGATAGATAACCGATCATTTTTGTAAGCATCCATGAGATGATGAAAAACTTCTTTTTGCGCGTTTAAATCATGGCAAACTAAAAGAATATCGTGTCCAGCTTGAACCGCTTTGACAGCAGCCTCCCCAATAGGGCAAACCGCTTTGATTGCGCCCATTTCCAGATCATCACTAGAAATAATTCCTTTAAAATTTAATTCTTTTCTTAAAGTATCGTGAATAATTTTCCTAGAAAATGTGGCAATAGTCTGGGGGGTTAAATCTAATTTGGGATAGTAGGGATGGGAAGACATAATCATGTCAATTCCAATTTCAATGGCTTTTATAAATGGTTTAAGGTGAGATTTTTTCATCTCAGCCCAACTGGATTGGATCACTGGCAGCCCTAGATGCGCATCTACCGGCGCATGACCCTTGCCGGGAAAATGTTTGGCGCAGGCTGAGATGCCATGTTCTTGCAGTGCCTTGATTCTAGCGCAGCCCATTTCAGATACTAGTTTCCAATCCTTACCATAGGAACGAATCCCAATATTTGGACTATAAGCATCTGTTAAAACATCTAAAACCGGGGATAAATTAACATCTATTCCTAATCGTCTTAATTCTTTAGCTTCTATTTTTCCTTGAAGTCTGGCATACTCAATTTTTTCTGTTTTGCCTAACGCAAGATTATCTGGAAAAATAGTAACGCCTTTTTCAAACATGATCACTCTTCCACCTTCATGATCCGCCATGACCAGCAGTTTTCTTTGCAAGGCAAGTTCCAAATCTTGAATTAATTTTTTTAGCTGGCCAGGATTTTCAAAGTTAATGCGGTATAGGATGATGCCCCCTGCGCGCAGTTCTTTAAAGTGATTTACTATTTCCGGAGTGATTTTTGTGCCAGGGATTCCAATGACTAATCGTTTTCCAACTAATTCTTCTAAATTCATATTTTGATTTTATCAAAAAATAGTTTGATTTCCCCATTTTTCTCTTACTGGTTTCTCTAAATTTTTTTGTTGTATGGAGATGGTTTTTTATAAAAAAGTTGGGTGAAAAACGGTGTTCGAGGCGAATTTTGTTACATTTTCGTTACAAAAAGTTTAAGAAAAGTTTAGGTCGTTCAGCTATAATTATATAGTTGAAAAATAAGTCCCTTTTTGGGCTTAATTACAGGATATAAATATCCATCCACGACCAGAATGAGAACGGAAAAAAACAACATGAAACAATGGCTTCGCTATATCTCCTTAGGCATGGCGATAGTCTTTTTTTATGTCCATATTGCTTATGGAGCCATCGAGCCTGTATCAAAATTTTGGCAGGAAAGAAGAAAGGCAACCGAGAAACTTTATAACGATAAAAGGCGAGGCGCAGAAGAGAATGTTGCCGCCAAAGTGCCGTTGCCTGAGAACGGCAATACTCTTTTGGCTCAACTGTCTTCAATAGATGTAAATGTCTTATCAAATTCGTTTCCTACCGTTTCCAATCTTGGCCAAAATACCTTTTCATCTTTCCTGAGCTTGCAAGCTCAAGAGCAAATTAAAGAAAATTTCCCTTCCGTTCCAAAGTCTAACTCCTTACCAAAGTGGGTCAAATCCGTTCCTATGAACCACGTGAATTTGAAAGAGCTTTACCTCCCGCCCTCATGGAAACCTTCAGATCCCATGGTTATCCATATTCAGGACGTTCATGAAAATTATGAGGCACAGAGAAATATAGCCAGGATGATCGAGGCGCTCGTTAAGTCCCAAGTTGAAGGTTCCAAGTTGGACGGCAGCGCCGCTATTTCACCGGCTAAAGCTCAGTCTCCAGTTGTCGTTGGCATAGAAGGCGCGCGCGGAGCTTTTGATTTCACGCTCTATAGGTCCTTCCCGGATAAGGAAATTACTAAAGCCATCGCCGATTATTTCTTGAAAGAATCCTTCATCACAGGACCGGAATATGTCGGGTTTACAACCGAACAGCTCCCGCTTTTCTGGGGCGTCGAAGATGAAAAGCCTTATTTGGAGCATGTTCAAGCTTTCAAGGACACCACGGGATCAGAGAAGAATGCTAAAGCAATATGCCTAAAGCTCAATGGCGAAGCAAGTCTTCTAAAAGAGAAAATTTTCCACTCAGAATTGAAAGATCTGGACACTAAGATTGCCCAAAACGTCAAGGGACAACTGAAGTTAGGAGAATATATCAAGTTCCTAGCCAAAGACGGCTCTTTGGTTTCCGATAAGAACGCCATCGGTAAATTCTTGGCCACATTAAAGCTGGAAGAATCTCTCAATTACAGTCAGGTCGAAAAAGAGCGGAAGGAACTGACAGAAAAATTGGTCAGCAAACTTCCCAAAGCAGAGCTTAAGAATTTGGTTTCCGCCAGTCTCTCCTATCAACTGGGCGAATTAACCTATGGAGCATTTTATCAGTACCTCCGAGATATGAGCCAGGCTTATGGGGTGAGCATCCGAGATTGGCCGGAAATGGACAAGTACATCCGTTACGTCTTTCAGTGTGACAAGGTACAAGCGGAAGATCTTTTTGCGGAGATTGAAGCACTGAAGAATAAAAGGCTCCAGGCGCTGATCCAGACACCCCAGGAAAAAGAGCTAGTTCGTATATCTCAAGATATTTTGCTCTTGGAGAAATTAGTCGCATTTGGATTGAGCCCGGTAGAATGGCAAGAATATAGCTCTCGTATTCAGGAGATTCAGAATATTCAAAATCGGATTGAACGGCTTTCCGGAAATGTTCAATCAGTACCGCAACCAAACCTCTCTCGATTCCTTAGGCCTTTTGAAAAATTCAGCGAAGCCGCGATTGCTCGAAATACAATTATCGTAAAAAATTTTCTCGCTAAAATCCAGTCTCAAAGCGCTTCACAAGAATCGCGCATTGCCGTTTTGGTTGCTGGAGGGTTCCATACCACAGGGATTACTGAAATCCTAAGGCATGAGCAAGTCGCCTATGCTGTCTTCACGCCTCAGTTGGGCAAGGTAGAAGGAGATGGAACAGAATATCTTAATGTTTTCCGCCGCGAAAAAACGCCGTTGGAAAAGCTATTCAGCTGCGAAAAAATTACTCTTAAATCCCAAGGGATCGGCGCTGCACAGCCAATAGGAGGACAGGCTCTTCCTAACATGGTGCTCATTCCCAAACTAGCGGTCACTTTGGAAATTGGAGAGGAGACCCTTAAAACCGCACTGGATGTGACAAATTTTGACGATAAGTTTGAGGAAACTTTAAGGGGTAACATAGCAAAAATTTTTGAGCTCGTCAGAACGCAAAGTCCTGATTCTCAAGCTTTTTGGAAGCAAGTCATTGATCATGCGGAACTTAAAAAGGTTAGAGAAGTAAGGAATGAAAAAGGACAGGTTGAACAGCTAACTATAGAATTAGAGTTAGCTGGAGATCAGATTGATCATAGAGATGTTGAGATGACACTGGTCGTTCAACGAGAAGATTCCGAAGGTTCGATACAGGTTAAAAATGGATATATAATGCCTTTGAATACAAGCCTCAGCCACAAGGGCTATAGGTACTCAATAGTTCACTCTCAGCCTGAAGATATTTTTGGTCAGGTAGCATCCATTAGCGCCACAGCATTTAATGGCAGGTTGAGTTGGCTAAAAAACCTTTCCGCTCGAATCGTTTTTCTGTTTGCTATACCAGTCCAAGAGACATTGCATCTTGCTCTCGCAAAACTATTTAAGATGCCGACTCAAGTAAACATCGGTTCCCTTTGGAGCGCAGTCAATATTGATTATAGCCGCGCGCCACCTTGGCAAGCTAACATTGTGCGACTGGGAGGGCTCTTCGGCAATCTTGCAGTAGGACTCTTAACCTGGGCCATGTTTGGCCACCCCACCTTTGACTTCAATAACTTTTGGGCTCTTCATACTTTTACCAGCCTAATTATCGTAATGAACTTGACGCTTTTTATTTCTGACATTCTTCTATCCGTTATCCTAAAGCGAGGCGATTTATGGGATGCCTTGCATCCGCAAATGAATATTTCTGTGGGTTCAAAGGAAATTCCATTCAAACCAAACGATTATCTTCATATGGACATTTCGAAAAGGGATGAGGACCATTCGCTTAATGTGGCCCAAATGCTGGAAACAAAATTTCCCCGCGAGATTCTATCGGAAATAAGAGAAAAGAAGCATAAAATTGAATTGCATAGAGGCTCCCTCACCGTAACTGCCGCATATCTCGAGAACCTTAAAAAGCAAGGGTATAGCGTTACAGAGCTTCCAGACGTACGATCCCCTCAAAAATTCTATTTCGTCCAGCAAGGAGAAACGTTGAGATATGTGATTGCAAATATTGGCGGAGGAGCTAGAGAATTATTTTTGCTTCAAGCCCTTTACAAATATTATGGCTATCCAGAGGATCTCATCCTTATCAGAATATTCAACGATGGAGGGATTCAGAAGGTTTTGGCGCGACATTTGAGGAAATACTCAGGAAATATTCAAAAAGCCATATTGCTCTTTGAAGTGGACAAGTATATCGAGGTGATTTCGGAAGATCCTCTTCTTCACGTTGAAGTGATTGACAGGATTAAAGCCGATTATGTAGATGCTGCCGTGATCCGAGTAAACGGAGGTCAGCCGGTTCTTCTGTTTAATATTCAAAACACTGGGAGTTGGGCTATTGCAGAGACCGGTGAATTTTTTATCAAATCATCCGCTGAGGATGGACTTGGTATTCGGGACATCACACTTCACGACGTCTGCGGAGGAATTGGGGAGGGCAATCATATCAATGATTTAATTCTTTATTCCGATATTTATTTGGAGGGGAGGAAATTAAATAGAGTTCCTACTAATAATGTAAATATCGACGAGTTAGAGTTACCAGAAGGGGTTAAAATCCATCAAATTCCAATTTGGACTGTGCCCACGATGTTAAACGAACCAATTACTTTAACGCAACGGATCAAACAACTCGGAGGAGGCGGATTGGAACTTGAATTAGGTTATTTGGCTCGGTTCCTGGCAAACCACCCTGAGGTCACATTTCGCGCCTTTTATGAAATTCATGACAATCCAACGACGAACCCAAGAAAAAAGGAAAGTTCCCTTGGAACGATTGTGCCAGGATATCGGGACCCCTTGAAACGACACACAACTTGGCGTGCTTTGGCTCGTTACTTATTTATTGGCAATGGCACAGGGCGGGCCGCTTCCAAAATTGAAAACAGTTCGCCCATTAACGAGGCATCAGAGGTGTTATCCAACCAGACGGCAAACGTTGTCTTTGAGTTCAATAAAAAGCTAGCCCAATGGGTTTTTCGTAGAGGAAGCTTACGGCTGCCTATTCCTCAATCTTTGGCCAAGTCATTGGGGAATTCCATGCCTTCTCAAGAGTCTTCTATTCTTTTAGCTTTAAGAAACGACTCGAAGGACTTGATTGATAGAGCATTATTAGCCGTGATAAACGAAGGGGTAAGTCCTTTGGAAGCCTTCCAAAGAAACGGGATAAAAGCAACTTCCGATTATAAGAAGATTTTGCTCATCGCCCCATATGGAAACCAACAAGGGGGTCAACTGAAATATTTTACGCCTCACAAGGGGGTTGAATACATTTCCTTCCTCCTTTTGAGGCAGTTGGAGGACGTAGACGCGCGAGTTTACAATCCCAATTTGACAAGCATGGAGGATCTTTACGAATTCGTTCAAAATGAAAAATTCGACGTAATTGCTTTTAGTTTTCTTCAGTCCGTTATCGAGAGGAACCTTGAAATTCTGTCTCGGGTTCATCAGATGCAACCACAAGCATTGATCATGATGGGAGGCCATGAGCTCCCGATCATTACAAAGAGTTTTAATTTTGGAGATTTACCATTAGGCCTGCCTTTAGTCTCGCAAAATCCTTTTTTAAATTTCGTTCAGGCGGTTCCGGTGTCTTTGTACATCATTGATCCCTTGTCAATCATAGACGTTATGAGACACATTCATGCCCATAAAAGTCGGGAGCACAATTTGGATCATTTGAGTAGTATCCCCGGTCTAATGACCGTGTATGATTCCAAGATTTATATCACCAAAAGCGCGAATAGGCTTCAGCCTGTATACCAAAATGTCGATGAAGACATCCCATATCGCGAAGATGATTTGACGCATTTCAATTATTATCGGGAACAAATGGAATCTAAAAACGTACCGATTATGTTTGACCGCATTGGCAAGAATCCATTGAGGGTTGTCATGTCTGACTTCTGCGAAGCCGATTGTATTTTTTGCGGCGTGAACTTGTTTCTTAGAAGATTTCCACCGGTTCCTGAAGTGATGCGATTTATTGAAGAAAATTTCGATGACCATGACAGCATTCATTTTGAACACGTGGATTTTTTGTTTAAACCGAGCTATGCGATTGAACTGGCGCAGGCGCTTAAAGAATCGAAATTTAAGGATGTGCCAAAAATTGTTGTGTGCCGCGTAACTCGGGTCACGGATGAAATAACCAGTCTTTTTAAAGAGGCCGGCATTGAAATTATGGCTTATGGGATTGAGTCCTTCAATCCCAAAGTTTTAGATGAAATAGGCAAAAGGTCCACCCCCGAAGATAATATTCGAGCCTTAGAAAGCACATTGAAAAGCGGAATTCGCCCAGGCATAAATATGATTCTTTTCACGCCATGGGACAGCGTAGACAAGCTAAAAAGAACCGTGGATATAACTATTTCTTACGCGCTTCGGGGAGCTTATGTCAATATTGTACCCATGATTTATGCGGGATATGGACGGCCTATCGCCAATATGGAGAACATTTTGTCCTATAAAGAACTTTATTTTCCGGGAATGAAGAAAAAATTGTTCTTCCCATATAGTGGCCGGATACTCGATCAGGAATTGGATCAACTCATGGCAAAAACTTTTGAGGTAAAAGAAGAAATTTCGGAAGAGGCGGATGTTGCTGAAGAGCACTTTTCAGTAGCCATAGACAGTCTTTTATGGCTAAAAGCATTCTACATTGCATATGGAGAAGTGCGTCACGCAACGAGTATAGGATCTGATTTATCAAATGTAGATCGTGCTATAAATTTCGTTCTCCAGGAACAAGAAAAAACCAAAAACCATGTTGCTGAAAGCGATGGAACTCCCTCAATTACGGCAACGATGTATAGAGGAAATTTAGCATGGCTCAAAAATCTGCCAGCCCGAGCGGTATTTTTCCTCGCCATCCCAGTCCAGGAACTCCTGCACTGGGCGCTAGCAAAATTTTTTAAGATGCCAACTCAGTTGGGTATTGGTTCCCTTTGGAGCATGGTAAACATTGATTACAGCCGTGCGCCGCCCTGGCAAGCAACCATTGTGCGCCTGGGAGGGCTCTTCGGCAATCTTGCAGTAGGACTCCTAACATGGGCCATGTTTGGCCACCCTACCTTTGACTTCAATAACCTTTGGCCTCTTCATACTTTTACCAGCCTATTCATCGTAATGAACTTGACGCTTTTTATTTCTGACATTCTTCTATCCGTTATCCTAAAGCGAGGCGATTTATGGGAAGTTCTACATCCATCGGATCAATTTGATGCGGATGTCCGCAGTTTGCGGCACTTGAGCTACCAGGAATTGACGCAAGCATTGGCAAGGATTCAAAATCATCTTGGTCAGCAGATTCAAAGTCAGTCCCCAGGAAATTTAGCGAATATTGAAGCTGTAATCTCTCTATTCGATACTTTGGGAAAACTGCATATTTTAGGGAATGAGCCTCAAGTGAGGCGGACGTTTGGCGAAGCCTTCCCACGAAGCCAAATTGAAATTTTTCCGCAGATCGAAAGAAATATTTTAACCCGGCAACTCGAAGGCAATAAGATTACTGTAACGGTTGACGATTTAGAATTTGCTCGACAATTCAAATATCTGATGGATGCCTTTAGCCTTGGTGATAATGTCGAAAGACATATCGCGGACCGGCTGGAGGAAGCTTTTGCAAGAGGCTATTCCTGGATGTGGGCGATGTTGCATGAAAATGACCGCTTTGGCAGAACGTTTCAAGTTTCTGATTTAGGGTCAGAGACGAAGGTATTTGACGTCAGTAATCCTAAGGCTGTACAAGGTGCCATTATGCGAATGCTGAATCAAGTTGATCCTGAAGCCCTGGGCAAGAATAGCGGAATTGTATTTGTGGCTAAATCACAGGGCGAGTTGGACAATATGGTGAAGGGATTGAGATATGGATTAAAGTCAAACACCGAAGGGCTCCAAAAATTAAATGAACTCATAGTGGGCCAACAGCTGCGTTTGCTTGTGGATCCAAACTTAGATGGAAAAATTCACGTTGACTTCGTATATCATCAGTTGGAAGATTGGAAATGGGCCAGCCTTGGCGTTCAAATCATGACTGATAGCATGGATCGATGGTTGGAAAGCTTTACAGCCAGAGTCCAAATTCTTTTGATTATGGGAATGCAGATGAGAGAGTACCGCAGCCTTGAGGATATTAATAATAAATTTAGAGAGATACTGACGATTAACATTCAGGCATAGATATCTGAATCAAGTATTGATACTTTTACCACAAACGATTTCCTGTTTTGTCTCTTAAGGGAAAAATTTACTTAAAAAAAGTTCAATATGATAGAATAGCTGAGTTCATGGATATCTTTCAATGGTTTCCTGGGAACACCAATTTAAGTTGGGAAGATTATTCTCTCCTCCTTTTCCTTATCTTCTTTTCTTTATTTATTGGGATTTTTGCCGGTAAAAAAGAAGAGAATACTCAGGATTTCTTTTTAGGTTCAAGAAAAATTCCTTGGTGGGCTGCTTGCCTTTCTTTTGTAGCCACAGAAATTAGCGCGGTCACTATTATTTCTGTGCCGGCAGTAGCCTTTACGGAAAATTGGCAGTATGCTCAATTTTTTATTGGCTCTTTTCTGGCGCGGGTCGTGATCGCCACACTTTTTATTCCAGCCTTTTATCATTATAATTGCTCTTCTATTTATGAGTTCTTGAACTATCGTTTTGGCCCGCACACCCAAACCACAGCTTCTATTTTTTTCTTTATAACGCGCTTGTTGGCTTCTGGGGTTCGTTTAATGGCTGCTTCTTTGGCGGTCAGTGTGTTGATTGGCTGGCATATTCTCCCAACCATTTTATTATTTTCTGTGGTGAGCATGATTTATATTGCCTGGGGCGGAATTAAAGCAGTGATCTGGACCAATGTGATCCAAGCCTTAACTTTTATTTTAGGTGGCACCATTACAATTTTATTTTTGTTGTATCAGATTGAGGGAGGTTTAAGCAGTGTCATCCAAATTGCAGGAGATGCGGGAAGACTGCATGTTTTTAATTGGGGACCCAGCGGGACTGAAACCCAGGGAATTGCCCTGATAAAAAAATGGCTGATGGATCCTAATATTTTTTGGATCGCCACTTTAAACGGACTTTTTGGTTCTATGGCTGCTTTTGGCACGGATCAGGAACTGATGCAACGTTTATTAACTGTAGAAACTAGGAATAAGAGCCAGAAAACCATGATGCTTACCACCTTGGGAAGTTTCGCTGTCTTAATGATTTATCTTTCCATAGGTTCTTGCCTTTTTGCTTTTTATGCTCAGCATAGTTCAATTGTCCTTCCAGAAAAGATGGATAAGATTTTTCCTTTTTTTATAGAACAGAGCATGCCGGCTTTTATGCGAGGATTGATGCTTTCCGCAATTGTGATGGCAAGCATTGATTCTCCATTAGGTTCGCTCACTACTTCTTTCGTAACAGATATTTATAGGCCGCTGGTATATAAAAATGGAACTGAGAAACATTATCTTTTAGTATCCCGAATAGGGGTGATTATTTTTGGAATTGTCCTTGCCGCGATCGCTTATTCTTTTAGTCATTTTGATAAAATTCTTTGGCTAGCTTTTAAAATCGGAGGGGTTACCTACGGCTCTTTACTCGGAATCTTTTTGTTGGGCTTATGCACTAAAAGAAGAGTTAATAAGTTAAATATTTTTGCCATGGGTTTTTCAGCTCTGTGCATGTTAGTTTTACTCATTCTTTCAGAAAAAAAGATGATTGCTTTGGGTTGGAGCTGGCTATTAATCATTGGCACTTGTTTGACCTTTGCCATTGGTTGGCTAGGAGGTAAAAAAGAGAGTGAAAGTGTTGTATCATAAGCTTCCCACAGAAAAAAGCAATCCTAAATCTAAATTTTTGGATTCCCTTACGCGTGAAGAGATATTTTCCTTAATGAATCAGGAAAATCTTAAAATCCCTAAAGCGATTGCCAATCAGAAAGAAAAAATAATTAAAGCGATTGATTTAGTAGTTGCCAGTTTAAAAAATGGAGGGCGCATCTTTTTTATAGGAGCTGGCACTAGTGGCCGTTTAGGGGTCTTAGAATCCGCAGAGCTTCCTCCTACTTTTGATACTCCGCCAACTTTAGCGCAAGCCTGGATGGCAGGAGGAAAAAAATCCGTGTTTCGTTCAGAAGAAGGCGCAGAAGATGAAGAACTTAAAATCAAATCTCTTATTTTAAGAAAAGTTACAAAAAAGGATGTGGTCATTGGCATTGCAGCCAGCGGGATTACCCCTTTTGTTTTAAGCGCATTAGAGCAGGCAAAAAAAATAAAGACAAATACAATTTTAGTCACCTGCAATCAACATCAATCTCTTGCTAAGATCGCGCAAGTTGTGATTGCTCTAGGAGTCGGGCCTGAAATCATTGCTGGCTCCACACGGTTAAAGAGCGGCACAGCAACTAAAATGGTTTTAAACATGTTGACCACTATCAGTATGGTGCGGTTAGGCAAAGTTTATGGAAACCGTATGGTAGATTTACAAGCTAAATCTAAAAAACTCAAAGAGCGGGGAATTCGTTTAGTTCAGGAGATCACTGGTTTAAATCGTCCAAAAGCGCTGGCAGCATTAGCCAAAGCTCATTGGAACGTTAAAACAGCGATTGTCATGGTGAAAAAGAATCTTTCTTACGACGCAGCTAAAACAGAACTTAAAAATTCCCAGGGCTTCTTAGGGATGATAATTTAGGAAGGGTTTTATTAAAATATGAAATCAAGAAAAATTTTTATTCATTCGAGGTGCGCGCCATTTTTGCAGAAGCATTTAAGAAAAAAATTATTTCCTAAAGATTTTAACCCAGAAATTGGGATTATCTTAGGTTCTGGAATGGGTCAGAGTTTTTCAGGCTTAAAAACTATTGCCCAAATTCCTTACACAGCTATTCCTGGATTTATCGTCCCTACCACTCCTGGCCATCCCGGGAAACTTCTTCTTGGAACTTTAGCAGAAAAAAAAGTTGCTCTTTTTTTAGGACGATTGCATTATTATGAAGGCCATTCCATGGAGAAAGTTATACAGACAGTGAAACTAGCTGGGGAGTTAGGGATAAAAACTTTGATCCTTACTGCAGCAGTGGGTGCCATCAATAAAAGCTATAAGACAGGACAATTGGTTGTTATTAAAGATCATATTAATTCAATGGGAACTAATCCTTTAATTGGGATGCGTTCACTCGTAGCTGGGGATCAGTTTGTGGATATGACTGATTGTTATTCCAAACGGTTGCAAAAGATCGCTCTTGGGATCGCTCGGGGCTTGCGCATGCGGATCGCTTCTGGAGTCTATTGTGCTGTTAGCGGTCCATCTTATGAGACAAAAAGTGAAGGTAGAGCTTATCAAGTTTTGGGAGCAGATGTCATAGGAATGTCTATGGTTCCGGAAGTGATTGTGTCTCGATTTTTAGGGCTAGAAGTTTTAGGTTTAGCTTTAGTGACCAATAGGTGCGCTGGCATTTCAAAAGAGAAGTGTTCCCATGAGGAAGTGCTAAAAACAGGAAAAAAATTTCAATTGACGCTGGCTCAATTTATTGAACAAATTGTTTTTTCAATCTAGTTTTATATTTATTTGCAGTTTCCCAATTTAGTGGTTTCAATAAATTGAGCAACTATAGAAAGTAGTCTCATGGATTAGGCAGAGCTTATCAGAAGCTAAATCAGGCAATTCTCAAAGGGTTAATTAAAATTGAACAATTAGAGGGATTATGTTAGCGTTAGGGTTGATGTCTGGAACTTCCTGTGACGGGGTTTCTTGCGTGTTAGCAGATTTTAAAAATAGGAAATTTAAAATTTTAGCCTACAAAACAGTTCTCTATCCAAAAAAAATTCAAAAGCGACTTTCCTCTTCTTTTGTGCAAACTACTTGGCAATTTCAGAGGAAGCAACTGACCCCAGTACCTCAACTCCTTCCTGTTTCTGAAATCTCTTCTTTGAATTTTGAGCTTGCTAAGATTTGGGCTAAAGTGCTCCTGCAGTTATTAGATAAAGTTAAAGTCTCACCTAAGAAAGTAAGCGTAATTGGTTCACACGGCCATACTATTTTTCATAACCCAGATGGGAATGAGCCAAGCACCCTACAGATTGGGGAATCCTCTATTTTAGCTCAAAGTGCTGGAATCCCGGTGGTCTCTGATTTTAGAACAAGAGATATGGCATTGGGCGGATGTGGCGCTCCTTTAATTCCTTATTTTGATTTTTATTTTTATGGTCAAGGAGCTGTACGGGCATTCCAAAATATTGGAGGGATTGCCAATGTCTCAGTGGTGGGGAAAAAAGTAAAGAAAGTTCTTGCGTTTGACACAGGCCCCGGGAATGTTTTGATTGATTGGGCAGTGAACAAAATTACAAAGGGAAAGTTAAAGTTTGACTGTGACGGGAAAATGGCAAAAAAGGGAAAAATCCGAATGGAAATAATAAAAAAGATGTGGCAACACTCTTATTTTAAAAAAAACCCGCCTAAAGCAACAGGCAAAGAACTATTTAATGAAAATTTTATTCCATTGTTTTTAAAAGCAAACTTAAAAAGATTCCCATACGATGTTTTACACACCTTAACTTACTTTACAGCTTATTCCATTGCTCTTTCTTATGAAAAATTTGTTTTGCCATTTTATTCATTAGAAGAAATGATAGTGAGCGGGGGTGGTTCTTTAAACAATACTTTAATGGAACATTTAAAAACTCTTCTTTACCCTATTCCAGTTTTAACCATAGAGAAGTGGAATATTCCTACCCAAGCTAAAGAACCGCTAGCTTTTGCTTTTTTTGCTCTACGAGCCATACAAGGTAAAATCAATCATTGTCCAGAGGCGACTGGAGCGCGTTCTGCTACGATCCTTGGCAAAATTACGCCTGTAGAATAAAGGAAATAGCTCATGATTTGCAAAAGAGTATTTTTTTGTTTAGAAAAAATGGATGGATTTTTTATCTTTTTCCATAAGTCAACTAAGGAATCATTCTATGATTTATTTAAAAGTTAGTTTTTTAATGGATTTTGAAAATTTTTTAGGAAAAAGGGTTCTGTTACAAATGATTCCCTTTGGGATTTTTTTAGTTTTATTGTCAGGAAATTTTGTTTATTCCGCCTCCACAAAAACAAAAGTTTTGTTGGGAATTGATGTTTTGCAAAAAGAGAATTTTGAGTCTGTTAAAGGCAAAAGGATTGGGTTAGTTACAAATCATACGGGTCTGGATAGCAAGGGCAAACGAACTGTGGAGATTTTAAAAAATGCTTCTCAAACAAAACTTGTGGCTTTATTTGCGCCAGAACATGGGTTTAGAGGTCAGGTGGAACACGGAATGATGATTGCGGATGAGAAGGATCAAAAAACAGGGATTCCGGTTTACAGCTTATATGGAAAAACAAAAAGGCCAACTCCAGAAATGCTTGAATCCCTGGATGCTGTGATATTTGATATTCAAGATATCGGAACTCGTTTTTATACCTATATCACAACATTAGCTTACATGTTAGAAGAGTGCGCAAAAAAAGATATTGAACTGATTGTGTTGGATCGGCCAAATCCAATTACAGGGACCATTGTAGAGGGGGAAGCGCTTCATCCTGGAATCAATCATTTTACCGCTTATCTTAAAGTGCCTGTTCGGCATGGAATGACAGTGGGAGAGCTTGCGAACTGGTACAACCGAACCTCACATATTAACGCCAGGTTAAAAATAATTAAAATGGAAGGCTGGAAAAGATCTTTATGGTGGGAAGATACAAATTTGAGATTTGTTCCCACTTCACCCAACATACGAAATCTTGAGGCAGCGCTGCTTTATTCTGGAATTGGAGCGTTTGAAGCAACCAATGTCTCAGTTGGAAGAGGAACAAAAAAACCATTTAAACTTTTAGGCGCTCCTTGGATGGATGGAGCTCTTGTGGCTGAACGGATTAATTTTTTTAGGGTTTCAGGTTTTAAAATTAAAAAAACTCAATTTACGCCAAAACAGGATCTTTATAAAGGAGAATTGTGTCAGGGAATTGAGGTAGGTGTTGAGGATAAAAATAGCGCAAGATCTTTTGACCTTTTTGTGCATTTAGCTGTGATCCTGCGGGATTATTATCCAGATAAATTTATTTTAAGATGGGAAGAGATAGAGCGGGTCACAGGCTCTAAAGAATTTAAAACATGGCTGGAAATGGGTCACTCTGCTGAAACCATTCTTTTCTTAGTGCATGAACGAGCAGCCCAATTTCAAGAAACAGTAAAACCTTACCTTTTATATTGATAGAAAAATAGGTTATGCTTGGAATTTAAAATGTAAGGTTTTTCTATGATATTCTTCTGTTTTGTTTAATTCTAACTCTAGTGTCTCTTTTTGAAGAATAAGCTCGTTATCTTTAAATAGAATCTTTCTATCTCAACTTTGAAGATGAGAGCTTAATTGATTTTGCTGTAACTGATTTTAACAATCTTTATGAACTATTTTTTTTGACTTTTACCAGTGGATTTTTGAAAGGCGTTCTAGCGCGGTTTGGATTCTTTCTTTAGGGGTGGTTAGAGCAAAACGGATGTAGCCTTCGCCTTCTTTGCCAAAGGCTGTGCCGGGCGTTGTTACAAGAGAGGCTTCCTCAATTAATTTTTCTACAGTTTGGGCTGAGGAAAATCCTTTGGGAGTTTCTGCCCACAGATAAAAAGTGGCTGTGGGCGTAAAAAGTTTCCATCCAAGCTTTTGCAGCCCTGAAACAAGCATGTCCCTTCTTTCTTTATAAATTTTTCTCATCTCTTCTACACAATCTTGGGAAGAAGATAATGCGGTCGTTCCAGCAACCTGAATCGCTTCAAATACTCCAGAATCAAAATTATCCTTTACTTTGCCAATGGCAGAAACTAATTTCTCATTTCCACAAAACCAGCCAATGCGCCAGCCGGTCATGTTATAGGTTTTGGAACAGGAATGAAATTCCAACCCCACCTCTTTTGCTCCGGGAACATTTAAGAAGGAGATGGGAGGCTTTTCAAAATAGATTTCTGAATAAGCCGCGTCATGGGCAATTAAAAAATTGTATTTATGAGCAAGATCAATAGCTTTTTTAAAATATTTTTTATCCGCTACGCTGGCAGTAGGATTATTCGGAGAATTTAAAAAAAGTATTTTTGTTTTGCAAAGAATTTTTTCAGGGATGGAATTTAAGTCTGGTAAAAAGTTATTTTCTTTCTTTAAAGGAAGAAAGTAGGGAGTTCCATCTGTAAAGATAGTGCTGGTATTGTAAACCGGGTATCCTGGACTGGGGATTAAAACAAGTTCTCCTGGATTTACAAAGGCAAAGTGCATGTGAGAAAGACCATCTTTAGAGCCTATGCAAGCATGTATTTCTGTTTCTGGATTTAAAGACACATTAAATCGTTTTAAATACCAGTTGCTCACAGCCTTTCTAAAATCTAGGAGCCCTGCGCCAAAAGGGTATTGGTGATGTTTAGGATTTAAGAGAGCATTTTGCCCTGCCTGAATAATATGTTTAGGTGTGGGAAGATCCGGATCCCCTACTCCAAAGGAGATAATATCTTTTCCTTCCTCAATCGCTTTTTTCTTTTTTTTGTCTATTTCCGCAAAAGGATAGGGAGGGAGTTTTTGAAGTTTTTGGCTAATTTCAAATTCCATTTTTTTTATTTTCTTCTCTTTCTTTTAATTTTGGCAAATCTTTAAAAACCCACCAGATCCCGACCACAAAAGCAATGGTTAAAATAAGAGCTGCCCCATTGCCAATGAATCCTGAAAAAATTCCCATTTCATAAGGGTATCCTAGCCAGCCAAAATCTTGCAATGTTTTAGAGGTGAAGGCTACTTCTAAGGAAGGTATTATTTTTTTAAAAATGCCTCCTTCAAAAACAAGTAAAGTCCAAAGCAGCCAAAATAAAATCCCTATGATAAATATCACAAGAATAATCATGGAAGCAAAATGAGCCGGGTCATAAATAGGTTCATTTGGATCTTCTTCATCAGAAAAATAATAGGAAAATTCTTGCCAGAATTTTTTTAACAGTTCTATAATTTTTATTTTCCAATCCATAGGTTTTTATTCTACAAAATTTCTCAAAATCCCAATTCCTTCAATGCGAATGTCAATCATGTCTCCGGGTTGCATGGGTCCAATGCCTACAGGTGTTCCTGTAGAGATAATATCCCCGGGTTCAAGAGTCATTATATTAGATATGAATGAGACTATATGAGGAACGTCAAAAATCATATCGTTTGTTTTTCCGCTTTGTTTTAATTCACCATTTAGATAAGATTCCACTACCAGTTCCGAGGGTTCTAAGTCTGTCACAATCCAAGGGCCAATCGCAGAAAAGGTATCAAAACCTTTAGCCCTTGTCCACTGACCATCTTTTTTTTGTAAATCTCGCGCAGTGACATCATTAAAACAGGTATAACCTAAAATAACATCTTTGGCTGCTTCTGGCAAAATATTTTTTGTTTTTTTCTTTATAACCACAGCCAGCTCTGCTTCATAATCCACTCTGGAAGAAGCTTTAGGATAACATATGATTTCTTCAGGACCAATCACACTGCTGGGAGGTTTTAAAAAAAGCAGAGGATTTTCCGGAGGAAGGTGACCCATTTCTTTAGCATGTTCTTTGTAATTGACCCCTACAGCAACAATTTTTGTAGGGAGAACAGGGGAACACAATTTAATTTCGTTAAAAGGGATTTCTTCTTCCCCTATTTCATAGGTGGAAAATGGATTAGGGCTAAGTGATTGGACTTGATGATTTCTTACAATCCCATACTTCCATTCATCAATAGACTGGCCTTTGAGAATAAAACGACAGAAAATCATATATTTACGCTAAGATATTTTAGAATTTAATGAACTGTGAATTATAAGATTTATTGAAAATTCCTTTACAGAGGGAGTAAATTTGTTTGCTTACCTAGTTGAGCAAATTTCGAACGATTTCTTAACGAACATCCATTTATCAATTAACGTAGGACTTCTTTCATGGAATAAAGAGACGGTTTCTGATGGCTAATCCATTCTGCGGCATGTAATGCGCCCGTAGCAAAGGCATCTCTGGATGAGGCTCTATGGGTGAGTTCCAGCCTTTCCCCTTGGGTAGCAAAAAGCACTGTGTGATCTCCAACAATATCTCCTGCTCGCACAGAATGAATCCCGATCTCTTTATCTTTTCTTTTGCCCACATTGCCTTTGCGTCCATAGATGAGGTCATCTTCAAAATCTCTTTTTAGTTCCTCTACAAGTTCTTTAGCTAAGGTTAGCGCGGTTCCAGAAGGAGCATCCTTTTTTTGGTTATGATGAGATTCAATAATTTCAATGTCATAGTTTGGCAATTTGCGCCCAATTATTTTTGCGATTTCAAACATCAGATTAATTCCCACACTCATGTTAGAAGAAATGAGGATCGGCATTTTTTTAGAAATTTTTTGAATAAAGGCAGTTTCTTCTTTGGAAAAACCTGTAGTTCCAATCACTGCTCTCACCCTATTCCAATTTTTAATGATTCTTAAATGAGAAAGCGTAGCTTCTGGAGAGGTAAAATCAATTAAAACATCAAATTCTTCTTTAAAGAGTTCCAGATGAGCTTGAATGGTAATGGTCCCATCTAAAATTTTTTTACCTATGGAAGGGTGATTTTGAGATTCAAGAGCTCCAATAATTTTAAATTTTGGATTTTTAGACGCAAGCTCTAAAATTCTAGAGCCCATTCTTCCCGCAGCGCCGCTTACAATAATTTTAATCATTGCAGGTACCCAACATTTTTTAATTCTTCAATTAATTTTTCCTTATTTTTTTCATCCATTGCGCATAGGGGAAGCCTAAAGCTAGCGGTACAGATTCCTAAAATTTCCATTGCGGTTTTTATGGGGATAGGATTTGTTTCAAGCAAAAGAGCTTTCATTAAAGGAAACATTTTATAATGAATTTTTTGAGCTTTTTCTAATTGGCCTTGTTTGAAAAATGAGCAGAGGTCATAGGTATCTTTTGGCGCGATATTGGCTAAAACAGAAATGACTCCTTTACCTCCTACAGAAAGGATGGGCAAGGTAAGAGAATCGTCCCCGGAAAGGATTGTAAAGTTTTCCTTATCTTTTAGAGACGCGGCTATTTCGCTGATCTGATCCAAATTGCCGGAAGATTCTTTGATGCCAACAATGTTTTTATTTTTTTCAACCAGTTGAATAAAGGTGGAAGGCAGCATATTAATTCCAGTTCTGCCCGGTATATTATAGACGATGATTGGCAAAGAAATTTTTTTGCATACAGCTGAAAAGTGCTGAACCACACCGCTTTGGGTGGGTTTATTGTAATAGGGAACAATCAGCAAGCTCGCGTCCGCTCCTATTTCTTTTGCGTGCTGGGTCAGTTCAATGGTTTCTTGAGTAGAGTTTGAGCCTGTGCCTGCAATAACTGGAATTTTTTTCCCAGCTTCTTTAACCACAATCTCAATTACCCGCGCATGTTCTTTGTGGGTCATGGTGGCGGATTCTCCGGTGCTGCCGCATGGTACTAACCCTTCGGTTTTATTCTCTATGTGGTAATGAACCAGTTCTTTTAGTTTTTCTTCGTCTATCCCGCCATCTTTAAATGGCGTGACTAAAGCTACGCACGAACCATAAAACATTAAAGTTCAATTTCTCCTTTATAGCACACTTTTACTGGACCTTCTAAAAAGACATCTGTGAATGTGTTATCTTCTTTTTTATGAAAATGAATTTTTAAGGTCTCCCCTCCTTTGGTTAGGCAGGATACCGGCGATTCTACCAAATTTTTAGTAGCGCAAATTAAAGAAGATGCCACCACCCCTGTGCCGCAGGCTAAAGTTTCATCTTCCACGCCTCGTTCATAAGTTCTAACAATAAGATTATGGAGGTCTTTATGTTCAACAAAATTTACATTGGTTCCAGCTGGAGCAAATTCTCTGTGATAACGGATTGCTCTCCCAAGCTCATCCACTTGAGTTTTGTCCGTATCTGTCACGATCAAAACCACGTGAGGGACCCCTGTATTGATAAAAGAAATATGGAGCTCTTTTCCTTCCTCTAACTTTAGGGGGAAATCTAGTTTTAAATCTTTAGGTTTGGACATTTGCAATTTTACAAAGTCCTGGTCAATCTCTGCGGAAAGGATGCCTGCATCAGTTAAAAAAGTCATTTTTTCCGGAGCTATGGCCAGAAGAAACGCGAATCTGGCGATACAGCGCGCTCCGTTCCCACACATTTCTGCTCTGGAACCATCCGCATTGAAATAGATCATGCGAAAATGAGCCTCTTGGGTTTTTTCTAAAACCAGCATTCCATCTGCGCCTATAGAAAATTTGCGGTCACAAACGTTTTTTGCAATAGGGCTGTAATTTTTGGGAAGGTTCTCTTTGCGATTGTCAAAAAGAACAAAATCATTGCCTCCGCCGCTCATCTTATAAAATGAGAGTAATTTATTGTTCATGGCAGACTAAATCTAAGAAATTTTCTCTTCTTCTAATCACAGAATATTTTTTTCCTTTAACTAAAACTTCAGCAGAGCGGGGTCGGGAGTTGTACTGGGAAGACATTGCAAAGCCGTACGCTCCTGTATTTTTTATTGCTAAGAGATCATTTTGTTCTGGAATTTCTAAAGTCCTGTTTCTGGCAAAATAATCTCCAGATTCACATATTGGACCCACCACATCCACCTTTTTTTTTGTCCCATTTTTTGATGCTACAGGAACAATTTCGTGATAAGCGTCATAAAGCGCGGGTCTGGCCAGGTCGTTCATGGCTGCATCCACAATGATGAAAGTCTTTGTTCCGCTCTTTTTTCTATAAAGAACTTTTGTCACTAAGATTCCAGTATTCCCCACTAAAAATCTTCCCGGTTCAAACAGTAAAGTTAGGTTTCTACCTTTAAGATGCGGGATGAATGCTTTGGATAACTCTTGAGGCGAAGGCGGATTTTCATTATCATAGCAAATGCCAAGGCCTCCGCCTACATCCAGATGAGAAATTTTAATTCCCGCTTTGGCTAGTTCGTCCACATAATTTAGCAATGTTTTCAGCAAAGTTACAAATGGAGCGGTTGAAGTAATTTGAGAGCCAATATGCGCCTGAATGCCTTGAATTGAGATATTTTTAAGAGATTGAGCGGTTTTATAAGCTTCAAAAATAAATTTTTTATGAATGCCAAATTTGTTTTCCGCTTTGCCGGTGGTAATATGGCGGTGGGTGCCTGCATCCACATCCGGGTTCACTCGAATTGCAATGGGCGCTTTTTTACCCATGGCCTTTGCAACGCTGTTTAGAACTTTTAGTTCTTCCAGCGATTCTACGTTAAAGGCGAGAATATTTTTTTTAAGCGCAGCGCGCATCTCATCTTTAGTTTTTCCTACTCCTGAGAAAACTATTTTCTTTGGGTTAAAACCAGCAAGCAGGGCTCTATAAAGCTCCCCGCCGGAAACAATATCGCTGCCCGCCCCTTCTTGGCGCAAAGTTTTTGCAATAGTCAGGTTGCTGTTTGCTTTTAACGCGTAGCAAATAAGGTGGGGGAAAAAAGAAAAAGCAAGATCAAATTTTTTGAAATTTTCAATCATTTGAGTTTGGCTGTATAGGTAGAGCGGGGTGCCGAACTTCTCCGCAATTTCTTCCACCTTTACTCCCTCAACATAAAGAGAATTTTTAATAGTTTTAAACATGGATAATAAACTTAAATTTTAGCATTTTTAGGAACCTGTTTTTGACACTGCTAATAAAGTGGTTGGGGTACGCGCCAGCTGCTTGCTTTATAAATTACTTTATTTCATTAAATCGTAAAAATCATTGTAATATACAGACTTTAGAATAATTGGGTTAGTTTATTTTTAAGAGGGATTTGAGTTTACTGATCTGGGTAGTTAAGGCTTCGATTCCTGTGCCGCCATAGGAGTTCTTTAATTGCGCTGCTTTTTGGGGAGATAAAATCTGAAACAGATCTTTCTCAAAGAGTGGAGAGAAAGATTTTAGTTCTGCCAGGCTTAAATCTTTGAAGTCTTTGTTTTCTGCCGAGATACTTTTTACAATTTTAGAAACAATCGCATGAGCTTTTCTAAAAGGCATTCCTTTTTTTGCAAGGTAATCCGCAACTTCCGTAGAGAGCAGAAACCCTTTGTGACAAGATTCTTCCATTTTTTCGCTATTTACTTTTAATGTCTCAAAAATTTGGCGCGTAAGCAAGAGGGATAGCAGAGTAGTATCCGCTGTATCGAAAAGCGGGGGTTTATCTTCCTGAAGGTCTCTGTTATAGGAAAGGGGCTGCCCTTTTATAAGAGTTAGGAGTTCTGTAATGTTGCCAATGGCGCGGCTTGTTTTTCCTCTTAAAAGTTCCAGCGTATCTGGGTTCCTTTTTTGGGGCATGATGGAGGATCCAGATGTGAATTGATCCGCCAATATAATGTAATTAAATTCTTGGCTGGACCAAATAATGAATTCCTCTGCAAGCCGGGAAAGATGAACCATGAGGAGCGCAGAACTAAAATTAAAATCTAAAATAAAATCTCTGTCTGAGACTGTGTCCACCGAGTTCTCAGTGATTTTAGAAAATCCTAAAAGTTTGGCGGTTTCATTCCGATCTATGGAAAAGGTGGTTCCAGCCATTGCACAGGCTCCAAGAGGACATTCATCCAGTCGTTTCAATAAATCCAGAAATCTGCTTTTATCCCTTTCCAGCATCCATGCATAGGCTAAAATGTGGTGGGCAAAAAAGATTGGCTGGCCATGCTGCAGATGGGTAAATCCAGGCATGACAATTTTTTGATTTTTAATGGCGCACTTTAAAATCGCATTTTGCGTTTGTTTAATTTCTTCAATGATTTTTTTTGCAAAGTCACGCACGTAAAGTTTAAGATCCAGCGCTACTTGGTCGTTTCTGGAGCGGGCTGTGTGCATTTTTTTACCCACCTCTCCAATTCTTTTCACCAGTTCGTTTTCAATGGCAAAGTGAATATCTTCTGCTTTAGGGATTGTTTTTCCTTTTTCTAAATCTTTTTGAATCGCCTCAAGACCTGCAATGATTTTTTTAGAATCTGAAATCGGAATGATTTTTTGATCGGCAAGCATTGTGACATGCGCGATAGAGCCTTGAATGTCGTAAGGGGCGAGCCGTTGGTCAAATGAAAAAGAGGAGATATAATCTTGCGGCATCATTTGGTTTTAAAAAAAAATAGAATGTTGGGCATTATTTTCTTAAAAGCGACTCAACTGTGTGCGGGAGACCAAAAAGTTTAATGAAACCTTCTGAATCTTTATGGTCATAAATTTCTTCGCCTGAATATCCAAAGGTGGAGAGTTTTTCCCAGTAGAGCGAATGCGGGGAATTTCTTGAAACTATCTTTATATTTCCTTTATAGAGTTCCATGGTTATTTTTCCACTAACGAATTTTTGGGTTTCATCAATAAAGGCAGAGAGAGACCGTCGTAAAGTGGTAAACCATAGTCCGTAATAAATTAATTCGCCTATCTTTAGAGAGAGGGAATCTTTAAAGTGAAATGTCTCCCGGTCAAGTGTGATAGTTTCTAATTCCCGGTGAGCCTGATAAAGGATGGTTGCAGCTGGACATTCATACACCCCTCTAGATTTCATTCCTACCAAGCGATTTTCCACAATATCTATTCTTCCCACTCCATTTTGTCCGCCAATTTTATTTAATTCTAGAATTAAAGAGACCGCATCCATTTTTTTCCCATTTAAACTTACAGGAACCCCGTGCTTAAATTCAATTTCAATTTTAGTTGCCTTTACAGGCGCTTTTTCCGGAGAAACTGTCATTTGAAACATCTCTTCCGGATAGGGTTTTTCTAGATTTTCTAAAATGCCGCCCTCATAAGAAATATGCCACATATTAGCGTCTGAGGAATAGGGCTTGTCTTTAGTGACTGGTATGGGAATATTATATTTTTGCGCGTAGCGGATAGCATCTTCCCTAGAGTGGATGTCCCACTCTCTCCAAGGCGCTATAATTTTAACCCCAGGCATAAGAGTGCGGAATCCAATTTCAAAACGAACTTGATCATTACCTTTACCTGTAGCTCCGTGGGAGAGAGCGTCTGCCTTTACTTCTTTAGCTATCCTTACTATTTCTTTGGCAATGAGGGGTCTGGCAAGGCTGGTGGCCAGAAGATATTTGCTTTCATAAGTGGCTCTGGATTTTAAGGCAGGGAAAATAAAATTTTCAGCAAAATCTTTTCTTCCATCTACAATGAAACATTTTTTAGCCCCTGTGGCAAGAGCTTTTTTTTCTATATCTTTAAAAGAGGCTGCCCCGCCTTCTTTAGACCCTAAGTTGACACAAGCGGCAATCACTTCGCAATGGTAAGTTTCTATGAGCCAGCGGATGATGATGGAGGTATCCAACCCTCCAGAGTAGGCAAGCACAACTTTTTTAATCGTCTGCATTCGAGAGATTCTATCAAACCCCCTTCCTTTTAGTCAAACATCCTTGTTGGCAGAATCTTGATCTGGTATAATCAAAAACAAATTTTTAAGACTTATTCTTTTTAAAGGAGAACTTTAAGTGATTCCTCTTGTAGATCTTAACCGGCAGTACAAAACAATTAAAAAACAGGTGAAAAGCGCTGTTCAAAATGTGATTGATCAGACAGACTTTATTTTAGGGAAGGAGGTCAGCGCTTTTGAAGAAGAGTTTGCAAAATTTTGTCAGGTTAAATACGCGGTAGGCGTAGATTCTGGCACTGGGGCTTTGGAGCTTGCAATGCATGCTTTAGGGATTAAAGCCGGAGATGAAATAATTGTTCCGGTTTTTACTTTTTATGCCACTGCTTCCAGCGTAGCTTCTTTAGGAGCTAAACCAGTTTTTGTGGATGTTGAAGATGATACAGGAAACATGGATCCTGCGAAATTGGAACAAGCTATTACTTCTAAAACGCGCGCGCTTATCCCCGTGCATCTTTTTGGGCAGCCTGTAAACATGCCGGAAATTCTTAAAATCGCAAAACAACATAACCTTCCTATTATTGAAGATGCTTGTCAGGCTCATGGAGCTGAAATCGAGATAACTCCAGGTGAGTGGAAAAGAGCCGGGAGCATGGGGCTTATGGGATGTTTTAGTTTTTATCCCGGTAAAAATTTAGGGGCTTATGGAGATGGCGGCATGGTAGTTACAAACGATGATTCCTTAGCGCAAAAACTAAAACTCTTAAGAGATTACGGCAGAACAGGAAAATACCAACATGATCTATTAGGATTTAATCGTAGATTAGACACTATCCAAGCCGCCATTTTAAGGGTTAAATTAAAAAAACTTGGGATTTGGAATGAAAGTCGAAGAAAAAATGGGAATCTTTATAGCAAACTTTTATCCAAAATAGGAATTCAAACATTTAAAACTCGAACCTTTGTAAAAGAAGTGCGCCACGTGTATGCAATACGGGCAAAGAATAGGGATGGACTGTCTCAATTTTTGAAAGAAAATGGGATTGCTACTGGCGTGCATTATCCCATACCCCTCCACCTGCAAAAAGCTTTTGAATATTTAAATTATAAAGAAGGGGATTTTCCTGTTGCGGAAAAGATCGCAAAAGAGATTCTTTCTCTTCCAATTTTTCCAGAATTAAAAAATAGCGAGATAAAAAAAATTGTTGACTGCATCGCAAAATTTAATTCAAAAATTTAGAGTTAAAACGCTGATTAAAACCCGAAGTTTGCACTTATGAAAATGGGTTGTTCAGGTTAAAGAAAATTTAAAACAATATGATTCGAGAATTTGGAGGTCATAAACCTACAATCCATCCAAGCGCGTTTGTGCATGAAACCGCGGAAATCATTGGCAAAGTTACTTTGGAAAAAAACGCATCAGTTTGGCCTTATTGTGTTTTAAGAGGGGATATTGCTGAGATCCTGATTGGGGAAGGCACCAATATTCAAGATAATACTGTGATACACACTAATGAAGGTAAACCCTCAATTTTAGGTAAAGGAATTTCTGTAGGACATTCTGTAGTTTTACATGGCTGCACAGTAAAAGATCATTGTATTATTGGGATGGGGGCGATTTTGCTGGACGGGACAGTTGTAGAAGAAGAATGTATTATTGGAGCAGGAGCTGTGCTTTCTCCCAATACAAAAGTAGCTAAAGGCTCGATGGCTCTAGGCGTTCCAGCAAGGGTTGTCAGACCCCTTCGTCTGGATGAAATTGAACATATTCTTTGGAATGCGCAAGAATATTTGCGTTTAAGCGATGCTCACCGGAAAACTTCCCGCAAGATTTTTTGATTTAACCCGAATATCACTTGGAAGCGAGAAGAGAAACGAAAAAAATAACCATTTTCTATTCACAAGAAAGATTATGTGGAGTTCGGGTTTAAGCTAAAACATTGCAAATTACAATAATTGATTCATTGACGCGCCTTTCTCGCGTTCACAACGCGGAGCAAAGATCTAACGGACGAACGATGTCGGGCGGGATTGGCGCGGGCGCCTTAGAAATACCGCTCAAAAACTTCTCCCTACGCTCTAGATAACTTATGAGTGAAGCTCATCTCCTACAAGATCTTGCCATTGTTGTAGTCATCGCAGGAGTTATGACATTGCTCTGCCATTTGCTTCGGCAACCAGTGGTTTTAGGTTATATTATCGCCGGATTTATTATTGGGCCCTATACGCCTCCGTTTTCATTAGTCCACGATCTTCATAGTATTCAAACTTTGGCAGAGCTTGGCTTAGTTTTTTTAATGTTTACGCTGGGCCTGGAATTTAATTTGCCCAAACTTCGCAAGGTAGGAGCATCCGCCGCTCTTGCAGCGCTATTGGAAGTTTTAGGCATGGTTTGGATTGGATATAAGTTAGGACAGCTTTTTGGGTGGAGCCAAAAAGATAGCATTTTCTTGGGCGCGATCCTTTCTATTAGCAGCACCACAATTATCGTGAAGGTTTTTACGGACTTAAAAATGATGCGTGAAAATTTTGCGCAAGTCGTTTTTGGTATTTTAATTTTAGAAGATATCGTTGCTGTTTTAATTTTATCCATACTCTCCGGATTTGCGTTCACCCCTAGTGCTGGCGCTTCTATGGCACTTTGGACATTATTAAAAATAAGTCTTTTTATTATTATCTTTCTGGTCGCTGGCCTTTCTCTAATTCCGCGTTTTTTAGATTGGGTCGTTGGTTTTCAGTCGACCGAAATGACAGGAATTTCAACCTTAGGGTTTTGTCTTTTGGGAGCAATTTTAGCTTATGTGGTTGGCTTTTCGGTCGCACTCGGAGCCTTCTTAATGGGCGCCGTCGTTGCCGCGTCGAAATCTGCAGCCCAAATTGAAGAATGGATCCATCCAATTCGAGACATGTTTTCCGCCATCTTTTTTGTGGCCGTAGGGATGCTAATCCAGCCACAACTATTGTGGACTTATAAATGGCCCATTCTCATCATTACTTTGGTTACCCTAAGCGGTAAAATCTTAACAGTGGGAATGGGAACTTTTTTAGCCGGATATGGATTAAAGAATTCTGTTAAAATTGGAGTGAGCATGGCGCAGATTGGGGAGTTTTCTTTTGTCATCGCAAGCCTGGGCGCAGCAAATAATGTAACTAGCAATTTTTTATATCCAATTGCTGTGGCTGTTTCATCGATCACTACATTTTCTACTCCCTATTTAATCCGCAAAGCAGATTCTTTAGTGGAAAGAATCGTCCAAACCATTCCGCTCCCTATTCAGTCTTTGCTAAAAAGTTATGAGAATTGGTTTCAAAGATTAGGGAATCAAAAAACTGAATCCAAAACAAAAAGCATATTTGTAAAATATTTAATTCGATTGTTAATCTATTTTGCCATCTGGGTGGGCATCCTACTAGTGACGCAAGTGATCTCGCGTATTGTAAGTTCTCCCTCAAGTGAACATTTGCCATTCCTCTATTTAGTTTTATGGTTTTTGTGTGGGATGACCTCGCTTCCCCTACTCATGGCGATCTCAAAATATATCAATCATATCCTTCTAATCTTACTCACAATAGCAATGGAATCTTCTAAAATACTAGGGGTTATCAACATTAATTTGTTTTACAATTTATTGCAAATTTTTGTGATTTTTTCTTTGGGAAGCGCCTATATTTTACTAGCCAGTTCCTATGTTAAATCTGATTTAATTGTTATCTTAGTGGCAGCTCTTATTCTTGTGGGAGTTCTTTTTAAATCATTTATAATCTTCGTTAAAGAGCAGATTGAAAAACACCTAGATGATGTTCTAGGATTGGCCAGCAGCGAACCCATGCATCAAGCCGCTTTAATTACTGGACAGCATGCCAATCTTATTAACGATCTGGGAGAACAATTAGCGCTCACTCAGAATTCTTTGGGTGTTTCTAAGAGTATCCGAGTGTTAAGAATTAGGGAACAAACAGGAGCAACCATTTCAGCAATTTATCGAATGGGGGATCTAATTACCAACCCCCCTCCAGATACAGAACTATTGGCCAACGATATTTTAGTGATCTGGGGAATGCCCGATCAACGAAAAAAAGCCAAAACTTTGCTTACAGGACTATGAAATTAAAGATAGGAATACAAACCAATCCAAAAATACTCATTCTTGGATCTATGCCGGGAGCAACGTCCCTTCGTTTAACCCGAATTTTGCATTAGCTGTCATGAGCTGCGCACATCCTGAAGCATGAAAATACGCAATATAAACGACTTATTGCCTATTTTCATAGCAGAGGGCTGGCTTTATCTGTAAGCGGTAATGGATCTTTATTCTAGAAAGATCGTGGGATGGGCGATGAGTGAAAGAATTGACACAGCATTGACTCTGGATGCTTTACAAATGGCTTTATCAAATCGGACAGAAATACGAAAATTAATCTTTCATTCTTTTAAAATGGAAGGACTTTATCCTGATATTCCATTAACCAAAAATCAGGCGCGGTCTATTGTGTTTGATTACATTGAAATATTCTACAATAGACAAAGAAGACATTCATCCTTGGGTTATTTGTCTCCATGGGAATTTGAACAGAAAGGTATTCCGGCTTAACTTTGTGTCCACAAAACCAGGGGAAGATCAAATTGTACCTTTGCCTGTGAATAAAGCCAATAAAATTTATCAGAACCTCTTAAAGCGTTTTGGACACCAAGGCTGGTGGCCTTTAACACCTAAAGGAAAATTTTACCCTGTTTATCAGACTGAAGCTAGAACTTCCGATCTTTCAAATCAGGAAATGTTTGAAATCTGCGTAGGAGCTCTCTTAACTCAAAATACAGCTTGGAGCAATGTTGTCAAAGCGTTGGTAGAGTTAAATAAAGCAGGAGTTCTTACTCCGCAGAAACTTGTAAAGATTTCTTTTAGCCGCATGGCAGGTTTAATTCGTTCTTCTGGTTATTTTAGGCAAAAATCTAAAAGATTAAAAATTTTTGTTAAGGTTCTCATAAAGCGCTATCAAGGGGATCTAAATAAAATTTTTTCTAAGCCTCTGGTGGAAGCGAGAAAAGAGCTGCTTGCTTGTTATGGGTTTGGCCCAGAAACCGTGGACTCTATTTTACTTTATGCAGGCGCGTACCCTATTTTTGTAGTAGATGCTTATACTAGAAGAATTGGAAATAGGGTTGGCCTTTTTCATACTGAGGATTATTCTCAAATCCAGGAATATTTTCAAAGTTATCTTAAAAAATCTGTAAAACTTTTTAATGAGTATCACGCTCTACTGGTCCAATTGGGAAAAGAGTTTTGCCGGACTAAGCCCTTATGTGAAGGGTGTCCGTTAAATAAGGATTGCGCGTATTATTTAGGAGAATCTTTAAACTAGATGAAATCTCAGATTTTAAGAACTATCAGAGACAATTTACAGTCTAAAATGGATCATGGAGAAAAAATTTCTTATTTTATTCCTAGTTTGTGGTTAGGGACAAGTTTGAAAGAGCCGCTAAGAAGAGTTAAGGTAAATCCTTGTCAATTTTTTGTTCAAAAAATAGATGAAATTCTAAATTTTTCATTAAGTTCTAATGAGGCGGATTATTTAAAAGGAGAAGAATGGAGCAGAAAAGCTGTAGTTTATAATCTTTTTGCGCGTCATACTACGGCATTTGACCATAGTCAGAAAGGTCATTTAGAAAGCGCGCGCTCCGCGACTGGATTTAGAGATACAGGCACATTTTTAAAGACGATTGCTCTTTTACCTTATATAAAAAGTTTGGGGGTAAATACCTTGCATCTTCTTCCAATTACTACTATTGGAGAAGATGGAAGAAAAGGGAATTTGGGTTCTCCTTATGCAATACGCAATCCATTTAAATTAGATGAAAATTTATCAGAACCATTTTTAGGAATGAGAGTGGAAGATGAATTTTGTGGTTTGGTTGAGGCGGCTCATCATTTAGGCATGAAAGTAGTGGTAGAGTTTGTATTTCGTACAGCTTCTAAAGACAGCGACTGGGTTAAAGAGCATCCAGGTTGGTTTTATTGGATAAAGGAATTTGTGGAAGATAGGCCTCAAGGCAGCATGGATGAATCTAAGTATGGTTCCCCAATTTTTAAGCAAGAAGATTTAATTCAAATTTTAGAGAAAGTGAATAATGGAAATTTGAACCAGTCCCCGCCCCCTTCTTTAATCCATAGAGGATTATTTACTAACCCACCTTCCTCTGAACGTATTGTTAAAGAAAATGGGAAATGGATTGGAGAACTGGAAGATGGCTCTCGAGTAAAAATTCCAGGAGCTTTCGCGGATTGGCCTCCAGATGACCCGCAGCCCCCTTGGGGAGATGTAACTTATTTAAAATTATTTTCTCATCCAGATTTTAATTATATCGCTTACAATACTATAAGGATGTATGATTCTGATCTTGCCCAGAAACCAAATAGGAATAGTTCTTTATGGGATAATATTATTCAGATTATTCCTTATTACCAGAAGGAATTTAAGATTGATGGAGTCATGATTGACATGGGTCATGCCCTGCCCTATTCTTTGTTAAAAAAAATGAAGGAACAAGCCCGTCAAATTGATCCTGATTTTGTTTTTTGGGAAGAGAATTTTCATCTCTCCTATGAAAGTAAAAAACAGGGGTATAATGCCGCTATAGGATATATTTGGGCTGACCAGCGCCATCCCTATAAATTAAAAGATTTGTTTTATCGTTTCGAAAGAGAAACTTTTCCTCTTCCATTTTTTGGAACAGCGGAAAGCCATAACACGCCGCGCTCTAGCGCCAGAGCCGGTGGAATAGGTTATTCTCGTTATTCATGGGCAATCAATAATTTTTTGCCAGTGATCCCTTTTATCCATTCAGGATTTGAATTAGGCGAAGAAAGGCCAGTAAATACTGGTTTAGATTTTACAAAGGAAGAGATAGAAAAAATTTCTTCAGAAACACTGCCGCTCTTTAATCTGGCTGAACTCAATTGGCTTAATCCAAACCAATTGTGTGAATGGATCAAAAAGATAGCAGAGATTCGTAAAAAATACGAGGATTTAATTTTAGATTATCATCACCAGACTTTAAGAGTCATTCCTTGCGATGTATGGGATATCTTTGCTTTTGAAAGAAAAAGTTCTGACCGGGATGTTTTAATTGTGGCTAATTCTAATATGGAGAGGGATTTTTTTATTCATCTTCGTTTGCATACTAACAGAAAGGATGTAAAAGATTTAATCAGCGAAGATACTTTTGTTTTAGCCGACCACTCTATTCCCTTGCATCTAAAACCAGGGGAAGTTAAAATTTTTCGACTGAAATAAGTCTATGAATTTTTTAAGGTTTGACCCTATTAAGAAGATTTTTGAGTTCTTCAATTCCTTTTAGAGCTTTGATATTCCCTTTTTGTTTTAAGATTTCAAAAGTTTTATGAGATTTTTCTCCTACCTCAGTTAAAGGATGCCAAAGATGAAACTGAATAGCTTGGTGAGTGATCCATTTTAAACTTAAACCAGAGGATTTAAGCCTGCGTTCCAAATCTGTATCCTCTCCTAAACCAGGAGTTTCAAAAGATTCATCAAAGCCATTAACTTGAAAAAGCCAATTTTTATAAATCGAAAAATTGGATCCTAAAATTGTAGGCTCCTCATTTTTTAAAAAAGGGGAGAGAAGTTTTGAAACCCAGCTTGGAAAATAAAATCCTTTTTCGCCAAATTCAATCTCTTTTTTAAAGATACCTTGAAGAAGAAAAAGATAAGAGTCCAATTTGCCTTGCCCAATATCTCTAAGTGTGATGCGTTTAGAAATTTTTTCCATTAAATCTACCCGTCTGCCGCAAGCAACCTCGTTTTCTTTACAGCTTAAAAGGTGAGCTCTTACGAAATGTTTATGCGGCACGCAATCCCCATCTGTAAAGATAATTTTTTCACTTTGGGATTCTAAGATTGCCCAATTAAGCATTCTTAATTTACCCCAGCCTTGATCTGGTTGGTAAAGATAGGTTGTTGGAAAAGGATATTCTTTAGAGAATTGTTTAAAAATTTGTTCAATTTTAGGATCAGAACCGTCATCCGCTAGAATAATTTCAAAGGGCTTATAATCTTGAATTAAAACGCTTTGCTTTTTATACCCTTCCAGACACATTTCAAGTTCTCGAGGTCTGTTATAGGCTGCAATCACAACTGAAATTTCTGGTTTTAATTCAGGTTTCCTGCTCCATTTTTTCATAAGATCACATTTTAACACAATTCACCCTCTTCTTTCCTTTTGACTAAAATTCTTTACCCCCTGTTAGGCAAGAATCTAATCATCGAAAGATTCGTTGCGCAAGACGTTACCTTGAATCCAAGGGGAAAAAGTGTTACATTTAAATTATTATGAGCACGGATGTATTGGTTTTAAATAGAAATTTTTATGCTATTCACATCACCAATTGGAGAAGGGCGCTTTCTCTTCTTTATTTAGATCACGCTCGTGTTGTAGATGAAGAGTACCATACTTACAATTTTTCTGATTGGAGAGAACTTTCTAATTTAATTAAAGATCATCCAGCCGGCTTTGTCCATACCCCTACTTTTAAAATCGCCATTCCAGATGTGATTGCCTTAAGAGCTTACGACCAGGTTCCAGCGGCTGAAATTAAATTTACTCGCAGAAATATTTATGAGCATTACGGTTATCACTGCTGCTATTGTGGAAAAAAGTTTCAAACAAAAGATTTAAATTTGGAACATATTGTTCCTTCTTCACGCGGAGGACAATCCACTTGGAACAATGTAGTAACTTCCTGTATTCCTTGCAACATTAAGAAAGGAGACTGTTTGCCTCATGAGGCTGGAATGAAATTATTAATCGAACCTTCTAGACCCAGATGGAAAGGGGCTCAATCTTTAGTATTACCCACTTTTATAAAGTTTAAAGCTTCCTGGCAAAAATTTATTGATAATGTTTATTGGGACAGCGAAATAGAAGAATAGTGGTTCTAGACCCCTCCTTAAAAGAAGAGAGAAAAAAAGCTTCACAAATTGGATTACTGTTAGGCGGGTTCGCTTTAGTCTTAGGAGCCATTATTTGTCTTATCTATATATTTTTATATAAACCCTGGCAGTTTAAATAGCCTATCAATTTTTTGTTTTCTGAATTTTTAAAGAGAGCATGAAGGTTAAATGGCGTGACCCTATTCCAAACTTTTTCCTTTGAAGGAGGTGCCAAGATGTCTAACCAAAAAAGTGACCTAGTTCCTAATCAAATTCAAATTGAAATAGATGAACAGGTAGCTCAAGGAACTTATGTTAATCTAGCTATTGTCAGTCATTCAGAGACTGAAATTGTGCTTGATTTTATTTTTTTGCCGCCACAAGCTCCTAAAGTAAAAGTTAAAAGCCGAATCGTCACCTCCCCTTCTCATGCAAAAAAACTTCTCTTGGCTTTAGAAGATAACATCAAGAAATATGAAGCGCGTTTTGGCAAGATTGAACTTGCTCCAATCTCTCAAAATGAACCCAAAATAGGTTTTTATCATTGAAGATAATAATAATGTACAAAAATACTTAAGTGCAAAAGGTACTCTCAAACTAAAAAAACGCATATCAGTTGAAAGTTTAGTTGCATAAGATATATCATTTTCTACCAGTTCCCCCTAAGGTTGCATTTAAAAATTGAAATAATTTTATGTTTGCGATGGATAGATGCAGCCCAATCCATTTTAGTTATGTTAATATAATAACATCTTGAATTATTTATGTTACTATGTTAACATTAGATTATAATGAAGACTGAGCAGCTAATAAAATTTATAGATGCCAATACGGTTATTACAACAAGTGAAGCGCATAGACTTAAATTTAGTCCTATGACGCTTTCTCGTCTGGCTAAAAAAGAAATAATTGTTAGGGTAGAACATGGCGTTTATACAAAACATATGGACTGGATGGCGCACCCGCTTAAAAAATATATTGTCGCCTGTACGCTTTATCCAGAAGCTGTTGTTTGCGGGGTCTCAGCGCTAACCTATTATGACCTTACAGATGCAGAAGAATGTCAAGTTTGGATTGCTCTGCCCGCTCCAAAAATTATCCATAACGCTCTTTATCGAGTTATTCGTCCTACTGGATTCTCGTACACTCTGGGAATAGAACATCACACTTTTGGTAAACGTACGGTAAGAATTTATGATCTTGAGAAAACGGTGGTAGATGCTTTTAAATACCACACAGAAGAAGTAGCGCTTAAAGCGCTTAAACGCTACCTTAAGAAAAAAAATAAAAATATTCAAAAACTCTGCAGTTATGCTAGAAAACTTAAGAAACCTTTAGATGAAATAATCTCTGTTCTTATGGCGGACGAATAAATATGCCAGTTAATATCCCAAGTTTGCATGCCAAGCTGCTCAATATTTCTAGGGCTCAGAAGATTGATTTACAGTTGTTGCTGAATCGTCTGGCCTCGGAACAATTTCTCTATCGCCTAAGTATTTCTCCTTATGCTAAGAAGTTTATTTTTAAGGGAGGATCTCTGCTTACCTATTTAATCAAGACAAGCCGAAAAACTAGAGATTTGGATTTTTCTATCAAGCAATTAAATAATCAAGTGGATGATATTGTTAAAATTATCAGGTCAATTTTAGAAATGGAGGTAGATGATGGAATAACTTGGAAAAAAATTGATGGTGCTCCACTTATTCATCCAGAAATGGATTATCCTGGGGTTCGAATTGCTTGTCATTTCCTCTTTGGGAAAATGCGTGGGATGGTGCGTTTAGACTTGGCAATAGGCGATCTGGTCGAACCCGTAGCAATGACTTTAGAGCGAATGCGGTATAAAGATAAACCGATCTTTGGACCCTCCTTCTCCCTTTTAGCATATCCTTCAGAAACTATTTTTGCTGAAAAACTGCAAATCATTTTCAAAAAGCAGGGGAGAAATACTCGCATGAAGGATTATTATGACCTATTCTTGCTCATTCGGCAGGATCTCAATAGGAAGAATCTAAAAAAGTGTATTCAGGACGTGTTTTATAATCGCAAGACTCCTTTCCATAATCAAATCCAGTTTGAACAAGCAGAATATGCGCAACTTCAAACCTATTGGGAACATTTTTTGAAGCGAGAAAAAATGAAGGATGTCCCGGAGAAAATTAATGATGTCATCAACAATCTCAATGACTACTTAAAAAAAATATATGAGTAGAAAACCAGAGATTTATGTGAGTACGGATGTCGAAGCGGATGGTCCCATACCCGGAATTAATTCCATGCTTAGTTTTGGATCCGCTGCCTATTGGGCTGATAAAACTTTGGTGGGTACGTTTACTTCTAATTTAGAAACTTTGCCGGATGCGGTAGAGAATCCAAAAACAATGGAATGGTGGCGGTCTCAACCAGAGGCATGGAACGCTTGCCATCAGAATTTGGAGCCTCCAGAAAAGGCAATGAAGAATTATTTGTTATGGTTGAAATCTTTGCCAGGACTACCTGTTTTTGTGGGATATCCTGCCGCGTACGATTTTCTATTTGTCTATTGGTACCTCATTCGTTTTACCGGAGAAAGCCCATTTTCTCATTCAGCGTTGGACATCAAGACCTTAGCCATGGTTCTTTTGAAAAGTGGGTACCGGAACGCAACGAAAAAGAGCATGCCCAAGGAATGGTTCGATTCTTTCCCCCATACCCATCGCGCCTTAGACGATGCCATTGAGCAGGGAGCATTGTTCTGCAATATACTGCAAGAGATAAATAGAAAATTAAAATGAAAATATTAACCTGTGTTTTAAATTTTTTCGATTTACTAATAATTTAAATGCATATAGAACTTATCTGTTTTGGCTCTGAGCTCTTGAGGGATAAGACCAATACCAATGTTCAATTGATTGCTGAACATCTACTTTCCATAGGATTATCTCTTACAAGAGACACTACTGTAGGGGACGATCAAAAAGAGGTGGAGGCTTGTTTAAAAGAGGCTTTAAAACGTTCTCAAATTGTTTTAACTTGCGGTGGTTTAGGTCCAACCTTTGATGATCTTACTAGAGAAGCAGTTTCTAAAGTTTTAAATAAGCCTCTTCTTTATTCCAAAGAAATTTTGAAAAAGATTGAGCAGAGATTCCAATCTGTTGGAATTTCTATGCCTGAAGAAAATAATCGTCAAGCTTATGTGCTCCAAGGAGCTAAAGCGCTTCTTAATAAAGTAGGCACAGCGCCCGGACAAATAATTACTTTAAAAAATCGTCACTTGATTCTTTTACCCGGGCCTCCGCAAGAGTTATATCCTATGATGGAGGAAGAAGTGCTTCCTTACTTGAAAAAAATTTTTCCTTCTTTTTTTGTAAAAACATCCGTCCTCCACATTTTTGGCAAACCAGAATCAGAAATTGATGAGAAGATTAAACCAGTGGTTGAAAAAAATTGGAACAAGACCGGGCTTAAAGTTATTTTTGGAATTTTAGCGCACTATTCTATCATTGATGTGAAGGTTACGGTAGAAGGAAAAAATAAAAATGCAGTGGAAGATTGTGTTTTAGAAATTGAAAAAGAGTTTTACAAAATTTTAGGCGATGAACTCTACGGAAAAAATAAAGAGACTCTGGAAAGCGTGGTTGGCCAGCTCTTAAAAAAGAGGGGGCAAACTTTAGCTGTGGCAGAATCCTGCACTGGTGGATTCATTGCCAATAAAATAACTAATATTGCGGGGAGCTCAGCTTATTTTAAAGAAGGTGTTGTGACTTATTCAGATGAGAGTAAAATTAAATGGCTTGGGGTAAATCAAAAAACACTTAAAAATTTTGGCGCTGTCAGTGAACCAATTGCTAAACAGATGGCTCAAGGGATTTTAAGGAAATCAGATTCAGATTGGGGGATTTCTATAACTGGCATTGCTGGCCCAACCGGAGCCACAAAATTAAAACCTGTAGGGATGGTCTGTTTTGGCATTGCCTCTAAAAATGGTTCCTTAACTTGCACTAAAATTTTTCATGGCACACGTCTTGAAATAAAAGAAAAATCAGCTCTTATGATTTTAGAACTTTTAAGGAAACAACTTCTAAAATAAAATGATTTGTTTTTCGTAGGGCTGGTTGTCTTCCATGCCATAGAGATTTAAAAATTTTAGCATTTATCAATAAGGGTTTGCTGCAGGTATGTGTAAGGATCCTGCAGTGCCGAATACATGAAAAATACTCTAATTTTGAGAAGTATTTAACAAGGAGATTTGTGGGTAAATCAAAAAATCAAGATCGTACCCAATTCCATAAATTTTTAATATGAGATTATTATTTATTATCGTAATCATTTCTATTATATTCTGGTTTATTAAGAAGAGAAACCCTGAATTCAAACCTGAGGAATCTGTCGTAACTAAATTTATCTATATACTCTTAGCATTTTTTGTTTCATTCTTTTTGTCTGTAATTATTTTCGGAATAATAAATTTCTTAACAGAGACTTTTAGTATCAATTTATTTCTGCCCCATTTTCACCGGTCAATTCTATTCTTATTATTTTCCTTAATATTGACCCCGTTTATGTATAAAATTTTGAGAAGAAAACTTAAGCTGTTCTAAAAGGAATTAACTTTATTAAAGGAGATGTTTTTGGATAAGGAAAAAGCAGCGTGGTTCATTAATGAGCAACAGTTGTCATATTCTAAGTGGATAATTGGTTTATCAACGGCAGTAATTTCTTTTACATTTTTCTTTTTATTCAATCATCCATCAAATCTGACATGTAAATGCATCTCCATTTACGGGCTTATATTATTGGTCTTAACTGTCATGACAGGTGTTATATATGTTTATATAGCTTTAGCAGGATTAGGTTATCGTCTTGCTGCGGATATTTCGCCTGAGAATTTGAAGGACAATTATAAGCGCTTAGCTGTCAAGCATGAGGGTTTTATGAAATATCTTTATCCCACCCTTACGGTATTTTTTCTATTAGGGTTGTTGTTCGTTGGCATCTTTGTAATTATCAATGTCATTTAGAAAAATTACAACCAAGTTTTATAGCAGTAAACGGTGCTGGTGATGAGGGAATAACAGATTAATCCATGATCCACGCCGATTTGCCAGTAGTTTCTTGCGGCCAGTTAAGTAAGAATAGTTTTGACCATCAAGATATTTTTGCAGAACTCAGCCTAAAAAAATTTTCGATGACAAGAATCGCACCCCCCCCCTCTTGACAAGTAATCTTAAATGATTACAATATAAGTATGACTGATTATATCTATTACCAAGGTTCAACATTTACGGTTGAGTGGTATAGGGAATCCTCTGGACGAATGAAAGCGAAGAAATACTATGAGGGCATTTCTCCTGAAGAGCAGAAACGGCTTGACGATATTGTGGTCTATTTCGCTGACAGTCCGTTGGGAACGAGGTTACCTAAGACTTTATACAATGAAGAGGATGCTGAAAACAAAATCTATGCATTTAAACCCAAAGACCATCGATTTTTCAATTTTGTGACGGTTGGGAAAAAGATCATTATTGTCAACGCTTACAGAAAACATTCTCAACAGATGATGAAGAAGGACATCTCTTTGCTGAAAACAGTCATCGCTTCTAAGAACGACTATTTATTGCGTGTGAAAGGAGGAACTTACTATGAAAGGCATGCTTAATCGAAAACTTGAAAACCCTAAGGTTCGAGCTGAGTTTGAATACCGTCAGCGTTTTTTTAAGCTGGAGGTTCAGATTTTGTTGGCGCTAGAAGATCGTGGGTGGAGCTACAATGACTTGGCTAAATCTACGGGGATTCATCGGCAAAATATTTGGCGGGATCTTAAAAATGGTGGATTACACAACGCCAGCTTGGAGCGTGTGGCTCGTTACGCGGAGGCGTTGGGTCTTCATGCATATCATTTTCTTCTGAATCCAAAACAGGAACGAAAGGTTCTTCCACAGATTGAGAAAGCACTTGTCTTTGCCTAAAGGGACCGTGCACATTCATAGAAATTTTTATCCATTATTGACCATTTAATCCAGAAGTGTAGCTAATAATTATAACCATACGGATTTGGAGCTATTTTTAAATGAGAAAATATTTGGCTTCAGGGTGGTGGACGATGATGGCGCTGGTGGATTGTTCTGGCACTAACTCAAATTCTTCAGTTAAACTCATGCCAATTTTTTCCGCGGGCAATATTTTAAAAAGTTTTTCTTGATCTTCTAAATTAGGGCAGGCTGGATAACCAAAGCTATAACGAGAACCCTGATATTTTTGTTTAAATAAATCTCCTGTATTTTGGCCTTCTTGATCCTGAAAACCTAAATCTTTACGGATCATCTGGTGTACTAGTTCTGCTAGAGCTTCTGCTGATTCTACAGAAATGCCATGAAGATAAAGATAATCTGTGTATTGGTTAGATTCAAAAAGTTTTTTCTCTATTTCTGAAGCCCGTTCTCCAATAGTCACTATTTGAAACCCCACCACATCTATCTCGCCTTTTTCTTTGGGCCTAAAAAAATCAGAAATGCACCAGAAAGGGGGTTTTTTTTGTCTGGGGAAAGTAAAGCGCGTAAGCTCTTTTTTTTGGCTTTCGTCAAAAACAATTAAATCATCATTTTCCGAACAACAAGGATAATAACCGACTATTACTTTTGGCTCAAGAATTTTTTCCCGAATACATTTTTCTTGCATGGTCTGGAATAAAGGTTCAACTTTTTCCTTTAAAATTTTTTCATATTCTTCGTTTGATAAACCCGCCTGCTTAAATTGCCACTGTCCTTTGAAAAGAGCAGTGGTATTAATGTAAGGGAATATTTGTCTTAAAGAGATATTTTTAAGGATTTTGTATCCCCAAAATGGAGGTTTAGGGATGGGGTGATCCATGCTTGCATTAGAACGTTTCGGAATTAGAATGGATTCATTATCCTGAATGATTTTCTTTTTTTGAAGTGCAGGTTTTTTATCTTTTTCTTTTTGAGAGCTGGATTTTTTTAATTCTTCCATCACTTTTAACGCAGAAAAAGCGTCTTGCCCATAGAAAACTTTTCCTTGATAAAGATTTTGTAGATCCTCTTCCACATATTTTCTGGTTAAAGCAGCTCCACCGCAAATAACTGGCAGAGAGATTCCGCGCTTATTCATTTCTTCTAAATTTTCTTTCATGATTAAAGTGGATTTTACTAAGAGTCCGGAAAGTCCAATTAAATCTGCTTGGTGTTCAATGGAGGCTTGAAGGATGGTATCAATCGGCTGTTTAATGCCTAGATTAAAAACCTTGTAACCATTATTAGTGAGAATAATATCCACTAAATTTTTGCCAATATCGTGCACGTCTCCTTTTACAGTAGCCAGCACAATCTTGCCTTTTTCCATTCCGCTTACTTTTTCCATAAAGGGCTCTAGATAAGCCACGGCTTTTTTCATGACTTCCGCAGATTGTAAAACAAAGGGAAGCTGCATTTTGCCTGAGCCAAAAAGTTCTCCCACTACCTTCATCCCATCCATTAAAAATTCATTGATAATTTGAAGTGGCGGATATTTTTTAAGAGCCTCTTCCAAATCTTTATCCATATTTTCTCTATAGCCTTCAATAATTCGATTCTTTAGAGATTCTTCTAAGGAAAGAGAATGTATTGCTTTTTTTTCTTCAGGCGCAGTTTTTTTGTTTTTTTGAAAATAGGCGATTAAATCTCGCAGAGGATCGCTCTTTGCTTGCTCATTTAAAATAAGCCGTTTACAAATTTCTTTTACCGCTTCTTCAATTTTAAAAAGGGGAATGATTTTGCTGACATGCACAATCGCGGCGTCTAACCCAGCTTCTATCGCATAATGAAGAAAAACACTATTTAAAACGGTTCTGGATTCAGGGTCTAAACCAAAAGAGATATTGCTTACGCCTAAAATGGTTTTTACTTTAGGAAATTTTTGTTTAATCAGCCTGATGCCTTCAATGGTTTCAATGCCGGCAGTCCGAAACTCTTCATCCCCGCTGCCTAAGGTAAAGGTAAGAGTATCAAAGAAAAGATCCTCCTCTTTAATTCCATACTTTTCTGTAGCTAATTTATGAATGCGTTCCGCAATCTCAAGTTTTTTAAAGCGATCTTTAGCCATGCCTTTTTCATCAATGGTTAAAGCAATAAGTCCTGCCCCATATTTTTTTGCTAAGGGGCAGATTTTTTTCATTCGTTCTTCTCCATCTTCTAAATTGATGGAGTTAATAATCACTTTGCCGCTAATTCTTTTTAAAGCTTCCTCAATTACTGGACTTTCCGTGGAATCAATCACTAATGGAATGGTAACCTGTTGATTTAAACGGAATAGAACCTCATTCATATCTTTAACTTCGTTTCTGCCCACATAAGCTACACACACGTCTAAAAGATGGGACCCTTCTTTTACAGCGTCTTTTGCCATTTGGCTAATGGCCTCATAATCTTCTTTTTCTAAAAGTTTTTTAAATTGACGGCTGCCATTGGCATTGGTTCTTTCTCCTATTAAAAGCGGACGCGGCTCTTGGGTGTAGGAAACTGCTGTATAAAGACTCGAGGCATTTCTTTCTTTAATAATTTCTCTTTTTTTAGGAGAACAAGTCCCAATTTTTTCAGCTGCTTTGGCTAAATGTTCAGGAGTTGTGCCGCAGCATCCGCCTATAATGTTTACGCCAAATTCTTGCACAAACCTTTCATGATAATTTGCGAATTCATCAGGGGTTAGTTTATAAACAGCTCTGCCGCCAACATTTTCTGGCAATCCTGCGTTGGGAAGAACAGAAATCATTTTTTCTGTAGTTTTAGAGAGGAAGCGGATATGTTCGATCATTTCTCTTGGGCCAGTGGCGCAGTTTATTCCAATAATATCAATTGGCAGCATTTCAAGAGTGGTGAGCGCAGAACCAATCTCTGTACCTAGAAGCATAGTCCCTGTCTGTTCCATTGTGACTTGACAAATGATCGGTACTCGAAGTCCCATCTTATCCATCATGCTGTTAGCCGCAATCACGCCAATTTTTGATTGCAATATATCCTGGCAGGTTTCAATTAAAACAGCATCCACCCCTCCTTGCAGTAACCCTTGTATCTGTTCAGAAAACACAGAAAACATTTCATCAAAACTAATATGCCCTAAGGTGGGGAGTTTGGTGGTTGGACCTACAGATCCAATTACAAAACGAGGTTTATTTTCTGTTGAAAATTTTTTGGCGACTCTACGCGCCAAGAGAGCTGCTTTTTCATTAAGTTCTAGGGTTTTGTCCGCAAGATCATATTCAGCAAGCACAATTCGGTTAGAACCAAAAGTGTCGGTTTCAACCGCGTCGCAGCCAGCCTGGAAAAAACTTTCATGAATTTTTTCTACAGCTTCTGGTTTGGTTAAGACTAAAATTTCATTACAGCCTTCCTTGCCGTCAAAGTCTTTTTCATTTAGGTTAAGGTACTGAATATTGGTGCCCATGGCGCCATCAAAAATTAGCACTTTGCGCGAGAGTTCTTGTAGAAATAGGCTCATTTTAAAAAGAATAAAGCATTTTAAGCTGACGGGACAATGTGGCAATAGGGATTTGTCCAGGAGCTGTTTTTTGGCTGAGTGATCCGTAGGTAAGACAAGATCCAAAACAAAAGCCCGCGATTCTGGAAAATTTTCCTATTTCGCCCATAGCAATAAAAATCCTGTTTATAGAATTAAGACGCGAGCAGGTGTAAAGAAAGCGAATGGTTTCCTCCCAACTGTTTGCCAGACCAGCGATTTTAAAAATATCTCCAGAGAGTTGCTTAAATTTCTTAACAAGAAGCAAAATCTCTTTTTCTTGAGGCATGGAATGAAAGTCGTGATAAGAAAGAATTACTTTTTTTTGGAGTTTATGGGCATGTTTTATTAAAGCCTGATTGATGGAATTTGAGGAAAGCTCTATATCAATACAATCCACAATCGGTAATAATTTTTCATAAATTTCTTTTCTTTCGTCATCATTCCAATCGGATTTTAGAACTTGGCGTCCTTGTTCTTTTGGGCTGCGGAGCGTTGCAATGATTGGCAGCGATGTTTTTTTGCGGATTTCTTGAGCAATTCCAAATAGTTTTTCTTTATTTTTAAAAGCAAAGGCATCTAATCTTAGTTCTAAAAGATCCGCCCCAGTTTGGTTCGCTTTCTGAACCATGTTTAGGATTTTTTTTTCGTCAGGAATGGATGCGACAACCAATGGACGATGACTTATTTTTTCAAAAATTTTAGATTCTGTTTTATTCATGCCCTATTTAAATATATTTTAACTTATTCGGATGAAAACTAACTATTTTTTTCTAAGCGTTCCCCCATCTCTTTTCTGAATGAATCAAATGTTCCATTGAGGATGGCAGATCTAGATTGTCGAACAAGGTTTAAAATAAAATAAAGATTATGGATGCTGGCTAAGCGCATTCCCAACATCTCTTTTTCTTTTAGTAAATGGTGAATATAAGCGCGGCTATATTTTGCGCATACCTCACAACCGCAAGCCTCATCCAAAGGAACATCCTCTTTTTTCCCCGCTAAACCTTTTAAGTTATAACGTCCTTGGGAGCTAAATAGGGTGCCGTGTCGAGCGCATTGAGTGGGAAAAGTGCTGTCAAAAATATCAATGCCTAAAGCAATGGCATTGAGCAGTTCTTTGCTGGAGCCTACTCCCATCAAATATCTTGGTTTTTCTTGCGGCAGATGCGGGACGCTTAATTCTAAAATTTTCATCATATCCTCTTTTGATTCACCAATGGAAAGCCCGCCAATCGCATAACCATCAGGCTTAAATTGCATGAGAGCTTCTGTGCACCATTGGCGCAAGCCAATGTCGGTTCCTCCCTGCACAATGACAAAAATGTGCGGGATCCCAAGTTTGCGGCCATGTTCAATGCCTCGTTTTGCCCAGCCAATGGTTCGTTCAATGGAATCGTTCAGTTTTCTTTTTTTTGCGTCGTGGCGAGGGCAGTCATCTAAAAGCATGGCGATATCTGATCCAATCGCTTTCTGTACATCCATGCAGAGTTCTGGGGTGTAGAGCCGAGGAGAGCCATTTAAAAAGTCCTTAAAATTTAAACCTGAGTCAGTTATTTTAATGTTAAAATTTTTGCGTATAATTTGAAATCCTCCGCTGTCTGTAAAAATCGGACGGCTCCAACGCATAAATTTGTGAAGCCCGCCAGCGCGTTCCATGCGTTGTTCTCCCGGCCGAATATGGAGGTGCAGGGCATTGGCAATAATGACTTCCGTACCTATTTTTTCCAGTTCTTCTACGGAAACGGTTTTTACGGCTCCCTTAGTAGCTACTGGCATAAAAGCAGGAGTATGAAAAATACCATGGGAAGTTTTAAAAATTCCTGCTCGCGCTTGTGTTTGTTTATCAGCTGCTTCTATTTTAAAGGACATTTTTGTTTAGAAAAAATGAGCCTTTTGTCATTTTGTTTTTCATAAATGAATGTTTCGGTTTAATGGAGAATAAGCATTGCGTCTCCAAAACTATAAAAACGATACTTTTTAGCGATTGCTTCTTGGTACGCTTCTAACAATTTTTCTTTGCCCATAAAAGCAGAGGCTAGAAGGATTAAAGATGATTTAGGCAAATGGAAGTTCGTTAGAAGTCCTGCATAAGGAAATTTAAAAACAGCGCCGGGAATAATAAAAAGATTTGTCCATCCTTCTTTAGCTTCCACAAATTCTCCATTAAAACAGGATTCTAAGGTTCGCACCGTTGTTGTGCCCACAGCAAAAATTCTTTTTTTTAAGCCGATCGCTTGGTTAATTTTCTGGGCTGCAAATTCATTTACTTTATAATATTCTGGGTGCATCTTCCATTCTTCTAATTTTTCAGCGCGTATGGGAGCAAAGGTTCCTATGCCAATGTGCAGAGTTAGGAAAACAAATTCTACACCTAACTTTTCTAACTCTTCCATTAGTTTTGCGGTAAAATGAAGACCTGCTGTAGGCGCGGCTAAAGCCCCCTCTTTTTTAGCATAGATCGTTTGGTATCTTTCTGGATCCTCTAGTTTTTTTTTAATATAAGGGGGAAGAGGAAGTATGGCGCATAAAGGGATTAAGCTGGGATCATCAAACGCGATTCGAAAACAGGTTCCTTTTATTTTTTCAATCACAGTGGCATGTAAAACACGCGTCTCTTCCGGGATCTGGTTTGGAAAAAATTTAAGTTTTGTTCCAACTTTAATTTTTGGTCCTCGAATCAGAGCCTCTTTTTCTCCCGGAGACAAATCTGTTTCTTTAGAGTAAAAATCAGGCAGTAGGAGGCAGTCAATTTTACCCCCAGTTTCTTTTTGGCCTATGAGTTTGGTGGAAAGTACTCTGGTGTCATTGAGCACAACCAAATCGCCCTTTTTAAAAAAACTGGGCAACTCGTTTATAAAATGGTCTTCCCTTTTATTGTCAGGATAAACCACCATTAGTTTTGCGTTTTCACGCTCTTTTAAACCTTCTTGGGCGATCAGTTCTTTGGGAAGAAAATAGTCAAATTCAGATAAATTCATTGGATTATTTTACTATATCATAAGATAAGATTCCCTTTATTTTTAATTGGATTTGCCTCGATTTTAGGAATATAGTATCTTCATAAAAGAATTTATTAAAATGAAAAAAGCAGTTGTTTTACTTTCCGGCGGTTTAGATTCAACCACTTCTCTTTATTGGGCAAAAAGTAAGGGGTATCAAACTTTTGTTCTGATTTTTGATTATGGCCAAAGGCATAAAAAAGAGATAGGGAGCGCAATTAAAATCGCGCGCAAAACAAAATCTTTTTACCTTCAAGTTAAATTCTCTCTTCCATGGAAAGGGAGCGCTCTTTTGGATAAAAGTTTAAAGCTCCCTAAAAAAAGAAAGCTAGAAAAGATGATTTCTAGCGGAATTCCTTCCACTTATGTGCCAGCGAGAAATACTATTTTTTTAAGTTTTGCTCTCTCCTATGCAGATGCAATTCAGGCAGATGCGATTGTAATTGGAGCGAATGCCATTGATTATAGCGGCTATCCTGATTGTCGGCCACAATATCTGAATGCCATGGAAAAAGCAGCGCTTTTAGGCACAAAAATAGGAACGGAAGGAAAAAAATTTAAGATTCTTGCGCCATTAGTTAAAATGAGTAAGGCTAAGATCATTCAATTAGGCTTAAAACTAAAAGTTCCTTATGAACTTACCTGGTCTTGTTATCAAGGCGGGAGAAGCCCTTGCAAAGAATGTGATAGTTGCATTTTAAGAGCTAAAGGCTTTAAAGAAGCGGGGGCATTGGATCCATTTTAGGAAATATTAGAACTTATTTTGCAGGGGCTGTGCTTATTCTGTGGGCGCTCCTAATTTATTCTCATTCTTTAGATGCGCCTTTTATTTTTGACGATCTGTCAAAAATTGCAGATAATAGTGAAATTCGCAGCTTATCAAATTTTAAGAGTTCTTATTTAAATTTTGATCCGCAGGCACAACGTTTAGCAAACCAAAATGATCCTTCCAGGCCAATCACCTATTTTACTTTTACCTTAAACTATCTTTGGGGAGGCTTGAATCCCATTGGCTATCATCTTTTTAATCTTTTGCTTCACATCCTCTCTTCCCTTCTAGTTTTTGTTTTAATTAGAGAAATAATTTTTTTAAAAGATCAGCGCGATTCTTTTTGGATTCCTTTTTTAGTTTCTATTCTTTTTATTTCTCATCCCATGCAAACCAATGCTGTCACTTATATTTTTAGCCGAGCTGAACTTCTTGCAACATTTTTTTATCTTTGTTCTTTGATTTTTTTTCTGCATTACTGGAAAATTATTTTTTATTCTCATCCAGAGGGAATGGGGAGCGCGTTGAAAAAAAGTTTTTACATTATTTTTTCAATGCTGTTTTTTATAGCTGCTCTTTTTTCCAAACAAAACGCGGTTACTTTGCCAGCCATTCTTTTGATCTTAGTTGCAATTCTTTCAGAATGTGATTGGAAAAAAGTAATCATCAGAATTCGCGCTACTATTCCCTTTTTCTTTATATTTTTTTTATATCTTTTATTTAGAATGGTTTATTTAGGAGGAGTGGGAGATTTAGAGGCTTATTCCACGCTTCCCAGAAGCGCCTATATCTTAAATCAGCCTTTTGTGATTTTAAAATATCTTAAGATGAATCTTTTTCCTCAAAACTTTTCCATTGACCACGCTCTCTTACCGCAGCTCTCTTTTTTTACGCCGAGAATTTTTCTTTCCTGGCTGACTCTATTGCTTCTATTTGCAATGGGAATCTTTATGGTCTGGAAAAAACAGAAAAAAAAGTTGCTGCACCTATTTGGATGCCTTTGGTTTATTGTCACCTTGTCTCCAACCTCAAGTTTTTTTCCAACCACAAGCCTTTTGGTTGAAAATAGAGTTTATCTCCCCAATATTGGATTTTTTTTAGTTCTGGCGCTGCTGATTTTTTCCTTGTTTAAAGTTAAGATGGATGAAGCTCTTTTTATTAGAAAGAATATAGGTTTCCTGCTTTTATGGGCAGGTTTTATTGGGAGTTGTTCTTATTTAAGTTGGGAAAGAAATCAAAAATTTAGAAATCCAATTGAGTTATGGCAAGAAGTGATCACCCAGTACCCCTATCACTACAGAGCGTATAGTCAATTAGGGCTGCATTATCGTCAGTTAGGGAATCTGGATAGAGCCATTGAATCTTACTTAAAAGCTATTGAAATGAATCCTAACACTATGGAAAGCTATTATAATTTAGGGAATGCGCATTTAGAAAAAAAAGAGTATTCATTAGCTGCGCATTATTATTTAAAATCTTTAGAATTGGATCCAAAATTTTTAAGAGCTTATTATAATTTAGGGATTGCATATTTTAATCTAAAAGAGTATAAAAAAAGTTTAGAAAGTTTTGATCAGGTTCAAAAATTAGATCCACTGTTCCCGGGAATTAAAGAAATGATCACTTATGTGAAAAAGTCGGTTTAAAATAAAAGATGAAACCATTTTATTTGGAGTTGGTTTTAAAGAGGGATAAAAATTTAGCGTTGTGGAGGTTCTTTAAATGAAAGTTTTATACGCTGGAGATAGTCCTTTAGGTGGATCTGCTAACTATCTGCTTGGAATTCTAAATTTTTTAAGAGCAGATGTTTTGCATCTAGCTCCAGCAGAAATTTTGTCCAGCCAACATTTTAAAAAACAGTTTGATGTAATTATTTTTAGTGATTATTCACGAGACTCAGCGCCAGACTCTTCACAAAAAATAGTTGTTGAGCAGGTGCAAAATGGCGCAGGTTTTTTAATGATTGGAGGCTGGGGCTCCTTCACAGGATTAAACGGTTCTTGGCGCAATTCTTTAATCGAGAAACTTTTGCCTGTGCGCTGCTTAAAAAAAGATGATAGAAGAAATTTTTCCAGCGGCGCTTTAATGGCGCAAAATCAAAAACATAAAATGTTTCAATCAGTTAATTTTAAGAACGCTCCAATCCTTTGCGGGTTAAATGAGGTCAGTTTAAAAAAGAACAGCATGGTTTTGCTAAACGCTAAACCCATCCATTTTTCTAATAGTGGCTTGGTCCTTAAGGGAGAAGTCCCGTTGCTTGTTGTGGATTCTAATTCTCAAGATAGATGCGCAGCTTTTACATGCGATATCGCGCCTCACTGGTGCGGGGGAATGGTAGATTGGGGAAGCAAAAGAATGAAACTTTCTGTGAACAGTAAAATTAAAATTGAAGTGGGCGACCAATATGTGCGGTTTTTTACCGCGCTGATCCATTGGTTGGCAAGGAAAACAAATTAAGAGAAACTAAAAAATCGTGCTTAGGAGCACTCATACTCAAGAGATTGTTGAATTTGGATAGGAGCTAAAATATGACAAAAGATGAAAAAAATAAATTTTCAAGAAAAGGGTTAGATGTTCCTTTGCCGAAGATGGAATCTTTCCCCACACAATTTAAAAATTACAAGATTACCATATGCGTTCCAGAATATACTTCTATCTGTCCAAAAACAGGTTTGCCAGATTTTGGCGTCATTACTCTTACCTATATTCCCAATCAATCTTGCGTAGAGTTAAAATCTTTTAAATATTATGTTCATGCTTATAGGAATATTGGCATTTTTTATGAGAACGCAGTGAACCGAATTTTGAAAGATTTCATTTCAGTCTGCAAACCAAAATGGGTCTATATTAAAGGAGAGTTTACTCCGCGGGGCGGGATTACAACCACAATTGAAGCTGAATATGGAAAGGTTTAAAAGAATTTTAATTTGTTTCTAGTTGTTTTTACTAGTCGAGGTTCTTAAAATAATTTTTTAAAGATATTTTAAGAACTTATTATTTTTATCTAGGAGAACGTTCTTGGCTGGAATTGGTTTATCTGTAAGCTCAAAACCCATGACAATGATTTCTTCTCCTACCTTAATTCGATGGGCAGCGGCTCCATTCATGCAGATAGTTCCAGAACCTTGTTTTCCTACCATAATATAAGTTTCTAATCTTTGGCCTGTAGTGTTGCTGGAGACTAGCACTTTTTCTCCTGGCCAGAAACCAGCTTTTTCAATTAAGTCCTCATCTATGGTAATGCTGCCGATATAGTCTAAGCGCGATTCAGTTACAATCGCTTTATGTAGTTTTGACCTTAAGAGCCATCTCATTGATTAAAAGTCCTTGTTTTTAAAATTTTAAGAGCGTTTATTCTACAACATTTACCTTTTTATTCCAATCGTCTTTCTTTATCCCAAACTCAGCGATTGGTTTTTTCTTCGTCGTCATTCCCTAGGAAAGCGGGAATCCAGTCCGTCTGAATCGCGGTTCTTGGGTTTATTGCGTTCTAAAAGAATTCTTTGTCCTTTGCGCACTAAATTGATCGAGTCTGCTAGGATGCGAGCTGCTTCTTGGGGAGCATGAAAACCGGTGGAATTTTCCGCTTCTACAAAATCAAGGCGGAACTGCGCTTTACGTTGATAATCTCTGGCTAAGGCTAATTGCGGATTATTTGCATCTTTGGCTTTAGCGCTTTTTATGTCAAGAATAAATTCAATTAAAGCATCCATAGCTTGGTTCCGTAAACCAAAGGTGCGTTGTTGGATTATCTCTACCCGTTCTCTTAGCTCTTGCTCAGAGGCTTTATGGCAGGTTTGGCAGGAGCGATTAATGTTGAGTAAAGGACTGCGAACATGGTGGTCGCTTATTTTCATTGCCCCTTCTCTTTTATAAGGCATATGGCAATCAGCGCAGGCCACACCTGCTCTTGCGTGAATTCCTTGGTTCCACATTTCAAATTCTGGATGTTGAGCTTTAAGAACCTCGGCTCCTGTCTCTTTATGAACCCAATCTTTATGCTGGTTCTGGTCATAATAGGCCATGATTTCATCCACTTTTAATCCGTTAGCCCAAGGATAGACCAGACGTTTTTCTTTTCCTTTAAAATAATATTCTACATGGCACTGACCGCATACAAAAGAACGCATTTCTTGGCGAGTGGCCATGGTATTCACATCATAGTTTTTTATCCCTTGAGCAGCTTTTAGCGTTTTCATTCCTTCTAAAAATCCAGGACGGGTTACCCTTAACTGCATGGTTTTTGGATCATGGCAGTCAATGCAGGAAATTGGATGTTGCACATGTTTTCGCGCTTCAAAGTAAGGCATCTGATTCATTTTTTCAAATCCTTTAATCAAATCTCCATTTCCTAATTTTCTGTAGGCAACGTAGAGTGATGCGTGGCAATGCATGCAAGTTCCTGGCTGCGGGGCTGCAATTTGTCTTTCAGTAAAAGTCTGGTCTTCTAACATATAAGCATGGCCTCTTTCTTCTCTGAAATCTTTGGAAAAAGCATAGCCTGCCCAGATTATTTTTAAGCGCGGATCTTGTTCTAGTTTGGATTGAGCAACAATGGATCTTGGGTCTGCTTGTGTTGGGGTTCTTGGTACAGCCTCGCTCCCTCCATACTTGGTTCTTACCATATCTACGGTACGTTTATACCCATCGTATTGTAAAGGAAAATTTTTCCCCCAGATAGAAGCGTCTTCGGTTTCATCTGTAAGTTCTACAACTCGGAAAAATGGATTTTTGCTCTCTTGTTTGCGTTCAAATATGTTGATTAATAAAGCTGTGATTCCGAGCGCTGAAATAGAGGCTATGATTCCTACTAAAATTAGCATGCTAAAACGGTTATTTTTCATCTGACACTGTCTCCTTATATAATGTATGTTACACTACACTAGTATTTAGTTTTAAGGATGTCCTACAGAGCCATGGCACTGAACACAAGAGAGATGATCGGTCTTTTTATGAGGACCATCCATGGCGATCACAATATCTTGATGGCATCTTCGGCAATTATTTTCAGCAATTTCCTTATTATGCGCTTTAATTCGAATAGGTTCATTAAAATTTCCTGTAGTGAAATAAAATGAATGCCAGAATCCGTTTGCAGCCTTAGTCTTATATTTTCCAAGCGGATTATGCGGCGTATGACAATCATTACAGGTTGCTGCTGTGTGATGGCTGGATTTAATCCATCCATTATATTGATCATTCATGATGTGGCAATTCGCGCATGCTTCTGGATTATTGCTTAAGTAAGAATATCCTTTTGCATAAATAAAAGTATAGATGCTAAGCCCAGCGCCTATGCCAATGGATAAACTTATAAATATTGGAAGTATGTGTTTCCATGAGAAACTTTTAAAATTCCATTTCATTGTTAGTTTTTACTTCTTGCTTATGGCACAAATTTAGTTAAAGATTTTACTCATTTTATCATTAATTAGATTAAATTGGTTTTTTTAGAATACATAATTTTAATTTTTTTATTTTTTCCTATTGACAAGTTTCATTTTATTTTTGCATAATTGTGCCATAGTGAAAAAGTTTATTTTTATTATCGCTTTTTTTCTACCCACCTTAGCCTTTAGCGAAGGCATTAAAATCTCAGGCATTAGCGGCAATGTGGAAGTACGTTTAAACTCAACTGCGGAGTGGCAATCTGCAACTCTTGGCGCTGAAGTTCCTCAAGGAGCTTCCATCCGTACAGCTGAAAAAAGCAGAGCCTCTCTTTTATTCCCTAATAAATCTATTATATGGCTTAAAGAAAATACCAGCATGGAAATTGAAAAACAAGTAACTCAAAAAAACCAGATCGCTTTAAATGTTGGTTCTCTTAAGGTGCGCGTGCCGCATTTAAAAAGGAAAGAAAAATTTTATTTAAGGACCGGCCGTTCAGTTGCTGCGGTGCGCGGGACAGTTTTTACATCCGAATGGGATGGAAGTAAACCGACCGCATATCAAGTTGCATTCGGCGAAATTAAGATTGGGGATGTGGGAAATCTTTTGCAAAGCGCAGCGTCGGTTATGGAAAATAAAGATGACGTCAAATTGACCACTGTTAAAGAAGTAGATGAGAAGACAGGCGAGATTAAAGAGGTCGCTACCGGGCTTAATGTAACTTTAACGCAAGGGCATAGCTTTTCAGATGGCATAATTTCCGTGCTTACTCGGGAACAAGAGATCAATGCTCTGGAAAATTGGGATCCGGAGGTTCCGGAGGATAAACGCCAAGATCAGTTAAAGGAGAATGAAAGTAAAAGAGCGGATATTCGTCAGTATGCTGCCAGCGCGCGGGACATAAACCAAGACGTTAGAGGTCAAGTAGAGACCACAAGGGAAGCAGATTTTGCTTCTGGCAGAACTCTTAAAGATATTCATGGAAATTTGGTTCAAGTGGAGCAGCGTTTGGATCGCCCGAATAGCAAGACCATGCAGGTGTTAAATGTTGTGAAAAGGACAGGATATAGTTCCGGAGGATTGCGCACCTATGCTTATAATGGAAGCAATGTGGCCCGGGTAGATGTTGTGATTGGGAAAGTGGAGTTTAATAAAGAATTGCCTGAGCAAATTAATGAAATTCCAGGATTTTTTCAAGAAAATAAAGATACTTTAAAGGTAGAGAAAGCGCAATTAGTTGTAGCAAACCAAACAGATGTTGACAGCGTGTTTGCTATAGGTTATTTAGGTAAAAGAGATCCTGTTGTCAATGGAAATGATGATATTAAGTCAGATTTATTTGTTGGAACTTTGGGTACAGGCGGAGGAAAAACAGGAAGAGAAAAATTATTCTCATTAGAGTTAGACAACAGTAATAATGTTAGCGGTTTAACGCGTTTTGTGCAAGATACAACGATTGACTATATTAGAACTGATGGAACTAATGGAGAACTTTACCGATCAGAAGCAAGGCGTTGGCAGCAATACGCGGATAGCACACAAAAACTTTGGCTGGCAACTGAAAATTTTGTTATTGATAATGGCGGGAAAATAAGGAATATTTCAGATTTTACAGGCGGGTCCAATAGTTTTGATATTTTCTTTAAGGATACTGCAGCCCAGGTAGTTATTTTTGCTAAACAGGATTCTGCGAACACGCCTGGGAGTGTGGATGCCACCAATTTTTCAGGCGGTAACTCAGCAAAAAGGAACGTGGATGTTGTGGTCACTCCGGATATTGCTGTTTCTATTCTTAAAACTCTTGCTACCAGCGGAGATGTTCTTAAAACAACCCAATAATGCGAACATTTAAATTTACATTTTTTTCATCGTTTATTTTTTTCAGCATAATTTCTTTTTCTTTTGCGGAAAATCAGTTTCAAAGTTTTGCTATTCAACAAGCTGGTAAATTATTAGCTAATCCTCCTCTTTTTATCTATGAATTTCAAAGGAATATGGAGTCCACCAATCCTCTTCCTACAGGTAAGAAGATAGGGTTGAACTACCATTTTTTAGGCGGGATTTTAATTGTGCCATTGCCGGATTTAACTTCTGCCGGGAATCTTTCCGGAAAATTTCGTTTACATCCTGAAGGACGGCTTTATCCGGGATTGCCGCAGTTTGATATGGTTGGAGGTTATTGGCAATCCCTTTTAACTCCTTTGATAGAGGATAAAAATTCGAAATCGTCCGATGCAGACACCAAACTTAAAAGAGCGGATTTAAAAGGTTATTATGGCGCATTAATAATGACCAGCTCTTTAGAACCACGGGTTCGTCTTTTTTGGGGTTATAAGTATTCTCTATTGGATATTGATATTGATTTGAATAAGTCCGAGAAGATTTTAGGAAGTTCAGTTAGCAGTTTTAAAGGGGGTTTGAAAGAACATACTCTTTCTGCTGGTCTTGAGCATACTTACGGTGAAAATAAACGGTGGATTTTAGAAGGCGGTTACGGAGTAAAAAATAATTTGATCTCTGCAAAGGTGAGCTGGTATCGCAAATATTTGGAACTTGGTTTGAATATCTATCCTGAATCAGTATTCATTATGCAGCCGCAGGTCAATTTTCATTTTAATTTCTAATGAAAACGTTATCAATATTATTAGCTTTTTTTAGTTTAATTGGGAGTGGAAGCCTTTGGGCAGTTCCAGCGGAAAGTAAAAGATTTACGCCTTATTTTAATATGAACATGATGCAAGGCGCGTATCTCCCAACAAAGGGTGATTTTTTTTCAGGCGCTAATGTCAACATGAGCGTGGGTTTGCTTTCAAAAATTGCTGAGAGTCATTCAATTTTTGCGCTTTATGATCTTGGTTTTAATGGAGAGGGGTTTCGTTTTCCTGATACCAAAGAATTTGGCTCTAAGGAACTTTCTCATAATTTTAATGGGGAATACCGCTGGCAAATTTTTGATTGGTTTAGGGTTAGGCCCGGAGCTAACTATGGGTTTACCTATTCTAGAACCGCAGCCAACGAGGTCTGGGGAGAAGGTCTTTACGATAGCAAAACAACTGGCGGACAACTAGCCGCTGACTATTCATTTGATTTTTTTAACAGGAATGCGGTTTTTACGTTTTTGGGAGCATACAGGGTTGTTAAGCTCCCTAACTACAGCGATATTATCCGTGAGTTTCAGGGACTGAGTTCGAATTCTGAGCTTGCCTGCTGTCTTAAGGACACAAAAGCAATGGAAGGGACATTTTCTTTTACATGGAATAAGGCTTTTGGAAAAATTCGTTATCTTATCAATGATTTTGATAAAGAGAAGGTTGTTGAATCAAATGGAAAATATGGAACCACTGCTCAGAAAGATACTCGGGTGATTGTAAACGGAGGGTTTCAAGGGAAACTTTGGATTTTTGAAACCTCGCCTAATATCACATATACGCAGCATCGTTCAAACCAAAATTTTCTTCTTTTTAAATCTGCTACAGATATAGCCCCAACCTTTGCTTCCAGTTACTATAATCATAATGAACTTGGCTTTGCTGTTCCACTCTATATGAATTTTACAAAGAAAACCGCGCTAAGCGGAGTTTTTGACTATAAGAGGAGAGAGTACACAAATCGTCAGCCTAGGGATGGAGCAAATAATTTTATTAGCGGCGAACTGCAAAAAAATAATATGGTTACTTTAACTGCTGGTTTACGCAGAAAATTGAATGAGATATCTGCTATGTCTATTACTTATTCTTCCGTTATAGCAACTTCAAACAATAAGTTCGAGAAGTACCTGCCTTATAACTATTCTGGCCAAAGCGTCGCAATTGGCTATCACCTTACCTATTAATCTTTTTTTTTACTGAAAATTTTGTATTAGTGGCGGAAATTTTTTACAATTTTTTGATATTAGATATTAAATTATAGTTGCCAAATTTATTAGGCAATTTATATTTTTTCTCTAGTGAAAAAAATATTTAGCTTTAGTTTCAGGGAATAGGATGTTTTGTGGAATCGAGGGTTCCACGGCTAACTCGTACAAACTGTTTTCCTTTTTCTTGCAAGTGGATCAGCCAATAGGGTTCTGAAATGACAAAATCCTTTATGCCAGGCCCATACTCTCTGCCATTAATTTGAACATAAGAGCCATTTTTTTTATTGTATGCAAAACCGAAATTTGTATCTGTAATTTTTAACATAAGTTCTCCCGTATAATTGACCGTATCATAAGGACCATACTCTTGTCCATCAAAAACAAGGAAGAGTTGGTTATCCTTCTCCATCTCGAATCCCCAATGAGTGGGGGCTACTTGCAGACGCATAAATCTAAAATCTTCTTCAGAAAAAGGTCCATATTCTTTGCCATTGATCATTACATAATGATGGTCACTGTTTAATTCTTTGGTATAGGAAAAAGCCCAATAGGTGGGAGTAAGGAATGCTTCTTCTTCTACAGTTGCGAATGGTCCATAAGTTATGCCCTTTAGAGCAATGTAAGTGTTTTCCTTTCTTTTTATAAGATAAGGTTCAATCGAAGTGCGGTAGGAAGGTTCTTGATTCATTTCTCTGGTATAATTTTTTGAATAATTTTCTTTCAAAATTTTATACTCAGGATCTTCATTTTCACTTGCTTTTTTTTCTTTTCCATTGATCTGGTAGTACCATTCATTATTTTTTTTAAAGATAAACCCATAACCATTATTACTTAAAGTTAAGCTGCCTGGTTGGTAAGATTCTTCTCTAAAAGGGCCAAAGAGTTTGCCATTAATAACAAGATTCCAGGAATAATCTTCATTTAAGTAACTGACACTCCAATTTTTTCCAATGACTTCAAAAGTTGGGAGAAAAAGATATTCTTTTACACCCGGAGCAGGGAAAGGACCAAATTCTTTGCCATTCACATGCACAAAAAAGGTATTGTCCTTTATATGTAAGAAGCGCCATCCTTCTTGATCAATAGAATAGTACTCTACTTTTTTGTAAGGTCCATATTCATTTTTTCCATCTATCAGGATATAGCTTTCCTGATTTTTGACAAATAGAACACCCCAATGTTTTTGTGCAATCTGAAAACTTAAATCTGGAGCAAGACCTTCTGGCGGTAAAAAAGGTCCAAATTCTTTATCATTGACAATAATGGAAAACTCTTTTTTATTTTCTTGCATATAAAGAAAACCCCAACAATCTTTCATTTTAAGTTTATCTCCAAAATGGAGATAGCCATAAGGGCCATAATTTTTACCGTCCACATTTAGATATTCTTTTCCATTCTTTTTATAAGTAAAAGCAAATCTAAATAAACCGGTAAGATAATCAACTTCATCGTAGGGGCCATATTCTTTTTCAAGGAAAAGATCGGTTTTCCCTGGACCTGCTATAAGTCTTGTAGGTAAAAAGAAAAATAATACCATATGAATGGCTGTGATAAAAAAACATAGATTGAATTTTATTTTACTCTTGTTCAATATATATCTATTGAAAGGGGTAGAGGTCATTTAATAAAAAGTATGCTTTTTATAAGAGGCATTGTTTAATTTTAAGACAATAATTATTGTAGATCAAGCCTAACATATGTCAAAATATGTCAACCTTATCATATCTATATGGTTGAGATATTATTTAAATCTATAAGGGAACTGTTTTGATTGCGCCTATTTATGTAGATACTCTTTCTAAAAAAAAGGGAATGGGTTGGAAAATTCTATTTTTTAAATACATTATTTAGGTTAAATGACGAATTTTCGGAGGGAGTTATGGAAAAATTGAACTGGCAGCTTTTAGCTAAGAAAAGTCTGGAAGGGGAAATAATTTCAAAAGAAGAAGCGCATAGCATATTAAATTGTGAGGATGATTCTTTATTATTGTTATTAGATGCTGCTTTTAGCGTGCGCAAAAAATATTTTGGTAAGAAGGTAAAACTCAACTTTCTTATGAATGCTAAGTCTGGACTTTGTCCTGAAGATTGTTCTTATTGTTCGCAATCAAAAGATTCAGAGGCTAAAATAAATAAATATCCATTTCTTTCAGAAAAAGAAGTTCTTGCAGCCGCTAAAAACGCGGTTGATTCCAAAGCAAAAAGGTTTTGCATGGTTAATTCTGGCAGAGGCCCAACTGATCGAGAGATTGAGGAAGTAGCTTCTGCAATAAAAAAAGTAAAAAATATTTATCCAGAGCTTGAAATCTGCGTCTGTTTAGGTTTACTTAAAGAGCATCATGCAGAACAACTTAAAAATGCAGGAGTACATGCCTACAATCACAATTTGAATACCAGTGAGGATTTTTATTCTGAAATTTGTTCCACCCATACCTTTAAAGATCGGGTAGAAACAGTGGAAAGGGTTAAACATGCCGGGCTTTCTTCTTGCAGTGGCTCTCTTTTTGGCATGGGTGAAAAAGATGAGGATATTATAGAGCTTGCTTTTAGTTTAAGAAAAATTGGAGTGGATTCCATCCCCATTAATTTTTTAATGGCCATTCCAGGAACGCTGCTTCAAGGGAAAAATGAACTCACCCCCCAAAAGTGTTTAAAAATTTTGTGTCTGTTTCGATTAATAAACCCTCAGTCTGAAATTCGGATTGCGGGAGGAAGAGAACATCATTTACGGTGGTTACAGCCTTTGGGTCTTTACGCGGCAAACTCCATTTTTATTGGAGATTATCTGACCACCAAAGGACAAAAAATTGAAGCAGATATTGGCATGATACGAGATCTGGGTTTTGAGATTGAAGGCCATGAGAATTTGGAAAATAGTTTAAAAGGTCAGAACCAGGTTTTAGAAGAATTTTCAGTTCGTTTAAAATAAGATGGTTCGATTCTTTTTTATCTTAGGGTCATTTATGGCGTTTTTAGGGGTAGCCCTAGGCGCTTTTGCAGCTCATATTTTAAAAACGAAACTCTCTTCAGAAATGTTTTCCATTTTTGAAGTGGGTGTGCGGTATCATTTTTATCACGCATTTGCTCTTTTTATTGTTGCCTGGGCTAATTCTTATTGGACTACAAAAAGTTTTTCTATTTCTGGCTGGCTTTTTTTCTTTGGAATCTGCGTATTTTCCGGCAGTCTTTACTTATTAAGCTTAACAAGCGTCCGTTGGCTGGGCATGATCACACCTATTGGCGGAGTTTTTTTCCTTTTAGGCTGGTTTTTTCTTGTCTGGAATCTGTGGAAAACAGGATAAATCAAACCACTACAAAAGTTGTTTTAGTTACAGGAGCATCTCGCGGCATTGGCCGTGAGATTGCTTTGGCATTTGCAGGGAAAGGATATAGAGTAGGGATTAATTTTAAACAGTCGCTTAAAGAGGCAGAAGTTTTAGCTAAAGATATCCGTGAATTAGGAATAGATTCAATTCTTTTAAAAGCAGATATAAGTCATTCATATCAAGTTAAAGCAATGATTAAAAAGGTAACTGATGTTTGGGGTAGGATTGATATTTTAGTTAATAATGCTGCCTTAGTGCGCGATCGCTCTATTCTTAAAATGAGTGATCAGGAGTGGATAGAGCCTTTAGAGGTGAATTTAACAGGAGCTTTTTGGTGTCTGCGGGAATCTGCAAAAGTAATGGTAAAAGAAAAAGAGGGTACTATTATTAATATTGGTTCAATTGTGGGGGTGAGAGGTTCTTTTGGAGGTTCTAATTACGCGGCTTCTAAAGCTGGGCTGATCAATTTAACTAAATCCGCGGCAAAAGAATTAGGAAGGTTTAACATACGAGTAAATGCTATTTTGCCGGGGTACCATCTAACAGCTATGGGAAAAACTCTTCCAGAAGAGCTTATAGAAAAAATTCGTTCTGATCATACTTTAGGAAAATTTACTGATCTTTCACAATTGGCTCAATTGATTATGGCTATCGCAGAGCAAACATCAATCAGCGGCCAGGTTTTTAATTGTGATTCAAGAATCCTTTAAAAAAGAAAGAATTGTTGTTACCGGCATAGGATTAGTTACGCCTTTGGGATTGACTAGAGAAAAATCCTGGGAAAAGATTAAACAGGGGAAGTCTCTTTTAGAAGAAAAAAACCCTCAAGGATTAGATCAGCCATTTAATGATTTTGTTCGTTTTTCGCAGTTTCAATATTCAAATGGATTAAAAATCCCTCTTGGATTAAAAGAAATAGCAATAAAAGATTATCCCAAATTTTTTTCTCATTGGTTTTCATCCCCTCAAACAAAAGAGTTTTCCCATCGGATTTTTCCTTTAGCATTGTCTTGCGTAAAGGAAGCTTTAAACGACGCGAGTTTAGAACTTTCTAGTTTACCTAAAGAAAGAGTTGGTTGTACTGTTTCAGTTTCCAAACCAATTTTTCCTCCATTTTATTTCCCGGATTCTTTAAATCAGTATCTTAAAAAAGAGTTAGAATTATTAGGCCCTAGCAGTAACCTTATTGCAGCTTGCGCAACAGGGATCCATTCCTTAAGGCTTGGCTCTTGTTGGTTAAAAGAAAATCTGTGTGATTTGGTTATTGCTGGATCTGTAGAATCTTCCCTTAATGCTTTATTTATTTCTGGTTTTAAAAGGATGGGATTGCTCTCAAATTTTCCTTGTCCCTTTGATTTAAGAAGAAATGGATTTATGATGGCAGAGGGAGCAGGCGTACTTATTTTAGAAAGAAAAAAGGATGCTTTAGGGAGAGGCGCAAAAATTTATGCTGAACTAAAAGGAACTGCCATTGGTTCTGATACCTATCATCCTACTAAATTTGATTCAAGTGGAGATTCCATTGCTCTTGTATTGAAAAGAGCTTTAGAAAACGCGAGCGTGAGTATAGAAGAAATTGACTATATTAATTGTCATGGGACAGGGACATTCTTAAATGACTTAACTGAAACAAGAGCTATAAAAACTGTATTTAAGAAAAAAGCATACACCCTTTCCCTTTCTTCTACTAAATCTGCTACGGGCCATCTTTTAGGCGCTTCAGCAAGCGTGGAAGCAGGAATTAGTTGTCTTAGCATACGAGATAATTTTGTTCCTCCAACTCTTAATTTAGAAAGCGCTGATCCTGAATGCGATTTAGACTACACGGCAAAACAAGGAAAACAAAAAGAGATAGATTGCGCTCTTTCTTTATCTTTTGGTTTTGGAGGTCCTATTGGAGCGATACTTTTTTCAAAAATTTATGACTGAGCTTTAGCGACTGGAGGTGACGAAGTCACACTCTCGTCCTTTAGGAAGGAATGGTTGTACTTTGGTGTTATAGGAGAGAACCATGCAAGATTTTATACTAGAAGAAAATAAAAGATTAAAAGAAAAATTTCTCTGGAGAAACATTTGTTCTCTAGAAAAGTCTCTTTGCCATGAAATATTTTTAAACGGGAAAAAATATATTAATTTTTCTTCCAATGATTATTTAGGGTATGCTCATCATCCAGAAGTGATCAAAAAAGCTAAAGAAGCGCTCACTCGTTATGGCTCTGGGGGCAGGTCTTCCCGCTTGATATCTGGAACCATAGAACTTCATAATCGGCTAGAACTTAAATTAGCTCAATTTAAAAAAACAGAAAAATGCCTTGTTTTCCCAACTGGTTTTATGGCGAATTTAGGAGTGATATCTAGTCTTTTAGGTCAAGGGGACGCGATCCTCATGGACCGCTTAAACCACGCATCTTTAATTGACGCGGCTCATCTTGCAGGTTGTAGAATTTTTATTTATGACCATTCAAATGTTTTATCTTTAGAAAAAGTTTTGGAAAGAACTAAATCTTACAAAAAAAGATTAGTAGTGACCGACTCTCTTTTTTCCATGGATGGAGATTTAGCTCCTTTGAAAGAGATTGTAGAGCTCTGTAAAAAAAATAAGGTTTGGCTTATGTTAGATGACGCGCATGCAACAGGAATTTTAGGTAAAAATGGCATTGGCGCAGCAGAACATTTTGGGTTGTTGGGAGAAATTGAAATTGTCATGGGAACCCTTTCCAAGGCGCTTGGATCTCAGGGAGGGTTTGTTTGCGGATCAAAAGATTTAATTTCTTTTTTAGTTAATCGTGCCCGTGCTTTTATTTATACCACAGCGCTAGCGCCTGCAGCTTGCGCAGCAGCTCTTCAATCCCTTTGTTTAGTAGAAAAAGAAGAGTGGAGAAGAAAAAGAGTTTTAAAACTTTCTTTTGATTTTCAAAAAGAGTTAGAAAAACGATTTTCAGATTCAGGGAATTTTAGAAAACAGATGAGCCAAATTGTTCCTTTTATAGTAGGGTCCGCGGAAAAAAGTTTAAAATTAGCAAACGCCTTAAAGGAAAAAGGTATTTTTGCGCCTGCAATACGCCCTCCCACAGTGCCAAAAAATGAATCCCGATTAAGATTTTCAATAACCAGTGAACATAAGGAAGGAGATTTAAAAAAATTAGCTGATTGTTTGGAAGAAAATTTAAAACAATGAAAATGTCCAATGTGAAATGGCTTAAAAAACACTACGGATGAATATTACAGATAAAAGTTTGAAAGGACTTTTTGTTACAGCCACTGGAACAGGAATTGGAAAAACTTTCTTTTCCTGTCTCCTTGCCTCAACCTTAAAGAATTTAGGGATAGAGGTAGGCGTGATGAAGCCTTTTGCATCTGGAGGAATTTACAAAGGAGTAGATAAAACTAGGAGGCTAGTTTCAGAGGATGCCTTAAAATTAAAAAAAGCTGCTGGTTCTTTAGATTCACTTTCTTTGATCAATCCAATTTGTTTTAAAGCCCCACTCTGTCCCTATTCTGCTTCAATTTTAGAAGGTAAAAGGATCTCTTTAAATAAGGTGTTTAATTCTTATCAGACTATTTTAAAGTCTCATGGTTTTACGATTGTAGAAGGCATTGGAGGGGTAAGGGTTCCTCTTGCCAAAAACTTTGAACTGGCTGATTTAATCTTAAAAATGAACTTGCCAGCGCTGGTTGTAGTCTCATCAAAATTAGGAACATTGAACCATACACTTTTAACTTTAGATTATTTAAAAAGGAAAAAAATCAGGGTTTTAGGAATTGTTTTAAATTTTTTTAACAAAAGAGAACTTGTGGATCGGCAAAATTTAAATTTTTTTATAAAAGCAAAGGTTCCAATCTTAGCCACTCTTCCTAGAACCCACCCCCCTAGTTTAGATAACAGTAAACTTCTTACAACAATTCTCTCTTCTTGCCCTATTAGTTAAAATCTTAAGTTTTAATTTTTAACTGATATTTTTTTTGCTCTTGATATTTCTGAGCAGTGGGGTTAAACTTATAAGGTTATGGCTAAAGATGGATATTCCTACCTTATTCTGGGCGCAGGGTTCCAAGGGATTGCTGCAAGCTATGATGTTATTTTACATGGCGGATCTAAGCGGGTTGTACTAGCAGATCAATCGTTTAGAAATTGTGAATTTGCTTTAAAAAAATTAAGACAGCTTTTAGGGTTTTTTCTTAAAAAAAATAGAATCCAACTTTTGTCTTATGCGTTGGATGCTAGTAATAAAAAACAACTGCAAAAAATAATGAAAGGCAATGATGCTGTTTTAAGCGCTTTACCTTACTATTTCAATCCTTTAGTTGCGCAAACTGCTATTGAAGAAAAGGTTCATTATTGCGATTTAGGCGGCTATTTTGAAATGACAGAACGCATCTTGAAGTTGGATAGAAAGGCAAAAAAAGCTCATGTTACATTAATTCCAGATTGCGGGGTTTCCCCTGGCATGTGCAATAGCCTCGCTCTTTGCGCCATGGAGAAACTAACTAAAACCGAGAGCGTGCGGATTTATTGCGGTGGTCTGCCTTTAAAACCCAAGGGGCCTTTAGGTTATAAGATTGTGTTTAATTTGGAGGGGGTTTTAGGAAATTATTTTGGAAAATCCTATGTTCTAAGGAATGGTAAAATTAAGAAAATAGCCTCTTTTTCTGAACCAGAATTAATTCAGTTTGAAAGACCTTTAAAACTTTTAGAAGCTTTTGTTACAGGAGGAGCCACTTCAACTTGTCCTTGGACTTTTAAAGGTAAAGTTAAAAATTATGAATATAAAACCCTCCGTTATCCAGGGCATTATGAGAAGATACAATTCTTAAAAGAGTTAGGTCTATTAGATACGGATCCAGTTCTTTTGAATGGCAATAAAATTATTCCTAGGAAGTTTTTTGTGAAATGCGTTGAACCTGTTTTGAAGTTAGAACAGGAAAAAGATCTTTTAGTCATGAAAGTGATTGTAGCAGGGTGGAAAGATAAAAAGAATTTAGAGATCACCTACGATATCTTAGAATACGCTGATTCGAAAACAGGTTTTACCGCTATGCAAAGAACCACTGGTTTTTCCGCTGCCATTATTTTAGAACTACTTGCTAAAAATGCGATTCTTGAGACAGGGGTGGTACCCCTTGAAAGGGGAGTTCCAGGCAGTTTATTTTTGAAAGAGATTAGAAGGCGAGGAATTAAGGTAAGAGAAACAATCAGACAAATTTAGTCATAAAATTAGGGGAATTCATAGGAGCAGGTGGTTTATAGCGGAATTATAGGAGTCAATGACCATGAAAAAGAAAAAAATAAAAAAGCGAATGAGTAAAAAATTAGAAAGTAAAAATTTAGGAAGACCTTATAACTTTATCAATGGGCAATGGAAAAAAGCTGGTCTTGGCGGCAACCAGTTTGAAAACAGGAATCCTGCCACTGGAGAATTATTAGGAATTTATCCTCAATCCACAGCTAAAGATCTGGAGGAAGCGGTTGAAGCTGCTCAAAAAGCTTTTAAATCCTGGCGTAAAGTGCCTGTGGCAAAAAGAGGGGAAATACTTTTAAGAGCCATGCGTGTTTTGCAAGAACATAAGGAAGAATTTGCTCAAACCATGACCAGAGAAATGGGAAAAATTTTGTCTGAAACATGTGGAGATGTGCAAGAAGCGATTGACACCGCTTTTTATTATGCCGGGGAAGGAAGAAGATTTTTTGGACAAACCACAACTTCTGAGTTGCCAGATAAGTTTGCAATGACCCTGCGCATGCCTGTGGGGGTCTGTGGTTTAATTACTCCTTGGAATTTTCCTATGGCTATTCCTTCTTGGAAGATTTTTCCTTCGCTTTTATGCGGAAACAGTATGATTTTAAAACCTGCTTCTTATACGCCAGATTCTGCGCGGAATTTAGTCATGGTTTTACAAGAAGCGGGTGTGCCTCCTGGAGTTGTAAATCTTGTCTATGGGAGTGGAAATGTCATTGGAAGAGCTTTGTTAGAATATCCAGAAATCTCTTTGATCTCTTTTACAGGCTCATCTTCTGTTGGCTCAAATATCGCAGAAATTTGCGGTAAGAAAATGAAAAAATGTAGTTTAGAGTTGGGAGGAAAAAACGCTCAAATTGTGATGGAGGATGCGGATTTGGATTTGGCTTTGGAAGGAGCTTTGTGGGGAGCTTTTGGCACATCTGGGCAAAGGTGTACAGCCACTTCCAGATTAATTGTGCATGAAAAGATTTTTAAACAATTTAGAGATAAATTAGTAGACCAAGCGCGCAGTTTACGCATAGGAAATGGATTGAATCCTTTGGTGCAGATGGGGCCATTAGTAAGCCAGGCCCAACTAGAGACTGTTCATCAGTATGTAAAAATTGGAAAAATGAAAGATCATGCGAAATTGCTTATAGGCGGTGAGATTTTAAAGGAAGGAGAATATGAAAGAGGATTTTTCTATCCTCCTACAATTTTTGTGGGCACGCCAGAAATGAGAATTGCTCAGGAAGAGATTTTTGGTCCTGTGGTAGTTTTAATTCCAGTAAAATCATTTGAAGAAGCCATGAGCATTGTAAATAACAGCCGTTACGGGCTTTCTGGTTCTATTTATACTAGAGATGTCAATCGAGTGATGCGTGCCATACAAGAGATGGAAACAGGCATTACCTACATTAATGCTCCTACGATTGGGGCTGAAGTTCATTTACCTTTTGGCGGAGTTAAACAAACCGGCAATGGACACAGGGAAGCGGGTGTGACAGTTCTGGATATTTTTTCAGAATGGAAAACAGTTTATATTGATTATTCTGGGAAACTTCAGAAAGCTCAGATAGATGCTTGAGAAAAAATAATTGAAAGGAGAGGAAACATGACAGCTTTGCATGCCCCTCATTGTTCCATTCAGGTGCAGGATCAAAAAGAAAAATTTTTGATTGATCTTTTTGATACTCTCTGGCAGCGGTATAGGGGGAGAATGGAATATGTGCGCAAGTATGAAGAGATGATACTTAAATATGGAGCAAAATTCAGAAATGATCATATCGCTTTTAGAACCATCGCTTTAGAAAAGCCAGCTCTGGGAATTTTTTGTATCTCTAGAATTTTTGAGGCTTTAGGATACCGCCCAATAGCTTGTTATGAATTCCCAGATAAAAGTTTAAGTTCTATTCATTTTGAACATGCGAATCTTGAGTTTCCTAAACTGTTCATAACAGAGTTAAAAAGTTGGGAACTTTCATTGCCATCCCAGAAAATAATTCAGAAGGTTTTAAAAAATCATGACAGAATTTTTAGCGATGAAAATATCAGAGCATTGGCTCATCTTATCCAGATATCTGACGAAGAAAGAAAAAGGCTTTTAAGATTATGTTCTAAATATTTTGAAAAGCTCCCTTGGGGTTTGCCAAATAAAGAGCAGGTTTTAACCTTGAATCAGGAAACACAATATGGGGCTTGGGTTTTAGTTAATGGCTATGATGTCAATCATTTTACAGCTTTAGTAAATTCTCATGAAGTCCCTGCGCTAGATGATATTGAGAAGGTTGTAGCAGAGATGAGGAATTGCGGCATCCCAATGAAAAAGGAAATTGAAGGAGAAAGAGGCACAAAACTGCGTCAGAGTTCTACAGAGTCTGTAGTGATTGATGCAAAAGTAAGAGAAGGTTCAAAAATAGTCGCACTTCCTTGGAGCTATGCTTATTTTGAAATAGCAGAAAGACCATTTTTTAAAAATCCCGTTACAGAAAAAATGGAACGTTTTGAAGGTTTTCTTGGAGCTCAAGCTACAAAGTTGTTTGATATGACAAAATTATAAGTAGTACAATCTAACCTAACATGAAAAAAATATTTATATTACTGCTGACATTTTCTTTTTTTACAGCCTGTACCAAGCCGCAAATTATTATTAAACATAGCCCTCAACCAGGAGAAAAAATTCGAGTAGCAGTGTTGCCATTTAAAGATGCGCCAGGAGCTCCGGGAAGCGGAGGATCCGCCATGGAAGCTATGACCACCTACCTTTTACAAGTGCCTGCTTATGAAATAATAGAACGGGGCGCTTTAGAACAGATTGTTAAAGAACAAAATCTTGGAGTTACTGGAGCTATAGATGCTGAAACTGCCTCTAACCTTGGGAAACTTTTGGGAGCTAACGCGCTGGTTATTGGCGCAGTAACAGAATATAAACAAAGAAATTTTCTTATTTTCCCGCCTGCAAAAGCCACAGTCACTGCCCGCATGGTTCGCACTGACACTGCCACAGTGGATTGGACCGCAACCTATACCTTAGGATGGCATCCGATTAAATGGCCTATTAGTTTTTTTTGGCCATTAGGAGTTGTTTTAGCCATGACCTCTCCTACGGCTGAAGATCGTCTGAATAAGGCAGTTAAAAGAATAGCTAAATCCATCTCAGAAAAAAGCCAATCACAAAAGTAATCCACTTTTTTGAATTCTAATCTGTTACCTACAGATTTTAAACCATAGTAGGATTCATGTATAATAATATTTATATGCCTCTTCCAGAAGTTGAAAATTATAAAGAATCCTTAATTTTTCAGGATTCGGGCCTAATCCACTCTAAAGATTTCTATTCTTATCATCGTAGAAAAACCAGAGAAGTTAAAGTAGGAGATGTGGGTGTGGGGGGCTCTAATCCCATTCGTCTTCAATCCATGACCACCACGCGCACCTTAGATACAGAAGCTACTGTGGCGCAATCTATCCGTTTGGTAAAAGCAGGGTGTGAGATTGTGCGAATTACTGCCCCAACGGTAGATGACGCAAAAAATCTAAAAAATATAAAAAAACAGTTATTGGAAAAAGGAATAAAAGTTCCTTTGGTTGCGGATATTCATTTTTTACCTGCTGCTGCTATGGAAGCAGCAGAACATGTGGAAAAAGTAAGGATTAATCCAGGCAATTATGTGGATTCTAAAATTTTTAAAGTAAAAGAATATACGGATGAAGAATATCTTAAAGAATTGTCTCGAATAGAAGAAAGATTTACTCCCTTAGTATTAAAACTTAAAAAACTGGGTAGGTCTTTAAGGATCGGAACAAATCATGGTTCTCTTTCAGATCGAATCATGAATCGTTATGGAGATACGCCAGAGGGAATGGTTCAATCTGCTCTTGAGTTTGTTCAAATTTGTGAAAAAAATGGATTTTACGAGATTATCCTTTCCATGAAATCTTCAAATCCAAAAGTGATGATTGCTGCTTACCGCTTACTCAGCGCCAGAATGCATGAGCTGGGCATGAGCTATCCATTTCATTTAGGCGTTACAGAAGCAGGGGATGGGGAAGATGGAAGAATAAAATCTGCTATTGGCATTGGCAGCTTGTTAGAAGATGGCATTGGAGATACTATTCGAGTTTCTTTAACAGAAGAACCTGAACTGGAAATTCCAGTTTGTATGCAAATCGCAAGTTTTTATCAGAAACGGCCCGACCAGAATAGTGTTTTAAAGCTATCTCATCCTGTTTTATATGTGGACAATCTTTATCATTATACTAAGAGAAAAACTAAGGTCATTAAAATTGGCCCATTTCGTTTAGGAGGAGAAAATTTAGTAAGAGTGATTTCAGATTTTTCTCCTTATTTAGATTTAGAACAAAGAAGCGGTCATTCAATTTCTGAAAGTTTAATTCATCTCTTGGAAGAACAGTTGGCTAACACTAAAACAGTTTCTCCAGAAATTATCCAATGGACGATTCGCAGCCAACAGGATCTGGAAATATTAGAGAGTTGTAGAAAACATCTTGCAGAGGAAACCAATCGCCTTGCTTTTTTAGGAAGGTTTGAGAATTCTTTAGATTGTCTGGAAAGAGGTTTGGATTTGGTTGAATGCGCAAGTTTTAAATATGGTTTGGGAGATGATTCTCAAACCAGAAAATCTAAATTTATTAATTTTGCTCAAAAACTTAAGAAAAAAAATATTCCTATTTTGTTAGAAGCTGTTCTTTGCAATGATCCACAAAAACTTCCCCTAACAGGCCATCTAACTCCAGCTCATAACATGCTGAACGGAATTCAATGGTGCGAAGAACTGGGTTTAGAAAATCTTATTCTTTGTTTTAGTTTATCGGATCGTTCACAATTTATTCAAAATGTCCGTTATTTAGCTGCAAAACTTAAAGAAAAAAATAAAGATTATCCCTTACATTTGCAAGTGCAGCCTATAAAAGATGAAGCCTTTGATGACTATAGGATTCATTCTTCCATTGCTTTAGGCTCTTTGCTTTGCGATGGAATTGGGGATAGCGTGCAAGCTGGAACAGGCCTTAGTCCCAAACAGGATTTGGAACTTCTTTATAATATTTTGCAAGCCAGCGGTGTGCGTATTACAAAAACAGAATATGTTTCTTGCCCTTCTTGCGGGAGAACTCTTTTTGATTTACAAACTACTACAGAAAGAATTCGTTCTAAAACAGGCCATTTAAAGGGAGTAAAAATCGCGATCATGGGTTGCATTGTCAATGGTCCCGGGGAAATGGCAGACGCGGATTTTGGTTATGTAGGAGGAGCTCCGGGTAAAATCAATCTTTATGTGGGTAAAGAATGTGTGGAAAAAGGCATAGATTTTGAGATTGCGGATCAAAAATTAATTGAACTGATCAAACAACACGGTAAATGGCAGTATCCTGTTTAACTAAGCCGCTTAGTTTAAAACCATTCCCACAGTTTTCTGGATGGATAAAAGCTTTAGGTCCTGGAATTATTTGGATGGCTCTTGCTCAAGGGAGCGGAGAGCTTATCTGGTGGCCTTATATTGTTGCTAAATATGGATTGGGATTTTTATTTTTATTAATTCCTGCCTGTCTTTTGCAATTTCCTTTAAATTATGAAATAGGCCGTTATACAGTTTTAACCGGTGAAACCATCTGGCAAGGGTTTATCCGTTTAAACCGTTTTTTTGCGTTTTTTTTATGGCTGCTCATGCTCCTTTCTTTTTTATGGTTTGGAGGTTTTGCTTCTGCCGGAGGAACAGCGCTCGCTGCTCTCACTCATTTTCCTTCTAGTTTCTCACCCAGGGGACAATCTCTATTTTGGGGACTTTGCACCATGATTCTTTTTTTTAGCGCGCTTACTTTTAGCAAAGTGGTTTATAATATTGTGGAAAAATTTATGACTTTAGTTGCATTCATTACTTTGCTTGGACTTACCTTTTCCATAAGTCATCCGCAAGTTTTACAAAAGATTCCTGAATTTTCTTCAGCTCTTTTTATTCCAGAATGGCCTGTGGATAGAATTTGGGAAACTAAAGATGCGACTAAACTTTTAACAGCCATCACTTTTGCGGGGTTAGGAGGTTTTTGGACGCTCTTTTATTCCTATTGGCTTAGAGAAAAAGGAACAGGCATGAGCCGCTATTTTGGACGTATTACCAGTCCCATAACTGGTAAACTGGAAGTTATTCCAGAAACTGGTTTTATCCCTGAAGACACCTTAGAAAACCGGCGCAATATAAAACAATGGCTTTCCTTTTTATTTGTGGATTGCGGCATTGGAGTCGTTGGGAATTTAATCACTACTCTTTTTACCTGTTTATTAGCTTACGCGCTTCTTTTTCCAGAGAATATTTTGCCAAAAGAGTGGGAAATAGCTGTGGTTCAGGCAAAATTTTTTGAAATCTCATGGGGAAGCTTTGGCCGAATCCTTTTTCTTATGATATCCGCAGCTTTTCTTTCAGATACATGGCTGGCAACAGCGGATGCGGTCTCCAGAGTGAATACAGATATTGTTTATGGGCTTTTTCCTAGAGCAAGAATCCGCACTCCCAGATTTTGGTATTACTCTTTCCTAGTGATTGCAACAGCCATTACTTCAATTACAATATTCTTAAATCAACCCGGAGCATTGATTATAACTTCAGCAGTGATTGGATTTGTGGGAACAGTTATTTTTTCTGCGGCTGTTTTGATTTTAAATCATTTTTATTTGCCAAAGGTTTGTTTTTTTCTTAAACCAAAAAAAATAGTTTCTTATTCAATGTTATTTTCCGTAGCAGCTTATTTTATTCTTATGGCGCTTTTTATTGCGTTTCAGATTGAATTTTATGATATCTAATCGAAATCTAATTATTTTGCCGACCTATAATGAGAAAGATAATATTATTCTTTTTATTTCCCAACTTTTATCTAGAGTTAAGGCTGACGTGTTAGTGATTGATGATAACTCCCCGGACAATACAGGTTTTATTGTAGAGCAGATGGCTAAAGAGCACCCTTCTATTTTTGTACTGCACCGCCCTCACAAAATGGGATTGGGTTCTGCTTATGTTGCGGGATTTAAGTGGGCTTTAGAGAAAAATTATGAAATTATTATTCAGATGGATTCAGATTTTTCTCATGATCCTTCTGACTTAAATAAGTTATTAGACGCAATGCCCATGTGCGATTTTGCTTTGGGTTCACGCTATGTGGATGGAGGAACCATACAGAATTGGCCGTGGGTTAGGTTGTGGGTAAGCTCATTTGGTAGTTTTTATGCGCGCACTGTTTTAGGCATGGAGATTCAGGATTTTACTACTGGTTTCAAAGTTTTTAAAAAAAAGGTAATAGAATCCTTTAATTTAGAAAAGATACTTTCTGATGGTTATGCTTTTCAGATTGAAACAACCTATAAAGCGATTCAAAATGGATTTAAGGTAAAAGAAATACCCATTACTTTTAAGGATCGTACCCGAGGACAATCTAAAATTTCAAGACGAGTGGTTTGGGAAGCTCTTTGGATAGTATGGAGGCTGAAATTTGCTTTATAATCTCATATCCTCTCCTTGTGTGCAACTTCTCGCAAGGACGTTTACTTCTTGAATGCTTATCTTTCTATTTTAATGATTTTAAATTCTTTTTTGCCAGCTGGCAACTGTACTGAAACTGTTTCTCCAACTTTGTGTCCTAGAAGCCCTTCTCCTAGGGGCGAGTGAACAGAAAGTTTCCCTTGAGAAGGATCAGACTCTTCTTGGCCTACAAACATATAAGAGAATTCATCTTTAGAGGGAATGGTTTGTAAGGTAACCTTTGCTCCAATGCGCACCTCATCCTTTGCGATTTTAGTCTCTTCAATCAGGCGCACATTGCTTAGCTTTTGTTGCAACTCCATGATTCTCCGCATCACTTCCGCCTGTTTTTCCCGAGCATATTGGTAACCAGCATTTTCTTTTAAATCTCCCTGCTCTCTAGCTTCCCCAATCATGTGGGAAAGATGGCGTTTTTCTTCCTGGAGATTCTCCATATCTTTCCTAAGTTTTTCATACCCTTCTCTGCTTAAATATGTTTCTGTTCCCATAATTTTAAAATTATAAGATTCTTTACTCTTCAAGTCAATCTGCTTAAATTGATATAATTTTTAATAAGTTTTTCAAGAAATTATTTAGATTGTCTGTAAGAATTTTTAAGACCCTTGAGAAAGTTTGGTTTGTGTGTTAAACTTATTTGGCATTTTCATGTTAGGGAGGGGGGGAGCAAGCTAAAAGATGAAGATAGAGCTTGATCGGAACAACATTGAAAGAATTTATTCTCAAATGGAGAGGAATCTTTCCATTGTGCGCAATCGTTTAAAAAGAGCCCTGACTTTAGCGGAAAAAAATCTTTTTTCCCATTTAGATAATCCTAAATCTCAAAGATTTAAACCAGGAGAAGGAATTTTAAGTTTAAGGCCGGACAGGATCGCCATGCAGGATGCCACTGCCCAGATGGCTCTTTTACAATTCGCTCAAAGCCATATAAAGAGAGTGAGTGTTCCTACCACAGTGCATTGTGACCACCTAATTCGCGCTTATGTGGGCGCCCAGAAGGATATGCAAACTGCAATAAAAGAAAATAAGGAGGTGTATGATTTTTTAAGATCCGCTTCTAATAAATATGGCATTGGTTTTTGGCAGCCGGGAGCTGGTATTATTCATCAGGTGGTTTTGGAAAATTATGCTTTTCCTGGCGGACTTATGATTGGAACTGATTCCCACACACCCAATGCCGGCGGTCTGGGGATGATTGCAGTGGGCGTGGGTGGAGCAGATGCGGTAGATGTGATGGCTGGCATTCCTTGGGAGGTAAAACATCCAACACTCATTGGAGTAAAACTTACAGGAGAATTAAAAGGCTGGGCTTCTCCTAAAGATGTGATTCTTGTTCTTTGCGGGCTTCTTACTACAAAAGGCGGGACAAACAAGATTATTGAATATTTTGGACCTGGAACCTATTCCATAAGTTGTACAGGCAAAGCCACCATTACTAATATGGGCGCGGAACTGGGCGCTACAACCTCACTATTTCCATATGATGAGCGTATGGCTGGTTATTTAAGGGCTACCAAACGATCTGAAATTGCGGATTGCGCAGAAGAAAAAAAGGAATTGCTTAGAGCTGATAAAGAAGTGGAAGAGAGTCCAGAAAAATATTATGAAAAGGTTGTTGAGATTAATCTTTCTGAATTAGAGCCGCACATTGTTGGACCGCACACGCCGGATTTAGCCAGACCCATCTCTTGTTTTGCCAAAGAAGTTAAAGAGAAAAATTATCCTGAAAAAATTTCCGCTGCTCTTATTGGCAGCTGTACTAATTCTTCCTATGAGGATTTAAGCCGCGCAGCAGATATAGCTTTGCAGGCAAAGTCTCATGGGATTAAAATGGCAGTGCAGTTTTTAGTTACTCCGGGTTCAGATCAGATTTTTGAAACTGTTAAACGGGATGGACAGGTAAAGGCTTTAGAAGAAGTCGGCGGGAATGTTTTAGCAAATGCGTGCGGCCCATGTATTGGCCAATGGAAAAGAGATGATATTAAATCAGGAGAAAGGAATTCTATCGTCACATCTTTTAATCGGAATTTTCCAAAAAGAAACGATGGAAATTCTGAGACCATGTCTTTTATTGGCAGTCCTGAGTTGGTAGTAGCGCTGGGTTTGAGCGGGCGATTAAGTTTTAATCCGCTGACTGATTTTCTTGAAGGTCAAGATGGAAGAAAAGTAAAGTTGGCCCCTCCCAAAAAAGCAGAGGATCTACCTCAAAGAGGTTTTATTTCTCCTATGGAAGGGTATATCGCTCCAGCAGAGAATGGAGAATCAATCCAGATTGAAGTAAATCCTAAAAGTGAGCGGTTGCAACTTTTAGATCCTTTTTCTCAATGGGATGGGAAAGATTGGATTGAACTTCCCATTCTTTTAAAAGCTAAAGGCAAATGCACTACAGATCATATTTCTCAAGCAGGCCCGTGGCTTAAATATAGAGGACATTTAGATAAAATTAGCGATAACCTTTTTTTAGGAGCTGTCAATGCATTTAGCAAACAGGCTGGCAAAGGCACGAACGCGTTTACAGGAGAAAAAGAGGTAGAGTTGCCAAAAATTGCCCGTGCTTATAAAACAAAAGGATTAAGGTGGGTAGCGATTGGAGATGAAAATTATGGAGAAGGATCGAGCCGTGAACATGCAGCGATGTCTCCGCGCTATTTAGGAGCTGCAGCCATCATTGCGCGCAGTTTTGCCCGTATTCATGAGACTAATTTAAAAAAACAGGGGGTTTTAGCTTTAACTTTTGTCAATCCTATAGATTACGATCAAATTGAAGAACAGGACCGCATCAGTATTCTTGGTCTTAAAAATTTAGCGCCTCAAAAAGAGATCAGCGCAGTGATCCATCATGCGAATGGCTCCACAGTGAAAATTCAGTTAAAACATAGTTTAACAGAAGAACAGATTGAATGGTTTAAAGCTGGATCTGCTCTTAATCTTTTAAAGCAAAAACAAAATTATTAAATTGAAACCAATTGTTTTAGGCACTCATAACCCTCATAAAATAGATGAAATTTCTCATTTGCTTTTAGAATGTTCTTTTGAGATAAAGACTCTAAAGGATTTTCCAGAACTTACGCCAGTAGAGGAAAACCATAATACCTTAGAAGAAAATGCGGAAAAAAAAGCTAAATTTTACGCAAAAAAAACTGGTCTTTTAACTTTAGCGGACGATACTGGTTTGGAAGTCCTTTCTTTAAATGGAGAACCCGGGGTCTTTTCTGCGCGCTATGCGGGTGAAAACTGTTCTTATGAGGAGAATAACAAAAAATTAATTGAAAAATTATCTGGTAAAAAAGGCAGGGATAGGGAGGCGCGTTTTCGTTCTATTATCGCTTGTCATAACCCTGAAACCGGACGCACACAAATGGTGGAAGGATCCATTGCCGGCCAAATTTTAGAGACGATTCAAGGGAACCATGGTTTTGGTTATGATCCAATTTTTTATATTCCAAAACTTGGAAAAACTTTAGCTGAACTCACCCTGGAAGAAAAAAATAAAATAAGCCATCGGGCCATAGCTCTTATGAAAATAAAGGAAATTCTAAAAAACTATGTCTAGAATTTTGATTTCAAATGACGATGGAATTTATGGGATTGGCTTAAACACTTTAATTAAAGCTATCCGTCCCTTAGGAGAGGTAATTGTGGTGGTGCCGGATAGTGAACGTTCTGCAGCGAGTCATTCCATTACTTTGCATAAGCCTTTTCGTGTTCAGAGAATGCCCATAGAGTTAGGCGTTAAAGATCTGATTTATGTTTATGTAGCGAATGGAACCCCATCTGATTGCGTAAAATTTGGGATTCATCAGGTCTTAAAAGATAAAAAAGTAGATCTTGTCATTGGCGGAATTAATAATGGACCAAACCTAGGGGAAGATACCATTTATTCTGGAACTGTGGCAGTGGCAAGACAGGGAGCCATGTTAGGAGTGCCTGCTTTTGCCATTTCAGTCACTAAAGACTCTAAGCCTTCTTTTTTAATGGCAGCTAAAATTGCCTATAAAATTGCAAAAAAAGTTTTAAAGAACAAGCTGCCAGCAAGAGTGTTTTTAAATGTCAATGTGCCTCCAAACTTAAATCACAACTCATCTTTAAAGGTTACTTCATTAGGCAGGAGAGTCTATGGAAAAGCAATTCCTTCTGGAATTGATCCGAGAGGAAATCCTTATTATTGGTTAGCTGGAGATGTGCCCAAAGGCATTCCGGAAAAAGGCACGGATATTGAGGCGATAAAATCTCATTTTGTTTCTGTAACCCCGCTTACTCTGGATTCTACCTGCAATTCATTCTTACCTGAGCTTAACTCCTGGAAATTCTAAAGCAACGCAAGCCAGAATTCCAATCACAGTTTTTGAATCCTTAATTTTTCCTTTTCTAATTTTTTGCAAAATATTCTGAAAGCTCTCCACTTTTACTCTTAAGAACTCATCTTCGTCTGGATTGCACTTTCCTTTTTTAAGGGAATCTGCCCAATAGATATGGATAACTTCTTGAGAGAAAGCCGGGGTAGGGCAGTAACTGATTATATGATGGAATCTTTTAGTGGAATATCCTGTCTCCTCTTTAAGTTCTCTAGCTAAACAGCTCTTAGGAGATTCTTTAAAATCAATTTTTCCTGCTGGCAGCTCTTCTGTAATTCTATTCACAGGATAGCGGTATTGTTCTACAAGAACTATTCTACATTTAAGAAGAGGAACTTTTTTAGGGGAATCTAGAAATGGGATAATGGCCACAGCTCCGGCATGGGTTAAATATTCTCGATAAGCTTTATTTTTGTTGGGCAAGAGAATTTCATCGCACTTAAAACCCACCGCATTTCCTTTGTAGGTAATATGATTTCTTAAAAATTTTTCAATCATAAACAAAATTTTATTTATTTTTTAGAATGAATACAATGTTTGGAAAGTTTTTAGTTGCTTTAAGTTTTAAAAGTTCACAGTTTTAATGTGTAAAAGGTTTTTGGGTAATCCCCTGAAATTTGGTATATTTTAAATTATGTTTAAATTTAATGAAACTTCTCCTCGAAAATGTTGGTTAATTGGTCACCGCGGGGCCATGGGGCATGCTCCAGAAAATACCCTGGCTTCTTTTATTTGCGGGCAAAAGTTAGGAGCAGACATGTTGGAATGTGACATTCACCTTTCTAAAGATAAGAAATGCGTGGTAATGCATGATGAGAGCGTGGAAAGAACTACCAATGGGCATGGACAAATTAGGAATTTGACCTCTTCAAAAATTAAGAAGCTGGATGCAGGATCCTGGTATTCTAAAAAATATGTTGGGGAAAGAGCGCTTTTATTAGAGGAACTTTTAGATTGGATTAAAGAACAAAAATCTTGCCTTGGTCGCGCTTTAGGATTAGCAATAGAAATTAAAAATGAACCCATTCGTTATTTAGATATAGAAAAGGTTGCAATAGAAATTGTAAAAAAGAAAAAAATGGAATCCCGCATCATTTTCATTTCTTTTGACCATGGGGTAGTTAAAAGAGCAAAATCTTTAGAGCCAAACATACCAACGGGCATTTTGTATAGAGAACCTTTAGCAGATCCTTTTAAAAGAGCTAAGGAACTTGGGGCAGACGCGATTTTTCCACGCAGACATTTAATCACAAAATCTTTGGTGCAAAATGCTCATAAGCATAAACTTTTTGTTGTTGCTTGGACTGTGAATGAAGTTAAGGAAATGAAAAAAATTTTTACCATCGGAACAGACGCTATTGCCACGAATTTTCCTGACAGGCTAAATCGAGTTTTATCCAATGCGGTTAAAAGATAAAGTTGCAATTATTGCAGGCGCAGGTCCGGGGATCGGCCGAGCCACTGCTCTTTTATTTGCTCAGCAAGGAGCAAAAGTTGCGCTTATTTCCCGCAAAAAAGACGCAGCCCTTGATACCGTTGAAAGAATTAAAGAGCAAGGAGGTCAAGCAGTTTCCTTTATAGCGGATTGTACCAAACAAGATCAAACTCATGCTGTTTTTCATCAGATCATGAAAGAATTTGGTAAATTGGATATTCTTCATTGTAATATGGGACATTTTAGGACAAGCCCAATAGAAAAGATTACGGAAAAAGATTGGGATGAGATGTTATCCTTAAATCTAAAAGCTAAATTTCTCACTGTGCAAGCAGCCCTCCCCTATTTGATTAAAAATGGTTCTGGTTCCATTATCCTTACAGCAGCAGTGTTTGGCTCCATGTTAACTACAAAAAATATGGCGCATTATAATGCTTCGAAAGCAGCGGTTATTTCTCTTACCAAAAGTCTGGCATTAGAATTGGCCCCGCGCCAGATTAGAGTGAATTGTGTTTGTCCCGGACAAATGTCTCATCAAATGTTTACTAAAGGAAAAGATTCTTTGCGCACAAATCCACTGCTATTCAGGGATGGGCTGCCGGAAGATGCTGCTTTTTCCATTCTATATTTTGCTTCGGATGAATCTGCCTGGGTTACAGGCACAACTTTAGTGGTAGATGGAGGTACAAGTATTGGAATTGGCAAGCCCTAAAAAAGGAAAGAGTCTTCTTTTCTCTGGAATTCTTACCCTTTTACTTTTTTTAGGGCAAAGTTTTAAAACCCCAAACACAGTCAAAGACATTGTTACTGGAACCTATCCTCTAGATTGTTTCCTTTATTTTCCTAAATCATATCTTTTTTTCTCTCCTTTTTTTTCTTTGTTTGATCATTTAACTTTATTAAGTTTAAAACAGCATGTTGCTTTTATTCTATTGTGCGTTTTGATCTGGATTTTATTTCGTTCTATTCATTTGGTTCATCGCCCGATAACACTTCAGCGCCTTTTTAAAGAGCTTGGAAAATTTATTCTATTTGGGATGAGTTATCTTTTGGTGATTGCTTTGGCTGTATTTTTACCCCGTCCCTTGGCAAGTTTAAGAGTTAATAATCCGGATTTAATGGTTGTGGATTTTCATTCGCACACTAACAGCTCCTGGGATGCGCGCAAATCTTTTACGTCAGAAAAAAATATTGATTGGCATTTCAAAGCTGGATTTGACGCCTGTTTCATAACAGACCACAATGTTTTTAATGGATCACTGCTTTCTTATGCAAGAGCAATGAAGGGAGAAAGCAAAATCCTTTCTTTTTTAGGTGAAGAGGTTAGTTTGCATGAATCGCATTGGGTGGTTTTAGGGCTAAAAGAGCTGATCCCCAATGGCCCTTATGATCAGGGAAAATATGGGTTGGAAATTTTTTTAAAAGAAATGCGAAAAGATCCAAAAATTTTAGTGATTGCAAGTTTACCGGAATATTGGAAATATCACTGGAACAGCGATTTAGATGATTTTGCAAACTGGGGACTTAGCGGTTTTGAAATTGTAAATAGCGCGCCATTGGCTTTAGATTTTGATGAATCGTTTAGAAACCAGATCATTGGCTTTTGTCGCAAGCATAATTTATTTATGACTGGGGTTACAGATAATCATGGTTGGGGTTTTACGAATTATGTATGGAACATTATTGAATTGCCCGGATGGAGAAAGTTGCCTACTAAAGATATTGAGTCGGCTCTTTTAAGACTTTTAAGAGAAAAGCGTTTTAATGCGGTTAAAGTGATTGTTCGTGTTAAAAAAGAAGCTAAGACTGGTTGGGTTCACTTATTGATTGATCCTATTTTAGTTTTATGGACACTGTTTCGCACACTTCCATTCAATCAAATTTTTAGTTGGTTATTTTGGATTTGGCTCCCTTATTTTTTCATAAATTTTAAAAGAAAAAGCTATAATTAAGTTTACCAATGAAAATTGCTTTTTTAGAAATAAATGACTGGGAAATAGAATGTATTAAAAATTCTCCCTTAGCCCTTAATAATGAATTTCTTTTTTTTCAAGAAGAACTTTCAGGGCAACATCTTAGCCAAATTAAATCTTGTGACATTCTTTCAGTTTTTATCTATTCTAAAGTATCCAAGGAAGTTATTAGCCAGATTCAAAATTTAAAGTTTATTGCTACCCGCTCCACAGGGTTTGACCATATAGATTTGGAAACTTGCAAAAAAAAAGGGATTGTTGTTGCCAATGTTCCTTTTTACGGAGAAAATACTGTGGCAGAGCATACCTTTGCTTTGATTCTTTCCCTTTCCCGCAATGTGCATAAGGCTTTTGTGAGGACAGTAAAAGGGGATTTTTCTTTAAATGGTTTAAAAGGTTTTGATTTAAAAGGTAAAACTTTAGGAGTGGTTGGCGCAGGACATATTGGTTTACATGTGATAAAAATGGCCAGAGGTTTTGGCATGGAAGCGCTTGCTTTTGATGTGAATAAAAACCATTTTTTAGAAGAGGTCCTTGGTTTTAAGTATGCGGATTTAGAATTTTTACTTGCTAATTCAGATATTGTCTCCTTGCATGCTCCTTACAATGCGAAAACCCATCATTTGATTAATAGGCAGAATATTAAAAAGATTAAAAGGGGCGCGCTTTTGGTAAACACTGCTCGCGGAGCTTTGATAGATACTCATGCTTTAGTGGAAGCGTTAGATGAAGGCATTCTTGCAGGAGCTGGGTTAGATGCTTTAGAAGATGAAGATTTAATTAAAGAAGAAAAACAGATCCTTTCACACCAATTCCCTCAAGAAAAACTAGAAACTTTGCTTAAAAATCACATCCTTTTACATAGAGAAAACGTTGTGATCACACCTCATATCGCTTTTTATAGTCAAGAAGCGATGCAGAGAATTTTAGATACCACGATAAACAATATATCCAGTTTTATTTCAAATAAATTTATAAATACAGTTGCTTAAAATTTGGTTATTGTTGAAATGAGTATTGAAATTATTCCTTCAGATCAAAGAGGAGTAACACAGTTGGATTGGTTAGAAAGTAAACATAGTTTTAGTTTTGGAGATTATTATGATCCAAAACAGATACATTTTGGATCTTTAAGAGTTTTAAATGAGGATAGGATTCATCCCGGCGGTGGTTTTGGCATGCACCCGCATGCAAATATGGAAATTGTAACTTTAGTTTTTCAAGGCAGGTTAGAACATAAAGATAGCATTGGAAACCATGGAGTGATTGAGGCTGGAGACGTGCAGAGAATGTCTGCTGGGAGCGGACTTGTCCATTCTGAATACAATTGTTCAAAAATGGAGGGGGTTCATCTTTTACAGGTTTGGATTGAACCCAGAGAAAAAGATATAGCGCCTAGTTATGAGCAAAAAAAAGGTATTCTAAAATCAAATAAAAATCAGATTGTTCCAATTGTTTCCGGAGCCAAAGAAAAAAACACAATTTACATTCATCAAAATTCTATTTTTTCTTTTGCATTGTTAGATCCGGGGATTTCTGTATCTTACGAAGCTTTTAAAAAAGAAAACGGCACGTTTATTTTTGTAGTGGGTGGTGAAATTAATTTTAATGATATTGGTTTAAGAAATGGTGATGCTGCCAAGGTTATTGGAAGGCAATCTATTAAACTCACGGCTAAAAAGTTTTCTTCCTGCCTTCTGATTGAAGTTCCTATGAGATAAAATCGAAATGTTCATTGAATTCTTTGAATCCATCTGTTGTTTGGTTTAATTATTTTTTATTAAACACAAGATTTTCTATTCCTTCCATTCGTTTGGATGAAACTTCGATGGTATCACCCTCTTTAAATTCATTGGAAACGATTTTTTGAGCTAAAGGATCTGATAGGAATTTTTGAATTGCTCGTTTGAGAGGTCTTGCTCCAAAAGCAGGATGAAATCCCTCTTTGACTAAGAAGCGTTTAGCAGATTCTGTTAAGATTAAAGATATTTTTTTTTCATTTAAACGGTTTTCAAGCTGTTTTAAGGCAATCTCAACAATTTTATTCATTTCATCCGCCTGCAAACGCTGAAAGATTAAAATTTCGTCAATTCGATTTAAGAATTCCGGCCTAAAATGAGCTTGAAGAGATTCCATAATTCTTTTTTTCATTTCCTGGTAGTCGGAAGTTTCCTGTATCCAATTGGAGCCCACATTAGAGCTCATGATAATCAGACTATTTTTAAAATTTACGGTTCTTCCTTGTCCATCTGTCAGGCGTCCCTCATCCAGAATTTGAAGCATTAAATCAAATACCTCTTTATGAGCTTTTTCAATTTCATCAAAAAGAATGACTGCATAGGGATGTTTACGGATCGCTTCTGTTAGTTGTCCACCTTCATCATAGCCCACATAGCCAGGAGGCGCGCCAATTAAACGGGATACAGAATGTTTTTCCATATATTCGCTCATGTCAATGCGTATTAAGTTTTTTTCATCGTCAAAAAGATATTCTGTCACTGCTTTGGCTAGTTCAGTTTTTCCCACGCCGGTCGGACCAAGAAACATAAAAGTTCCTATAGGACGATTAGGATCTGTAATTCCTGATCTGGAACGACGAACAGCGTTGCTAATCGCTTGAATAGCTTCTTCTTGTCCCACCACTCTTTTGTGCAGCCTTTGTTCCATATGGAAGAGTTTTTGCATTTCAGCTTCCAGCATTCGGGTTACAGGAATGCCTGTCCAGCGGGAGATGATTTGCGCAATATCTTCCTCATCCACCTCTTCTTTTAAGAGCGCTCCTTTTTTACTGCGGGTCTCAACCTCTGGGTTTAAAACTTCCATCTCTTTTTGTATGTTGGGAAGTTTTCCATAGCGGATTTCAGCAGCCTTGCCTAAGTCCCCAGCTCGTTCCGCATTTTTTTCTTCCAGTTTTAAATTTTCCAATTTTTCTTTTAAGACTCTTGTCTTTTGAATAATTTCTTTTTCCTTTTCCCACTGATTTTTAAAACCAACGGTCTTAAGATTGAGATTCTGAAGCTCCTCCTCAATTTTTTGAATTCTTTCTTCTGAAAGGGGATCCGCTTCTTTTTTAAGCGCTGTTTTTTCAATTTCTAATTGACGTATTTTTCTATCCAGCTCGTCTAATTCTTGAGGCATGGAATCAATTTCCATGCGTAAGCTGGAAGCAGACTCGTCTATTAGATCAATGGCTTTATCTGGCAGAAATCTGTCTGAGATATAACGTGAGGAGAGTTTTGCAGCTGCCACTAAAGCAGAATCTTTAATTCTAACTCCATGGTGCAGTTCGTATTTTTCCTTTAGCCCGCGCAAGATAGAGATCGTATCCTCTACGCTAGGCTCATTCACTAAAACAGGTTGGAATCTTCTTTCTAAAGCAGCGTCTTTCTCAATATGTTTTCTGTACTCATCAATGGTGGTCGCTCCTATACAGTGCAACTCACCTCGAGCTAACATGGGTTTAAGCAGGTTAGAAGCATCTATTGCTCCTTCAGCAGCCCCGGCGCCGATTAAGGTATGCATTTCATCAATAAAAAGAACTATTTGTCCCCCTGAGCTTGTTATTTCTTTTAGAACTGCTTTTAAACGCTCTTCAAAGTCTCCTCTAAATTTTGTCCCGGCAATAAGCGCTCCTAAATCCAGCCCAATGACCCTTTTATTTTTTAAAGTTTCTGGTACATCGCCGGAAATAATTCTCTGAGCCAATCCTTCTGCTATGGCTGTTTTCCCAACACCAGGATCTCCTATTAATACAGGGTTATTTTTTGTTCTCCGGGCAAGTACTTGAATCACGCGCCTAATCTCTTGATCCCTCCCAATCACGGGATCTAATTTTCCTAGTTTTGCCATTTCCGTAAGATCTCGTCCATATTTTTCTAGAGGTTTATACGTCTCTTCTGGCGAGGGGGAAGTGATTCTTTGGCTGCCCCGGATGAGCTGCAGGGATTTTAAGATTGTCTCTTTTGTGATGCCAGTTTCTAAAAGCAGTTGGGATGCTTTACTTTTGGATTCTTCAGCAATACCTAAGAGTAAATGCTCTGTGGAAATAAATTCATCTTTTAAATCCTTTGCAGTTTTTTCCGCAAGGGTTAGAATCGTTTGCAATTCAGGAGAAATAAAAATCTGTCCTTGAATCTGAGCATTTCCTAAAGAAACTTGGGGATTTTTTTCAAAAATTTTTTCAATTTTTTTTAATAAAAGATTAGAAGATACTCCTATTTTTTCTAAGATTTCTAAAACCACCCCATCTTTTTGCTGGATCAAAGCAAAAAGGAGATGTTCAGTAGAAATCATTTGGTGGGAATGTTCTCCTGCTTGGGCGCTTGCTGCAGAAAGAGCTTCTTCAGCTTTAATCGTTAATCGGTCTAGTTTCATAATTGTATTTCCTTAATATTTTATTTAAGTTATATAAAAATAATATCTTATATTATATTTCTTCATATCACCAAAATAGGATTTGCAGTAGCTTTTATCTCAAATATTGATAGAGCTATTCTATTAATTAAAATCCTAAAAATTTTCTCCAATTTTCTACCAAACTGGAAGTCCAATAAAGAAATTTTTTATTAAGTATGTAATAATCATTCTTAAGAGACAGTATCTTAGCATGTAATAACCGTTCTAATCTAATTTCAATGGGGTTAGCTGTACCATAAATGTCAATAATGCTTTTTTTGCTTAAAGAGCCATTGGCAAGGATGGTACAGATAATTTTTATACGCCTTCCCGTTTCACTCATATTAAATAGATGATAATATGAATAAATAATCCCACCATAAATTATAAAACTATATATTAGTCCCCAATAAATATTTTCGTTTGAAAAGGATGAGTGATTAGAAAGAAGAAGCCATATTAAGAAAAATAGTGGGATTGTTGAAAAGATGCCGGCATTGATAGCAACTATTTGAGGGGATTGATTTTTTAAAGATCTCAATAGAAGCTTATGAGTCATAAGGACTAGAAATGGAGAGAGTAATAAAATTATTATGAGAATAATCATTCAATTTTAGATTTTAACCTTTTCCGGGTGGCAGACCTAAGAAAGCGCGATAAAAAATAAAAAATTTAGCTAGAAATTTTCCAAAATATGTTAAGGTTAAACACTCATTTTCATTTTTAATAAATTTGTTATCACTTAGGTCTTCGATTCTTTTAATAATGAGATCAGACAGATCAAAATGATGAAAAATTTCTTGTTTATTTAAACCCTTGGGCATCGCATCTCCAACTATTTTTAAAATTTTTAAAGATGGAGATACTGCTTGAGCTAAAGGATAACTTTGAATATAAACTGAAGAAAGTGAAAGATGTAGGAGGTAAATTGCTAAAAGAGTTTCTAGGGGAATATATGAATTAGGAACGATATTATTTACATAAAAAAGTAAGAAGGAGATAAAATATAATGCTAAAGGAAAAAATAAGAAAATTAAAAATAAAGCTAGAAAATCATTTTTTGGACGGTTTATTTTCCATACTATAATATGTAAGAATAAACAAAGAAAAAAGTAAGAAACTCCTATAATAATTATTGATTTAAACATGAGTTTTAAAAAATGACTAAATATCCAAGTTAAATAATACAATACTATTAGTAATTGTTTTACATAACAAAAAATGTGTTTAAAGAGTTGAGGTATTTTAAATCTTTAATTCAATTCTTAATAAAATAAATCTTTATTTTAACCGAATTTGTAGGAAACGCCAAAACCGCCTCTGGGCATTTCCCAACGGATGTTTTGGAAAGGGCAAATCATTCTGGCAGCGCCGCACTCAATACAGTTTTCATACCCAACCACAATCTTTTTTTGAGATTCATCCCAATCATAGACTTTTGCCGGGCAAACTTTAGTGCAAGGTTTATCTTTGCATTGGGTTAGGCATATTTTAGGGTTAGGAATGGAGATATGCGATTGGTGATCGTTTTTAAAGGCAAGAGTTCCTAATTTTTCTTCAACAGTTGACATAAGAAATCCTTAACTTAGATTTTTATAGTTTAATGCGCTTTTTACAGCGCCTTTAAATAACCCTAAAAGGTTTTTTAAATTTAGTTCAGATTTAATAATTTTACGCACAGCTTTGTTGCGAAATATTTTTTTTAAGATCGCGGATTGCACGTCTCTTTTAGCCCGTCCATCCACATTAAAATATTCATAAGCCGCATTGCAGACTAAATCCGGAATGTCTGTTAAAAGTTCAGGTCTTTCTTCTATTTTTTCTTCCAGATCTTTGTGGTCGTAAAGGTCCGGAATAATGAATGTTTCCCTTAATTTTTTTTGGTATAAAGAAAGAAATTTTGAAGAGGTGTCTCCTGTTTTCTTAGATTCGATCACTGTTTCAGCAGCCAACTTCCCGGCTGTCATGGCTAAATTAGAACCTTCTCTATGGGAAGGGTTCACCATTTGGGCTGCGTCGCCTGCAATTAAAAAACCATCTGTGTAAAGCGGAGGCATGGAATAGTAACCGCCTTCAGGAATTAAGTGGCCGGAATATTCCAGACTTTGGGCGTCTTTAATTAAGGGTTTAAGAATAGGGTGTGCTTTAAGATGATCCAAAAGTTCATAAGGGGGAATTCCTGTTTTCTGGAAATGGGATACCTTGCATCCAACCCCTAAAGAAAGGCTTTCTTTATTAGTGTAAAGGAAAGCATAACCTAACATTCCTTCAGTCACTTTTCCAAACATTTCAAAAGTAGCTCCTTCATTTGCCTCCAAGGAAAATCTCTCTTCAATTTTTTCTTTTGGAAGAGCTAGGGTTTCTTTTACAGCTAAGGCTACTTCATCTGGGCGCCACTCATCAATTAAACCTGCTTTTTGAGCCAAGAGCGAGTTAACCCCATCGCAGGCAATCACTACATTTGCAAAAAGTTCATCTCCCTCGCTAGTTTTTACTCCGCAAATCTTTCCATTTTTTTTAATAAGATCCGAAACCAATACTCCTGTATAGAGTTCTGCGCCTGCTTCTTCAGCTTTTTTTGCATACCAACGGTCAAAAGAAACGCGGATGATGCTGTAACAGTTATGCGGTTCTTTTCTCCAATCTGCGGATTTGAAACCAAGATGAATTGCGGATTGATTAGAAAGAAGCATGACTTTTTGCTCTGTAATGTGGCGCTCTACAGGGGGTTTGGGTTCTTTCCAGAAGTCAGGGATAATCTCAGTGAGCATTTTTGTATAGAGAATGCCTCCCTGAACATTTTTCGCTCCCGGATATTCGCCTCTTTCTAATAGCACGGTGGACAATCCTGTCCGGGCGCAAGTGATGGCTGCGCTCGCCCCCGCTGGGCCAGCGCCAACTATGATCACATCAAATTTTTCATCTGCCATATCAATAAAGATTAGTGATTAATACGAATCATTTAGTTGGATTGTTTTTCTCGGTTCTCATTTTCTAATGCATGCATTCGGGTTAAGCGATTCATGTTAGCATAAATATTTTGGTTAATCTGAATATTTAGTTCAATTTTTTTAACACTTGTTTTTCTACATTCCTAATTTATTTAAACAGAGTAGGAATGTCAAATTTTAATACAAAATGGCTTTAATTTAAATAAATCCAGAGGGGGAGGATGGATTTTTATTATTTTTCAAAAAGCTCTTTGAAACGATCTGGATATTTTGTTTTAAATTCAGCTAATAATTTTTTGCGATGTTCTGCCCAAACCTTTGCTTGAGCTCCTGTTTTCCTTTTTTTTGAGTCTTCTACTATAAATTTCCAGATTTTTTTGCCTTCTTGGGTGTTGATGTTACATCCTGGCTTTGCCATCATCCGTTTAATGTATCTTTGCCAGATGCCAGTCTCTATTTGCCAGACCAGTTTATCTTTAAAGATTTCAGGATTGGAGCTTTTTAGCGTTTGGAGCTCTTCTGGTTTTAAATCTAAAAATTGAGAATTTAAAGGGCGGGAAGGGGTATGGCACTTTGCGCATTTGTCTAACATCAGTTTATATCCTTCTTGCAATTCAGCGCTATATTTAGAAATATCAATTTTTTCCGGACCAAGATCATTGGGATAAGGATTTTTTAAAGCTTTTTCTTTTTCAGCCTCTGCGCTGCTAGGGGCATCCTTATCCGCGCTAAAAAGAGTGAGGTGTGTGAACAGTAAAGAACTAAAGAGAACTAAAAAAAATATTTTTTTCTTCATTTTCAATGGTGCCTCCTTATTTGAATCCCAAAATTTATTTTAGATGTATAAATTCTACCACTCTTCTGTCTTTTCAGCAATACTCAATAAATAGCTTACAAGATGTTCCATTTCTTGCCCTTTGATTTTATCCTTAAAGCTGGGCATATAAACCGGCGGGGTAGGTCCTTTTGGATTTTCTTTTTCTTCAGGGTTAACGCCTGTTTGTATTTTTTCAATTAATTCTTCCCTTGTAAAAGTTCCTACGGTTTTTACTAGGTCAGGAGCTCTGCCCCCCTGTTTATTAAAGATAGGGATTCCCTGATCCGCATTTTTTCCATGGCATCCTGTACATCCATATTTTTGAAAAATAAATCTCCCATGTTTAACTGCATTGGAAAAAGTTGGTTCTGGTTCTTTTAAAGCAGGTATGCGATAAGTGTATGGAATTTTTTCTCTTTTTAAAGAACTGACATAAGCGACTAAAGCCTCAGATTCATCTTTATTAAATCCAAAATAGGGCATGGCAGTTGGCGCTACAGGCTGTGGATTTTTTGGATCAGGGCTTAAATGACCTTCAGGATCTCCTGGGGTAAGCACAGCTGGATTAGCTGTAAAATGAAGTCTAATCCAATTTTCTAATGTTCTTTCCTCTTTATTAATTAACCCAGCGCTTACCGCAAAACCAAAATCTATTCTAGCTAGAGGTTTTACAGAGGTTTCTTCCGCAATATCCGGAGCAATGGTCCCGCCTTCTCCTCTCACCTGATGGCAGCCAATACAGCCATTTTCAAAAAAGAGTTGTTTACCTTTTTTAACAATTTCTACTCCTTTTACAGGAGGATGGGCTTCATGGCATTTAGAGCAGGTTGCAAAAATTTGAGGTCCTGCCTTCATTGGGTGTTCCCAGAATTCTATAGTTTTCCAATCATGTTTTTCTTTCCAAACTTTTTTTTGAGCTTCATCTTTTGGCATGTGGCCAGCTCCCACAAAGGTGGTGGCCAAGCCCTGACCTTCGTGGCAAATGGTGCAGCCATATTTTTCAAAGGGATGTTTTTCATGAATCTCATTTTTAGGAGCTGCATAAGGGTGCTCTTTATAATCATTGATCAGAGTGGGATTGGTAAAACTGTCATGGCCTAAATGGCAGGTGATACAGCGATCTACCCGGTTCATGTCAGTCGCTAGTATCTGTTTAATTTCTAGGCGCATCGCTTTTGCTTTTTTTAGTTCATCGTTCAGACCAGATTTAGTTGCAGCATCTCCTTTTTCCATTAAATCTCTAACCCGTTTTTTTTCTTTTAGTTTATATTCTTTTTGATAAGGTTTCCATTCTCTAAAAAAGTCGTGGGCTAAGGCATAGAAGAATAAACCAAGAACAAGAAAATTGGAAATAAAAAAAAGGTTGCGCAGAGTGAAAATTTTGTTAAAAAATATTTCTCTAAATTTCATGTAGGTTAAATATTAAAATTAAATTGGGGCAAAGTAAAAATATATTTGATGTTAAATCCTAACCGTAAACCTACTTTCAAAAGCACTCCTATGGTCATTAAGAGGAATAGCATTGCAATCACATATCTTGGCCAGGAAATTGTACGGATATATTGTTGAGGAAGAAGGATCCCTAAAATGTAGTAGAGAATGGCTGCAAAGGATATCCAAAGAGCTTGAGTCCAGCCCAAATGAAAAATAGGTTTTAATGCCAGGCAAAGAATCAAAATAATGGCTGTTCCAATCCAAGAATATTTTTTAAAAGGAATTTCTTTTTTGATCCATCGCGGTAAAAAGATTCCTCCCAGAAAATACAGAGCTAAAAGCCCCAAGCCTATACTATTAGGCACATTCCAGGCTGAAGGAGGAGGTGGCTTGTGATGCATCCAATCCTCCCATGGCCAATACCAACCCCAGTTTGGGCCTCTTAAGTAAGTGCCAATTAAAATTAATATAAACCAGAGGGCAATGCCAAATAAAAAAAATGTATTGGCAAAAGGCCTTTCTTTAAGAGAATAATAGCCTATTCCATTGGGGTTATTGTCAAGGTAAGGAATAGCCATGAGGCCAACAATAATTAATGTTGGCAGAAGCACTCCTGCGATCCAAGGATCGAAATAGACTAAGAGTTCTTGCAATCCTAAAAAATACCAAGGAGCTTTTGCTGGATTGGGCGTTACATTTAAATTAGCTTGTTCTTCTAAAGGAGCTTGAATAAATACAGACCAAGCTATCAGTAGAGCTAAGGCGATCATTGCGTATAGATATTCCCTTACAACAAGATTTGGCCAGACATCTAGTTTTTCTTCATTTTTATTTTTTAAATCTAAGGGAGCGGCAGAAAAACCATCTTTTCTTATTCTCCAGAAATGAACAATTAAGAAAACTCCAGTGACAAAGGGAAAAGCTACGCAATGTAGTACATAGAATCTTAAGAGTGCTGCTTCTCCAACATAGGTTCCTCCTAGCAGCATAAAGCGAGCATCATTTTTGATGTTTACAATAGAAAAAGGCCCTTCAGCTCCTAAAATAGGTGTATTAGAAGCCATATTTGCGCCTACGGTAATAGCCCAAATCGCAATTTGGTCCCAAGGGAGAAGGTATCCGCTAAAAGAAAGGAGAAGAGTTAAAACTAAAAGAATAGTGCCAACCACCCAGTTAAATTCTCGAGGAGATTTATAGGAACCTGTTAAGAATACTCTGATCATGTGAAAAATAGTAATTAGGACCATTAAGTGAGCGGCCCAGCGGTGAAAATTTCTCCAGAAAGATCCCATGGTGACCACATATTCCAAATCCTTAATATCTTGATACGCGAGCTGAATAGTGGGGCGGTAATAAAACATTAAAAGAATGCCGGAAACAGTTAAAACAAAGAAGAGCCCAAAAGAAAGCCCGCCCAACCCCCATGTATAAGTAAAGCGAACTGCTCTTTTACGAAGTTTTGCTGGATGCAGATGCAGCCAGACGTTGCCAATAATATGTTGAGCTCTGTCCCGCGCAGTATCGTGCCATTTCCCTCCGCGGAACATGGAACGCCAAATGGGATGTTCAATTATTTCTTTTTTTATTTGTTCAAAAGATATTTTCATTGAAGAGAACTTTTTTATGCTTCTTTAAAAGCAATTCTAAATTGATCTTTTTCACGAAACCCCGGGCGGGTTTCTAGGATGGATTTGTCTATTAAGATTTCTCCTGTAGGAAGCAGGGCAATAGCGCAGCGGTTTAAAGGTTTTGGGGCAGGACCTGCAATCACATCTCCTTCGCTGGTGAAATTTGAACCATGACAAGGACATTTAAATCTTTTTTCAGCGTCGAACCAATTTGGGGTGCAGCCTAAATGAGTGCAACGTCCCCAAAGAGCATAAAGCTGGGAAGGGGTTTTTACAATCCATACGCGCTGGTCCTTCATCCACTTTGTAGAAACTCCCAGAGAATAATCTTCTGGTTTACCAGCCTTGAAAATTTGAGGAGATTCATAGAGTACGTTAGGAAAAAGAAATTTGCCCATGGCTCCTGCGGAAGCTGCAAGAAAAGTGGCAAATGAAGCCCATGCGGTCCATAAAAAATCTCTGCGTTTTATTCCCTGTTGGGAAGAACTGGGGAGTACATTATTTTTTACACTATTTGCGGGAATAGCTGTATTTGCAGAGCTATTGATTGGGCTATTTTCTTTTGTTTGTTCCATAAAATTCTAACTATTTAATAAAAATTTTTTTTTCATGTCAATTATTATGTCATTTAAGAATTTAAATTGGACACTTTTAAATTTTAGTTAACATTACCGTTATTTTTGTTATATTGGTTCATTGCAAATTCTAAACCCTGTTTCAGAATAGTTTCAATAGCTAGGATCCCTTGTTCCAGCATCTTTTGGACAATCTCTTTATCTTTTTTAGAAAAAGGACTAAGCACAAACTGAGAAGGGTCTTTTCCTTTAGGAAGAGGCCCAATACCTAAGCGGAGTCTGGGGAATTCTTTTGTGCCTAAAGATTCAACGATTGACTTTAAACCATTATGGCTGCCGCCAGAACCTTTTTTTCGTACGCGCAGGGTTCCTAAAGTTAAATCAAAATCATCAAAGCAAATTAAAAGTTGCGTTGGTTCAACTTTCGTTTTTTTAACCAGATGCTCTACAGCAATGCCTGAAGCATTCATATAACTATTTAACCGCACAAAAGAAGGGTTGGAAAGAGTCGTGTCATACATTTTTTCTTTTTGCCAATTTAGATTTTTTTCTCTTTGAATTTTTTCCATTAAAGTTCTTCCCAAATTGTGAGGAGTTCCTTCATATTGAGGATCAGGATTTCCTAAACCTATGACAAACCGAATGGGATGTTCCATCTTTTAGAGAAAATTTAGGAAACTAGCTCAAATAATTTCGTTTTTCAATTAAGAGAATAATGCGGTTTATTCTATTTAATCCAACTATTAATTGTCTCATGGGTCAAATCATTTTACAATCAAGTCAGTTCAGAAGGTAAAGGGGATCATTTAGCTGGAGTTCCAGTTGTTTTGGGAGCAGCTGCTCCCTTTTCTCCAGGTTTAGCTGTGGCTGTGGCAGCAGCTTCTTCACCTTCTTCAGGTTTTTTACCTTTGGCAATGACCTCTGGTTCAGCGGCTGTTGCAGCTCCCGGAGCTTGTGGAGTTTCCTCTAAAATAGTTGGGGCAACAACGTTTGCAATCATCTGGTGCGGATCTAGTAAAAGCTGTACCCCAGCAATTGCGGGGATTTCGCTTGCAAGTAGTCCATGTCCAATTTCTAACCCGCTAACATCCAGATTAATTGCAGACGGTAAATCTTTAGGCAGCGCAAGGATTTTTATTTCCCGAACTAAATGCTGCAGAATTCCTCCTGAAAGTTTTACTCCTTTAGCTTCTCCCACTAGGTGTAAAGGCACCATCACTTCTAATTTTTCCGTCATGCTTACTCTTTGAAAATCCACATGAAGCAGCTTTTGGGTAACGACATCCCTTTGGATTTCTTTGATAAGAACAGAGTCGCTTTGGTTTCCCACTTTTAGTTCTAATATTGCATTGTGGCTGCCAATGGTTTTCTGTAAACTTTTTTCTTTTACTTTTATCAGAATATTTTTGTCGCTTTTTTCCCCAGAATGGCCTCCATAGAGTACAGCCGGGATCCAGCCAGATTTACGCAACTCATTTAGTTTTCCGTTTGAGACGGATTCTCTTGTTTCTGCACTTAAGATTATGTTTTGCATTGTTTCATTCTCCTTACACAAAGAGCTCACTGACAGAGGAACCAGAATGAATGCGCTCAATAGCTTCAGCCAAGAGATTGGCTATAGAAAGCACAGTGATATAGTCTGGTTTTGATTGTTTTAAAGGAACTGAATTCGTAACTACAATTTCCTCAATTGGAGCTTGGTTTAATCTTTCAATGGCTGGCCCTGCAAAAATTCCATGGGCGCAGCCAGCAAAAATCTTTTTTGCCCCTGCGCGATGAAGGGCCTCACAGGCTTTGCACAAAGTGCCTGCGGTATCAATAATATCGTCAATAAGAATTGCGTATTTGTCTTTTACGTCTCCCACAATTGTCATGACCGCTGCTTCTCTGGGAGAAATTCTTCTTTTGTCCACAATGGCCAGTTCCCCGTTTAAGCGTTTGGCAAAGGCTCTGGCTCTTTCTACTCCGCCTGCGTCTGGTGAAACAATCACCAAAGTCCCAGGTTCATTATTGATAAAACTTTTTCTTTTAAAATAGTCTATAATCACAGGGTTTGCGTAGAGGTGATCTACGGGAATATCAAAAAAACCCTGAATCTGCCCAGCATGTAAATCCATGGTTAAAACTCTGTCTGCTCCTGCGGCTTGAATTAAGTTTGCCACAAGTTTTGCTGAGATGGGCACTCGAGGTTCAGCTTTTCTATCTTGTCTGCCATAACCATAGTAGGGTAAAACAGCGGTAATTCTATCCGCGCTTGCCCGCCTTAAAGCATCCATGAGAAGCAGCAGTTCCATTAAATTGTCATTTGCCGGATAAGAGGTGGGTTGTACGACAAAACAATCGTATCCTCTTACATTTTCTTCGATTTTTACTTCTACTTCTCCATCAGGAAACCTTCCCACATGAGCGCGTCCTAAAGGAATTCCTAAAATGGCACAAATTTCCTCAGTTAAAGGCAGATTAGAATTGCCAGAAAAAATTTTTAGGGTGTTATTGTTATAAGTTCGCATAAGAATTTTCTCCCTTTTTAATCGTTTATTTTCTTTTTTTAACCCAACCTTTTTTGATGACCAAGGATGTTCTTTCAATTGCTAGAGAATCTGAAGGCACGTCCTCAGTAATAGTAGAGCCCGCTGCAAGAACGGATCTAGCCCCAACCTTTACAGGGGCGATCAGATTTACATTGGATCCAACAAAGGATTGAGAACCAATAGTTGTTTTATGTTTATTTTTTCCGTCGAAATTACAGGTAATCGCGCCCGCGCCAACATTAATTTTTTCTCCCAAAATAGAATCGCCGATATAAGCTAGATGAGAGACCTTTGTTTCCTTGCCGATATTTGAATTTTTTATCTCTGTAAAGTTTCCTATCCTTGCTTCATCCTGAACCACAGAGCCTGTTCTTAAATGGGTATAGGGCCCAATTTCAACTTTATTGCCGATGGTTGAGCCATAAATAAAAGAAGCGCGAACCACTGTATTCTCGCCAATATTAGAATTTTCTATAAAACTAGAAGGACCAATTTTGCAGCGTTCTCCAATTTTGGTTGCGCCCAGCAGCATAGTTTGAGGCAATAAAAGCGTATCTTTTCCAATGGTGACTTTTTCTTCAATATAGATGGAAGAAGGATTTAACATGGTGACACCCTGCTCCATCCAATAATTTCTGATTTTTTCTTGAAGGAACTCTTCAGCCATGCTCAATTCAACTCTTGTATTGATTCCCATGGTTTCCTTGATGGCTAATCCATTTCTGGCGCCGCTTTGGAAAGCATCAACTTTTAATCTTTTATTATAGAAATGCTCAATCACATCCGTTAGATAATATTCTTTTTTAGCGTTATTATTTTTTAAATGCGGCAAAATTTCCAGCAATTTTTTAATTTCAAAACAATAAATGGCTGAATTGACCTCGTCAATATTTTTTTCTTCCAATGTCGCATCTTTTTCTTCCACAATTTTTTGCACTCTTAAATTTTGATCCCTAACAATTCGTCCGTATCCAAAAGGTTGGGAAGTTTTAAAAGAAAGGATAGAAGCGTTATTTTCTTGTTTTAAATGAAAGTTACAAAAAGAAAGAAGAGTTTCTGAAGAAATAAGAGGGGTGTCTCCGCAAACAACTAGAATGTGAGAAGAGGATTTTGAAACGTGTTGAAGCCAGTTTTTTGCAGATTGGACCGCGTTTCCTGAACCCATCTGCTTTTTTTGTGGGATAAGCTCAATATTCTTTTGTTTTTTTAGCTCTTCTTTTATTTTTTCATTGCCATAGCCTACCACAATTCCAATCTTCTCTTGAGGAATAGGCATGCTCGCTTTGATCACCCTTTGGATCAAAGGAACACCGCAAAGGGTGTGCATTACTTTTGGAATTGAGGAGGATCGCATCCTTGTCCCTTCTCCAGCAGCTAAAATGAGTATGGAATATTTTTTTGACATAGCGCTTTATTTTTTTTAAAGTTTTTGAAGTTTAAGACTCTCGTTTTTTAGAGATGACTAAAAATCTCTCCGGAGCCTGGACTCGAACCAGGAATGGGAGATCCAAAGTCTCCTGTGTTACCATTACACCACCCCGGAAGAAAGAACTCTAAACTTTGAAGGTTAAAATTTTGTTTGTTCTCCCCTTGTTCATTTTCCTGTAATCTCTATTTTCTCTTGTGGAGCCGGATGCGTTATGGTTGGTTCTTTTTTGGATTCTTCCTCATAAGCCGCAAGAATTTTGGTTTCTAGTTTTTTTCGAAATTCTTGGGTAATGGGATGAGCAATATCTTTGTGAGTGCCATCCGGGAGCTTACGCGACGGCATGGAAACTAAAAGACCTTTTTCTGTTTTAACAATGCGGATGTGGCGTACAACAAACGCGCTGTCAAAAGTGACTGTTACATAGGCTTTTAATCGTTCTTCATTCCGGCAGCTCACACGAACTTCTGTAATTTCCATGAGAGAAACCTCCTTGACCATCTACTTCTAATGCGCAGCAAAACTTTTTTATCTAAAGTGATTGAACTAACCAAACGTTTTGATAAGAATGCAATAATTTCTTTTTTACCTCTTCCCCAACCTTTTTGGAAGAAACAATTCCAAAAAAAGCAGATCCTGAACCGGAGAGACATGCGCTCTCTGCCCCTTGAGAAAGTATTTCCTGCTTACATTTTTTTAGTTCAGGAATTTTGGAAAGAACAACATCCTCAAAGGAGTTTTTTATGCATAAACTCCATGCCTTTCGGCCCTTTTGTTTTATTAGGGAATTTATCATTATATTAATATTTGAATTTTCAGTCAATTTTAATCCTTTTTTTTGCCGGGTTTCATCCCACCAAGCGTAGGCCTCTTTTGTGGAACATCCAATTTCAGGTTTCACGATCACGCACCAAAACTTTGGAGCCGGGGTAATGGCGCTTATTTTTTCCCCTATGCCCTTACCTAAAGCGCACCCTCCTTTAAGGAAAAACGGCACATCTGCTCCTAATTTAGAAGCGCATCTAATGAGCTTGGATTGTATTTTGAAAGAAGAATAAGAGGATTTAAGAAATAGTTGAGCCAGCCCTTTAAGCGTTGCTGCCGCATCTGAAGAACCTCCTCCCAACCCTGCCTCTATTGGTATTTTTTTCTTTAAAATAATTTCACAGGATTTGTTTAGATTAAATTCTTTGAAGAAATGTTCCGCAGCTTTCCAAACCAGATTTTTTTGATCTGGAGGGCAGCCTTGGGTCAGTTGAGAGCCATTTTGAATTACTTTTAGAGAGAATCTTGGAACTTTTTCTTTAGTCTCTTTTAATTCTATCTCATCATATAAGCTGATGGTTTGGAAAATGGTTTCTAGAGAATGATAACCATCTTTTCTTTTTTTTAAGATTTGTAAATAAAGATTGATTTTTGCAGGGGCTAAGAGGCGCATCTTTATTCTTTAGCTTTGAATATTTTATTCTCTATGGTGTCTAAAGAAAGACGGGAAAATTCAATCTCAATCTCTTTTAAATCAGTTTCATTTTTATTTAATGATTTTATTTTTATTTTTTGCGGGAAAAAATTGCGATTTATATTTTGGTATTTTTCTATTTTTAGAATCGTGTTTCCCCAGAGGATCGTTTCCACTAATCCTGTTTTCTTTTTTAAAGTTAGGGAACGGTCTTGATAGGTAAGGATATAATGTTTTGATTTTTCTTGAACCTCTGTTTGCCATTGGTCTAGTGGAAGCAGGAGTTTGTTATCAAAAAAGGAGGCGATGATTTCAAGTAATTTTTTAGTTTCTTGCGGCATCTGCTCTTTAATTTCCGGAGGAAAAACAGTCCATTGGCTGATGGCGTTACTTTCATAGCGAAGGGTGACAGGCATCTGGGCGCTTAAGCCTAGATCCATGCGCAGTTCAGTAATCGTAGTTGTGGAAAGCTGGTGAGAGGGGTTCGTTTTTCTTAAATAAAAGAATCCGGATGAACTTCCCTTTGCAATAAAATTTTTTTTACCTTTAAGTAAAATCATTCCGGAAAGATAGGGCGTTTCGCTCAAAGTTTTTTCAAAATTTTTAAGAAGTTTTCTAGCTGGGGATTCAGGCAAGAGCCATTTTTTATAGCGTTCAAGTTTTTTTCGTATGGTTTTATTTTTTGGGTCAAGTTCCAGCGCTTGCCGATAGCTCAAAGCTGCCTCTAAACTATTCCCCAAAGCATGATAGCAGTCTCCAAGGTGGTCAAAGATCGCTGGATCAGGCATGCTTTCAACAGCTGATTTTAAATGGGAAATTGCTCTTAAGATGTCTCCCTCTCTAAAATTAAGCCAACCCAGGGAGTCTGCATAGGCAGGATTATCTTGGTCAATTTCTAATGCTTTTTCTATTAATTTTCTTGCTTCAAATAAGTTTTCGTTCCGATCCGCATAGGTATAGCCCAAATAATTGTAAGCAGAAGCGTTGGTCGGATCAATTTTAATGACATGCTTAAACATTTTTTCAGCTTCCGGCCATTTTTTAATTGAATCTAAAGCTATGCCTAGCTGAAAATAACTAGAAGCAAAATCTTTTTTTAATTCAATCGCTTTTTCAAATTCTTTGATCGCTTTTTTTGGTTTTTTTAGATCCAAATAAGCTAATCCCAAAAAATAGTGGAATTGAGCTTCTTGGGGGGATAGCTTTACAGCGGTTTTAAGAGACCGAAGAGCATTTTTACTCTCTCCTAATTGACTGTAGACGCTAGCAGCTCGAATGTGGAGTTCTGGATTATTCATTCCTTTTTGAGCTTGTAAATAATAGAAGAGGGCTTTTTCCCACTGCTTTTTATTTTCATACACTAAGGCCAGCCAGAAATTCGCTTCCATCGGAGGGGAAGGATCATTCAGGTAAATTTGCAGCAAATTTTCTATTTTGTCAAATTGTTTGAGCTTAGAGTAAAGAGAGATCAGCTGCATTCGTAGAGAAAAATGCTCCGGCGCTTTTTTTAAAGCTTTTTCAAAGTAAAGGATAGCTGACTCTAGATTATTTTCTTTTTCATAGGTCTCTCCTAAAAAGAGTAAGGAGGGCACAGATTCGGGGTCTATCTCTATTACTTTCTCAAACATATTTTTAGCTTTTGGAAACTCTTCCATCTTTTGATAGACGAGTCCTAAGGAGTAGTAGGCTTGAATGGAAAAAGGATCAATCTTAAGAATGTTTTCTAAGATTTTTATCGCTTTTGGGGAATCTTCAAAAAGAAGGATGTTGCTTAATTCAATCAAACTTGGAATATATTTAGGATTTTCTTCAATTGATTTTTCCAATATTTGTCTTGCTGTAATTTTTTGGTCCAACATTAAGTGGATGGAGGCTAAAAAAAGAGAAGCTTCTGGATCCTCTGGATGGAGCTTGTAAAAGGCTTGAGCATCTGGCAGAGCTTTTTCTGGCTGTCCCATTTTTAAGTAAAGGTTCGCTCTTTGCTGGTAAATTAAAGAAGCTTGGGGCTCTAAAGCAAGGGTTCTACTATATTCTTTTAAAGCGCGTTCCAGCTCCCCGTACCGTTCTAAAATCAACGCGTTCAAAAAATGGGAATAAACCTTTTTCCCTGCCGGGTTTTCATTTTGAGAAAAGGAGAATTCGTTTTTTTCTTTTTTTGCCGAAATTCCAAGGTTTTGGAAGGCGCATAGACTGAGCATCAGTAAAAAAAAGATTTTTTTAAGCACGAAAAAGTTTGCCCTGTCTTGCCGAATCCAACATCCTAATGCAAAAGTGCGGTTTAAAGCGCGCATTGCATTAAAATTGCATTTTGGTTTCCGTAAAATTTTTTTCTAAGACCCACTGTTTTAAATCCGCATTTTTCATACAATTTTTTCGCCGCGATATTTCCTTGCTCAAATTCAAGCTCCATGATTTTGCAGCCTTTTTGAGAGCAAACTCTCATTAAATGTTTTACAAGAAAAGTTCCGATTCCTGCTCCTCTTCTGTCTGGAATTACTGTAATTTGAATCAGTTGCGCGATCTCTTTCACTTGCCAGACCACTCCAAATGCGATCAGTTCTTTTTCATCTTTTACTGTCGCATGAATCGAAAAAGGAAGTTCTAATTCTTTTTGAAACATCTCTTTTGTCCAAGGAGATCCCCTAGACAGACGATCTAAAGTGGTTAGTTCCAAGAGGTCATCTTTATCTATGGGACGGATAAGAAATGAATGAGAGGTGAGCTTTTTGGAAGCAGTCACTTTAAGGTTTCATAAAAAATCTAATAATTAATTATACAAAATCTTGTGATTATTTAACTCGAAAACATTCACTTGGATTGTTGAATTCCTTAATATCTAAGTAAATGTTTTGGTTTAAAGATCCTTCAAAATCTTCTTTTTTGCTACAATTATTTTTATGTATGAAGTACTAATAGAGAAAAAGTTTTCCAGCGCCCATTATTTGAGGAATTATCATGGGGCAGATGAACCCTTGCATGGACATAATTGGAAGGTTCAGGTTAAGTTTAGAGGAAAAAAATTGATGGTTCCGGAAGAATATCTCTGTGATTTTGTTGAAATGCATTCTTTTCTTGATCAGGTGATAGGTAAAATTAGTTATAAAAATTTGAATGATTTGGAATTTTTTAAAAAAATGAATCCTTCTGCGGAAAATATAGCGCGCTGGATTTATGAAGAATTGGCAAAACTTCTGCCAAGCGATCCTCCTTACTCAGTCACGGTTTGGGAAACAGAGGATGGGGCGGCAAGTTTTATTGCTGAAGAGTAATTTCAATCCCCTAATCCACCTTCATGCCTTACCCAAAAATAGTCCTTAAAAATAATTGTGATCGTAGAATTTTAGCCGGTCATCTTTGGACATTTTCCAATGAAATTGAGCAGGTGGATGCTGGGATTAAACCCGGAGAGCTTGCTGATCTATATTCCAAGAAAAATCTTTTTCTTGGCAGAGGGTTTTATAACCCTCATTCCCTAATTGCCGTACGGCTTTTAACTTTTGAAGATCAGGCGATAGATACTCAATTTTTTTTGAATAGAATTAAAAAGGCAGAGAGTTTTAGAGATTCGCTTTTTTTTGGAGACCATGCCTACCGCCTTATTTTTGGAGAATCAGATTTTTTGCCGGGGTTAGTAGTGGACCGGTTTGATAAAACTTTTGTAATCCAATCCAACTGTTTAGGAATGGATCTTCTTTTTGAAAAAATAATCGCAGCCTTAAAAGAAATTTTTGAGATTGAATGTTTGATTAAAAAAAATGATAGTTCTCTTAGGTCTTTGGAGAATCTTTCTACAAACGTAGAGGTGGTTCAAGGGGAAATTCCTTTAGATTTTAGGATATTTCAAACCTTTAAAGATCAGAAATTAAATTTTTTAGTTGATCCTTTGGCAGGCCAGAAAACAGGATTCTTTTTTGACCAAAGAGAAAATAGAGAGCGTTTAGGCGAAGTTGTAAAAGGAAAAAGTGTCTTGGATTGTTTTTCTTATACAGGAGCGTTTGGAATCTATGCGGCAAAGGCTAAAGCAAAAGAAGTGGTTGCAGTAGAATCTTCTCCAAGCGCGTGCGAACTGTTACAAAGAAATGTTGTTTTGAATGAAACGCAAATCAGGATCATTCAAAAAGATGTTTTCGAGGCCCTGGAGGAATTTAAAAAAGAAAATATTAAATTTGATATAATTGTGCTGGATCCGCCGGCATTTGCGAAATCTAAAAAGAATATGTTCGGCGCCTTAAGAAAATATAGGAAGTTGAATCAGGCTGCTCTCTCCCTCTTGAATGAAGAGGGAATTCTTTTTAGCTCCAGCTGTTCGCATCACATTTCCAAAAATCAATTTTTAGAAATGTTAAACGCTGCGGCTTCTTATTCTAAAAGACAAATTCAACTTTTAGAAATGAGAGGACAGGCAAGAGACCATCCTGTTTTGCTTTCCATGCCCGAAACAGATTATTTAAAATGCGCGATTTTAAGGAACAATTAAAAAATGTTTAAAACGATACAAAAGATCCATTTTGTGGGAATTGGTGGATCTGGCATGTCTGGCATTGCGGAAGTGTTGGTCAATTTAGGTTATAAAGTAACTGGTTCTGATTTAAAACAGTCGGACGTGACGGACCGTTTGCAAGGGTTGGGAGCAGAGATTTTTTATGGCCATCGCAAGCAAAATGTGGGAGAGACCCAAGTGGTTGTTACTTCTACTGCGGTACGCAAAGATAATCCGGAAGTAAAACAGGCTTTAAAGCTAAAAATTCCTGTGATTCCCAGAATAGAGATGTTGGCTGAACTCGCGCGTTTAAAATACACCATAGCGGTTGCAGGAACTCATGGCAAAACTACCACTACTTCCATGGTTGCGACGATTTTACAGGAATCAGGCATGGACCCAACTTTTATTATTGGGGGAAAACTACAGCAATTAGGGAGCGGCGCAAAATTAGGACATGGGGACTATTTAGTGGCAGAAGCGGATGAATCAGACGGCTCTTTTTTAAAACTTTCCCCAACCATTGCGATCATTACCAATATTGACAATGATCATTTAGACTATCACGGCTCTATGAAAAAGCTGAAATCAGCTTTTATAGAATTTGGCAACCGCGTTCCTTTTTATGGATGCACTATTTGCTGTGTGCAAGATAAAGAAGTAAAATCCATTTTGCCCTATTTAAATCGGCAAGTGGTTACTTATGGATTTGATTCAGGGTGCGCTTATTCCGCGCAGAAGATAAGTTTTGAGAACCAGCACACGCGGTTTAATTTGTTTTTTAAAAAAGAGGAGGTTGGGACGATTAGCCTGCCTCTTTCTGGAAAACATAATGTGTTAAACGCTTTGGCAGCTTGCGTATGCGCTTTAGAATTAAAAATTCCTTTTGAAAAAATTAGCCTTTCTCTGCAAAAGTTTCAATCTGTGGCTAGAAGGATAGAGTTAAGAGGGGAAAAAAATGGAGCTCTTTGGATTGATGATTATGGCCATCATCCAACGGAAATTAAAGCCACGCTCTCAGCGCTGCGGGAAAAATATAAGGATAAACGTTTAGTGGTTCTTTTTCAGCCGCATAGATTTAGCCGCACCAAGATCCTTTTAAAAGAGTTTGGCAAAGCATTAAGGGACGGAAATGAGGTGATTCTTCTTCCTATTTATCCAGCTGGAGAAAAGCCTATACCCGGACTTTCTTCTAAGAATTTGCTCCATGTTTTAAGGAGAAATGGGGTTCATTCAACTTTATTGAATGGTCACCAGCCCCCTATGTTTTTAGAGCAATATTGTAAGCCAGATACCATTTTTCTAACCCTAGGTGCAGGGGATGTTTGGAAAATGGGTCAGAAAATTTTTGCGCCCGTCGACTAGCGGTTAGGTCACAGCCCTTTCAAGGCTGTAACACGGGTTCAACTCCCGTCGGGCGCGCATCCTTTTTAGATTGAAATTTCTGGAAAAACGATGACAAACGTAAAGAAATTATTCGACATTTCAGAATTTTTACAATTGAAGTCAGTGCTATAGTATGGAAAAGGAGTAAGTACGATAGATGAAAATGTCGAAGATAAAACACGATTTGGAACTTAAAAAGATGGCTGAGAAACTAATGCAATTTTCATGGAATCGTCCCAATGTAGATAAAAGCCATGTTCTTGAACTTCTCTTTAACTGGAACGATTTTTATAGGCAGGTAAGAAGGAATGCCACCCATAAATCCATATAAAAAGATTCTATCCCAATTTAATAAGAACAAAGTAAATTATCTTGTCATTGGAGTTTCCGCCATAAATTATTATTCTCAAGACCCTGGGACTATGTTTTCCACCCAAGATTGTGATTTCTTAGTGAAACCAAATCCCAAGAACTTGGTACATGCTTTAAAAGTTTTATATAGGGAAGGTTATAAACTGGAATCGAATGGAGAACAGTTGGGTCCAATTGATCTTTGGCTTGCATCGAAAATTATTGAGCATGGCGCCATGATTACTGCGCGAAAAGGGAAAAGCCTTAATATAGATATTGTTACAAATGGAGGAAATATTTCTTATAAAGAGTGGGAGCAAGGTAGGAAAACTTTTAAAGTAGGGAATCTTAAAGTATGGGTGGGAAACTTACCACAACTTATCCAAGCAAAAGAAAACTCTGGCAGAGAAAAAGATAAGAAATTTTTAGCGCTTTATAAAATTCAATTGAAAGAGATGCTTAAAAAAAATTAATAAGCAACTATTTTACATCGCAAGGTTGGCAGGTATTGTTTTTCTAGAAAAATTATTTTTAAAGTTTTTGAATATTGCAGCTCAGGCGCTCTTGCTAATTTTGGGTTTAAAGAATTTCTATAGACGGGGATTAGCGCAGCTGGTAGCGCGCACGGTTCGGGACCGTGAGGTCGCGAGTTCGAATCTCGCATCCCCGAAAAATTTTATTAAGCACAAATAATTTGAAAAAAAATCTGAATCCTTCAGCTAGATTATGAAACCTGATTCATTTATTTCTCTTCATAACATTAAATTACGTTATCGCCAAATAGGTAAGGGAAAAGATATTCTTTTTATTCATGGATGTCCGGGTTCTATTGAAGATTGGGATCCTGTCAGTGACATTCTTGCTCAAAAATATCGGGTGACTCTTTATGACAGGCCAGGTCATGGGTACAGCGGTATTAATGGGAATCAGTGTAATTTGCGCACCAATGCGCGCATTGCTTCTACTTTAATGGTGGCTTTAAATTTAAAAAATGCTGTGGTTGTGGGGCATTCTTACGGAGCATCTACTGCTTTAGTCATGGCGATGCAAAATCCAAAAAATATAAAGTCTTGTGTTTTAGTAGCTCCTCCGGGTTATGCCCCTGTAGATGTGGACCGGATTAGTCATGTTTTAGCTATCCCTTTCGTGGGTAAAGGAATTACTCCTTTACTGGCTCCTTTGCTTGGGCCTTCGATGATTCGTAAAGGTTTAGGCAGAGCTTTTTATCCCAAAGCTTATTTGATGCCCGAAGGGTTTATTAATTTTAGACTTAAATTGTGGACTCAAACAAAAGTTGCCGTAACTCGAGCAAAGGAATTAATTAATTTAGAAGAGGATCTTAATGCAATTAGCAGGGATTATAATAAAATTGAGAAAAAAGTTTTTATTGTGCAAGGAGAGGACGACACCATTACCCATGCCGCGGTAAAATTAAATAAAGACATTCCTAACTCAAAACTATATCTTTTCAAACATACCGGCCACTATCTTCAATACTTAAAAACCAAAGAACTTTTATCCGTGATTGAAGAAGCTACTACAATTTAAACTGAACTGAACATATCCTACATTCCCAACCCAAATCCTTAAGGTAAAAATTTTTTTCCTTATTAAGACGTTACATCAATTTATTGTTTGCCAAAACTCTTATTTTTTTATATTCTTAAAACATTCCAATTAATTTTAAACATGGTGGCTGTAGCTCAATGGCAGAGCATTCGACTGTGGCTCGAAATGTTGCGGGTTCGAGTCCCGTCAGCCACCCCAAGCTGGATTTGAGGCGTATAAATTCTCTAATCTCTCTCGATAATCAGCGTGATTTAGAGGTTCCAACCGACGATGGAGGGCCTGTACCTCTGGGGCGAGTTTTTGCAGGTATACGAGCGGTTTTCTCGTCGATAAACGCAAGGTTCTAACCGAAAGTTCGAAGTTTGTGCCTAGGCAGCTTAGTATCTCCTTTTTAGTCTGCAAATCCCCTTCTTCAAATCTTTTTTTTGCCGTCTCAGCGAATTGGAAGAGATTTTCTGCGCGGTCAAGCCATGTCTCCGCGCGATGAGAATCATCCTTCAAAAGTTCTTCGGCTTTCTGACATCCATCTAAAAGTGTTTGCTTCTTTGAAAGATATTCTTCCGAACTTAACTCGCCGCTAAGGCGCATTTCAACCAAAGTATCCAGTTTTTTACGAAATGCATCCAAACGTTTTCTGTGCAACGCAAGCAAACTTTCTCTGCTCTCAATTTCTTTTGATTGCTCTTCCCGTAAATATTTCATTGCCCATTGGTGAAATTCTGGAGGGATCGTAATTTGATCCAACAAATCAAGAATTTGGATCTCTAATTCGCTGTCTCGTATTGGCGGCTCTGAACAATTTGGATCTATTCGGCGCGAACAGCGGTAATAAGTATATTTGTGCACATTCC
>MGUU01000010.1 GCA_001800135.1 Elusimicrobia bacterium RIFCSPLOWO2_02_FULL_39_32 | reverse complement strand
AAATCTATGAACTCAATCAAGACCGCATCGAAAGAGGAGGTAACATCAGATCAGGTCAAATCCTGCTACTACCTCAAAAATAAATTATGAATGATATAGATTTCGAAAAGCTAGTTTTTGGCATGGCTCATCAAATAAGAAACCCTTGCGGCGTTATCTTAAGCAATGCCAGCCAAATTCTTAAAAACAAAAAATTAGATGATGAAACCGCCACATCTCTGCAAGCGATTGTAAACAGCATAAAATATCTGGATGCTCGTTTAGATGAATTTGTGGAATTTTCAAAACCCATGATTTTAAATTTTAAAGAAGTTTCTATTTCGCATTTGCTGCAGGAAGTGACCGCTATTGTCAGAGACAAATCTCATTTGCAAAGAGTGCGCATCCTCTTAAAAGAGGATAAAAATCTATCGCACCCAAAAGCGGATCATCAGCAGCTTCTCTTAGCTTTTCTTAATATAGTTTTAAACGCAATTGAGGCCATGCCCTCTGGAGGCACAGTTTCCATAGAAGCAAAAAAACTGGATGGAAATTTTACATTTACCTTTAAAGACTCTGGGATTGGCATGCACCCCAAAGACTTAGCTGAAATTTTTTCTCCTTTTTACACAACCAAAGAGGGAAGCATTGGCATAGGCCTTCCTATTACCAAAAGAATCATAGAACAACATCGAGGAAATATTGATGTTTCTAGTTTAGAAAAAAAAGGAACAACTGTAACTGTTAAAATTCCCGCATAAAAAAAGAGGAAATTATGGCTAAAATTTTAGTTGTGGATGACGAACATGACATGATTTGGGCTCTGACCAATGTCCTGCTTTCAGAAAATCATACAGTCGTGTCTGTTGACTCCGGGGAAGAAGCTCTTAAAAAAATAGAACAAACTCCCTTAGAACTAGTCCTGCTTGATTTTAGGCTTCCAGGCATGGATGGCATTCAGGTCTTGGAAAAAATTAAGCTAAAAAAACCTGAATTGCCAGTGATTATGGTCACAGGCTATGGAGGCATTGAAGAAGCGGTGCAAGCCATTAAATTAGGAGCCACAGACTATGTCTCTAAACCTTTTGACAACGACCATTTAATAGAGGTAATCAATAAAGCTCTGCAAATAGATACCTTAAAAAAAGGGGGATTGTTTGAAAAAAGAGTGGTTGAAAAGTTAGAGCCTTTAAGAAAGCCGGTCAAAGGGCAAAACCTCTCTTCTATCAGTTCAATTCCTTTTAAAGGGATCAACCAGAATGGCTCTGAAATAAGGGAAGAAAAAATTGTTGGGAACAACAAGAAAACTAAAATTTTTGTCTTTGTCTTTATCTCTCTTAGTTTTCTCTTAACCCTTGGAATTTTAACTAAAAAATTTTATAAACTTGAATCTCAAAAAATAGAGTACGTTATACCAAACTCAAAAGTTTCTGGTCTTGCCATTGATGGGGAAACCCTTTGGGCGTCAGATTGGTTTACTCAGACCATTTACCAATATCAGATCCAAGAAAAAAAATTAGTTTTAATTAAATCCTATTCCTTAAATGGATTTCACCTTACAGGAATCGCCCCGGGGAATAACTCACTCTATACCTGCGACTCTTGGAAAAAAACAATTGTTCGCCACCACTTAAATAACGCCTTGGATGTTAGAGATACCTATCCAAGCCCTGGACCCAACCCTTCCGGACTCTATTATGACGGCAAATACCTTTGGAGCTGCGATGCTACCACGCGCAAAATTTATCAGCATGCCTTAGATGATAAATTAACTGTCATTGCCACTTATGAGAGTCCTGGAACATTCCCTGTGGGGCTTTTTCACAATAAGGATAGTTTTTTTAGCGCGAGCGCCTTGGGCGGAAAAATATTTATGAATTCCATGCAAGAACGCTTTAAACTAGAAAAAACTTATATTTTTAAGGAAGCTGTGGAAAAAGGAAAACAGATTTCAGCTTTTACAATTCAAGAAAATAATGCCTGGATCGCTTTAGAAGGGGAGAGTACAATCATAAAGAAAAGCTTAAGCGAACTGGAACAAACCTCTCCTTAAAATATATCTTTACTCTAAATATTCTCTTAAACGTTTGCTTCTGGTAGGGTGCCTTAACTTGCGGATCGCTTTTGCTTCGATCTGACGCACTCTTTCCCGAGTCACACTAAAAATTTTACCCACCTCTTCCAAAGTTCGCGGGTAGCCGGAAGAAATTCCAAACCGAAGCCTGATAATTTCCGCTTCTCTTTCAGAAAGAGTGGATAGCACCCCTTCAATTTCCTGGCGCTTTAAATATTCCATTGCGGATTTGGTGGGAGTAGGCCCTTGTTTATCTTCAATAAAATCTTCCAAATAGGAATCTTCATCTTCACCGATTGGGGTCGTAAGAGAAATAGGTTCTTGCATAATTTTTAAGATAGAACGAACCTTATCTGTGGACAAGCGCAAAGCTTTGCTATACTCTTCTACCAAAGGTTCCCTGCCAAAATCCTGCCTGCATTTGCGGGCAATCTTTGCCATTTTAGCTATCATCTCTTTCATGTGCACAGGGATTCTGATGGTTCTAGACTGGTCCGCAATAGCGCGGTTAATAGCCTGCCTCACCCACCAAGTAGCGTAAGTGGAAAATTTAAAACCTCTTTTCCACTCAAATTTTTCCACTGCTTTAATTAGTCCTAAGCCACCCTCCTGAATTAAATCCGCAAGTTCCAAAGAAGATCCGCCCACATGCTTTTTAGCGATTGAAACCACTAAACGCAAATTAGCCTTAATCAGCTCTTTTTTATTGATAAGGATAGTCTCTTCTAACCGCTTAATTTCATTATATTTTTCAAGCAAATGGTTCTTGCTCACTGGCAGTAAAAGACACATTCGGTTATGTTTCTTTACAATATTCTTTAGGTTAAGAATAGTGGATTCAATGCCTGTAAGAGTATAGCCTGTTGCTTTTCTAAAAACGCTGGCAGAAATTTTTCCTTTCTTGGACTGATCATAAACTCTAAAGAGTTCAGTAGAGCTCATTTTAAATCTTTTTTCATAACGATGAATCTCGTCTTCTGTTTCCAACACCTTTTGAGCCAAAGTTTTAATTTTATTGGTCAGCCTTCTAATTTTTTCCTGATTTAAATTTAAAGCAACAATTTTTTTAATGATCTCGTCTTTTTCTTTTTCCGCAACAGTTTGCCAATACTGCCTCTTAGTTTCAGTTAAAGATTTTTCTTTTGCCTTGGCTTGAGCAAACAAAAGTCTTTTCTCCGCTTGATTAATGAATTTAACAACCTCTTTCATCTTTTTCTTCATGCGGTAGAGTTCCTGAGTTGTTTTTCTTCCCCGAGGCATGAGCTCTTTAGGCGTCATTTCTTGTTGAGTAATCAAATTTTCCCAATTTCGGATTTCCCGCATGGTAATGGGGGATTCTAATACAATCCACTTCAAAGTTTTTTCATTCTCTTTAATATTGCGCGCTAAATGGATTTCCTCTTCCCTATTTAAAAGTGGAACTTTGCCCATCTCAGTTAAATACATCCGAATTGAATTTTGAGTATCCACTTCCAGTTCGTTTATTTGCTGAGCAGTTTCAATTTCCTCTGTGCTGGGAAGCTCTAAGGCAGGTGTCCCTCGATGCTGCTCTAAGAAATTGGCTTCATCGCCTTTCTTAATCACTGGTATGCCTAATTCTTGCAGCCGGTCAAAAAGCGTGTCTAATTCCTCTGTATTCACATTAATATCCGGCAAATACCGGTGAATTTCTTCGTATGTAACGTAACCGCTTTCTCGCCCTTGCTCAATCAGCTCTTTTATAATTTCATTGTGATCCATATTTTTACTTTACCACCCTTGTTTTAACCTGATTATTACATATACCCAAAATATTCAGTTGAAAAGCGAAGTGTTTCGGGTTAAGAAATGAAAATTTCAGGTTTAATTCACGAACCTTTCTTTAGATTCGTATTTTTTATCGCTTCCCTTGCCTTTTAAAGTTTGGGTTAACTCTTGATAACGAAGCATTTGCGCTTGCCCAACAGTGTCCCCGCTATTTAAAATTTGTATAAGATCTTTTTCTAAACTTTTTCTCTCAACCTCTTTCATTTTTAATTCAATCCTATTAAAAATTAAGTCAAAAACTTCCCTGGGATTCGAAACTTCTCTTTGTTTCATTAAAAGATCGCTTAACCATCTCGAACAGTCTTCGCTTAAATGGCTTAAGAAACTGCCCAGTTCTAAAAGCTCTTGGCTTTCAAGAACTTCCAAACATTCTAAACTTCCAATGTCAGAAAAAATTCCATATGTTTTATGAGCTTGAACCAAAATGGGCCTAAGATCAAGATAGCGGACAGCTAAACAAAGCAATTCCTCTTTTGCGGATAAAAGTTCTTTTTTTTGCGAATTAGAAATTGGATTGTTCAATGATTTCCTAAGTTTTGAAGTTTGAAACTCTTTTGCTAAAATTCGAGATTTTCCATTTTGCATTTTTTTCAATTCTGCATAAAGCAAATCCTCTTTTATTTTTAAACGAGAAGAAAGAATTTTGATCATTTCTGAGCGGGTAATCTCATTCTCAATTTTTAAAAACAAAGGAAATAAACTCTGCAGCACAGTTGTTTTTTTAACCATTTCAGGCAAAGTAGAATTTTTCTCCAGCTCACATTTAAGCTGAAACTCAAAAATAGTATATTTTTGTTCCAACAGCTTCTCAAAATCTTCCTTAGAATGGTTTTTCAAATATTCATCCGCGTCCACTCCTAAAGGAAGTCGCGTGACCATGGGCATAAAACCTAAATCTAAAAGAAGTTCAGCTCCTCTTTGTGTGGCTCTATCCCCAGCCGGGTCAGAATCAAATAATAAAGTTACCTGTTCCACATACCGCTTTAAAAGCTGGCATTGATCCATGGTTAAAGAGGTTCCTAAAGGAGCCGCCACATTTAGAATTCCAGCTTGGTGACAACCCACCACATCCATATACCCCTCTACCAGCACTAACTCTTTTTGTTCCCTAATCTTTTTCAATCCCTGAAAAAAACCATAAAGGTTTTTTCCTTTTTGAAAAATTGAACTCTCTTGAGAATTAATATATTTTGGCGGCTGATAGTCTCCAGATGCTTTTTTTTCATTTAAAATTCTTCCGCCAAAACCAATCACATCCCCTTTAAGATCAACAATCGGGAAAATAATCCTTTCCCGAAACTGATCTAGCCACTTGCCGCTTTCTTCTCTCTTAAAAATAAGACCGATTTCTCTAAGTTCAGTTAATTCAATTCCGGCTTTTAGAGCAGTATTTAATAAAGCAGCGCCTGATTTTTGAGCCCATCCTATTTGAAATTTTTCTATGGTTTCCAAAGTAAGCCCGCGCTCTTTAGTCAAATAATGACGCGCTAAGGCAGCTTCCTCAGACTCCATTAAACTTTTATGATAAAACCTGGCAGCTCTTTTAAAAATAAAAAGTTGTTTTTTTCTCTTTTCTTGTTCTTGGATATATTGGGGGTTAGTCTCTTTTTCCTCAACAGGAATCCCTTTTCTTTGAGCCAGTTTTTTGATCGCCTCCCCATAAGAACAGCGTTCCAACTCCATCACAAACTTAAAAACATCCCCTCCTACTCCGCAGCCAAAACAGTGATAGATCCCTTTTTCAGAGCTCACCACAAACGAGGGGGTTTTCTCTTGATGAAAAGGACAGTTCGCTTTATAGTCTTTGCCAGCGCGTTTTAAATGAGGCACATACTCGTGGATTACTTCCACAATTTCATTTGCCTCTCTCACGCGCTCAACCGTATCTTCGGATATGAACATTTTTTAACGAAAACGAGGATATTTCTTTTTAAATTTTCTTCTTGCTTCCTGAGCCTTTCTTTTACGCTTTACACTGGGAGATTCATAATGCTCTCTTCGTTTCATTTCAAGCATTAGTCCATGACGATCACATTCCCGTTTAAACCGTTTTAAGGCTTCTTCAATGGATTCATTTTCTCTAATCTTAATTCCAACCATGATTTGTTAACATCACCTCCCAATACAATTTCTAAATTTATGTAACCGTTTAGCTCTAACCCGGGGGCCAGCCTAACCTTCTTTTTCCCAAAAGGTGCAGATGCAAATGATCCACTGCCTGGCCAGCATCAGCTCCGCAATTAAAAACCAGCCGGAACCCTGATTGATCCACTCCTTCCTGCTTTGCAATCCTTTTAGCCAAGAGAATCATCTGACTTAAAACTTCTTGATGATTTTCTTTAATTTCTAGCACAGAGGAGATATGTTCTTTAGGAATCACTAGAATATGAACTGGAGCTTGAGGGTTAACGTCGTAAAAAGCAAGAACTAAAGAGTTCTCAGCTGCGATTCTTGCGGGGATCTCTTTGCGGACAATTTTGCAAAAAATGCACCCCTCCATATATTTTTATAATTATAGCAATTTTCCTTACCTTTTCAAGGGCTTCGAGGAAAATAATTTTTTAAAAAATTTTCCTGCCTAGATTGACCTAATTCCCCTATTGTAGATGAAATCAATCGCCTGTAAAATCATTTCTGTAACAAACAAAAGTGCCATAAAAGGAGAAAAACAAAATGACAACACTCCGTCTCTGTCAGATCAACGACGTAAAATTAACCGGCCGTATCACTCACGACCCTGAACTTAAATTTACAGCTAAAGGCCATGCGGTCTGCAAAATATCCATAGCTGTAAACAAGTATTATAAGGATTCTAATCAGGAATGGAAAGAGCAAACTTCTTTTATTCCAGCGGTTGTTTGGCAAGAAACAGCCCAGCTCTGCGGGGAACGTTTAAAAAAAGGAAGCCCGGTTTATGTGGAGGGACGCTTAAAATCGCGCTCCTGGGAAGATAAAGAAGGCAAAAGGCGCACCTCAATTGAGGTGGATGTTCGTAAAATCCAATTTCTCTCTAAACTAATCCAGCCGGATTCTGAAAGCACAAATGACCTTAGTCTAGAAAATGAACCTCAAAAAACAGATGAACTCTTTGAAGAAGCTGTCAACAGCTAAAGGAATCTCCCTAACGCTTCTTTACAATGATTGTCTGCCCAGTAGAGGTTATAAAGTCATTACTGGAACTGTTACCAAACTCCAAAGAAGCAATGCAAGCGGTTTATTTTTACTCAAAACTTGATTCATTTGTTTCTTTTGAGCGATTGGAATAGGAGAGCAACAACCTTTACTGAAACAGGCCTCTAGAAATGAAGATAACTTTTCTTTTCCTTCTACTATTTTCTCTAACCAAAGCTTCTCTTGAAGCTGCATTTGAAATTGAAGAACTAGCTGCAGAAGCTAGTTCTTTAAACAATGCCTATTCTGCTTTAGGGGACGACCCTTGGGCCATTCTTTATAACCCCTCTCAAGTCATGCGTTTAGAAGGGACACAGCTTTCCATGGGTTATTCCAGTCCACATCCTGATTTTGAAAATCTCCAGGCAAAACTTGGGAGCTGTATTTTAACCAGACAAATTCTTGATATTGGCTATGGGATCGGGATTCTCTTTACCGACACCAATCTCTATTACAGAGAAATTACAGGTCTATTGAATATTGGCAAAAAATTTGGAGAAAAAGAAAATAGATGGGATTTAACTGTTGGCTCTAATTTTAAGCTGCTCTCTTTAAGGCGAGGAGACCCGCTCAACTCAACTGATCCTGCCTTAAATCCAATCACAATCAATAAATTTTCAGGGGATCTTGGATTAAATTTGAGAATCCAAAAAACCTACCTAGGAGCTTCCATGCAAAATATTCTCCCTGCAAATTTTGGTAGCTCCTCCAAAGAAAAAATCCCTTTAGAAATAAGAGTGGGGCTGGGGGTAAAGAACATTCTGGAAATAGAAGAATTTCACCTTACTTTAAACCCCATGTTAGAAGTAAGTCATAGAAATAAGGATTTTACATCTCAAGGAGCTTTACAAATCAAAATTTTAGATAAGGCTGAACTAAATTTTGGAGCAGGGGAAAACAATCTTTCCAGTGGAATCACTTTATATCTGAATCGATTAAAAAAAGGAAATATTTTAAACTCAAAAAAAGAGACATCCGCTTATAAATTAACGCTCAGTTATGAATTTCCTTTGAATGAAACTAGTTCCGAAGGTTCTTCCCTTGCAGGCATGACCTTTGTGTTCTAACTTGAATGATTTACATATGAAAATATACTGCAAGGCAGTGAATGTTTAGGACTAATGAACATTTTATGATGAACCCCTTTATAAAAATTTTCAAAAAACTAATAAGTCTTGCTTTAACTGTAATATTAATATCCCTTTCCTTAGGTCAACAAATGGTTCAAGCTGAAACTCCAATTGATAGTAACCATGGAAATCAAAACAGCCCTGTTCCTGATCTCAATCTCCCTATTCTTTATCCTACTATTGAATTTGATCCTATTATTAGCCTTGGCATGATCTTAAAGTTCGCCTTAGTTGACAGGAATTCAAACCAAATAGTTGGAAACCCTGTTTTTGTAAAAGTTAGATCTGAAAACATTGTTTCTATCCCTGGATTAGGTCCGGTTCCCATAGCTGGTAGAAAATTAAGCCAGGCTATCAGAGAAATAAATCAGCTCACCGGCCAGGTTTTTCAAATTGGAGTTGTGATGAGTCCCATGAACACAGTGCAGGTATTAGGAAAAGTTCAAAAACCTGGAAATTATCCCGCAGACCTGCCTTTAAGCGCGCTGATTGCAGAAGCCATGGACAGGGCTCAAGGAAGCAATTTTAAAGTAAGTTATTTTGATGGAGCTGAAAGAACGCTAAAAACCCTGCGTTATGAAGATATTGTAAAAGGAAAGGAAAACCCTTTAGTGCCTCAAGGCTCAATCATCTATTTTCCGCCCAGCGCAGGCTCTTTATTTGGAGAGCTCACAGAAAAACAGATTAACTTAATCTATCTCATTGTCATTACCATCAGCGCTCTAGGATTTACAGCGATTACAAGACAATAAGTTGCAGGTTCCAACAAAAAAACACTAATGAACCATTTAAATTAAGAGACTATGTTATAATTCTTGCATGTTGATTAAACAAAAAAACTCATTGGGCCGTCCCGCGACTTGGAATGAGGAAAAAGTGCTCAAAGCAGTGCATAAACTTTGTAAAAATAGGTATGTGGATGCATCCCATTTTCCACCAGCGCTATATAAAGCGTGTAAAAAATATTGTGGATCTCTAAGACGAGCAAAATGGAAAGCAAAAATTTTAAATGATCGTCATTGGAACTACGAAAAATTTAAAGCTCGCGTGCGACAAGTTTGTTTAAAAGAATATAAAAATGAAAAAGATTGGCCAAAAAATTTAAGAGCTCTAGCTAAGAAATATTGCGGCTCCGTACGCAAAGCAAAATGGGAAGCTGGGATGATCAGTGATTTAAGAAAAAAACAGAGAAAAAAACATGAAATTTTTAAAATCAAATGGACAAAAGAAAAATTTTTAAATTGGGTCTGGGAATTTTGCAGATGGGGTTACCAGAAACCAGAATCCTGGCCCAATTACATGAGAGAGCTGGCTGTGCGTTATTGTTCTTCAGTGAGAGCAGCTAAATGGGAAGCTAAAATCCTCCAAGAGCAAAGAAAAAATTCAAGAAAAATTCCTGCCTAAATAAACCAAATCTAGGGATTGAGTAACGATCCTTCTTAATCTAAACTTTATTATTAAAATAAAGTTGAATAAATATCTATGAAAACCGTCCAAAGATTATATTTCGAGGGGTCGCTCGCCCCTGCGGGCTCAGCATCCACTGGGCTTGGCGGAATGCAAGCGCCAAGCCCAGTGAGCCCTTCTAAATACAATCTTTGGAACATCTTCAAAAAATATTTTATCTTAACTCTTATCCTTACTCTAAATCTGAATAGATTCCTTTATGCGCGTGTTCCTCAATTTAGAGATTTTATAGAAACAGATCCCTGCGCTATAGAAGCGTTTTGGATAGAAAATGAAAATACAAAAATCAGCTCCACTCTTTTAGAAAAAATTTTATCTGTTTTTGTAGCTCCGCCAAAAGAGTATGAAATGTCCATTAAAACCTGTTCTAATTTTTCTCCAAGTTATATCCTCGCAATCTATGACGATATTTATAGAGGAACGGATTTAGCTGTGCGATTGGATTCCCTTGGCAATGGAATTTATAAAGGTAAATTAAATTTTGAGGGCTCTCCTAAAACAATAGATTCTCTAGGCATGGAAAAGGAAAATTACTATGCAAGAGACTTTCAATTTAGGAAATTGGAATTTTATCAAGTCAAAGGAGTCCCAGGTTGGGTTCACAGCGATCATCTAACCCAAGAGATGTGGGATAAAGGCATAGAAAAATATCAAGAAAATGGGAGTTGGCGCATCCGTTGCCACAATGGACAAAGAGAGGTTTGGCTCTTAGGAAAAAATCTAGAGAGTTTTAAAGAAGTTTTTAGCAGTGTGGGGGGTGTTCAGGTTTGGGTCAATCCCTTTTCTCAGCTTAGCTCTTCTCTTTCAATGAATGTCATTCTAAAAATAACATCGCTTGCGGAGGAACTCCAAAAAGTTTCTGATGATTTAGGCGTTTGGAGATCTGTGCCTAGTTTAGAAGGTGTAAAGATTGATTGGAATGGGAAAGAGACACCTCTCTCTGAAAACCAAACCGCTTTAGTTAAAAAAGAAAACGGATTTTTAAAAATCCTTTGGAAAAGCGATGATCTTTTTTTAAAAATTAAACCCATGTCAATCCATCTTAATCTTTTCCGACCCAACAAGAATGGCTTTACAACCATGGATAGTTCCGGAGAATACCAGTTTTTTAGCTTGGCTCCTCCCCAGACAAGCTGGCAAAAAGGGGTTTGGCAGGAGTGGGTGATACCAGAGAATGAATTTAAAAATGTGGGCTCTCAAAAAAAGTTAGATTCTGGTTTTAGATCTGGTCTTTATTTTTTTAAGATATTAATTACAAACTTTGCTGAAAATAGCATAGATAAAATATTCTCTTTTCAAATCAGCGGTGAACCTCCGGAAATAAAAGTAAAAGAAATTAAACAAAAAGAATCTTCTGAAATAGAATTTATTTTTGAAAAAAGGAAACTAAACAGCCGGTTTGATCTGTCTGTTTCCACTTCCCAGCAAGGACCTTTTCATCTACTCTCCAGAGATGTAATTGAAAACCCACCGCCAGCCTTGCCTTGGATACCCTACGCTCTTCCTCCTGAAGAAAGATGGGAACACTTTAGCGATGATTCCCAAAGAATTTTACTGGATTTTAAAAAAGTCAGAGAAATCAGGAATTTTAAAACAGCTACAAAACTATTTTTTAAATTTAGAGCTCAGGATGAATTTGGCAACAATTTTATAGGTGATCCAATAGAATTTGAATGGATAAAAAAAGATCTAAATTCTCCATTAATAACAATAGAACGGGGTGAAGGGGGAAAAGTGGAAATAAATGATTTTGGAGAATTAAGCCCTTTGCGAGGAACTGTAAAAGAGACATCTTCAAGAAACAACAGTTTTGTTTGGCTCTCTTTAGAAAAAGAAGGGATCGTAATCGCTTCCGGAACAGTTTTTCTTAATGCATCGCTTGCCCCGTGGTCTTTAGGGATCCCAGAAAAAAACAGCTCTCTTTTACCCAATGGGATTCATTCCCTTAACTTGCATGCGTTTGATATAGATGGCAATGAAAACATTCTGCCGATAGAATTAAAAGTGGATATTCTTGATTTTGAGCTCAAAATAAAAAATCCTCTTTATACCCAATCCTTTGAAATAGAACAAAATGGAAAAAAACTTTCTTTTATTGATTTTAAAGCTGAGGCTAAAGAAAATTCTTTTTTGACTTTAAGCATCTCTGAAAAAAATTGGATGAGCGATTATTTTAATCAAGCAGAACGGCAAATTAATAAAAGAATCTTTAGTGAACATCCTCTAGCCATAGGCCCTCATCCAGCTAAAGCGGTCTTAAAAAGAGATGGCAGGAGTAAAGAAATAAATTTTGAATTAATTGTGGATAATCAAAGCCCAAAAATTGAAGGGCTTCTTGATAAGGAAACTAAAGAGAATATTCTTAGTTCTCAAATGACTTTGGCAAATATTTTAAGTAAAGGAACAGTCTTACTCCAGATAAAAGTAAGTGAAGACCAATCTTCTGTAACCCTGACTTACGCTTTAGGAGACTCCATGGAGGATGTTTCAAAAATTTTATCATTGGGCGGAAAAACTTTTGTTCCTGAAGAGACCCTGATCCATTGTCCTCCAAATCAGACAGTCATCCTTGGGATTCTTGCAACTGATGACGCAGGGAATTCTTCATCTATGGCTTTCTTCCCTCTTCATTACGATACCCAAGCTCCCTCGCTCCAAATTACCTCTATTGAACAAAAAGACCCTAGTTTTAAAAGTTTTGACCGCAACCATTTTTGGATCTATTTTCAGGAAAACAACAAGGAGATGATCTTGCCCAGATACGATCTAAGTGTCAGTTTAAATCAAGATGGGCATTGGCATTTAGTGACTAGATCTATTGTAGAAGAGGAACCCGAGCCATCTGATTGGGTTTGGAACGAGCTTCTAAATCAAGAAGAATGGTTTAATATTAAAAAAATTGGAGAAAAAATTATTCCATTCAGCGTTTCTTTACAAAAAATTAAACAGGCTTTAAAAATAGAACAATTCCAAAAAAATGAAACCCATGGTAAATTTTACATGCGCGTTAGAGCCAAAGATTTTGCCGGCAATCTATTTCAAGGAGAAGCATTTCCATTTGCGTTTCTATTAGATCATAGCGCTCCAAAAATTGAGTTAGAAACTGAAAACTTTTCAATTATTGATTTTGGCGAAAAAGGTTCTTTTATCTCTGGAAGAATTCACGATGAACCTTTTGAAAATAGTCCCATTGCTGTTCAACTTTGGAAAGAGGATCTAATGATTGCCGAAGAATTTGTTTCCATGAAAATAAATAGAGAATTTCTATTCATGCTACCTGAAGAAAAATCACACACCCTGCCCAATGGTTCGCATCTTTTAAAAATTAAAGCGATAGACATTGATGGCAACAAAGATGAAAAATTAATTTATCTAAATGTAAATAAAAAACCATTTAAAATAGATTTGCCGGAAAAATTGCAAGTAAAAGCTCTTGAGGGATTTGAGGGACAAGGACAAGCCTTGGATATGGAACTTCCAGTCATCCCCAATTCCAAGCTAAATTTAAGGGTCAATGGAAAAGAAATTTTTAAAGACTATTTCCTAGGTTTAAATAACACTCTAAAAACAGTTGTGAATCTTCCCTTTAAACTTTCAGTTGGGGAGCATCCTGCAATGATACAATTCATTAAAAATGGGAAAAGCGTTTCCAAACTTTTTACTTTGGTTTTAGATCAAGGTGATTTCTTTAATGATCCTCCGGAGTTAAGTTTAAGCGGTTTGCCTGGAACCATACGCATTTATGATTTAGGGCAGTACGGCGGGCTTTCAGGAACAGTTCGAGATAAGCCATTCTCAACGGATAATTTCACTCAAATCACTCTGGAAAAAGATGGGATTTCAATCGCAACTACTGTGATCAGAATAGATAGCGATCTTTTATACCGATGGGAGCTCAACCTGCCTGAATCCGCTGGAACGCTTTTAAAAAATGGGGAACAAAATTTAACACTTGTTGCTAAAGACTCGGATGGCAATGTTACAAAAGAGCAGTTTAAAGCGACCCTAGAGATTAGTCCGCTAAATATAGAAATTGAGGAACCCTATTTTATTCAAAGCAACCTTTTATTTGACCAAAGAAAAAAAAGCAGTTTTCCTTTAAAAGCTGTGCTTAAAGAAAATAGCGAATTCAGTTTAGAAGTAGATGGAAAGTTTTTGGTCAAAGGGATTTTTACAGGACAAAGAAAAAAATTTGAAGAAATTTTAGAAAGCGACTTCATTTTGGAAGAAGGCGCCCACACCGCAAACTTGACTTTAAGCCGGGGTAAAGAAAAAATCAATAAACAATTTAAAGTATTTGTGGATAATACCCCTCCAAAACTTCTTGAACTCTCTGAACAAAATTCCGAAATAAAATTAAAAGAAGAGATAGAAAATAAACTTAAAATTAGAAATTTAAAATTCTCCCTTAAACTTGATGAACCAAATTTTAAAGAAGGCAGGGTATCCATGGATAAAGATTATTCCAAAATGTTAAAAAATTTAAGCCTTGGTTTTAAATTTAAAGATCGCTTCGAATTCTCTCTTTCTACTACAACACCTCATTATTTAGGGATAGAATTGGAGGATCTTGCTGGCAATAGTAGTAGAGCCGTTTTTCTTCTTTCATCCCATTTTGATTCTGATCCTATTCTAAATAACAGCTCCTTAACTCCTCCCACATTAAAAATAAACGCCAAACTTAAAGACAGCGTGTTCCTTGAAGGTACTGCGGAGCCAAACCCAGCTCTTACCATTGTTTTAATTGAAAAAAAAGGAAACCTTCTGGGAAAGTCTCCAGTCTATTTTCAAAATGGAGAAAATAAAAGCCAATGGAGCAAAAAATTAGAATCATTAGAGCCAAAAGATTATGAAATCTTTGCTTATGCGGAAGATGAATCTGGCAAAAAATCTCCTTTAACAGGGCCTGTAAGGTTCACCATTTATAGAACTGAGGGGGCTAAACCTAAATTAAATGATTTTACAAATGGAAGAGGAGTCTATACTAAATCTAGAAAACCAACGCTTTCTGGAAATAGCGGGATGCCAAAAACGCAAATGCAAATCTTTGAAACTGGAAATTATATTGGCACCACATTTTCTGACCTGGAAGGAAATTTTTCTTTTACCCCAGAAGAAAATCTAAAAAATGGCTGGAAAAATTTCGTCATTGTAGTCTTTAACTCAGATGGGGAAAGAATTGAAAGCGAGCCTTTGCAAATCTATCTCTCCGCATCAGATGCGCCAGAAGAAAATCTAAAATCCACTCTTCATGCAAAAAAAGAGCTGGATCTTCGTTTTACCCCAAACCATGATGGGATCAATGACTCTATTTCTTTTGAACCAACAGATGTTCCTATATCCATTCTACAGTTTAGAAAAGGAAAAATAGTTAAAACAATCACTGAAAAAGAACAGGCTCTTTGGGATGGAACCAATGAAAACGGAACAGACTGCGAAACAGGGCTCTACTTAGCGCGCACAAACCAAGGCAGAAAACTCGTCATCTCTTTATACAGGTAGTTCCTTTAGGATTGACCAAAATCTTGCTATTTTATATAAAGAGATTTACGCGGGTATAATTCAGTGGTAGAATGACAGCCTTCCAAGCTGTATATGCGGGTTCGATTCCCGCTACCCGCTCCAAATTAAATTCCTATCCCTTTATCTGACAAATCTGTCAAATCTTGACAAAAAAGTAGTATTTTTATAATATTTTTAAATTAAAACATTGGACCAAATCCTAAGAAAATCAAAATAGAAATTCTTTTCAACAAAAAACCTGTCATCTAATGGGTTAAAAATATTTTGAAAAACTTTCTAAATTGTTTTTTTAAAGTACGCATTAGAAAAGAAAAAATAAGTTGAGTTTCATTTTTAATGTAATATTCGGGTTGAAAAAAGGAGATTTAAGATGAGTGAAGAAAAATGTTGTTTGTCAGTTGGACAATCAGTGCCTAATTTTGAAATGGAAGTCTTTGACCCCAAAAGAAATGACTTTGGAAAAATATCTTTAGAATCCTTGCTAAAAGAAAAAAAATGGGTGATTCTTTATTTTTATCCCGCGGACTTTACCTTTGTCTGCCCTACAGAACTCTCAGACATTGCGGAAAAATATGATGATCTTAAAAAAGAAGGGGCAGAAGTTATTTCAGTTAGCACAGATACTAAATTCTCTCATCTAGCCTGGAAAAATAGCGAGAAACTATTGGAAAATGTTAAATACCTCATGGGCGCAGATCCAACAGGAAATGTTTCCAGACTTTTTGGCGTATATGATGCAAACACAGGCCTTGCTTTAAGAGGAACTTTTATCATCTCACCTGACGGAAAATTGATCTCTTCAGAAGTAAACTTCTATAATGTGGGAAGAAATGCTGAAGAACTTGCAAGAAAAATATCCGCCAATGCTTACCTTTCCACTCATACGGATGAGGTTTGTCCTTCTGGCTGGAACAAAGGGGATAAAACATTAAAACCTGGTCCGCAAATGGTGGGAAAAGTTTTCGAAGCTTTAAGAGAAACAGTAAAAAAATAATTCTTAGCATCTTTTCTTTTAAAAAAAAGGATAGAAGGGTAAAAGCTGTATTTACCCTTCTATTTTTTTTCTTGCTTCTTTGTGAAGTTTATCCCAGTGAAAAATGGGGAATCATAGCACATTCAATAACTGATCTTAGATCAGCTTCAACTACGTTTCCAAGTTCACTCGATTTTGATCCTTTACAAGAAACCCAGCTACTCTATGGAGAGCTCATAAAAATTAAAAATCAAAGTGGAGATTGGCTAAAAGTAGAGGCAGTGGAACAGTTAGAATATTCCCATAGTCATTTCTGGGAAGGGTACCCCGGGTGGGTTAAAAAAGATGCTGTGCTATTAATAGATAAAATTGTACTCCCTAATTCAGTAGTTAATAAAAAAACAACTTATCTTTATTCTACTCCTGATCTAAACTCAACTCTTCTTCCCCTTTCCCTAGGCACAAAAATTAAAGCCACAAAAATAATCCAGCAAGGTTTTAGAAAAATAGAAACGATAGATAAGAAAACCGCATGGATTAAAGATTTAGATATCCATTCATTAAAAATCAAACGTTCAGACGCAATGAAAAGGGAGATCATCCTACAAAGCGCGTCTCAGCTTTTAAATGACCCCTATTTCTGGGGAGGACGATCTGCGCACATGCCAGAACAAAAAACTCAAGTGACTGCTACAGACTGTTCAGGCTTAGTCAATCTTGCCTATAGAGTTGCCGGCTTAGACATTCCAAGAGACTCTTATGAACAATATTTAAAAGCTAAGAAGATTAAAAAAAATAAATTAAAAAAGGGGGATCTTATTTTTAGCGCTTCCAAAGAGAATAAAGAAAAAATTTCTCATGTTTCTATTTTTATAGATAAAGAAACGCTCATTGAAGCGCCTAAAACAGGCGAGTTTGTAAGAATCATTAAATTTAAAGAAAAATTCGGTATCTCTTTAGACGAAATGGATGAAAATAAAGCTGTGGGAAATCGTTTCATCTATTTTGGAACCTATTTTTAAAATCCTATTACAAAATTCTCTTTCATGATCACAAATTCCATATTATTATTCACTGTACTTTGTACGACTGTACTCTTGATTCAATTCCTTGCTTGCGCTAAGGGAACAAAAAGGATATTTAATTACTTACCAGTTCCTTTCTGGTGCTATTTTACCCCAACCTTACTTTCTACTTTAAATCTCATACCTCAGGAACATGCTCTCTATAATGTAATAAGCAAAATTCTCCTGCCCAGCGCTCTTTTTCTTCTTTTAATTGGCACAGATATCCCTTCTTTATTTAAATTAAGCAAAAAAGCTTTAATTGCAATGGGAATAGGCACTTTGGGAATTTTTCTAGGAGGAATAGGAACTTTCCTCATCCTAATTAGCTTTGCAGGCTCTCCTTTAAATGCAATAGAACAGGAATTTTGGAAAGGATGGGGATGCCTTTCAGCTACTTGGACCGGTGGAAGCGCAAACATGATTTCTGTGAGAGAAATTTTGCAACCCCCTGCATCTCTCTTTTCTAATTTAATTATCACAGACACAGTGGTCGCTTACTGTTGGATGGCTCTGTTGGTCTTTCTTTCACAATATCAAAAACAACTGAATAATTTTTTAGGGATACCCATGCAAGAAGATTTTCAAGCCATCTCAACTACAGATTCTACTACCCCACCTAATGAGCAGCCAGAGATTAAAATGAGTTATCAAAAAAAAATCTTTCAAAAGTTCCAAAAATTTGCGATTCTTTTAATCCTTTCTTATCTCATGACGCAACTCTACTTTTTCCTTGCTCAAAAATGTCCAGAGGTTGGGGTTGCTTTAAATCGTTGGACATGGGTCATCCTTTTTGCCACCTTTATTCCTCTTTTGCTTTCCTGCACAAAATTAAAAAAAATTGAAGATTGGGGAGCTTCAAAACTAGGCAATTTTCTTCTCTACATCCTTCTAACTTCTATAGGAGCTAAGGCAAACCTTCATGCTCTTACTCATGCGCCTTTATTTATTGGCTTGGGTTTTAGTTGGGTTTTCTTTCATGGAATTTTTTTGCTTTTCTTTTCTAAAATTTACAAAATTCCAATCTTTCTTCTGGCTACAGCCAGCCAAGCGAATGTGGGGGGAACCATCTCAGCTCCTCTAGTAGCCAGTATCTACCAAAAAAATTCAGCTCCTTTGGGCGTGCTTTTAGCGATACTGGGCAACATTTACGGCACCTGGTTAGGACTATTTTTGGCGGAAATTTGTAGAAACATTTTAGATTTGTTAAAATAAAAAAATATTAATTTAATTGGAGGAAACTCATCCATGGCAGAAGAAATAAATGATACGGATTTTGAAGAAAAAGTTCTAAAATCACAAGAGCCTGTTTTAGTGGACCTTTGGGCACCTTGGTGCGGCCCATGCAGAATGCTTTCGCCCATTATTGAAAAATTAGGAAACGAATATACTGGAAAAGTGAAAGTTTTTAAACTGAATACAGACGACAATCCAAATACAGCTATTCAATATAGAGTGCAGGCCATCCCCACGCTTCTATTATTCAAATCTGGAAAATTAGTTGAACAACTCGTAGGGGTACAACCAGAAAAAGAGATTCGCCAAAAAATGGAGAATCTTCTTTAAACCCTGCTTTTGCAATAGGCTTTTGTCAAATCCAATCTCCTATTTCAAAAAAAGGATTTAAAGATAGACTGCGTTCGGTAACATCTTAGATGATTTGATTGAGGTTATTGATTTTTTATAATTGTCTGCTATAATTTAATAAAGTCGAAAAGTTTCGGCTTTTATAAAAAAATAGTTTAAAAGAGGAGGAAGCATATGGGACCAAAATCACCTTGCGGTTGCTAAAATCTATAGAAAAAAATAAGCCTTTTGACTTAAAACCTTTTGGGTTAAAGTGAAACCAAAAATTTTATTTGTCTGCATAGGCAATTCCTGCAGAAGTCAAATGGCAGAAGGGTTTGCTAAAGCGCTTGCGGAAGAAAAAATAGAAGCTTATAGCGCTGGATCTAGACCCTTAGGTTATATTCACCCTAGAACCATTCAAGTGATGCATGAGGTTGGGATAGATATTAGCCAGCATTCTTCCAAAAGCCTCTATGAAGTGCCTCAAATCCACTATGATATAGTTGTTGGGATGGGATGCGGGGATGCTTGTCCCCAAATTAAAACCACGGAAAGATTAGATTGGGAAATACCAGACCCTTTTAGCGGGGGAGCTGAGGACTTTAAAAAAGTGCGAGACCAAATAAAAAAGCAAGTTTTAGAATTATTAAAAGAGAAAAAATTCATTTAAATCCAAACAAATTAAATTCTACTTTCTTATGGTAGAAAACCAACTGACTCTCTTCCCTCTTCATAAATCGTCTTACAAAATCACTCAAGTCATCAAAAGAAACGGACAAATAGTAGCTTTTGACAAAGAAAAAATCACAAATGCTATCTTTAAAGCAGCGGTGCAGGTTGAGGGGAATGATAGGGAGCTTGCGGTTCTTCTTGCAAATCAAGTCATCCGAAAAATAAACAAAACCTATATTGACAATACAATTCCCACTGTAGAAGAAATCCAGGATCTAATTGAAAAAGTATTGATTGAAAATGGGCATGCGCGCACAGCCAAAGCTTTTATCCTTTATAGAGCTGAACGCGCAAGAATCAGAGAAAAAAAAGAATTGACTGTAGCCGCAGAGGATACAATTCCTTATAAACTGGTATGGAAAGTTTATTCCTGGAATGTAGATCATGCTTGCGACAGCGTGGAAAAATTAAACGCTTCCATGGAAAATGGCCTTTGGAAAAAACTCGTTTCTGATTCAGAAAAGCATTATCATGAACAAATCCATAGAGTCGCTGAGACCCTTAAAAAAAAGATCGGTCAAATAAAATTAATGATCGTTGCCGGCCCCTCAAGTTCCGGAAAAACTACCACAACCCTCAAAATAAGTGAATCCTTAAAATCAAAAGGAATTTCATTCGTGTTAATGAATTTAGACAATTATTTTAAAAGTCTGGAAGCTCATCCAAAAGATAAATATGGAGATTATGACTTTGAAAGGCCGGATGCGCTAGATATTGCGCTCATCAATGAAGATTTAAACCAGCTTTTAAAAGGAAAAAAAATAAAAATGCCTTTGTATGATTTTAAAAAAGGGAGAAGGGTTGGATTTTCTCAGGAACTCTATTTAAAAAAAGGCGAGATTATTTTAATTGACAGCCTTCATGGTCTCCATGAGGAACTGACGCAAGTTGTGCCTAAAGAACAAAAATTTAAATTTTATATTGAAGCGATCTGCCAAATTAAAGATAAGGACGGCAACTTTGTGCGCTGGACAGACCTTAGACTTTTACGCAGAATGATCCGGGACAGCTGGCAAAGAGGTTGTGATGCCACGAAAACAGTGGGGCATTGGCACTATGTTAGAAGGAGCGAGAAAAGATATATTGTTCCTTTTATTTCTAACGCGGACATTGTATTTAATGGATCTATTCCCTATGAGCTTCCTGTATATAAAATCATGATTGAAAAAAAATTTCCTGAAATTATAGAAAAATATAAAAAAGAGCCGCACAAGATGGATGCTTTTATCCGATCTCAGAGGGTTTATAAATTGTTAAAGTCATTAAAATCTTTTCCAAACATTGATTTTATTCCAAAAAATTCCATCTTGCGGGAATTTATTGGGGGAAGTATTTACAACTATTAATGTCAAAACTTTTCAATACAAAATTTCATCCTAAAGGAATGCAAAATCTAGCCACCTTTGAAATAAAAGAAGGCTTTATTTTTACCACACAAGATCATCCTGATGGTCAAGATTTAGACCCTTGGTATCAGATTAGGGAAAATAAAATCTATCCGTCTCCAACTCATCCTCAAAAATCCCCAATTCAATATCCTTGGTATGAAATTGTTGAGAACAAAGTTTATCCCACAGAATTCCATCCCCATGGAAAAGAAAATGTTCCATGGTTTGAAATCCACGACTAACCTTATTCCAAAAAGACAAACAGAATCTATCAAAAAAAAAATCGCCCTGACCTTTGAATGGCCAGGACGATTTTTGTTGCGGGGGCTGGATTTGAACCAGCGACCTTTGGGTTATGCATACCACTACAGCTTTCGCGGCTCCTAAGTTTAACTTAAGATTTGTGGTCTGGACTTTCTCTTCACCCTCATACGACTTACGCCGCTGTTAGGGTGTCTGCCATTAAGTCTCTACACCTTCTGTGCTGATGTTTAAACTAGCACAGCTTGGCTCGGGATTACCTCATTACTGGCTTCCCCGAATTTGACAGAAGTTCGCGCATCAGTTTCCTTATGCGCAGCCCATTGCGAAATTAAATCCCAGGCATCACGATAAATAACAGAACGAGGTTTTCGTTGACGCTTGTCAGCTTCCACTAAATGAATTTCACTGGCATAACTGATAAATACATCCACAGGAAAAACATAAAACACATTAATATCCATTAAATAAGCAATTGCAAAATCAAAATCTGTAAGAGCATAAACTTCTCGAATCATTACAGATCGATTTGTTTTAGTTCGACGGTTATCAATGACGTAGTTTTCACGCGTATCATCAAACCATGCAAGCTTAACTTGAATTTTAACGAGAGTTCCTTCAATATCGAAGACAACATCATATGGCAAACAATCTCCAATAGGTTTTAGAACCCCCCAGCCACGCTTCAGAGCTTCAAGAGTGACTGCCTGTTCTGCAAGACTTCCTTTGTGGCTTGTATTCATTTTAATTTCGCGGTATTGAGCCCAACGAGCTACCAGACTGCTCCACCCCGCAAAATTACTATATCATAATGAACAAAACTGGTCAAATTAACTTGACACTTCTTCTATTCTCTGATAAATTTATCTTTAATGAAGTTCTTTTTAAAAGGTTCTCTAGCTCTTTCCTTTATTTTTTTTCATACCCAACCTATCCTTGCGGCATGGAAATCTCAAAGCTCTGGCGTTACCACAGATCTCAATGCAGTCTATTTCCAAGATTCTGAAACAGGATGGACTGTTGGCTCTCAAGGAGTAATATTAAAAACCACAAACGGCGGCTCTACATGGAGTTCACAAACCTCTGGAACCACAACAGCTTTAAGAGATGTGCATTTCATCAATTCTTCTACAGGTCTTGTAGTTGGAAGTGACGGAGTTATTCTTAAATCCTCTGATACAGGAACTACATGGAGCGCAGTTACCAGCGGCATAAGTAACATTCTTTATAGTGTCTATTGGGTTAATCTCAGTACTGCCTGGGCAGCTGGGGAATTAGGCAGAATAAGAAAATCTCAAGACGGCGGAGCAAGCTGGTCGAATGGCGCTTTAAATGGAAGCACCTCTAATGACTTAAGGGCAATCTTTTTCATCAATACATCTACAGGATGGGCGGTTGGGAATTCCGGCACAATTTTGAAAACCATGGATGGAGGAGAAAATTGGAACGCGCAAACCAGCGGCACAACTGAAAATTTAAGATCACTATTTTTTATTAGTGTTTCCACAGGCTGGGTGGCAGGCGCAAATGGCGTGATTCGAAAATCTACAGACAGCGGTTCAACTTGGAGTTCCTTGATTAGCACTACAACTAATTTTAATGCATTGCATTTTATCAGCACAACCACCGGATGGGTTGTAGGAAATTCCGGAATTGTTGTTAAATCCAGCGACAGTGGAAGAAATTTCGAAAGTGAAAAAAGCTCCACAACTAATCAATTAAATGATGTTTTCTTTTCTACGGAACCTGTTGGCTATGCGGTAGGCGCATCCGGAACCATAATAAAAAATTCAACAGCATCAACAACAGAAACTGCCGCAAGCGATTCCACTCCCCAGGGATCCCTAAAAGCGATCAATAATCTTTTTGACCCTTCTAAAGCCGAGCTAACAACCATAGAGTACAGTATTTTAAATCAAGGAAATGTTGTGATACGCATCTATAACATGCAGGGCAGAAAGATTAAAACTTTAGTCAATGAAGCAAAAAATGCAAGCACCAACTATTCCATTACTTGGGACGGAAAAAATGAGGATGGTGAAATAGTGGGCAGTGGAATTTATTTTGTGCATATTGAAGGACCCAATTTTTCTAAAACTCAAAAAATAGCTGTTGTCCAATAAATGAAAAAAGAACTTTTTTTTAAAAAAAATAAGATTCGGCGTATATCTTTAAATTTCTTTATTCTTATTTTTTCTCAATTAAATAGTACTTCTTATCTTTTAGCAGGAGAAGGCAAAACTGCGGCTAACTTTCTTTTAGAAAATCTGGATGCAAAAGAGGTTGCCCGGGGAGGGGTAGGAGCTGTCAAGGTGCTTAAACTTGATGCCCTAAGCAGTAATCCCGCAAGTTTAGCGCAAATCCTCCAGCCTGAAATTAATTTGTCTTTTGTTTCAAGTTTTGATCAAGCTGTTTATGGAGGAACTCATTATGCGCAAAGTTTTTCCAATAAACTCAAAACATTTAAGGTTGGAATAGGCGCTGGGTTCACTTATTACTCTGCGGGAAACATAGATATTAATTATTCCAATGGAACCACCCAATCCTTTAGCGCGGAAAAAAGCTTTGCAGCTGGAATCACTGTTTCTGGAATGTTTTCTAATTGGTTCAATATTGGGGTCTCTCCTAAAATGATTAACTCCACTTTAGTAGATCAATATACCGGCAGATCTTATGCGCTAGACGCAGGCATACTTTTTTTCCCTTTTCCTAAACATTTTTCCAAACGGGTCAACCTTGGAGCCACAATTAAAAATTTAGGCTCAAAACTAAGCTATAAATCAAAAGAACATGATTTGCCTCTATTTGAATCCGTAGGGTTGGGATTAGATCTCTGGGATAATGAAAATTACGGCGCTTTAAGTATGGGCACTCAAGGTGAAAGAGTGCTTGGAGAAAAAATTAAAGTTCGCGTTGGCGGGGACTATGGTTTAGGAGGGGAAAAAGGAAAAAGAACTTTTTTTCTGCGTGGGGGTTACAGAATGGATTTTGCGGATGAAGATTACAGTTTAGGAATTGGCATCAGTGAAAGGAATCTTACCCTAGACTATGCTTATGTCAATAGAATTGAACTGGAAAAAACGCATAGGGTTACATTAATTTTTCACTTTGGAAAAATTAAAGATGAAATCTATTCTCCCAGCACTGACAATGAACTTTTGGATAAAACAATAGAAAAAGAGGAAAAAATAGAATTAATAAAGCCAGCCAAAGAAGAAAAAAATATTTTAATTGAAGAAAAGAAAGAAAAAAATGAACTGATTAAAGAGGAAAAAGAAAAACCAATCTTAATTGATAAAGACCATAAAGAAGAGTATCGTCTGATTCGTTAACCAATATCACTTAAATGGTACCCGTTTAGCGCAAGATTGTCCTAAAGGACACCACTCGCTTCGCTCGTCCCTCCTCTTAAGAGATTCTTTTGTAAGAAGGGACTGTCCCTTTGGGACGCCTCCAGTCATTCGCGCGAAAGCGGGAATCTAGTTCAGTGGTATTGTCTTTCTAGATTCCCGCTTTCGCGGGAATGACGACGGTGCGCTAAATACTTACCTTAAATAAATTGGTCCCCTGATCTAGAAAAGATTCCCTTGAGAAGATGGAATCTTTAAATTCTCAATTTTTAAAGATTTAATCGCAGATTCATTCACTTTTCTTCCTAAACGGGTTCGGCTAAGCAATCCTATCTTTAAAAGATAAGGTTCAACCATCTCCTCTAAGGTTTCAGCAGCTTCATTCAATGTGGCTGCAATGGTTTCAATTCCTACAGGTCCACCCTGATGGTGATCTAAGATAACCTTAATATATTTCTTGTCCAGCTCATCCAAACCCAAATGGTCTATTCCTTCAATTTTTAAAGATTCGATTGTAGAATCAAGACTAATTTTTCCTGCTGCTTTTACCTGGGCAAAATCACGCACCCGCTTCAAGAGACGATTGGCAATTCTAGGAGTGCCTCGTGAACGTTTCGCAACTTCATGGGCGACCTCATGACCGATCTCTATAGAAAGAAGTCCTGAAGATCTCTTAACAATTTTCACTAAATCCTCAGTCTCGTAAAAAGTTAGATGATAGGTAAGTCCAAATCTTTCCCTTAAAGGTGCTGAAAGAAATCCAGCGCGAGTAGTTGCGCCAATCAAAGTAAACCTTTTCAAAGGCACATTCAGGGTTTTAGCGTAAGCTCCTTTATCCACCACAAAATCAATTTTAAAATCTTCCATGGCAGGGTAAAGAAATTCTTCCACGATTGTAGATAAACGATGAATTTCATCAATAAAAAGAATATCTCCCTCTTGAAGGTTTGTCAGTATTCCAATTAAGTCAGCGGATCTTTCTAGTGCAGGGCCGGAAGTTGCAAAAATTTTACAGTTAGTTTCTCTTGATATAATATGAGCCAGGGTAGTTTTTCCAAGACCCGGAGGCCCATAGAGCAGCATATGCTCTAAAGGTTCCTCTCTTTTTTTTGCGGCAGCCAAAGAAATGGAGAGTTTATCCACTACCCCCTTCTGTCCAATAAACTCATTTAAAACCTGAGGCCTTAGGCTTAAATTCCAGCTTTCTTCTTCCTGCGAGACTTCTTTTGGAGAAACAACTCTTTCTCTAGTCATTGCTTATTTTATTTTTCATCTTAAAAATTTCTTGAATCATCTCTTCAGAACTGTTTACTTGAGGATTTTTTCCTAAAACCGCATCAATCAGTTTTTGCGCTTCAAATTCGCTGTAGCCCACCTGTTTTAAGACCTGCAACACTTCTAAGTGAAAATCAGGTTCAGATTTTACGGACAAAGGACTTTCTTCCTGATCTAAAATAAATTTTTTCATTCTTCCTTTTAAAGTCGCTACCATCTTCTCAGCGGTTCTAGAACCAATATGGGGCAATTTCTTTAAGGTCGCGCAATCATTCCTTTCAATAGCCAAAGCAATTTTTTGAATAGGCAATATCAAAGATTTTAAAGCTGTTTTATAGCCAATCCCTTCAACGCTTGTGTAGGCAAGAAAAAAATCTTTTTCTATTTTTCTTTTAAACCCTACTAAGCGGACAAACTGATTCCCATGTCCAGTGCTCCCTTCAAGGTATTGAATCGTATAAAAAACTTCCGACTCCTCATTATTCTGAACACCCCTAAATTTTTTTCTATAAAAATCTATAACGCTTCCAGGCACAAATAACTCATAAGCAAATTCATTCACTTGCAAAGTAATTGAATTTTCGCTTACTTCCACCACTTTCCCAAAAATTTGAGTAATCATCCGCGGTAAGTCCTGTGCGCGTGACAAAGAGCTACTGCCAAGGCATCTGCCACATCATCCGGTTTTGGAACGGTTTCAAGTTTAAAAGTTCTTTGCACCATCTTTTGCATCTGTAATTTTGTGCCTCTCCCATATCCTAACAATATTTTTTTAATTTGTATTGGGAAATAACTAAATACAGGAATTTTTCTTTGAGCTGCCGCCAAAAGCACAATCCCTTGAACATTCCCAATAAAAATAGCGCTTCTAGGGAATCGACTGATAGAATAAATCTCTTCTATGGCTAAAACTGAAGGGGAAAACTCTTGAAGAAGGTCATTTAAACTTTTATAAATTTCAAAAAGCCGTTCTGAAATATTCTTATTTTGCTTGGATTTTAAAATGCCAGCTTCTAGTATCTCCGGATTTTTGGCTTTTGAATCGTGGATTTCTATAAGACCGTATCCTGTAATTCCAAAACCCGGGTCAATACCTAGAATCACCACACTCAAACACTCATTTTCAATAAAATTTCTTTAGGAATGTCAAAATTGGAGAAAACGGATTTTACGTCCTCATGCTCTTCCAATTCCTGTATAAGAGAAAGAAGTTTTTGCGCCTCCTCTCCAGAAACAGCTATGGAGGTTTGAGATATTTGAGTTAATTCCTGATTAGTCACTAAAATTTTTTTAGATTCTAAGGCATTCTTTACTTTTTGAAAATCTTGAGGCGTTGTAAAAATTTCATAATAGTCTTCATCGCTGGACTTCATATCTTCTGCCCCAGAATCCAAAGCCAAAGATAAAAGAGATTCTTCGCTCACTGCTTTTTTTTCCACCGCAATATAGCCTTTTAAAGAAAACATCCAAGCCACAGCTCCAGCCTCTGCAATATTGCCGCCATGCTCAGAAAATATTTTTCTAATTTCAGCAGTGGTTCTATTTTTATTATCTGTTGTGGCTTCCACTAAAATAGCCACCCCTTGCGGCCCATACCCTTCATAGCGCACCTCTTCAAAACTAACTCCGGGAAGTTCTCCTGTGCCTCTTTGTATAGCCCTTTTAATATTTTCCTGCGGCATGTTAACTTCTCTTGCGTCATCCATGGCTTTGCGCAGCCGCGCGTTATTTTCCGGATTGCCGCCTCCTTCTTTAGCGGCAACGCTTATTTCCCGTCCAATCCTTGTAAAAATCTTGCCTCGTTTGGAGTCAATAATCGCTTTTTTATGTTTTATTCCAGCCCATCTTGAATGTCCAGACATGAGAGCTCCTCTCTAATCTTAATTTTAATTCAAATATTTTATCATTTATTGTGGTAAGGATTGAATCAAATTTTTAACTGTAGAATCAGTTGGGTCATTATTTAAAATCTTCTCATAAATATTTCTTGCTTCTTTAAAACGGTTCTCTAAACGATAGGTTAAGGCTAAGTTAGTTAAAGCAACTTTATGATTAGGTTCAATTCTCAATGCTTTTAAATATTCATTTTCAGCATCATTCCATTGCTTTAGTTCAAAATAAGTATTTGCAAGAATAAATCGCGCCTGAAATAAATTAGGAAAACTCTTTATAAGATCTTGGCTCTTTTCCTTTAAATGGCTCCAATCTTTAGCTTGTATGTAAAGAAGAATATCTGAAACTAAACGATCATTCTCAATCAAAGGATCTTCTTTCCTTTTGGTTTGAATCATAAACGCGTTTATATTTCGTCTGGTTAATTCATGAAATGGATCTATAGCTTGAGCAGTCTTTAAGCTAAGGTAAGCCTGATCAAAAAGCTGAGACTGAATTTCAAAATATGCTTTATTTAGCCAAAAATCTTTTTCTTCAGGAAAAAAAATTGTTGCCTTCTCATATAATTTTACTCCTTGAGGCAAATAGTCTTTTAAATTTTGCAAATAAACATTACCTAAAAAATTATAAGATTCTTTAGAAAGAGGATTGATGGCCAATGCCCTGCTATAATTATAAATAGCTCCTTTAGTTTCTTCTGCCATACCGTGTGCCTGTGATCCGCGCGGGGTTAAAATAGAAAAATTTGAAAATTTATCTTCAAACCAACCCAATTGTGATTGAGTAGCAGCAAGGTTAAAATAAATTTCATCATACCCAGCGTTGGCTCTTAAAGCCTCTAAATAAGCCCAAACAGCCGTAAAACGCCAATTTTGGGCTTGAGAATTTAAACCAGACTGACTATTTTGCTGGGCTAAACGAGAATAGGTATTTGCAAGTTCATAGTTTGTATTCACTTCTCTAGGATACCATTTCCAAGCGCTTTCCAACTCTCTGCGCGATAAATCTTGATGATCCTTAGATTGTGAAACCTTAAATCCTCTAAAATAATAAATTTCCTGAAACTCTCTTCTAAAATTCCACACACAACTCAGGCAAAGCAATAGAATTAAAATACAAAATAAACTTCTAGAAAAAGCAGCGGAATTATTAAAACAATAGACGATTGGATCCTTTCTATTCTTTACACTATTTTCATTTCGAACCATTCCCATTAAAAGACCGCTCTGCCACCAAAAAAGAAAAGCAGGCACAGTAAAGTGAAGAGAAACATTTCCAAAAAAATTATCAGTAAACATCGCTATAGAGCCAACAGTTAAAGCCCAACTCCACAAAGAATTATCCCTCTTTTCAATAGTATAAAATTGGCTTACTTTCCAACCTGCAAAGATCAGAACAACCCAACTCCATAAATAGATTCCCATGCCAATAAAACCTGTTTGGGACCAAATCTCAATCACTTCATTATGGGCGTTATTTGCATGAGTGCGAAATCTCTTTAATAAAGGATGATAAAGAGATTTTCCCTGATAATAAGGATAAAAAAGCTCAAGTAACCCCCACCCCTTTCCTAATAAGAGATGATCCTTTACCATACTCCAACAGGAGGTCCAAATCAATATTCGCTGATGCCAAGGTCCATAACCTTGTTTATTTTTTACATTCTGGATTTCAATAATGCGTTCCCATGGATTAGCATACCCGCCTACCTTGCTTTTAGGCCAAAAAAATATGCAAAAGGCCACTAAGCCAAAAAAAATTGCCAAAGTTCTAATATTTTTTTTAATAAATTCACGAATAACCTGAGAACATGGAAGAAGAAAGATAGAAACAACTAAACCAACCCATGTAGAACGTGTCATGGTTGCTATAATTCCTGCAGTAATAAGGATTAACAAAAAGGATGTGATTAAAAACGTAAATTTCAGTTTAGACGAGCATAATTGCGCCACTAGCAAAGGAAAAAGCAAAAGCAAATAAGAAGAAAGGAAATTAGGATTTCCAAAAGTAGAAACAGGCCGATTGCCAAAAGGGGTTAAACCGCCTTTCCAGATTATTTCAAAACCATAGGATTGCATTAAGCCATAAAGAGCTGACAAAGTTCCGACCCAAAAAGTGAGCAATATAAACCTCTTTCTCCATTTTGGCTCAATTAAACTAGCAGCATAAAAAACTAAAATTACATTGATTATCAAAAAAATCAAAGACTTTAAACCTTCTGAAAATATGGATGCGTAAAAAGAATTTTCATGGCTTAAAAATGAGGCTAACAAAGAAATTATGGTGACTAGAAGAAAACTAAAAATGGGGATATCTAAAGGTGTTTTTGGAAATATTAATTTTTTATTTATTAAACCTTCAAAAAAATAAACTATCCATAAAAAAGAAACCCAAATATTAAATAAGACAATTTGAGTAAAATAAGGATTCCTGGTTAAGCTAGTAAAAAAAAGAATAGGGCAAACTGTATGAATAACAATTAGGAGAATAAGCAAAGCAACTTCATGTTTCCATAAAGCCACTAAAATAAGAAGTAAGGTCAATCCTAAATTAAGTAAAAAAAGTATTATGAACCAGCCTGGACCTTGAAAAAGATTAAATAAACTTACCCCCGCACATTGACTTAAATATTGGCTCAAAAAATAGGTAAAAAACCCTTGTAAAAGCACAAGCAGCCATGCTGAACTTTTTTTAAAAAGGATCATGCTAATTAAAATATTCTATTTTTTGAGATAATTGGAGATAAAAATACAATCATCTCTTTGGTAAGTTCTGGTCACGAATAATTCTTTGTACATCAGGATCATTGGGATTTAACTGATAAACCTTATTCCAGTAGCGCAATGATTCTTCATTTTTCCCATGCTGAGCATAAAAGGACGCAAATTTTTTAATAAAATCAATATTTTGAGGTCTTAAAATAACCGCTCTTTTATAGGCCCTTTCAGCTTTAAGAGAATCATTTTTTAAAAATGCATAAAAATCTCCTAAAATGACCCAAGCCTCGGGTTTAGTTGTGCTTACAATGTCATGAGTATGTTGTGGGCTTCCTAAGTCGTAACGACTTTCAGGCGAACCCAGATAAGGAACATAAAAGCCTCCAAAAATATGATGATAGGATTTCTTACACTCTTTTGCTTCAATATGATCCAAATAAACCTGCTCGGCTTTATCTAACTCCCCCAACTGAATATAAACTTGAGCTTGCCGATAGAAATTCTGGTCATAAACCGGATCAATTTTATAATATAATTGATAAAATTCTAAAGCTTTGATCAAATGTTCTTTATACACTTTTCTATATTCTTGCGCTAGTTCATTCTTTCCATATTTTTCTGCTGCAGATGCAAGCCCATTATAAAAATCACCCCATTTATGCTCTACCAGTCCAACTTGATGATGCATTTGAACATAGTTAGGCCCTAATCTTCTTGTATCCGCATACGCGGACATGGCTTTACCCCACAATTCTTCAGTTTTTTTTCTAAAAATCTCTCCCTGCGCTATGTCTCCTTTCTGATAGGCTTCATTAGTTTTTTGAACAAATTGCGAACCCCAATCATTATAAACGTTTCCTCTAAAATAGTGGGCCATGATAAAATCCGGCTTTAAACGATTAACTTGATCATAATGTTCGATAGCAGCGCCAATCCCATATCTTCTCCAAAAAATATCTGGAAAAAAAAATCCAAAAAAATTTCCTACTTTTGAATCCTTATCTATGGTTCCTATTCCAGTGCCAGAATAGATTGTCCGATATTCCAATGGGAATCCAAGAGATTTTGCATCATTTTCAGCATCCCTTGCCCACATGCCCTGTTTAGAAAAAAATATGGCTCGATTGTGATTTACGTCTCCCACAAAGAACCCCCAAAAAAATATCAATAATGGAACTAATCCTAAAATGACCCCTAAAGATTTTAATCGTTTACAATTCAGAGCAATTTTTGTAAACCACCAAACTGAACTTCCCCAACATAAAAGAAAAACAACCCAAGTAATCACAAAATGAGGTAGTTCATTAGGATTTCTCATTCCATCCCTGCCTTGGCACCAATCAAATTCTCTTAATATTCTAATAGCCGCAATCAGGATAGCTGTAACCACAAAAAATCTAAAAATTTTGAAAAAGGTCCCCTTAAAATTATCAAGGGATGCAAGATGTCCTTTATCTTGAAACACAACATTGGTCTGTTTTTCAGGAATAGGAGAATACATGATTAAGGATGCATTTAATCCTGCCAATAACCAAAAAGGAGCCCCGGAGGAAACAAAACGCATTGAGACATCTGTATTGTTGTGAATTAACATCCCCAAAAAACCAGAAAAAAAACCAAGCATATGATAGGCATCCTCTGGCATTCTTTTCTTTTCACCAGGCGGACCGGTGGAGGGCTGAGAAGTGACGACTAATAACACTCTATAAGTTCCAATACTAATCATTAGAATCATCCATAACCAAATTCCCATGCCAATCAATCCTTCATCTTGCCAAACCTCTAAATGTTCATTTTCCGAATGGTCAGTTTCTGTGTTATGTTTAGACTCAATATGAAAAATGGCTGGTCTTCTATATGCAGGATAAATGACCCAAAAAGTTCCTATTCCATTTCCTAAAATGGGTTTGGCATTGATCATTTCCCATGTGGATAACCATGTGTACATTCGAAATGTGAAAGAAGTAATTCCACCTTGAACAAATACTCTTAAATAAATATATGAGCCTAAACACAGCACAATAAAAAAAGCAGTTGAAATTATAAAAAACTTAATTTTTTTACTCTGAATAAAAAAACGGATGAGTAAAAAAGAAAAAACTGTAGTTCCTGCAATCAAACCCATAGCAGGACCTTTTGAATTGGTCCAGTAGATATTTGCCAAGGTAAGTATAATTAAAGGCACTACATAAAATTGACGCGTACGAAAATAATGTGCCATCATCACAGGAATCATAATCACAAGGAAATTGCTATAAAAGTTAGGATTGCCAAAAGTAGAAAACACCCTCCCTCCAAAAGCCCATCTCCAAACAAACTTATCAATTCCTATACTTGGTGGACCCGGAGGGAAAAAACGAGTATCAATAAACTGAATAAATCCATAAATAGTACATACAGCTACAGCAATAATCAGCCAACGAGTCACCCTTCTAAAATCTACTAAAGATGTAACCTCTGTCACTGTGATCATGGCAATTCCTATATAAATTACGCGCCGAACAAAAAAATCAAAACTTCCCCAATGTAATGGGGACCGGGTAAAGGAAACTACACCACAAGTAAAAAAAGCTATAAAAGGTAAAAGTAATAATGTCTGATTATTACTAAAAGGCCAGCGGCCGCTCTCAAAAATTTTACAAAGCCATAGAGCGATCAAAATGGTTCCAAACATTTGCACCTCTGTAATTTTTACCATTGCAGAATCATAAGTGCGTAAATAAAAAGAAATAGCGAGCAAAAAGAAAAAAATAGGTAAAGCCGTGTCCAGATATCCTGATATTTTATGGACAATATTACGATTCCCTTGAGTCATTGTATTAGCCATTGGAACAATCCTTTTCTATAATCATTTCCATTTTAAATCCACTGCAATACGATGGGTAAGCCCTAATTCCCCTTGAGAAGCTGTTGCATAGTCTAAAGACCAGCTTGAAAAAAAGAATCCTAACCCAAATGAAAAACCATTAGGAAGAGAAAGAGTAGAGCCCAATCCCTGTTTTTTTAAGTGATAAATATATCCGGATCTTAAATGAAATTGTTTGGATAAGGGAACTTCAATTCCAGAGCGTAAAGAGCCCACAGATTCAAAAGGTTTAAAGAATTCAATGGTTCCTAAACTATTCTCAGGAATAAAAGTAAAACCAAAATTCTTTAATCTTCTAATAGAAATACCAGCTTTTAGTAGATAAGGCAAATGGTCTGAACTTTGAGAAGAATTAATTTTAAAGCCTAAATGCTGTAGGGCAAAACCTATTTTTACCGGGTTTATTTTTGAAGCATAAAGAAATCCAATATCAAAAGCTATGGCAGAATTGATTTGATCACTTAAAGATTCTCTTAAATATGCGATTGTGGTTCCAAATGCAAATTGACGATTTAATTTTCTTCCCATAGCTGCGGATATCTTTAAATCATAAGTTGAAAAATTTTCTATTTCTCTAAAGCCATCACTTAAGGAAGCGTCAGCCACTGTTTTTTTAAAGCCTCCAATATGAAACATTCCACCCTGAACAGCCCATGCTCCTTTTGAATTTGGCTGAACATAAACTACGTTATTATATTTAATTCCTTCCACAAAAGGGGGAATAAGACTAGGAAAATATAAATGTTTTTCATTTTCAAAACCAAGGCCAGATGGGTTAAAAAAAACAGTTTCCGGCCCTTCTGCCACAGCCACAAATGCTTCTCCCATGGAACCTGCCTTAGGACTAGGGGCAATTAACAAAAAAGGGTAAGAACTATTTCCAGAAGAGTGACTTTTATAAGGAAAGCCAATCAAAATAAGCGCTAGAAAAAAAATAACAATTTTTAATTTTTTCATATTTTTTTAGCCGGGAGCGAGGGTCGAACTCGCGGCCTACGGTTTACGAAACCGTTGCTCTACCACTGAGCTATCCCGGCAAAATTTTTACTTTAAAAGAGTATTCTATCAAAAATATAAAAGAACAATTAGAAAATTTTGTAAAATGGAAAAATGAAGATAAAAATTCTTGCGGCATTCTTGTTTTTATGTCTCCCCAACTCCTTTGTTTTTAGCCTTGAAATTCCTGAAACCATTATTAAGGTAGCTGTGTTAGAAAATGTTTCAAATCTTAATGTTGAATCTGAAAAAAAATTTTTTATTTATGATTTAATCCGGGGAGTTAAAAAAAATTTAGAAAAACAAACCTTTTGCCAAATTTCTGCAAATAAAAAAGGATTGTTTGTGGGAAGTGAGGAATGGAGCGATTTGATTCGAATCGTTCCGGAAGAAGATGATTTTATTATTGTCAATGGAAAAAAGTATAGGGATACTATCATCTTAAAAAAAACAGACCAAGAAAAGATAACCGTTATCAATGAATTGGGGCTGGATCATTACCTTTATGGTATTTTACCAAAAGAAGTATCCTGGGATTGGCCGAAAGAATCCCTTAAAGCACAAGCTGTGATCAGTAGAACCTTTGCTTTAAAAAACTTAAAAAGACATGAAAGCGAAGGATTTCATTTTTGCAGCAAAGTCCATTGTCAGGTTTATGGCGGGCTGAATAGTGAAAAAGAGACAACCAATCAGGCTGTGGATGAAACTGATCATGAAATTTTAACCTATCGCGGTGAGCTTATAAACTCTGTTTTTTTTGCCAACTGCGGGGGACAAACCGAACAAGTCTCCAACACATGGCTAACGAATATCATTTATCCTTACTTAAAGTCAGTCCGATGCAGATTCTGCGGGAATGAACCAAATTACTTTTGGAAAAGATTGGTCACTGAATCCGAAATAGTTGAATCTTTGAAAAAGAACCGTTATGAAATTTCCCTGCCACTACGTTCAATTCGAAATGCTGGTTACGGGAGATCTGGAAGAGCAAAATTCTTAAAAATCAGCCATGGAGCTGGAATTCTTAACATTCGAGCCAGCCAGTTTCGCATGAGTTTAGGTCCAGACAGAATACGTTCTACTCTATTTAAAGAGATTAAAAAAGTTAAAAAAGGTTTCATTTTTCGTGGGAAAGGATGGGGGCATGGAATTGGCATGTGTCAAGATGGCGCAAAAGGATTGGCCCGTAAAGGAACATCTTACAAAAAAATTCTTCATTTTTATTATTCTGGAAGCAAGATAGAAAAATTGGAATATTAAGGAATTTTTGTTATAATAATATTTTATATAAAAAATTAAGGAGAAATTCATGATCAGTTTAGCTTATGCCAATGTGCCGGCAGGACTTCAGGCAACCCCGCCATCCCCTATGGTCAGTTTAATGCCGCTTTTTATTATTTTCATTATCTTTTATTTTCTTTTAATCCGCCCTCAACAAAAAAAAATGAAACAACATAAAAAAATGCTGGAAAGTTTGACAAAAGGGGATAAAATTTTAACCTCTTCAGGATTTTATGCGGTAGTGGTCTCTGTGGGCGACAAAAGCGTTGAAATCAAACTAGCTGAAAATTTAAAAGTAAAAATTCTAAAAAGCGCTGTTTCTGAAATTATCAGAAATGGGAGCGGTGAAATAGTCTCCACTCCCATCAAACAAGAAGAGATTAAAGAATAAGTTCTTTCCAACTTTTTATGAATAAACTCGCCATTCGATTTACAATAATAGCCGTACCTATCCTCCTCTCTTTATACCTTTTATATCCCACATTGGTATGGTATCGGCTTCCTGCTCAAGAACGGCAAAATAGAGAATTCAATAAAGACTCTTTATTAGGAAAGATATTAAATTTAGGGCTGGACCTAAGAGGAGGGTCTCACCTAGTCCTGGAATTAGATACAGATAAACTAATTGATAAAAAAGGGGATCATAAAACCGCTGTAACAGATGCCTTAGATAGAGCCATAGAAATCATTAGAAATCGCATTGATCAATTCGGAGTCGCTGAGCCTTTAATTGCAAGACAAGGAGAAAAATGGATTGTGGTTCAACTTCCCGGCATTAAAGACCCAGAGCGCGCAAAGGAACTAATAGGAAAAACAGCTCTTTTAGAATTTAAGATTGTGGATGATTCTCCTGCCATGGAAAATATTCTTACAGCCTTAAGAGATAAAAATATTGGCCTTTCCTCAGCAGCCGCCAACCCTTCAACTTTACCGCAAGAAATTCTTACTCTATTTCCAACCGGCTATGTTTTAGTGCCTGGCAGGGAAGAACGCTATTTCCTTTTAAAGTCCACTCCAGAAATGACCGGCGCTTATCTAACTAATGCCAAAGTGCAGCTTGGAGGCGGTTCAGGATTTGGCTACCCAGAAGTCTCGATTGAATTTAACCCTGATGGAGCGAAAATTTTCTCCAGAGTCACGGAACTTAATATCAATAGAAATTTAGCGATTGTCTTAGATGGAGTTGTGCAATCTGCGCCAACCATAAGGACTAGAATCCCAGATGGTAAAGCTGTAATTGAAGGAAGTTTTAGCACAGAAGAGGCTAAACTTCTTTCAACCGTTTTACGAGCTGGCGCTTTGCCTGCTCCGGTAAATATTATTGAGGAAAGAACTGTGGGACCAACTTTAGGCGAGGACTCCATTCGTTCTGGAATATGGTCTTGTTTAATTGGAATTTGCTTAGTAATTTTATTTATGACCATCTATTACAAAGGAGCTGGTTTAGTCAGCAATATGGCACTCCTGCTTAATTTCCTGCTTCTTTTAGCAGCCATGGTTTATTTCAAAGCTACTCTAACGCTTCCCGGCATAGCAGGAATTATTCTTTCCTTAGGCATGGCAGTAGATGCCAATGTATTGATTCTAGAAAGAACGCGGGAAGAAATAAAAAATAATAAAACTATAAAAATGGCTTTAGATCTAGGTTATAATAAAGCTTTTACTACAATCCTTGATTCTAATTTAACTACCCTGATTGCTGCTTTATTTCTTTTTCAATTCGGCACAGGACCGGTAAAAGGTTTTGCTGTTACTTTAACCATTGGCATTCTCATATCCATGTTTACAGCGATTTTTGTAACAAGAACTTATTACTATTGGCGTTTAAAAAGCCAAACTTATACTACCTTAAGTATTTAAAGGATTAACACAGTGAAAAAAAGGTGCCACTATGCTTGAACTCATACCCAAAACAAACATAGATTTTGTAGGAAAAAGATATATATTTTTTGCGCTCTCAGGGATTCTTCTAGCTGCTGGTATTTCTTCCTTGATTTTTAAAAAGGGTCCAAGATGGGGAATAGACTTTACCGGAGGAACTCTGGTAGAAGTTAAATTTACAAATCCACCCCCTGTGGAAAATATTCGCAAAGCGCTTGCTGAAAAAAAGTTATCTTCAGTTGAAATTCAAACCGTGCCAGATCAAGGAATATTTATCATACGGTCCCAAGCAAAAACAAAAAATAATATTGCTGAACAAGACGATATTGGAAAACTGATCCAAAACTCTTTAGAAGAATCTTTTAAAGAACAATCTCCTATTTTATTAAGGAAAGAATTTGTAGGTCCAACAGTAGGCAGACATTTAATCCGACAAACTTCCGCTGCTTTTCTTTTAACTTTTGTTGGTATTATTATCTACACTGCTTTTAGATTCCACTCTGGAATCTGGGGCATGGGAGGAGTTTTAGCGATTATTCATGATGTTTTAGCAACCATTGGTTTATTCTCTCTATTAAATAAAGAAATAACAGTAACCATTGTTGCGGCGCTCCTAACCATTGCAGGCTATTCCATCAATGACACGATCGTTGTATTTGACTTTATGAGAGAACGTCTCCGGTTTAGAAAAAATGAATCGTTGTATGAGCTTATTAACCAAAGTATCAATACCACTCTTTCTAGAACCATTATTACCAATCTAACTGTTTTTTTAGTTGTGCTTACCCTTTATTTTTTTGGCGGGGAAGTGATACATGATTTCGCAGTTGCCATGATATTCGGAGCGATCATTGGCACCTATTCCACTATTGGGATTGCAACTCCTCTCATTTATGAATGGGTTGAAGTTCGTTCCAAAAAAAACAAGCCTTTTAAATAGTTCTAAAAATCTCTCAATTTTATCGCCTGACGTTGTAACTGTTATGATCAAAAAGATTAAAAAGTATAAAATAACCCTGCGTCCATCCTTTGTTCTTAAAAATTTAAAAAGAAAAACCGCAGCTGACTTGAAGGAAGAGGAAATCCAACAAAAAATAAAACTGGAAATAGAGCATCTTAAACCTTTTATTGTCCCTTCCGCAGTCTATGACACAGTCCCTCCAACTGCAATTCCGGAACCATTAAAAATGATTTTAAACAGCTGCCCAAAAAATACAGTTTCAGTTTCTTTAAGCGCTGCAACCATTGGAAAAGAGCTAGAAATAAAAATAAAGAACCTGCGCGAAAATAATGATCTAGAAAAATGTGCCCTAGTAGAATCCATTGCTGAGGAAGCGCTGGAACAGTCTTTAAATTTTATCTCAAAATTATTAACAGACGAATCAAAATTAGAAGGGTGTGAATCTTCAGCGCTTTTTACCTTAAACAGGGACTTGGCATTTGAGACCCTACATTTCCTAGAATCAGAAAAAGTAGAAATTTTATTAGAAAATAATCAAATGTCGCCACTTTATAGTTCAATCGCTTACGCTTTTTGGACCCCGCTTTAAAAAAAATCTTAATGCAAAAACTACTCCTTTTTTTTATCCCGCGCTTAGCGTGGTTCTATCTTATTTTGGTTGGAAAAACCTCTAAAATTGTTTGGGAGGATTTAAAAATTAGAGAGGATCTAGAAATAAAATTTAATAACTTTATATACGCTTTCTGGCATGGAAGACAGTTTCTTATCCCTTGGGCTTATCGTAACAAAAATCATTATTGCCTTGTTTCCCAAAGTAAAGATGGAGAAACTATCGCGCGTGTTATGCGGCTTTTTGGTTTAAAAGCTATACGTGGATCTTCATCCCGAGGAGCTGTGCGGGCTTTGGTTGAGCTAAAAAAAAAATTAGAGAGTGGAAAAACCATTGGATTAACTCCTGATGGCCCAAGAGGCCCTAAAGGACTCGTAGCGCCCGGCATACTTTTTTTAGCTCAAAAAACTAAAAAACCAATTCTGCCGCTTACCTTTTCCGCAAAGTTCAAATTAATTTTTCATGGCTGGGACGATTATTGGATTCCTCTGCCTTTTAATAAAATCGTTATTCGTTATGGGAACCCAATCTTTGTTTCTCCCGAAAATGAGCTTCAAAAAAAAGCAGAGGAGCTAGCATGTGAATTAAACCGCATTACAGATGAGGCAGACCACATCACTTCAAAAAAAACTATTGAACCCTGCTTTAAAAAATATTTAGAAAACTTTTTATTTGGAATATATAATTCTTGTCTTCTCCTTTTTAGCCCAATCATACTTTTGTCCATGCTTTTTTATTACAGGGAACTTTTTTTCAATCAGCTTTTTAAAAGTCTTAAAGAAAGACTAGGACTCCTGCCAACCCATGCCTTTACAAAACCTCCTGTTTGGATTCATGCAGCTAGCCTGGGGGAAGCCAGAGCAGCTTATCCTTTTATACGCGCTCTAAAAGAAAAATATCCAGATTGTCCCATTGTATTTACCTCCAATACTCTTACCGGAGTAAACGAGGGGAAAAAATTAGAATTAGGAGAACTGAACCTTTTTGCTCCAATGGAATTCCCCTGGGTAATAAAACGATTTTTTAAAAAAATTAAACCTAAAATGATACTTTTATTAGAATCTGAAATCTGGCCAAATTGGTTAAGAGTCGCAAAAATATCAAACACCCCTGTGGCCATTATCAATGGCAGAATTTCCAAAAAGAGCGCCTCAAGATATTTAAAAATAAAAAGCCTTTTGGGGCTGGTCCTAAAAAAAATAGATCTGTTCCTTTGCAGGGAAAAAGAGGATGGGGAGAGATTTGAAAAAATTGGAGCTCTTAAAACAAAAATCTTTGTCACTGGCAACTTAAAATTCGATTCTTTTCCTTGGGAGTTTAAATCCAGCCAGTCAAAAGTTCCTATAAACCAAGAATTCTTAAATTCCTTAAATAAAAATAAGAGACTCTTGGTTGCAGGAAGCATTAGAGAAGGGGAAGAAAATATTTTAATTGAAACTTATCTTACTCTACTCCAAAAACATACGGATCTTAAGCTGCTTTTAGCTCCCAGACATATGGAGCAACTCCCTTTCATAAAAAAACTTTTAGACAAAAACCTGCTTTGCTTTATCCTAAAAAGCCAGGCTGATGCAGAGACAAACCTAAAAAAAGATTGGAATGTTCTACTCTGGGATACTTTTGGAGATTTATGGCAAGCTTATCAATCTGCCAGCATTATCTTCATTGGAGGCTCTTTAGTGGCGCTGGGAGGCCAAAACCCAATTGAGCCAGCTGCGTTTTCAAAACCAATTCTCTTTGGACCATCCATGGAAAATTTTTCCGAACCAGCTAAACTCCTTTTAGATTCCAATGGAGCAATTCAGGTCCAGGATCAAAAAGAGCTCTGCCAAAAAATTGAAGAACTGCTTTCTCATCCGGAAAAAATAATACCTTTAGGAAAGAACTCGAATGAAGTTGTTCAAAAATTTAAAGGAAAAGCAACAAACAACACTCTTGAACTCTTAAAAAAATATTTATAATTTAAAGACTATGCTAAAAATTCTTATTGTCCGATTTTCATCTTTAGGAGATGTCATCTTAACCACTCCTCTAGTTCATAATTTAAAACAACAGTTGCCGGATTCTAAAATTTTTTTTGCTGTTAAAAAAAAATATGCCGGGATACTAGAACAGAATCCATTTATTGACCAAATTATTGCTTTAGAAAATGAGGAATCCATCTTTTCTCTCATTAAACGAATTCGCAGGGAAAAGATAGATATTTTAATTGATCTGCATCAAACTTTAAGATCATGGATCCTTTCTCTTCTATCTCAAATCCCTAAGGTTGTGAGATACAAAAAAGCGTTTTTTAGCCGCAGGCTATATGTTTTTAAAAAAATGAAAAGTTCAGAACTAAAAAACCATACGGTTCAACGTTACTTAAATGTCTTAAAAGATTTAGGACTTGATCCTAAGATAATGGAACCTGAAATTTTCACGCAAAACTCATCCAATGTTAGAACTCCAGATTTAAAAATTTTAGTGATTCAAACCGCTTTTTTAGGGGATGCTGTGCTTACAACTCCACTTCTAAAAGTTCTTAAACAAAAATTTCCTTTATCAAAAATAACTTTGCTTTGTACCCCGGAAATTAAAGAACTCTTTGCTGAAAACAATTCCATAGACACGATCTTAAGTATGGATAAGCGCGGAGTTGATCGCTCCTTACTTTCCATCTTTAGATGGGCAAAAAAACTAAAAGGACAATTTGATATTGCACTCCTGCCGCACCGATCTTTTAAAAGCGCCTTGATCACAGCTTTAGCTAAAATTCCAAAAAGAATAGGTTTTAAAAACAGCGAGGGTAAAATTTTTCTAACGGATCTAGTCCCCTTTGACTGGAATACCCATGATGCAGAAAGAAATTTAAAATTGTTGGAAGTCTTAGGAATCACTTCAAAACAAACTGAGCTGGAAGTGCCTGTAAAAAACGATTTGATTTATTTCAAACAATTCCTTCAAGAACACAAAATCAAAGAGGAAACTCTCTTAATAGGCATGAATCCAGGATCAGTCTGGAAAACCAAACGCTGGCTACCAGAATATTTTGCAGAAGTAGCTGATCAGCTTACGAAAGAATGGAACTGTAAGGTTATTATCTTTGGATCTCACAAAGATTTAGAGACAGCAAATTCAGTCATCTCTCAGATGAAAGCTCCAGCTATTAATCTCTGCGGTAAAACTGATCTTAAAGAGTTAGTTATCCTTATATCCCATTGTTCCTTATTCATCACTAATGATTCTGGTCCCATGCATATAGCCAGCGCAACCCATGTTCCTTTAGTTGCTATTTTTGGTCCTACTACCAGAGAACTTGGATTTTTTCCTTTAGGGAATAAAAGCATTGTAGTTGAACTGGATTTACCCTGTAGGCCATGTTCTCTACATGGTGGAAAAAAATGTCCCTTAGGCCATTTTAAATGTATGAAGGATTTAACTCCACAACTAGTTCTAAAGGAATGTGGAAAAATCCTGTCTCAAAAAATATTCAAGAACAGCTTGAACGAATAGCCTAAAAAAAGTTTACCCATGAAAATATTACATTTATTAGATATTCCTTGGTGGAGCGGCCTGACCAGCTATGCATTTGACACCATTCAAGCTCATCAAACCTTAGGAAACCAAGTCACCCTAGCCATCTCCAAAGATTCAATAGCCTATAAGAAATCTAATAATCTTAACTGTTCTATTTTGCCAATCAAAGGGCGCAAAGGGTTTGAACCACTTCTGAATTTTTTTGTTATTGGTCGAGAAATTTTTAAAAACAAACCAGATTGGATCATATCGCATACAGGATCCACTCACTGGATCGCGCTTGCCTTAAGTCTTCTATTTAAAATCCCACTCATCCGTGTCCGTGCGATCTCTCAAAAATTAAAGACTCATTGGATCAATAAAATGATCTATCAAAAATCTTCTTATATTGTTACAGCATCTGAAAACCTTCGGTTTGAATGTTTAAATCTTGTTGCCTCTAACTATAAAAATAAAATCCGAACAATCCTTCCTAAGGTAGGTGAAGAGTTTATTGCAGTTAAAGTCCCACAGCCTAACCCCGCAAATGAACAAAACCCTAGAAGCGAGACTGCTTCTGAGATTAAAGATCAATTCCACAATCCAATGAAGGTTCTGGGGAATAAAAAAATAGGCATGGTAGCTAGGCTTGACCCGGTAAAAGGACTTTTCAATTTCTTAAAAGTTGCGAAAATCGTTCAAGAGTCTTGCCCTGAAGCAGAGTTTCAGATCGCAGGCCCAGAAGAAAATATCACCTGGCATTCCCTGCTAAATCAAGCAAAAACATTGGGACTTAAAAATTTAACTTATCATGGATTCCTAGATTCTAAAAGTCTAGTAAAATTTATGAATCAATGTTCTATGGGTCTCATCACTTCAACTGGTTCTGAAGAGGTATCAAGAGTACTAATTGAATGGATGTCTTTAGGGAAGACAGTTATTTCCACAAATGTTGGATCTCTCCCTGAAATTCTAAAAGAAGGAAGGGGGGGATACCTTGTCCAGCCAAATGAACCTTTAAAAATGGCGGAAAAGATCATTCAACTTTTTCAAAATCAAAATCTCCTAGATGAAATGGGACAATTTAATTGGGATCTTTGCAAAAATAAATTTAGTCAAGAACGCTTTTGCCACGAATGGAAAAATCTTTTAGGTTAGTCCCGAAACTTGGTTTTAAAAATGGATGGCTGTGTAAAATCTAATATAAAACTTCAACCGCAAACTCGTTTTCTCTTAATTAGGACTGATAAAATTGGGGATTTGCTGCTGACCACACCAGCAATCCAAGTTCTGAAGACAAGATATCCAAATTCATTTATTGCGTTTCTTTGTGGTTCCTATGCCGCCGCTGTTTTAGAAAATAATCCATGGGTTGATTTGATTATCAAATACGATGATAAAAATTCGAGTTTTTTTGAAACAGTCAGTAAAATAAAAAAACTAAAATTTGATGTGGCGATACACTTTTACATTGAGTGGCAATCTACATGGATAACACGCTTTGCAAAAATACCTTTAAGGATAGGCCCCAAATCAAAGCCAGCTTCAGTTTTGCTGAATTTCCCAATTATGCAAAAAAGGTCTTGCGTTGAAAAACACGAAGCTGAATATAATTTGGATCTGGTAAAAATCTGTGATGCTTTTGACTTCATCCCTCCCTCAACTCCTCAAATTTTTTTGCAAGAGACTGAAATAACTAGAGGAAAACAGATGCTTACAGAAATTTTGAAAAACCAAAATAAAAAACCAATTTTTATTCACCCAGGATCCAAAGGATCTGCGCAAAACTGGCCTCTAACATCTTTCCTAGAGTTAGCGAAAAAGTTTGCAGATCAAGGTTTAGATGTGATTGTGACAGGAGGAAAAGATGAGGAAGAACTGCTTAAAACTGTGGAAAAATGTAACCTGCCTCATCTTTATAGATGCCCTTCAAATCTTACTTTAAGAGAATTCGCTGCTTTGATTCATGAGGGAGAGCTCATGATTTCTAATTCTACTGGTCCCTTGCATATGGCTTCAGCGCTTGGGGTTTCAACTCTTTCTTTCTACCCGCACCTTCCAATCACTACCTCAGCTAAACGCTGGGGTCCTTATCCTCCTAGTTCCAGGCATACGATCCTAACGCCCAAAATCCAGAATGATCCCCTTTCTAGCATTTCAGTAAAAGAAGCATTTCGAATAACAAAAGAAATATTAGCAGGCGGAAACTTGTAGGAGACCAAAAATTAGTAACCTTTTAGCGGACGGTTGTCGTTCCAGTTCCCATCGTCATTCCCGATACAAGCGGCAATGAGAATGTTGCGCTAAACGGTTACAAAAATTATGATTTCTGAGAGTATTCCTCTTTGTAAATCCGAACAAATGCAATTAAAAGAGCAATAACCAAAGGGCCTAAAAAAATACCCATAGGTCCATAAACCTTCACCCCTCCCAAAAGACCAAAGAAAAGAAATAAAATTGGCAGCTTTGCTCTGCTTCCAATCAAAATAGGACGCAAAAAATTGTCCACCAAACTCACGACAAAAATACCCCAAAAAAGCATAAAAAGACCCTGCCCTAAAGCGCCTTGAACCAGATAATATATAGAGATTGGCAGCCAAATAGCCGCTGGACCAACAAGTGGAATTAATGCTGTAAAAATCGTAGAAAATCCCAAAACAACAGGAGATGGAACTCCTGCAAAAAAATATCCTACCCCTGCCAAAGTTCCTTGAACCACTGCCACAATAAATACCCCGCGCACAACTCCAGTGACTGTTAAATATAGTTGGGTAGAAATTAAATCTTTATGCTTTTCATCCATGGGGACCAACTCTTTAAATTTATGGAATAAACTAGGTCCGTCTCTGAACAAAAAAAACATTGTAAAAATCATGACTAGAACATTAATCATTAAAATCAACGCATATTTCGGTAAATGCTTGCCAATATTAGCGGCAAAAGAAATTAAATTTTTACTTAAACCCGTAAGAACCGCCTGCAAATTGAGCTGCACTAAACTTAATAAACCATCTAGTTTTATTTCTAATTGTTCAAGCCCTGGTATGTGAAGAAATGAACCGCCCTGGTGCCAGGTACTCAACAAATCACTAAAACGCTTTACTGTAGGATAAATATCTGTAAGTTCTTTAAATAATAACCAGCTAAAAAAAATAAAAGGAAATACAATCAGAGCCATCACTAAGATGGTTGAAATACCACTGGACAGATTAGCGCGGTGAACTCCTATTTTTTTCAAAATAAGGCGATGAAGGGGGAAAAAAATTAATGTAAGAACAATGGCTCCTAATATTCCTGTATAAAAAGGGGAAAGGATATGAAGAATTTGATAAAGAATAAAAAGAAAAACTCCTAAAAAGAAAAAACGAAAAAGTTGTTCTCTATTCATATTTTCTAGAAGTCGGCTCTTGCGGTATTTGAGCTTTACCCTTAAATAAATAAGAGGCAACTATAGAAAGGCTTAATATTCCAGCAACAACCCCTAAGGAAAGACCAGTGGGAATTTTATAAATATCCACTAAAATCATTTTAACTCCAACGTAAAAAAGCACAATGGAAATTCCAAATTTAAGGTAAGTAAAAAGAGGCATGATTCCGCTTAAAAGAAAATAAAGAGTTCTTAAACCTAAAATTGCAAAAACATTAGAGGTATAAACAATAAAAGGATCTCTGGAAACCGCCAATACCGCTGGAATAGAATCAATGGCAAAAACCACATCTGAACTCTCAATTAAAAGAAGAACTACAAATAAAGGGGTGGCATGTAAAATTCCATTGAGCTTAATAAAAAATTTTTGATCTATGAATTCTCTTGAGGCAATCGGCATAATTTTTTTAAAAAATTTAAGAAGAGGATTTTTTTCTGGCTCAATTTTTTTATCCTCGCTAAATGCGGTTTTGATTCCTGTAAAAATTAAAATTCCGCCAAAAAGATAAATCATCCAATGAAATTTATGCAGCAGAGCAGTGCCAGCAAATATCATGATAAAGCGCATCACCAGAGCCCCTAAAATGCCCCAATGCAAAACTCTCGGCTGATAGATTGCCGGAACGGAAAAATAGTCAAAAATCATTAAGAATACAAAAAGATTATCTATGCTTAAAGACTGCTCAATGACATAACCAGTAAGAAATTGTAGCGCTTTTTCATGCCCTAAAAAAAAATAAATACCAGCATCAAAAATAAGCGCCAAAACCACCAAAAAACCAAACCATAAAGATGCTTCTTTCATGGAAACTACATGGACATGGCGGTGAATGACCTTAAGATCTATCATCATGATACTTAAGACTAATAGATTAAAAAGAATCCAAAATAAAATCGAATTACTCATAAAATTTATTATTTCGCTTTTGCCATTTTTAATCTTAACCAGAGAACCAATGCAATTGCAGATAAAACAATAAATCCAGAAACCAACCCCTCCACAAAATTAAACCCATCAGCAATTGTCACATAAGTATCGTGCATTAGCCAGCCCAGGTATCCCAAAAATAAACAGCGCGGGATAGAACCTAAAAATGTCCAAATAGTAAAAGGAGTTACTGGCATGCGAAGCGCGCCAGCTGCGGCTGAAATTAAGGAAAGTGGAACTATGGGCAAAGCTCTTAATGCAAAAAGAATGGGACCACTATTCTTAGAAAAATATTTTTTCTCCATGGCTAAAATATCTTCCCAATTAAATCCTAAAAATTTTTGAGTGCGGTCAATGACTGGCTTTCCTCCCCAAAAAGCTACCCCATAACCTAAATAAGCGCCTAGGGTAGAAGCCAAAGAACCTGGCAGCACAATTTTAAAAAATATAAGAGGGAAAGATTGCAAAATGGAAGCGGCTGGATCAATTAAAATCGCTCCAGCTCCCATAATGATAAGAGGGGAAGGAATTGGAACAATGATGGATTCAATAATAACGCCTATAAAAACACTTAAGGCTCCATTGGTTTGCAAAAGCTGCATAATCCATTGAGTGAGAGAGTGAATCATATTTGGTTTTCCATTATCCCATATCCATAACTTTTAAGTCAATAAAAATATTTTTTTAAGACTTCTACGTCTGCGCCGCGCTTTTTGTTTTTGCAATTTGCTGATTTGTTTTAAACGAATGGAAGTTCGAGGCGAGTATTGCATTTCTATTCTATCCACTAATTCCCTTAAAGCTAAAAAACGATTCAGGGATCTTTGCCTAGCTTTTTGCGCTCTAATCATTAAATTTAAAGGATCATAATGCAAGGTCACGCAATTTGCGGTTTTATTGATTTTCTGGCCTCCAGGGCCGCCTCCGCAACTAAACTCTTCTCTAATTTGGCTAGGTTCAATTTTTAAGGCATGAATTCTTTGAATGAGTTCTTTAACCTTATGGAAAGATACAGGAAATTTCTCATTTAAATTCATTAATTTCTCATTCACCCTCTTCATACTGGTCTTTTAATTTGGCTACAACAGTTGCATCTGCTAGAGTTGTGGTATCTCCTAAAGCCCTGCCTTCCGCAATATCGCGTAAAAGCCGGCGCATAATTTTACCAGAACGGGTTTTAGGCAGTTCCGCGGTAAAAAAAATATCATCCGGCCGAGCTAAAGATCCAATCTTTTTTGTAACATGCGCTTTTAACTCTTCAATTAATTCAACATGGCCATTCCCTTTTTTTACAGACTCTTTAAGCGTAACAAAAGCAGAGATCGCTTGTCCTTTAATTTCATGATTTTTGCCTACGACTGCAGATTCTGCTACTAGAGGGTGATCCACTAATGCGCTCTCCACTTCCATGGTGCTAATTCTATGGCCAGAAACATTCATGACATCGTCAATCCTGCCCAATAGCCAAAAATAACCATCCTTGTCTTTTTTAGCGCCATCTCCTGTAAAATAAAATCCGGGGAACTTACTCCAATATTGATTTTTGTACCGTTTCATATCTCCATAGATTCCCCTCAACATGCTTGGCCAGGGAGTTGTTAATACTAAGTAACCACTAGAACCAGAGGCAACTTCTTTGCCTGATTCATCCACAATTTTTGCTTTAATTCCTGGAAATGGATGTGTGGCGGAACCTGGCTTTAATGAGGTGATGGCAGGAAGAGGGGAAATTAAAATCATGCCAGTTTCTGTCTGCCACCAAGTATCTACCACTGGACATTTTTCTCTCCCAATATTTTTATAATACCACATCCATGCTTCAGGATTAATCGGTTCCCCGACTGTTCCTAAAAGCCTGAGTGAAGTTAGATCACATTGATTGGGAAATTGTTCGCCCCATTTCATAAAAGTACGAATCGCTGTGGGAGCGGTATAAAAAATAGTAACTCCAACTTTTTCAATGATCCTCCAAAAACGATCCTTCTCTGGAAAATCCGGTGAACCTTCATACATCACAATCGTTGCGCCATTGGAAAGCGGTCCATAAACAATATAAGAATGGCCTGTCACCCAACCAATATCAGCGCTGCACCAATAGATGTCACTCTCTTTTAGATCAAAGATCCATCGGGTCGTAAGATTGACTCCCAAAAGATAACCAGCAGAGGTATGCACAATTCCCTTTGGTTTACCTGTGGTTCCAGAGGTATAAAGAGTAAATAGCATATCTTCCGAATCCATAACTTCGGCTTCACATTTTGCATTAACTTCACTCATTAAACGATGCCACCAAAAATCTCTGCCAGCCTGTAAAGGCACATGGGTTGGATCCATTGCTCTATTAACTACCACTACGCTTTTTACTGAAGGCGCTTCCTCTAAAGCAGCATCTACATTTTTTTTAAGCTGAATGATAGAACCTCTGCGAAACCCACCGCTGGCAGTCATGACCACCTTAGCTTCTGCGTCATTGATTCTATCGCGCAAGGCTTCAGAAGAAAATCCGCCAAAAACAACGCTATGCACAGCTCCTATCCTGGCACAAGCAAGCATCGCAATGGGAAGTTCCGGAATCATAGGCATATAAAGAATAACTCTGTCTCCTTTTTTTACCCCAAGCTTTTTTAAAACATTCGCGCATTTACAAACTTCTGTATAAAGTTGCCGATAGGTTAAAGTTTGGCTGTCCCCGGGTTCTCCTTCCCAGATAATGGCTGCTTTGTTTTGTGTAGGGGTTCCAATAAAACGGTCAAGGCAGTTGAAGGATACATTCAATTTTCCTCCTACAAACCATTCTGCGAATGGCTCTTTCCACTCCAATACTTTCTTCCAGGGTTTAAACCAAACCAAATTTTTTGCTTGCTCAGCCCAAAATCTTTCTGGATCTTTAAACGCCTTTTCATAAATTTTCCTATCGCCAATATTTGCTTGTTTAGCAAACGCAGCGCTTGGCTTTAAAATTTTTGAATCCTCAAAAAGCCCATCAAACTTTTTATTATTATCCTTTGCCATTTCTTCAACCTCCACCCTATAAAAATTGTACTTATTGACCACACCAGATAAAACTTTTATTTTCTAACAAATCCCAGGAAGAAGCAATCTCCATCAATGGTTCGGAACAAAATATTTTGTTTTCTCCGATCTCCGTTGAATATAAAGTATAGTAATCTCTAAATTGAGAATCACAATCTCTAAAAGCAAAAATCATCTTTCCATTGGTCAACAAAAAGGTGAGTGAACTAACCTGAAAATCCCTCTTAATTTCTTCCGTTGCTTTTCTTAGCTCTATCAATATCTCATCCTGATTTCTAGGATGAGAGTTCTCTAAATGTTCCATTAAATAAAGAAAAAATCGTTCGGAATCAGTACTGCCGGCAGGTTTTAATTTTTTTAAAAAAATTTTCTCATGATCGTATATAGTACCATTGTGCGCAAAAGCCCACTCTTTATAAAGAAAAGGATGTGTATTAGAGATAGAAAGACAACCTACGGAAGTTTTACGCAGATGAGTTAAAACGATTTTAGAGCGTGAAACTTCCAAAACTTTTGCAGCGCTTTTAAAATCCTTTTCATCTTGCAGGATGGAATGAGGTTCACGGGCTAAATATTTTGGGAAATCCTCTTGAAAATAAGAGACTAAACCCCAGCCATCTTTATGACCAGGTTCCGTCATATCACATCTAATTTTTCCATGGATGGCTAAAGACATAAAGGTTGTAAGCCAACTAGCCTTGATCCCATCTTTTGCCAAAAGCGCCATCATTCTACACATAAAAATAAAAGGCGCGGGTCGGATTTGAACCGACGAATCGCGGTTTTGCAGACCGCTCCCTTAGGCCACTTGGGTACCGCGCCAAAAAGTTTTGTGGGCCCTGCTGGACTTGAACCAGCGACCATCCCGTTATGAGCGGGGTGCTCTAACCAACTGAGCTAAGGGCCCGAAAAAGCTTACGCAATTTGTGATTATACTATTTTTTATTGGGAGCTGGCGCTAATTGAGTGTAGTCAAAAATATGATGAACGGCTATTTAAGGGAGGATTTTTATAACTCGGTTATTTTTCCAAACAGCTAGAGGGATCTAACTTATTTTATGCTCTTTTGCGATCATATCCGCATTAATAAAATCCACAGACCTGAAAAAACTTAAAAGAGTTGAACTCTTCAAGAGCCAAAATTAATTCCTATCTAACTAATTGAACCTTTTGTTCCAGAGGTTTTAAAATAGGCTTTAGAAAACGAGAAGCATTCAAGATTTCAATACCGATCACCTGTTTTTTACGATCTAATTCTACTTGGACACCGGGAGCTACTTCAACAAACTCCTCTTCCGCTCCTCCTTTAGTAGCAATGTACAAAATATCTACTTTAGGATCATAATTCACCAAAGGAATTTTTTTATTTTTTTTCATACTTTAATCCACCTCGCTTTCAGCACTCTATTCTGAATTTGTGTAATTGTAATGGGGTGCGCAGTAATCACAATTGTTTCGCCAAACATATCCTGAAAAGCAACGGATAACAACATATTTTTTCTATGAATGGTTGCTCTACCAATAACATGTACATTACGACAGGTGTCCTAAAGAGGTGTCTATGAAGGATAAAATGGGTCAATAAAGAGAGTCGGATTAGGTCAAAATTCGTATTTAGCACGAATTCTAGACTCTTCAACCACTTCTTTAGGGATGAATTTCAAAGCTAAGAACACTAATAAGCCAATTAACAAAATATCGTCTAAATAACCTAAGATGGGAATAAAATCTGGAATAAGGTCAAATGGCATCAAGGCATAAAGAATTGCTAAAGCAAGAAGAAATTTTGACACCATAGGCGTGCGCTGGTCTTTTAAAATAAACTTCCAAACTTTAACCTCCCGCTTTACACTTTTTGCAATCTCTTTTAATTTCTCAATCATATTATTATTTAATTTATATTTAAGAACCCACTCTCTTAGAAAAAACTATTTAATGAGTCCTATAAACACTATAAAACATCCGCCCAGCGATATAAAAAAACCAAGCGCGCCTATCTGAAACCAAATTTTTAATCCTTTCAATTCATATTCTATAAGATAAACATGATACTTTAAAGGTGAAAGCCACCAAAAAAAAGGCAAAGCTACTCGTTTTTTTAAAAATTTAAATAAAAGGAGATGATAATAAAAACCTGTAGGCACACCCAGAATAAGACCGAATCCTGTAAGAGCAAAACCAAATTTTAAAAGAATTTCCACAGATAAAAAATAATGACTTAGTACGGAAAATCCCAGAATGCTTAAAATACTAAAAACTATCACTACTTCGTTCATTAAATAAAGGATACTGGTTCTTTACAATTATATTGGTTATAAAAACTAAAGATGACTTTCATACTCTAATAATATACCGTAAACCTGTATGCATCTACTCTTAAGTTTCATGGCTTAACATTTATCCCACAAGTCTAGGGAGGCAGTATATCAATTTCATGGTTGTATTTGATAAAATAATTATATGAATATAAACCGCCTTTTATTAGTGACAAGCTTTGCTTGCGCCACGATTCTACCTGCATGCAAGAAACAAGACATACCAGATAAGGTTTCTCTAAATATCTCTGGCACAATCCAAATTGATCCAAAACTAAAAAATTCTGCTAAAGATTCAGACGTTATTTTTTTAATTGCTCGTCCTTTCCATGGAGGACCACCGATTGCGGTACAAAAACTTACAGGCAAATCTTATCCCTACCACTTTCATTTAACTCCACAAAACCTAATGATGCCAAATGCCGCTTTAGATGAACCAGTTAATTTAATAGTTAGGATAGACAAAGATGGCGATGCAATGACGAAAAACCCCGGAGATCTAGCGGGGGAATATGAAAAAAATCCTGTCTCCTTGAACAGCAGTGACCTGCTAATTACAGTTAACCAAAAAATAGAATAAATTTTCTAAACTCTACATGGACATCCCTGTTTCTATCATTCTCCTTACCAAAAACTCAAGTCAAACAGTGCATGCCTGTTTAGATTCCATTAAAGAGATAGCAACCGAGATTATAGTTGTGGATGATGGTTCAACTGACCAAACACTTTCTATTGCCAAAGGATTCCAAGCAAAAATCTTTACTAAAAAATTAGAATCTTTTGGAGAGCAAAAACAGTTTGCTTTGGATCAAACTTCTTCTGAATGGGTCTTCTTGATTGATTCAGATGAACAAGCGCCTCTGGAATTAAGTCGAGAAATAAAAGATATTTTAACTGAAAATCCTTCCTTTTCCGCTTACCGGATACCCAGAAAAAACTATTATTTTGGTCAATGGCTTAGGTTTGGCGGTAAATATCCAGACTATCAGGTACGGCTTTTTAAAAAAAAGTGCTGCTCCTTTTCCAAAGAACTTGTGCATGAAAAAATTAATTGTAATGGAAAAATAGGCGCTTTAAAAAGTGCGATCCTGCACGACTCCTATCCTGACATGGAAACATGGTTCAATAAGCTTAAACTTTTCGTAAAATTTAAAAGCGAGCTTCTCCTAAAAGATGGGGTGAAACCTTCCATCTTTAATTTAATCCGCTTCTCTATTTTAAGACCCCTTACTCGCTTCTTAAGACGTTATATTTTTAAATTAGGATTTTTGGATGGTCTGCCCGGATTACTAGCCTGTATCCATGACGCGCTCACAGAAATACTGAGTTATTTTATTCTTCACCAAAAATCAAAACTAGGTTCATGAGCCTTTCAAAAGCCATTGAGATTCCTCTTTTTCTCTATGCTTTCTCTCTGCCTCTTTCCATGAGCGCGACCAATATTTCTTTAGCTCTTATTTTATTCACGGCTCTCATTGTTTTTTTAATAGGAAAAGAAAAAATCTTTATCCCTAAATCATTTTTTCTAATCCTACTTTTTTTCACCTGGGCATGCATGACGAACTGGATCATTCAAGAAGAAATACTATTTTCAAGCATTAAATCTTTTGCCAAAAGCTGGAATTTTCTTCCCTATCTTTTAATCCCTCTGCTCAGCCCCTTTCTATCTGGGAGGGAAAAAAAAATTATAAAAATTCTAATAATCGTGGGTTGTCTTGTAGTCCTATTAGGAATCTTTCAATATTGGGGACAAGTTCATTTTTTTTTCGAAGGTTGGTTTGAAAAAGGTTTATTAGTTAGAGACAAAAGATTCTTTGGGTTTCAATCCTACCCTCTGCACACTGCTGGTCTTTATACGATCCTCTATCTATTTTCAATGAGTCAAACCCTTTTTTTAACTCCAGAATCGTCATTGGATTCTGGAGGACCACGAAAAAGTTTGGTTTTTTCCTTCACCACAGAACAAATTTTTTGGTGGTCTGCATCCCTCATCCTTCTTCTAGGGGTTCTCTTAACCGGCTCAAGAAGCTATTATCTCAGCGTCATCCTCAGCTCCCTGATTCTTCTTTCACTAAAAGGAAAGAAATTTTTATTAACCGGAATTATTCTTGGATCAGCCCTATTCTACTCCATCATGGGATTAGAACCCTATGTAAAAGAACGGTTTCAAACTATTAATATTAACCATATGGATGAATCTGGAAAACAAAGAATTTATATGTGGAAATCAGCTTTACAAATGATTCAAGATCATCCTTTAGTAGGTGTGGGCTACAAAAATTGGGGGAAAAATCTCACCTCTTACGCAAAAAATTTTCCAGAATGGAAAAGGATGGACCCTGCAGCCATAGGGCATGCTCACAACAGTTATCTTACCATCGCATCAGAAACTGGGTTAATAGGTTTAGCTATTTTTTTATTTTTTTGGAGTTTGCTTTTGAAAGAAGAGGTCGAAACTATAAATAAATTAAAAAAAAATCAGCTTGGGTTTGCCCTTTCTTTAGGCTCTTCCAGTTCAATTATCGCAATTCTTGTAGCTGGCTTTTTTGAACATAATTTCCTTACAGCAACTATTTCTCTTTCATTATTTTTTCTTATTGGCATTACGCGCAGTGTAAGAAAAGCTGAAAAGGAAATCTTTTAGTTGAAAATTCTACATATCACCAATGCGATCGGCTGGTCCGGAGGCATGGAACAGATTTCACTTTTAATTCAAGAGCTCCATAAAAGAAATCACCAAAACATTCTTGTTTGTCCTCCCACTTCAGAACTCATTCCAAAGCTAAAAACCATTCCAATCCATATCGAGCATCTATCCATGTTTCAGGACTATGATCTGGCAGCAGCCTGTCGTCTCTATCATCTTCTTAAACACAATCAGCCAGAGATTGTGCATGCCCATCACCCCACAGCTCATGCCATCAGCTTACTTGCGTTGAGCCTTAATCTTTCCCCTAGTTTTATTGTCTCCCGACGCGTCTCTTTTTCCTTAAGAGCTAACCCTTTTAGTAAATGGAAATATCGCTCCAAAAGAATTGATCGTTATTCTGTGGTCAGTAAAGCTGTAAAAGAAACCATGATTGAAGGCGGAGTTAAACCAGAAAAAATAGAAGTGGTTTACAGCGCTTTTAACCAAGAAAAATTTATTAATTGCTCTCTGAACCAAAAATTAAAAGAGGAATTAAAGATTCCAAATGATTGTAAAATAGTGGGGAAAATAGCTAATTTTTCCCTTTGGAAAGGGCAACATGTTTTTCTGGAAGCAGCAAAACTTTGTCTTAAAAAAAATCCTAAAATTTTCTTTTTACTTGCAGGAAAAGAGACAGAATCTCTTTTTCCAAAAACGCAAGAACTAGGGATATCTAAATCAGTTAGGCTCTTAGGCTTTAGAAAAGATATTCCGGAAATTCTCTCCATCTTGAATTTAAGCGTAAATTCCAGCATTGAAGGAGAGGGGCTCTCTGGAGCTTTAAGGGAATCTTTAGCATTAGGAATCCCAGTTGTAGCTTCGAACGTGAGCGGCAATCAGGAAATAGTGCAAGACGGCATTACAGGTTTCCTTGCGCCAGTAAATGATTCGGAAAAACTAGCTGAAAAAATTTTGTTTTGTCTTGCCAATGAAATTCAGGCAAAGGAATGCGCAAAAAAAGGTCGGGACTGGGTTAGAGAACATGCTTCTTGCAAAGTGATGGTGGATCATACGCTGCAACTTTATCAATCTGCTTTAAAACAAAGGACGAATATTTAATTTATGCTTAATAAGCGCTCTCCTAACAAGGTTCAACTATTTTAAATTTAAAATGAATTCTTAAAGATAAACTATTTAAACTATGTGTGGAATATGCGGAATTTTAAATTTTAATGGCCAGCCTGTTAATCCTGAAACCATTAAATCAATGGCAGGAATGCTTAGTCACCGCGGGCCTGACGAAGAAGGATTCTTTATTTCCAATCCTCATTCTTCCTCCCAATCTAAAATTGGCCTTGGCTTTAGAAGACTTTCTATTATTGATTTAGCCAATGGCCATCAGCCCATGCAATACCAAGAGCTCACCCTAGTCTTTAACGGAGAAATTTATAATTTTAAAGAGCTAAAAAAAGAATGTGTAAATCTTGAGCACACATTCCTCACCCAGAGCGACACAGAAGTATTGCTGCATCTATTTTCTGAAATTAATGAAAAAGCGTTAGAAAAACTGAATGGGATGTTTGCTTTTGCGCTCTGGAACAATAAGACAAATGAACTGCTGCTTGCCAGGGACAGGATTGGCATAAAACCTCTCTACTATTTTCTTGATTCAAAAAAAATTGTTTTCTCTTCCGAACTAAAATCATTGCTTGCTTGCGGCCAAGTCCCTTTTGAACTGGACTCTAGAGCTCTCCAAGATTTTTTTTCTTTTCGCTTTGTCCCAGCACCATACACGCTTTTAAAAAACGTGCGCAAACTGATCCCAGGTCATTTTCTTACTTTTAAAGAAGGAAAAATAAAGGATCAAGCTTATTGGAATTTAAACGCGGCTCTTGACCCTTTAAAAAAAGATGAGGAAACTTTTGAGAATGAACTTTTTGATCTTTTAAATGAAAGCGTAAAACTCCAAATGCAAAGCGATGTGCCCTTAGGCGCTTTTTTAAGCGGGGGTGTGGACTCAAGCCTGATTACAGCCCTCATGGTAAAAAACTCAGCTAAAAAAATTAAAACATTTTCTATTGGCTTTGAAAAAGGAACCGGCGTAGATGAATCTAAATACGCAAGAACTGTTGCTAAAATTTTGGGCACTGAACATCATGAATTATTCTTAACTGAAAATGATCTTGCCCAAGCAGAAAAATATTTATCAAAAATGAATGAACCTGTGGCAGATCCTACAATCCTGCCAACCGCGCTTCTCTCCCGGTTTGCTCGCGAAGAGGTGAAAGTTACGCTCACAGGAGAAGGTGGAGACGAACTTTTTGCCGGATACAACCGCTATAAAGCTCTGCTGCTTTCAGAATGGATCCTAAAATCACCAAAATTTTTTCAAAAACCTTTTAGTTTTATCGCAAAAAAATTTGGGAAAGGTCAAGCTTTTCAAACCATCCCCTGGATCACACCTTTAAATTGGTTTGATTTAAATCAGGATTTTTCATCAGAGATTATTGAATCCCTGTTTGAAAATAGTGAAAGCAGCCAGAAAAATTCAGGGTATCTTAAAATGCTTACTCCTTCTCTATTGAACCATCAAAATCCTCAACTTTTAAATGAAATCCTTAAGTTAGAAAGCTCCACAGCTCTGCCAGAACGTTTATTAATGAAAGTGGATATGGCCAGCATGAGCGAATCCCTGGAAGCCAGACCTCCCTATTTAGACCATCGGATCGTAGAACTCGCATGGAAAATTCCATCCAGCCAAAAAATAAAATTCTTTAAAGGCAAATATATCTTAAGAAAAATCGCGACAAGGTTTCTTCCTAGGAGTATCGCTTGGAGAAAAAAACATGGCTTTATTCTGCCTTTAGCTCACTGGGTGCGCAGTTTTAAAAAAGATTTTATTCAAACAAGTTTAGAGGATTCAATTTTTGACTCAAATCCGATTTTCAATAAAAAAACAATTCAAAATCTTAAAAATTCAATGTCCCAGACACAAAGCGATGAACAAATTGCTTTAGCCTGGCCAATGATCGTACTCTCTTTATGGAGCAAATCATTAAAAAAATCTTAATCATTCAACTCCGCAGGATTGGAGATGTGGTGTTTACCTTACCTGTGCTCGATCTTTTAAAAAGAAATTTTCCAAATGCGCAGATTGATTTTTTAGTAGAACCTCCCGCTGATGAACTAACTCGATTAAATCCAACTATCCATGAAACGCTTGTTTATCATAAAAAAGAAGCATGGCGATGGATTTTTAAAATCCGAAAAAATAAATATGATTGCGTTTTAGACTTTCATGCCAATGGAAGGTCTTTGCTTTTAACTCACCTCTCCGGCGCTCCCTTAAAAATAGGTTTTGAGGGTCCCTTAACAAGGAAAATGATTTATACAACTTGCGTAAAAACAGATCGTAATAAATTTATTGTGGAACAAAAAATTGATCTAGTTAATGCGATCCTGCCTAAAAAAGAGAGTTCCTGGGTTTGGGATCTTAAACTACCGTCCCAAGAGCTTAAAAAAGCTGAACAGAGTTTAAGGATGCTTGGGATAGGTGAAAAAGATCAGGTCATTGGACTCCTGCCATTTCATCGACACCCCATTCGAGCATGGAAAAATGAATTTTTTCAACAAACTGCTCTTATGCTAATCAAACAAGTTGGGTATAAAATTTTGATTTTGTGCGGACCCAATGAAAAAGAAATATTAGAGAAAGAAATTAATAAAAATTCTGAAAAATTCATCATCATTGAGACAGATTCTTTAATTCAAATGGCAGCTTTTCTAAAACAATGTTCTTGTGTGATTGCTAATGACAATGGTCCGCAAAAAATAGCCATGGCAGTTGGGACACCAACTCTTACCATCTTTGGTCCAACCAATCCACATTCTATTAATCCAAATAAATTTCCTCATTTCTATGTTAGAAACGAACAACTCCCATGTTTGGCCTGTGAACGAAACCACTGCCCATATCACCATGAATGCATGGAAAACTTAACCCCAGAGATGGTCTTAAATAAATTAAATGCTATCCTTAAACCATCATGATTTTTAATTTTGTAAATTTTTGGGAGTCTTTAATCATTCTTAAAAATCCTCCTTTGCATAAAAAAATGATCTGCCAATTTTTGAGCATTCTCTCTTTTTTTTATAGTATGATTCTCTCTTTAAGGAACAAAAGCTATGACAAAAATATTTTCCATATAAAAAAAGTTTCAGTTCCTGTGATCTCCATTGGAAATTTAACTTTAGGCGGCACTGGCAAGACAAGCCTTAGTTGTCTGGCTGCCCAAATCTTGCTTCAACAAAATAAAAAAGTCGCGATTCTTTCCCGCGGCTATAAAAGAAAAAACAGCTCTCAAAGAATGCTGGTGGTTTCAGATGGAAATAAAATTTTTGAAACCCCGGAAACAGCCGGAGATGAGCCAGTTCTCTTGGCTCAAAAATGTCATGGGGCGCCCATTCTTGTAGGGCCAGACCGATTTAAAATAGGAGCTTTTGCGGTCCAACAGTTTAAGGTGGATGCGCTTATTTTAGATGATGGTTTTCAGCATAGAAAAATTTATCGGGATTTAGATATTGTTTGTTGTGATGAAAAAATTTTAAAGACCTCAAAAATTTTTCCTAGAGGTTTTTTAAGAGAGCCAATCCAATCCCTAAAAAGAGCGGATTTTATAGTCTTAAAATCAGAGGTTGAGACTGAAAAAAAAGTTTTCCAAGAAACCTTTCAATTTTTAAAAAATTGTCCAAACGCGGTTTTCTCTTATGAGGTGGAAGAAATTAAAGAACCTATATCAAACCAAACATTCTTGCCCCATTGGTTAAATCAAAGAAAACTCTTTGCATTTTCCGCCATAGCCAATCCTAATCATTTTAAAAAAATGCTAACAGATCTTGAAGGAAAAATTATTTTCTTTAAAAGCTTCCCTGACCATCATTATTATACTGCAATCGAACTAAAAGAAATGTTAGAGCTTGCCAAACAAAATCATTGCCACTTAATTACAACTGAAAAGGATGCGGTTAAACTCCCCGCAGATTTTCCGGCCGCCATATTAAAAATAAAAGTAAAGTGGTCCGAGGGTGAGGATGAATTTATAAAAAAGATTTTAGGGACAGTGCATTGAAAAAAGAAAAAAAAGCGGTTTTTCTAGATAGAGATGGAACCCTGATAAAAGATGCTCACTACTTAAATCATCCTAATCAAATCCAAATTTATAAAGGGGTTATTCCGGCTTTAAAAAAAATTAAAAAAGCTGGCTGGCGGATCATTATTGGCACCAATCAATCAGCAATCGGACGCGGAATTTTAAGTGTTGTGATGCTTCAAAAGATTCATAAGATTCTGATTGGCATTTTAAAAAAAAATGGTGTGCAAATTGATGAAATCTTTTTTTGTCCACACCATCCTAAAGAAAACTGCAGCTGCAGAAAACCTAATTTAGGCATGCTCTTAAAAGGCGCAAAAAAATATCAATTGGATCTAAAAAAATGCATTGTGGTTGGAGATAATAAATGCGATATTCTATGGGGTAAAAATGGCGGAACAAAAACAATTCTTGTATTAACAGGTAAGGGAAGAAAAACATTAGCTGATTCTAAAGTAAAACCAGATCATATCAGCTCTACTTTAAAAACCGCGGCAAAATGGATTTTAGAACAATGAGCCAGAAACAAACCCTCCTTTCCCCTTGGCGGGAACGATACCGTGTAAGGATAGGCTTTATCTTTGCTCTTCTATTTTTGTGGAGAACTCAACCTAGAAATTTGGTTCTGCTTGTTTTAGGACTCTTAATCGCATTGCTGGGAATTTTAATTCGCCAGTGGGCAGCAGGCTGCGTAAAAAAAATGGATGAATTAGCCCAAGAAGGAGCTTATGCTTTGGTTAGACACCCGCTTTATCTGGGAAGTTTTCTGGCTGCCTCTGGATTTATTTTTTCCTCAAGCTCTTTTTCTTTTGCGCTTTCCAAACCCTATCTAGACCGCACTCTTTTTTTCTGGTGTTTTTTATGGATTTTAGTTGACTCCATCTATCTGCCTAAAATTTTAAAAGAGGAAGCTGATCTACATTTAAAATTCAATAACGCCTATACTGAATATGCCGAGAGAGTTCCTAGGTTTTTCCCTATGAAACTTAAATGGTCAGATTTTAATTTTAATACCTTTAATTGGGCTTTGTGGAAAAAAAATAAAGAGTTTTACAGTCTCATTGGCTACCTTATTTTCTGTGTCATTTTATTCAGCCGTTATTTCTTTTAGGTAAAGGACCATTCAAAAAATATTAAAAACTTCAAAAGTTAATTTTCTATTTTTAATTTTTGTTTTTTTCCTATTTTCAACATTTTTTTCTAAACCCCAGAACTTAAAGGCAGCTTCTCTGGAAGAATCCCAAAGTAGGTTCCCTTGGAAAGTAGGGGAAAAATTTTCCTATTCCATACGATGGGGGATCATTGCAGCAGGTAAAGCAAGCCTGGAAGTTAAAGAAATCTCTTTGATTGAGATCTCATCTGGAACCTCAACAAAAAAAATCCCGGCATATCATTTCAAAGCCACTGCGCATTCAAATGCTGTGATTGATCTCTTTTATAAAGTGCGGGACATCAATGAGTCTTGGTTAGATACCTCCCAGTGGATCACGCACCGTTTTGAACAGCATAATCAAGAAGGAAAATATATTTTAGATCAAATTGTTGAATTTGATTGGATCGCCAAAAGATTTAAAAATATTGAAAATGTAAAAGGGAGAGAGCCAAAAATTGAAGAAGGAGACCTCACCATTCCAGCAGTGGACACGCTTTCTAGCCTTTATAAAACCAGAGCTAAATCTTTTAACGTGGGGGACGAATTTACTTTGGATGTTCATTCTGGAAGAAATTGGCCCCTCGTGGTCAAAGTATTAAAACGAGAGACAGTGAAAACCGAGGCTGGAAAATACGACTGTTATTTGGTGGAGCCTTTTTTAAGAGAACGCGGCCTTTTTATACAAAAAGGAAAAAAACTGCAGGTCTGGCTTACTGCGGATGAAAAAAAGATTCCAGTGCTTATGCAAGCTGAAATCTTTATTGGCAAGGTTAGCGCAGAATTAATAAAAATGGAATTTAAACCAGAATAGTTCCTAAAAGTAGAAGATTTCTAAAGGTAGAATTTGTATAATTACAAAAAAATATGAAAAAGAATATCTCATATTACCACAAAATTATTGACCAATTTTCTAAAACTAAAATCTTAGTGATTGGGGATTTAATGGTAGATCGTTTTATTCGGGGAAAAGTTTCCAGAATTTCTCCTGAAGCCCCTGTTCCTGTGGTCAAGGTCAAAGAAAAAAATGATGTTCCCGGAGGGGCTGGAAACGTCACTAAAAACTTAAACTCCTTAGGCGCAAAAGTTGAGTGCTGCGGAGTGATAGGAATAGATCCTGTAGGCGAAAATTTACTCAATGAATTCCAGCGTCTTCAAATCGGAACTAAATGGATCGTAAAGGACCCTGACCGTTCAACCATTGTCAAGAGCCGCGTGATTGCTGAGCACCAACAGGTGGTTCGTTTTGACGATGAAGATGACAGTCAACTCTCTTTGATTTTACAAAATGAAATTCAAGGATCTCTAAAAAAAATTATTAAAGATATGGATGGGATTATCCTTTCTGATTACGGCAAAGGCATGATCACTAAAGCGATCCTAAAATCAACGATTTTGCAAGCGCGGCATTATAAAAAACCGATTTGTGTGGATCCAAAAATAGAACATTTTCTTTCTTATAAAAATGTGACTTGTATCACCCCCAACATTCAGGAAGCGCTGGGAGGCATGCATAGGTTGAAGTTAAATTCTAACGGAGGTTTAATTTCTTTGGGTGAAGAGATTCTCCAAAAATTAAAATGTCACTCTGTTTTAATCACTCAAGGAGAAGAGGGAATGACTTTATTTGAAAAAAATAAATTTACCCATATTCCAGCAAAAGCGCAAGAAGTTTATGATGTGACTGGAGCGGGAGATACAGTCATTGCGGTTTTAACCTTAAGTTTAGCTTGTAATGCCCCTTTAATTGAAGCAGCCAGATTAGCTAACCTTGCTGCTGGAATTGTCATTGGAAAACTGGGAACAGCCACAGTTACTCCGGATGAATTAAAAGATGCGTTAAAACTTCTCTAAAAAACTTTAAATGAAAATCATTGGAGTTATTCCAGCCCGTTATGGATCGAAAAGGTTTCCAGGGAAACCACTAGCGCTAATCAATGGAAAACCCATGATTCAGTGGGTTTATGAAAAAGCCTCAAAATCAAAATATTTGGAAAGGCTGATTGTTGCAACGGATGATGTTAGAATTATGCGCAAAGTTTGGAGTTTTGGCGGGGAAGCGATGCTCACCTCTCTTAAATCTAAATCTGGCACAGACCGGACAGCAGAAGTCTGTAAAAAAATGGCTGCTGATGTTATTGTAAATATTCAAGGAGATGAACCTTTAATTTCCTATAAAACAATTGATTTAGTGGTCGAGGCCATGAAAAAGGATCAGCGTCTTCTCATGGCAACTGCCGCAATCCCTTTAAAAAGCACAAATGCTCAAATTCAGTCGGAGAATATCGTTAAAGTTGTTTTAGACAAAGCTGGAAACGCCTTATATTTTTCCCGCTATCCCATACCCTATAAAAAAAATAAAAATGCTCAAAAAACGATCTTACAGCATTGCGGGCTCTATGCTTTTAGAAAAAATTTTCTGCTACGCTTTGCAAAATGGAAACAAACTCCCTTAGAAATGACTGAATCTTTAGAACAACTAAGGGCATTGGAAAGAGGCACAAGGATAAAAGTTATTATTACCCGTCAAAAATCTTTTGGGGTGGATACAAAAACTGATTTGGAAAAGGTTAAAAAAATGCTATGAAACCTACTGAAAATAAAAACTGTAAATATATCTTTGTAACCGGTGGGGTGGTCTCCTCTCTGGGAAAAGGGGTTACCTCCGCAGCCATTGGACGGTGCTTAATTGGAAACGGATTAAGAGTAGGCATGCTGAAATTAGACCCCTACATCAATGTGGATCCAGGCACCATGAACCCTTACCAACATGGAGAAGTTTTTGTAACAGAAGATGGAGCGGAAACTGATCTAGATCTTGGACATTACGAACGCTTTCTCAATATGAATATGCAAAGAGAAAATAATGTAACCACAGGTAAAATTTACGAGGAAGTCATTTTAGCGGAGCGGGAAGGAAAATATTTAGGAAAAACAGTGCAGGTGATCCCTCACATCACCAATGCAATTAAAGAACGAATCAGAAAAGTGGGACAAAGAAAAGAGGTTGTGATCGTAGAAGTAGGGGGAACTGTGGGAGATATTGAATCTCTTCCTTTTTTAGAGGCGATCCGTCAAATGAAAATTGACCATGGAGCTGGAAATGTTTTTTACACCCATGTAACCCTGATCCCTTATTTAAAATCTTCAGATGAATTGAAAACAAAGCCGACCCAGCACTCTGTTGGCAAGCTTAGAGAAATTGGAATTGAACCAAATGTTTTAGTTTGTAGAACTGAGAAACCTTTGGAATTAGATTTAAAAGAAAAAATTGGACTTTTTTGCAATGTGCCGGTTCAAAATATCATTGCAGCTCCAGATGTTTCTACCATTTATGAAATCCCTTTACTTTTTAAGGAGCAAAAACTTGATGCCATTCTTTTGGCCTGCTTAAATTTAAAACCTAAAAAAAATAGAAAAGGCCTTCAAAATTGGATTGAGATGGTTCAAAAAATAAAATTTCCAAAAAAAGAGGTCAATATTGCGATTGCGGGAAAATACATGGAGTTAAAAGATAGTTATAAATCTTTAATTGAAGCGTTGATTCATGGAGGAATATCGCAAGAAGCCCATGTCAATATTCGCTATATTGACGTGACTCATCCAGACCTCTGGGATCAATTGAAATTGGTCTCTGGAATTTTAGTGCCTGGAGGGTTCGGGGACCGGGGAATAGAATCTAAAATAGCTGTTGTTTCCTATGCTCGAACCCACAACATCCCTTTTCTTGGGATCTGTCTGGGAATGCAGTGCGCAGTCATTGACATTGCCAGACACTTGGCTCATTTAAAAGAAGCAAATTCCACGGAATTTAATCCTCATGCAAAGCACCCGGTGATCCATATGCTGGCTGAACAAAAAAATATTGAAAAACTAGGCGGAACCATGCGTTTGGGAGTCTATCCTTGCAAGATCAAAAAAAATACCATGGGTTTTACGATTTATAAAAAAGAGAATATTTCTGAAAGGCACCGGCACCGCTATGAATTAAATAACAAATTCCGAAAAAAATTAGAAACAGCCGGATTGGTCATTTCTGGTGAATATACTCAAAAAAAGCTCTCCGAAATCATAGAGCTAAAAACCCATCCTTGGTTTGTTGCTGTTCAGTTCCACCCTGAATTAAAATCCCGTCCACTTGAACCGCATCCTATTTTTAAAGAATTTATAAAAGCTGCGCTTACATATGGCAAATAACAGCGTCTCTGCAAAAAAAATAAAACTCAATTCACTAGAGATTAGCAATCATCTCCCTTTAGCGCTGATCGCAGGTCCCTGCATTATGGAAAGTAAAAAGCACCTGTGGGATGTGGCTCGGTTCCTAAAAATTCTAGCCTCCCAATTAAACGTTCCATTAATCTTTAAATGCTCCTATGATAAGGCGAACCGCTCCTCTCAAAGTTCCTATCGGGGACTTGGGCTGGAAAAAGGATTACATTTACTCGCTGAAATTAAAGATCATTTTTCTTTACCTATTCTTACAGATGTGCATCTGCCGGAACAAGCCCAAAAAGCCGCACAGGTCGCTGATATTCTGCAAATTCCCGCTTTTTTGTGCCGCCAAACAGATCTAATTCAAGCCTGCGCCCAAACAGGCAAAATTGTGAATGTTAAAAAAGGACAATTTATTTCTCCCTGGGAAATGGAAAATATTATTGAAAAAATAGAATCCTTTGGCAATCATAAAATTCTGCTTACGGAAAGAGGCACCTCTTTTGGCTATAATAATCTGGTCGTGGATATGCGCGGTTTAGAAATCATGAAGAGATCCGGCTATCCTGTGGTATTTGACGCCACTCATTCCGTGCAACTGCCCGGAGGAAATAAAAAATCATCCGGGGGTCAAAGAGAATTTGTAGAGCCTTTGGCCAGGGCTGCAACAGCGATTGGAGTAGCTGCGATTTTTATGGAGGTCCACCCAAATCCTGATGAGGCTCTGTCAGATGGACCTAACAGTGTTCAGCTCTCCCAACTTAAAAAATGTCTTAAAGCGATACTTGCCATTGACCAATTAATAAAAAAATAAGAGTTTATGCTTAAAAAAGCGCATTCGCAATAGAGATGAATTTCTAAACATAACTGAATAGGATTTAAAATATGAAATGTTCAAACTGTAAAACTGAAAATAAAGAAACTGCAAAAAACTGCAAAAAATGCGGCACGATCCTAAATGTAGATCCTATCTGGTCTCCAACATGGAAATGGCATGCTAAAACTTTGGGAATTATTTATACTGTTCTAATCTTTCTTTTTTTCTTAATTAACTGGTTTCTCAAACCCTATTTGCGAGAGATTCCAAAAGAAGTAACTCCTTGGTTACAAAAAGCAGGAGAAATTCATAAATAATTTATGCTTGAAAAGTCAATCATTTACTTATCCCTTGAGAACCAGCATCAATAGTGGGGTTATAGATGCTCTTTCTAAAAGGTTAACCAATAAACAAAAATGAGCTCTATTTTAAAAATAGCGCAAGAAGTTCTTCAGCTAGAATCTCAGGCTGTAAAGGACCAATTGCAAAACTTAAATAGTTCCTTTGAAAAAGCCGTAGAAGCTTTTCTGAAAATAAGTAAGAACAGAGGACAAATTGTAGTGATGGGCATAGGCAAATCTGGTTTAATTGGCAGAAAAATCTCAGCTACGCTTTCTTCTACTGGAACCCCGGCTATTTTTTTTCATCCCAGCGAAGGCATGCACGGAGATTTAGGCTTATTACGCGCTTCGGACGCGGTTCTTATTTTATCTTCATCCGGAGAAACAGAAGAGATTAAAAAAATTTTACCCAACCTAAAAGAAAAAAAACTTCTGTTGGTAGCCATGACCTCTAGAAACAATTCCCGCTTAGCTCGATTTGCGGATATTGTGATTTGCTGTGGAGTCAAAAGAGAAGCCTGTCCTCTTAATCTAACCCCTACTTCCTCTACAACCGCCATGCTTGCTTTAGGAGATGCGCTTGCCATTTGCTTAATGAAAAAAAAAGGATTTAACTCTTCTGATTTTGCCAAATTTCATCCAGGAGGTTCTTTAGGCAAAAAGCTATCTTTAAAAGTAAAAGATTTAATGCGCACGGACAAAGAAAATCCAATCATAAAAATTGATTCAACTGTGGAACAAGCGCTCTTAGAGATGACTCGCACAAAAATGGGAGCGACCCATATTATAAATAAAAAAAATCAGTTGGTAGGTTTTTTCACTGATGGAGATTTAAGAAGACAACTGCAGAAAAATCCTCTTCTTTTAAAACAGCCCATTCAAAAAGCCATGACTAAAAATCCAAAAACCATTGATCCTGAAAAAACACTTTATGAAGCGCTCCGGATGATCCAGAGATATGGATTTGACAATTTGCCTGTGGTGGACAAACAGGGCAGACCCGTGGGCATTTTAGATGAAAGAGACTTGCTTGCAGAAGGGATTTACTAAAATTGATTAGCAAAAAAATTCTAAATAAAGCAAAAAAGATTAAATTGCTCGCCATGGATATAGATGGGGTGCTCACCTCTGGAGAAATTATTGTTCTTAACTCTGGAGAAGAGATAAAAATCTGGAGCGTTAAAGATCGCATGGGTTTTGCCCTCTTGAAAAATTCCGGTCTCTCTATTAAACTAGCATGGGTGACTGCCAGAGAGTCCAGACAAGTGGAAGAAAGGTCTAAAGAAATAGGGGTAGATTATCTATTCCAGAAATGTTTAAACAAATGGGAACGAGTCTCCTCCTGCGCTAGAAGATTAAATCTTCAACCAGATCAAATCGCCTATATTGGAGATGACCTTGTGGACTTAAAAGCATTAAAAAACGTAGGGCTAGCTGTTTGTCCTCCTGAATCTCCGAAAGAAATTAAAGAGGTTTGCGATTTTCAAACAACCATCTCAAGCGGCAAAGGAGTAGCCAGAGAAGTCATTGAGATACTGATTAAAGCTCAAGGGCAATGGCAAGCTGTGCTCTCTAAATTTTCTATTTTTTTAATTGCAATTTTATTAACACTTTCTGCTTGTTCACCCCATCCAAACTCCACGAGCAGCATAGAAAAACCAGACCAGTGGATAGAAAAATTCACCATCACAGAAACCAGAAATGGCATTCCAATTTGGATTCTACAGTCAGAAATGGCCCAAGTTTATAACAAACAAAAAAAAGCCACCCTAGACCAAATCAGCATTCAATTTATGAATCCGCCCAAAGAACTTTCCAGTAAAAGTCTCATCCTTACAAAAAAATCCCAAACTCTAGCTGCGCGCTTAAGCGCTCCCAAAGGCGAGGTGAATCTGGACAGCCATAATCTCCTGGTTTGGAACGGAGTAAAAGTTCAATCTGAAGATGGCACCACTCTTTATTCTGAACAACTGCGCTATTCTACTGATAAACAAAAAATATTTACTGAAGCGCCTATTAAAATTGTAAAAAAAGATTCCATCCTAATAGGGGAAGGGTTGGAAGCAGATCCAGATCTATCCACTGTAAAAATCTTTAGACACGAAGCTTCTATCCATCCTAAGACCATCCTGAATCCCTGATGCAAATCAAGAAAAAACTATTAACCAGAATCATTTGGTTGGTTGTGAGAAATCCCTTGCCATTCTCCTGGACTTCCCACCTCCACTTCAATCGGATCAGGCTAAAAGAAAGTTTAAGGACAAGGTAGATGAAAAATCTAACTAAATGTTTTGGGTTAACACTTTTAATTTGGCTCACATTGAATACTTTCATTTTCTCACTCGAAACCTTGAAGAAGAATCAACCTAAGATCACAAGAGGTCCTTTAAAAATATCTGCGGATGAGACCACTTCTACTGATAAGGGAAAAATGATTGAAGCGCATGGAAACGTACATATCCGTTATGAACTGGAATCTGAAGATATCCTGGTTTCAAACTCAAACTTTGCTAGGTATAATGAACAAGAGTCTCTGGGGGAATTGACAGGCAATCCAAAAGCTACATGGTTTCGCAAAGATCCTCTTCAACCTTCCACTTTTTTAACCGCAGAAACCATACTTTTAAAAATTAAGGATGAGGGACTCATTGCCCGGGGAAATGTAAAGGTCATTCAAGCCTCCAGCACTTTAACAGCTCAAGAAATAATATTTTCTAATCCAGATAAAAAACTGATAGCCCAGGGAGAAAAACCAAAATTTAACGTGTTGGAAAAAGACCATCATACCCTGATTGAAGCAGACAAAATCACGGCTTGGACGGAAAAAAGGGAAATTGAATTTAATGGCAAAGTAGAAGGAACAGTTTTTCTAAATCAAAAATAATGATCTTAAAAACAGAACATTTAAAAAAAAGATATGGCAGCCGCACTGTTTTAGATGGGGTTTCCATATCCGTGGCTTCAGGTGAAATTGTAGGTCTTCTTGGGCCCAATGGAGCAGGAAAAACAACTACTTTTTATATGGTAGTGGGCATGGTGCATGGCGAAGACGGAAAGATATTGCTAGACAGCCAAGAACTTTCTAAAACTCCTATGTACAAACGAGCGCGGCTGGGCATTGGTTATTTGCCGCAAGAACCTTCTATTTTTAGAAAACTAACTGTGGAAGATAATTTAAAAATTATTTTAGAAATCCTTCCCATTTCTGAAAAAGAAAGAAAGGAAAAAGAGGAAAAACTGCTTAAAGAACTGGGATTAGAAGAAAGAAGGAAACAGATCGCTGGCACCCTTTCAGGCGGTGAAAAACGAAGGTTGGAGATAGCCCGGGCTCTTTTAAATAATCCAAAATTTCTTTTGCTAGACGAACCTTTTGTAGGGATTGACCCAATCACAGTGAGTGACTTGCAAGAAATCTTAAACCATCTAAAGCAAAGAGGATTAGGCATTCTGATTACAGACCACAATGTAAGGGATACTTTAAAAATTATAGACCGCGCTTATATTATCCACCAAGGTAAAGTGCTCTTGGAAGGCGACGCTCAAACTCTTTTAGAAAGCCCTGAAGCCCGTCGCATTTACTTAGGGGAACAATTTCAAATTTGACACCCTAAAACTCTTTAAGATACAATCATTTTTTAAACATGCAACTCAATATCACAGCTCGTCACTTAAATTTAACGCCTGCGCTTTCTGAATATGTGCATAAGAAAGTGGAACGCACAGAGCGTTACTGTGATTCAATTATCTGGGCTCAAGTAATTCTTTCAGTTGAAAAACATCGTCAAATTGCGGAAATCATTGTGCATACTCCGGGAAACACCTTTCGCACCCAAGGTGAATCCCTGGATCTTTATTCTGCCATTGATCTAGCGGTTCATAAATTAGAATTGCATCTGGCTAAACTTAAAGAAAAAAGAAAAAATCATAGGGCTAAAATAGACGACAAAAAAATTCAAAATTTAACTTTAGATGAGACTGCTCGGTCTGACAATGCGATGAAAGAGTCTACCCCGGTCATTGAGATTAAAAAAATTCCTTTAAAAACTCTCTCCCTAGAGCAAGCGATTCGAACGCTCCGCACAGAGTCTCTGGCTCTGGTGCCTTTCATCAATGAAAGGTCAAATAAAATTAATGTCCTTTATAAAAAAGGAAAATCTAATTTCGGTCTTATAGAAATAATTGAATGAAAGAGGATCCTAATATGGTAAGCAAAGAATCAAGTTTAAGCCTTGTTGATTATTTACCCATTCTCGCAATTTCAGTGGATTTGAAAAGCCAAACAAAAAAAGAGGTCTTAAAAGAGTTGGTAAGCATCCTCTCAGCAGGGCATGCAATTAACAACCCGAACAAAATTCTTGAAGCTCTTCTGGAAAGAGAAGATTTAGGCTCCACAGGCATTGGACAAGGCATTGCTATCCCGCATGGTAAATCTGAACATTTAGAAAAAATTGTGGCAGCCTTAGGCATTTCTAAAAAAGGAATAGAGTTTGATGCGTTAGATGGCGAACCTGTGCATCTATTTTTTCTTTTGGTTGCTCCTAAAGACTCTGCTGGTCTTCACTTAAAAATACTCGCCAAAATTTCAAGGCTGCTCAAAGATAAATTTTTTCGTCAGGCTCTCCGCGAATCTAGGAGTCCGGAGGAAGTGCTAAAACAGATTGAGCAGGAAAGCGAATATTAAATTTCTAATTAAAATCCTATGCCTTTAAGCGTTGAAGAATTCTTTAAAGAAAAAGGGAATGATCTTCAACTAGAAATCTTAAGCGGTTCGCAAGGGTTGCAAAGAGAAATAGCCGTTATAGATTTAAACCGGCCCGGCCTTGCTCTAGGCGGATTCTTAGAAAATTTCAGATGGGAAAGGATCCAAGTGATTGGCAGAGGTGAACATGCCTACATCAATCATATTACTCAAAAACAATCCCTTGAACCTCTAAAAAGTTTCCTCAAATTTAAAACTCCCTGTTTAATCTTAACCCACAACTCAAGGCCAAAAACAGAACTAATAGAACTTTCTAACCAATTCCAAGTTCCACTTTTTGTCAGCGGTCTGCAAACCGCGACTTTGATCGCAGAACTCTCTAATTATCTAGAAGAAAAGCTTTCTCCTACGATTACAATCCATGGGGTCTTAGTGGAAGTCTATGGTCTGGGAGTACTCATTTCTGGAAATTCAGGAATAGGAAAATCGGAATGCGCTTTAGAACTGATTAAAAGAGGACATATGCTGGTTTCAGATGATGTGGTTAAAGTCCAACACCGATCAGGAGGCATCTTGATTGGCAAACCAGCCAATGAAATGATTAAACACCACATGGAAGTTCGGGGCTTAGGCATCATAGATGTTAAACAGCTATTTGGAGTGAGCGCAATCTTGGATTTTAGCCGAATAGAATTAGCGATCCATCTGGAAATGTGGGATGAGACTAAAGAATATGACCGGGTGGGATTGGAAGAACATTCCTTAGAAGTTTTAGGGGTAAGGATACCCAGAATTATCATGCCTGTAAGACCAGGAAGAAATTTAGCGATCTTAATAGAAGTGGCAGCTCTCTACCAAAGGTTAAAAGCCCGAGGCATTAATGCGGCTCAAGAAATGGAGAATAATTTATTAAACTCCTTCGCTAAAAGTTCTCAACAAACCCCAACTCAAACCAAACAGGTAAGTCAAAGCGTCACTCGGCAATCCAGAGAAGGTCAGGGAAAAACTCCTTATAGGAGACGTTAACAATTTTAATATATTAGCTGTGAAACAAATCAATAAAAAAAGAAAAATATTCAATCGTTTACAAAAAAAAATTTCTAAATTTTTGTGCGTGATCGTCACTGGAATTTCCGGAGCAGGAAAAAGCCAGGCGATTAAATGTCTGGAAGATTTTGAATTTTTTTGTGTAGATAACCTGCCTGCGCCTCTTATTCCAAAATTTGCAGACTTAATTTTAGAATCTGGCACCAGCATGCAAAAAGTAGCTTTAGGGATTGACCTAAGAGAAGGGAAATTCTTTAAAGATTTGTCTAAAGATCTTCAAAAATTCAAAGAAAAAAAAATTAATACCTGGATCCTTTTTTTAGATGCGGATCATGGCACGTTAGTAAAAAGATTTTCCGAAACAAGGAGACGCCATCCTACGGGAAAAGGAATTGAAGAAGGCATAAAAGAAGAAAGAAAAAGTTTAAGAGAAATTAGAGCTGAGGCAGATAAAATCATTGACACCACCAACCTCACCCTATCCGAATTAAAAGAGATGGTAGCCTCTTCTTTACCCACAACCCCAGAAAGAAACCTTCATATATCCATTTATTCTTTTGGCTATAAATATGGCATTCCAGCTGATGCGGATATGGTGTGGGATGTTCGTTTTCTGCCCAATCCCAATTATGTTCCATCTTTGCATCATAAAACTGGACTTTCACAGGCTGTGAGAAATTATGTTTTAAAAAAAAAAGAGGCTCCTCTTTTTTTAAAAAAAATCTTTTCAATTCTTTCTTTTTGTCTTCCCAAATACATTAAGGAAGGAAAATCGCACCTCACCATAGCGATTGGCTGCACTGGAGGCAGACACCGATCTGTAACCATAGCAGAGTCCCTAGCTTCTTATCTTAAAAAAAATGAATACCCGGTCGCCATCCATCACAGAGATTTAGATCATTCAGAAATATTATGATTGGAATTATCATTGTAACTCACTTAGATATTGCATCCCCACTCATACAAGAGGCAGAAAGAGTACTTGCCAGAAAACTCAACATGCTGATGGGTATTAATCTCCATTCTTATGAATCCTCCCAAGCTTTAAATACAAAAATCTGTGATGCGATTCAATTTTTAAAAAAAACAGATGAGGGCTGCTCCGGCATTCTTATCCTATCTGATCTATTTGGAAGCACGCCCACAAATGTCTGTGTATCTCAACTAAAATCTTCAGAGGCTGAAATTGAAATTCTGACTGGGGTCAATTTACCCATGCTGATCTCTTCTCTTACCTACAGAGATCGGTTGGAACTTAAATCCCTTGCGGACAAAGTTCTTCTGGATGGGCAAAAGGGAATACAACGCATTAAAAGTTTTGCTCCAACTTCTTCTTAAATTTATGCTTGGAAAGTCATTTCTGCTACAAAAGTGCTTTCTTTAAGCATAAATTAAAATAAATTCTATAAAAATAAAAACTTAAATATGGGAGAAATCGTATTTTTATTTGGCATTCATAATCACCAGCCTATTGGAAATTTAGAAAATGTTTTTGAAGAGGCTTATGAAAAATCTTATCTTCCATTTTTAAAGGTAGTAGCCCGACACCCCGCATTCCGCTGGAATTTACACTGTACTGGGATCCTTTGGGAATGGCTGGAACAAAAACATCCGGAATATGGCGAATGTGTTGCTAAAATGATAGAAGAAGGAAGATGTGAACTTCTATCTGGAGGCTATTATGAACCTATCCTCCCCGTGATTCCAGATAGAGATAAAACCGGGCAAATACAAAAACTGAATCAATTTCTTAAAAATCGATTTAAGGTTTCTCCAAAAGGAATGTGGTGCGCGGAACGAGTTTGGGAACCGCACTTACCTAAGCCAATTCGGGAAGCTCAATTGGAATATACACTTTTAGATGACACCCATTTTCTTTCTGCAGGGATGAGCCCTGATCAACTGCATGGATACTACAAAGTAGAGGAAGAAAATAACGTAATTGATATTTTTCCTATCTCAAAAGAATTAAGATACCTGATCCCCTTTGAAGCCCCTGAAAAAACAATTGAGTGGTTTAAAAAAATTGCCGACAAAAAAAATGACAGACTTTTAAGTTTCCTGATGGCAGATGATGGAGAAAAATTTGGATTTTGGCCTAAAACCCACAAAAGAGTTTATGAAGATAGATGGTTGGAACATTTTTTAGAACTATTAGAGAAAAATAGCTCTTGGTTAAAAACCGATACCATTTCAAACTTCCGAAAAAAAAATAAATCTGAAGGACGAGTTTATTTGCCCTGCGCCTCTTATTTTGAAATGTCAGAGTGGTCTTTACCCACAAAATCCGCGCAAAATCTTGAAAAAATAGTTGATCATTTAAACACCGTGCCTGAAGGCGGGAATATTAAAAATTTTATCCAAGGAGGCATCTGGAGGAACTTTTTGGCAAAGTACGATGAATCGAATTTAATGCATAAAAAGATGTTAAGGATCTCCAAAAAACTGCACACTTTAGAAAAATCGCTTAAAAATTTTAAACACCATAAAAAAAATTTTAATCAAGCATACAATTACTTATGGGGCGCACAATGCAATTGCGCTTACTGGCATGGAGTGTTTGGAGGCCTTTATCTCCCTTTTTTAAGACAAGCTGTTTTCAAAAATTTAATTTTAGCGGAAAAAATGATGGATTTAATTGCGGGGTCAAATGAGCCTCCTAAGGAAATTGAAACAGAAACTCTTTCTATTAAAAAGACTGATTTTGACGGAGATGGGGAAGAGGAGATCTTAATTGAAACTCCAATCCACAATTTTTACATAGCCCCTCATAAAGGCGGAGCTATTTTTGAATTGGACTTTAAAAAATGCGCTTTAAATATTACTAATGTGCTCACCCGAAGAACTGAACACTATCATGATAAAATCCTAAAAAATCAGCAAAAAAAAGAGGATGCCAGTGAAGTAAAAACAATCCACCAAATTTTTCATTCAAAAGAAAAAAACATACATGAATATCTAAATGTTGATTGGTATCAAAGATTAAATCTTCTTGACCATTTTTTACACCCACACACCACGACTGAAACTTTTATTCAATGCCGGTATGGAGAACAAGGTGATTTTGTCCTTGGAGACTATGCCGCTTTAATTAAAAAAGAGAAGGAGTCTCTTTCTTTGAAACTTCGCAGGGATGGCGTTGTATGGGTGGACGATCAAAAAAAAGATGTAAGGATACTTAAGGAAATAAAATTTATTGAACCGCATCTTAAAAACCTTTCCAATCAAAACCTCGAATTCAAAATTTTATATAAAATCACTAATCTTTCTAAAGAGCCAACGGGCAGATGTTGGTTTGCTCCGGAATTTAATTTTTCTTTTTCAACCCCGGAAACTAAAGTCTCGCATTCTCAGCTTAAAATTTGGCAAAAAAAAGATCCGCACTTTTTCTGGCAGATGTCCGTAGAGTTTTCAGAACTCACAGATCTATGGACCCTGCCTTTAGAAACTGTTTCTAACTCTGAAAGCGGTTTTGAAAAAACTTTTCAAGGGATCATATTCCTGCCTCATTGGAAATTTAGTTTAGAGCCTGACCAATCTTTTGAAAGAAGTTTAAATTTTAGGTTAGAATAAAATAAAAAAGATATAATAAATTAATGATAGAGTATATTTTAAAAGTTGAAAATCAGCTTGGTTTACATGCAAGGCCAGCAGCCCAATTTGTGCAGACTACCAATAAATTTAAATCTAAAATCCGCGTAGTTAAAGATGGCATGGAAGTGGATGGCAAATCTATTATGGGTCTTCTTACTCTTGCCGCAGCCATGGGCTCTAACCTAAAAGTGATTATTGAAGGAGAGGATGAAAACCATATGGTCGAGACACTAAAAAAACTTTTTGAAACTAAATTTGGAGAGGATTAAAAACCCCAATGGATTCAAAACTTTTTCATGGCATTGCAGCTTCCCCCGGGATAGGGGTAGGAAAAATCTTTCTTCTTGAGAAAGAAGAGCTGATCATTGTCAAAAAAGAGATTAAAAAAGAAGATCTTAAAAAAGAAGTTTTAAGATTTGAAAAAGCTTTAAATAACACCAAAAAGGAGATGGCAGAAAATAAAGAGGAAATGCTTAAACTCCTGGGAAAAACTCATGCTCGTCTTGCGGATGCTTATCTCCTTATCTTGGAAGACCCTATTTTAACCACGGATATTGAAAAACAGATCCTAAAGGAAAGAATCAACGCTGAATTTGCTATTGAAAGAGCTTTGGAAAAAGTAATGCATGCGTTTGAAACCATGGAAGATGATTATTTCCGTGAACGGATGAATGATATTGTTGAGGTCAGCCAAAAAATTATTAGGCATCTTTTAGGTAAAAAAAGAAAAGGGCTTGCGGAAATGACAGAAGAATCTATTGTAGTAGCTCATAATCTGCTTCCTTCCGATACTATCGCTTTAAAAACAGATCTGATTAAAGGCTTTGCCATTGACGTAGGGGGTAAAACCAGCCATACCGCGCTTTTAGCGCAAAGTTTAGAAATACCGGCTGTTGTAGGATTAAAAGAGATTACCTCTAATGTAGAAGCGGGACAAAAAATGATTGTGGATGGAAATCAGGGAATAGTGATAATAGAACCAAACCCCATTGCAATAAAAAATTATCGCAGGGAAAAAGAGATACAAAATAAAGAAATACAGGAGCTGATTAAACTAAGAGACCTCCCAGCTCAAACCCTGGATGGCAAAAGAATTGAACTTTCTTCTAATATTGAAACAGCGGATGACATTAAAAATGTGCTTTATTACGGCTCTGAAGGAATCGGGCTTTTCCGCACTGAATACCTTTTTTTAAACCGTTCGGATTTACCTTCAGAGGAAGAACAATATGAACACTATGCTCGGGTCGCAAAACAGATGATGCCCTACCAAACCCTTTTTAGAACCTTAGATATTGGAGGGGATAAACTCACCTCTTTTATTGACGGCTATGCGCAAGAAAGCAACCCTTTTCTAGGGCTTAGGGCTTTACGGTTTTGCTTAAAATATCCTGAAATTTTTAAAACTCAACTTCGAGCCATCTTGCGCGCTTCCAAAGAAGGGAATGTGCGAGTGATGTTTCCCATGGTCAGCGGGTTGGATGAATTTATGAAAGGTAAAGCTATTTTAGAATCCGTAAAAGAGGAATTGATTAAAGAAAAAAAATTAATGAATCCTAAAATAGAAGTTGGCGTTATGATAGAAGTTCCCTCTGCGGCGATCATTGCTGACTTGCTTGCGCAAAAAGCGGATTTCCTTTCTATTGGAACGAATGATTTAATCCAATATACTCTGGCTGTGGATCGTGTGAATGAAAATGTCGCTTCTTTATATGACCCTAGACATCTTTCTATTTTAAGGCTGATTAAAACCATTGTGGATGCCGCCCATATGTATGGAAAGTGGGTCGGAATTTGTGGTGAGATGGCTTCTGACATTCATTTTACTAAGTTACTTTTAGGTTTGGGGCTAGATGAATTTTCCGTGGTGCCTGCTTTTATTCCCAGACTAAAAAAAATTATCCGTTCTACTGACCTTAAAGAAGCAAAAAAACTTGTAGATGAAGAAATGACTTCAGCAACTAGGAATCTGCTGGAAGAAGCGCTTGATTAAAAAAAGAACTTTTTGATTTTTAAAACTAGTTTTTAGACACCATGTCAGAAACAATTCAAACCCAAGCCCCGCTTATCAATATCAGAAACTTCTGTATCATTGCTCACATTGACCATGGCAAATCTACTTTGGCGGATCGTCTCTTAGAAAAAACTGGAACCATACCCATGCGGCAGATGCAAGCGCAGGTGCTGGACAGAATGGATTTAGAACGGGAACGAGGCATTACAATCAAAGCAAAAGCGGTGCGAATGATCTACAAGAATCAATTTATTCTGAATTTAATTGATACCCCTGGCCATGTTGATTTTTCCTATGAAGTGAGCCGTTCCCTAGCAGCTTGCGAAGGAGCTCTTTTAGTTGTAGATGCTTCTCAAGGGGTAGAAGCCCAAACTCTTGCCAACACCTTGCTTGCCCAGGAAAGCGGATTAGAACTTATTCCAGTGATTAATAAGATTGATTTACCTCAAGCTGATATTGAAGGAACAGCACGGCAAATAAAAGATATTTTAAAAATTGAAAAAAAAGCAATTGCTATAAGCGCAAAAGAAGGCAAAGGGATTGAAGAACTCTTAGATATGATTGTAGAGTTGATCCCTCCGCCAAAAGGAGAAGTTAAAGAGCCTCTTTCAGCGCTTGTATTTGATTCTCTTTACGATCCTTACAAAGGAGTGATCATCTTTGTTCGGGTTTTTTCTGGTCTTATCCAACCTAAAAAAACCCTTCTTTTTCTCTCCAATGGCATTGAGCTGACTCCTGAAGAAGTGGGATATCTAACTCCCCTACCCGCTAAATCAAATCAAATTATGACAGGCGAGGTAGGTTATGTGGTAACTGGATTAAAAGATATTCATCTTATTCAAATTGGAGATACGCTTACGGAGAAATTTAACCCAACAAGCAAATCTCTTCCGGGCTATCGGCCTACCAAACCTTTTGTATTTGCCGGGCTTTATCCACCCAACCCTTCTGAATACGAAACCCTGAAAAATGCCTTAGAAAAACTACATCTGTCCGATTCTTCCTTTCAATTCCAACCAGAATCAAGTAATGCTTTAGGTTTTGGATACCGATGCGGATTTCTTGGCCTTCTTCATTTGGAAATCATTAAAGAACGATTGCTAAGAGAATTTTCAATAGATGTGCTTTTAACTTCCCCTAATGTTATCTATCAAATAAAAACAAAACAGGGTACAGGTCAGGAGAACGATTCTGTAGAAATTGATTCTCCTTCTAAATTTCCCTCCTATGATCAAATTGAGTCCATCGGGGAACCGATTGTTAACACTATACTACTCCTGCCAGCAGAATATGTAGGCCCTGTCATGCAAATGGCAAAAGAAAGAAGAGGGGAATTTAAGGACATGCGTTATCTAACTCCGGAGCGCGTGCTTTTAAGGTATCATATGCCTCTTGCTGAAATTATCATTGACTTTCATGACGCGTTAAAATCTTTAACTAAAGGATACGCCTCCTTTGATTATGAACCTGTTGGTTACAGGAAAGATGATCTGGTAAAATTAGAAATTCTCATACACCATGAAGCGGTAGATGCTTTTAGCTCTATTGTGCACAAGGACAAAGCCTATTCCCAGGGAAAAGCTCTTGTAGAAAAATTAAGAGAATTGATCCCAAAACATCTTTTTGAAATCGCCATTCAAGCGCAAGTGCATAACAAAATCATCGCTAGAGAAACCATTAAGGCCTTTCGAAAAGACGTGATCGCTAAATGTTATGGGGGGGATATTTCGCGCAAAAGAAAGCTGCTAGAGAAACAAAAAGAGGGAAAAAGAAAAATGAAGCAGATCGGAAATGTAGAAATTCCTAATGAAGCTTTTCTTTCTATCCTACAATTATCCAAAAAATCATAGAATGGAGATTTACAAAATAAAAATTTTCTATGACTACTTCAAGAATGAGGATTGAGCTCAAGTATTGCATTATAAAATAAGAACCGAGATGAAAAAGAGTGCCTACAGGACCATTAAATGAAATCAACTGAAAATAATAATGAATCTTTCCTAATATTACTTTTCTGGCTACTATCCTTTTGCGGGTTAGGGATTATAGGATGGAAATTTTTTGCTTGCCAAGAAGAACCCATGGAAACTAAAGTCATTTATGTTTTCTCCACATTCCTAGCCGCCTCTTTTCTTTTTCGATGGATTAGAAAAAAAAGCTCTGGGGTCAAAATTGAAAAATGGACTAGGGAAGCGATTGAATGGTCTGACACTGGCGTATCTGCAGTTCTATTGGCATTTTTAATCATGGCATTCTTAATCCAAGCTTTTAAAATCCCCTCTGGTTCCATGCGGCCAACCCTAGAAATTGGAGATCATCTGTTTGTGAACAAATTTATTTATGGCACGCAAATTCCATTTACATCTAAAAAATTGTGGGATTTTAAACAAGTCAAAAGATTTGATGTGGTTGTTTTTTTGTGTCCTCTCAATGCCCTGTCTGAAGAAGAAAGAAAAAAAGGGATAAAAAAAGATTTTATAAAAAGAGCCATAGGCCTCCCCGGAGACAACCTAGAGATAAAAAATAAGATGCTGTTCATTAACGGCAAAAAAATGGATGATATTCACGGACATTTTTTGCATCCAACGATTTATCCAAAGGCAAAAATTTATAAAGATGATGCGGAATACCAAAAAAATTGGGAAAACGGAGATTTCATTTATTTACCTGCAGAAGCGATCCGAGACAATTTTGGTCCTATCAAAGTGCCGGAAAAACATTTTTTTGTCATGGGAGACAACCGAGACGGATCCTTTGATTCCAGATTTTGGGGACCACTCTCAGAAAAACAACTAAAAGGCAGAGCATGGCTGCTCTACTGGCCGTTCACTAGATTTAAAATTATTAATTAAATTTTATCGCCAATGGCTGAGTCAATAAAACATTCAAAATTCTCAAAATCTAATTCGCCTTTAAAAAAAGAAAATGAAGATTTACTCCTAAACCAATACTCCAATTGGTGGATTGGAGCCGGAATTCTCTGGTCTTACTTTATAATCTATAAATACCTTCAGCAATATCCATTAGATATTAGAAACTTTGAATCACTCCTACCTGTAAAGATTTTTTTCCCTACTCTTTCTATTCTTCTCTTCTATCTTAAAGGTCTGGCGGTCTGGTTAGGTATTGTTTCAGGCGCTCTTACCTTGGGTTACTATTTTCTTCAACCATTTAAAGTTAAATGGAATTCATCCTTAGAGCAGTTGATCTTTTCTATAATTATTGGCCAGCCATTGATTGCCTTCATCTTTTTATTCTTAAGCGCTCTTCGCCTCTTATATGTTCCATTAATCATTATTCTTTGGTTTAGTTGTTGCTTAAGTTTTTTTTGGTATTTTCTAAAAAATTCCAATGGGAGAACTTTTCTTAAAGAAGGAACTAAAGAAATCTCGGTCTTCTGTTTTGGGAGTGCGCAACCATTTATCTTAAGATTGTTTTTATGGATATTCTTAAGCGTAAGTTTTGTAATGGCTTTAGTCCCAGAAGTTTTTTATGATTCCCTGGTTTATCATTTAGGAGTTCCTAACCTTTTTTTACAAGAAAAAGGGGTCGTTAGAATTCCTGGAGCAGTGAGTAAATTTCCAATGATTTTACAAACACTCTATCTATTTGGACTAGCCTTACACGATGAAATGGTTCCAAAATTAATCCATTGGTTTAATGCTGTTCTAATCCTGTTTGGTTTTGGAACTTTTGCAAAACGTCTAGGATTTTCTATTCAGGTTGGTCTCATTGCTAGTATTTTTTTCATTTCTGTTCCAATGGTTCAAATGAACCTATGGACAAGTGGCATTGATATTAGCAGCTGTTTGTTTGCATTTTTTTCTGCCTATGCTCTGTGTCTAGCAGTAGATATTCAAAAAAGAGGGATCCAAAGTCAAAACCAACAAGATGAATCTTCTTCATGGGTTATTCTCTCCGCTCTTATGTGTGGATTTGCCTATGGTTCAAAATATCAGGGCGGAATTATGGCAGGAACGTTATTTTTAAGTTTTTTCCTTTTTTCTCTTGTGCGTAATCCAAATAATTACAAAAATTTCTTAAGACAAAGCTTTTTCTTTATTTTAGTTTTTGGGCTCACTATTTCTCCTTGGCTGTTAAAAAATTTATGGGACACAGGAAATCCAGTATTCCCTTTTCTAACTGCTTTATTCAAAAAATTTAATTTTCAAAACTACTTTTTAGATCCAGAACAGTGGGAAACTTTTATTAATGAGAATCGTCGTTTTATTACTGAATCTTGGCAAAATTGGACACTACCTTGGAAACTAACATTCAAGGATCGCAATCAAAGTGGACTTTCTTTTCCAGGGCCACTTTTCTTAAGTTTGCTCCCCATTAGCCTTTTATCTATTCAATATTTAAAAAAAGAATGGAGCCAAATAATCTTTTTGTTTCTTATTTTCTTCTTTATCGCTTCTTTTAATTCTACCCACCTCACAAGATATCATCTTCAGGGTTATCCTTTGCTTTGTTTTATTTATGCGCTTGGATTCCATCTTGCTTTAAAAAATAAAAATTTTTTAATAAGAACAATTTTTCTAATCCCTGTGATTCTAGTATTGACTGAAAATTTACAGACCTGTGCCTTTATCATAAAAAATTCTTATAATCCAGGCGATGTTCTTTCTGGAAGGGAAAGCCGCGAAGATTACAAAATGGTTACGCACCCAGGCCTTAATCCCTATCCGGCTAATGTCATGTTTCGCTGGATGGAGAAACATCTGTCTAAAACAACCCGCACTCTTTTTATAGGAGATTCCAAAACCTATGACTTAAAATTACCCTACCTTTATACAGATGTGCATGGACAAAATCCTCTGATTGGGTGGGTAAAAAATTCGAACTCAGGAGATGAGCTCTTAAAACATTTTCAAAATTCTGGAATTACCCATATCTTGATAAATTTCAATGAAGCGCGTCGCACTTACAGTTATAAAATGTTAAAATGGAAGGAGGAAGAGCTTAAAATATTTGAATTATTTTGGAATGACTATGTAAAAGAAAGCCATAGAGAAATTATCCCGGAACGTTTTTTCCAAAGGAACAGTCTGATTTTACTCTATGAAATTCAAAAAATAAAAAATGAAAACTCAAAACAAAATTTAGAACCCAGCCCCGTATTTATATTGGAACAACTGAATAAAAAATAATCTTCAAAATAAATAAACATGAATCAAAAACCTTTAAGACAGAATTCAATCAGTGTGATCCTGCCAGCTTACAATGAAGCAGACTCTATTGGAGAGGAAATCGTTCAAATTCAAAAAGTCTTAAAAGAATCAGAAATTTCATATGAATTTATTGTTGTTGACGATGGCTCCACGGATGAAACCTCAAAAATCGCTCAAAGCAAAGGAGTAAAAGTTGTCCGCCATGCAAAAAATAGAGGCGTTGGAGCTGGAAGAAAAACAGGAATTTTAACTGCTCAAAATGAGATCATTGTTACAACTGATGCGGATGGAACCTACCCTCAAAAACCAATACTTGAGATGTTGCAACTGATCTTGGAGCATGATTATGATATGGTGATCGGAGCAAGGGTTAAAGAAAAAGGGACATTCTATTGGTTACGGTTACCAGCCAAATTTTTGATTAGAAAATTAGCTTCTTATTTGTCTCAAGAAAAAATCCCAGATTTAAATTCTGGATTAAGAATTTTTAAAAAATCAATTGCGCTTAAATATTTTTATCTGCTTCCTGATTCACACTCTTGGGAATCCACAATCACCCTGGCTTTTCTCTGTAACCACCAAAGGGTCTATTTTCACCCCATTGATTATTTTAAGAGATCTGGGGGCACATCCTCATTTCATCCAATTAAAGATACCTACAATTATTTTTCCCTTGTAATTAGAACCGTCATGTATTTTAACCCATTAAGAATTTTTTTACCTCTTTTTGTTTTTGTCTTGCTTTCTGGTTGTACCAAAACAATCTATGATTGGTTAGTTTATCAAAATATTGGGGGCTTTGATGTAATGCTTATACTCTCCAGCCTGATTATATTGTTAACTGGCCTTCTAGCAGATTTGATGGTGGTTCTTCATCGCAAATTAGATCATCCCTCATTCTAATCTTTAAGTAATTTTGCCTGCTCAAAATCTCTCTTAGAATCTTCCAGTTTACCCTGTTTATAAAATATTTGAGATCTCTCCATTAGCAAATCAGAATTATTAGGATTTAAAGAGATTGCTTTTGTTAAATCTAAAACTGCAAGATCAATTTGGCCTAATTGCTGATATGCCCTAGAACGCCAAACAAATACTGCAGAATTATTTGGTTCGATTTCAATAACTTTTGTTAAATAAGGTATGGCTTCCGAAAATTTATTGTTTTTAAAATATGCCAATCCTAAAGAAACATTAATTCTATGAGCAAGACTCTTCTGAAATATATGCCGATTCAAAAGTTCTAAAATTTGTATTGATTTTTCATTTTCACCATTATTACTATAAGCATCTGCCAATTCCAAATAAAGGAATGGATATTTATAGACATCCTCTAATTCAAACGAAATGGATTGAAATAACTCATTAGGATTAGATTTAATGGTGTACCAGATCAATCGTCCACTAGGCACTCTAAAACGTTCAGTAGTATGTTGCGATAATAAAATTTCTATTTTAGTTAGATCAGCTGGTTCTATTTTATAATCATGATGATTAGGATCATTAACAGTATAATTATTGATCCAAGCTTTCCACTCAATAGGATCATAAATAATATGTTTAAATCCTTCTTGCAAAAGTTGATGCTTGAGATCTATAGCATCTTTAGCTTTTTCTGCAAAATAAAGCATGGGTTGCTTATCTAATTCAAATGACCAATAATGTCTTCGTTCAATTCCAAAAGGCCGTATTGAACCTAAAAAGATTACCCTATCTTCCTCAAAACTATATTTATTAATTAGATAATGCATCCATTCCATTTCATCAATTGTCGCAAAGTCTACACCCCCAGGAGTATGACTCATAAAATGCCAAATAGGTGATCCTATGAACATGATCATATTTGAAAAATAATTCATTCGCAGCATGTTGCTAACAGAAATCCCTCTAATTATATTTAGAATAACTAATAGGATGGTGAGAGATTTAAGAAATTTAGATTTTAAATTTTGCCAAGTTGCCTCTAAAGATAATCCAAATAAACAGCAGAAAAGAAAGAAGAGCGGCCCTATATGGTATGGGGGTTTAATTGTAAAGGTAAGAGAAAATAAATAACTTAATAAAACAATGGCAGTAATCCAACGGATTTCCTTCACAAAAAATTTAAAAAAACAAAAAAAAGCGGAAAAACAGATCCAAATACTCGGCCCCCACCATATAGCTGCATTTCCTAAACTACCTACTGGTTTAAATTGAGAGAGATTTCTTAAATATATCAATAATCCAGAAAATCCTAATTGGATTAAACCATAAGTGCCTGGATGATCTCTATGCCATGGGAATAATGGATTTACGTTAAAAATTTTATTTAAAAATGGGTATATTGGATTGCCCGTCAGAAGAGCTGTTCTAACCAACCATGGACCCCATGAGATCAATAAACCAGAAACAAAAATTAGACATAGTTTGCCTGACTCCAATACTCTTTCCTTAAAAATTTTTGAAGAATTATAAAAGAAAAAAACAAATGTTCCTCCTGTTGTTATTATAACTGATTGAATAGCGGTAAATTTATGTCCTATTGCTACACCGGAAAATAGACCTGCAAGAAAAAGCCAATTTATAGTATCAGATTGTTGCTGACTATATTTTCTAAATGAAAATAATAGAGCCCACCATTGAAGAACTAAAAAAATTCCTAACTGCAAGTCGTTTTTGACATAAGTCACTAACCAAGGACCTAGATAACTAAATAAAAAAATACTAATACAACAAAGCGCTGCAAGCCTGGATGCAATTCGTGAAATCCAACCATACACAAACAACAGCAGAACTACGAAAAATCCCCAAATTAATAAATACGCAGCCTCTTTTGAATTTACAAGGAGTACCCACACCATTAAAAGTTGATTATTCTGATGGAAATAACTATAGATATGAAAAGGATTGGGGACAAATCTCCCTTCAGCAACATAATATCCTGGTAAAGCCATATCTATCGTAAGAGTGTCCCAGTAATTATATGGAGCAATACATTGGCTTACCCATAAAAAAATCACACTAATAATAAATGTGATCCATAATAATTCCATATTCCATTTAATGGAATTAAATAAATTTATTATCTTATCCTTGTTAATGTTTTTTTTGAGATGAATTACAAAAAGCAACAATCCAGTGAAAAAGAGCGTAAACGCAATCCATTTTTTAAATAGACCCACTGTTCCAAGGAAAAACCAAAACATCCCACAGATCCATGACCCTAAAAACCAACTACAAGCAAACATTTCTAATTTAGAAAATGGAAAATTAAAATTTAAGATCCACTTGAGTAACAGTTTCCCTGACCAATAGAAAAAAGTGGAAATAGAAATAAAAACTAAAATAGCCCAAAGAGATGTGGCATACCCTCCTTTAAAAGATAACAGTAACTTTAAATTGTAGTAAACAACATCAAAATTAATAAATTTATGAATATCGTTAAATGGAATATAAAACCAATAACTTTTATATAGAGCATAAAAAGAAAAAAATAGAATAATAAAAAAAAGGATAAGGAGGGTCCTATTTTTCTCAACAACCATAAAAAATTCTTTTGGAGTAAGAGGTATTCCTCTTTTAGCTTTATTGTTTTTCTTCGCCATATATTTTAAATTTATTAAAAAATAGTACCAAAATAATAAGTTCTTGACAAAATAAAATTAAGCTGATATATTATATTAGCACTCTTATTTATTGAGTGCTAATATATATGCGCGCCTTAAACCAAGAAGAAATCGAAGAAAGAAAGAAAAAAGTCCTGCAGTATGTGATCCATGAGCATATCCGCACAGGAAAGCCTGTTGGTTCTCATAGTATCTCTAATACAAGCCGCTTGGGACTTTCTTCAGCTTCTATCCGCCATACTCTTTTTGAACTGGAAAAGTCTGGGATGATTGCTCAGCCGCACGCCTCAGCCGGAAGAATCCCAACAGATAAAGGATATAGGCTCTATGTGGATTCGCTTGTAGAAATGCAGCGATTGGCGGTCCAGGAACAAGTAAGAATTCAAACCGAATATGAAGCCCGAATTAAAGAGGTTGAGGATTTTATGAGCCAAACTTCCAGGATGCTTTCAACTCTTTCTCACTATACGGGTTTTGTCATGACTCCTAAGTGGGAAAAAAATATATTTTCTTGTTTGGAATTAGTTCCCATTACCAATAAAAGAATTCTTTGCGCCATGATTACCGAGTCAGGATTGGCTAAACATTTTACAATCAACACTCAAATAGAAATCCCAAAAGAACATCTGCGTAAAATAGCAAGAATTATCAATCAAAACTTTCAAGGCTCTACCTTAGAAAACGTGAAATTAAAATTGGTGGAGTGTCTAGAAAACTTACAAGAAGAAACTAAAGAAATTTTTAGTCTGGCTAGGGAAATAGGAGAAGAGATTAAAAAATTTTCCTCAGGTGAAATCTACCTTGAAGGAGCAAGCAACATACTCTCTCTTCCGGATTTTTCCGGAGCAGCGGACTTACAAAATCTGCTCAAAGTAATCGAAGAAAAGCAGATTTTAACTAATATCCTAGAGCATGAAATCTTAGAGGATCAAAAATCTCAAAATTCTAAGGAACAGATTAAAACTAAAAATTTAAATGACCGCTTGCGAACAAAATCAGAACATTCGGAACCAAAAAAAATAGGACGGGTTCATGTGAGGATAGGTTCGGAAAATCTAAATAAGGCATTGCAAAATTTAAGCGTTATATCATCCACCTATCAACTGGCGGATAAAACAGTGGGGGTTCTTGGCATTTTAGGGCCAAAGCGGATGGAATATCCAAAAATGATTTCTTTAGTGGATTATGTTTCCCAAATGGTGAATAAGATGTTAAAGGAATTGGAGGAAAGGTAGTTATGGTTAATCCAGATTCAGAAGATCTATCTAAATCAAAAAAAACTATAGAACCCTCTGACCAAGAGAAAAAAGAGGAGATTCAAAAAATAGAACAGTTTATGGAAGAGACTGCAAAAGAAGAGGAATCGTTAGATGCTCTAAAAACAAAAACTCAAAATTATTTAGACCAGCTCCTCAGATTACAGGCGGAATTCGCCAATTATCGTAAAAGAGTAGAAAAAGAAAAAATGGAGGCGCTAAAATTTGGCAGAGTGATCATGATTGAAAGAATGATAACGATCTTAGATGTCATGGAGGGGGCATTAAAACATTCTCAAAACGCAACAGATATTAATTCTTTAATTAAAGGTTTTGAAATTGTCGTGCAAGAATTTTTTAGATTCTTAAAATCAGAAGGCGCCCAACCGCTAAAAACCCTGGGAGAACATTTTGACCCTCATCTGCATGAAGCGTTGGAGCAAATAGAAACGAACAAAGAAGAGGAGAACAATATTATTTTAGAAGAAATTCAAAAAGGTTATACCTTAAACGGCCAGCTTATAAGACCAGCAAAGGTTAAAGTGGCTAAGATAAGAATTAAAGAAACGAAATAATTTTAAACTTAAATGTTTGGAGGAAAAAATCATGTCAAAAATTATTGGAATTGATTTAGGAACCAGCAATTCTGCCGCAGCAGTCATGGAGGGAGGGAAAGGCACCATTATCCCTTCAGCTGAAGGCACCACATTAGGGGGAAAAGCATTCCCTTCCTATGTAGCCATTACAAAAGATGAACAGCTTTTGGTAGGCGAGCCTGCCCGCAGGCAAGCGGTGACCAACCCTGAGGGCACCCTAACTGCTTTTAAAAGGAAAATGGGAGAGGATTATAAATATCCAATTCACGGTAAGGATTTTACTCCCCAGCAACTTTCCGCGTTTATTCTGCAAAAGGTTAAACGGGACGCAGAATCGTTTCTAGGAACAAAAGTTGAAAAAGCCGTGATTACAGTGCCAGCTTATTTTAATGATAACCAGCGTCAAGCTACAAAAGATGCCGGCACCATCGCCGGGTTAGAAGTAGTTCGTATCATCAATGAACCCACCGCGGCCTGTTTAGCTTATGGAATTGATAAAAAAGGAAAAGAGGAAAAAATTCTTGTTTTTGACCTTGGAGGCGGAACCCTGGATGTAACCATCATGGATTTTGGCAGCGGGGTCTTTGAGGTTATCTCCACCAGCGGAGATACCAAATTAGGCGGCACAGACATGGACGCCACTTTAATTGACCATATCGCTTCTGAATTTAAAAAGGAAACAGGCATAGATTTACGCAATGATAAGATGGCGATGCAAAGACTAAAAGAAGCAGCGGAAAAAGCAAAAATAGAATTATCCAATGTATTGGAAACAGATCTTAATTTGCCTTTTATCACTGCGGATGCCAACGGTCCAAAACATTTAACCATGAAACTCACAAGAGCAAAACTAGAATCCTTAGTGGACCCTATTGTAAAAAGATGCGAACATTCTATTGATCAGGCATTATCCGACGCAAAATTAAAACCTGCTGATATATCAAAAATTATTCTTGTAGGCGGCCCTACTCGCATGCCTATTATTCAAAAATTCGTAGAAGATCATGTGGGTAAAAAAGTAGAAAGAGGGATTGATCCAATGGAATGCGTGGCGATTGGAGCAGGAGTGCAAGCCGCGGTGCTTACAGGAGAAGTCAAAGACGTTTTGCTTCTGGATGTTACGCCTCTATCTTTGGGAATAGAAACTTTAGGGGGAGTATTTACAAAACTGATTGAAAGAAATACAACCATCCCGGTAAAAAAATCGCAGACTTTTTCTACTGCCAGCGATAACCAGCCGGCAGTGACTGTGCATGTTCTGCAAGGTGAAAGAGCCATGGTAGAAGGCAATGTTTCTTTAGGAAGATTTGATCTGGTTGGTATTCCGCCAGCGCCCAGAGGCATGCCCCAAATTGAAGTGACCTTTGACATTGATGCCAATGGAATCTTGCATGTGGTGGCAAAAGATCACGGCACAGGCAAAGAACAATCCATTAAGATTACAGCTCCCAACAAACTTTCTAAAGATGAGGTGGAAAAATTCGTAAAACAGGCGGAAGAGTATGCGGAGCAGGATAAAAAGAAAAAAGAAGAGACTGAGGTTAAAAACGAGGCTGACTCTGTCATCTATGCAACTGAAAAAGCACTAAAAGAGCATGGAGATAAAATTTCTCAGGACGAAAGACTAAAAGTAGAACAAGCGCTTTCAGACGCAAAAGAGACCCTAAAAGGTTCGGACCTTGAAAAAATAAAAAAAGCTAAAGAGACCTTGCTGACAGCGTCTCATAAACTTGCTGAGCAACTTTACCAAGAAGCCTCCGCAAAATCAAAAACCGATAACACGGGGGGCACATCCAAAACTGAAGGTACAAACAATGATAAAGATAAAGTTGTGGATGCGGAAATCGTAGATGAGGATAAAAAATAAATCTTTAATTTTATGACCACAAAAAAAGACTATTACGATATCTTAGGCGTAGGTAAAAATGCTTCCGGTGAGGAGATTAAATCTGCCTATAGGAACTTGGCTAAAAAATTCCATCCTGATATTAATAAAGATAAAGGAGCAGAAGAAAAATTTAAAGAGGCTAATGAAGCTTATGAAATTCTTTCGGATTCACATAAACGTCAGCTCTATGATCAATATGGACATGCGGGGGTGAACGCGCAAGCAGGAGCTGGAGGGTTTGGACACGAGGGTTTTGGTAATTTTGAAGGATTTGGAGATGTGAATGACATTTTTGGAGACTTCTTTGAAAATATTTTTACAGGTCAAACTGGAAGGCAAAGCTCTAAAAAATCCAGAGCTAGCCGAGGGGATGACCTACAAGTTCGTGTCACTATGACTTTACACGATGTTCTTACAGGCAGCCAAAAAACAATAAAAGTAGGTCATACCAAAATCTGTGACAAATGTACCGGATCAGGAGCTAAACACGGAACCTCCCTAAAGAGTTGCCATCAATGTAAGGGTTCTGGTTCGATTAATTTCCGTCAAGGGTTTTTCTCGCTTTCACAAACTTGTTCGCGCTGCAAAGGACAGGGACAAGTGATTGAAAATCCTTGTGAAAATTGCCATGGACAAGGAAAAGTAAGAATCCAAGAACCGATTACTGTAAAAATACCTTCTGGGGTACAGGAGGGAACAGCTTTAAGAGTGAATGGCGCTGGCGAAGCTGGAAATTTTGGAGGACCATCTGGAGATCTTTATGTGGTGATTCATGTAGAGCCAGATCAAAAATTTGAAAGAAAAGATGATGATATCCTGATAGAACAAAAAATCTCAATTGCGCAAGCCTCTCTAGGAGCTGAGATTGAAATTCCATCTCTTGAAGACCATGTAATTTTAAGAATTCCGCCAGGCACTCAAACTGGAACTGTATTTCGGGTAAAAGAAAAAGGAATTCCACATCTTGGGGGGCGAGGCCGAGGGGATGAATTAGTTCGAATTCTGGTAGAAGTGCCCACACACTTGACTGAAAAACAAAAAGAATTGCTTAAAGAGCTTGCAAAAAGTTTTGGGGAAGAAAAAACAGCTAAAGACGAGGATTCTTTTATAAAAAAAGTTTTTGGTAAATAATTTTGCCGCAATTTTTCGTTCCAAAAAAAAATATTCAATCTAATTCTTTCTTCTTTGAGCCTTCTGAATCCCATCACATTGCGCGAGTTTTAAGAAAAAAACCAGGGGATCTTATTCAAATTTTTGATGGAGAAGGATGGGTTGGGTCTGCCCAAATTACAGAAACCTCTAATTCAAACAAAGTTAAAGGGGAAATCTTTCCAGCTTTTGACGCTGACAGGTGCGTTCCTTCTTCTGAAAAAAATCATCCTGATATCTCCTTACATCTCTACCCAGCTTTGATTCAAAATTCTAATTTTGAATGGATGATTCAAAAGGTCACAGAAATTGGAGTGACCTCCATCCAGCCTATTCTTACGGAACGAACACAAATTCACTTTTCTCCAGAAAAATCTAAAACTAAGATAACAAGATGGGAAAAGATTATTTTGTCCGCAGCAAAACAAAGCGGAAGAAAAACCTTACCCACCATATCTACCCCGCTCTCCCTAAAAGAAGTTTTTAAAAAAATTAAAAAAAATGATGCTCCGCACCCTGAAAGGACAATGCAAGTTACAACAAAGGAAAACAGCGATGATTTAAAAATTATTCTTTGGGAAGGTGAGGAAAAAATTAGTCTTTCAAAAATTCTTCATCAAACACAATCTTTTCAAAAGTCTAAAATCCATGTTTTTATAGGACCTGAAGGTGGTTTTACTATTGAAGAAATCCAGGAGACAAAAAAACAGGGAATCCTTGCCGTAACCATAGGAAACAATATTTTACGAGCTGAAACAGCTTCCCTTGTAGCGAGTTCGTTTATACTCCTTCATACGGAATTTTCTTGAAAACTCATTTCAGCTCTCTTCAACTCGCCTCCTAAATAAGCTGCTTGCGTGAGAGAAGTAACAAAACCTTCTCTTATGATCGTTTGATAAAGCTCCTCTGCGTTTTTACCCTCGATCACAAAAAGTAACTGATGTTTTGGCCCGTAATAGAGCGCTTTGATCAGCTTTTTGTTTGAATCGCTTTGAATGGTAAAAAAACCCTTTGGTTCGCTTTGTGATTCCTTTTCCGTATTTGGGCGTGCCTTAATCACTGGAGCGCTCTCTTTTTCAATCTCTCTATTCTCTTCAAAAATCTCTAAGATTGTTTTTTGAGTTTGAAGATCAATGATATTGATCACATAAACTGGACAGACTAAGGCAGATTCTTTAAATCTTTCTAATTCATCACTATTAACAATAAGTTCATAACAGCCAGTTTCTGGATTTAAGATTGAGCCTTTAAGTACCGCTTTTTTTTCATGATCCAAACTCCAGAATTCTGGTAACACCCCAACGCAAGAATTGGCTCCAATACACTCTTTTCGTTTATAAATCACTTTATATTTCATTAGTGTTTTCCTTTGTTGTATCCCTCATCGCCCTTTTGAGGGTGCTGAGGTTCATTTTAACTAACCAGAAAATGCAATCCCAGCTACAAATCGCATCGCTTCATAATATTGCTTGAAATCATCCCAGCTCCGAATTTTATTAATATGTTTAAGCACATAACTTGGACGAAAATAAAATTTTTTATACGCTTTACGAATAATGAATTCCACCTCTTTTGCATCCTTGTAGCCTTCAGGAATATATTGCGCAGTGGTCCTCCCCTTATATTCATCAATAATTTTACCTTCTCGAGCTAATTCGCTGTATAATTCTGTTCCATACTCTGGAAAATATGGATGAAAAAGCATGTAGGTAATATCATTTTTAATTGCAAATTTTACGCTTTCCATGGCAGTTTGAGGAGTTTCTCCAGGCAAGGATAAAATAAAAGAGCCACGAACATCCATCCCTGCATCTCTAACCCAACCAATGGATTGAGCTAATTGCTCAACTGTTACCCCTTTTTTTACTTGGTCTAAGACAGTTTGAGTTGCGGACTCAAAACCAATATAAACATTCCAGCACCCGGATTTTGCAGAAGCATCTACCATCTTTTTAGTCATTGAACCCGCATAACCATAACATTGCCATGCGATCTCTATTTTATTCTGATGAAGAAGTTCACAAAATTCCAAAACCCAAGGTTCATCAACTAAAAAAATATCATCCCAAAAAGCTACTTCTTTAACCCCCTGTTCTTCTACAGCCATTTGAATATCTGCAATAACTCTTTTAACTGAATGGCGACGATATTTTTGGGCTGCGCTGCCGGATTCAAAACAAAAAGTGCAACGGCCATAAGAACAACCGCGTGAGGAAAGATAAGCGATGATGGGTTTCTTTTTATATTGAAGAGGAAGGGGAATATATCGTTTTAGATCAAATACTCCAAAATCTGGTTGTGGTAAAAGATCTAAATTCATTAAAATGGGTCGCGATGGAGTCCTAATAATTTTGTCTCCACTCCTGTAACAGATTCCTTTTACTGTTGAGATATCCGCCTTATTTCTTATTTTAAGAATTAATTCTTGAAGAGTCTGCTCTGCTTCTCCTATCACTACATAGTCTAATCCAGGATTTTCTAACATCACGCTTTCCGCAAAGGTGGTGGCTAGAGTGCCACCTAAAAAAATTGGAGCTGCAGATTTTTCACGAATCATCTGAATAAGATGTTTTACAACTTCACGAGTGGCCAATTGTGCAGTGATGCCAATCATGTCTGGTTGGGATTGTATAACATGGTTTACGACATCTTGCTGAGTATAATCTAAAATTGTTGAATCAATATATTCAAATTTACAATCCAATTTCTTTATGATGCCAGCAAGAACTGCGATCCCAAAAGGAGCCCAATATCCATATTTAGTTCCTTTACGAGCTGAACCATATGCTTTTTGAATAATATCAAATGGGGGATTAATAAAAACGATCTTCATAATTAGAATTGTACTAAAAATTAATAAATTCATAAATCAAAGTTGACTACTATTAAATAAAATTGAAACTATGCACTTTTAATTTATGCATTATAGAAGTCACGAAAAAACTTGAATAAAATACCCTTTTATTATAATCTAAATTTTATGTCCTTATTACTGATCACCCTTATTTCCATCTCAATTTTACTTGCTGGATATTTTTTTTATGGAAAATTTATCGCAAATGTATTTGGTCTAACAAAAGAAAATATTACCCCTGCTTGCAAAATTAATGATGGCAGCGACTTTGTTCCCGCATCCCCTGCTATTTTAATTGGCCAGCATTTTGCGGCAATCGCAGCTGTGGGCCCTATTGCCGGACCGATTCTTGCCGGAAGCCTTTATGGCTGGCTGCCCAGCCTGCTTTGGATAGCGATTGGAGCTGTTTTTATTGGGGGGGTGCATGATTTTTCCGCTTTAGTCGCTTCCATCAGGCACGATGCCAAATCTGTAGCAGAAGTCGTAAAGCTCTATATTGGACAAAAAGCCTATTTTCTTTTTCTTATTTTTATCTGGATATCCCTCTTATATGTCATTGTAGTTTTTACGGATTTAACCGCAGGAGCTTTTGTAAGCCGTCCAGAGTTAGGCGAAGAAAATTTTGGGCCAGGGGTTGCAACTTCTTCTTTCCTTTATTTAGGGTTAGCTCTTCTCATGGGATTCTGTCTTTACCGCTGGAACTGGAGTCTTAAAAAAGCAAGTTTTATTTTTATTCCTTTAGTTTTTTTAATCATTTTTCTTGGCCAACAAATACCAATAGAACTTCCTCCTATTTTAGGCTCTTCTCGAAAAAGCTGGGATTTTCTGATTCTAATCTATTGTTTTATCGCTTCTGTAATACCCCTTTGGACTTTACTCCAGCCCAGAGGATATTTAGGAGCAACCATTCTTTATGCTACTTTTATTGTAGGAGTTTTAGGAACTCTGTTTGGAGGATTCGAGATTCAATATCCGGCTTTAATCCATCCAGAAACTGCAGACACTCCGCGCCTGCCAATATTCCCTTTACTTTTTACAACCATTGCCTGCGGCGCTTGTTCAGGATTTCATGGCTTAGTTTCAAGCGGTACAACCTCTAAACAGCTGCGCCAAGAGCCAGATGCTAAAGCAGTGGGTTATGGAGGAATGCTCTTAGAATCGTTTGTTGCAATTGTGGCTCTTTCCACAGTCATGATACTGCCTATCAATGATCAAACTCTTTCTTTAGGACCAGATGAAATTTATGCCAGAGGGCTGGCTCATTTTATGGCTCTTTTTGGCATGAGTTTTGGCGCTGCAGTCACCTTTGGAAAACTCGCGTTTGCTACCTTTATTTACGATACGCTGGATGTAGCTACCCGTTTAGGCCGTTACATATTTCAGGAACTTACCGGTTTAAAAGGAAAATTTGGAGCATTTCTTGCAACTTTCTTCACACTATTTTTTCCTGGCATTTTAATTATGATTGAGGTAAAAGGAATCAATGGCAAAATCATTCCTCTTTGGAAAATCTTCTGGCCAGTATTTGGCGCAACTAACCAACTTCTGGCTGCTCTTACATTACTTGGCATTACAGTTTGGCTTAAAAAAAGTGGAAAAAAATGGTGGGTTACAGCGCTGCCAACGCTCTTTATGCTAGTGACAACTTTAGGTTCTCTTATTTTGATTATAAAACCCTGGCTTTTAGGAATCTTAAAACGCGGACCGGTTTTTCACCCTGTAGGAACCACCGCGTTCTTGCTTTTTATATTAGCGCTCATCTTACTCATTCAAGCTCTGCCAAAACTTATACAAAAATCTGTTTCAACTCAAAGTTCATTAGAAAATAAAATTTAGTGAAAGAATGATTCTCCGCACCCACGAAGAGCGATACGGTATCTGACAAGGAAAAACACTAATGATTCAATTTTTTAAAAATTTAAAAAGCCGTTCAAAAATCATAAAAGATTTTTTAAATTTCTTATGGGAAAGAAAACTCTGGTGGCTTATTCCAATGGTCATAGTACTTCTCCTTATTGGTTTTATTCTAATTTTTAGCCAAGGATCTGCTGTAGCTCCTTTCATCTACACTCTATTTTAATCCAACTAAAATAATCATTAAAAAATAAGAAGATGAAAAATATAATTCTAAAGCTCAGATTAAAATTTCTATTGGAGCAATGGAAAAAATTTGCTTTCAAATTTAGGGAATTTATGTCAGGAGTTATTCTGACAATTTTTTATTTTATTATTGTTACTCCTCATGCAATAGTTCTTAAATTATTTTTAGATCCATTAGAAATAAAAAAATCAGCTAAAGAGACTCATTGGCATATGCGCAAATCCACTATTGAATCCATTGGAAATATTTCCAAACAATACTAAATTAACCTAAATCATTTGGATTGTGGAATTCGAAAAAAATCTGTAATCAGACATTAAACCCGGAAATCCTAGCCTACAAATGAATATCTTAGGAATTAGCTGTTTTTACCATGATGCAGCCTGTGCCTTAATTAAGGATGGCATGCTCATTGCCGCGGCTGAAGAAGAACGCTTTTCCAGAATAAAGCATGATAGCGATTTTCCAAAAAATGCGATCAATTTTTGTTTAAAAAAAGGAAAAATTATGCCTCAAGATATTGACGCGTGTGTTTTTTATGAAAAACCTTTTTTAAAATTTGAACGACTATTACTCTCTATTCTTTACGGCTATCCCTGCTCCTTAAAACTGTTTCAAGAGGCGATGAAAACTTGGCTCTCTAAAAAATTATGGATTAAAAATATTCTTCAAGAAAAATTAGGGCTTCCAGAATCAAAAATCTACTTTTCTGAACATCATCTTTCCCATGCAGCCAGCGCATTTTTTTGCTCTCCTTATGAAGAAGCAGCCATTCTCACAGTGGATGGAGTAGGGGAATGGACCAGCGCAAGTCTTGGCATTGGGAAATCTTATTGGAATGGTTCACATGGAAAAAATAGCCTAGATTTAGAAAACGAAATTCGTTTTCCTCATTCTTTAGGAATGCTTTATTCTGCTTTCACAGCCTTTTTAGGGTTTGAGGTGAATGAAGGGGAATATAAAATGATGGGCATGTCTCCTTATGGCGAACCCAAATACATGGAAAAAATTTATAAACTTATCCATATAAATGAGGATGGAAGTTTTGTTCTGGACATGACCTATTTCTCTTACACTTATCATTCTGAAAAAACCTTTACAGATAAATTCACAAAACTTTTTGGTAAACCTAGAAATCCAAAAGCAAGGTTTGTAACTGACAAAACCAGCCTCTTTGACGATCCTAATCCTCCCACAGAAGAAGAATTAAAAATCAATCAATATTATGCGGATATAGCTGCAAGCATTCAAAAGGTGACTGAAGAAATTATCTTAAAAATGGCAAAATATCTGCACAAAAAAACAGGTCTAAAAAAACTTTGCATGGCTGGAGGGGTAGCGTTAAATAGTGTAGCCAATTATAGAATTCTTAAAGAAACCCCTTTTGAAGAAATTTATATTCAGCCAGCGGCCGGAGATTCTGGCGGGGCCATAGGAGCAGCTCTTTATTTTTATCATGTGATCTTAGGAAAACCCCGCGCGTTTGTAATGAAGCATGCCTTCTGGGGCGAAGAACATGGAGAAAATTCAATTCATGAATTCTTAAATAAAGAAGGAATTAAATATGAAACAATTGAGGATGATGAAAAATTATTTGAAAGAATAATTGATCGTCTCATGAAGGGGAATGTGATTGGTTGGTATCAAGGAGCGTTTGAATGGGGGACCTAGGAGCTTAGGGAACCGTTCAATCTTAGCGGACCCCAGAAACCCAAAAATGAAAGATATCGTAAACATTAAAATTAAGTTTCGAGAGCCTTTTAGACCCTTTGCGCCAAGTGTGATCCAAGAAGAATGCGAAAAATATTTTGATATTTCAGATGCCCAAAAACATTACCCCGCGCGGTTCATGCTTTATGTCACGCCCGTGAAGAAAGAGCAGCAATCTCACTTACCCGCCATTACCCACGCGGATGGCACAGGACGGCTCCAAACCGTATTTAAAGAAACCAACCCGCGTTACCACCGCCTGATTCAGAAATTTGGAGAAGTTACAGGAGTTCCTGTTCTTCTCAACACCTCTTTCAACCTCAAAGGCGAAGCCATTGTCAATACTCCCCAAAATGCCTACAATACATTCATGAACAGCGGCATGGATGCATTAATTCTTCAAAATACTCTCATAACTAAATAGTTGATTCCTATCCACTTAAACAGAACCTTTAAACTTGAATCAATTGTTCCTACCCCATAAAACGAAACGTTCATCTAACTTCTGGAAAAATAGTTTAGTTCTTATTCTAGGGTTAGGGGTTGCCTTTATTACCTTAGAACTTTTTCTTAGAATTTATAATCCTTTTGACTTTAGAATTAGAATAAAACAAGGAAAAATAACGCTGCCAATCAATGAAAAAATAGAAATAAAAAACAACAAAAACAAAAAATTAGATAAATTAATAAAACATAGCAGAAATTCTCTAGGTTTTAGGGGGGATAATCCGCCTCAAAATTTCACAGACTACCTCACAATAATGACTATTGGAGGAAGCACGACTGAGTGTTTTTACTTATCAGATGAAAAAACATGGCCCTTTCTCTTAGGTAAAGAAATGGAAAAAAAATTTAATAAATGTTGGATCAATAACGCAGGGTTAGACGGCCACTCCACATCTGGACATATAGTTCTTATGGAGGACTCTATTATTAAAATCAAACCTAAAATGATTTTGCTTCTCATAGGAATAAACGATGTAAATTTATCATTTTTTGATAAAAATAAAGAGGTTTCTGAAAGCTTTGTTTACCGTTCAGTTAAAAAAATAATAAAACCAATGATAAATTACAGTGAAACCTTGACACTCTGCTTCAATATATTTAGATACAACCAGGCCCTATTAAATTATAAAATCACAGATAAAGCATTGATGAGTGAATCCAAAATTGTAAATCAATTACAGATTGATAAATACTTAAACAGGGACAGATTCTTACAGGCTTACAAAATTAGATTAAAAAAAATTGTTGACCTTGCAAAAAGAAATGAAATTCTTCCTATTCTAATCACACAACCTATGTACTGCGGTTGGAAATCAAAAAATCCTGACATTGAATTTGAAAAAATATTAAGTCTGGGGTTCTTTAATCAAAAGGAATTATGGAAAAAATTAGAACTTTATAATGATATTACCAGAGAAATAGGAAAAAAAGAAAATCTCTTGGTCATAGATATTGCACATGAGTTGGAGTCTAATCCAAACTACTACTATGATTTAATGCACCACACGAATGAGGGCGCTAAAAAAGTCGCGCAAATCATATATAAAAAATTAGTTCCTTTTGTTTTAAAAAAATATCCAGAGTTTAGAAAAAATTCTAAGACCGAACCGATTCTTTAAACCTCTCTCTATAAAATTTGTATAATTTAAAAAATAAAGTAATAACCGTTGGGTAGTAACTTTACCAAAGACCAAAATAAATTTTATCCATGTATTCCAACTTCCTCAAATTTCTCGTCGATCCAAAAACAAAAGAGCCACTTAACCTTAACATCACAAAAAAAGATGGGGAAAACATATTGGAAGGAACCTTATCTTCATCTTCTTCCATTTATCCAATTGTTAGAGGCATCCCAAGATTTTTAGATAAAGAAGATAAAAATGATAATAAAAGTTTTAGCTATCAATGGAATAAATGGCCAAAGATCCAATTTGAAAGTGAAAACAAAGGAAAAATTATGGAGGGTCATACTCTTAAAATGTGGGAGCGCATTACTGGGGTAAAAGAAATAAATCTAACAGATAAGTTAATGATTGATTTTGGTTGTGGTTCTGGAAGATTTATAGAGATAGCACGAATGAAGGGAGCAAGAGTGATAGGATTGGATATCAGTGACTCTGTTGAGGCGTCAGGTAGAATTTTTCAAAAAGACCCAAATGTTTTAATCTGCCAAGGGGATATTCTAAAACCTCCTTTAAAAACAGAAATAGCGGATGGAATTTTTTCTATCGGAACGCTTCACCACACAACAGATCCAAAAAAAGGTTTTGAGGAAATGGTAAAAATTTTAAAACAAGGAGGTTGGATCGCAACTTCGGTTTATACAACCGGGATATACAATGATCCTATAGTAAATATCTATAGATCTTTTTTTAAAAAATGTTGGCCATTCCTAGGGCACTATCCCCCTCTCATCTATACATACTTAACAACTTATCTTATCAGACCTCTTTTTTTTAACCAACCCACCAAGATATTTGCGCACATTTTAAAAATTTTTTTTCCATTGATCCATTTGCCAGATATAAAATGGTCGTTGCTTGATACATTCGATTGCATAACTCCTACGCATCAATCCTGCCACACACTCTTTGAATTGTTCCAATGGTTTAAAAACTGCAATCTAGAGAGAATTGAGCCAAGTGATTGGGGAGGAGCAAGCCTGCATGCCTTAAAGTCAAATGAGTGATAATAAAAAAACTAACCCGATCATCAAAAATTGGCTAATTTTATTATTGTCTTATCTAGTTGCGCTTCATATTTGTTACCAAGGACTAAATAGTCTAGGAAAAAACCGAACCGATGAATGGTCAGAACTAGCCGCTACAACGCAAGCCAAAGCTTTAGTGGAAGGTAAAAGAAAATACGGGATTCCTACTATCCTAGCCGAGACCCACTACCCTATGGGTTCAATATATATTTTATCATTTCTTATAAGGTCGGGTATCTCAAATGAAAAAATATTAAGACTTTTCCCGTTTACGATTGCTATTCTCATATTATTAATGTCAATCACATTATATTCAATGTCTAACCTAACTTTTAGAATCAAATTTTTAGCTTTAACATCCACTCTGCTAATCTATCATAGTCCAGGAGTATTGAACTGGATGGGAGCGCTTCATGAGCACTCATACTCTCTCTCCATTTCTCTTCTACTTTTATTAATATCAATATTTTCAAACAAAAACATCAGTCTATTTTTATTTCTTATAGGTTTTTTTTCAAGCTGGATTGGGTACGATTTTCTTCCTATTAATATAATAAGCACATTCTCTCTGAGACTGCTTGTTTACTCTATAGGGGAGAGACAAAAAAAAATTGATTCTTTTCTTTTTTCCTTGAAGGATACCGGATGGCTAGTGTCTGGAATTGGTTGGGCCATACTATTACATCTATTTCAAAATGCTTTCTATTTTAACAGCCTAACTCATGCGGTTAAAGATCTCATTGGAGTTGCAGGCGGTCGGATGAACCTGCCTTGGATATATGAAACTTTAAACCCTATTTACCATGCAAAATTGAAAAATCTCATGATGAATGAACAAATAGCTAATCACAGATTATTAATATTCTTGAATCTTTTAAAATCTTTTATAATGGATGGGTGGATTTACAAAAAAACCTTATTCTCTCTTGCCTTACTATTAGTATTTTGGTGGTGGATTGTTGGACAAGAATACAAAAAAAATTATATGACACCAAATCTGGCAAAAAATGAAGTGTGTATATTTATTGGATTAACATTACTTTCATCTATGGCTTGGAGTTTTCTCATGCCTTGGCACACCATTTTCCATTTTCACTTTCTACCGCGCCATTTCTTTATTATCATTCTAACTTTCTTCTACTCTTTAACGGTATTTGACATCTCCTACCCCTCCTTTAAACATAATAACAAAAAACAATTAGCCGTTTTCTTCTCTTTTCAAGCCATGCCGTTCCTTTTGATCTTTTATTGTTATATTCATACTCTTAATCATCCAAATTAATATGAATCAGATAGAAAACAATCTCTTATGCAATCACCCTTTAAAACTGGCAAACAAAAGTAATTACAAATTAATTTGTGGTGTATGTGAATCATTTCTAGACACGCAATCCTCATCCCTACCCTATCGTTATACTGACAATTACCCAAAACAAAGATTCCATTGCAATGATACATTTATTGGAAAATTAAAGATCAAAACCATGAAAAAATGGTTAAATGCAACAGATTTATCTAAAAAAATAAATGGTATGGTGATTTGTGAAGTGGGTTTTGGAGGCGCACATTGCTTGAATCATTTAAATAAATGTACAGAACTAGTTTTTGGAATTGAGGTTATAAATTTAAATATAAAACACGCTATTTTTAATGGTTTCCCAAAAAAAAACTTATATTTATTTGATGATTTACCGCAAACTTTTCCAAGAAAAATAGATTTATGGTTATTTCAAGATAGTTTTGAACATATAACAGAACCTAATGAATTTTTAAAATGGCTAGAAAATAATAGTAGTGAACGATCCAAAATTTTATTAGTAGCTCCACAAGCCGACTCCCTCTCCCAAAAAATAATGCAAAAGTTTTGGATTCATAAGACTCCAGATCACTTTTTTCATTGGTCCTATAAAGGAATTTGCAGCCTTTTTTCTCAATTTGGCTTTACACCTATAAGAAAATTCTTTCCTTTAAAATACATTAATATTCCGATGATATTAGCTCATATTTCAATTATATTTGGGCTAAAATTGCCAGCAATATTATGTGAAAAAACCATCCCAAATATTTCCTTTCCATTCAATTTAGGAGAAATGGGTATTCTCTTTGAAAAGGTTCAGAACTCACACTATGATAAAAAAAATGAATTTCAAGCATAAACAAATATTGGATCTTTATTGTGGATGGATACTGACTATCATTTTTACTCCTTTAGTAATTATATTAGACAAAATATTCAATCAAAATCGTTTTTTAAATAACCCTAAAAACATAGTTTTTATTAAAATGGTTGGAGGCGGAACTTTGATCATTTTGTATCCCTCACTTTATGCTTTAAGAAAAAAATTAGCTGATACCAAATTTATTATAATAACAACCCCATCTCTAAAGCCATTTGCTGAAACTTTAAAAATATTTGATCAAATTATAACTATAGATGATAAAGATATTAACTCTTTGCTTTTTTCAGCCATAAGGGCTTTGTTTCATTCGTTTAGAGTTGATACGATCATTGATTTAGAAGTTCATAGTCAGCTTAGCTGTATTTTTACTGGCTTAACAATATCAAAAAATCGGATTGGCTTTTACATTAGAAACTTTTTCCTGAAAAAAAAACTATACACTCATCTTATTTATTTTAGTCCTTTCTCCGGCTCATTTAATTTTTATGACCTGCTTCCAAGTTTATATTCCGCACCTCTTACTGATATCAACGAACTAAGAAAATACTTCTTGGAAAAAAATCAAATAAAAATACATAAAAAAACAAATTCTGAAGTAGGCCATAGAAAAATAGGCATTGGACACGCATGCTCTAATTTTATGCCTGAGCGTATGCTTTCATCCAAACAATGGGAACTATATATAGCATCAAGGCTGACCCAAGATAATAATATGAAATTGCATTTTTTTGGTGGTAAAATATCTTATAGTTCAACAGAAAAATTAATAGAAGATCTACGGCAGAAATTCCCTGACTTAAATATTGAAAACCTTTGCGATAATAGTTTAACGGACACTTTGATAAAAATGGCGGAAATGGATGAATTTTGGACTATTGATTCAGCGCTCAATCATTATGCAAGATTAATGGGTTTAAAAATTGTATCTTTTTGGGGCCCAACTTCTCCAAAAATTCTTCTTAGAAAAATCCCGGAACTCTCAGAAAATATTTACTATAAGAATGTGCCTTGTTCTCCTTGTGTGCATATTAATCTAAGTTCGCCGTGCAAAGGGGATAACATTTGCATAAAAAATATTTTTAAATTTGAAGGGTCTGAATCATTAAATGAATTATCAATTATTATCCATTCTACAGAAAATAAATTGTAAATGTTTTATTTATGAAAGGTTTAAAAAAACAAATACTTATTGCAGGAGCAGGTGGTTTTATAGGAAGCCATCTCTCATGGAAGCTTCATAAACTTGGATATTCTGTAAAAGCTGTGGATATCAAGTGGAATGATTATTTACAAAAACCCCATTTTTCTGAAAAATTTACCCTGGATTTAAGAAGATTCTCGAACTGCCTAAAAGCAACTCAGGGAGTAGATTGGGTCTTTAATCTTGCCTCAGACATGGGGGGAATGGGCTATATCTCAAAAGTAGCCGCAGATCTTATGTCAGATAATTTTCTTATTAATCTTAATCTCTTAAAAGCATCTCTTAAAAACAATGTTTCGAGATATTTTTTTCCGTCATCTGCCTGTATTTATCCAAAAAATCTTCAGCTCAAAACATCCCATATTGGATTAAAAGAAAATGATGCCTACCCTGCCGATCCAGATACTTTTTATGGTTGGGAGAAACTCTTATCTGAAAAACTCTGCGAGGCCTATGCAAAAGATTATGGACTTGATATTCGTATCGCGAGATATCACAACATTTATGGACCTTATGGTACTTATGATGGCGGAAGAGAAAAAGCTCCTGCGGCTCTTTGCCGAAAAATTATTAAAGCGCCAAATCCTGGAAAAATAGAAATTTGGGGAGATGGAAAGCAAACCCGTTCCTTCTGTTATATTGATGATTGTGTGGAAGGCACGCTTTTGCTTATGCAATCTTCTTATCATAAACCCATGAATATTGGTTCGGATCAACTTACAAGCATTAACCATCTGACTGATTTAATTATTGATATTTCAGGAAAAAAAATTAGTAAATTTTATAAAAAAAATGCTCCACAAGGTGTGAGGGGTAGAAATGCTGACATAAGCAATGCAAAAAAAATACTAAATTGGGAACCTAAAGTACCATTAAAAGATGGTTTATCTGCTACCTACCATTGGATTGAATCTCAACTCAAACATAAAACTAAATAATGTGACAGTTTATAAAATTTCAATATAGATTGAAGATGGAAAATGTTCTGCAATGGGTTCGAATGGCTTATATTTATTTAATAACAAACCATTGAATTCTTCTTGAGGGGTATAGTCTCTAAAAATTTCCTTTAAGGCAACTCTACATTCATAGTGTAACTGACTAAGAGAAAAAATAATTCTTGCTCTTTGATTAAAAATTAAAAAAGCGCGCAATAAAGAGGTTTCATTCCAATAAAAGAATGTTTGCAGTATATCGCGCTGGTAATCATAGGGAAAAAAAATATCATGAAAATGAATAATCACTCCACTTTTAAGACGTGGAAGAACTTCCAAAATTAAATAATTGACATCGCTCCCCACTTTAACAGTATGCGTAGAATCAATGAACAGAAAATCGCCCTTATCTAATCTTAAAAAAAGCTCCAATGGCACAGTTTGAACCTCTTGAGATATTAACTTGATTTTTGACATATTTCTAATTTCTCTAAAAGGAAATGGATCTATTGAAGTCAACATTGTATTCTGTAATGTTTCTCTATCATTGAGCTCACATGCTTTTATCATGCAATAGGTAGAAATCCCGCTTCCTATCTCAATAATCTGTTTAGGTTTAAAGGTTCTGATAACAGCATGCAAAGTTTGAGCTTCGATATCTCCAAAACCGGGTCCTAAATGATTTAAGACAGCTTCATGATAGAACTTATTGCCAGTGTACTCATTTTGGTATGGCATGCAAATATTTTTTATATTAGTTAATTGTTGATCCATGTTGACCAAAATCCCTGGCAACTCAGATTTCTTTGCCCAGAACTTCTTCCTTCTCTCAAGTTCAATAATATTGGGGAATGATATGCCATAATGGGCTGGTAATATATAAATCCCAAATTTTATACCCAATTTATACACTCTAAGAAAGAGTCTCTTTAATAAATTTCTATTGAAGTCCATTAGTTTTTATTTTATCCTATTTACATTAATTTAACCATCTATTACAAAGTCAATTATCCTTATTTGCATAGTATGGATGGTCTTGTTATAATTCTATAAATCTTGGGCTCGTAGCTCAGTGGAAGAGTACCTCGTTGACACCGAGGGGGTCGACAGTTCGATCCTGTCCGAGCCCATTTTTAATACCATATATTTAATCTAAAAATTATCAAAAATTAATTCATTCAGTCAGATCAACCTGTAAAAAATTGTAACTCAATAAATATAGAATGGAACTGAAAGATGTCTGAAATCAAACGAATCGAAAAAATTCAAAAAATTTTGTACGAAAATATTTCGGAAGAATATGATAAACATTATTCAGATAAATATAGTGAAATGTATCGAAATATATTTATTAATAACCCTATGTTTAAAAATATAGACCTGTCAGGCAAAGTTGTTCTTGAAGCAATGTGCGGGAGTGGACTAACGACAAAATATTTACTTTCCAAAGGCGCCCAAGTGGTTGGACTTGATTTGAATTCAGAGTTTATTTCATCTTTTAAAAAAAAATTTCCAGATTGTGAAACCATTGAATCTTCAATTTTTGATTTAAAAATTAATGAGAAATTTGATTGTGTTGTTATTTCCAATGGTTTGCATCATCTTCAACCTGAAATTGATCGCGCAATTGACATTATCTACGACTCTCTAAAACCCTTAGGTTTTTTCTGTTTTACTGACCCTCACGAAGGTTCTATTCCTAATTTTTTCAGAAAACTCTGGTATAAGTGCGATAAATATTGCGGAGAAAATTCAGATTCTTTAGCACTATCTGATCTTTATAAAAAAAATAGAACCAGATTTCAATTTCTGAAAAAAAAATATTCCGGGACAATCGCTCATCTTTTTGTATTCAATTCAATGGCATTCGGCATTCCTTATCGAATAAAAAAGATGTACGCGCCGTTATTTATTTTCCTTGAAAAAATTATTGATAAATTTCAAAGTCCTTTTACATCATGTATTACAGTTCAGGTCTGGCAAAAACGTAACTAAAACTTCAATAAAATCCTTTTTTTAATTTAAAAATGCAGGCCTATAAAAAATGGTCATGGAGCATACTAATCATAGGCGCAGCCCTAAGAACTGTTCAATATCTATATAATCGCTCTCTATGGACCGATGAAGCCACTCTTGCCTTAAACATAGTTAATAAAAATTTCCATGAATTCTTCTTCCCTCTAGACTATGAGCAGGGAGCTCCTATTGGTTTCTTGATCATTGAAAAATTAGCTATATCCTTCCTGGGAAATCATGACTACATCTTAAGATTATTTCCTTTTTTGTGCAGCCTTATATCTCTCATCTTATTTTTTAGTGTAGCGCAATGGTTCATTAAGCAAAAAATGATTCCACTTGCTTTATGTTTTTTTAGTTTATCATATCACATCCTTTATTATGCAACAGAATGTAAGCAATATTCTTCTGATGTTGCAATTACTTTATTATTATATGCAACTATAATTCATGTGGTATCAAGCGGCTATCGGTTATCCCAAATATTAATTCTTGGACTTATTAGTAATATTGCTATTTGGTTATCCCATCCTTCTTTATTTATTATAGCTGGTTCAAATATTGTCATTCTTTTGAGACTATTAAAGGATAAAAAAAACAAGAAGTCCGCTCATTGGTTTTTATTCCTATGCTCCTTAGAAATGATCAATTTTTTAGTTCTATATTCCGTTAGCTTGAGAACTCTATTTGATTCAACTCATTTAGTTATACTGGAGGGCTGGACATTCGCCTATATGCCGTTTCCTCCGCGATCTCCAGCAGATTTTAAATGGTTTATCTCCAATTTTTTTGGTATCTTTAAACATCCGGGCGGCTTAATTCCTTCTCTTTCTGTATTTCCATTTTTCATTGGCTGCATAACAATGGTTAGAGAAAAAAATGACAATTTCCTTCTTTTAGCATTGCCGCTCTTCCTTACCCTATTGGCTTCTGGTCTGCATCTATTCCCGTTCTCAGGCAGGCTCATATTATTTATCGTTCCAATCTTACTCCTGTGGATAACAAAAGGGATTGAGAAAATTTCCGAATATTCTTCTATTGTAGGAGTTGCTCTAACCGCAGCGATGCTTTGTTTTCCAATCTTATCCGCAACGCGCTATCTTATGTATCCAAGAACCAAGGAAGAAATTAAACCTATCATGGCGTACTTAAAAAAAAATAAGCGTCCAGAAGATATTATTTATCTCCAGGATGCGGCAAAATTTTCCTTTCAATACTATTCCAATCAATATGGTTTTCAAAAATCCGAGTATGTAACTGGGGAGGGGAAAGATTTAAAAAAATTTCAGGGACGAAAAAGATTTTGGATTGTATTCTCACACGTTGAATCAATCGTTTATAACAAAAAATATCTTACCTTGCTATATTTAGATACTATAGGCAAAAAATTAGATTCATTTATTCAGACAGGAACAGAAGTCTATTTATACGATTTAAGTAAAATCTCTTGAAATTCTTTAAATATGTTCTTGATTGTATTAGAAAATGAAACCCAAAATGGAAAAAACTTCCATTTTTTCGAATTCTATTTTCAACTGCGGAATATTCAGGTTTAAGTCAATAGTTCATCCAAATCATAAATTGTGCTTATTTTCCCCGGCAAGATAGTTATAAAAGTAGGACTTTTAGAAAAAATCTTAATTAAGGTAGGTCTTGAATCATCTGTTTCTGAATCAATTAATATTGGCTTTATCGCAAATTGAGATTTGTCATATTTGATTTGTATAGAAGGCTGAAGATAATTCCTCATTAATTTTGACATCAGACCCCATGCAGTCTGTGGTTTACTTAGACAAAAATTGCAATTTTCAAGTTGTTGCGGCGAACACTGTTGATTCATTTCCTGACAAGAAAATATTGGTAGATTGCCTTCTGAAATCAGGTGAGGCGTAAAGTTAACAGCAGAAAGAGAATAAATGTCATTCAAACCAAAGGGGACAAGTGAAAAAAATGGACCGTCCATAATAGTAAATCCTGTATTTTTTATAACCCTGTTTACATGGCAAAGTATAATCTCGCATAGTTCATATTTAATTTTAAATCCCTTAAATCCAAATTTTTTTAATATCTGATTTGTGCTTGCATAAGTAGTGTTCAAAACCACAGGCGCAGAAAATCTTCTTCCTTCAATAACCCTTATAATATAATTTTCTCCGCTATTCTCAATTTTATCCATTCTAATATTAAAGAATATACTAATATTTTTTTTTCCGCTTATAGAATTAATAAAATAATCCCTTATCTTTAGTCCATCAAAAATATGCTCCACAGTTTTAAACGCGGATTCAATCTTATTTTTTCTAAAATAAGATTGTGGATCAATTTCTTTAAAAGGAATATTGAAATAGCTACAGAAATCTTGGAACTGTTTTGAAGAAACTAATGAATTCTTATTAGAAATCGCATAAATTGATTTATACCTTTTTCGAATAGAAAAGCTAAAATCCTTAAGGAACCTGTCATAGTATTCAATCACCTTAGTGACAGTAGAGTGACTTCTTGGGTAATGATAACCCCGGTGCAGCCTGGCTTGATTTATGTAGGAAGCCCTTAAAAAAGGCTCTTTTTCATATTCTAAAAGAGCTACTCTATAGCCCTTATCGCCTAAAACCTTCGCAGCATACATTCCAAAAATGCCGGCTCCAATAATAATATAATCAAATTTATGATCAGTCATTAATCAAAAAATTCATTAGTTTAAAAATTAAATGGGAGGATCATATTTATGTAGAGCTAGAAACAACAAAATCTTTAAAATGGATAAATGGCCCTTAATAAAACTAATTTTTGTAACGATTGGACCAAATTCAGGATATGTTCTAATTACAGGAATTTCTTTAGTTTTAAATCCACATCTTGGAGACTTTACCGATAAGTAAGCCAACAACTCATAGCTGTCAAATATTTTCCTAAATGGTTGTATCCTAAAATCAGTTAAAAATTTTATAGAATACGCGCGAAATCCATTTGTTGTATCCGTATATTTAAACCCAGCTAGGAAAGAAATAATTGGAATATGAATAAATTTTATTGCCAGAGTCCGACCAAAGGGAGTGTTCAATGCCCGACCTCCCTTTAGATATCTTGATCCTTGAACAAAATCATATCCATCATCCAATTCTTTTGAAAAATCATTTATCGCTTCAATATTATCTTTGTTATTTCCGTCAACTGTAATGACCCCCTGATACCCCTCATTCAATGCATAAGCATATCCGAGTCTTAATTGTGCGCTCAACCTACCTTTTTCTTTCAGGGTAAACAACCCTCTAATTCCTAATTCCTTAAGGTATGACGGTTCAAGTGAACCATCACTGCTTTTGCCATCAAGCAATAAGACATCGAATTTACGAGTAATATTTTTTCTTTCCATCTCTGATAATTGTTTTTTAATACGGTCCCCTTCATTAATGGTTGGAATACATACGCAATATCTAGTCTTCTTTGGTTTGAATTCAAGTTTTTCATGAAATGGGATTTCATACTCTCTCATAAAATTTTAAGAACCATAAATCTCTTTCACGAATTTCAAAGCATCTTTCACAAAAGAAAGATTAGTAAATTCCGATAAGGCGCGCATTTCAATAGAAACCCAGTTATTATATTTAAATTTATCGAGTATTCTAAAAATTCTTTTGTGATCTGTTTTTGATTGAAATGATACCGGTTGAAGATGAGGTTCGCTTATATGAAAATGAATGGCTGATTTAAGTCCCTCTTCAATGGTTTGTTCATAGTCTTCCTCATTCATTGTCATTGCACCTAAATCTATGTGTAATTTAATTCCAGGGTTACTTACTTGTTGAATAAAATAAATAACTTCTTTTGTATTACAGAGAAAGTCAGCTCCATATTCTCTTGGCAAAGGTTCTATACAAATAAATACCCCATTTTTATACGCAAAATCCCCTAATTTACAAAAAAAATCCAATGCAATTTCTATTGCTTCACTTCTCTCCATTTTTCCAATAAATCTATTCTTAGGAGATCCTAAAACAAGCGCTCTAACACCTAATTCCGATCCTATCAATACACATCGTTTAAGGTGCTCTAAAGTTTGACATCTATCTTCTTTACTTCCAAATATCTTCAAATGCGGCTGATTATAAAGAAGAGATTGCATTGCTACTACATGAATATTTTTTTGATTTATTTTTTTACAAAATTTTGACAACTCAGTATGAGTATAGTGGCTAAGATTCTTTAAAATTCTAAAAGGGGATATTTCCAATCCATGAATATCCAACTCCTGCATCATCTGATAAATTTTTTCATCTTCCGAAGGCATCCATGCAATATTAGAGATAGCAATTTTCATAATCGGACTAAGTTCTACAATTATTAATAAACTCTTTCATCTCCTGAAAGATGGTTTCCTTATTGTAAATATACCCATTCCTGCCTCCATAAAGATGAGAATAATTGGTTTTCATCTCATACCGGAGAGGTTGTTTAGATGTAATATTATTAAATTTTATATTAAAACATTCCTGGGCAATTTCTTCAGCACTTATTGGTTCACTAGTAATATTAATCAGTTTTAAGCCATTAGATATGGCAATCTGAATATCTTTCCATAAGTTATTGAGGTAATAAAACTGAAACCTGCTATCTTTATGTGTAAGTTCTAAGCAATTGTTATGAATTAGGTCAAACACAAAATTTTTTTTCAGACCCTTCCCAAATAGAGCAGGTAGTCTAACAATAAGAAAATTTTTAAAATGACTTCTAAAGAATTCCTCCAGTTGAAAACGATGCCTTCCATAAGGTTCTGATTTTTCAGGAGCAACTTTTGAATCCTCATAAACATTGATGGGAGATTCATATATATCAACTGTAGAAATATGAATGGCCAGATTAGCCTGAACATCCTTTAAATAGGTCATCAACACTTTGACTGCTTGTAAATCTTGATTAGGATTTTCCCTTGCTTTCCATTTTGCGGCTGAAGGCGCAGCACAAACAAGAAAATCAAAAGTCATTCCACTTATTTCTGAAATATTTTTTGAATTATAGAAATGGTCAAAAGAGGTTTGACAGGTCAGGTTTCCTCCAACAAAACCTGTATAACCTATTAAAGCATTGGACATGAATATTGGTTTATCTTAAGTTTAAAGACAAAATAATTCTATAATAACCTTAAATATACTTTTGATAATTTTATCATAATATCAATTTCTATTGAATCCCATTATTTTTTATTTTATTCTATTTACATTTATTTGACCATGGGATTTCAAAAGCACTATAAAAAATCTCACAAACATAAATTTCTATTGCTTAATATATGAAAAACCAAAAAGTGAGCGTTTTAATGCCTGTATTAAATGGCGAAAAAAACTTAAGAAATGCGATTCAAAGCATATTGACTCAAACTTTTAATGACTTTAAATTTATAATTATTGATGATGGCTCTACGGATAAAAGTCAAGAGGTGATCGCCTCATTTCATGATCCTAGAATTCAGCTGATAAACAACCCAAAGATGTTGGGATTAAGCGCTTCACTGAATATCGGCATGAAGATAAGCCGCGGATACTACATTGCTAGAATGGATGTGGATGATATAAGTCTTCCCACAAGGCTTGCTAAACAAGTATCCTTTATGGACAACCATTCAGAGATTGGAATATCTGGTACATGGATTAAGCTATTAGGGGAAGAGAATAATCAAATATGGAAATATCACTCAAATCCACAAATTCTCAAATCTGAACTTTTCTTTAATAATGTCTTTGCTCATCCTTCTATGATCATGCGCAGAGAATGGATGTTAGAAAAACAACTGTTCTATGACCCATCCTTGATAAAATCACAAGACTATGATTTATGGGTGAGATCCTCTCAACACTTTCCAATGACTAATATATGTGAAGTCCTTTTAGAATACAGAGTCAGTTCTGAACAATTGATGAGACATCTTTTGGATGAGCAGCAAAAATATCCCAATCTTGTACGCATAAAACAGTTAAATGACTTACGGATTTATCCAAGTAAAGATGAGGTGTATCTTCATCAGAAAATTTGCACAAATAGAATTTATAAGAATAATGATTTATTTTATAGCCAAGCAAAACAATGGCTTAACAAAATAAAAAAAGCAAATAGAGAATTTTTGAAATATCCGGAGCCTTTCTTTTCCATTCTAATTGAAAAGCAATTAATAAAAATTAAATTTGCAAAAATAAGACAAATTCTCGAGAATAAATTGCACCCTTCCAATGAGTTTTGATACCCCAATTTTATTTATTATTTATAACCGTCCTGATTTAACCGAAAAAATTTTTAACCAGATACGCTTGATCAAGCCCAAAAAACTCTTTGTGGCAGCTGATGGACCAAAACAAGGAAAAAAGGGCGATATTGAAAAATGTCAGGCAGCTAGAAATATTCTTACCCAGATTGATTGGCAATGCGAAGTCAACACTCTTTTCAGCAACTCTAATCTAGGATGTAAAATAGGGGAAAGTAAGCCGATGAATTGGTTTTTTGATAATGTGAGCGAGGGAATTATAATAGAAGACGATACTCTGCCCGATACAAGCTTCTTTTACTTTTGTGAAAATTTACTAAACTATTATAGAAGCGAAGAGAGGGTCTCAATGATTTCCGGAAATAATTTTCAATTTGGGATAAAAAGAGGCTCTGCCAGCTACTATTTTTCAAAAATTACACATACTTGGGGGTGGGCTTCATGGAGAAGAGCGTGGCGCAGCTATGATGTTCAAATCAAAACTTTTCCAACATTTAGAAAAGAAAATAAAATCAAAGAGATATTTGAGCACGAGGGATTGCAAAAATACTTTCTACAAAACTTAGAGGGAACCTATAAAAATAAACTAGACACATGGGATTATCAGTGGACTTATGCGATCTGGTTGCAAGATGGCTACTGCATTATCCCAAATGTTAATCTTATAAAAAACTTAGGCTTTAGAAGTGATGCTACTCATACTAAAACTTATAATGAAAAATGTTCCAACATGGATGTGGGAGAAATTAAAGAAATCATTCATCCCTCTCAAATCAGAAGGGATCAGGATGCTGAAATTCACACCTATAATTTATTATATGCCCCTCAACCCATAGCAAAGCGACTTAAGAATAAAATTAAAACCATTCAACAAAGACTTTATGAATATTTTACAGATAGGGACCATTGATAATCGGGGCGGGGCAGCCAGGGTCTCCTATGGTCTAAAGACAAAACTTGAGCAATTAGGCCACACGAGCAATATGTTTGTGAGCAAAAAATATTCAAATGATCCTCATGTGCATGTAATCAAAACTCCCTTCTATAAAAAAATCATTTGTAGATTTATGGGTACGGATATTGATTTTTGGAAAACCGATTTCATTTTAAAAACTGAAGAATTCAAAAAAGCTGACTTAGTTCATTGCCACAATCTTCATGGCTATTATTTTAATCTTAAAACACTTCAAAAAATGTCACAGCAAAAACCATTGATTTGGACATTGCATGATATGTGGGCAATCACTCCTTATTGCCATCATACTTTTAGTGAAGTCGCAAAAGATGGATTTTTCCCATGTTCTGGAATAGAGACTGCCCCAAAATTTTCATGGCACGATGAACCATATCTCCTAAGACAAAAAAAAAGAATATATGATAATTCTAAAATCCAGATTGTCACTCCCTCACTCTGGTTAAAAAAAAAGGTTGAAGAAAGCATTTTGGCTAAACATCCCATAACTCAAATCAATAACGGAGTGAATACTCAAATTTTTCAAAAATATAACCAAACCAAAGCACGCGAAGAATTACAATTGCCGGTTGGGAAAAAAATCATACTGTTTCTGGCTGATGGGGGGAAAAGAAACCCTTGGAAAGACTGGAAAAGAATAAAAAATGTGATTTTTCATTATAAAAAAAATAAAAATATTTTTTTTCTCTGTATTGGAGGAAACAAAAATATCAATCATTCCAATATAAGAGAAATTAAATATATATCAGATGATAAACGATTGTCCAAATTTTATTCAGCCTCAGACCTATTTATACTTTCCTCTAAAGCTGAAAATTCCCCTTTAACCATACTAGAAGCAATGGCTTGCGGAACTCCCATAGTCTCCTTTAATCTGGGAGGGATCAATGAATTAATTGCGCATATGGAAAATGGTTATTTGGCTGATTACAATAAAAAAGAAAATTTAATTGATGGAATCGAATACCTCTTTAGTCTCAATCAAGAGAAGTTAAAAAAAATTTCCAATAACTCCATTAAAAAAATTCATGATTCATTCACCTTAGATTTAATGGTAAATGGTTATCTAAACCTTTACAAACAGATTCTCTTACAACCCAATATCATTAAAAAATGAGAGCCAATTTCTAAACTAATATTTGAGTACAATTAAAAAATATGAATGAAGTGATTAGCATTGTAACCCCATCTCTTAATCAGGGACAATATCTTGAACAAACAATCAATAGTGTCTTGAGCCAAGAAGGAAATTTTTTCATTGACTATATTATCAGTGATGGTGGTTCAACAGATAATTCCATAGAAATCATAAAAAAATATGACGACCTGCTAAAAAAAGGGGTATACCCAATAAAGTGCGAAGGGATTGAATATCGCTGGTGGTCGGTTAAAGATCACGGCCAATCTGAAGCCATTAATAAAGGATTTAAACTGGCAAAAGGGGAAATTCTGGCATGGCTAAACTCGGATGATTTTTTCGAACCAAAAGCCTTGAGAGGAATTGTTAATGTGTTTAGAGAAAATCCTGAAATGCACTTAATCTATGGAAATGGAACAATCATTGATGAAAATAGAAACACAAGAACTATTTTTCGCGAAGGACCAACTGATTATAAAACATTATTAAAAAGAGGGGATCAGATACTACAGCCCGCTACATTCTTTACTAAAAGAATCCTGAAGAATGTGGGTTTCCTGGATGAACAAATCCACAATGCAATGGATTATGATCTCTGGATAAGAATATTTAAAATTGGAAAATCATTATATCTTGACAAAAAAATTGCTAACGCAAGAATATGGAAAAACTCAAAAACGTTTTATGAGCAAAAAAAAGGAATTGAAATGATGATACAAATTGCTAAAAAACATGGAGCCAATACTGAAAAACTTGAATTAGTCTATTGCTTAAAAGAAAAATTTATAGTTTTAATAAACCTTCTAAAAAGAAGGCCAAAAACATATAAAGTCATAAAAAATATATTTTATAATTTATTATACCTAGACACTCCTTAAAGACTTGGATCCTATCCTTTAAAATATCCTAATAATTAAATATAGGCGTTAATAAACTATGAATCTAAAAAAAATTTTGCAGGGCTCTCTTATCTTATTTACTTTTATTTTTTTTCTGGAACTCTGGGCGCGTTTGTTTCCGCAATGGACGCCTGTCTGGTCAGAAGAAAGAAAAGCAAGAGCGGAATTTGCCTTAAAACATAAAACTAGGCCGCGGCATTTTTATCCAGGACTTGGATGGGTAATGAAACCTAAAGGTTTGATCATCTCTACTACCAGACAGGAAATAGTGCCTCTTGGAGAAGAAAATATTGGAATACGCGATCACTCTATCTCAACTGCGCCTTGGGCAGTCGTTCTAGGAGATTCATTCGCAGAAGGGATTGGAGTCACCTTAGATAATATCTGGATCAAACAATTGGAAAAAAAACTAAACAAAAAGATCATCAACTTAGGACAAGGCGGTTTTACATCCAACCAATACCTGGTCATGCTTCTAAAAGCAAAACCCTATTTTAAACCAGCTTTTGTGATATGTTGTATCTATAAAAATGATTTTAATGATAGACTTGCTACTCAATCATTGGATGGTATTAAAGAATCAGACCTCCCTATCTGGAACATCAATTCCAAAATGAGATACTATGGCATCTGGCTTCTAAAAAATAGTTTTATCTACCGATTAATCCGTGCTCCAGACATTTTAATAAATGATAAAAAGCTAAAAGAAAAGGAGGAAGAAGTAAATCATTGTAAAATTGAACCTTTCTATCATGCAGATAAGAACATTCACATTTTCCTTACACCTTTTGTGTTAAATAATGAGGTCATCACTTACAATATAGAAACTCCTAATTGGAAAAAAGCTGTTAGTCTAGTAAGCGAGGATATAAAATTAATTCAGCAAGAAGTTAAAAAAATGGATGCAAAACTTGTTGTCCTCTATTTTCCAAGTCGAGAACAATCTTATACCCACTTGCTCGAAAAAAAATTCAAAATATCTTCCGCACTTGATGCTCCAAATAACGCTATAAAATATATCTGCGAAAAATATTCCATCCCATTTTTAGATTTAACTAAACCCTTAAGAGATGAAAGCAAAAAAGGAAAACAGCTTTATTTAACTTTTGACGGACATTGGACTAGAGAAGGGAACCGTTTTATATCTGAAAAGATTGCGGAATGGGTATCGTTAATTCAGGAATAATATACTTTATATCCTTGCCTCATTTGGTAGGGAAGAAACTCCTTCTCCTGCTTTACAACAAGTTCGGTAGATCTCTTGTATTTGACCGGAATAATGCTCGGCTGAGAATTTCTCACAGACCAATTTTCTGGCTGCTTTTCCCATTTGAAGCCGTTTTTCAATATCTGCAATCAAAATCATAATTCTATCTGATAAAAGTTCCGGATTTTTTGGCGGAACTAAAAAACCTGTCACCCCATCCAAAACTGTTTCAGAAGGCCCTCCAACATTCGTAGAAACCACGGGAAGAGCTGAAGACATTCCTTCTACAATTGCCATTCCAAAACTCTCATGCCAAGACGCTGAAACTAAAATATCTGAAATCCCCAATAAGAGTTCCACATCTTCCCGAAAACCCGTAAAAAGCGTTTTATTGCTAATTTTTTTATGGCAATAAAAAAAATTTAATATTTTTTCTCTCATTTCATCTGTTTCATATGGACTATCAAAAACCTTGTCTCCAACCACCATAAACCTGACATTCTGAAATGATTCTAAAATAATAGATGCGGAACGAAAGAAATCCTCAAACCCTTTCAACAACATGAATCTGCCAACAATAGTAATGACAACTTCCTTATCCTCTAACCCCATTTTTCGGCGTAGATCATTCCTTTTCCATGGCTCTAATGGCTTAAATCTTTGCGTATCAATACCAAGATATATAATGGATGCTCTCTTTTGATCAATCCAGTTCCTTTTTAAAATAGAATCATTCACAACTTTCGAAACCGAACAAATTTTAACCTTGAAAAATTTATATAGCAGATCTTGATAAAAAAAATGAGAATCCCACCAGCCATGTGCCGTTAATATAACTGGGACTCCTAGCAATTTAGACAAAAGACCTCCATATAAAATTAAATAGGAGTCATATACATGGATACAATCAATTTTATGCTCCCTGACAATAGCATACATCTGAAAAAAAGACTTGATTGAAAAACCGGGTGGAAACCGATTAAGAAACCTTCTAGGAAAGTTCAGGACATTTACAGGGATGCTCAATTTTCTCACCATTTCTGCTAATGGTCCATCTTGCGGTAAAACCAATACTGGAAAGAACTGGTTACGGTCTAAATGAGAAAGGAGAGCATATAAACTAGTCTCTCCTCCGCCTAATGCAGATTGACTATGCAAATAAAGAACCTTCATAAAAAATTACATGAAAACGAAATTTAGGGTGTCAGAGCCTGTATGATCCCATCGCACAGTAACTTTAGGAAAAAAAGTCAATGATCCGTCTTCTTCTAACCTATAAGATTTGTAATCTAATTCATATAATTTTTGAACCGCATCCATTGAAAATTCTTCTCCCCTTTCACCTGCCCACACTTCCAGTAAAATGATTGGATGACATTTTCTAATGGTTTCTACCCCGCCTTTGATGGCATTAAATTCTCCTCCTTCCATATCCATTTTAATGATTGAAGGCAAAGGATGAATCTTAGTATAGTCGTCCAGCGTTACACTATCTACATGGATTTCTCTATACTGTTCAAAATATTTTATAGCAAGTGGATAAATCGTTGTGCAGCCGCCACTATGATATTTGCCTGAAGGCTCATAAAAAGAAATTCTCTTTTCCTCATTAGATATAGCCAATTGATTTAAGATAACTTTCTCGACTCCATTTAAAGACATCTTTAAATAAGAAAAAGTAACGGGATTGGGTTCAAACGCATGAACTTGTCCAGTTTCCAAAAACTCACTCACTAAAGCGCTGTAAAAACCATAATTGGCTCCTAAATCAAAAAAAATCGTATCTTTTTTAATATTTCTTATAAGAAATTTAATCAATGGTTGTTCTTCCAAACCTAAGGTCCCAAAATAATAAGGGAAGAGAGAATCCCAGTCTGGCAATGGCAGAATATAATTTCTGCCCCAAAATGTCTTCACATTCACATTCTTTTGCCTTCCCCTTATTCTTGACAACAAATAGTTCATATATCGTGTACGGTACTTCAATAATCTACTCGCTTTCTTTAACAGTCCGGAGCCTGCATACTTAGAATGATAGAGTCGAACCCTCTGCTCCGCACTCCCAGCCATTTTAATATATTGCTCTTTTTTTAATGCATCCTGATTCATTTTGCTTTACATTTAAAAGATATTCTTATACCAGATTCCGAATGTCACGACTCTCAATATTTTTTTAATTATTCTTTTTATTGATACCGGAGTTAACAAGACAAAAAAAGAACGCGCCAAATAAATTAAATTTAAATAGGAATATTGACCGATCCAAATTGAATGAATCTGAATCTTAAGAGTAGCAAATATCTGCTCCCACCGCTTTTGTACAGAAGTACCCCTTTCATGCACGCGCCAGGCATGCAAAATTTGATTTAAATTTGATAATTGAAAATGTGGCGATATCCTAAAATAAATTTCATAATCTTGCGCAACTTTATAAGATTCATTATAAAGTCCTATATTTTCAAAAACTTCTCTTTTAATCATTAAAGAAGAATGACAAAAAATATTTCCCTTTATTAATCTCTTTCTAATCTCATGATCCTCTACCGGAGGGATATTCTTCCAAACCATTTTCCCTTTTTGATCAATCAAGATATTTGCCGTGCCCAAGACTCCAACTGCGGGGTGTCTCTCCATAAATTCAAACTGCATCCTAAAACGGTCTGGTAAAGAGATGTCATCAGCATCCATGCGTGCAATGTATTTGCCCTTTGCAATTTTCAGCCCATGGTTTAGTGATCTAGTTAAACCCAACTTTGTTTGATTTTCAATGACTCTGATTCTAAAATCTTTAGAAGAGTAAAAATTTAAGATTTCTCTTGTTCGATCTGAGGAACCGTCTTCAATAATAAGGAATTCAAAGTGGTTAAAGGTCTGCTTTAGAATACTTTCCAAAGCCTGGGCAAGATATTTTTCACCATCGCAAACGCACATCAGAACGCTAATGGGCGGTATTTGCATAAATCAGATAGAATTGATCCTTAATTGGTGCCTGGTGAAAAACAAATAACTTTAGATAAAAAGTGTTTCGTACACAGCAAAGGGAGTCCGCGGTTTAACCCTATCCAACTATAAAAAATACTCAACGTTTTATAATAAGCACCCAGGCAAAAGATAAAAACAAGCCGTAAATGAGAGAAATTAAAAAATTAATTTTAAAATTTGGTTTGATCGGTTTCACTGGTAAAACCGCCGGGATTTCCAGTCTGGTGGTCAGCATATTGTATTCTATTTTTTCCTTTGCAACCTCAGATCTATAATTTTGCAGCCTGTTTTCCTTATTGCCCAAAGCTTTATATAAAGAACCAAATAACAGGGCTTGGGTTTCAGTGCGAACTTCTTTCATATTTTCTATTTTTAACCTTAAAGATTGGATCTCATCTTCCAAGACTACTACTGTCTGATCAAATAATTTAATATTTTCTTCCCTTGCGGATAAAAGATACCGATGCCTTTCTAGAATCAATGAGGCAAGCAATTCTGAAATTCGCAGAGCTTCTTCTGGAGTCTTCCCTAAACCGTCCACTGCGACTAAAGAACTCTTAAGATTCCGAAAACGAAACTTTGATTTAACGATTGAGATTGGATTTTCAGAGAGGTTTAATTTTGATGCAACCTGACGCAACAGGTATTCTTGCTCAAATAATTTTGTAATGGTTAAATAATCTTCGATCCCCCAATAATGGATCTTGTCATATCCTAAGTTTAACACGGAAGTTGCCCTATATACTTTTGGCCTAAAAACAGAAATGATTGTTCCGATTGCGATTGTGATTAAAAAAATAATGCAAATGGTTCGTTTTTTTTCTATGAGAGATTGGAAGAATGCTAATGCGGCATTGTAACGGACTCTTTGATTTTCTTGTTTTATCATCGCTTTAAAATGATCTAAAAAAAAATAAAATTGATAAAAAAATTAGGTATTAGTATCATATAAAATTATAAGTTTTTCTAATTATTTTAAATTATACATTATTTCCATACCCCCTTCAAAATGAATAAAAATAGATCAATTAAAGTAATGCATATCATCACTTCTTTGGAGGTTGGCGGGGCTACAAAAAATACGCTCCATACCGTGGCAAATCTAAATAGAGAGAGATTTGAAGTCAGCTTAGTGCATGGCGCGGAAGGATATTTAGTAAATGAAACTAAAAATATTAAAAATTTAAAATCTTATTGTGCAAAATATCTCATTCGGTCTATCCATATTTTTAAAGATGTCTTATGCCTTTTTGAATTAGCTAAAATCATTCGAGAATGTAAACCAGATATTGTACATACTCACTCTTCTAAGGCCGGAATTCTTGGAAGGATTGCGGCATATATAAGTAACACTCCAATCATTATTCACACGATTCACGGTTTTGGGTTTAACCCCTATCAAAACCCAATCACTAGAAAATTATTTATTCTTTTAGAAAAATGGGCTGCAAAAATCAATCAGATTCTGATTGCTGTTTGTGAAGATAATGTGAGAGTTGGTCTTGCGCTAGGCATCGGAAGCAAGAAGAAATACAGACTCATCAGAAGCGGTGTTGACTTGCAAGGCATAAGAGACCAATTAAAAAATTCTAATGTCGCTGACCTTAAAAAAAAATTTCTAATCCCGTTCAATTCAAAAGTCGTTACCAGCATTGCAGCGCTTAAAACGCAAAAAAATCCTTTTGGTTTTATACGCATCGCAAAAGATATAGAACAACAGGTGAAGGAGTCCCAATTTTTAATGGTTGGGGATGGCAATTTAAGGTTAGAAACAGAAAAAAACATTAAAATAGCAGGATTGGAAAATAAAATAAAAATCCTTGGATGGATTGAAAATATTCCTGATATTTTAGCGGTCAGCGATGTCATTGTCATGACTTCTCTTTGGGAAGGTTTGCCTCGAGTTGCTATAGAAGCTTGCGCTGCCGGTAAACCTATGGTCGCATTCGCAATAAACGGATTATGTGAACTATTAAAAAACGGTGAAAACGGGTTTCTGATAGAGCCAAATAATTACACTAAAATGGCGGATAAAATCATTAGTATTCTAAAAGATGATAATTGTATTCATCGGCTTATGCTTAATTGCCAATCTTCAATTGATGAGTCTTTCGACATTAACAAAATGATCCAACAGCAAGAAAAATTATATATTGAAACATTTTCTCAGTCAGCCCATGAATGAATCTCTGATTCTTCTATTACTGCTCACTCTTATTTCATTGACTCTATTATTATTGGGCAGAAGATTATTTCAATCCAATTTCAATCCCTGCCTGTGCTGGGTTATTGGATTTATTCTGCCTTCTTTTACTGTTTTTCTCAATTCCGAACTCATTTTTTATATAGATCTTAAAAGTTGGCTTTATATCTTTACTTTTTCCGCATTAGCTTTTATTGCTGGAGCGCTTGCAGGTTCTACCAAAAACTACATGAACGCAACTCCAACACTTCCTCTGAATGAATGTTGGAGCGAATCATTTACAAAAAAAACAATCCTATGCTGCTTTCTGATTAGTTTGATAGGATTTTCTGTCAATTTTAATCATGTTTACAGCGTATTCCACAGTTTTTTTCCGCCAAAAGGGAAAATTCGAATCTGGGAATTGACATTTGGGGAAGTCAATCCTATTTTCAATTATATGTACTTTCTCATTGGGCTTCCATACATTCTCTCCGGGATGTATCTAAATATTTACAAAAAAAAAGTCTGGGTCTGGCTAATTCGCTATTTTTCGCTGACAATCACATTTTGTCATGGCATTAGAGGCACCATCATTAATATTGTTTTAATTGATTTTATCTTTAACCATATCGTCCTCTACTTTAGGAATGATAAAAACGCTTTTGTTAAACATCTATCCAAATCCATATTTACAACCTTATTCATCATGTTAATCGCATTTATCTATGTGACTATCGGCAGAACCGGATGGGAATACAACGATATTAAAAACAACTTGGAGATATTTCTATCTTATTTTAACTTCAATTATCTCAATCTTCAGATTCAACTTCAAAATATGGGAGAGTACTATTATGGAGCTTATACGCTCCAACCCCTTTATAATCTTTTTAGTTTTCTTTTTACGCTAAAGAACTTAAACATACACCTTTTCGGTTATCCTAACATTCCGCTGCTAGATGAAAGGTTCAACAGCGGAACAATTTTAAGACAATTTGTGGTGGATTTCGGTCCAATGGGAATCGGGATAGGGTCTTTTCTAATCTCATTTATTCTTTCAGTCGCCCATACTGTTTCAATGAATAAAAAAAGCATTGTATCTATTTTTTGCTACTCTGTTTTTTTCTCGCAGATCCTCTTTTCTTTTTTTCTTTTTGAACTGATTCGAATACAATTTATCTTTTGGATTGCCGTACTAATAGTCATTGACGCAATTTATAATAGATCGTCTAAATCCCTAAATTCAAGCGAGCTTAAATCTAACACGCAATGAATTTATTGTGCTTATATGATGAGGATATTTCCGTGCGCTTTCCTGCGCATTACCGGGAAGTTTTACTTAAACTTCTACCTGCTTACGGTCTTCCCACTTTAACATTTTGTTTCGATAGCAGAACGTCTAAAGTTTGCAAGGTCAGTGATAATTTGATATCAATCCCAAAAATAAGACCACGAAACCTTCTTGATATTTTCAGAGAATATTTTATAACCAAAAAAAATCTTTCTAATGCGATCCAAGAGCATCTTGTATTTCGCCCTGACTTTGTACTAGCCTTCAACCATCCCATACTTATAAAATTCGGCTATGAACTTTCAAAAAAATACAGGTCTCAATTTCTTGTCCATATCGGTCATCTCATGGCCGAAGAATTAATCGGCAGCCAACAACTAACCCACCAGTTACGGGGAACAGCAGCTTTCATAAATAGATATCTATCCTTAAAAAAAGCTGATAGGCTTCTAGTAATTAGCCCTGAGATGAAAAATTATTTTACGAAATTTAGATCTCCCGCTATTCATAAGATTTACACATGGAATTCTGGAGTTGAAGTGAATCAAAAACCTGAATTTTATAGTAATAAAGCGCAGCAATTAAAAAAATCCTTAGGTCTCGATAATTGCAACCTTTTGATTTATATTGGGAATATGAGTAAATATAGAAAACTGACCTTTTTAATTGATGTCATGGATCGCATCATTTACAGGCAGAAGATAGAGAAAGTAAAAATGATATTTATCGGGTATGCTGTCAACAAACAGGATATAAAAATACTGGAAGATTATTCAGCTAAAAAAAAACTCAGCCGCTGGATTCTTTTTCACCCGCCGGTTCCCGAAACAGAACTGCCTTACTATATAAAAATGGCGGACATTGGTTTATGTCCAACTCCTGACACCATGGTATTAAAACAATGTTCACCAGTAAAAATTCTTGAATATTTTAAAGTTGGATTGCCGGCCGTTGCTACCAATATCCCTGACCTCCGTCTTATGATCCAGCAATCCCAAGGAGGATATTGCGCTAAATGGAACATAGACGACTATGCCGCAACTGTTATTAAACTTCTTAAGTTATCCAAAGAAAAAAGACTTGAAATGGGGCTCAATGGTTTTAGATGGATTTCCAGCCAAAGAAGCGTTGACGTTTTAACAAAAAATTTATATAGGGATGTTTTTCTGCAAGAAAAATGACGTTTGAAAAAAAAAGCGTCTGGATCAAACTAACCCTATTGATGATTGACCTTCTGTCAATTTACTCCGCTTTGCTTTTCAGTCTGTTAATCCGAACTCAAACATTCGCTGTTTTAGCTCTTGAACAGACCTGGATGATTTTTTTACATTTTTCCATCATCTATTTAATTTTATTCCTTTTACTCTTTCTACTAGGCTTTTATGATATTCCTCCTATTCCAAAACCCGCCTCTTTATTTCATAATTTATTAACATTCTTTTTCTTAGCCAATAGTACAGGAATAATCTATTTTTATTTAAATTTTAGCTTGTTGATCTCGCCGAAAACAATTTTATTATTAGATATCTCATTCTTCTGCATTCTTCTAATGACCAGCCGTCTTATTTTATACTCTGTATTAAAAAAAATAAAAAATAAAATCGTCTGCATTGGCCTTTGTGAAGAAATAGTTGAGCTAATGAATAATTACCTGCCTCAAAATGGGTACGAAATTTCTGCAATAACTTCCTTTTCAAAGGACGAGGCCAATGAAAAGATTAGAACCGCATTAAAAGAAAATAATGTACCTTTAGTTGCCACGATTCCTGAACTTTGGGACATCGCATATAAAAATAATATCAAAATAGCTGTCCTTATATCTAAAATTTACCAAGATATTCCTCCGCAGATACAACCCATCAGCTTCAATCACTTTTATGAACAACTGACTAAAAAAATATCACTCAATTTAGTTGACGCTCTCTGGATATTAGACAATATCCCGATCCATGGAAATAAACTGGCTGATTTAATTAAAAGAATTACGGATATCAGTCTATCCATTGTCGGATGTATTCTCTGCATAATTCTCTTTCCAATTATTTCTGTAATAATAAAAGTAGATTCAACTGGTACAATTTTTTACACGCAAAAGCGTATGGGAAAAAATGGAAAAATTTTTATAATCTATAAATTTCGCACAATGCTTCAAAACGCAGAATTAAAAGGACCTCAGTGGGCATCTCCTAACGACAACCGTATGACTCGAACGGGTAGGGTATTGAGAAGACTGCATTTGGATGAGCTGCCTCAATTTTTTAATGTTCTTAAGGGCCAGTTATCAATGGTGGGCCCCAGACCGGAGAGACCGGAATTTGTAAAAGAATTAAAAAATAAAATTCCATTTTATTCAATCCGACATATCGTAAAACCGGGATTAACGGGCTGGGCACAAATAAGTTACCAGGCAACAAACACGATCGAACAAGTTGAAAAAAAATTACAATATGATTTATACTATCTTAAAAATAAGTCTTTTATCCTTGACTTCAGCATTATAATTAAAACTCTACGCAATTTTTTACCCTGATTACATGACCCATCCATAAGATGGAAAAAACCATAAAAATCTTTGCACCGCCAACAATAAAAATCTGTTCTTATCTGATACTTTTTATTCCTCTGCTATTGATTAAATCTACTTTTTTTCCATTCACATTCCCCAAAATTATTTTTTTCAGAATTCTAGTTGAAATCAGCTTTGCAGCATGGATATTCTCAACCATCTATTTAAAAGAGTCTAGATTACAACTTAGAGAAACATGGATGTTGCTCTTAAGTTTATTTGTGGCTTTGGTCATGGGTTCGATGATAAGTGGAGTTGATATTCGGAATTCATTTTGGTCATCGGAAGAAAGAATGACCGGTGTTTTTACGCTTCTTCACTTATGGGCATGGTTAACCATATTATCCGCTAGATTCAGGCAATGGGTTGATTGGAAAAAATTGCTCCTGCTCTCTATCTTAATCTGTCTTTCAACAGAAGCCATAGGAATCTATGAGTTAATCAATATAAAACGGCTTGATCACTCAAGAATATATTCTACACTTGGCAACCCGATTTATTTAGGAATTTATTCAGCGCTCAATGTTTTCTTATCAATATTTTTAATATTAAGGAACAAAAATATATTCCAATCACTTTTTCTCACTCTTTTTATATTATTTTCTTTATCCATGGTCCTATTGACAGGGAGCAGAGGGGTTGCTTTTTCATTGATTGCAAGCATCATTGTGCTTTTCCTTATTTCTTTTTTAGTCTTATCAGGAAAAAAATCGAAATTCATAGTTCTTTCCATATTGATGTTTATCTTTATCAGTGTTACTGCCTCAATCATCTGGCTGGACACAAAAAAAGGAATGGAATGGGGGCAAAAAACATTACCTTTGCCTTTGACAAGGATTCTCTATAATCCCATCAACAATGATCGTTTTGCCCTCTGGACCATTGGACTAAGAGGATTTAAAGAAAGGAAGTTCTTAGGATGGGGGTGGGAAAATTTTAATCTCATCTACAACAAATATTATGATCCGATTTTTAAAACAGATCTAAGAGAGCCTTGGTATGATCGCTCTCACAATCAATTGATTGATATTTTAGCCCTAACGGGAATTGCTGGATTTCTGAGTTATATCGCATTCTGGGTTGCATTATTTTATGCGTTAATCAAAAAATTGAAAAACGAGATTGAACCAAGAAAGCGATGTTCCATCGCAACGCTAATTGCGCTGTTCGTTTTTTATTTTTTACAGAACCTATTTGTATTTGATTCACCTGTTCCCTTAATAATTTTTTATTTTTCTCTGGGACTTACGCACTTTACTGTTACTGAGGAACAAAAAGAAAGCGCCGATAAAAAAAAATTAAACCTTCAAATCAAAAAACAAAATATCCCAGACATTGCTAAAAAAATCCCCGCTACGATCTTACTCTTTTTTACGATCGTACTTTCATCCGCTACAATCTACTATTGCAATATTTTACCTCTTCAAAAAAATATGTTGGGATTAGAAGCATATAAGACAATCTCTTCAAATTTTAGGAAAGGTCTTGAGCTATATAGACAATCTCTGAGCAGCTCTTCATTCACAAATCCAAAAATTAGAAACGAACTAATTAAAAGCGTTCTCCTAAACTTTAACAACCAGAAAGTTCTTAAAGAAGATTTAAAAATCGGAATTGATTTTGCTCTCCAAGAATCCAATAAAAACATTAAAGAGCATCCTCATGAAGTACGCTATTATTTGGCAAGCTCCATGCTCTATAGAGCAGCCCTCTTATATGATTTAACTTCTCTTGATAAAGCCGAAGAATTAATGAAAAAAGCTCTATTGATTTCTCCCAAACGCCCAGAAATCGCTGAGGAACTAAAAGAAATTTCTAGGATTAAAAGCCTCTATCAACAAAATCAACAGATTCGATCTTCTCTTGAAAAAAAAGGATGAATCGTATATCATAGACCAAATCCAATGAACCAAAAAGAAGAAACTGTGCAACTGCCTAAAGAGCTTACACATCAAGAGCTGCTCCACCGCTTAAGACACTCCTCTGCCCATGTGATGGCGCAGGCAGTGCAGGCGCTATTCCCCGGTACGCATTTAACCATTGGCCCTCCGATTGAAGAAGGCTTCTATTATGATTTTGATTCTCCTCATAGGTTTGTTCCGGAAGATTTAGAAAAAATTGAAAAAAAGATGCGGGAAATCGTAAGCAAAGACCATCCCTTTTCCTGCAGCTGGCATGATAAAGAAGAAGCTAAAAAATTTTTTGAAGAACAAGGAGAAAAATTTAAGCTTGAGATTCTGGATGGGATTCAAGATGAAAAAGTTTCCTATTACCATCACGATACCTTTATAGACCTTTGTGAAGGGCCGCATGTGGACTCCACAAAAAAAATCCGTTACTTTAAACTGCTGAAAATTGCCGGCTCTTATTGGAGAGGGGATGAACATCGGGAAAGGCTGCAAAGAATTTATGGCACAGTCTGGACCACTAAAGAAGAGCTGGACTCCTATCTTAAAAGATTAGAAGAGGCGAAAAAAAGGGACCATCGAGAATTAGGAGAACGCTTGGATCTTTTCTCCATTCAACATGAGTCCGCTGGTTCTGGCATTATCTTCTGGCACCCTAAAGGAGCATTGATTCGAGAAACCATTGAAAATGATCTTAAGGCAACTTTAAAAGAAGCAGGATATTCCTTTGTTTATACTCCTCATGTGGCTCGATTGGATTTATGGAAAACTTCAGGCCATTGGGATTATTACAGGGAAAATATGTTTCCTCCCATAGAAATAGAAAACCAGCCTTTTATTCTAAAGCCCATGAACTGTCCAGGACATATTCTTATCTATAAAAGTAAACTCCGTTCCTATAGGGATTTGCCGATCCGCTTGGCGGAATTTGGCACTGTCTATCGCTATGAAAGAAGCGGGGTCATGCACGGACTTTTGCGCGTGCGCGGATTTACGCAAGACGATGCGCATATTTTCTGTACCATCTCCCAAATTGAGGAAGAGTGTATCCAGATTTTAAAACTCATGCTTCAAATATTAAAGAATTTTGGCTTCCACGATTATGATATTAAACTCTCAACCCGGCCAGAAAAGTTTAGCGGCACAGAAGAAAATTGGGATAAAGCAGAGCTTGCTTTGAAAAACGCGCTTGGCTCTTTAAACCTTCCATATGAGATTGATCCCGGAGAAGGAGTTTTTTATGGGCCAAAAATTGACCTTAAAATCCGGGATTGCCTCAATCGCCAATGGCAGTGTTCCACAGTGCAAGTGGATTTTAACCTGCCGCAAAAATTTAATGTGACTTACAGAGATAGCTCTGGTAAAGAAAGTACTTGTGTCATGGTACATCGGGCTCTTTTAGGAAGTCTGGAACGTTTTATTGGCATTTTAATTGAACATTATGCCGGACTATTCCCTCTTTGGTTAAGCCCGGTGCAGAGCACAGTCCTACCCATCACGGAACAACAAATCCCCTACGCTCAAACCATAGTTAAAAAATTAAAAGAAGAAGGTTTAAGAGTAGAATGTGATGATCGTTCAGAAAAAATAAGTTATAAGATCAGGGAAGCGAGCATGCAAAAAATTCCCTATCTTTTAATTGTGGGGGAAAAAGAAAATAAAGATCAAACCGTATCTCTGCGCAAACAAGATGGAACTAATTTGGGAGTTTTAAATTTAGAACAATTCCTGGAACGTGTTAAAAAAGAGATAAAAGAAAGAGATAAGCTAAAATAAATCTCACAAAAATTTCTAAGTAAAACCTTTGGCTTATTGCTTTTTTCAGTAAAAAGATATAAAATTGTTACTCTTTTGAATTTAAAAAGCAGGAGGAACTAAAAAGAATTAAAACATTTGAGGTGAAAGAAAATCTCTAAAAGTCTAGAACCGCGCATCAACGAAGAAATTCGCGCGCGTGAATTGAGGCTGATTGATGAAGATGGCACCCAATTGGGCATTAAATCATTGGCTGAAGCACTTTCCTTAGCTCAAGCCCGAGGCAAAGATCTTCTAGAACTAGCGCCAAATGCAAACCCGCCAGTTGCTAAAATTGCAGATTTTTCCAAATATCGGTATGAACGGGAAAAACGGATTAAAGAATCAAGAAAGCACCAAAAAGCGGGTTTAGTTAAAGAGATTAGGCTTCACCCTAGGATTTCGGAGCATGATTTATTTACAAAAATTAATCATACCAAAGAGTTCCTGACCCACAAATTTAAAATAAAGGTTACAGTTGTATTTAGAGGAAGAGAAATGGAGCATCGGAATCTTGGGATAGAGCTGCTAAATAAATTCAAAGAAAGTTTAGATTCCAAATTCACATTAGAACAAGAGGCTCAAATTGAAGGCAATAGGATGTCTGTTTTGATCGCTCCCAAAAGATAAAATTTATGCCAAAACTAAAAAATCACAGCGGCGCTAAAAAAAGATTCAGATTTACAGCCAATTTAAAAGTAAAATATAAAAAAGCTGGAGCAAGGCATCTTTTAGCTGGGATGTCTTCTAAAAGAGGCCGTTTCTTGCGTAAAGCCGGGTATCTTCAAAAGCAAGAGACAAGTCTTATTAAAAAAATGCTCCCTTATCATTAATAAAGGTTTATTATGCGTGTAAAAAGCGGCGTTTATACCAGACAAAGAAAAAAGAAACTTTTTCGAATTTCAAAAGGATATTATTCGAACCGCAATAACCGTTGGAGACAAGCGCTCCAACAAGTGGAACGATCTCTGCAATATGCATATCGAGACCGCAAAGATCGAAAAGGAGAATTTAGGTCGCTTTGGATTATCAGGCTAAATGCAGCCGCAAGAATGTTTGGGCTTTCTTATTCACAATTCGTGCGAGGTTTGAAAAAAGCGAATATTGGCTTAAACCGTAAAATGCTGGCTGAGCTTGCTTTAAAAGATATTCCGGTTTTTGAACAAATTGCGCAAAAAGCCAAAGCAGCGCTTTAAAGTTCAAATTTAAAAACGAATTTTAAAATTTTTTCTATAAAATTAAAAAATTTAGATTTAACCGAATTTTGCGCTTATAAAAAGGTTGTGCAAGATTCAGATTTTTAACTCACATTCAATTCTAAAACTTTCCCATCCATAAAAAAGTATGGAAAAAATCTATCGACTAAATGATCTGGAAAAAAAAATCATTGAAACGCTTGAAAAAACCAATGATTTAACAGCTTTGGAAGAACTCCGCAAAGAAACTTTTGGAAAAAAAGGAATCTTTAACCAAGCCTTAGAAGATCTTAAGAACCTAGCACCTCTTGAAAAACAGCAATTTGGCAAAGCATTAAACTTAACTAAAGAAAAAATTGATCTTCTAATTAAAGAAAAAACCTTAAAGCTAGAAGAAACAAAACTTGAGCAAACCTTAACCCAAAAAAAACCAGACTGGACATTGCCCTCTCTTCCATTTTATTTAGGTAAAACACATCCTTTAACTCTTGTTTTGGATGAAGTCTTAAAAATCTTTTCAGAAATTGGATTTTCTTCTGTCCATGGACCAGAAATTGAAACAGATGAAAATAATTTTGGAGCTCTGAATATTCCAGAAGAACACCCGGCAAGAGACATGCACGATACCTTTTACATCGCAGGAGAAAACTTACTTTTACGAACCCACACCTCCCCTGTTCAAATCCGCGTCATGAAAAAACAATCCCCTCCCATTCGCATTGTTGCTCCGGGAAGAGTTTTTAGGCATGAGGCAATTGATGCCACACATTCTGCGGTTTTCCATCAGGTGGAAGGTTTAGCTGTGGATGAAAACATCTCTTTTGCTGATCTTAAAGGCACTTTAGAATTCTTCAATAAAAAACTTTTTGGCAAAGAAATTAAGAGCCGTTTTAGACCCTCTTATTTTCCTTTTGTAGAGCCTGGCGCGGAAATAGACATTTCCTGCACTATCTGTAAATCCCAAAAATCAAATTGTCCGGTATGCAAAGGAACGGGTTGGATTGAAATGCTGGGAGCAGGCATGGTTCATCCCAATGTGTTTAAAGCTGTAAACATTGACCCAAATCAATATACCGGCTTTGCCTTTGGTATTGGGATTGAAAGAATCGCAATGTTAAAATATGGGATTAGCGACATGCGTCTTTTCTATGAAAATCATATCGCTTTTCTCTCACAATTTTAAATGACAAACCTTTGTCCTTTAACCCGAAACTTACATTAGAAAATGAAAATATCTTTAAACTGGCTGGAAGAAATACTCAATCAAAAAATTAATCTTTCCTTAAGAGACCTTAAGAATCTTTTGCTAGAGCTTGGTTTTGAGGTTTCCAATTCTGAAGAGTATTCTCCTTGTACAGGCATTGTCATAGCTGAAATTCTAAATATCCTGCCCCATCCTAATGCGGATCGCCTAAAAATCGTGGAGGTAAGAGACGACAAAGAAGTTCAAAATGTGGTTTGCGGAGCTCCTAATCTAATTAAAGGCAAAAAAGTATTTTGGGCAAAAGTAGGGGCGCAGCTCTTCAATGGAGAAAAAATCAAAGAGTCAGTGATCCGCGGGGTACCATCTCCAGGGATGCTCCTTTCTTTAAAAGAATTAGGAATTGGGGAAGATCATTCAGGGCTAACTTATCTGGAAGGCGAAGAAAAAAGTGGAACCCAAGCAGAAAAACTAATCGTTTTTAAAGACACTATTCTAGATCTAGAAATAACTCCTAACCGTCCAGACTGCCTTTCCCATGCAGGAATTGCGCGCGAGCTGGCTGCGGCGCTTGATTTAGAATTTCCTTTTTCTTCTTTCTCTTTTAAAGAAGAATCCTATCCGCGTTTTACTGTAAAAATTGAAAATGAGGTAGATTGCCCGCGCTATATCGCAAGGAAAATATGTGGAGTCCAGATTCAATCTTCTCCCTTAAAATTACAACAGCGTCTCTTTCGCTGCGGGATACGTCCAATCAATAATATTGTTGACATCACCAATGCGATTCTGCTAGAAATCGGGCAGCCGCTGCACGCGTTTGACGCGGATATGCTAGAAGGGGAAAAAATAACTGTTCGCAGAGCTAAACAAAATGAAAAAATTTTAGCTTTAGATGGAAAAGAATATTCTTTGGATCCGGAAATTTTAGTGATTGCGGATGAAAAAAAAGCTGTGGCGATTGCCGGGATCATGGGGGGCGAAGATTGCGCGGTAACGTGCCAAACAAAAAACATTCTTTTGGAAAGCGCAATCTTTGAAAAACGATTGGTTCGGGCAGCAAGAAAAAAATGTGGGCTTGGCTCTGAATCCTCCTATCGCTTCGAAAGAGGGGTCAGCCATTGGTCTAGTTCTATGGGGAGCTTAAAAGCAGCTCAAAAAATAAGTGAAACTGCTAAAGGCAAAATTTCTCACTTCTATGACACCTGCCCAGAACCACAAGCAACAAGAGCGTGGACATTGAAAAGCAGCCAAATTAAAAAAAAATTGGGAGTGGAACTTCCTAATTCCGAAGCGGAAAAACTCTTAAAAAGATTGGCGATACCGGTTCAATCCTTAAATAAAGAAGAGCTTGAGGTGCGCTGTCCAACTTGGCGTTTAGACCTTAACTCTGAAATAGATTTTATTGAAGAGCTGATACGGTTAAAAGGATATTCTACTGTCCCTTCCCATGGCAACAAGTTCCAATTAAATTTGTCTGAATCTCAAACCAGCTCTGAACTGAACCAGACTTCTGAAGTTTTAAAGGACTTGCGAAAAATATTGACCTCTTTAGGTTTTTATGAATCCTATAATATTGGTTTTGTCTCAAAAAAAGATTGCGAGTTTTTTGAAGAAAATCAGCTTATAAAAATTGAAAACCCGCTGGCAGAAGAACAGATGTTCCTGCGTCCCAATCTCTTGGCAGAACTTCTTAAAAATTTAAAACTAAACCTGTCTTATCAAAAAAAAGATCTGAGATTTTTTGAAATTGGAAAGGTATTTCAAAAATCTAATGGGGAGATAAAAGAAAGACTGCATCTAGCTGCAATTGCTTCTGGCAAGAGCCAGTATGCTTGGTGGAAATCAAAATCCAATGAAACCATTGACTTTTTCTGGATCAAGGGAGTTTTAGAAAACTTAAACGCATTTTTCAATGAACAGATTCAGATAAAAGAAACTAGGTTAGAAGAAAATAAAGAAACCTCTGTCTTCTCTCATTTTCCCCTGCATCCATCTTCTTCTTTTAATTTAAATCTTGGTAAGCCCTTTGAAAAAATTGGCATTCTTGGGATGATGCACCCAAAAAATTTGAAAGAACTTGGCTCTGAAAACCAAGTCGCTCTCTTTGAAATTGATTTAGAAACGCTCTTAAGCTCATTTAAATCTGATAAAAAAATATTGCCAGTTCTTCGCACCCCGGCCATTAAAAGAGATTGCTCAATCTGGATCAATGAAAAAATATTGTGGGAGGAGATTAAAGAAGAGATTAAAAATTCAGGCGGAGAGCTGCTGGAAACACTCATTCCTTTTGATATTTACACGGATCCCAAATTCCCTGACCAAAAAAGCATTAGTTTTAGTTTAACTTTTAGGCACCCCCAAGAAACCCTCAAAGATGAAACTGCCAATATTTTAAGAGAAAAAATAGTTGAACGGCTTAAACTAAAATTTGGAGCTGGTTTAAGGGAAAAATAAAAAGGAACTTTCTTTGCATAAAATAGAAATTATAGAAGAGAAAGTAAAAACAGCTGTTAAACTTATTGAAAAGCTCCGGGAAGAAAATGTTAAAATTAAAGAAAATATTAATAAACTTATTAAAGAAAATGAATTCCTGCAAACAGAAAATAAAGATGTCAGAAAAATTGCGCTAGAGCTCTCCAATCTAAAAGAGGAGCGGGCTCTGATCAAGCAAAAATTAGAAAAACTTGTCCAACGCTATCACAAAATGAAACTGTAAAATGATTGAAGAAAAAATTCCAGTTATAATTCTTGGCCAAACCTATGAAATCTTAGGCAACCCTTCAGACGCGCTTTACTACAATTCCCTGGCTAGGTATATTGAAGAAAAAATGAAAGAGATCCAGCAGATGACCCATATTGTCTCTACCCAAAAAATAGCGGTTTTAGCGGCTTTAAACATTGCAGACGAGCTATTCCAAGAACGGGAAAACAAATCCAGTTCGAGTAACTCTCAAGAAAAAAAACAAGAAGATCTAATTAAACTCTTAGAGCAAACCTTAAACTCGAATGTTGCTTTAGAAAATGAAATTTAATGGAGCCTTTAGATCTATTTTCATCAAAAGAAAAACCAAAAATAGAGTTTCACCCTCTTAGCTACCTCTGTTCGCCCACAACTTTAGATGAATTCTTTGGGCAAGAACAGCTCTTGGGTTCAGGGAAACTCTTGCGACGAATCATTGAATTAGACCGCATTTTTTCTAGCATCTTTTTTGGCCCTCCAGGCACAGGCAAAAGCGCTCTAGCCAGACTGATTGCGCTCAAAACTCAAAGCTTCTTTATAGAGATGAACGCGGTGACCGTGGGGGTTGGAGAACTAAAAAAAGCAATAGAATCTGCAAAAATACGTTTACAAACTCAATCTCAAAAAACGATCCTGCTCATAGATGAAATCCACCATTTTAACCGCTCGCAACAGGATGCTCTTTTGCCGGATGTAGAGCGAGGGACCATTACCTTAATTGGAATTACCACTGAAAACCCTAATTTTTATGTAAACTCTGCCCTTCGTTCTAGATCCCGCTGTTTTGAATTTTTTCCCTTAAAAGAAAAAGATTTAGAAAAAATTTTAGATCGCGGCCTAAATAAAATGGAAACTATTTTAAAAAAAAAGATAGAAATCGAGGATCAAGCCAGAACCCTTCTTTTAGAACGCTCTTCTGGAGATGCAAGGATTCTCCTAAACGCTTTAGAAATTGGCGCAAAGTCCGCGCCTTTTGAACAAGATGGAATCCTCTCCCTCACCTTAAAAATAGCTGAAGAATCCCTGCAAACTAGGGGGCTGACCTATGATAAAAAAGGGGATGAGCATTACGATACTATTTCAGCTTTTATAAAAGCAATGCGAGGAGGGGACCCGGATGCCAGCCTATACTGGATGGCAAAAATGTTAGAAGGAGGCGAAGATCCCAGATTTATTGCCAGGAGGATCTTAATTTGCGCTTCAGAAGATGTGGGCAATGCAGACCCTCTTGCTCTAACTTTAGCTTTAAGCGCTTTCCAAGCCCTGGAATTTTTAGGAATGCCAGAGGCTAGAATCCCTCTGGCGCAAGCAGTCACCTATGTGGCCTCAGCTCCTAAATCAAATGCCTCTACCCTTGCCATTGAAAAAGCTCTAGCAGAAGTAAAAAATGGAAAAACTCGGCAAGTGCCAACCCATCTTAAAGATTCAAATTTAGATAAAGAAACAAGAGGCCATGGCAAAGGATATCTTTACCCACACAATTTTCCCAATCACTGGGTGAAACAGGAATATATGCCTGAACCAAAGAGTTTTTATGAACCCCAAGACCAGGGAAAAGAAAAAGAAATTAAGGAACGTTTAAAATCTTGGAGAGCGCATGGATCAGAAACTTGAAAGTATTAAATCACAAATTAGAAAAAAGTATAAAAAAATTAGATCCCAAATCCCTAAACCAGAACAGAAAATTTTAAGCCTAAAAATAGCAAAACAGCTTTTTAAAATAAAAGAATTTAAAAAATCAAAGGGATTAGGAATCTATTTAAGCAAAAACAATGAGGTCAGCACTTTTTTAATTTTAAAAAAATCGCTTGCGCTTAAAAAAAAGATTGCCGCTCCCAAAATAAATTTAAATAAAAAAGGGCGCATGGAATTTTTCCAAATTAAAAATTTGACAAAAGATTGTAAAGAAGGAATCTATCGCCTCTTAGAGCCAAAAGATCATTGTCCCCATGTGAGTAAAGAAAAATTAGAACTGATCCTGGTTCCAGGAATTGTTTTTGACAGCCAAGGCTTTCGTTTAGGCTCTGGCATTGGGTTTTATGACCGCTTCTTAAAAAAATGCGCCTCCTCCTTAACAATTGGACTGACCTTTGAAAAAACTTTTGTCCCCTCTTTACCGCATGAAAAAAATGATATTCCTATGGAATTAGTCATAACAGAAAAAAATGTCTATCGAATCTCCCATGGCAAATAAAAATCCAAAAATTTATACAGTCAGCGAATTAAATGGGTTAGCCCAAAAATTCCTGGAGGAAAATTTCTTGAACGTTTGGCTAGAGGGGGAAATTTCTAACTTTCGGGGAATCGCAAGTTCCGGCCATTGTTACTTTTCCTTAAAAGATGAAAAAAGCCAAATAGAACTTGTCGCATTTAAAAGCGTCATGAATTCTTTAAAATTTCGTTTAGAGGATGGTTTAAAGGTTCTAGTTCAGGGTAGAATTTCCCTCTATACTCAAAGAGGCAGGTTTCAGATGATCGCTAACTTGCTTGAGCCCAAAGGCACAGGCGCCCTGGCATTAGCCTTTGAGCAGCTCAAAAAAAAGCTGGAGGATGAGGGTCTCTTTGACCTTACAAGAAAAAAAGCGATCCCTTCTTTGCCACAAAAAATTGGGATTGTCACGTCTCCCACAGGCGCTGCTTTAAGAGATATACTCACCATCATTAACCGCAGGTTTGCCAATGTGGAGATTCTGATTTACCCTGTTAAAGTGCAAGGAGTTGGGGCAAAAGAAGAAATTGAGGAAGCGATCCGCGCTTTAAATGAAAATCATAAAGAACTGGATGTTCTTCTAGTGGGACGCGGAGGTGGCTCTATTGAAGATCTCTGGGCTTTTAATGAAGAATGTGTGGCCAGAGCCATTGCCGGGTCAAAAATTCCAATTATCTCGTGCGTGGGACATGAAATTGATTTTACCATTGCTGATTTTGTGGCAGACTTAAGGGCTCCAACACCCTCTGCGGCTGCAGAGCTGGTAGTAAAAAATAAAATTGAACTTCAAAACCAGTTAATAAACCTCCATGCCAGATTAAAACAAAACATTCTTTCTTGCTTAGAATTTGCCTTTGAACAAATTAAAGGATTAGCTAAAACCTCGTTTTTTGTCCGCCCTCAAATCCTGTTTGAAAACCGTTTGCAAAATTTGGATGATCTTTTTGCAAAGGTTACTGGCCGCTTGAGCCAATCCATGATTCATCTAGAAAACCGCCTTCAGATTGAAAAATCAAAACTTTTTCTGCTCTCTCCTTCCTTAAAGCTAGAAGAAAAAATGAATCTTATTTCTTACGAAGTTCAAAATTTAGAAAACGCGGTTCAGAAAAAAATTGAACATTTAAAAGAATCCCTGCAAAATTTAGCGGGAAAATTAGAGGCATTATCTCCCTTAGCCGTGCTCTCACGAGGTTATGCGATTGCGTACTCACAAACGAATAATAAAATTATAAAATCTAGCTACCAGGTCGCTGTCAAAGAATCTATTCGCATACAATTGCATCAGGGTGAAATAAAAGCTACTGTGGAAAAAACAAATTAGGAGAAAACAGCTCATGACAAAAAAAGAAATCTCATCAGGTTCAATGAACATTAAATTTGAAGACGCGCTTAAAAAATTAGAAAAAATTGTGGAAAAATTAGAAGGAGGCGATGTTCCTTTAGAGGATTCTTTAGCCCTTTATGAAGAGGGAATCTCTCTTTTTCGACACTGTTCTGCCAAGCTGGAAGAGGCTAAGAAAAAAATAGAAATCCTGAGTAAAAAGGGTCCAGAAGGCGCTCTAGAGCCAGAACCTTTTCAAAAAGAAAAATATGGTCTGGCTGAAGAAGAAGAGGTTTTAGAAGACAAGGAAATACCTTTTTAAAAAAATGCGTTTTCAACTATGACAAACCAACTAAAAGAATATTTTCAAAAGTGGAAAAAAATTGTGGACCAAGGTCTCAACACTTATCTGCCTCCATCTTCTTCCAATACAATTTTAAAAGCAATGAGATATTCGGTTTTTGCCGGAGGGAAAAGACTAAGACCCATTTTAGTCATTGCTGGAGCCCAAATCTGTAATTTAGATGGGAAAAAAGCGCTGCCTACAGCTTGCGCCCTAGAGATGATCCATACTTATTCCCTTATCCATGATGATCTTCCAGCCATGGATGATGACGACCTGCGTAGGGGTCGGCCCACCAATCACAAAGTCTTTGGAGAAGGCATCGCTATTTTAGCTGGGGATGCTCTTTTGACCTATGCTTTCGACTTGATCGCAAAAAATGGTAAAATGTTAGGCCAAAATTGTCCCCTAGCTTTTGTGGTAGAAAGCATTGCCCAAGGCGCTGGTTTTAAAGGCATGGTAGGCGGACAAGCCCTTGACTTAAGGATGGATAAAGGCCGTTGGTTAAAACAAAAACCAAAAAAGCAAATTGAAATTTTAAAGAAAGTTCACGAATCTAAAACCGCAAGTCTCATTGAGGCAAGTTTAGTTTCCGGAGCTTACCTAGCAGATGCTGGCCAAGATAAAATTAAAAAACTTTTATCCTATGGAAAAAAAATTGGGCTTGCGTTTCAAATAGCGGATGACATTCTTGACCTGATTGGAGATAAAAAATTACTAGGAAAAAAAGGCTCTGATTTAGAAAATAAAAAATTGACCTTCCCGGCAATTTTTGGAATAGAAAAATCTAAGACAAAAGCAGCCCAACTCATTCAAGAAGCCAAAGAGGAACTAAAAGTTTTTGGAAAAAAAGCTCAGATATTAAAAGATCTAGCGGATTATATTGTAGAAAGAACTTATTAAAGAAGGAGCCTTTAATGAATATTTTACCCATTATCAAAAAACCTGCAGATCTAAAAGCAGTTAAAAAAGAACTTCTGCCTCAACTCTGCAAAGAAATAAGAGAAAAAATTTTAGAGGTGGTGTCTAAAAAAGGGGGGCACCTGGGAGCTTCTTTAGGAGCTACTGAAATTACTGTTGCTTTGCATACTGTATTTGACGCTCCCAAAGATAAAATCATTTGGGATACAGGCCACCAGGCTTATGGACATAAACTCTTAACAGGCCGTTTTGAAAAGTTCGAGTCCCTTCGACAATATGGAGGAATTTCCGGTTTCTTAAGCAGAAAAGAATCAGAATACGATGTTTTTGGAGGAGGACACGCTTCCACAGCTATTTCCGCGGCTCTTGGCATTGCCGCTGCCAGGGATCACAAAAAAGAGGATTTTAAAGTTGTGGCAATAGTTTCTGACGGCTGTATTACAGGCGGAATGGCTTATGAAGGTTTACAAAACGCGGGAAACATTGGCGCTGATCTGCTTGTGGTATTAAACGATAACCAAATGTTCATATCCCATAGAGTCGGAGCCATGGGTACTTTTCTTGCAAAGCTATTAACTTTAGGCATTGTTACTAAATGGGAAAAAAGATTGGAAAAATTTCTGGCAAGGGTCCATTTCTGGGGATCAGCTTTAGTGCGTTTAGGCAAAAGATTAAAAGTGCTTCTTTTTCCAGGGATTCTTTTTGAAGAAATGGGATTTTCTTATTTTGGTCCGGTGGACGGCCATGATATTTTCCGGCTTATGGAAGTTTTGGAAGCTATTAAAAAAACTAAAGGCCCCTCCCTGCTGCATATTATTACTAAAAAAGGAAAAGGTTATGAACATTCGGAAAAAGATGTTTTTGGCTGGCATGCTCCAGGAAAATTTGATGTGGCAACTGGAGAGATACAAAAATCCGGAGGAAGCCCTACGCCTTACACAAAAATATTTGGAGATACATTAGTTAGGCTTGCAAAAGAAGATCAAAGAATTGTGGCAGTGACTGCTGCCATGCCAGAAGGTACCGGCACAGACCTGATGCGGGATCAATTTCCAGAAAGATTTTATGATGTGGGTTTAGCTGAGCAACATGCTGTTACTTTTGCAGGCGGCATGGCTGCTGAAGGGTTACGCCCAGTAGTTGCCATCTACTCCACATTCTTACAAAGAGCTTTTGATCAAATGGAACATGACATCTCTTTACAAAATCTGCCTGTGGTCTTTATCTTAGACCGCGGTGGAATTGTAGGAGATGATGGACCAACGCATCATGGAGTTTTTGACTATTCTTATATTCGAATGTTGCCTAATTTTATTATCATGGCGCCAAAAGATGAAAATGAGCTTCAACACATGCTCTATACTGCTTTAAAGTATGATAAAGCTCCTATTGCTCTACGCTACCCCAGAGGTCCAGGATATGGGGTTCCTTTAGATAAAGAATTTAAATTAATACCTATTGGCCAAGGAGAAATAGTAAAAGAATCTCCTGATTCAAACATCTCTCTTTTAGCCATTGGCAGCACAGTTGTTCCTTGTTTAGAAGCAGCTAAACTTCTGCAAAAGGAAGGGATTCCTGTCACTGTAGTTAACATGCGCTTTGTAAAACCAATTGATAAAAACTTATTGATCAAACTCCTTGAAAAAGGAAACCGAAAATGGATCACAGTAGAGGAGAATGTTTTAGCAGGAGGTTTTGGCAGCGCTATAATGGAGAGTATGGAAGGACAACCTGTGACGATTACTAGAATCGGCATTGGAGACCACTTTGTAGAACATGGAACTCAAAATATCTTAAGGGACAAGGAAGGGCTTTCCGCGGAAAAAATAGCTGAAAAAATTAGAACCATGGAAAACCAAGAATCCCTTCAGAGTATAGTCTAAAATAGGTCGGGCTAATGATCCTCATCCCATCTATTTAGCTATCGCAGCCGAGATTCATTAAGGATGAAACAAAAAATCGTTAAAAAACGATTGGATTGCCTTCTTGTAGAAAAAGGATTTGCAGAATCAAACGACCAAGCGCAAAGACTCATTTTAGCCGGCCAAATTAAAGTAAAAGATCTTCCCATTCTTTTAAAAACAGCCACTCTGGTTAAAGAAAATTCAGAGATTGAACTACTCTCCCTGCCAAGATATGTTTCCCGCGGCGGCGAAAAATTAGAGGCTGCTCTAAACTACTGGAAAATAGAGCCGCAAGATCGGATTTGTTTAGATGTAGGCTGCTCTACCGGAGGCTTTACAGACTGCCTTTTGCAAAAAGGAGCTAAAAAAATTATTGCTGTGGATGTAGGCCATGGCCAATTCCATTATAAATTAAGAGAAGATTCGCGGATTTCCCTATATGAAAAATGCCATATCCTAAAATGGATCCCTCCTTGGAACAATATAAAAGAGCTCCCTTCCTTAATAGTAGTAGATCTTTCTTTTATTTCTTTAACTAAAATCCTAAAAAAAATTCATGAAATAACTCATCCAAATTGGAAAAATTTTAATTTATCTCAACTGACTATTGATCTTTTGGTTCTTATTAAACCGCAATTTGAAAGTGAAAGAAAATGGATTAGAAAAGGAATCTTAAAAGACCAAAACATCCGGCAAGAGATTATTGAAAAAATTGTGCAGCATTCTAAAACTTTGGGTTTTGAAATAAAAGAGCATTTTCCCTGTCCAGTCTTAGGGTTAAAAGGAAATGAGGAAGAGTGGCTCTATCTTGTGACAAAAGTCACATGAAAAATCGCTTGACAATTTCTGCTATTGCTTTATAATTATAATAAACGACATCTATATCTTGAATCTGAGTAGCATTAAAAAATTTTTAAAACATTCAATCTAAATGAACAAACTTTTTTTAAAAAAAGAATCTATTGCTTTTTATAATATAAAGCTAATCAGTTTATTTTTTATAGCTTTTATTTTTTTTATTTCCCAACCAAATCCAGCGCTCTCAGCCCCTGAAAATGACAATTTTGTCAATGCTTCCACCATGACTCATACCAGCACCACAACTGCTGGGGGGTTAAAATATAATTTTACCCACTCAACTGCTACACTAGACGCATCCACAGAAACTACTACCTCTGAACCTACCCCATCTTGCGATTACGGCGCTTCCGGAAATTTTAAAAGTATCTGGTACAAATACTTATCAACAGCTGCCATGTCAGCTACAGCTGATACCTTTGATTCAAGTTTTGATACGGTCTTACAATCTTATAAAGCAGGCAGCCCATACAATGATATAACAAGACTTACTCAAGATACCTGCAATGACGATTTTGTGGCTACTAATAATCGCTCACAAATTCAATTTAACCTTGCAAAAGGCGTTACCTACTATTTCCAAATCACATCTAAAGGAAATAGCGGAGCTGCCGGAACCACTATTTTTAGCAGCACATTCAGTCCTAGAAGTGTGGATGAAACAGTCCCGACTGTAACGATTACGCAGCCATCCGCAGGGACTTTTCCTACTTTATCTAGTCTGCTTGTAATTTCAGGCACCTCCACAGATAATGCTGGTGTCAATTCTGTAGAACTAACCATCTCCAGCGGCGGAACAAATGGCCAAGGAGCAGGCAGCAGTTATTGGAGCGGCTCAACCTGGGGTTCTACGGTTTCTGTCAATAGCTTTCTAAAAAATTATGGTTCAAGCTCCACACTTTGGGATTACACCACTTTACCTCAATGGGTCAATGGAACCACCTACTATATTCGAGCAACTGCGATTGACTCTTCTAACAATAGTTCTATAGTGAACCTTAGCTCATTTACATTTTTTGCGCCAAACGTATCCAATGACGATTATTCTAATGGCAATGTAACTGTAATTGATTCTTTAAATTTTACCAGCCAATCCACTACCACAGCAGCAAACTTTGCGATTCAAAAAACTCCTTCTTGTGAATATGGAGCTGGAAATAGGGATGTCTGGTTTCGCCATGTTTCCACAACTACAAAAGGGGTAGAAGCGAACACCAACGATTCTGATTTCAATACGATTCTTACTGTTTGGAAAAGCACGGGTGGAACTGACCCAGTCCCAGGAGCAAATGCAACAGAAATTGGTTGCGATCACCCGTATAACACGAATGCCACAGTAAAGTTTAGCATAGAAAATGGAGCAACCTATTATGTTCAAGTCATGTCTGATTATGGTTCCGGAGGAATTCTGCGATTTCAATTTAAAGAACTGTCTGGCGACAACTCTGCTCCAGATCCTGTAACAAATTTAACTGCGGCTGCGGATATTGAATATGGTGCAGTAAAACTTACATGGACATCCCCGGGAGATGACGCCAGAGACGGCACCGCCGCATCCTATGATATCCGTTTCTCTACAACTGAACCTGTTAATAACGATTTAAATTTTAGCACCGCTGTAAGAATCACAAATTCTCCAACATTAGTTGGAACACCGCCCAATGATTCTCTAACAGTTCCGCAAGTCGCATATACGGTCCAAACACAATTAATTAAAAATCTTACTCAAAATACCACTGTTTGGTTTGCAATGAAAACAATGGATGATGTTTTCAATCTAAGCGCTTTATCTAATGGCGCAACTATATTTGTTCCTGGTTCAGCTTTAAACTCTTCCAATGATAATTCTGTAAATGCAACAACTATTACTGCCATCCCTTTTTCTCATGAGATCATCACTACAGAAATCAGTAATGGCGCTCAAAAAACCCCCACATGCAATACAACCAAATTTACCACTTTACCTACTTCCAATGATGTTTGGTATCGGTTACTTTCTACGGCAACGAGAAATGTCACAGTCAACACCTTTAATTCAAGTTTTGATACGATCCTGCAAGTTTGGAGAGGAAGTGAGCCCATTGTAGTTGGACAACCAATTGATTGTAATGATGATGCAAGCAGTTCAATCTTGCAATCCAAAGTATTTGTTCCATTATCTGCTGGCACAACTTACTTTTTTCAAATCCTTGGAGCAAACAATGCCAAAGGCACATTAAGATTTCAACTTAGCGATCCTGACAGCGCAAAACCTTCTCAAATCAATGATCTAACTGCTACCCCCGGAGGAGCATCTGATCCAATAGGATCCGTTAATCTAACATGGACAGAGCCTGCAGACGATGGGAGTGATGCTCTAAGCGGCTCAATCACTAAATACCATATAAGATACTCATCCACCACTGGGATCACAACCTCAAACTGGTCTAACGCGTTAAGCTCATCAGGAATTGTGCTGGATATAGAAGCTAACCCAGTAAAACAGGTTCCTCCTTCCCCTGCAACGGTCGGAGCCACAAGATCTTATCAGATTAAAAATCTAACTGCCGGGGTGACTTATTGGTTCTCGGTAAGAGCTCAAGATGATGCTGGAAATCTTGGAGATCCTTCTAAAAGTCCGTTTACATCCGCGAAACCATTCACTGCTCAACCAGGGGATGGACAAGGCACGGTTCAAATTTTTGATGTCAGCGATCTTACCCAGCTAACCAGTGTTCCAATTAGTTCACTTACAACTATAAATTTTCATTTTACAGTAGGAGCCTCTTCCATCACCGATGGTGGTAAAATCTCTTTTCGTATTCCGGATTTTTGGTCTCAACCGCAGTTGACCAATCAAGGGAACAACGGTTTTGTAAATGCTAGCACCATTACCCCAACTGCGCAACTAAAAAACATATCTTTAAGTCTAGATCCAAATGATAATCGAGTAATCATTGCCAGCGTAACTACAAATGGAAAATTTAATTCTGGGCATGTCTTAAATTTTAAATATAAAGGTATCACTGCTCCATCCACAAATTCTGGAGTTCAATTTGCAATTAAATCCCAAGCCTCTAACAATGGAGTACTGACCTCTATTTTAGTTCAACCTTCTATAAATATCACAGCAGGCAATGCTACAAATGTTGGATTTCCTTTTGCTTCATCCAACATAACTATAGTTTTAAGCAGCGGCCAATCTTCCCCACCGCTATTCTTAGAATCCAGGGATGCGTCCTACCAACCAACCACAGCGCACAAAGATCTCCAAATTCGAATATTTACCCTAAGTAGGGATACAACCACTTCTATAGTTCAGTATGACAATAGCGGACAGATCTCGGAAGACAATTTTGCGACGATCTTGGCATCTTCAACTATCTCCACAGATTCTTTTAAAGCGATTCAAAATCCTAATAATTATAAAAGTCTGGCAAACGTCAAATTCGCAACTTATTATGCCCTGATCATTCCTAAGGATTCAAGTGGAAAAAATATTTATTATAAAACAAATGCGGTAGGAGATGCTATGCTCTGGCTGGAATGGAATGATGATTTTGCCGCAGGCGTATCAACCCTTTCAACTAATTTATCCGTAAAAATTCGCGCTGATTCATTTGGATTTAATAATTTTCAAGTAGTTCCTGCCACCATTACCCCTGATGGGGATGGAATTGATGACTTTGCCTCTATTTTATTTACTCCTTCAAATAATGAAACTTATTGGAGAGTTCGAATTGGAACAGACCCTATCCTCTCTCAACTATCTCAAATTCCTATCACAATCTCCAGTATTACCCCTATGTTTGAGTTCTGGAATTTTGGACAGCCTCAAGGATTAAGCTGGTATGGCAATGACTATGCAGGCAGCATTGTGCAAAGTTCAACTAGTTCAGATATAAATAGTACTTATGTAGTCCGGTTAGAAGATGCCTCTGGAGGAAACATTTCTACAAGAACGATCGGAGTACAATCCAGTTATTTGGATGTATTTGTAACTACAGGAAACTCTGGCTGCGGCAGTTGTGTTCCTCTTGGTCTTAGCGGAGCTATTGTATCAGCTAATGGTCAGAGCGGAAAAGGTTTTGTCTATAGATCACAAAAAACTGGAAGCGATGGCAAAGCTAGGGTTTGGGGCTTAAAATCTGGCGCTGCTTATAGTCTTACAGCAAATTATTTTGATCCAACCACTTATAAAAATTTTGATGGCAATCTTGCGAATCAAACAGCAGGAAATCCTCCAACTTCTGCAAGTACCATTACGTTTAGCCCGCCAATTCAAATTCGGGTACACGGAACTATTCCACAAACTGCTGTGGAAACAAATTATGACAACTGGGGATTTGTAAATGTGGTGAATAACTCCAATGGATTCCCATCTGGTTTTGGATCCCTTAGATTTTCAGCAGGTTCTCAAGAATCTGACAGCGGTTATTCTTTCACTGGAGTTAGCACTTGGACAGCGATCACTGTTCCTCCTAACGGAACTTATAAAGTACGCGCTGAACTTAGAGGCTTTAGCTCCACAGAAACCATTGTGACAGCAGGTGGAAGCGGCACCACAGATATTAATTTTACCTTTACTAAAAAACCAAGAGTTTTTGGTTATGTTGTTCTCCCATCCACCCAACAGTTTGGCACATGGGTTTCAGTTGAAGGAACTAAATCCGGAGATAAATTCCCAACCTCTTGGGGTGGCGCATTCATTCAAGGTGTGGATAGTTTTAGAGAAGCATCCACAACAGGAGCTTTTGTATTGGATTTAGATACTGGAACCTATACGATTAGAGCGCGCGCTTTTGGGGTTGGAACAGTTTCTTCAGCCTCAGTCCCTGTGGGAGCGAATGGATTAGGATCATTAATTTCCGGCGATCTTTTCCGAGGAGATGCAGTGATCCAGAATGGATTGACCTTAGCATTCAGCACAACTGTTGCACAAGGGATCAGCGGCACCATTAGCGTGGAAGGAGACACTTCAAAAATCCAAGGCATGGTCAATAGTTCCTTTACACTTTATATTAATGCATTTAGCCCAATTAATTACTCCTATAATTCAACTCAATTCCAGCTTCTTGGAAAAGCAGGAGATAGTTCAATAACAAGCGGTAACTACAGTATTAAAGGTGTTGAAGATGGAATTTACAATGTACATACTTATTTACAAGGGTTTGAGTCAGACCCTCCAGGCCCAAAAACTGTCACTGTTACAAATGGGGTGGGCTCTCGGGACCTAAAACTTAAACGTTATGGAGGAAAAATTGCCTCAGTTATAACTATTCCAAACCAAGACTATGAAAATGTTTCCTTAACAATAGAGGGGCCTGGTGTCTCCAGCACCAGCGCAAGTATATCTCAATCCACAGTTACCAGCCCAAATATTGGAACTGGTTTTTATAGAGTAGAAGTTAACTACAAAACTACTAATCAATTTAAGAGTCAAATGGTGAATGTGATCAATGGACAAACCTCTACTGTTACTTTTAACCTTGCAGCCACAACTTTTACTGTTAAAGGAACAGTCAAGGTTCAACCTTTTAAATTTGGACAAACCTCTTCCAATTCCGGAGGAGTAGAAATTAATACAGTCAATGACCTGGTTAACAAACTAGGATATGAAAATATCAATATTGGTACAGGTAGTGGTAGTTTTCCTATTGCCAGAATTGAAGCCTATCCTAAGGATGGTACAAACTTTGAAGAAGGATTAAGAAATTTTGCGGAAATAGATTCTGGTCTTGGCGGAGGAGGGAGTTTTGGTCAAGATAGAGGAAAAAAATCTGGTTTTGGACAAGTGCTAAGCGCGGCTATAACTTCCAGCGGAACTTGGGCCATTAATCTGCCTGCAGGAGTTTATATTTTAAGACATCCTGTAAATTTAGACCCTTCCGCGCAATATTATAATAACACTAGTTTTAATCAAGGTTATGAACCAAATATTGGCGATGTTGCCAATGAAGAAAAAGTCATACTCCTTTCTGAAAACGGAACCGTACAAGTCATTAGCCCTGCTAACGGCAACTTAGAATTTACCTATTCCGCAGGATCCTCCATCAGCGGAAAAATAGATGTGCCTCAAGGAGCCTCTGCAGATACAGTTTTTCTCTTTCTTAAAGTTTTAAATGACAGGAATGAGATTGTCAATTGGCAGCCAGTTTATCTAAATGGAACCACGGCTAATTACACGCTCACGAATCTCTCTAACGGCATCTATACGCTTATATTGGAGGAGATGATGAGCTATAATTTCCTCACTGGAAAAATAGAAAGAAAATTCGTAAGCAAACCTTTAAGAGTTACAATTTCCGGATCCAATGTAACCAACCAAAATTTCCAGTTGTTTAAACCAGCTGCAATTGAAGGTAAAATAGCTGTGGTTCGCGTTTCAACAGATGGAACAAAAACAACCGAATTAATTACATCTAACAATAACTCCCTCTTACCTAGCAATTTTAGAATTAGCGCTTTTGCTCCTGGAGCAGGATCAGGCAGTTCAGCGGATGGAGCAGGAGGCGCAGGTCAAGGAGGCTTTGGCGGCGGCAGCAGTTTTATTAATATTGATTCAACTAAGGGAACTTTCAAAATTTCTAACCTTATTCCAGATACAGAATATACTGTTTCATTTAAACAAGACCAGTTCTCCATGGCAACTTCAGCTGAAAGTTTGCTGGGACAGGGAAAACTAAATTTAGTTGCTGAAGAAAAATCTGGAATCTCGGTCCCACCAGGACAAACATTTGATATTGGAACAGTAGAACTTTTAGTAGGTATTTCCATGATAGGATCAGTGGTTGATTCCTCTTCCCAGCCCATTGCCAATGTTAGAATTGTGGCGCGTCCAGCAGGAGTTGGAACCAAAGATTCCCGTGACGCTGAGGTCAGAGCATTCACTGATGAACGCGGATCTTATACCCTTTCCGGATTAAGCTATGATTTACGCTATTACAATGTTACTTTTGCGGAACGGGACCGCTCTGACGCGTTCCTATTTAATCCAGGCAATTTTGAAACTCGCTACGCTGAATTAGTAAAAAGAAGCGTGGATGTAAGAAAATCTTCTGTGCCATTAAACATTACGCTTGATCTAGGTCCAGCATCTATTATAGGAAAGGTGGTTACATCCGATGGCAAGGCTCTACAAAATCCGTTTGGAGAGGGGGGCAAAGGGGTTGGATTCCCAATAGCGGTAATTGTGGCAAACAAGCAGGGAAATATCCCAACTAAAAACCCCATAGGAGACATTGAAATTCCAACCAATCTAGATGGCACCTTTACTATGGACCGTTTAGCTGCTGGAACCTATGATATTTATGCTTTTAGCTCAGGCTATGGAGTAAAGAAAATTTCTCAGGCTGTAACTAATTCACAAGTAAATGTGGGTAATATCACGCTTGCAGCTGGACTCTCTCTTTCAGGAAAAATTTTAAAGCCCGATGGTTCTAAACCCAATACCAATGAACTGGATGTTCTGGCAGCAGCCAATGATGATTTTTCAGAACTAACCATCGCATCCATGCAGAGCAATGATCAAACCAGCACTGTGGATGGCTATACCCTGGCTGGATTAAAATCAGGAACAACCTATAACCTTATTATTTTTACTCCTGAAGATGAAACCTTTATTCCTTCTGAACGATATCCAACCGGTGGAGATGGCGTATCTGTAACCACAGATGTTGCAAATTTTAATTTAACCTATACCCAAACTAAACCAGAAGTTTTCTTAAAAGGAACAAAAACAGGAACTAAGGTAGGCGGAATTGATCAATATAAATTTGAATTTGAATGCACTCAAGCGCTTAGAAACAGCACTTTACAGGAAAAAGCAGATGACTATTGGAAAAGCGTTGTTTCCATTTTCTCAAGCGTAGGCGAAAATGGAACCATTTCTCAAGATCCAGAAGATTCTAATCCTATCAGCCCAAATAGAAAAAAACTAAATATTTTATATCTTCCTGCAGCTGATACAAAACGAGTCACATTTGAATTCACATCCCCAACCTCCGGACTACAGCCAGGAACAACATCAAATTTTACAGTAGATTCTTTCTTTGAATTTCCTTTAGGTCTAGAAGGTCAGGAATTCGCAAGATATAACCATATGCGCGGGGTAAGAGCGGAAATTAGAGGAGATCTCTCGCAAGTAGTTATTCCAGGAGGCGCTCTTAAAAAATTAAATGGCACTGATTTAGAGGTATCTTCCAATGTAAGCGTAGGTATGCAAAAAGCGAATGATGTCAATACAGCCACAACTTCTGTGAAAAGCGGAGCGCCATCCTTAAGAGGGTCTCCATCCCTTGCAAATGGAACTCCTTCAGAAGAAAGCAATCTGCCAGATCATCTCTTCAAAGCTATACAGGCCATGAAACAGATACAGGCTGAGATGGCAGCTAAAAAATCTCAAAGCTCAAACTCAAATAATTTAAAAGGCGCTCCAATGGGATCTGCCTCAAACGCATCCGAAGTGGCAAATAATGTACTGGGATCTTTTTATGATTTCTTCCTGCCTTCTGGCATACGCAGAAATTTAGCTAAGAATGCGACTTTAAAACTTTCCTATAGTTCCGGCGTTACAAGCGCAGATTCAATTAATGTCTATTTTTATAATGACACAAGCTCCACAGTTACAACCACAAGTGGAGAATCAGTGCCTCCTGGATCTTATGGGTTAGAAAGTTCTAATAAGTCTGTTGACTTAACTAACAAAACAATTACTGTAGATGTGAACCACTTTACAGTCTATGTGGTGGTGAATGCTACTTCAACGGTTCTAGGGGCTTCCTCTGTGGTTGCATTATCTTCAAGCACAAGCGCAACTCCAGACACAACAGCGTTCAATGGATCAGAAATCGAAATCTTTAATTTCCCTAATCCTTTTAATCCTACGGTAAGAGGTTTTAATTTTACGGGAACAAAAACTAATGGCCAGCAAACATTAAGAGTAACCGGGGCCACAGCTTTTCGTTATGCTCTGCCTAAAAATTTAGGAGATAATTCAGTTGAAGTCACTCTTTATGTCTATGATGTTTCTGGAGATTTAGTAAGAACGCTAAACTTTGGAAAACAAGCTACAGGCAAATATCATTATGATGATTGGGACGGAAAAAATGAAGATGGCCAGACCGTAGCGAGCGGTGTTTATATAGGAAGATTAAAAATTGAAGGCTCCACTAGAACCAAATTCTTAAAAATGGCTGTAATAAAATGAAAATAATAACTATAAATAATAGGAAAGAGCAAAGATTGTTTTTCTTGGGGGCGCTCATACTTATATTCTTCTCATCAAATCTGTTTGCTGCTTTTAGCGCAAAATCTGCTGGCACGAGCGGCGCAGCATTTTTAAAGATAGGAGCTGGGGCCAGGCCCCAAGCTTTGGGAGAAGCTTACACTGCTGTTGCAGATGATGCAAATGCGATTCATACCAATGCCGCAGGGCTCGCCACTCTCAAAAAAAATGAATTTGTGGCTATGAGAGCCCAACTTTTCCAGGATTTGCAATATCACTTTTTTGCATATGCTCATCCTACAAAATCTTATGGAACCTTTGCTTTTGCTTTAAATAACCTTCTTATCTCTGACATAGAACGAAGAACTGCTGATACCGATAATCCAGATTCTACCTTTTCCTCTAATGATTCTGCCTATACCCTTGCCTATGCAAAAAAATGGGATGATTCTCTTTCTTTTGGCGGAGGATTCAAATATATTCGGCAAGTTCTTGCAGATGATGCTGCAAATTCCTATGGGTTAGACTTAGGTTCACTCTATCAATTTAGCGAGCTGCCTCTAGCAATAGGATTTTCAGTACAGAATTTAGGATCCAAAGTAAAATTTAAAGATGAGTCGGATTCTCTGCCCCTCACAATAAAATTAGGCACCAGCTATCGCCTAGGGAAAAATTGGAAAATCAGCGGTCAAAATGGAGAAGGAATAGAAAAGAAAGGACTTTTGCTTTCCATGGATGGAAATTTTCCAAGGGACAATGATCCTTCTTTAAGACTTGGATCAGAATTTACCAAAACCTGGTTAAGAGAGGATCTCTCTACCTCCATTCGAGCAGGTTACCAAACCGGAAGGAATCGTCAAATTGAAGGCACTGGGATTGGGGTAAGCGCAGGCACAGGAATAACTTATAAATTCTTTTCTTTTGATTTTGCCTGGATGCCATTTGGCAATTTAGGAAACACTTTCAGATATTCAGTTAGACTGGAGTTTTAAAAATATGTTGCTATTTAAAAAATTTATTATTAGCTCTATAATTTGCCTTTATTTTGGGCATGTTTCAGATGCGCTTGCGCGCCAAGCTATACTCATTAATTCATCAGGCAATGTAGAAATTCAAGATCAATCCTCAGCTCTTTGGAAAAAAGCAAATAAAAAACAGGTTTTAAAGCAGGGAGAAAAAATTCGCACTGGAAAAAATTCAAAAGCAACCCTGATCTTTGACGATGGTTCAAAAACCATGCTTTCTGCAGATACGGTTCTCTTATTAAGCCAGTTAATAACGCCTATCCAACTTTCGCAAGAATCTGGCACGACTCGCAACAAAGTAAAAAAAACAGGTAAAGGATTTATGATGCAAACTCAAACTGCGGTCTGTTCAGTTAGAGGCACAGATTTTTCAGTAGGGATTGGAGAGAACGGAACCACTCAATTAGATGTATTTGAAGGGGTGGTCAATGGATTAAAAATAGCTACTGGTGAAGATAAAGATGTGAGAGAAGGCGAATCTCTGATCTTTACAGAAAATCCAACGCCGCTTGGCTCTCCCCAACCCATAGAGCCATCTGGAGATGAGTCCAGCATTAAACAACTCGCTAGAAAAGAGGTTGGGTTAGACATGACTCGCGAAGAATTTCAGGCTGCTGTGGCAGAAGAGATGAAACTGGCAGAGTACCAAGAAGGAAAATCAATGATAGATGTCAATGGTCTTAGGGTTCGGATTGAAGAATATATTTTAAGAAAACCTAAAGATGTAACTGAAACTGACCGGGAAAAAGCTTTTAAATTTGTGGTCTTAAACTTAAGAGAAACCAGAATTGATTTTTTTACCTACAAAGGTATTTTTAATAAAAAGTTGCCAGAAGATCTCTCAGTAGCTTTAAGAAATGTAACTGGAAGACATATTGGCAGTGAACCAGAATACTACTTAAGATCCTATGAAATGACTCAATCTAATTTTACAGATGCAATTAAGGACATGGCAGATGGAGGGCATTTGGTAGAGGTACGATATAATGCGGATGGAAGTTTTACTCTTATTCCACATACAGTCAATTCAGATGGCACAGCAGGAAACATTGCAGCGGGAGACAGTAATACTACCATAACTCCAAACTCTAATGGTCTAGTCAGTGGTAAAGTCTATGATCCAATTGCAGATATTTATAAACAGGAAGGCGCTTCTCTAGATGGGGTATATGATTCTGCTAACGATACATTTAAACTGCTTAAAAAAGGGGAAACCCTTTGGAGAACTGTATTTAACCGTTACGCGCATCTCCTTGGCCCTTCCAAAGACCTTGCCTCTTTAACCCTTGACAATATCCCTTCTGGCACGCTTACACAGCCTTGGTTCCAAACCTATACTCCTAAAACCGGTGTTACCAATATCGCTTCTTTAGATCAAACCGCGACTTTAACCTCAGATGGCACAGTATCCTCCAGAGGAAAAACTCTTACCCTTTATACGGACCAAAATATTGGGGATGGAAGTTTCAAATATTTAAATGGCCATTACGCGTTTGACTCCTACTTTCCAGACGCGTCTAATCCGGATTCACCTACTTTTAGCGACAAAATTCATCAGCGTTTAATCACTTATTACCCTAATTCATCCAACACAGCAGATATTCCCTATGAACAATATGATACCTATATTATTTCTGATGAAGGTAAAATCGCTAAAATTTCCGCATTTGCAAATGTTACATCAGGCAAAGCATTTAAAGAAGAGCTGATTAAATGGAACTACCAACAAATCACAAAATCTTCTGCGTATGGAGACCGCACCATAGACATTGTGGTTGAACCTAAAATCCTGATCCGTTCAGGCCTTATAAAATAAGATTTGGGTTAAAAGAAACTACTCGTGGGATTCTAAAAAACGCTCTGCTTCTAAAGCTGCCATGCAGCCAGTTCCTGCTGCGGTCACTGCCTGACGATACCGTAAATCCATCACATCTCCACAGGCAAAAACACCAGGCACATTTGTGCGGGTTCTGCCATCTGTAATAATATAACCTTTTTCATCTAATTGAATCTGTCCTTTAAAAACATCTGTATTAGGTTTATGGCCAATCGCTACAAAAAAACCTTTGCAAAAAATCTTAAAGATTGAACCATTTTTTAAATTTTTTACCTTTACGCCTTCTACAATTTCATTGCCAAAAACTTCTTCTACGGTTGAACTTAAAACAAAATTAATTTTTTCATTCTTTTTAGCCCGTTCCTGCATAATTTTAGAAGCTCTAAACTCATCGCGGCGATGGATCAAAGAGACTTTACTGGCGAATTTAGTTAAAAACAGAGCTTCTTCCATGGCCGTATCCCCGCCGCCAACAACACAGACCTCTTTTCCTCTGTAAAACGCTGCATCGCACACTGCGCAGGCTGAAACCCCTTTCCCTAAAAACCTCTTTTCTGATTCAATGCCCAGCCATTGCGCGGTAGCTCCTGTGGCAATGATCATGGTCTGGCTTTGAAATGTTTCTCCATTGCTGGTCACGACTTGGAAAAGTTTTTCTTTTAAAGAAACCTTCTCCACAAAGTCGTGTAAAATTTTAGTTCCAAAACGTTCAGCTTGAGCTTTCATCTTATCCATTAATTCCGGCCCAAGAATCCCTTCTGGAAACCCTGGATAATTTTCCACATCGCTGGTCAGCATCAACTGGCCACCAGTCTCAACCCCTGAAATCATAAGAGGCTCTAAATTTGCGCGCGCGGTATAAATGGCTGCTGTATATCCTGCGCAGCCAGAACCTATAATTAAAACTTTATTCATGGTTATTTCCTAAAACACCAAGGTACAACCATTCCTTCGCTGAAGCTCAGTCATAAGAAATTTTATCTTAGCAAATAGGGATTTTGACTTCAAGATTTCCTTGTGATAGAATAAAAAAACTTATGCAAACTAAGAGCTATGACTTCAAAAATATTGAAAAAAAGTGGCAAAAAATTTGGCAAGAAAATGGAACATTCTTAACCAAAGAACCATCCTCTAACCTGCTGCAAAAAAAATTTTATTGTCTGGTCATGTTTCCTTATCCTTCTGGAAAAATCCATATGGGCCATGCGCGCAACTATTGCATAGGAGACGTGATTGCGCGCTATAAAAAAATGAAAGGGTTCAATGTGCTTCACCCCTTAGGCTGGGATGCTTTTGGCTTGCCAGCGGAAAACGCGGCGATTGAGCATGGAATCGCGCCAAAAGAATGGACTAAAAACAATATTAAAGACATGAAACAAGATATCCAATCTTTAGGAATCTCTTATGATTGGACCAGGGAATTTGCCACTTGTGATCCGGAATACTATCGCTGGAACCAGTGGTTTTTTATTGAAATGTTTAAAAAAGGGCTTGTTTTAAGAAAAAAATCCTTTGTCAACTGGTGCTTAAAATGTCAAACAGTCTTAGCCAATGAACAGGTGCATGAAGGAGCTTGCTGGAGGTGCCACACCCCTGTAAATCAAAAAGAGCTGGAGCAGTGGTACTTAAAAATTACAGATTACGCGGAAAAATTACTGGCAGATCTAAAACTCTTGGAAGGCAAATGGCCGGATGAAGTGATTTTGATGCAAAAAAATTGGATAGGAAAATCAGTTGGAGCAGAAGTAGAGTTTAAGATGGAGCTAGACCATCAATTTTTAAGTTCAATAAAAATTTTTACAACCCGTCCAGATACTCTTTATGGCTCAACTTTCCTAGTCTTAAGTCCAGAACATAAGCTGGTTGAAAACTTTCAAAAAATATTAAAAGAAAAAGGGGATGAGAAAACTTCTCAAGCGCTTAAAGCATATTGTGAGCAAGCTAAAATGAGATCCAAAATTGAAAGGACATCTCAAAACAGGGAAAAAACAGGAATCCATACTGGCTTTTTTGCAATTAATCCAGTAAATGAATCTAAACTCCCTATCTGGATTGCGGATTATGTTTTAGCGGATTATGGCACAGGAGCGATCATGTCAGTTCCTGCCCATGACCAAAGAGATTTTGAATTTGCCAAAAAATTTGGTTTAAAAATTGTGGAAGTTATTAAAAATCCAGAGCCTAAACAAAGTTCTTTGCAAGCTGTTTATGAAGGAGATGGGGAGATGATCCATTCTGGAATTTTTAATGGAATGAATTCATCGGAAGGCAGAGAAAAAATAACTGAATGGCTGGAAAAGAAAAATTTCGGAAAAAAAGCTGTACTTTACAGATTAAGAGATTGGTTGATCAGCCGGCAGCGCTACTGGGGAACCCCCATACCCATGATACTCTGCCCAGACTGCGGAATCGTCCCTGTAGAAGAAAAAGATTTACCCGTATCTCTTCCTGAACAATTTCAATGGAAAGATAAGACCACCCCTGTTACAGAATTCGGAGGAGGATCTCCTTTAGCTCAAGTGGAAAGTTTTTTTAAAACCCAATGTCCAAAATGTAAAAAAGAGGCAAAAAGAGAAACAGATACCATGGATACTTTTATAGACTCTTCTTGGTACTATTTACGTTATTGCGATCCTCAAAATGAAAAAAACGCTTTTGATAAAAATAAAGTAAAAGCATGGGCGCCGATTGATCAATATATTGGCGGCATAGAACATGCCTGCATGCACTTGGTCTATTCTCGCTTCTTTTACAAAGTGTTAAAAGATTTAGGTTTGGTTGAAAATGAAGAGCCCTTTGAGAAACTTTTGACCCAAGGCATGGTCACGCTTGGGGGCTCTGCCATGTCTAAATCTAAAGGGAACATTGTTGCAGTGGAGGAAATGGTGCAAGCATTCGGAGCTGATACAGCCCGACTTTTTATTCTATTCGCTTCTCCTCCTAAAAATCAATTAGAATGGTCAGAGGAAGGGGTGCAGGGAGCCTTTAGGTTCTTAAATAGAATCTGGAGGTTAGCTGGAAAAATCAGTGAGGAGATGAAAAATAAAGAGTCCTCTTTAAAAAAAGAATTCCCTCCTGCTTCACTGGAAAAAATAGAAGGTAGAGAGACAGCCCAACTCCCAGATCAAACCAACCAACTGGAAAGAAAAACGCACCAGACCATAAAAAAGGTAGAAGATGATATTGAGAGGGACTTTCAATTTAATACAGCCATTGCAGCTCTTATGGAACTTTTAAATAGTTTGTCTAGTGTTCCTAATTTAGGAGATCCATCTTCCATCGCTGCTTTTAAAACTCTGCTTTTACTTCTTTTCCCTTTCTCTCCCCATTTAAGCTCTGAGATTTGGGAAAATTTATTTCCAAATGAAGAAGCGCTTTCTCTACAACTCTATCCAAAATATAGCGATTCTTTAGTAGAAGATAAAACCACAGAAATTGTGATCCAGCTCAATGGAAAAATTCGAACAAAAATTGCTTTACCCGCAGAAGATGGATTAAAAGTTGAAAAAGTTTTAGCTTTGGCCATACCTGCTTTGGAAAATAAAATTCAAAACTTACCGAAAATGGAAAGCGCTTTTTTTAAAAATTATAAATTTGTGCCTGGAAAAATCATCAATTTTATCAGTGAAGAAAAGAAAAAAGTTGAGGTAAAAAAATGAAAAAAATAAACCTATTCTATTTGCTTTTATTTTGTTCCGGTTTTTTTAGTTTAGTCGTCTTAACTGGCTGCCCTTATGCCTACACTCCATCCACGATTCTCTTGCCTCAACATATTAAAAAAATTGGCTTAAGGCCAATAAAAAATGACACTGCATTCTTTGGTTTGGAAGATAAATTAACTTTAAGATTACAAGAAGAATTTACCAGAGGGGGAACGTATCCTTTAGTAAAAGAAGAGGATGCGGATGGAATTTTAATCGCTGTGATTAACCGTTATATTAATCAACCGGTCTCCTACGATGAGAATTTGGTGGCGCAAGAAAGAAAGCTTTGGGTTTTGGTCAATATCTATTTTTGGGATAAAGTTGAAGATAAAATCATCTGGTCAGAACCTAATTTGCAAGCCATTCACCGCTATTTTGTAGAAACTAGCGCTTCTGGGATTACAGAAGAACAGGCCAGGGAAATTGTCTGGGATAAACTTTCCAGAGATATTTATAAACGCACCATAGAAGGTTTTGGCTCTGTGACAGGAGAACTGGGTCGTAAAGCGCCTGTATCTGGACCTGCGGGCAAAAAAGAGATAAAACCATAATTTTAAAGCCCGGCATGCCATCCATAGATTCTTCTCAATTCTTCAAAACATTAAAAAATTTACCAGACCTTCCTTCCATTTTACTCTTTATAGGTGAAGAAGAGACCTTGATTGAAGAATGCATGAAAGCTACGGAAAAAAAATTCTTTAGCTCTAATGGCAATGAAAGTCTTGAATTTAATTTTGAAAAATTAGATGGGGGAAAAGATGATGGACAAAAAATGTTTGACTCCTGCAGCACCCTCCCTCTTCACTCCAAAAAAAAACTGGTACTGGTGAGCCATTTTGAAAAATCTTCCCAATCAACAAAAAACGCTGTCAAAGAGTATTCCAAATCCCCTAACCCTAACACCTGTTTAACCCTCTTGCACCAATCTAAGCTGAATTCTCAAATTCTAAATTGTGAATGGATAGAAGGAATCTCTGTAAATGGAATGGTAGTTACATGCTGGAAACTTTTTAAAAATAAAAGGCAAGAATGGATAAAACAAGAAACTGAGAAACTTGGGATGCAAATCTCTCTTGAAGCCTCTCAATTACTTTCTGAAAAGGGAGGGGAATCTCTTTTAGAACTAAAATCAGAAATTGAAAAAGCCGCTCTTTACTCTTTTGATAAAAATAAGATCGAAGTTGAAGATATAAAAAAAACTTTAAGCTTTAAGAAAAATGAGATGATCTGGGAACTTAAAAATTTGCTGGAAAAAGGAGAACTTAAAAAAGCAGGATGGCTATTGGAACAATGTTTGGATCAAAAAGAAGAGCCCATCAGAATCCTCCACCAAATAGCACAAGGGGCGAGAGCTCATCTTAAGAAAACAAATTTAAGAAAATCTCTGCGCTTCTTAAGAAAAATAAAACAAACAGATCTTAAACTAAAAACAGGGGAAGAAATAGAATCTGGTATTTTTGAGCAGCTGCTGCTCTCTTGCAAAGAATTAATATAATAAAAAATTTTCTATAAGAAAATTTTTCTCTTATGAACCTTTTAAAAAAAGAATTGACTTTGAGATTGTGTTTTTTAAGCTGCTTTAGAAGCAACCTGGCTTATTTTATAGGAGAGTTGAGCCTTTTTCCTAGAGGCTGCGTTTTTATGAATCAAACCAACCTTTGCAGCCTTATCCCATGCTGAAAAACATTCTGGCAATATTTTTTTCGCCTCATCGCTGTTTTTATTTGTGATTGCAATTTCCACATTCTTTGCCAGATTGCGAATTTTCTTTTTTAACGCGCGGTTGGCAGATGTCCTTCTTACTGCCTTGCGGAATTCTTTAATTGCTGATGTATGACGTCCGGTTTTAAGCTTTGCCATAAAAAATAATTATATGAGAAAATTAGAGATAAGTCAATCTTCCTATAACTTTGCAAAACGGATTAGAAAATTTTCCCTTGCAACTCTTTTTTCCAGAATCTTAGGTTATGTTCGGGACGCTTCCGTAGCCTATTATTTTGGGGGAGGTCAAATCACAGACAGTTTCTATACTGCGTTTAGAATATCCAATTTCTTTCGCACTGTCTTAGGAGAAGGGGCTCTCTCCTCTTCTTTTATACCCGTCTTTTCCAAATCTTTAAAAGAAAAATCAAAAGAAGAGGTTCAAAAATTTTTGAACGCTCTATTTACCCATCTTTTTATACTCTTAGTTCTACTGACCAGTTTAGGAATCTATTTTGCCCCAATCATTACCCAATGGATCGCTCCTGGGTTCGTCTCTTTTCCCTCAAAATTTAATATGACGGTTTCCCTCACCCGATGGACGTTTCCTTTTTTTCTTTTTATTTCATTGGCAGCATTGGTCAGCGCTATTTTAAATACCTTAAAACATTTCTTTTTGCCTGCGCTTGCGCCGTCCATGCTCTCGGTAGCGGAAATCAGTTATCTTATCCTCATCCTCCCATTAACTATTTATTATTTACCTCATTTAAGTCTTGAGTCGCAAATCATTGGCTTATCCATAGCCGTGGTTTTAGGAGGAGTAGGCCATTTTCTTATTCAACTCCCTCTTCTTTATAAAGAAAATTTTTCTTTAAAATTCAATTTTCACTTAAAGCATCCTGATGTGATGAGGGTAAGAAAACTGATGCTCCCTTCTCTCATCGGTCTTTCAGCGGATAAGTTAAGCGCTTTTGTTAATTCTATCTGCGCAACGCTTTTGGTTGAAGGCTCAGTGACCGCTCTTTATAACTCTAATCGTTTAATGCAACTGCCCCTAGCTCTTTTTGGAGTGGCTATTGCAAGCGTATCTTTGCCCATGCTTTCAGATCATACCGCTGAAAATAATTACAAAAAATTGAGCGCCACTGTGAATGAATCCTTAAGGACAGTGATATTTGTTGTCCTGCCTGCTTCCTTGGGTTTAGCTGTTTTAGCCCGTCCTATTGTTTCTCTTCTTTTTGAGCATGGAAAATTTACAGCTCTTTCTACTTCTTTAACTGTGCAGGCGCTGCAAGGTTATGCCTTAGGGTTAGTGGCTTACTCTGCTATAAAAATTTTAGCCAATACCTTTTACGCTTTCCAGGAGCCTAAAATCCCAGTTAAAATTGCGATCTCCTGTGTCACCTTAAATATTTGCCTTAACATTATCTTAATGGAACCCTTAGGCGTTGGCGGGCTTGCGTTAGCAACCTCTATCTCTTCCTGGGTAAACGTCATCTGGCTATATCTTTTGCTGCAAGCGCGTTTAAAAAAAGTTGGGGAAGTTCTGGAAAACTCCGGGTCAAGAAAGCTAAGCGATACTCTTTTAAAAACTTTTGTTTGTTCAGGAATCATGTTAATTTATCTTTATCTGATTTATTTCTTGGAACCTTGGATTGGAATAGGAGGTCTGGTGGTCTTGGGAGTTGCCGGAGGTTCTTTACTCTATTTAATTTGCGCAAAATCTTTAAAGATGGAAGAACAAAAATTAATCTCAATCATGATAGGGCAGCAAGCCAACCCATCGGATCTTGACGAATAAAAATCTCTCCTTTTTACCCCAAACTCCAGGGGTCTATTTAATGAAGGATGCCAAGGCAAAAATCCTTTACATTGGCAAAGCTAAAAATCTTCAAAAAAGAGTTTCCTCCTATTTTCAAAAAAATCAGCTTTCTCCAAAAATTAAGCTCCTAGTTCCATTAATAATGCGGATTGATTATATCCCAACCAATTCTGAGCAAGAATCCCTTTTATTGGAACAAAAACTGATCCGTCAAAACCAGCCTTTTTACAACACGCTCTGGCGGGATGACAAGTCTTATCCTTACCTTAAACTCACTCTGAATGAAGACTATCCCCGTTTATTCTTTACAAGAAGCAAAAAAAAAGATGGAGCAAAATATTTTGGACCCTACCCCCAGGTCAATCTGATTAAAAAACTGATCCATTCTTTATGGAGAAAAAAAATGTTTCCTTTAAGGCCCTGCAACTTTGATTTTGTGGAAGATGAGATTTTAAAAAAAGGTGGGCTTCAAAACAGTAATCCAAACCTCTATAAAAAAGTTCAATCTTGCATTTACCTCCATACAGGAGAATGCCCAGCGCCCTGCGTTGGCAGGATCTCAAAAAAAAATTATGGAAAGATTGCGGAAAAAGTAAAACTTTTTTTTGAAGGAAGGCTGATTTTTTTAAAAGAAAAACTAGAAAAAAATATGAAAAAATTAAGTCAGTTGCTCCATTTTGAAGAAGCGGCAAAACTAAGGGATCAGATTCATGCCATTCATTATATCTTTCAAAAAGTAACTGTTAAAAAAATAGATCAGGAGAATATCTCAAAAGAAATAAAAATCACCCGCTCTTTAAGAGAACTGCAAAAATCTCTTGGGCTTAAAATCCCGCCAATCCGCATTGAAGCCTTTGACATCTCAAATATTCAGGGCCAGGAACCCGTGGCTTCCTTAGTGGTTTTTGAAAAAGGGAAACCTTTAAAATCAGATTATCGAAAATTTAAAATCAAAACTGTAAAAGGTCCAAATGATTTTGCCATGATACGGGAAGTAGTGGAACGGCGTTACAAGCGAGTACTTAAAGAGGGGAAAAACCTTCCAGATCTAATTTTAATTGATGGGGGAAAAGGCCAACTTTCTAGCGGCTTGGAAGCCATAAACAACATCCACGATAAGCGCTTACAAAAAGTGCCAGTGGTTTCTCTGGCTAAAAAAAATGAGGAAATCTTTCTGCCCAACCGTCCTCAACCTATTCAACTGCCGTTAGACTCAACTGCCCTTCATATTTTACAATGGATTAGGGATGAAGCCCACCGCTTTGCTATCACCTTTCATCGTCAACGTTTTAAAAAAATTTCTCTTAAATAGCTCATAAATTTTTACAAACCAAAATTTTCTATTGATTTTATTGGAAATGTCTGTTAGACTTTAATTGTTCTATATGAAACTAAAAAAATCGCTATTTATTTCATTATGTTTCTCCATCCTGCTCCTTTTCCAAAGTCACAACTTACACGCAAAACCCGGGAAGATATTTTTTAGCCCTGAAGAATGGATTAAAGGAGATATTGATCTCTGGAAAGATGAATCTGGAAAAGAAATTCTGCTGATTAAATTAGATTTCGGTTCTCTTACAATCCCCAAATCAAAAATTTATAACATCGAATATGATCCAGGAGAGCTCTTTTCCAATCGCCAAACAAAAAAACAGGTTCCAGATGAAGGGGATGCTTCCTCTTCTCCAATTCTCTACGAGCCTTATATCCGAATTGCATCAGCCAAACAGCAGTTAGATCCAGAACTAATAAAAGCTGTGATTAAGCAGGAATCGAACTTTAATTTTAAAGATGTTTCTCAAAAAGGAGCAGAAGGGCTCATGCAGCTCATGCCAGACACAGCTAAAAAACTAGGGGTTAAAAATTCATTTGACCCGTGGGAAAATATTCAAGGTGGAACCCGGTATTTAAGGATCATGCTGGAAACTTTTAATGGAGATTTAAACAAAGCGCTGGCTGCTTATAATGCTGGCCCTGGAGCTGTTAAAAAATATGGGGACATCCCTCCTTATAAGGAAACTCAAGGGTATGTAAAAAATGTTTTGCTTTACTACAAAACTTATAAAGGAATTAATCTCTATTCCTTTGAAGATGGAAATGGGAAACTTGTATTTACAGATATGCCCTACCTGCCTTAAATTGCGAATCCCAATTAAGATTAAAAACAAAATAAAAAAATATCCTATTTTTTATCAAAAGGTTTGGCTGGAATGTCTAAAAATTCCCATGGGTCAAACCCGAACCTATGGCTGGATTGCAAAAAGAATTGGCAGTCCAAACGCAGCCCGGGCAGTTGGGCAGGCTCTTGCCAAAAATCCATTTGCGCCTTTAGTTCCCTGCCATAGAGTGATCTGCTCCAATGGCTCGTTAGGAGGCTATTCAGGAATAGGAGGGAACCGTAAAAAAAAGGAGTTGTTATCTAAAGAATTTGAGCTTTTAGGAAAGCCATAAAAGTTTGACATTAAACTAAAATTAATAATAGAATACACGCCATAAGCGCGAAGGGACATTTCGTGTGAGATGACTTGATAAAGGCAGGTGACATAAAGAGTGAAAGGCAAAGTCAAATGGTTCAGCGATCAAAAAGGATTCGGCTTCATAGCTAAAGATGATGGTTCAGGAGATGTATTCGTGCATTTTTCTTCCATAGCAGGCGATGGTTATAAATCCCTCTCTGAGGGAGAAGCTGTTGAATTCGACATTGTGGACTCTGATAAGGGACCAAAAGCAGCTAACGTTGTAAAAGTAAATCCAGCAAAATAAAAAATTCTAAGAGCCACTCTTTCTTTAGAGAAGGTGAGATGGTTCTTTTAAAGAGACCCCCGTATAAAAGGGGGTTTTCTTTTTATAACCATTCTGATAAAATAAATTTGAACCCGAATATAAATTCTAAATGATTAAGCTAATTCTGCAAAAAATTTTTGGATCAAGCAACGAAAGATTTCTTAAAAAATTCTCTCCTCTGATTCAAGAAATTAATGATTTTGAGCCTGAAATTTCCAGCCTTAAAGACCAAGAACTCCAGAAAAAAACAACTGAATTTAAAGAAAGACTAAGCCAAGGGGAAACTCTGGACGATCTCCTGCCAGAGGCTTTTGCTGTGGTAAGAGAAGCCTCTAAAAGAGCCATTGGACTTAGGCACTTTGACACTCAAATGATGGGAGGCATTGTTCTCCATCAAGGCAAAATAGCAGAGATGAAAACAGGAGAGGGAAAAACTCTAGTGGCAACTTCCGCTGCTTATCTTAACTCTCTTACGTCTCTTGGGGTTCATATCGTCACTGTCAATGATTATTTGGCAAAACGGGATCGCTTTTGGATGGGACCCGTGTATGAATTTTTAGGGCTGACGGTTGGTTTTGTGCAGCATGATATGTCTAATGAGGATAGAAAAAAAGCTTATGCTTCAGACATTACCTATGTGACTAACAATGAAATTGGATTTGATTATCTTCGGGACAATATGGTGATTAGAAAAGAAGATAGAGTTTTAAGACCTCTTTCTTATGCCATTGTGGATGAGGTTGACTCCATCTTAATTGATGAAGCTAGAACCCCTTTAATTATTTCAGGTCCCGCAGAGGAAAGCACGCAAAAATATTATGTGATCAATAGGATCGTGCCTCGGCTTTTGGGGAGATTTATTACAGAAAAAGAAGAGGTGGAAGCTAAATATAGCGGTGAAAAATTGGAAGTTGGGTTTGACTTTATTATTGATGAAAAAGCTCATACCGTTACCTTGACAGAGCAGGGAGCCTCAAAATGCGAAAAACTGCTTGGCTTAAAAAATCTCTATGATGATCTTTCCGGCGAATGGGTGCACCACATTACACAGGCCTTAAGGGCTCACCATTTATACAAAAAAGATGTGGATTATGTGATCAAAGATGGAGAGGTCATGATTGTGGATGAATTCACTGGACGGCTCATGCCCGGGAGGAGGTGGTCGGAAGGGTTACATCAAGCGGTAGAAGCCAAAGAAAACATGCGCATTGCCGAAGAAAATCAAACCTTAGCGACCATTACCTTTCAAAACTATTTTAGAATGTATGAAAAACTAGCCGGGATGACAGGCACAGCCCTTACAGAAGCTGAAGAATTTTGGGAAATTTATAAATTGGATGTGATTGAGATTCCAACTCATAAACCCATGATTCGGGTGGATTACCCTGATGTGATTTATCGCGGAGAACGGGAAAAATTTGAAGCGATCCTTCTGGAGATAGAAACTCTTTGGAAACAAGGAAGACCAGTACTGGTTGGCACGCGCTCCATTGAAAAATCTGAAAAATGCGCCTCAATGTTAAGACGTAAAGGGATCCCTCATCAGGTTTTGAACGCAAAATTTCATGAACAGGAAGCGATGATCATCTCTCAGGCTGGAAAAAAAGGAATGGTGACCATTGCAACCAACATGGCTGGACGTGGAACAGATATTGTATTGGGTGGAAATCCTCCAAAATTAGAGGAGTCCCAAGATATTATAAAAGAAGGGGGATTGCATGTCTTAGGCACGGAAAGACATGAAGCCAGAAGAATAGATAACCAATTAAGAGGTCGTACAGGGCGCCAAGGAGATCCAGGCTCTTCCAGATTTTATCTTTCTTTAGAAGATGAACTCTTGCGGCTCTTTGGAGGAGAAAAACTTTCTCAATTTATGGATTCAAAATTTTTGCAAACCTTGGGAGGAAGCTGGAATGAAGGCGAGGCTATTGAAAGCAAACTCCTCTCCAGACAAATTGAAACCGCGCAAAGAAGAGTAGAGGCCATGAATTTTGACATCCGCAAACAACTTTTAGAATTTGACAATGTGATGAATAAACAAAGAGAAGCGATTTATGATTTGCGCAATGATATCTTAGACGGAACGGAATTCTCTCAACAAATAGAGGACATGATTGAAGAATCAATTCTCGAAAAATTGGATCTATGGTGTTCAGAAAAAATTTATCCGGAAGAATGGGATTTAGAAAGCCTTTTTCTTTGGTTGGAACGTTCTTTTTCTATTCATAAAAGTCGGGAAGAACTCTCCAAAGAAGCTTCAAGAGAAAGCCTTAAAAATTTGATTGAAAAAGAGATTCTACAAGCTTATAAAACCAGGGAAGAACAGTTAGGCAATGATCTCTTACGGGAAATGGAGAGAATGATTTTACTGCAAATGATGGATACAGCATGGAAAGAACATCTCTATGATCTCGACCACTTAAAAAAAGGCATTAACTTAAGAGCTTACGGCCAAAAAGATCCTAAGATTGAATATCAAAAAGAATCGTTTTATCTATTTGAACAGATGATGTCTAGGATCAGAGAAAGTTCTCTGGAATATATCTTTAAACTAAATGTGGTCCCTCTGGTTCAAAGAGGAACTGTGAACAAAACCCAGACAAAAAAAGATGAATTTTCTATTTCAAGCGTTAAAAACGCTGAACCAATTTCTGACAAACAGGTGGATTTAGTCAGCGCTCCATCCTCACCCCAAAGTCCATTACAAAAATCCTCTTTTCTTCAAAAACCATCCAGTTTTGAAGTTCCTAAAAAAATTGGCCGCAATGATCCTTGTTTTTGTGGGAGCGGAAAAAAATACAAAAAATGTTGCGGAAAATAGTTGAAATCAAAACTTGCATTAAAACTCTTTAGACCAAGATTAGGTTGAAACTACCTTTTTATAGTGCAAGTTCTAATTTTAATTTTAGCTGGAAGCGTTTTAACTTTTCTTTCTTTTCCCAATTGGAATTTCGATTTCTTAGCATGGATCTGTTTAGTTCCAATTTTTCTTGCGACTCATAATCTGCCATTTAAAAAATCATTTTTTGTTGGCTGGAGTTCAGGAACCCTTAGCTTTATAGCCATCCTTTACTGGATAGTGCCTACTTTTAAAGCAGCTGGTTTGAACCCTATTTTTGGCCTATTGACCTTATCTCTCTTAGCAAGCTATATTGGATTATATTACGCTTTTTATTTTGCTCTAACAGGACACTTTTTAAAAAATCTTTCAGAATTCAGATCACTCCTATTTTGTTCAACTCTTTGGATAAGCTTAGAACAAATTCGCAACTATTGTTTAACTGGTTTCCCTTGGGGACTGCTAGGATACTCTCAATGGCAAAAGCCATCTTTTATTCAAATTGCGGAATTTACAGGAGTTTACGGGGTTTCTTTTCTCATTGTTTTTTTCAATGCTCTTATTTTTCTTTGGATAAAAAACAAAAGGATAGGGTACTTCTCGGCTCTCTTTTTTTTATCTTTATTTTCCACTAATTTTTTTATACTCTCCTTGAAAAAAAATTCAATTCCAAAAAACACAAAACATTTTTCTGTTGTTCTCCTACAAGGAAACATTGACCAATATAAAAAATGGGACTCTGCGTTTATAAATGAGATCTTAAACACCTATAAAAATTTGACGGAATCTGCTTCGCAAAATTCGCAACTTATGATTTGGCCAGAAACCTCTGCTCCGGGATGGATTCCCAATGATGCATGGTTAATGGAGCGGCTAAAACAAATTATTAGTCCCACAAAAACTTTTCATCTTATCGGCGCGGTCACAAATCAAAATAAAAATTATAACTCTGCTTTCTTATTTAATCCAAAGGGTGAAATTCTAGCCAGAGTTGATAAATCACACTTGGTGCCATTTGGAGAATTTGTTCCCATGCATGATTTTTTAGAAAAATGGATAAAAGTCTTAAACCAATTAGGAGGTTTTGATACAGGCAAAGAAACCAATCTATTAAAACTAGGGGAGTTCCCTCTTGGCATAAGCATTTGTTATGAAGCGATTTTTCCAAATCTAATTAGACAACAAACTTTAAAAGGGGCAGAGGTTCTAATCAATATCACTAATGACGGCTGGTACTTAAGAACTGCTGCTCTTCCTCAACACTTTTCCATGAATATTTTTAGAGCTATTGAAAATCGCCGTACTCTCATCCGCTGCGCGAACACAGGAATATCAGGCGTGATTAAACCAAGCGGGGTTATTTCCAAAAAGAGCGAACCTAACAAACAAGAGATTCTGGAGGACGTTGTAGATTTGAGTTCTCAAATTACATTTTATACTAGGGTTGGAGACCTTTTTGCATGGTTGTGCAATTTTGCTAGTCTCCTCACAATATTTATTTATAAAAAGAATCGCTGTTCAACTCATTGACTGATTTTGATTTAAATTCATAAAATAGTTAAACAATCTTAACAAGGAGCCCATCCTATGAAAACCATAAAGGAACTTTCCACTGAACTAATGGAGATAAAAAATAAAATCGAAGAATTAGGGAGGTTTCTTTGAAATTGAAACAAAAGAAAAAAAAATCTTTGAACTAGAAAAAGAAGCCAGCCATCCAAAATTTTGGGAACTAAACCTTAATGCCAAAAAAGCGATGTCGAAACTTGCGCTTAATAAAGAGATAGTAGAGCGATGGAAAGGACTTAAAAAAAACCAGGAAGATTGTTTTGCTCATATTGAACTTCTTGAGGAAGCTCAAAAAAATCCCAATGCTCTTAAGAGTGATCACACTTTTCAGACAGACCAGGAATTAGAGGAAATTCAACAAAATCTAAAAAACTTAATTTCTAAATTTCATTCCTTAAATCTAGAATCTAAGCTAAGCGGGGAAAATGATTCCTCCAATGCCATTATTTCTCTTCATTCCGGAGCTGGAGGAACAGAAGCCTGTGACTGGACGGAAATGTTATTAAGAATGTACAAGCGGTGGGCTGAATCTAAAGGTTTTAGCACTGAAATTATTGACATATTGCCAGGTGAAGAAGCCGGAATCAAAAGCATTACTTTTTTAATTCAAGGCCGTTATGCTTATGGTTATTTAAAATCTGAAATTGGAGTGCATCGTCTTGTGCGCATATCTCCTTTTGACGCCAATAAAAGAAGGCATACCTCCTTCGCTTCCTGTGATGTTATTCCAGAAATCCAAGACGAAATTAAAGTGGAAATCAATGAATCTGATCTAAAAATAGATACCTACAGAGCCTCTGGTCATGGCGGACAACATGTGAATAAAACTGATTCAGCTGTACGAATTACTCACTTGCCTTCTGGGCTTGCGGTTGCCTGTCAAATAGAAAGAAGTCAATTAAAAAATAAATTAATGGCCATGAAACTTTTACGCGCTAAACTCTATGAGCTGGAACAGGAAAAAAGAAGAGCTGCTTTGGAAAAACATTATGATGATAAAGGAGATATCGCATGGGGGAATCAGATCAGGTCTTATGTCTTCATGCCTTACCAGTTAGTAAAAGATTTAAGAACTGGGGTAGAAACAGGCCAGGTTCAAAAGGTGATGGATGGAGAGATTGATCTATTTATCCATGCCTATCTTTCCCTAAAAGAAAAAAAATGATATTATTGTTATTTCTATGAATAAATCTAACTCGCAGCTCTCTCCAGAACTTGCGCAAAAACTCTATCTTTCCCTACTCCGCTGCAGAAAATTCGAAGAAAAAATAGTTGAGCTTTATCCACAACAGGAAATACGCTGTCCAACCCATTTATCTCTAGGCCAAGAAGGGGTTGCAGCTGGGGTTTGCAGCGCTTTAGAAAAAGAAGATTTAATATTTAGCACTCACCGATGCCATAGCCACACCATAGCTAAAGGCGCGGACTTAAAATTTTTGATGGCAGAACTTTACGGAAAAAAAACAGGATGCTCTAAAGGAAAAGGAGGTTCGATGCATTTTCTTCAGCCAGAGATAGGCGCCATGGGAGCTTCCGCCATTGTAGGAGGCACCATTCCACTCGCCATAGGCGCGGCATTAGCTTTAAAAATGAAATCTAAAAATCAGGTGTCAGTAGCTTTTTTCGGGGATGGGGCTATTGAGCAAGGCACATTCCATGAAGGTTTAAATTTCGCTTCCTTAAAAAAATTACCTGTTCTTTTTATTTGTGAAAATAATGGGTTAGCAACCTGTACTCCTATTTCTTCCAGACAGCCTTTTTCAGATATTTATAAAAGAGCGGAAAGTTATATGATCCCGGGAAACCAAGTGGATGGAACAAACGTGCATGAGGTCTATCAAGCTGCTGCGACTGCAGTGGAGAGAGCAAAAAAAGGAGAAGGCCCTACCCTGATAGAAGCACAATGTTATCGTTGGAGAGAACATGTAGGCCCAAATTTTGATTATCAATTAGGATTCCGCAGTAAAGAAGATGTGGAAAAAGCGATTGAAAAATGTCCTATAAAATGTTTGGAAGAAAAAATAAAAAATGAAAATATCCTTTCCAAAGAGATTTTATTGGAAATTTCTGATTTGGTCACAAAAGAAATTGAAGAGTCAGTAAATTTTGCAAAAGAAAGCCCATTTCCTCAAGCTGAAGAAATCTTTATGGATCTATAAAATTTATGAGAGAACTAAAATATAAAGAAGCGATTAGCGAAGCTCATGTTCAGGCAATGTTAAAAAATCCTAACATCTATATGATGGGAGTAGGAGTAGCTGATCCCACAGGAATTTTTGGGACTACGATTGCTGCAAGTAAATGTTTTGGGAAAGAGAGAGTTTTTGATACTCCACTCTCAGAAAATACCCTTACTGGCATCGGTATAGGGTCTGCCATGTGTGGTTTAAGACCTATCCTTATTCATGCAAGGAACGATTTTCTTCTTCTTACCATGGATCAAATTGTAAATCATGCTGCAAAATGGAACTATATGGCAGGAGGAAAACTCCCTATCCCTTTTTTAATTCGCGCCATTATTGGCAGGGGTTGGGGACAAGCTGCGCAACACTCTCAAAGCCTGCAAGCGCTATTCGCTCATATCCCTGGCTTACAGGTCATCATGCCTTCCAGCCCATATGATGCAAAAGGATTAATTTTAAGCAGCATGGAAAGCGATAAAACCACAATCTGCATTGAACACCGTTGGTTATATGAAAAATCCGGACCTGTTCCAGAAGAGCCCTACTCTATCCCTTTTGGCAAAGGAACGATCTTACGCAAAGGTAAGGATATAACCCTGGTTGCTATTTCACATATGACACTAGAAGCAAAAACAGCTGCTGAAGAATGCTCAAAAGAAAATATTGATATTGAAATTATTGACCCAAGATCTTTAAGACCTTTAGATGAAGATTTAATTCTTTCTTCAATTAAAAAAACAGGACGTCTCATTATAGCGGATGCTGCCTGGAAAATGTGCGGTATGAGCTCTGAGATAAGCGCTTTAGCTGCTGAAAAATGTTTTCCATATTTAAAAGCTCCTATACTAAGGATTACTCTGCAAGATACTCCCACACCTTGCAGTTCTGTTCTAGAAACAGTTTATTACCCCACCTCTATGAATATCGTTAAGGCTGCCCGCTCTCTCTTTTCTGGAAAACCAAAGGATGATGCCAAAGAATTTATTGCGGCTAAATCAGAACGGGATTTTTCAGGTCCTTTCTAAACCATTATTCTCGTGACCACCCTTACCGCTATTGTACCAGCCTTAAATGAACAGGGGAATATTGAGAGCACCATTGATGGCATTGTTCCTTTATTAGATAAATTCTTCAAAGATTATGAAGTGCTTATTTTTAATGATTGCAGTAGTGATGAAACAGGAACTCTGGCTGAAAAACTTGCATCCAAAAACAAAAATATCAAGGTGATTCATAATCCCAGGACTATGGGATTGGGTTACAACTATAAAAGAGGGGTGGAAATTGCCACAAAAGATTATATTATTATGATTCCAGGTGACAATGAAATCACCACAGACTCGCTTGAAACCATGTTTAAAAAACTTGGAGAAAAAGAAATAATCATCCCTTACACAGTCAATGTAGAAATACGACTATTTTCAAGAAGATTATTGTCAAAAACATATACATGGTTAATTAATTTACTTTTTAGCACAAATCTTAAATATTTTAATGGGCCTGTGATTCATAAACGAGAGTTAATTCAGACCATTCCTATCCAAACCAATGGTTTTGCTTATCAGACAGAATTACTTCTAAAAATGATTAAATCCGGACACAGTTATTTAGAAATAGGAATGTTCCTTAAAGATCGGAATTCTGGAAAATCCAAAGCTTTGCTTTTAAAAAATATCATTAGAGTCTCTAAATCCATCCTTCATCTTTTTTATAAATTAAATATTAAAAAAGATTTTAGATAATGTCTATTCTTACTTAACCTTGACAATAAAGGAAGCTATTGATATATTGTATTTATAAAAAAAAATATGATTATAACCGAAGATAAAATTGGACTACGCGGGCTGCGTGTTATGTTTATTGAAATGATCGTGGAATTTATTGATCCCATGCAGATTGAGCTGCTTTCCGCATTGGCCCGAGAACGAGCGAATTGCACCACATTTTTCTCTGTAGAACAAGAGCATGATGTCCCTGCTGACCTTAAACGCATCCAACCCCATATTGTTGCCCTTTCCGCTAAAACCGGCGGATACACTATTACTCTCAAGTATGCGCGTTGGGCTAAACAAAATAACCCCAACACCATTGTAGTTGTAGGAGGTCCCCATTGCACTTTTGATCAGAGCCTGATTGAGTATGAAGATGTAGATGTATTAGTTGCTGGGGAAGGAGATGATGCATGGCCTGAGCTTCTACAAAATATTATGGCAGGCAAAAGCATTGATAACATTCATAATATTTTTACTAAAAACAATTGGGATCTTAAGTTTAAAAAAGCCAATCAAATAGAACGTTGGCAGCATATGGCTGACCGGCTGGTAGATCTAGACAAACTACCCTATCTAGACAGAGAAATTGTTTATACCCGGATTCCTCATATTGCGAAATTCCCAATGCGTTCTTTTATGACTTCCCGCGGTTGTCCTTATCAATGCACTTACTGTTTTGAACCAAAATATAATGAGATGTACCGTGGCAAAGGAAATGCCTACCAACGCTATAGTCCTGAACGGGTCATAGAAGAATTAAGATATACGATTGAACGTTACCCAACCCAGTTTATCAAATTCTACGATGATATTTTTTGGATTCATAAGCATTTAGATATGGAACCATGGCTAACAGAATTCGCCAAGCTCTATAGTAAATACATCAAATTACCCTTCTTCCTTCTAACACGTTGCAATATTCTAACAGAAGATCATCTAAAACTTTTAAAACCAGCGGGATTGCATTCTTTGACCATGTCCATTGAAGCTGGGAATGACTATGTTAGAAACGAAATAATAAAACGCCACATGTCTCGCGAAGATATCATACGAGCCTTTCATCTATGCGACAAATATGGAGTTAAAACTTTTGCTAATACGATCTTAGGGATTCCAGTAAGGCCAGAAATTTTAAAACAACAACAAAAAACTGCCATTTCCTTTGACATTGAGTCAGTGCTGATTAATGTGGAAGCAAAAGTCACATTTGGAGAATTTACGATCATCTACCCTTATGCAGGTTGTGATTTTAGCGACTATGTTGAAGAAAACAAATGGTTTAACACCAAAAATTTTGACAAATTGCATCATTCCTACCAGAGCTGGAGTCCTCTAAATTGTTTTACATCAGAAGAAAAAATCCAGCAGTTAAATCTTTCCAACCTTGGGACTGTCTGTCTAGCACTGCCATGGTTAACCCCATGGGTGATAAAATATCTCATGAAAGCTAAATGGGTTTGGGTACATAAATATATTTATCATTCACTCTATTTTATAGCAAAAGGCTACTTATTGATGTTTAAGATATATCCATTAAATTTGGGTGTAAAAAGTTTTTGGCGCATAGCGTTGCGAGCGTGGAAAAATGAAATTAAGAAACGTTCTCCGGGCAAAAATTTCTATGATACTCCTAGCAATAAAACCGTTGACTCTACAAATTCGATCAATAAATCTTCTAAAAAAATAACAGTTCGAATCCCTGTTACTCAAAGCCTGTAATCACTAAAAAAATAGATTTAAAATGAAAGTAAGTGAACATCTACTCTACGGCGGCTCTGCTTCTTTTGCCTTAATTCCTGCCTTTGGAAATAAATCTCTCTTCTTTTTTTTAGGCTCCATTTTAATTGATTTGGACCACTATATTGATTTTCTCTACTATGGTCGTTTTAAAAATTGGAGCATAAAAAAAATGTTTATATTTCACGGAACTATGTCTGATTGGAAATATAAACCCAATATTCTAGCTCTGGAAGCTTTTCATACAATGGAATTTCTTTTAATATTTTTTTTCATCAGTTTCTTAACTCATTCTAAAGAACTCTCTCTTTTTTGGTTTGGCATGATTTTTCATTTAGGTTTAGATCTTATACGACTAAAACAGTGGAAAATTGTGAATAACAGAGCCCTATCTTTTGTCGAATATTGGATACGAGCAAAAAAAATGAAAAAAATAGGGATCCACCCTGAAAAAATATTTGAAGAAGTTTATCAAACGATAAAATAAAAAAATTAAATAAAAACTTTATGAAAACATTAGTAACAGGCGGAGCGGGCTTTATTGGGAGCCATTTAATAGATCGTTTAATATCTGAAGGACATTCCGTAACGGTCTTAGACAATTTCTCTACTGGTAGAATAAAAAATTTGGATCATCATAAAGATAATCCAAATTTACAAATTCATAATGCCGATATCTCTTCTTTTGAAAAAATTGAGAAATTTTTTAAAGGAATTGAATGGGTTTTTCATATTGCCGCTTTAGCGGATATTGTTCCTTCCATACAAACCCCTCTCAATTATCATAAATCGAATGTGGGTGGCACAGTCTCAGTATTAGAGGCCGCAAGAAAATATGAAATTAAAAAAATAATCTATGCTGCATCTTCATCCTGCTATGGAATCCCTACGGTCTATCCTACTCCGGAAACATCTCCCATTCAACCTCAATACCCTTATGCATTAACAAAAAATCTGGGAGAACAAATTCTAATGCATTGGGGGAATGTCTATAAACTTCCAGTCATCTCTTTAAGATTTTTTAATGTATTTGGGCCAAGGTCTAGAACCACAGGGACTTATGGCGCTGTTTTTGGAGTTTTTCTAGCTCAAAAATTAAGCGGACAACCTTTTACAGTGGTTGGAGATGGCACACAAACCAGAGATTTTACATTTGTGAGTGATGTAGTGGATGCTTGTATTGTTGCCGCTCAATCCAAACTTCAGCAAGAAATTTTTAATGTGGGCTCTGGAAGAGCAGTAAGCGTAAACCATCTAGTCGAATTACTAGGAGGGCCGGTCATTTATATTCCTAAAAGACCCGGTGAGCCTGATTGCACTCAGGCAGATATCTCAAAAATAAAAAATATTCTAAACTGGAAACCAAAAGTCTCTTTTGAACAAGGAGTACCTATTCTTTTAAAAAATATTTTGGATTGGAAAGAAGCGCCTGTTTGGACAAAAGAAACAATTCAAGAAGCTACAAAGGAATGGTTTCAGTATCTTTCAGTTAAAGCTTAAAAATTATGCTCAAAAATAATGATAACCCTGCATCTCAATCTAAAATAGTAGCTCTTCCAGTACTAGAAAAAATTATTCATACCTTAAAGAAAAAAGGCAAGACCATTGTGCAATGTCATGGGGTATTTGATCTTTTGCATCCCGGACATATTCTTCACTTTGAAGCAGCCAAACAACAGGGAGATATCCTGATTGTTACCTTAACTAAAGATGAATATGTGGGAAAAGGCCCTGGAAGACCTGTTTTTAATCAAAGATTAAGAGCTGAGGCGATTGCCTCTTTAGGTTGTGTGGATTATGTTGCCATCAATGAATGGCCCCATGCAACAGAAGCGATCAAAAAATTAAAACCCCATGTTTATGTAAAGGGAAGCGACTATGAAAAAACAGAGGATGACCTTACTGGAAAAATCAGTGAGGAAGAAGAGGCGATCCGTAACGTTGGAGGAAGGATTTATTTTACTCATGAAATTTCATTTAGTTCCACAGAAATTCTAAACCGTCATTATATGGTCTATCCAGACCAAGCTCAATCTTACCTAGAAAAATTCAGAAAAAAATATAGTGTTGACAGAGTGATCCAAACCTTAAAAGATTTAGGAGATTTAAAAGTATTAGTGGTTGGAGACACGATTATTGATGAATATCATTTTTGCCATCCAATGGGAAAATCTCCAAAAGAAAGCATTGTGGCTTCCCGTTATTTAAGTGAGGAGGCTTTTACTGGCGGCATTTTAGCCTGCGCCAATCACTTGGCAGGGTTTTCTAATCATGTTGACTTGCTCACTTGCTTAGGCAAAACTAATTCCAGGGAAGATTTTATCCTTGAACATCTTAAACCTCATGTAAAGCCATTCTTCTTTTTTAGGGAGGACGCCCCTACCGTTGTAAAAAGACGTTACGTCTGGGATCCTTTCTTGGTAAAATTATTTGAAGTCGTTTTCCTAGATGATCGTCCTTTACCTTCTAAAGTAGAAACTGAGATTTTGACAATGTTAAATAAAAAAATTAAGGAGTACGACCTTGTTTTAGTAGCGGATTATGGACATGGTTTTTTAAGTCCGGCAATTATTAACTGTTTAGCTAAAAAATCAAAATTTCTTGCAGTCAATACCCAAACCAATAGCGCGAATACCGGCTACAATACAATCTTAAAATATCCTAAGGCAGATTATGTCTGCATTGATGAGCCGGAAATGAGATTAGCGCATCAAAGCAAGTTTGGCAAATTGGAAGATTTAATTCTTAAAACCGCCAAAACGCTCCAGTCTCAATATATTACAGTAACCAGAGGCCATCTTGGATCTTTAAGCTATTCAAAAAAATATGGTTTTTTTGAAACCCCTATTTTTTCCAAAGAGATTGTGGATCGGGTAGGGGCTGGAGACGCGTTTTTAGCGATTACCGCTCCTTGTGTGGCTAAAGGAGTTCCGCCTGATTTAATCGGATTTATTGGCAATACAGTTGGAGCATTGGCAGTTAAGATTGTAGGCAATAGAACCCCTGTGGAGCCAATTCCTTTATTTAAATTTGTAACAGCACTTCTAAAGTAAAAGGGGAAACAAAATGAACGACTCAAACACGCTCAATTATTTTAAAGGTTTTGGAGAATTACTTCTTAAAATTGAGGTGACTAATTTAAAAGGTGAAAAAATAAAACTAGAAGATGGCATGGAAGAAGCGATTGCAAAAATCGTAAAACATACTAACAACAAAAAAAATAAAATTATATTTATAGGAAATGGGGGAAGCGCTGCGATCGCAAGCCATCAATCTGTTGACTATTGGAAAAATGGAAAGATGCGAGCCATTGCATTTAACGATACTAGCCTGTTAACCTGTATAGGCAATGATTATGGATATCCTTATGTTTTTGAAAAACCAATTGAAATGTTTGCTGATCCGAATGATTTAGTGATCGCCATTTCCAGCTCTGGTAAATCAGATAATATTTTAAATGGGGCAAAAATGGCTAAAGCTAAAAATTGCTTCTTAATCACCATGTCTGGCTTTAAAAATGATAATCCTTTGCGATCTTTAGGAGATTTAAACTTTTATGTTCCAGCCCCAACAGGCGCTTATGGATTTGTGGAAATCGCGCATCTCACCTTATGCCATGCTTTTTGCGATCTGATCATTGATCGGAAATTGATTAGTTCATGCTGATAAAGTTATTTCTGCGCTACGGAAGCACTTTATCAGCATGAACTAATGAACCCGAATAATTAGGATTAAATCCTAAAGTTATTCTTCAAAAATTTAAGGAGGTTTTTTTCTTCAAATGAAAGTTAAATTTTCTTATTTATCAGAACAGTTTTCAAATCCTGATCCAATCCTCAAAAAAATAAAAAAAGTAGTAAAAACAGGGAATTTTACTCTTGGACCAGAAGTAAAGGCGCTGGAATCTCAATTTGCAAAAGCCTGTGGAACCTCTTATGCGGTTGGAGTTAACTCAGGAACAGATGCTCTTTTTTTAAGTCTTAAAAGTTTAGGGATTGCTCCAGGAGATGAGGTCATTACTATGCCCAATACCTTTATTGCCACAGTAGGCGCGATTGTGGCTTCTGGGGCAAAACCTGTTTTTGTAGATTGTGACAATGAATATCTGATTGACATTGATAAAATTGAAACAGCCATTACTTCTAAAACCAAAGCGATCATGCCTGTGCATTACGCAGGCCACCCTGTGGACATGATTAAAATTTTAAAAATTGCAAAACGTCATAACCTTTATGTGGTAGAAGATGCCTGTCAGGCGATTAGCGCTGCTATTGATGGAAAAGTTACAGGATCTTTTGGAATTACAGGGGGATTCAGCCTGCACCCTTTAAAAAATATCAATGTTTGGTCTGATGGAGGAATCATCACTACTAATTCTAAAGAAACCTATGAAAAACTTCTTCTCCTGCGCAATCATGGAATGAAAAATAGGGATGAATATTCTATTTTTGGATATAATTCCCGCTTGGACAGTGTCCAGGCTGCGGTAGGCCTTAGTTTGATTAAAGACCTTAAGAAAATTACGGACAAAAGAATTGAAAACGCGTCTTTGTACGATCGGGCGTTTTCAGAACTCAAAGAATTTATAACTGTTCCTCCCAGAAGAAAAAACGCTAAATATGTTTTTCATCTCTATATTATTCAAGTAAAAAATAGGGATCAACTGCTTTCTTTTTTAAACAGTCAGGGGATTGAAGCAAAAGTGCATTATCCGATTCCCCTACATTTACAGGAGTGCTCTAAATCTTTAGGCTATAAACCAGGGGATTTTCCAATCGCAGAGAGACAAGCAAAAAATATTATCACCTTGCCGGTACATCAACACCTATCCAAAAAACAGATTCTCTACACTATTCAGCAGGTCAAAAAATTCTATAAAAAATAAAACCATAAATATTTTAGGAGAAAACTCATGAAAACAGTTCTCATTACAGGCGGCGCAGGTTATGTAGGCAGCATTCTAGCGCCGAAATTGCTTAAAAAAAATTTTAGAGTGATCGTGCTAGACACGCTTTTCTTTACAGACATTGGTTTAGAAAAGATAAAATCCAATCCCCAACTTCAAATCATTGAGGGGGATATTCGCAATCCTCAAACCTTAAAAAACTCTTTAAAAGGAGTGGATGCAGTCATCCATTTAGCCTCAATTTCCAATGATCCATCTTCTGATTTAGATCCTCAGTTGACCATTGAGGTTAATTTTGATGCAACTCTCAATCTTATTAAGATCGCTAAAGAAAGCGGGGTTCAAAGATTTATCAATGCTTCTACCAGCAGTGTGTATGGGATTAAAGAAGCCCCTAATGTCACGGAAGATCTTCCACTTGAACCTCTTACAATCTATTCTAAAACCAAAGCGGATGCAGAACCATTTGTTTTAAAAGCAAATAGCCCTGATTTTGTAACGGTCAATATTCGACCGGCAACGGTTTGCGGTTACTCGCCAAAAATGAGGTTAGATCTTACAGTCAATATTCTAACCATGCATGCTCTAAACAAAGGAAAAATCACGGTCTTTGGCGGCAACCAAAAAAGACCCAATATTCATATTGAAGACATTACGGATTATTATGTTCAGTTGCTTGAAATGCCTGAAGAAAAAATTGCAGGGAAAACTTTTAACGCGGGATACGAAAATTTTACAGTCCTCAATATTGCTCAAATGGTTCAAGAAATTGTAGGTAAAAATGTTGAGATTGAAGTCACCCCAACCAATGACAATCGTTCCTATCATATCTCCTCTAGCAAAATCGAAAAAGAATTAGGCTTAAAGCCCAATAAAACAATTAAAGACGCTGTGTTAGATATAAAAAATGCTTATGAAAAAGGTCTTTTGGATTGGAATAACATAAACTTTTACAATGTTAAAAAAATGAAATTTATTTTAGAAAAACAGCCTCTCCTTTCTTAAATGAAAGTACCCTACGTCAACCTTAAAGAACAAGCCTCTCTTTTAAAAAAAGAAATTTTAGCCAAAATTGAAAAAATCTTTAAAGATGGGGATTTTATTTTGGGTAAAGAAGTAAAATCCCTGGAAGAAAATTTTGAAAAATATTGCGGTGTAAAATACGCGGTGGGGGTGAATTCCGGCACAGATGCCCTGTTCCTTGCCTTAAAAAGTTTGAATATTGGCCAGGGAGATGAGGTGATAACAGTCCCCAATTCATTTTTAGCCACAGCCACAAGCATTATTGCCTCTGGCTCAAAACCGGTTTTTGTAGATGTAAAGGAAGATATGAACATAGATCCCAATCGCGTGGAATCTAAAATTACCAAAAAAACCAAAGCGATCATGCCTGTGCACCTCACAGGTAAACCTGCGGACATGTTTCCTTTACAACAAATTGCAAAAAAATATAAGCTCCATATTATTGAAGATGCGGCTCAAAGCATAGGAACTGAATATCATGGAAAAAAAACAGGATCTTTTGGCATTGTGAATTGTTTTAGCCTGCATCCCTTGAAAACTTTAAATGCGTTTGGGGATGGGGGGATGATGACCACTAATGATCGTTCTATCTATGAAACTCTCATCCAATTTAGAAATATAGGGCTTAAAAACCGAAGCGAATCAGATCTTTGGGGGTATAACTCCAGGCTGGACACTCTTCAGGCAGCCATCGTCAACGTTAAATTTAAACATCTCAATGATTGGATTAAAAAAAGAAGAGAAAATGCCAGCTATTATCAGCAACACCTTTCAGAAGTGGTGCAATGTCCAAAAGAAGGAGAAAAAGAAGTTTGTTCCTACCATCTTTTTGTGATCCAAACAGAAGAAAGAAACGCTTTGCAAAACTATCTGGAACAAAATGGGATTGAAACAAAAATTCATTACCCTATTCCTATCCATCTGCAAAAATGCGCCAAAGAGTTGGGTTATAAAAAAGGGGATTTTCCAAACGTGGAAAAACAATCTGAAACCATTTTAAGTCTGCCGATTCATCAAAACTTAAAAAAAACTCAACTTGATTTTATAATTGAAAAAATTAGAAAATTTTTTAAAAATTAAAATTCTCCATTATCTCTTCATAATCCCAAAAACTTTTTAAACCTATTTTTCTCTTTTTTAAACCCTTTAAGAGCCCTTTCTTTTCCAACTTATCTATAAGAAACGCGGTGTAAGCAGGAGCGCCTGTGGCTCCGGGAGAATTATAATTTAAAATATGATATGAAGTGGGACTCTCTAACTCTACCACTTCTTTCGCAAAGCAGCCATTGGGGTCAATGACTGAACTTCTCACCCCAGCAGATCCCTTTTGAATGAGAAAATTAGATTTTAAATGCGGAATAAATCTTTGCACCCTTTTTAACATATTTTTTTTAGAGATTGAACTCATCCATTCTTCTTTTGCAAGTTTTAAAAATTCTGGATTTGTAAACAGTTTAAATTTATTGGTCATGGGCCTTTCAAAAATCTTCTTTAATAGCTCCCCTGCGCTATTAAAAAAACCAGAATAAGTTTCTGCTCCGGAAACCAAAACCGCGTTGGGTCCAATCTCCCTTCTTCCGTCAGACCTCACGATCCAATGAGGATCTAAAAAAGGAAGCTCTTTATGGCGAGGCACAGAGTAAATATTTCTCTCAATACATTTTGCCTGATCTGGATGGATTTGCCAATATTCACCCCTAAAATGAAGATCCGTATATTCCATTCCAACCCTCATCTTGTGAGCGCAATCAATGGCCTGGCCTCCCAAACAATTAATTAAAAATTTCGTCTCTATTATTGAACCATCCCTAGAGTTAACGATCTTTAAAAGTTCATTTTCCACGAAAATTTTTCCAACCTCAAAATTAAATAAAAAATCTACTCCTTGGTCTCTTGCTTCTTCTTTAATAGAAGAAGTAAAACTCTTATAGTCCACAGAAGTGTCTGTTTTTGAGAATACTGCTCCTAAACAATGAACATAAGGCTCTTTTGCTCTAACTTGCTCTCCAGATAAATATTCCACTTCCGACTCATCCATTCCATTTTGTAAAGCCCATGACATATATTTCTCTAAACTATTAACTTCCTCTTTTTCAACTGCCACCTCAATGGTGCCGATCTCTTTCCAAGGAAGATTCCTTAATAACGCGTACTTTTTCCATAAGTGATATGAAATTTGAGCAGACCTTGCAAAAACTTTCTTTTTTTCTGGATTTAGATAAAAAGGTCTGTGAACAACTCCTGTGTTTCTGCCGCTGGTATGGAGAGCCACATCCTTTTCCTTTTCTAAAACTGCGATTTTTCCTTCGTAAAGCAGGGAACTCCAATAAGAAAGACAAGTGCCCAGAATCCCTCCGCCCAAAATAGTAAGATCGAATTTTTCCATAAGGTTTAAAAGATACGAAAAAAATCATCTTTTAGCAAATAAAACAAACCAAAAGCAGCGTTCGGGTTCTAGGGGTTTACTTGCTTGCAGAATGGAAAAGTGATATGATTTTCCCTCTAATGACCTCAAATTTAACCTGAATATTGCGCAATGGTTTTATAAATGCAATATTCGGGTTAAACAGGTAGAACTGGAGGTAGATTATAATGGCAAAAGTGATGGTTGTGGATGATGAAAATGATGTGGTTGAGCTCATTAAATTCATGTTGGAAAAAGATGGCCACCAAGTGGTCACTGCCTCAAATGGCCAGGAAGCTCTGGATAAAGTAGAGGCTACAATGCCGGAATTAATTATTTTAGATATCATGATGCCTGAAATGGACGGCTACACAGTCAATACCCGTTTGCAAGAAAAAGATGAAACTAGAACCATCCCTGTCATTATCCTTACGGCAAAGGGACAGATGAAGGATCTATTTGAATTAGGAAGTAACGTGGTTGCTTTTATGGAAAAACCATTTGATCCACGGGGTTTGAGAGATAAAATTAGAGAAATTCTTGCTTCAAATAAATAATTTCAATTGAATTAAGGATCGAATAACTAACCCTCTTCTAAACACCTATTTTAAAAATCCTTTGATGAACCCTCCCCAAATTTCTTCGCAAAATGAACCGTGGGATCAAAATCTTGATCCAACTTTAATCCAAAATAAAAAAGAAAAACTTCTTAAAATAAAATCTCTTCAGATTAATCCATTCCCTGCAAAAGATTCCATACTGCAAAAAAGAGTTTCCACTCTGCAAATAAAAGAACAATTTAAAACTATTGAAAAAGAGGAATCAGAAGAGAACGTGCATCTTTGCGGCAGAATGATAAGACGTCGAGACATGGGTAAAGCTTCTTTTGCCCATATCCAAGATTTTTATGGCCAGCTTCAAATCTATGTGCGCCAAGATCTAGTGGGAGAGCCAGAATATGAAATGTTTTCTAAAAATTTTGATTTGGGGGATATCCTCAGTGTGGAAGGTAAAATGTTCCGCACTAAAACAGGGGAACTTTCTCTTAAAACAAAAAAAATTGTTTTACTGGCTAAATCCTTGCGTCCCTTGCCGGAAAAATGGCATGGGTTAAAAAATATTGAACTCTGTTACCGCTATAGAGAGCTGGATTTAATTTCTAATCCAGAATCAAGAACGCTTTTTGAAATGAGAGCAAAGATCATTCAATCTTTACGCTCCTTGCTCTATAAAGAAGGCTATTTGGAAGTGGAAACTCCCATGATTCAAGCTCTTGCCGGCGGGGCTGTAGCCAGGCCATTTGAAACTTTTCATCATGCTTTAAACCAAAAATTCTATTTAAGGATCGCTCCGGAACTTTATTTAAAAAGATGTTTGGTAGGAGGTTTTGAAAAAGTCTTTGAATTAGGCAGGGTTTTTAGAAATGAAGGGATTGATACTCTGCACAATCCGGAATTTACAATCCTGGAAGCCTATGAAGCTTATGGCAATATGGAAAGCATGATGGAGCTCACTCAAAGATTAATTGTAGAAACTGCTAAAAATGTCTCTTCCCCTAACCTAAATCTGCTTAAAACTCCCTTTGAATCTTATACCCTAGGAGAACTTTTTCAAAAACATGTGGGCAGTGAAGAAGCAATTTGGGTCAAAGAACAGAACTGGAAAAAATTCAGCGAAAAATATTCTAATGAATTTAAAGAGATAGAAGACTATAAGATATTCGATCGCCTTTTCTCAGAAAAAATTGCTCCGCATCTAGTGAATCCAACCTTTGTGACAGAATTCCCTGCGGACTTTTCTCCGCTTGCCAAATGTGTGGAAGGTTCCACTCAGCTGGCAGACCGTTTTGAACTTTATATTCAAGGGGAAGAGCTGGCTAACGCGTATTCTGAATTAAATGATCCTATGGAACAAAAACTAAGAATAGAAAAATATAGGGAACTAAAGCTGTCTCAAAATAAGACAAAAAAAGAAAACTCTGCCCAAACGGATGAGGGAGTTGTTCTGGACACTTCTTTTATAGAATCTTTGGAAATTGGCATGCCTCCTGCTGGAGGATTAGGCATTGGAGTGGACCGATTAGTCATGTTCCTTACAGGACAAAATTCTATTCGAAACGTGCTTCTTTTCCCAACCCTTAAATCTTAAAACCTTGAAAAATAAACCCCTACTCCATTCTTTTGAACTTGCCATTGCCCTAAGATATTTAAAAGCAAGGCGGCACGGTCTATTCGCTTTTATTACAACATTGATCGCTATCAGCGGCGTGACTTTAGGAGTGGCATCTTTGATTGTAACTTTATCTGTGATGAATGGCTTCAGGTCTGATATTCAAAAAAAAACATTAGGCATTCAGCCTCATATTGTGCTCTTTGGAACTGAAAAAGACTCTGGCATCATGTTAGATGCTCTGATAGATAAAACCAAACTTATTCAAGATATTAATTCAGTCTCTCCTTTTATCTTAGGACAAGCCCTGTTAAAGTCCAACCGCACCACCCAAGGAATTGTTTTAAAAGGGATCCTGCCGGAAAAAGAATTTAATGTTACGGAACTTCAAAAAACATTAGTTTTAGGAAGTTGGAACGCTCTTTTTGAAAAAAAACCTTGCCTAATTTTAGGAAATGAGCTGGCCAGAAATTTAGGGGTTTCAGTGGGGGATCGTCTCTTAATCATATCCCCTGAAGAAAGCGCTGCTTTGGGAGCCATGGGGAATATCCCAAAAATCGCGCAATTTAGCGTTACTGGAATCTTCCAGTCTGGAATGTATGAATTTGACGCTAACATGGCCTTTACCTCTTTAGACCAGACTCAAAAATTATTTGGGATACCCGGGGTTACAGGATTAGGAATAAAAACTAAAAATCTGGAAAAAGCTGAACTGATTGCCCAAAAGTTCGCAGAAAAAGCGGGTTCCCGTTATTGGGTAAGGTCCTGGCAGTCCATGAACCGCAATCTTTTTCAAGCCCTAAAATTAGAAAAAATCGTTATGGCTATCATCCTTACAATGATTATTCTGGTAGCTTCTTTTACGATTATTTCAATTCTTATTTTAATTTCAATAGAAAAATTAAGAGACATAGGAATTTTAAAAGCCCTGGGAGCCACGCGTAAAACAATTAGAAAAATATTTCTCTATGCTGGCATGACCTTAGGGTTCACAGGAATTTCATTGGGAACATTTTTAGGAGTACTGATTGCAACCATCCTAGAAAAAACAAAATGGATTAAGCTGCCTCAGGATGTTTATTATATTGACCGTTTACCGATTCAACTCTCATTCTTAGACATATCGCTCGTAATGGCAGCTTCATTTTTAATCACCATATTTTCCAGCATCTATCCAGCCGCCCAAGCTGCAAAAGTAAATCCAGTGGACGCGATTAGATACGGGTAAAAAAAATGGTTTCTCTTCTAAACATGAAAAATGGTTCCAATAGCCGGAATGGAGGCAGGATCATAGAATCCAAAAACCAAATGCCTGAATTTGCAATCGAAGCAAAAGGAATAGAAAAAAATTATTTTGAAGGTGAAAAAAAATTACAAGTTTTAAAGGGAATGGATTTGATGGTTAAAAATGGGGAAATTCTAGCGATTGTAGGTCCTTCCGGAGCCGGAAAATCCACGCTCCTACATATTCTAGGCCTAATGGATGAAGCTTCCTCTGGAAATTTAATGATCCTAGGCTGGAATACGGATGAGCTCAAAGAAGAAGAAAAAGATGCGTTAAGAAATAAATATATTGGATTTTTGTTTCAGTTTCATTACCTGCTGTCGGAATTTACCGTTCTGGAAAATGTAATGATGCCTCTTCAAATTTCAGGGATCAGTTGGAGTGAAGCTAATGATAAAGCTGAAAATCTTTTAAATGCTGTGGGTCTTAAAGAAAGAATCTCCCACTTTCCATCCCAAATATCCGGAGGAGAACAACAAAGAGCGGCCCTTGCCAGAGCCATGGTCAATGGTCCAGCTCTTTTAATCTGCGATGAACCTACTGGAAATTTAGATATTGAAAGGGGTGAGGAAATAAAAGATCTTATTTGGAGAGTTGCCCGCTCCCACCACACAACCGTTTTAGTCGCGACTCATAATCCGGAAATTGCTAAAAGCGCGGATAGGATCATTCAAATCAGCGATGGCATGGTCAAAAGCATGGCTGAAAACAAAAATGAAAAATATTCAGAATGAAACGAATCGCAAAGTTCCCTAGAGGAGTTTAAAATGAAAATATATCTCAATGGAAAATTTTATGCAAAAGATCAGGCAAAAATATCAGTTTTTGATCATGGCCTCTTATATGGAGATGGGGTCTTTGAAGGCATTCGAGCATACAATGGCAAAGTTTTTAAACTTAAAGAACATCTAAAGCGCCTTTACCATTCTGCTCGGGCTATCACTTTAAATATCCCCTTAAAAATAGATGAGCTTGAAAAAACAATCCTGGAAACTTTAAAAATAAATGGTTTAAAAGACGCTTATATACGTTTAGTGATCACGCGGGGCGAGGGGGATTTAGGATTAGATCCTCGTAAATGTCCAAAATCTTCCGTACTTATTATCGCGGATAAAATCACCCTTTATCCAGAAAAATTATATAAAAAAGGATTGGATCTGGTGACTGTAGCCACAAAAAGAAATATTTCAGAGGCATTAAATCCCTGCATAAAATCCTTAAATTATCTGAACAATATCATGGCTAAAATCGAAGCTAATAGAGCTAATGCTCCGGAAGCAATTATGTTAAATAAGGATGGTTATGTGGCGGAATGCACAGGGGACAATATTTTTATTGTGATGAATCAGTCCCTGATTACGCCTCCCTGCTGGGCAGGAGCTTTAGATGGAATTACCCGCGCCACTGTGATTGAATTAGCAAAAAATAAACTAAAAATCCCAACCAAAGAAGAACTGTTCACCCCTTACAATATTTACACTGCGGATGAAGTTTTTCTTACCGGTACTGCGGCAGAAGTTATCCCAGTCACTAAAGTGGACAATCGCATCATTGGGGAAGGTCATCCTGGAAAAATAACTCAAAAACTAATTCAAGAATTCAAAATTCTAACTCATAATTCCGGTACACCTATTTATTAAACCCGAAACTTGCATTAGAAAATGGTCTCTTTCTTATCCTAAAGGACGAGAGTGGTCGCCAAGGCGACCCTCCTGTAACAACAAGGATAAGACATTCCCTCCTAAAGGACGAGAGTGTGACTTCGTCACCTCCAGTCGCTGAAGCTCGGTCAGAATTCGACAGAAAATCTAGCCATTTAAAAATGTTGCCATGAGGTTTACAGAAATAGTTTTTCATGCTATACTAATTTCGGTGAAAAAAAATGTCTAATCGTTTTACCGAACGCGCCCAAAGAGTCATCCTCATAGCACAAGAAGAAGCTAAACGTCTGAACCATGACTATGTAGGAACAGAACATATTCTTCTTGGTCTTATTGCTTTAGGAGAAGGTGTGGCTGCGCAGGTTCTTTCTAATTTAGGAGTAGATCTAAGAAGAGTCCGCTCTGAAATTGAAAAAATCGTAGGTACTGGCGACAATGTAATGCTTTTGGGAGAAATCCCTTTTACGCCCAGAGCTAAAAAAGTTTTAGAACTTGCAGTAGAAGAAGCTCAAAGCATGGCACACAACTATGTTGGCACGGAACATCTTTTATTAGGACTGATTAGAGAAGAAGAGGGCGTAGCTGCCCGGGTCCTAGAAAATTTAGGCTGCAGGCTGGATGTAGTGAGAGAAGAAGTCATCTCTCTTTTAGGTGAAACACCCAGACCCCATCCCACACAAACCCGAACTCCCGCTAAATCAAAAACTCCCACTTTGGATGAATTTGGCAGGGATTTGACCCAGCTGGCTAGAGAAACAAAACTAGACCCTGTGATTGGCAGAGGAGATGAGATTGAACGTCTCATCCAAATTCTTTCCAGAAGAACTAAAAATAATCCTGTTTTAATTGGAGATCCTGGAGTAGGAAAAACCGCGATTGTAGAAGGTCTAGCTCAAAAAATCTCTTCCAATGATGTTCCAGAAATTCTGGCAGGCAAACGGGTGATGACTCTGGATTTAGCCGCAGTTGTGGCTGGAACAAAATATCGCGGTGAATTTGAACAAAGACTTAAAAATATTATGGAAGAGATCCGCAGAGCTAAAAATTCCATTATTCTTTTTGTAGATGAACTTCATACCGTGATTGGAGCTGGAGCAGCAGAAGGGGCCATTGATGCTTCCAATATGCTTAAACCCGCGTTGGCTAGAGGCGAATTACAATGTATTGGAGCCACCACATTAGATGAATATAGAAAATATATTGAACACGACGCTGCTTTAGAGAGAAGATTCCAGCCCATTCATGTAGATCCGCCATCCATTGAAGAAACGGTTCAAATCCTGCATGGATTAAAAGAAAGATATGAGACGCACCACAAAGTGAAATACGCTGATAATGCTTTAGAAGCAGCCGCAGAGCTTGCGGAGCGTTACATTACAGATCGTTATTTGCCGGATAAAGCGATTGATTTAATTGACGAGGCTGGATCCCGAGCCAGAATGCAATCCACCCAACTCCCGCAAGAATTAAAAGAAAAAGAAACTTTAATTGAAACTATTTCCAAAGATAAGGATCAAGCCATCGCGTCTCAGGAATATGAAAAAGCAGCTAGACAAAGAGACAAGGAAAAAGAGCTGCGCAAAGCTCTGGAAGAAGCAAAGAAAAAATGGAGAGAAAAAAGAGAGACGCAAGTGCCTTCCATTACAGAAGAAGATATCGCCACTGTTGTTTCCAAATGGACTGGAATTCCAGTGAATCGCCTAACAGAAAAAGAATCGGAAAAACTGATTCATATGGAAGATGAAGTCCATAAAAGGATCATTGGCCAGAATGAGGCAGTCTCAATTGTTTCTCAAGCGATTCGGCGTTCAAGAACCGGGCTTAAAAATCCAAAAAAACCAATTGGATCTTTTATTTTTCTAGGGCCTTCCGGAGTGGGAAAAACAGAATTAGCCAGAGCCTTGGCAGAATTCATGTTTGGCGATGAAGAAGCCTTGATCCGAATTGACATGTCTGAGTACATGGAAAAATTTTCAGTTTCCCGTCTCATTGGAGCGCCTCCAGGCTATGTTGGATTTGAAGAAGGGGGACAGCTGACAGAAGCGGTTCGAAGAAAACCATATTCCGTAGTTCTTTTAGATGAAATTGAAAAAGCGCATCCAGATGTATTCAATATATTATTGCAAATGATGGATGACGGCATTTTAAGCGACAATTTAGGTCACAAAGTTAACTTTAAAAATACAGTTATTATCATGACTTCCAATGTGGGAGCTCGGATGATATCTCAAGGAAAATCTTTAGGATTCCTTATACAAGAGGAGACTACTGCGAAAGACTACTCTGCCATGAAAGATACAGTGATGGAAGAGGTTAAAAAAGCCTTTAATCCTGAGTTTATCAATCGCTTGGATGAAATTATTGTGTTTCATCCTTTAAATAAAGAGGATATAACTAAAATTTTAGATCTCATGCTCTCCAGAGTAAATGCAAAACTAGAATCCCAAGGGTATAAGGCTGATTTTTCCCAAGCTTGCAAGACTTTTATTTTAGAAAATGGTTTTGATCCAAAAAATGGCGCAAGACCCTTAGCCAGAACCATTCAGCGCTTCATTGAAGATCCTTTGGCTGAAGAAATCCTGGCTAAAAAAATTCATACTGGTTCCTCTGAACACCCTACTTTAATACAGATCTCCTTTGATACGGAACTTAAAAAAATCACATTTTCCTCAGCGCCCCTGCCAAAATCCATAAAAAGCTAATCACTCCCTTATTCTTCGGATGAAGAATAAATCCTTTTTATTTTTTGGAAGTTCATTAGTCTTAGCCCTCTCTTTATTCCTTATAATTCAACGAGGCATGGAGACACTAAGGAATCAAATTGAAAAACAGATAAAAAATAACCTCCCCAGCCATGAGGTCGCGCTAGAAAGAGTCTCAACAAATTTCTTCAATTCCATTTCCCTGCACTCTTTAAAAATTTCAAACCCTGCTGGCTTTGATCATGGAATTTTTTTTCAAGCTGAAAAGATCAAACTAAAAACAAACCTCTTGCAATGGCTTCGCCGCAGATTAGCTGCCTCTGGCCAATCTAAAGAAAAAAATGACATTGCAACGATTCAAATCATAAAACCAGAAATTCAGCTCTCCTATAAAAATCAATCCTGGAATATTCCAAAAATTAAGCAAAGAAAAGGAATCCTCCCTTTTTTAAAAATTTTCGTAACTGAGGGTAAGCTAAAATTTGAAGGGGATTCGGAAAAAATAAAACATTTAAAGTTGGAAAAGTTATCCGGCTTTCTTCATACCAATCTTAATGCCTCTCCTTTATTTCAAATTTCCGGAGAAACTAAGCTAAACGAAAGCTTTGAACTAAAAGGAGAGTTGGAGTCACCCACAGCCTGTAAAATAAGTTTAAACGGCAAAAATATACAATTGGAAAATTTTAAAAATCCTATTCTGAATAATCCTAAAATTCAACTAAAAGGAGGTTTGGATATAGAACTTCTGGCCAATTTAAAAGATTTTCCATCCTGGATAAAAAACAAAAAAGGAGATTTTACTGCCCAAGCTAAACTAAAAGATTCCAGAACTCTCTCTTTTACTTCTTTCCAAAAAACTATTCCTATTTCTTTAAAAACATCCATTTCCATAACTCAGGACAAAATTGAAATTGAATCTTGTGAACTTCGCGGAAGCTCCTCCCAGATTAATCTTTCAGGCGTGATCTCTTCCTGGAACAAGAGTCCTCAAATCCAATCCAAAATTTTAGCCCAATGTGAGTTGAGGGAATTAGATGGAATCTTTAAATATAACGCCCTGCATCAAGGAAAGCTAGAACTAACTTGTGACCTCTCTGGAAATCTAGAGAATCCTGATCTCAGTGGTTCAGTGAGCATTAAAGATGGTTTGATTGGTTCTTTGCCTTTTAGCAGTGAGGCTAAAATTTCCTATCTTTCGAACACCCTTCAAATTGATGCATTTAAGATGCATTCAGAAGAAAGCTGGATCAAAGGTAAAGGAACTTTTTCCAAAAATAAAGTTCTCTGGGACATAGGAGTTCATCATCTTCCTTTGGAAAAGTTTTTTGCATCTGGAGCAAATAAAATCTCAGGGAGACTTTCAGGCAAGCTCATTGGGTTTGGGACCATGGAACACCCATCTTTAAATGGAACATGCGCTTTAAAAAATCTCTCTATTTTTTCAAAAAAAATTGGAAATCTTTCCGGCAAGATCCATTTAAATAAAAACAAGTTTAGGTTCAATCTTAATTCCTCCAATTTAAAAAATCAGATTGGAATCGCAGGTCAAATAATTGAAAAAAAATTAAAACTTCAAAAGTTTACTATCGCCTTAAAGGGCGGAGAAAAATTAAATTCTGATTTAGAAATTGATCTGAATTCCAGAGAAATAGTTGGGAAAGTTAAAGCATCTGCCCTGCCTTTCTCCATGTTTAGAAACCAAATTAAGTCCTTGTCTTTACTAGATGGAAGTCTTTATCTGGACAGTAAACTAACAGGATCCCTTTCTAATTTTAAATGTGAAGGCAGCCTTAAAGCGCGAAAACTCTCTTCCAAAATAAAGGAAAAAGGAAATTCTGAAATTGGAAATTTTAACTCAAAACTAGTTTGGGATAAAGAATCATTCCAGCTTTTAGATATTATTATTGGAAAAACTTTTAAGGGTTCGTTCCAATATTGGAAAAAGCCCAAAACAAAAATAAAGGTTGAGGTTCTGGCATATGAGGGCGATCCAAACATTCTTCTTAATCTTATGAACATCTCTACAGAACTCTCAGGCAAAATGAGCGGAAAGCTTTCTCTCACAAAAATCAAGGAACCAAAATTGGAAGAACAAGAAATGGCTTGGGAGGGGGGAGGGAATTTCATAATTGAAAACGGCAATTGGTCAAAAACCCCTTTTGAAAACCTAAAAATTAATGTTCTTTTTGATTCTCAGGGACTAAAAGTTAAAGAGTTTGAAATTAAACAAAAAGAAGGATCCTTTAATTTAAAAGCTGAAACAATGCAAAACTCTAAAATAAACCCTTTAACCGTTCAGGCGATCCTGCAAAATTTTAAAATTGCCGACACTCATCTTGCTGGAAATTTTGAATTTATTGGAAATTATTTAATTGAAAATGGCCAATCTCTTCATGGCATATTAAAATCAAAAAATTTTACCTTTAATCGTCTAGAGGCTGGGTTCTTGGAAATTTCTTTAAATTTTTCCAGAAATATTTTAGAACTAGAAAAGGTCAAGTGGGGAAATTTTATAAATGGAACTTGCCAAATTTTATTTAACCAGCCAAACTATGAGTCTCCTAAAATAAAAGGGGAATGGCAATCAAGCATGAGTCAGCTTAGAGAATGGTTTAAAGTGACTCATTTAGAAAACTTTCCTTTTCAAGGGGATCTAAATCTCTCTGGTCACCTTACGGGCAATTTAAAAAAAATGATTTTTTTTCTAATTGCAAAATTTTCTAATCTTCAAACTAGTTCAGTTCAAATTAAAGAGCCTAAAAAAGAATTAGAAATTTTCAATGGAAATGGAACAGCGCTTTTTTCTGAAGGTGAACTGAACTCACTCTCATTAAGACTGAATTCAAATCAAGGGGGAAAACTTAAAGTAGCCGGCAGCCTTGACTTAAAATCAGAATCTCTAAATTTAGACAGCTCCTTTTCGCAAATCAATGCGGATCTTTTTTTTAGAGCATTTAACTGGAATGTGATGGATGGTAAATCTGACGGCGCTCTTAAGATAACGGGAAATTGGAATTCCCCTACCATCAAAGGCGAATTGCGCGGAGGATTGGGAATCTTAGGTTCTATCTCCCTAGATTCTTGGGAAATTGCAGGAGTTTTTAAGGAAAAAGAGCTATTGCTTTCCCGTTTAAATTTTTATGGCAGAAAAGGATCCTGGAGGTTTAGCGTTTTAGAGGATAGCTGGGTGCGCTTAAGCCCTGAGAAAGGGTTGGGAGAATATCGTTTAGCCGCTGATTTTGCGAATATTCCCTTAGGACCTGTTTTTTTTGTCGGGGATGGGGTTTTAGAGGGTTCATGGAAAAAGGATTTGGATTCTGAAACTCCGGTTTTTATGACCATGGTCAAAATGAATCAATGCATTGCCAATCAATATGAATTAGAACCTTTTCAATTAAATTTAGAATTTAAAAAAAATAAACTTAAATTCAACCCAAACCCTATCAGCGAAAATCAAAAAAAAGCAGATTTGAGAGGTGAGATTTCATTTGCTAAATGGCCCGCTGTTGCTTTTAATCAGTTTGAAATTTTTGAAGCCAATAAAAAAATATTTTATTTAAACGGAGAAGTTGACCTTAAGAAACCAGCCTTTACCATGGAAGGGGATCAAATTGACGCGGCTTTTCTTTCCGGTATTTTTAAAAGCCCAATTCTCCTGTCTGGAAAAAGTAATTTTAAAATAACGGGTTCGCACGCGCTACAAAAACCATCCTACCAAGGAAATCTTTCCATTCAGAATGGAACGTTGGAAGAGTTTCCATTGGAGTCCTTATATACGGAGTTTAGTTCTACCGGAGATCAGCTCTCTTTAACCGCATTCAAAGCAAAAACTAAAAAATTATTTGAACTTGAAGCTCAAGGCTCCTTACCCATAAAAACAAATAATGACGTTAACTCTAACCAAAAAATAAATTTAAAAATTAAAATTCGGGATTCCGATCTATCTATTCTTAATTTTTTAAAAACAGAACTAATTAAAAACGCGAAGGGTTCTTTAAGTAGCGACCTTTCTTTTTCCGGAGTTGCGCAAAATCCAGAAATTAATGGAAATTTTAAACTATCGGATGGAGAATTTAACTCTTCCTACCTTCAAAAAAAGGCTAGGGATGTAAATCTGAATATTCAAATCCAAAAGAATCAATGCCTCATTGAAACAGCAGAGTGTTCCATAGGACAGGGACAGCTAAAAGCTAAAGGAAAATTAAAAACCACACTTGAAGATGAAATCCTCTGGGATGATTTTGACCTTACTTTTGAAACCATTGGCAAACATGGCTTAAATATACAGGTTCCTGAAATTCCTCTTGTAGAAGAAAAATTAGGCATCCCCTCTATTCCTTCCAGAGGAGCTCCTCTCTTTTCTGTTCGCGTATTAGGAAAAAAAGAAAAACCACGCATCTCAGGATGGATTGAACTTAAAGAGACCCTATTTTCTTACGCGCCTTCAAAAAAATTTAAAGGAGAGCTCCCCTGGCTGGAGAATGTAGAGTGGGACTTTAAAATAAAAAGCAGCGATCAAACACTCTTTCAAAATGAAGTTGCCTATGCAAAAATTAAAGGCGCATTTCATCTTTTAGGCGGCAAAGAAAATTTCTCTGTTACTGGAAAAATGAATTCAACTGAAGGCACGATTAGCCTCTATGGCGCAAAGTTTAATTTAAAAGAAGCAGAGCTGGAAATTTTACAACCCCCAAGCTTAACTGTTGAAAAGGGAAAATTGACTGTTGGAGAAACTAAAAATATGGTTTATCTTTCTTTAAAAGCGGAACAAAATAGCTTTGTTCCCTCCCAGCAAGGAGGACAAAATATTCCAGATACCATTACTTTATCTTTGGAGCGAACAGCTTTAACTAAAGACTTTGATTCTAAAAAGCTCTTTTTCCGTTCTGCTCAAGATCCAACTCTAAATTCTGAACGGGCTGCCATGCGCGCAGGGTTAGGGATCAATTTGGAGGGTTTAAAACCCGAGGAAAAAGATTTACAGATCCGACAAGGAGTGGCGCGGTTGCTGGATGCAAAATTAGCCTCTCCTCTTGCCCGGGCTTTAATCCAAAGAACCAAACTAATAGACAAAGTTGAAATTAGCCAGGATGTAAGCTCCCTGCGCAGCCAAGAGTTAAGAGGAGAACTTCCATCGAGCTTAGACCCTTTAATTGGTCAATCCATTCTTTTAGAAAAAACTTTTGGGACTAAATTAGGCCTTGGCTATAAAGCAACTTTGGATAGAATTAAAGATAAAGCGGACTTAATTCACCAGCTCCAGCTCCGTTACCCTTTTTATAAAGGCATCTGGTTTTATGGAACTACTGAATTAGATTCAAAGGAAAACCTGGGCAGAGATCCAGAAAGAAAAGGGGGCATCCAGACAGAATTTAAATTCGATCCTTCCAATTGGTTTAAAAAAAGTTCTCCTGCAAAAAGATAATAGAAAGTAATTAACAGTCCTGTTTCGGATTAAGGTTAAAATTGTGCTTTCAACCGCATATTTTGGTAAAATATTTAACTTGCGTAAGTATAAGGTACTTCTATCCATCGGAATAAGTATTTTAATCTCTCAGGTTTTGGACTTTTCTTTTGCTTTGACGCCGCCTTTAAAGGTAAAAGTGATAAAAGAAATAAAAATAACAGGGACTAAAAACTTCAAAGAAAGAGCGGTGCGTGAGCTGATAAAAACCCGTCCAAAGGATCTCTATTCTGAAACCAATTTACGAGAAGACGTGCAATCCATATTGGCATCTGGAAATTACGAAGACGCGCAAGTGGAAACCAGCGATTTGGATGGAAAAATTAGAGTCATCTTTAAAATAAAAGAAAAACCATTGATAAAAAGAATTGATTTTACAGGCAACAAAAAAATAGGTAAAGGCAAGTTAAAAGAGGAGATTTCTCTAAAAATAAAAGAAGGTTATGATTCCATAAAAATTTCCAATGACGTAAAAAAAATCCTATCTCTTTATGGGGAAAAAGGATATCCGGACGCGAAAGTAGAGCCTTTTACCACTTTTAATGAATCTTTAAACCATGTCTCTGTTCATTTTGTAATTAAAGAGGGTAACAGAATATTAATAGAAAAAATTGAGTTTCAAGGGGCCGCTAGTTTCTCACAAAAAAAATTAAGACGATTAATTAAAACAAAGCGGCGTAAAGTTTATGATTCAGAAAAACTAAAAAAAGATTTAGAGGAAATTGAAAAATTCTATAAGAATAATGGTTATGCAAAAGTTAAAACTAACAAGCCGCAAGTCGCTTATAACCCGGAAAGAACGAAAATAACCTTAGATATTCCCATAGAAGAAGGAATGCGTTATCTAGTGGGAAATTTTGAATTTACAGGAAACACGGTCTATACCTCCAAACAATTAGAAAAAGCCATAGAGCTTAAAACCGGTAAACTGTATCATCAAGAAAAATTTGAAGAGACGCTGCAAAATTTAAGAGAACTTTATCTGGAAAAAGGATATCTTTACTCTCAAATTATTCCGCAAGAGGTTATAGAAGATAATAAAATCAATTATCAAATGCAGATTGAAGAAGCCAGCATCATCTATATAGATAGAATCTTTATTGAAGGAATTAAAAAAACAAAAGATAAAGTTATTCGCAGGGAAGTCTTGCTGAAACCCGGAGATCCTTTTTCTTCTTCTAAATTAAGACGCAGTCAAGAAAAAATTTTTAATCTGGGTTTTATTGACGACGTAAAACCCGACATCCAGCCTGCTAGAGATCCAGATAAAGCAGACCTGATCATGGAAATCGTGGAGGGTAAACCAGGCAGTCTTTCAGCAGGCGCAGGATTCTCTTCTACAGATGGTTTGGTTGGACAAGTGCAGCTCTCTCATTCTAATCTTCTTGGATTGGCTCAACGCTTAAATCTCATGTGGGAATTTGGTTCCAGAAAGCAAAACTATGAAATCAATTGGACTGAACCCTGGATATTCAATAAACCAGTTTCTTTTGGCGTAGATCTATATAATACCATCCGGGAACGACTATTTAACTCTGACTCTAGCGCTGACTATACGGAAACTAGGCGGGGAGCAGGAGTTCGCGTTGGACCAAGATTCTCTGATGTTTATACTCTTTTATTTTCCTATTCTTTTACCAGCGTTGGAATTAATAGAATAAAAGAGGAGTTTAAGAGCCAAATCAAGGAAGAAACCAATACCACCTCCTCTTTTTTAACTGAATTGAGCCGAGATACGCGCGACTACTTTTTTGACGCTACTCGGGGGAGCAGAAACTCAATTGCAGGCCAAATAGCTGGAAGCCCTGTTTTTCAAGGAGATGTTCATTTTCTTAAATCACTATTCAACACAAGCTGGTTTTGGACTACTTTTAAATTAGGGAATTATCCCTTTGTATTTTCTGTAAATGGCCGTTTTGGAGCGGTTCAAGAATTTCAACCTTCTGATACAGTCCCGATATTCGAACGTTTTTTTGTAGGCGGGTCAGATTCAATACGAGGCTACCAAGCCCGGGGAGAAATTGGCCCAATTGAAGGAGGCAGAGTTTATACTTTAATGAACGCAGAATATAAAATTCCGCTCTATGTGGAAAACAAAAGAAGGATACTGCAATTAGTGCTTTTTGCTGATATGGGAGGAGCTTGGAAAAGTTCACAAGAGATGTATCTGGATGTTGGCGCAAGCCCAGTTGAAAGTGAAAATGGAAGATTCTTAAAATCCTCTATTGGTTTTGGCCTAAGAATTACTACTCCAGTATTCCCAATTCGGCTGGATTGGGGTTATGGTTTAAACCACAGAGCTGGAGAAGAGGTAAGCCAAATTCATTTTACTTTAGGAAATCTCTTTTAACATGAAAAACAAAATCCCTAGAACCAAAATTGGATTATGGATGAGAATGGAAAAGTTTAGCTTTTTCCTTGCATCTATTTGCTTCCTCCTCGCGCTTAAACTCCATGCAATTGAAATCCCTTTGGATGGCCTTGACGGCAAAACTAAGGTTGCTACTGTGAACATGCACAAGATTTTTGAAACCTTCTCTGAAACAGAAAAAGCCAGGATCGAACTCTATAAAGCGATTGAAGAAAAGAGAAATTTGATCACAGAAAAAAAAGAGGAGGTTACAAAATTAAAAGGGGAAATCGAGTCTTTAAAAAAACAAATTTTTATGCAAACTTCTACGGTTTCTGTGCAAAGCTCAACACCTCCTTTGATAAAAAGCGATGAAACGCTTAAAAAATCTACAGATAGTTTAACTGCCAATTTCCAGACCTTAAGTCTTTCAACTCCTGTGGTTCAAATTTCAACAACAGCAAAAATTTCTGAATTATTCATTCAGGAAAAAGAAGCTCTCTTAATTCGTAAAGAAGGAGAACTTGAAACTTTTATTGGTTTGGCAGAGCAAGAAATCCGGGATATGGAAGAAGGTAAATCCATGGTTCTTTTAGCAAAAATATATAAAACCATACAAGAAATTGCGCTTAAATATGGTTATTCTATTGTGATTGATAAAGAGCATACAGTGTATGGTGAAAAGGTCGCGGATATTACTCAAAAAGTGCTGGACAAATTAGGCTCTTAAAAAAAATAAAACCAAAATGAAATTAACCGCTAAAGAGATATCTGAAAGGGTTGGTGGGGAACTGATTGGAAATTCAGAATGCGCCATTACGCAAGTAGCTCCATTTGAAGAAGCCACATTCAATGATCTTTCGTTCGTCAACCAAAATGAATATTTAAAAAATCTCTCATCTTCTAAGGCAGGGATCCTCTTGGCGCCAAAAGGAACTCCTGTAGAGAACCGAACAGCCATTTTAGTAGAACAACCCCAGATCGCTTTTTTAAAAATTTTAGAAATCTTTGCTAAAGAAAAAAAAATCCATTCTGAAAAAGGAATCCACCCCACAGCCTTTATTGGCAAAGGAGCAGAGATTGGCAATGAAGTTTCCATTGGCCATTATTGCGTGATAGAAGCTGGCGCGCGCATAGGAGATGGAACGGAAATTAATGCCTTCTCTTATGTGGGTCAAAAAGCTATTCTGGGTAAAGATTGTAAAATTTACCCTCATGTAACGCTGAGAGAAGAGGTGCTTTTACATGATCGGGTCATTATCCATTCTGGAACTGTGATTGGTTCAGATGGTTTTGGCTATGTGACCTTGGATGGGGCTCACCATAAAATTCCTCAAATAGGAACTGTAGAGATTGAAGATGACGTTGAAATAGGCTCAAATGTGACGATTGATAGGGCTACCATGGGAAAAACAAAAATCGGACAGGGCTCTAAAATTGATAACCTGGTTCAAATCGCGCATAATGTCCAAATCGGACAGGGTTGTATCATAGTAGCGCAGGCAGGCATTGCCGGCTCTTCCAAACTAGGGAAATTTGTCACGCTTGCAGGCCAGGTGGGTGTGGGAGATCATGTCAATATTGGAGACGGAGCAATTGTTGCCGCCCAGTCCGGAATTCCTAATGATGTTCCCAATGGATCCATTGTTTTTGGAACACCCGCAAGGCCCATCCTAAAGGAAAGACGTATTCAAGTCATTATTGGAAAATTGCCTCAAATTTACGATGAATTTAAAAAAATAAAAAGAATATTAAACCCAAATAAAAATGATTCAGCATCCTAATCAAAAAACCATTAAAAAAGAGGCGAGTTTTGCAGGGATTGGACTGCATACAGGAAATAGCTCTTCTCTAAAATTTATTCCAGCTCCAGTCAATACTGGTGTAATTTTTATTCGCAAAGATTTGCCCGGCAAACCCAATATTCCAGCGACCATTGATCATGTCGTTGGAGTGGTGCGAGGCACAACCTTAGGAATAAACGGGGCTCAAATTCATACGGTAGAGCATATCTGTTCCGCTCTCTTAGGCTTAGGCATTGATAACCTTTTGATTGAAGTGGATGCTAATGAGCCTCCAGTAGCAGATGGCTCTGCCAAACCTTTTGTAGAAGTCTTGCTTTCTAGCGGTCTTTTAGAACAGGATCAGCCAAAAAAAATATTAGAACTCATAGAGCCTGTTATTTATAAGGCAAATGAAACTGAAATTCGCATAGAGCCTGCTAGAAACTTTTCCATTCATTGCCAGCTTATTTTTAATCATCCTTTGATAGGGAAACAAGAAAAATTTTTCCAAATTGACACAGAAACTTATATACGAGAAATTGCGCCTGCCAGAACTTTTTGTTTTGACTATGAGGTGGAAGCGCTAAAAAGAAAAGGGCTTGCCCGCGGAGGGAGCTTAGATAACGCGGTGGTGGTTGGGCTAGATAGAATTTACAATAAAGAAAAAAAACTTCGTTTTGAGGATGAATTTGTAAGGCATAAAATACTAGATTTTATGGGAGATTTTTTTCTTTTAGGTAAAACTGTTTTAGGAAAAATTGACGCCATAAAAGTAGGGCATGGTCATAACATTAATTTTGTTAAGGAACTTACAAAAGTAGGAGAATTAGCCCATGGAAAATAATGAAATTAAAAGCACGAATCTGGAAAAAAAACCGGTAAGAATTCTAGATATTAATGACATTCAAAAAGCGATTCCGCACCGATATCCGTTCCTTCTTATAGATAAAGTTAAGGTAATGGAGGAATCTAAAAAAGCGGTTGGAATTAAACTTGTTTCCATGAATGAATGGTATTTTCAAGGACACTTTCCTGGAAAACCGATTATGCCCGGTGTTTTAATTGTAGAAGCTTTAGCTCAAACCGCGTGCGCTCTATTTTTATCCAAGCCTGAATTTTCTAATAAGCTGGCATTCTTTATGGGAATTGACGCCACAAAATTTAGAAGAGCTGTTGTTCCCGGAGATAGATTAGAATTAAATATTGATGTTTTAAAAATAGGGAGCAGGGCTGGAAAAATTAGAGGGGAAGCTAGAGTAGAGCAGGAGCTTGCGGCTGAGAGTGAATTTACCTTTGCTCTGGTGGACCGCTAAAAAATGACTGAGCTCACACTCCATCAAAACCTTCCGGAAGAACCGGAAAAATATAAAATCCATCCTACGGCAGTGATCCATCCTCATGCCCAGATTGGAGAATCTGTGGAAATAGGTCCCTATGCTGTGATTGGTGAAGATGTAAAGATCGGATCCCAAACCCATGTCGGACCCCATGCAGTGATTGAATTTGCGGAAATAGGATCTAGTTGTCAAATCCATGCGCATGCGTTTATTGGCACTGCGCCCCAAGATTTAAAATACAGGGGAGAAAAAACTAGAATTACCATTGGCGACGGCACCATTGTAAGAGAATGCGCTACTTTAAACCGGGGCACAGCGCAGTCGGGTGAAACGAAAATTGGCAAACATTGTCTTTTTATGGCCTATTCCCATGTAGCCCATGACTGTGTAATTGAAGATGAGGTGATTCTAGCCAATGGGGTTGCGATTGCAGGACATGTGCAGCTTGGGATGGGAACTATTATCGGTGGTTTAAGCGGAGTTCATCAGTTTGTAAAAATCGGAAGACTTGCCATGATAGGCGCGGGCGCCATGGTGCCCTTAGATGTTCCTCCATTTTGCACGGTATGGGGAGATCGAGCAAAAATTGTAGGATTAAATTTAGAGGGCTTAAAAAGACGCCATTTTTCTAAAACTGAAATTGAAGCGATCAAAAAGATTTATCGCTCGATTTTCTTTTCTAAAAAACCATTAAAGTTAACTCTTCTTCAGTTACAAAAAGAAAAAATTGAATCTCCTGTCATTAAAGAATTTCTAAATTTCGTGGTAAATTCAGCTCGCGGCGTATGCCGTCCCAGATTAAAAGCTGAAAGCAGCGCTTCTCAAACCTGGTAAAAAGTGAACCCTCCAGTTGGTCTGATTGCAGGCAAAGGTAAGTTCCCGCTACTCTTTGCTCAAGAAGCAAAAAAAAATCAAAAAGAACTAATTGTCATTGCTTTAAAAGAGGAAATGAATGAAGATCTTTCTCCCTATGCAAAGACGATTCACTCAATTTCTGTGGCTAAACTGAACACCATTATACGGACATTGCAAAAAGAAGGGGTCAAAGAAGCAGTGATGGCAGGACGCGTTGAACATACCAAACTTTTTTCAGAACTGATACCGGATTTTAGAACAGCGCAACTTTTATTAAAAATAAAAGATCGCAGAGCTGACAGCATTCTAAATGCTGTGGCTTGTGAACTGAAAAAAGAGGGAATCGCTCTTTTGCCTTCCACAACTTTTTTAAGCCATTTGCTTGCTGAGGCTGGAACTTTAACCAAAAGAAAACTGAATGATTCAGAAATGAAAAATGTGGAATTTGGAATCCAAATGGCCAAAGGGCTTACAGCCCTAGATATTGGCCAGACCGTAGTTGTAAAAAGAAGAACGGTTTTAGCTGTAGAAGCGATTGAGGGAACGGATGAATGTATTAAAAGAGCAGCGCTTTGGGGCGGTGAAAACATTATTGTGGTTAAAAGCGCAAAACCTAATCAGGATATGCGCTTTGATGTGCCCATCATTGGAATCTCTACAATCCAGCTCCTAAAAGAGGTAAAATCAAAAGTGCTCGCGATCCAAGCTGGTAAAACGCTCATCTTAGAAAAAGAAAAATGTATCGCCATGGCAGAAGAACAAAATTGTTCTATCTATGGATGGGAAAACCCTTAAATGCTTCCAATTGCAGTTATCGGCGTAGGTCATCTCGGCCAACATCACGCAAGGCTCCTATCTCAAATTAAAAACAGCGCTCTTTTAGGCGTAGTGGATATTGATGAAAAAAGAGCTCAAAAAATTGCAAAGTCCGTTCAAACCCAGGCTTATAGAGAAATTGATCCTATCTTAAATACAATTAAAGCTGCTGTGATTTCTGTTCCCACACCCCTGCATTACGAGCTTGGTAAAAAATGTCTGGAGAATGGGATCCATTGTTTATTAGAAAAACCTCTCTGCCAGAATGTGGAAGAAGCTGAAAAATTGATTAAAATTGCAGTTCAAAAAAATTTAGTCCTGCAGGTTGGCCATGTGGAGAGATTTAATCCAGCGGTCTTAGCAGCTCAAAAATTCATACATACGCCCAAATTTATAGAAGTCAATCGCCTAGGACCTTATGATCCAAGGGTTTCGCACATTGGGGTCGTCTTAGATCTGATGATCCATGACTTAGATCTTGTTCTTTCACTGGTTAAGTCGGAAGTAAAAAATCTGGAGGCTTTTGGAGCAAAAGTTTTAACAGAACATGAGGATATTGTAAAATGCCGCTTAAGATTTGAAAATGGCTGCATTGTGGATTTATCCGCATCCAGAATTTCTCTGGAACAATATAGAAAAATAAGAATCTTTCAACCAGACTCCTATATCTCCATTGATTATGCCCACAAGGATTTAAAAGTCTATAGAAAAAAAACTCCAATTGTAAAAAACTTTAACGACATTGAGATATTAAAACCCTCCCTTACAAAAGAAGAACCTCTAAAATTAGAACTGGAGCATTTCCTGGAATGTATCCAAGAAGGCAAAAAACCCCTTGTTTCAGGAGAACACGGAAGAGATGCTTTGGAACTGGGACTAGAAATTTTAGAGCAACTTCACCTGCATGAATGAGTAGGATCCTTATCTCTACAGGGGACTATTCGGCTGATCTGCATGGCCAATTTCTTATTCAAGAACTCAAGAAATGTGACCCATCTCTTTTTGTAATAGCTTTAGGAGGGATTAAATTAAAAAGCGTTTCCAATCTATTTTTAAAGGATCTAGTAGAACTAGATGTTTCCGGCTTTTCCCAACCCCTTAAACAATTTTTTAATTTAAAGAATATCCTTCAAAAAATTGTTTTTCCCCAAATTGATAAAAATAAAATTGATGCGGTTATTTTAATAGATTATTATGGATTCAATATCCATGTGGCTGAAAAAGCAACAAAAGAAAATATCCCTGTTTTTTATTTTGTGAGCCCTCAGGTTTGGGCAAGCCGCAAATGGAGGATTCAAAAATTAAAAAAAAATGTCACGAAAATGCTTGTTATTTTTCCTTTTGAAGAAGAACTCTATAAAAAAAATAACGTTCCTGTAGAGTTTGTTGGTCACCCATTAATTGATCTTTTACCTCAAGAGCCGAATGCTCTAAAAATAGATGGAAAGATTCACTTAGGACTTTTGCCTGGGTCAAGAGAAAGGGAGATTGTACGTCACATTCCATTGCTGATTGAAACCTATAAAAAACTAAAATCAAAATATCCTCAAATCGAGGCTACTCTTTTTGAGGTTGATTCAATTCCTAATCAGGTTTATGAAAACCTCATCCAGAAGGCAGGTAAGGAAGGTTTGCAAGAGTTGAATAGGGTGAGAGAAACAGATTATAAAATTCGTTCCAGTCTTACCTTGGCTCTTACAGCTTCTGGAACAGCCACATTAGAAAATGCGCTTCTTGGCATCCCCATGGTTGTCCTATACCAAACCTCTATTTTAACCTATTGGATTGCTAAAAAAATCATTCAAGTTCCATTTATCTCTATGCCTAATATCCTAATGAAAAAAATGGTTGTGCCTGAACTCATTCAAAATTCTGCGAATCCAGAAGCAATTGTTCAAGCAGCTGAAAATTTACTTGCAAATCCTAAGATTCTTGCAGCTACGCGTAAGGAACTGATACAATTAAGATTAAGTTTAGGGCCTCCTGGGGCATATAAACGAGCAGCCCAAATCATCTACAAGGCGACCTCATGAATCTTTATAAACGTTTCTCCCAATATTTAAAACCCTATCTGCCGCGCTTTATACAAGCAGGTTTAGCCATGATGGCAGTGGCTCTTTTAACAACAGCCACTATTTGGCTGATCCGAACCGTGGTGGACCAGGTTTTAATCGCTAAAAATTTAAACAAACTCTTTTTTGTAGCAGCCATTATTCCTCTCATTTATCTAGCTAAAGGAATATTTTCTTATATTCAAAACTATTTGATGAACTATATCAGCCATTCAGTGATTCGGGATATGCGATCCGAACTATATTCCCATCTGCAAAATTGTTCTCTTGATTTTTTTCATCAAAATTCCACAGGCCAGCTGATGAGCCGTCTGACTCACGATACCACTACTTTGCAAAGTTCTATCGCTTATGTTCCAGTTCAAGTTATTCGAGATGGGCTTACGGTCTTGTGTTTGCTTTTCACCATACTTTATCTTAACTGGAAATTCGCTTTAATTACATTATTCCTTTTACCAATCGCAATGATTCCAGTCGCTGTGCTTGGCTCTAAAATGAGAAAAACAGGCAGGCTTATCCAGAAACGCATGGCTGACATTTTTATGCTGATCCAAGAAGGAATTACTGGGAATTGCGTTACAAAAGTTTTTTCCAAAGAAAAAAATGAAATTGAAAGATTTAATAAAGAGAATCAAGACTATTATGCAAGCCTTATGCGCTGGGTCAGGGCAGATGTGTTAGGAGCTCCAATCATGGAATTTGTTGGATCCTTTGCCGCAGTATTTCTCTTATGGGTTGGGGGAAAAGATGTGATTAACGGAGCATGGAGCACAGGAAGCTTCTTTTCTTTTTTAGGGGCTTCTATCTCAGCCTATAAACCTATTAAAGAATTTACTGGAGTAAATGCAAGGATTCAGCAAGGACTCGCTGCTTTAGAAAGAATCTTTGAGCTCTTGGATCAAAAACCAACCATAATAGAAAAAAAGGACTGCTTTAATCTTCCTCCATTTAACCAGCTGATTCAATATAAAAATGTAAATTTTTCTTATGAAACAAATGGCCGCGCAATTCTTAAAAATATTGCGTTAGATGTCCGTCCAGGAGAAATCGTAGCGATTGTAGGACCTTCCGGAGCTGGAAAAACAACTTTAATCCAATTACTTCCCAGACTCTTTGATCCAACTCAAGGTTCAATTTTAATTGATGGAACGGATATAAAAAATGTGACTTTTAAATCTTTAAGGGGTCAAATAGGCATGGTCACTCAAGATACCATTCTATTCAATGAAACTGTACGATATAACCTTGCTTATGGAAGCAATGAGGATGGAAATCTTGGCTCTATAAATCTAGCTCAATTAGAAGAGGCGGCTTCAATCGCGAACGCGCATCCATTTATTCAAGATCTCCCTCAAGGATATGACACTCAAATCGGTGAAAAAGGGGTGCGTCTTTCCGGCGGACAAAGACAGCGCTTAGCGATTGCCAGAGCCATACTTAAAAACCCCCCAATCCTGATTCTGGATGAAGCCACATCCTCATTGGACAGCGAATCTGAAAAACTAGTGCAGGAAGCTTTAGAAAGATTAATGAAACATCGCACGGTTTTAGTCGTGGCTCATCGCTTATCCACCATTCGCAAAGCGGACAGAATTATTGTTTTAGAAAATGGAGAAATCATAGAAGAGGGTAGGCATGAAACTCTGCTAGAAAAAAATGGTTTATATAAAAAACTCTATGAAACACAATATTCTTCTTAAAGCCACATATCTAAAATCGGATTGTGTAAGATGATATTGATTTTGGGGTTAAGCCTAAAATAATGCATTATTCATATTAACTATGTCTCCTGCTTATTGTTGGTCTTTTTTTGCTTTCTGTTCTACTCTGCTTGGAGCAGGAATTCTTTTTATTAAAAGAGAATGGACCAAAATCCATATCTGGAGAATTTTAGCTTTTGTTTCCGGAATCCTATTGGGAAGCGCTTTTATTAAAATTCTTCCTGAGGCCAATTCCCTCTCTCCACAATATGCGGGTCTGGGAGCGATCTTTTCTTTTTTACTCATTTTTGCCCTGGAAGGTTTTACCATGATGCATAGTTGTCTGGAATATACCGAACCCTGCGAAATTCACTATGTTAGCTGGGTTGCTTTTGTTTCTTTAGCCCTGCATTCTATTTTTGACGGCTTGGCTATTTCCATTGCTTTTCAAAAAAATATTGAGTTGGGGTTGGTTGTGGCTTCGGCTATTTTAATTCATAAAATAACAGATGGTTTAACCTTAACCGGCTTGTTACTTAAAGCAAATTATTCAAACAAAAAATCTCTCCTAGTTGTTATTTTAGTGGCTTGTGCCACGCCGCTAGGAACTCTCTTCTTTAATCCTTTTTCATCATTTTTCTCTGATCAGGCAATGGGCTGGTGGTTAGGTTTTATTGCCGGCACTTTTTTCTATATTGGCGCGGCAGACATATTGCCTCGTTTACACAAAGTGAAAGATATTTATTGTTTAGGTTCCTTTGTATTTGGAATAGCGGTGGGGGGATTCCCTTTTTAAAATGAAAATGTTCCTAAATGGAAAAGAGACTGATTTGGAGAAATCTCTAACCATACAAGAGCTCCTTAAAAAAATGCAAATTAAGCCTGAGATGGTTGCTTGTGAAGTTAATTTAAAGATTATAAAACGATCCGAATTTAATCAGTTCACAATATCTGAAGGCGACCATATTGAAATTCTTCAGATGATTGGAGGAGGCTAAAAAATAAGTTTGATGTGCCCAAATAAAATGGAGAAACAAAAATGACAGAAACAAAAATAAAAAATTTTAAAGATAAACCCTTTACCCTTGCTGGAAAAGAATATTGTTCCCGTCTAATTTTAGGAAGCGGTAAATATCCAACTCTCTCTATTATGAAAGAGGCTTTAATCCGCTCTGGAGCGGAAATCGTCACTGTAGCTTTAAGAAGAGTAAACTTAAAAGATAAATCGCCGCAATCTTTTTATGAAGCGATCCCTAAAGGGATGACAATTCTGCCAAATACCGCAGGCTGTTATAATGTTGAAGATGCGATAAAAGTTGCGCATCTAGCAAAAGAAATTCTTGAGACCGATCATCCCCTGCTTAAACTTGAAATTATTGGTGATCCCCAAACACTGCTTCCTGACACCATCGGCCTTCTGGAAGCGACAAAAATTTTAGTGAAAGAAGGATTTAAAGTTTTACCCTACACCAATGATGACCCTATTCTTGCTAAAAAACTAGAAGAAGCTGGAGCCGAAGCTGTCATGCCTCTTGCCTCTCCTATTGGCAGCGGGCAGGGACTCTTAAACCCAAATAATATTCGCTGGATTATTGAACGCGTTAAAAGTGTTCCTGTGATTGTAGATGCTGGGGTTGGAACAGCTTCAGATGCGGCAGAAGCCATGGAATTAGGCGCAGATGGTATTTTAATGAATACAGCAATTGCTGAAGCAAAAAATCCTGTCTTAATGGCACAAGCCATGAAAATGGGCGTAGAAGCCGGCAGGATCGCGTATTTAAGCGGCAGAATGGCAAAACGCGATCTCGCCTCTGCCTCAAGCCCTCCAGTTTAGACGCCAGAACAAACAAAAATTTGATGGATAAGATTAAAACTAGTTTTGACTCTATCCTAGAAAAAGTTCATTCTTATCTCCCGGATCAAAATCTTGAAATTTTAGAAAAAGCTTATCAATTTTCCTTAAAAGCTCATAGAGATCAAGCCCGAGCAGGCGGGGATCCGTATATTACCCATCCTTTAGCAGTAACAAAAATCTTAAGCGAACTGCAGCTAGATATTGCTACTTTATGCGCGGGTCTGTTGCACGATGTTTTGGAAGATACCCAAGTCTCAAACTCCCTCTTAAAAAATGAGTTTGGCGAAGAGATTACAACTCTTGTAGAAGGCGTCACAAAAATAGATTCATTAGAACATCTTTCATCTAATCCTGAGAACCTGCCTTTTTTCACCTCTAATCCTGAGCTTTTAAAACAAGCGGAATATTGGCGCAAGATGATCATCGCCACAGCAAAAGATATTCGGGTGATCCTTTTAAAATTAGCGGATCGCAAACATAATATGGAGACATTAGAATTCTTAAAATCCGATAAACAAACAAAAATTGCGGAGGAAACTCTGACCCTTTACGCTCCTTTAGCTCAAAGGTTAGGAATGTATAAACTAAAATCAGACATGGAAGATCTCTGCTTAAAATATTTAGATTCAGAAAAATATCTAATTCTTAAACAAAAAGTTGACCAAAGAGAAATTCAAAGGGAAGAATGGATAAAAAAATGCGTTGAAAAAATTAAATCAGTGTTGTCTCTTCACCCATTTCCTTACAGAATTTCCTCCAGGCCCAAAAACCTCTATTCAATCTACAGAAAAATGTTAAAGCAAAACAAACCTTTTGAAGAAATCCAGGATCTTGTAGGGATTCGCCTGGTTACAGATTCAGTGGAACACTGCTACGCTCTCTTAGGCGCTATCCATACTCATTTTGCTCCAGTTCCAGACTCCTTTACAGATTATATTTCAGTCCCCAAGAACAACATGTATCAATCTTTACACACAACCATTGCCTTTAACAAAGATGAAATTGTTGAGATCCAAATTCGCACTGAACAGATGAACCAGGTCTGTGAATACGGAATAGCTGCTCATTGGAGATATAAACAAGGGGCCGCTGCTCAAACGCTCTCAGCAGGTGAAAAACCTGATGTGGGTGAGGATAAACTCGACTGGATCAAGCAGATTTTGGAATGGCAGCAGGATGCGAAAAATCCCAAAGAATTTTTAGATTGGTTAAAATTAGATCTTAATTTTGATCAGGTGTTTGTCTTTACCCCAAAAGGAGAGGTTAAAAAACTTCCTCAAGGTTCAACCCCAATTGATTTTGCCTATTGCGTTCACACTGAACTTGGGCACCAATGCATAGGAGCAAAAGTGAATAATAAGATGGTTAGATTAGATACGATTTTAAAATCCGGGGACAGGTGTGAAATTATCACAAGAAAAGGACAAAAGCCGCACAAGGACTGGCTGGAGCTGGTTAAAACCCCAAGAGCAAAATCAAAAATAAGAAAATTTTTAAGAGAAGTTCCTTAATTTAGGAAGCTTTTTTTACTTTACCTGACTTTAAACAGGAAGTGCAAACATAAATGCGGCGAACAGTTCCAGAAAGATTAACTTTTACTTTCTGTAAATTAGGCAGAAACCTACGGTTAGTTGCTCTATGAGAATGGCTAACGGTTTTTCCAGCTGACGGGCCTTTATCGCAAACATCGCATCGAAATGACATAAAAATAATTATATGATCCTAAGAAGAAAAAGTCAAACTTCTTATAAACTTTCCACTCCAGTTCAATATCTTAAAGGGGTAGGGCCAAAACTCTCAGAAAAATTAAAAGGTTTAGGGATCGTTACGATTGAGGACTTATTACATTATTATCCACGAGCTTGGGAAGATAGAAGACAATTACATTCTATAAGCGAGCTCCAGCCAGAACTGGTAATGACTTTTAAAGGAACGATCCGGTCTGTCTATTTCCAAGAAACTAAAACTAAAATTGGAATTGTAAGCGCAGTCATTGAAGATGGAACAGGCGGACTCCTTTGCAAATGGATTAGAAAACTTTCTTACCGATATGATGTTTTTTATTCCTTTAAAAAAGATTTGAAGCCCGGAAATTCTATCCTTGTCAATGGAAAAATTATAAAAGATTTTGCGGGTTGCACGATGATGGTCAGTGAATATGAAGTCCTTACCCAGCCTGAAGAAAATTTAATCCACATTGGCAGAATTGTTCCTCTTTACCCTGCAACTGAAGGGATCACATCAAAATCCTTAAGAACCATTGTCTATAGAGCGCTTTTATGCGTTCAGGTAACTGATCCAACGCCAAAAATAATACAAGGAGCTTATTATCTTATGCCTCTTGACTCAGCTTTTAAAAAAATCCATTTTCCAAAAAATTTTGAGGATAAAGAAGAGGCAAGGAAACGTCTGGCATTCCAAGAATTTTTTTATTTTCAAACTGTCATGAGCTTAGTAAAACAAAAAAGAAAAGTTTCAAAAAGCAGCTCTTATATCATAAAGAAGCATCTACTCACTCCTTTTAAAGAAAAATGCGGTTTTGAATTTACTCTCTCTCAAAAAAAAGTAATTAGAGAAATTTTTAATGATCTTTTGTCAGACAGACCTATGAACCGGCTTTTGCAAGGCGATGTGGGCAGCGGTAAAACCATTGTTGCTCTTTCCGCAATTTTGTTAGCTTGTGAAAACAAATTGCAGGCTGCGCTCATGGCGCCTACGGAAATCTTAGCGGAGCAACACTATATTACGATTAAACATTTTTTAAAGTCTTTGCCAGTCAACCTTGGACTTTTAACCAGTTCCACTAAAAAATCAAAACGAGAAAAACTGCTGAAAGAATGCGCGGAAGGCAGTCTTGATCTAGTGATTGGCACTCACGCTCTGCTTGAAAAGGAAGTTCAATTCAAAAAATGCGGACTTGTAGTGATTGATGAACAACACCGTTTTGGAGTAAAACATCGGCTTTTACTTTCTAAAAAAAATCCAATCCCTGATGTTTTAGTCATGACAGCTACTCCGATTCCCCGCACCTTAGCCCAATGCCTTTATGGAGATTTGGATGTTTCCTTAATTAATGAACTCCCTCCTGGAAGACAAAAAATTGAAACCTTATGGAAAAAAGAGCAAGAGGCTTATGAAATTGTAAAAGCTCACATACGAAAAAACAATCAAGCATATATTGTTTATCCTTTAGTAGATGAGTCTGACAAAATTGAATTAAAATCTGCCATAAAGGAATTCCAAAAATTAGAAAATGAAACATTTAAAGGAATCCCTCTTGGTCTTTTACACGGTCAAATGAAGGGAAGTCAAAAAGAAAGCGTAATGAAAGATTTCTATTCTGGAAAATTTTCAATCTTGGTGACAACCACGATTATAGAGGTAGGGATAGATGTTCCTAATGCCACAGTCATGGTGATTGAAAACGCGGAGAGGTTTGGTCTGTCCACACTCCATCAATTACGAGGACGCGTTGGCAGGGGGGAGAACGCCTCTGCTTGCATTGTGATCGCAAACCCGCAGTCCGAAGAATCCAAAAAAAGAATTGAAATTTTCTTAAAAAATCAAAATGGATTTCAGCTGGCTGAGGCAGATTTAGCGATTCGAGGCCCGGGAGAAATCTTTGGAACTTCTCAACATGGGTACCCAAATTTTAAAATTGCTGATTTTTCATTAGATCAGGATCTCCTAGAGCCCACTCAAAAAGCTGCCAGAGAAATCCTAGAGCAAGATCCAGCTCTTCTCAAGAAAGATCATTCGGTTTTAAGAGAAGAATTAAGAAAAATTTTTTCTAAAACATGGATATGGGCAACCATCGCCTAAAAAATTTTTCTTGACCAAATAAATAAAAGTTTGTATCTTTTGCCTATGAATGAAAAAATAGCGATTTACCCCGGCAGTTTTGACCCGCTCACTAATGGCCATCTGGATATTTTAGCCAGAGCTTTAAAAATTTTTGATAAAATTATCGTTGCTGTGGCTGCCACTGAACTAAAAAAACCGCTCTTCTCCATAGCTGAAAGAGTGAAAATGATTAAAACCGCTACTTTAAACTTAAAAAATGTGGAAGCAGAAAGTTTTAGCGGCCTCTTGGTTGACTATGCTCTTCAGAAAAAAGCGAATGCGCTCATCCGGGGCTTAAGGGCTGTTTCTGATTTTGAGTATGAATTTCAAATGGCTCTGATGAACCGTCACCTGGCAAAGCACTCCAAAAACCAAAACCATGTTGAAACTGTTTATTTAATGCCGGATGAAAAATATACCTATCTTTCTTCCACGTTAGTTAAAGAAGTGGTCCGACTGGGAGGAGACGCAAAGAATTTTGTGCCAAAATTCATTGAGCTCGCTTTAATAAAAAAATTTAAATCATCCCATGCCAAAATTCATTTATAAAGGTAAATCTTTAGCTGGAGGCACGGCAGATGGTTTCATTATTGCCCCAGACCTAAACACTGCCCGGGCTCTTTTAAGATCGCAAAAATTAACCATTACAGAACTGACTGAAAAAACTGAAAGCCCGCTAGATAAAATAAAATCTTTTTTTGCTCCAAAAATTACCTCCAAAGATCTGGTGCTTTTTTCCCGACAACTCTCCACCCTTGTAGGAGCAGGAGTTCCTTTAGTTCAAGGTCTCAATATTCTAGAAGATCAAATTGAGAATCCACCTTTTAAAAAAGTAGTCACAAGCCTGCGTTTGGATATTGAAGCAGGGATGGGGATTGCTGACTCCATGAAAAAATACCCTGAAGCTTTTGACAACCTTTATATCTCTATGATTCGAGCTGGCGAGCTTGGGGGTATCTTAGATATTATTCTTGATCGCCTCTCAGGATACTTAGAGGATGCAGAAGAGCTTAAAGCAAAAGTTAAATCTGCCATGATGTACCCGATTGTTGTTTTAAGCATTGCCATTGGGATTACCTGGTTTCTTTTAGTTTTTATTATTCCTAAATTTGAAGAGATGTTTTCTTCCTTTGGACAGGAACTACCTCTTCCTACAAAACTACTACTGGGGATTTCCAGATTTCTCATTCACTATTGGTATATGTATGTGCCTATTCCTTTTATAATGATTTTTGTCTTTAAAACCCTATTAAAAAAAAGAAATTTTGCAAAAAAATATGATCAAATCTTACTTAAAGTACCAATCTTTGGAATGATATTAAAAAAAGTCTCAGTAGCAAAATTCACCAGAACCTTTTCCACTCTCATTAAGGCTGGAGTGCCTATCCTGCAAGCCCTAGACACTGTGGCTCAAACTGCAGGAAACATCATTGTTGAGGAAGCTATTCTTACTGCTAAAACCTCAATCAGAGAAGGAGAAAGAATCGCGAAACCTTTAGCTGCAAGCAAAGTTTTTCCCACCATGGTTGTTTCCATGATTTCTATTGGAGAAGAAACCGGAAATTTAGATACCATGCTTGCTAAAATAGCTGATTTCTATGAAAACGAAGTGAATGCGGCTGTGGAAGGACTTACCAGCATGATAGAACCGCTTGTCATTGTATTTATGGGCGCAGTGATTGGTACGATTGTAGTTGCCATGTTTTTGCCCATGTTCAACATGTCTGGCGCAGTAGGTTAATCATAAGTAAACGTTTACAAAAAACTTATTCTTATCTATTGACAAAATAGCAAATAGATGTTATTTTATATTTATTCCCTTTTTTGGGAATAATATGCTGGTCCTTGAAAATAAAGGGGTGATTATATGATAAAGTCGACAGAATCTAAAGCTCAACACGGTTTCACGCTGATTGAACTTATGATTGTCGTTGCCATTATTGGTATATTAGCAGCTGTAGCGATTCCAAAATTTGCGGATATGTTGCGTAAATCTAAGGAAGGGGCTACAAAAGGTTCTCTCACAAACTTAAGATCCGCGTTGACCATTTATATCTCAGACAATGAAGGTTTAGTACCACAAACCTATAGTGCATCAGGTGACTATACCTCCGGTTCTTTAGTTACTATTATGACACCAAAGTATATGGAAGTAATCCCAACAGTAAAATTGGGAACTTATCATAATGACTCTGGCGCTATAAGAATGGTAGGTCCTTCTAACCGTGCTTCGGGTCAAAATGATGCAGGTGGTTGGGTTTATTCTAGTGCAGATGGCGGCGCATGGTTTGTAAATTGCTCCCATACTGATACTAAAAACGCATATATGACAAGCTGGTAAGGTATTAAATCTTACAGTTATTGTTATAACCAATACATAGTGTTTAAAAAGAGGAGAAGACAAATTTGTCTTCTCCTCTTTTGATTTTCAATAATGAACTTCTTTACTATTTTCTGCTACGGTCTAATCTTTGGTTCCTTTGCCAATGTCTATTTTTATAGAACTCCAAAACAGTTATCCCTTTGGAGTCCAAAATCATTCTGTCCTACCTGTGGTCATCCTATTCCGTGGTGCGATAATATTCCTCTTTTATCCTTTATATTGCTTAAAGGTCTTTGCCGGTTCTGCAAACAAAAAATTTCTGTTGTTTATCCATTGATAGAATTAAGTTGTGGAATTTTATTTCTACTTGTCAGTTTAAAATTTCAAACCGAGCCTAATCAAATAGTTATTCTTTATCTTATCTATTCATTTATCCTTTTTTTGATCAGTGGAATTGATCTTATAACTTATTTTCAAAACAATAAAGAATATGGGATCATTCCCAATGATTTAATCATTATTTTAGCTGCTGGAGGACTTTTATTCTCCTTATCTCAACAGGGAGGAATAACGCAGATCTGGCAAAATTTATTGGGAGGCTTTTATGGGTTAATGCTCATGACTCTTGTACGCTGGTCAGGAGAAAAAATATTTAAAAAAGAAGCTTTAGGTTTAGGGGATATAAAACTGATGGGTGCGGTTGGATGTTGGCTGGGTTGGCAAGGAACAAATCTTGCCTTGATCTTAGCCTGTGCCTCAGGAACTTTTTTTATACTGCCTTTTCTAATTTTAAAAAAACTAGAATCTAATTCCACTATTCCTTTTGGACCTTTTTTATCCTTAGGTTCCTTTAGTGCCCTTTTTATCATCTAATCATCCTCAAAACTATTTCTTTATTTCTTTTATCCTCCTCTATTTATTCAAAGGGGGGAGGGAAGTAACTGGTTTAGCCATTTATCATATAAGCTCGATTTTTCTTTTTTTGCGTTTCAATCCAAAATTTAAACTTAAGAAAACCGCCCTTGACCTTCCTTTATTTACATTCGTATGCGTATGCGCTTTTTCAACACTCTATTCCATGTTCTCTCAATCTCGCGGATTGGTTTATTTTACGACTCTTTGCATACATCTTCTAAATTTCCAGCTCCTATTAAAAATGAATAATGACAATTTCCAAGAAAAATTCTTTGATTTAATTATTTGGATTTGTTCCTTCTCCAGCATTTTAATCATTATTCAAAACTTATTAAAAATTCCATCTTATTTTTTTCTACCTAATGAAAACCTATTTTCCTATTTTTTAAATATCGGAATTCTTTCAGTTGTTTGCAAAATAGTTTTCTCCCTCAAAGATAAAAACACCAAGACCTATCTAAAAGCAGCTGGTTTGATATTTTCTCTTTTACTCATGCTTCATGCGCAGCTTGAATTTATATCGCGAGGAGCTTTTCTAAGTCTTTTTCTCTCTCTTACAGTTCTACTTGTAGGTCATTTCAAAAAATTTATTTTTCCTATTTTTTTAACCTGCTTAATCTTCTTTACCATGCTTCTGATCACTCAAAATAAAACAGAGGCGCTGGTTTCCAAATTTATCAACCCAAAGGAATATTCAAGAATAACCATTTGGCAAGGTTCTCTAGATGCATTTTATTCTAAACCTTTTTGGGGGTGGGGATTGGGAAGTTTTGGCCAGGTATATGGTCTAACAAAACGTCCAATCGAATATGAGTTAGCCCGGTATGAAAAAACCACAAGATTTGCCCACAATGAATTTATTCAAATTGCTGTAGAAATGGGGGTGATTGGATTAATATCCTATATCTGGCTGATTTTCTCTATTTTACGATCAGGATTTATTGCGGTTAAGAAAGAAGAATGTCTAAATTGGAAAATAGATGCTGCTTTTATTTCATCTTTTTGTCTTCTAACCCAAAGCCTATTTGATTTTAATTTGCACTTACCGATCCTCGCCTTGCTTTTAATATTTTTTACAACTATTTTTTTATCTTCAAAAGAAGATGGTATTCAAAAAAATTTTTACTCTATTAAAAAAAAATTCTATTTAAAAGCGCTGCTTCTTCCATGGAGTGCAATAGGGCTTACCATTCTTATTTCCCAAACCTTATTTAATCTTGGAAATTTTTATAAAAAATCAGGAGAAAGAAAAAAAACAATAGCTGTTTATAAATATGCATCCCTCTTAAATCCATTTAATTCAGAAATTCTAAAAGCAAGGGACTCAATCGCTGAAAACAACTCAGTAAAATTATTAAAACAAGCGATACTTTTTAATTCCAAAGATGATGACCTGTATGTAGAACTAGCGCGAAAATATATAGTAAATGGAAATGTTCTAGAAGCTATTCAATCTTATGAAAAAGCGATAAAACTCAATCCTAAAAATTGCTTTTATTATTTAGAACTGGCAGAAACCTATCTTTTAATGAAGAGGATAGAACCTGCCCTTAGCCTTTATCAAAAATCAATACAAATTGAGCCATTCTATATTTTAGCTCATGTTCGATTGGGGGATTGTTATCTTTTAAAAGGGGACAAAAACTCTGCATTAAAATTTTTTAAAAATGCGTTACAAATAGCGAGCTCTGACTTAAAGCCCTCTAGCCCCTATTCAAAAAGACTGCTTGAATTTAACATAGAAATAATAAAAAATAAAATCATTGATATAAAAAACTAAAAATATGCTTTATTTAATTAGTTCCATCATCTTTTGCAGCTCTATTTTTTGGATGAAGGACACTGTGGACTATTTCAGCTGGACGATTTTTGAAATTAGCGCCATCCTTCTGCTTATTCTTTTAATCTTTAAGAATAAAATTTTGTTGCCAGAAAGAAAACAACTTTTACCCATCCTTCTCTTTATTCTTTGGTCAGCTTGTTCTTTTTTTTGGACCCAAAATTTTCACGCCACTCTTACTGCTCTTTACAAAATATTCCTTTCATTGTTCATGCTCATTTTATTTATCAATGAAAACCTGAAATGGGAAAATTCCTTAAAACGAGCGATCATCTTTATAAGCATTTTAGCCGCATTATTTTATTTTTTAAATTCAATCTATTCCTTATCTAATTTTTTCCTCATGTCTCACCCTAATTTATTTTCTTCTTTCCTGGCTTCTGGAGCAGTTTTACTCACAAGTCAGATTTTTAAAACTAAAGGCTGGAAACAATGGCTCTGCCTAATCTTCTCAATATTAATTCCCATTACTATTTTACTCATAGGATCTCTGGGTCCGCTCCTAGTTTGGGGGTTCGGAACCATTGCGCTTTTCCTCGTTTTATACCGAAAAAAAATTTATATTTTAGGAATAGGACTTTGTCTCATACTTTTGCTCTCTATCTCACAAAATTCATTTGGCACTCTCTGGAAAAGAAAAATGACTGATCCTTATAGTCAAGAAAGAGTTCAAATCTGGAAAGATAGTTTAAACTATCTTATCTCTTGCCCTTTAAAAGGATCTGGGCTAGGCACTTTCCGAGATCATTACCCACAATTTAAGCAAATCCAGGGTTTTAGAAACGCTCCTTATGCCCATAACGAACTTTTAAACTTTTTATGCGAGTTAGGGATGATTGGACTCATCCTCTTACTTCTAATCCTAAAAAACTTGAAGTTGCCCTTTAAAGGGACGCGAGAGCTTTTTCAAAATCAGGAAGAATGGTTGGCGATCTCAATCGGATTAGGGGTTCAATCTCTTTTTGATTTTAATTTACATTATCCGCCGCTTTTACTAATCATGATTTTTTCAATTTCAAAAATATTTAAAACTCGAGAAGTGCAAATCAACAATAGAAGTACTAAACTATTTTGCATAAGCGGCATGTCCATTCTAGGCATATTATTTTCTCTCCCAGGAGTCGCTGATTTTATCTTTAGAAAAGCCTATCCTAATTTGGAAGAAAGAAAAAAAGCAGCTACATTCGCGTTAAAAATTGACCCTTTTAACGCTTTGTATCGGTCTGAAACAGGGCTTGCCCGAGATATCTTGATAGCCATAGACCTAGAACCAAGAAATGTTTGGTACCATAGAAAGGCTGCTGCCTTCTTTTTTCAGGAATGGCAAAAAACGAAAAATAAACTTTATTACCAAGCAGCCATTGAAGAGTATAAAATCATCTTTCATCTGGCGCCAAATGTCTTACAATTTAAAATTGAAGCGGAACAGTTTTTCTCTCTCAAAATCGAGAATATTAGGGATTGACAAAGGAATAATCTTCTGCTATATTCAAATCACAAAACTCTTTTCTTTATTTTTACAGAACGGAGTAGTTCTTTAATTTATAAATGGCATTAGATCTAACAGAACTAATAGATAAGCTCCCACCTCTTAAGATACCCTACTTACATTCCAATGAGACGATTGGAATTGATCTGGGTTCATCTTCCATTAAAATCGCTCAGTTAAAAAAAGCAAAAGAAGGAAATTTAGAATTGGTTCGATGGGCTATCCTACCCCTTTCCCAGCCGGGAGAAGGTGAAAAAGTCGAACTAAACCCGGAAGAAAAAAAGGCCTTTGCAATTCAAAGTTTAAAAAGTTACAGGGGCAGCGGGAAAAAAATTCCTAAAAACGCATGCACTGCTGTAGCCGGAACTTCTATCATTGTCAGATATGTTAAATTCCCAAAAATCGTCCCCAAAGAATTCATAAAAAATATAAAAAAAGAAGCTGAATCTTATATTCCCTTTAATATCGAAGAGGTTTATCTTACTTATTTTCCTTTAAGAAATATCCAGGAAGATGGCAAAGAACTTACAGAAACAGTCTTAGTGGCGGCAAAGAAAGATTTCATCAATCAAAAAATAGAAATCTTAGAAAGTTCAGGCTTTAAAGCATCTGTGGTTGACATAGATGCTTTTGCTTTAGAAGCGATTTACACGCTCACCCAAGATAAAACTCCAATTGAAGAAATCGTGCTAGTCTCTAATATCGGCCATCAAAAAACAAATTTTGTGATCATTGAAAAAGGAGTTTCTGTGGTTGTGAAAGATAGTCCCATTTCTGGAAACTCAATAGAAAAACTAATCATGAAAAATTTACTGGTGGATTCGAAAGTTGCGGAAAAACTAAAACTTGCCCATGGACTTATGCTGAATACAGAAGAAAAAGAAGCTGCGGGCAAGGAAGGCCAAACAGTCTCAGATGCGATTCTTATGACCATGAAAGACTTTATTTCAGAAACAAAAAAAATCATTCAATATTATGCCACACAGGCGAAAGATAAAAAAATCAATCGTCTTTTAATAGCAGGAGGCACGAGCAACATTAAAAATTTAGCAAATTATTTGAGCGCTGAACTGAATCTGCCGGTCGAAAAACTAAACCCCTTAAAAATGATTTCAGGCGCTCAAGCAGTCCCTGAGGATGCTCAAACCACGCTTAGCATCGCCTTGGGACTTGCCTTAAGAAAATCAGGAGATATTAAATTATAAAGCAAAACAATTTATGATAAAAATTAACCTTCTTCCCAAAGAGCTGCAAGAAAAGGATAAGGGATTAGATTGGGTAATCTTAGGATATGCAATTATAGGGATCCTGATCATTGCCGGTACTTCTATTTATTTTATTCAACTGAATGACTATAAGAAAGAGCTTAAGAAAAAAGAAAGATGGTCATCCCAGCTGGCAGGGATCAAAGCAAAAGTAGCTCAAGTTGAACAATTAGACTCTCAAAAAAATATTCTCAATGCTAAAAAAAATACTGTGGTTGAATTAGTAAAAGCCCGTCTCCTCTACCCAAAATTTATGGAAACATTGTATCAAACTCTTCCCGTAGACATCTGGCTGGATGCGCTCTCTTTAAGTGAAGACGGACAAAAAAACTTGGGCATTATCTTGGTTTCAAATTCTCTTACTACAGATTCTATTGCGGATTGGCTGCAAAGGATGGAATCAAACACAAAACTATTTTCAAATATATCTCTCAGCGCGATAGAGGTGAATGAAACTTCTTTGCCCGGGACATCCTACTTTAAATTTACTTTAAATTTTACTTATTGTCCGCCGGCGGCTCAAAATTAAAATGGATAAAAAACAACTGCAATTTTTAATCATCCTTATACCGATTCTAATCATAGGCATAAACTTCGGTTTTTATAAATATCTTTTTAACCCACTCTCTGAAAGGAAAAAAATTTTAAAAGGCGAGCTGGAGCAGATTAAAAAAGAATATCAGGAGTCCGTAGGTCGTACGGCAAGATTGCCAAAACTCCAGGAAGAAATTGCTGTTTTGAATCAGGAAATTTTAGAGGTTGAAAAAAAATTACCCAAAGATAAAGATGTGCCTTCTTTAATACGTCTGCTTTCAAAAAAAATGGATTCTCACAGCATTAGATGGACAAGACTCGCTCCGGGAAATCAAACAAGCAAAGATTATTATATAGAACATACTTATACGATTCCCTTTTCCGCTTCCTATCACAATCTGGCTACTTTTCTAACTGAAATCGGTCAGCTAGAAAGGATATTCTCAAGTAGATTTTCTAAATTGTCATCCACCGTTAACTCAAAAACTGGAGAAAATGAGGTGAGCGGTGAATTAACTTTTCTTATTTATACCTCTAAAGGGTAAATATTTTTAAAATGATTAAAATTTTTTATTTATTATTTATCTTTTTAACTTTAAATTCCTGTTCCAAAAAAAATGAAGAAGAAAACTTGAATATACTCTACCCGGAAACACAAATTTCTGTTCAGAAAAAAATTGCCCCTCAACTTGAAAGCGCTAAAAAGGAACCTATCTCGCGCTTTATTTATGGCGTAAGTTCAGGAAGAGATCCATTTCTTGCTTTGATTGGAGATTCTTCCAGCTCCAAAGGAATAAAATCTCAAACCAGAAGAGACCCGCAGAGAAGCGCTGAAAATTTTTCACAGCTAGAATTAAAGGGGATTTTAAAAGATAAAGATGGTAAAATAGCATTAATATTATCCAGAGATGGGGAGTCCTTTACCCTTAAATCAGGGAAACTGTATGATAAGAGGAGTCAAACCATTCAAAACATAACCGGTATTATAAAGGAAACAAGTGTTGTTCTTTATGGAAAAAATAAAACGATTAAAGAATTACATGTTATTAAAAGATAAGTCATAGGAAAATAAAATTAAATCAGATTTAATAACGGGGGAAATTTAAAATATGATAAACTCTTTTAAAATGGTAAAAAAGTTTCTTACCTTTTTAATATTATTCGTCTCTGCCCTAATTTTTTTAAACATTCACGCTCTCCATAGCGTTAATGTGGACATGACTGCTACAGAGTCAGCTCAAACTAAATTTTCAATATTAAAAGAAGTTCAGCTTAAAGACAATATGGTTTCAATCACTTTAGATAAATTAGCCCCATTTAATGTTTTTAAAGTAGGTGCTCCTCCCAGATTGGTTGTAGAACTCATCCAAACTGAAAATGACTGGAAAACAAAAGTGATCAGCCCTGAAAAAAATCCTATTTTTACCAGGATCCGTTCAGGACAATTCCAAAATGAACCGGTTAAAATTGCCCGTGTAGTCATGGAACTAAGAGCGCCTGTGGAATTTGAAACTAAAACTGAAGGGGAGACCATTTGGGTCATCACTAAAAAAATGGAAAAAGAAGGGGTGGAACCAATGCTCACAACAATTACAAATTCTCAATTACCTCCAAATGAAGAAACAACTTTAATAAAACATTCCACCACACTTCCTTTATCTACTCCTCTTGTTTCTCCAACACCTTCTTTAATTTTACCCAAAACCTCCACGCAAGAAACATCGCAAACAACTCCAATTCAACCTCTAAATAATGAGCCTATCCTCAAGGAAAACCTGCATGATCCATCTGATCCCACTACCTTTTTTGGCAGACAACTAGTGACATTAGATTTTTTTGATATTGAAATTAAAGACCTTTTTAAAATTCTAGGAGATAAAGCTGGGGTGAATGTGGTATTTGGCAGTAATGTTTCTGGGACAGTTTCAATCCAATTAAAAGATGTTCCTTTTAAAGACGCGGTCAGCACTATTCTAACTTTAAAAAATTTAAAAATTATCTCTCTGGGTAAAAATATTTTACAAATAATGACTGCGGAAGAATTCGATCAATATAAAACTAAAGCGATCTCAGTGACTAAAATATTTCAAGTCAATTACGCGAAAGCAGGCGACGTGAACACCCAGTTAATCTCTATCTTATCAACGCTCTCAGGTAAAGGTAAAACATTAGTAGATGACAGGACAAATTCCATTATTGTGACAGACACTCCTGAAGGCATTGAACTAGTCAATAAACTAATTGGCGATTTAGATAAACCCACTCCTCAAGTAATGATTGAAGCAAAAATTGTACAGGTGACTCTTGGTAAAAGTTTAGATTTAGGGATTACATGGGGGGCTGCTTACACAGATAAATCAGGCAACCAAATGATCACCATTGGAGCGGCAAAAGCATCCAAAGCCGCAAGCAGCGCTGATGCAGAAACTCCAGGATCTGGAAGCATTGGTCTTATGACTAGAACTCCTCTTAATCCATCAGGTGGCTCGGATTTAGAAGCCAGTGGCGCAGGTTTTACTCCAGGTCAAGGATTGGGCCTTTCTTTTGGATTTGTTAAAGATGTAGTGCGCCTGAATGCCGCATTAAGCGCTCTTGCGCAAAAAAATAAATCTAAACTTCTATCTAATCCAAAAGTGGCCACTCTAAATAACAAACCCGCTTCCATCAAATCTGAAATCTCAGAACCTTATATTACTACTGAAACGCAGCTAACGAATGCTGGAACTCTAACTTCTCAAAAAGTGAATACAGCTAAATCTGGCATTACTCTTACGGTTACGCCTACTATCAATGCAGATGGAAGAATTACACTTAAAATTGTGCCAGACATTACTTCTTCTCAGCCCACATCCATTGGAATACCAAAAACTACGAGCCAGCAAGCTGATACCACTGTGATTGTAAAAGATGGGGAAACCTTTGTGATTGGAGGATTGATCTCAGAACTTGAATCAGATCAAAAAGCTTATATACCCATCCTAGGCAGAATCCCGATTCTTGGACACCTATTCAAAAAAACTGGCACTTCAAAAACCAGAGCAGAGCTGCTTGTCTTTGTAACGCCTAAAATTATTCCATATTAAATTCTTTCTGAACACTCTTTCTTCCATCTTTAAAAAGGGATTCCCATTTCTTATAGGAATCATTGTTATCTTTTTGCCATTCTATAGATTCCTCTGGGATCCTTGGTCCAGTCACCTTATTTTTCTTTTGATTTTAATACTATATTTCTTCCTAAGCTCCATAGCTCTCTTAGAAAAAAACCACACTTTTCCTGACCTACCTCTAAGTTTTCTTTTATTTCTTATTTTCTTTGTAGGTTCCATGATACTCTCACCTTTTAAAGAAGAAGCCAGGACTAATGCACTTTTAATCTTTAACACCTTTTCTTTATATTTCATAGTTAAAAAATATAATGAAATTAATAAAATAAGATTACAAAAAACGATTCTCATTATGACCTCTCTATTTTTATTATTTTCCTTACTGATAGAAATCTATCCCTCAACACCTTATCCCAGAGAAGAATTTTTTCTTAAATCTAATTTCATCGGTTCATTGTCCATTCTAGGGTTATTTTTCTCTCTTTCTTTCTATAATGACATAAAAATATTTTCCTTAATTATTTTATGCTGTGCCTTAGCTTCTTTCTACTTCACAGAATCTTTTGCAGGACTTCTGGGGGTATCTGTTGGGCTGATATATTTGACTCGAAACATTAATAAAAATGAAAAAAACCAACGAATCCTATTCTTGTTCTTAACTCTATGCTTAATGGCTGGGATACTTTTCTTTTTAAGCCACTGGCGGATGAGTTCAATTAATGATAGGGTCAGGTGGTGGAAAGCAGCATTTGAAATTGCAATCCAATACCCATTTTTTGGATCAGGACCAGGATCATTTGAAAAAGTTTCTCCAATCTATTTAGAACCCGGATTAAAATCCCTTTATGTACATAACTTTTTTTTACAAAATATATGTGAAATAGGAACTCTTGCGACAACTTTTTTATTTTATTTTATTTTTAAAGAATTAAAAAATAGCTCTAATCTAATCCTAAAAATTGGTCTGATTTCAGTTTTTACGCAATGCCTTTTAGATTACTCTCTAAATGTTCCCGGTTTCTTTCTTCTATTTTTTCTGATTCTTGCTTCCATAAGCGAACCCATTAAGGATAGAGTTATTCAACGAAAAAAAAATTTAATCATAACCTTTTATTCAATTTTTTTTCCCTTTATTTTATTCTTTGGCTGGGAATTAGGCATCAAACCTTTAGTATCATTCAATTATTCTTTAAAAGCAAAAGAATCTTATCAAAAAGAGAACTTACCTTCCGCTGAAAAATTCTTACGCTCCGCTCTTAAATGGGATGATCTTCCTCTTCAACATTATTTATCTCTTTCTCATATTCTCCAAATTCAATATAATAAAAATTCAAAAAAATCGCACCTTTTAAAAGAAAGACAAAATCTGCAAAAAATTATTTTAGATAGAAACCCTTATATTTTTTATAAAAATCAGGAAAAGATAAATGGACAAAAGAGATAAAACCTCTATTCTTTTACTGATTTGTTTGCCAATTTTTTTTCTCTCTGGAACCCTGACTTCTTCACACACTTTTTTTATGAGAGATATCACCTACCTTTTCCATCCTTGGAGATCTTTAAGCGCGCAAATGATTCAGTCTGGTCTTATGCCCCTGTGGAACCCCTATGAAATGGGGGGTATGCCATTTTTAGCGAACTGCCAGTCTGCCATTTTATACCCTTTTACTATCCTTTTTTGGATTTTTCATTTTGTTATAGGCCTGAAATGTTTTCATTTTCTTCACTATGCCCTAGCCTCTTTAGGATTTTTTCTTTTCGCAAAAAAATGCGGGTTTTCTAAAATTATCAGCTTTTCAGGAAGTGTTCTTTTTGCCTACAATGGCTATTCATTGACTCGACATGAGTTCTTAAGTGTTTTAGGAAGTTTGATCTGGCTGCCATGGCTTTTGATATTCTGCATTCAAAAAATCTCTAAAAAAAATCTGACCCAGCTCTTTTTTTGCAGTCTGGTACTTACCTTTTCTTTCTTTTCTGGATTCCCGCAAATTTTAGTATTACAGATAATTTTCGCATTTTTATTCTCTTTTATTTTTACTTCCTTTAAGTCCAACATTGCATTAGATAATGGAAAATTCGGATTCAAACAAAATATCTTGGATTGGATAAAAATTCTGATTCTCTTTATTTTTATGAGCGCCCCGCAATGGATGCCTACTTTAGAACTTTTGCAGAACTCAATTCGCGGAGGTCCTGGGATTTCCTTTTCAGAAGCTGTAACCTATTCCTTCCCTTTAGATAGTCTGTTTGGTTTAATTTACCCTTTTAGAATTTTACACCATTCAGATCGTTTTACAGGAGAAAAATTCTTTTGGATTTGGAGCGCTTGGTGGGGTTTTACCGCATCCTTTCTTATACTTTTCTCATTAATATCAAAATATAAAAAATTAATAGCGCTGGTAGTGTCTTTAAGCGCTATTGGAATTCTTTGGTCCATGGGGGAATACTGTCCTTTTTTTGAATTCTTTTATGCAAAAATTTCTTTCCTTCATCTTTTCCGATATCCTCCTGTGGCACTTTACTTAACAACCTCTTCAATCGCGCTTCTAATGCTTGTTGGTTTTCACTCGATTCAAACAGCAAAGCTAAATAAAAATTTTAAAAAACTTATCCTGCTACTTTTAACCCTTGCTCTCTCCTTAGAACTTTGGTTTTATTCTAAAAATATTACACCAACTATTATTCCTGAATACTATCAGGTCACTTTTAATGCGATAAAATCCGTATTAAAGGATCGTCCTGGGACTGTTCTTCTTTCTCATAAGGTGAACTCCCAGAGAAGATTGGCAGGAATGTCCTCTCAAGATGCCCAGATGCGATTTAGAGCCTATCTATTTGACCTCACAAACCTACCCTACAGGATTAAAACCATTAATCCATCCGGAGAACCTTTAGCCCTCAACTCCTTTCAGGAGCTTTATCAAGCCCTTGCTTCATCAGTCTCGATTGAGGAAGCTAAACCTCTTATTAATTTTTGGAATATTACACACTTTCTAACAGAAGATTTTTTGGGATCTGATTGGAAACTAATCGGTCAGGAGAAAGATTTAAAAATTTATAGAAATCTAGAAGCATTGGGGTCTGCATTCAGTTTAGAAAATAAAGAAAATCTACCAATTTCTAAAAATCAAAAAAAATTAGAATTTTCTTCACCTTCGTTTATAAAAATTTACAACCATAAAATTATCAGCCAATTTATTCTTGAGACTGCTAAGTTAGTTATTTTTACAATGCCTTATTACCCTGGATGGGAGCTCTATTGCGCAACCTGCGATTCAAAACCAAATAAAAAAATACCAACTTTTATGTTTAGAAACTATTTTACAGGATCTCATCTAACAGATGGAGATCATCTGCTTTATTTAGTTTATCAGCCGGTCTCTTGGAAAATTGGAATGATTTTATTTATATTTACGATATTAATATTGACTCTCTTTTTTATGCGAATCCATTTAAAATGCTTAACTCATCAACTAAGATATTAATTTTTTTCACTCTGGTTTTTTGTTTTCCATTGATCTGGACCCATGGAATTGTTGGCAACTTTGGTGATGTTTATCAATACGCAGCGCCCTATAGAAACTTCTCTAAAATAAATTTACAGCAAGGTTCTTTTCCCCTTTGGAACCCCTATATCTTTGCTGGGGCTCCTTTTCTTGCTTCGCCCCAATCAGCTCTTTTCTTCCCTGCCTCCATGCTTTTTTATTTTTTACCTTTAAACATTTCTTTTAATCTCTTTACCATTCTACATATTTTTATTAATGGTCTAGGCATGATGCTCTTGCTCTATCATTTAGGCAGGACGCGCACTGCCAGTCTTTTTGGCGGGTTAACTTGGTCCTATTCATTTTTCTTTCTATCCAAACTAGCTTCAGGCCATTTGATCCACCTGTCTGGATACGCTTTTTTTCCTTTTGTAATGCTATTTTTCTTTCAAACAGTTTATTCTAACCAGGATAAAAAAAATTGGAACGTTTTTATTTTTACAATCAGCTTGAGCCTTCAGTTTTTCTCAGGGCACAGCCAAGTATGGGTGCATACTGTTTTTCTAATTTTTCTTCTTTTTATTCAAAAACTCTATTTATCTTCTAGTATAGAAAAAAATAAACTAATTAAAATAGGACTTATAAACATCCTTTTATTTTTTTCTATTTCAGCAATCCAATTTCTACCTACTTTAAACTACTATCTTTATTCTAGCCGCTCTCAAACAATCAAGCCGCACAACCTTCAAACCGCTTATCAATTCGCGACCTCTTATTCCATGCGATGGAAAGACCTGATCACGCTACTGATCCCAAAAAAATTCGGAAGCCCCTTGGACATGGATTATGAAGACCCGGAACATCCTTCTCAATATTTTGAAACCAATGCGCTTTATTTTGGCATACTGCCTTTACTCTTTGCTTTGGCAGGCATCTGGTCCCTAATGAAACGAAAAAAAATGTTTTTACCAATTTTAACTTTTCTTTTCCTCATGCTTGCAATGGGAAAAAACAGCCCAGGTTATTCTTTGATTTGGAAGGCTTTTGGATTTTTAAGGGTTCCCGCTAGATTTTACTTTTTATTATTTTTTATTTTCATTTTGAGTGCAAGTTTTTTTTGGGAAAAATACTTTAAAAATAAAAAAACATTCGTAAAAATTATTTTTTTAAGTTTAATCTTCCTAGATCTATTTTCAAATGGAAAAGATTTTATTTGGTCAGAAAATCCACAAGAAAAACTAGGTAAATCGCAGGCGCTTGAATGGCTAATCAATCAAAACGCTAAATCAATTCATAATGCCCCATATCAAAATAGAATTTTTACTACTTACAGTGTACCCAACCCCAATAAAGCGATTTTTTTTCAGCTGCTCAATGTCAATGGTTATGAGGCAATCTTGCAAAGATCTCTTTTAAACTATTTCTTTTTTAGCCAAGGTCCCAATTCAATTTATACAACTGGGGTTGATCTGATCTATCCTAATAAAAATTCTTTTGCTCTTTTTGGAACGAAATTTCTAATTTCAGTCTACCCTATTCAGTCACACTGGCCTTTAAAATATAATGAAAATAATCTTTTCATTTATGAAAATCCCAGCCATGGACCTAGCCTTAAAATCTATTATGCATTAAATAAATTTTCAAATTTAAATTCCCTTATTTCAACCCTTGATTCACCCTCTTTTAATCCAAACAGTGAACTCCTTCAATACCATACTTCCTTGAATGAAAATGCTTATGAAAACTTACCTAAAAAAAATAGCGAATGTTTCTCCTTTAAAAGGACATCTGCTAAAAGTTTTAAGATTGGATTAAAAACCAATGAAGAATCCAGTTGCTGGCTTTTTCTCTCTGAGGCATTCTACCCCGGGTGGAAAGTATGGAGTGAATCTGGGGACCATTTTTTCCCATTTCAAGTTTTTGGATATTTTCAAGGAGTTAAATTTCATCAAAAAAAATTTCCAATTGAAAAAATATTCTGGCTCTACCAACCTAAAGAATTCTATTTAGGCTCTGTTTTAAGCGTTCTTAGCGTACTCTTTTCTATTGCTTCTCTATGTTTTATAATCAAAAGAAGAGAGGTTACAATTTGGAAATAAAAAATAAGACAAAAATTTTAATTGTAATGCCTGCCTATAATGCGGCTAAAACCATTGAAGCCACCTTTAATTCAATCCCTAAAGAACTTGATTTTGAAACGCTCGTAGTAGATGATGCTTCCAAAGATGAAACTGTGAAAATTACAAAAAATTTGGGATTAAAAGTTCTTGAGCGTAAAGTAAACGGGGGATATGGAGCCAATCAAAAAACATGCTATGACCATGCTTTAAAAACTGACGCACATATCATTGTGATGATTCACCCGGATTACCAATATGATGCCAGGGTTATACCTTCATTGATTCTGCCCTTAGAGCTTGATATTTGTGATATTATGTTGGGTAACCGCATCCGATCCCGAAAAGAAGCGTTAAAAGGAGGCATGCCTCTCTATAAATATTTTGCCAACCGCTTTTTAACAATACTTGAAAATTGTATTCTTGGTCAAAATCTAGGAGAATTTCACTCAGGACTAAGAGCTTACAAAAGAAAAGTTATAAAAGAAGTCCCTTGGAGAATAAATTCTAATGAATTTGTCTTTGATCAACAATTTTTGATACAATCAGCTTTCTTAAATTTACGAATAGGGGATGTCCCTGTCCCAGCTAAATATTTTAAGGATGCTTCTAGCATTAATTTCTGTAAAAGCGTGCGTTACGGGTTAGAAACCCTTTGGACCCTTCTTTTATATATCCTGGCAAAATGGTTTAAAATTAAAATATGCCTCTTCTCGCAGATACCTCCAGCATAATCACCAACCAATTTTCTCTTTTTTTTATTGCGTTTCTATTAGCCACGACTTTTTCCTTTTTACTTGCACCGGTTTTTAGATGGATCGCTCTTCGCTATAATATTTTAGATCATCCAAGTTCGAATATTAAAACTCACCAACAATCCACTCCATATTTAGGTGGTTGCGCGATCGCATTAGCTTTTATATTAAGTCTAACGATTAGCCGTTATTTATCCGATTATCCTCCTGGTCTATTACGTCCAATTCAAGGGATATTTTTCGGAGGCTTCTTAGTGTTTTTACTTGGCTTAGTAGATGATATTGTGCTGGGGGGATTGTCTTACAAAAAAAAATTCCTGATTCAAATTGCAGCAAGCTCAGTATTGCTTTTTTATGGAATTCACATTCAGTTTGCTCAACCGCGCTGGCTAGCATTTATTCTAACCGTTATATGGATTACCGGGGTTATGAATGCTGTGAATATTATTGATATTATGGATGGGCTTGCCGCCGGAACAGCCCTGATCGCTGCCTTGGCATTTTTATTTATATCCTTACCCACAGAACAGTTCTATGTTAATTTAACAGCTGGCGCCCTAGCAGGAGCCTGTTTTGGATTTCTTCCCTATAACTTCTCAAAAAATCAAAAAATGTTCATGGGAGATACCGGCAGCCTTTTTATTGGCTTTATTTTAGGCTCGCTTTCCTTAGGGACATCTTATACTACCTTTCATAACGCGGGAGTGCTTGCTCCTATCTTAATTTTAGGCGTGCCTATTTACGATACATTTTTTGTCATGTACTTACGCTATAAAAAAGGAATGTCTCCCTTTTTAGGCAGCAAAGATCATTTTGCCTTGCGTCTTGAAAAAATGGGACTGGACAGGGCTTACATTGTTTCTCTTGCCATCTATACAACTCTTTTTTTAAGCACCTGCGCATGGCTAACCACTATCATCTGGTTTTGGTGGGCAGTAACTATTTATGCCGTAATTCTGATCCTAGCAATTTCTATAAGCTATTGGCTTTCTAAAGTAAAAATTGACTGAAAAAAAAATTGTTGTTTTAGGAGCAGGCCTTGCAGGTCTTTCCACTGCCTATCATCTTCAAAATAAAGCAAGAATAACTATCATTGAAAGAAGCAATTGCTTAGGTGGAACAGCCAGAAGCTTTCAAATTAATGGATTTACCTTTGACATTACCGGCCACCTTTTGCACCTTCATCACCTCTATACAAAAAATTTAATTCAAAAACTTCTTAAAAATAATCTTTATTTCTGCGAAAGAAAAGCTGCAATTTATTCTCATGGAGTCTTAACCCCATACCCATTCCAAGTCAACACCTATGGTCTTCCTAAAAAAATTATTCAGGAATGCGTGGTTGGTTTTAAAAAAGCTGTTAACAATTATTCCAAAGATGAAAAAAGATCCACATCCCTGCCTTTTAATCTATGGAGTTTAAGAACTTTTGGCTCAGGAATCCATAAACATTTTATGAAGAGTTATAACGAAAAATTATGGGGAATTCCTTTAAAAGACATGACAGCGGAATGGTGCGGAATGTTTGTTCCTCAACCAAAACTTGAGGATGTGATCCATGGATCGAAAAAAAGTTTCGATAAATCATTTGGATATAATGTGACCTTTCTCTATCCTAAAAAGGGAGGCATTCAGGTTTTATCGGAAAAACTTGGGTCTCGAATTCCTGTAAAATTAAACACCAGTGTGGAGAAAATAAATTGGAAAGAAAAACTTGTGAAATTTGAAGGCAAAGAATGGGTTCCGTACGATTTTTTAGTATCGTCCCTGCCGCTTGTAGAACTAATTAAAAGAATGAATGATCTTCCAATAAATATTCAAAACCTACTGCCTTCTTTAAAATGGACTTCTGTTTTAAATATTAACCTTGGAATTAATAGGCCGAATATTTCAGATAAAACCTGGATTTATTTCCCTGAAAAAAAATTTATTTTTTATAGAGTAGGGTTTCCCATGAATTTTACTCCCCATGTGGTTCCAAAAGGCTGTTCTTCCATGTACATAGAAGTTTCTCACCGGCCTGAAAAAAAAATTAACTTTCAAGACCCGGAATTCCTTAAAAAGGTGAAAACCGATCTTGAAAAATGCGGAATTTTGCAAAAGTCGGATAAAATTTTAGTTGCAAACTTCATACCCATTCGTTATGCTTATGTGCTTTACACAAAAGACAGAAAAAAAGTAACTCAAAAAATATTTGATTTTTTAAATGCAAATCAAATATTCAGCATTGGAAGGTATGGGGAATGGAAATATTCATTCATGGAAGAAGCGATCCTGGATGGGAAGAAAACCGCAGAGAAAATCTTAAATTTATCTAAAAAACCTCCCTCTTAACTCTGGAGTTTGAGCATACTCAAAACTTAAAATTTAAATTCAATTTGGAATTTAAAAGTTCTAAAAGATATTGAGCGCGGTGTTTGTCTGTATGATATTTTAAAAGATGCTTTTGGCCTTCTTCTGATATAGCTTGAGAATCTTTTTCATTTAAAAGATAGGTGTCAATCAAATGAGTTAAATCAGAAAGATCATTTTTACAAAAAAGCGCGTGCTCGCCATGAATAAAATTATTGGGGATTTGAATGAAAGGTTTTTCAGAAATTAGAAGTGAGCCGCAAGCAGGAATTTCCCAATACCTAAGAGTATCAAAACCCCCTCCTCTAAAACTCAAAGCAATTTTTGCTTCATTTAGAGCTTTAAAATAATGGTTCCCTTTAAAATTATAATCTTTAAATTTCTGTCCTGAAATTGAGCCATTCATTTTACAGTCATACCTATCCTTAAGAAGTTCAAAAACTTTTTTCCTAGTTGATGAAGATTCCACAGCCCAAAAAACTACATTCCAAATCTTTTTGGAAACGCTTTTTAAAATAGGAACTTGAGATGATACTGAAAAAGGTAGAGGAAAGAGCTTCTCTAAATTTTTATTAATAGGAACTTCTCTTTTAAAGATAGCTGCTGGTGGAATTTTATTACAAAGAGAAAGAAAACAATTAAAACTCTCTTCTCCGCCAGTTCTTTTAAAGTCACCGCCTACTTCCTGCCAATCCCCGCCATCAATAAATATCCAAGGCGCTCGCACTAGATCTGAAAGCTCATGGAATGTACGCAATGCATCTGGTTTAGCTGCGCCAAGAATAACTAACCTAAAATGATTTTTTCTTAAGAGCTCTTTGATCTGTACAAACCCTTTAGAGCGATTGCAGGATGATTTAAATTCTTTTTCAGGTACAAATCCTAAATTTTTTGGATAGCAATTTTTCGAAGACCAGATAAACCTTTTTTCTTGATGATACTGCCAATGAAAGGGAAAATCCACAATAGATTCTTTTCCTAAAATTTGCGCTAAGCCAGAATAAGTTAAATCCTGGAGATAATCAGTTTCTTGACTAGCAATAAAAAGGATCATTGTGAATTTTAATTTTATCCCTTCTCACCTTATTTTTCAATTAAATTCATACAAAAATTACCTAAAAAGTAGAATCTTTAAGGGTAATCTGATTAATAAATTTGATATGATAAATTTGTGGAAAAAATAAAAGTATTTCATGTGGTAACTCTTCTGGAGCTGGGGGGAGCGCAGCAGAACACTCTTTTTACAGTGTCGCATCTAAATCGAGACAAATTTGAAGTCGGCTTAATTTGTGGGTTAGGCGGATATTTAGATGAAGAAGCAAAAAAAATCCCTCAACTTAAAGTTTATTTTGTCAATGAACTGGTGCGGCCCATCCACCCTCTCAATGATTTTATCGCCTTAATTAAAATCTATAAAATCTTAAAAAAAGAGGGTCCTCAAATTGTGCATACGCATTCTTCCAAAGCAGGCATTGTTGGCAGAATTGCCGCATGGCTTCTAGGCGTGCCCTGTATCATCCATTCCATTCATGGATTTGGTTTTAATCCCTTTCAAAAAATTTGGACCAGAAAACTCTTCATATTTTTGGAAAAATGGATTGGAAAATTCACTGAGAGACTAATCGCGGTAACTAAAGAAAATATTCAAGAGGGATTAAGCCTTGGGATTGGAAAAGCTGAACAATATACTCTAATTCGCAGCGGGGTGGATATTAAGAAGATAAAAAAAGAAGCTGAAAATTCTAACCCTGAACTTTTGCGCAAAGAATTGGGAATATCACCTCAATCCAAAATTATCTTAAATGTAGCGCCATTCAAAATTCAAAAAGATCCTGTTACTTTTATTAAGATGGCAGGGTTAGTTTTACAAAACATTCCTCAAGTTCAATTTCTTATGGTAGGGGATGGAGAACTACGAACTAATATTGAAAAAGAAATCAAAAAACAGGACATTGAAAAAAACATTCAGCTTTTAGGATGGCGCAGGGATATACCTCAAATCCTTCAGATTTCAGACCTGTTTGTGCTTACTTCTCTTTGGGAAGGATTGCCGCGCGCAGCTGTAGAAGCTCTGATTGTGGGAAATCCGGTAATTGCTTTTGCAGTGGATGGCTTAAAGGAAATCATTAAAAATAATCAAAATGGCTTCCTCATCCCGCCTAGCCAAGTTAATGAGATGGCAGAAAAAATTGTTCAAATTTTACAAGACCAATCTCTCCTTCAATCTCTTAAAAAAAATGCCTCTCAAACCATTGATGACTCTTTTGATATCTATAACATGGTCATAAAGCAGGAAGAACTATACCAAAAGTTAACCCGAATAACCCAGTAGGATTTTCATAACATTTTTGACATTTTAACGTTTTAATGTTATAATGCTATCAGGAGGTGGGATTATGTCATTCACTAGAACAACCATTTATCTAAACCCTAAGCTTTACAGAGCTGCTAAAGTTAAGTCTGCTCTTACGGAAAAAAGTCTCTCGAACATTGTAAACGATGCTTTAACTTTTTCGCTCCGTGAAGATAAGGCAGATTTAGATGCCTTCCACAAAAGGAGCAAGGAACCCGTTAGACCTTTCGAAACCGTACTCAAAGAGCTTAAACGAGATGGCATCCTATAAGGTTCTCATTAAAAGGAGCGCTGAAAAGGAATTAAGACTGGTTCCAAAGATAGACTTAACAAGAATTGTTAGTAAAGTTCAATCACTTTCTATAGAGCCAAGACCCCATGGGTGTGAAAAACTTTCCGGAGAAGAAAAATACCGCATTCGGCAAGGGGATTGGCGTATCGTTTATTCAATAAACGATACCCACCAAACCATAGAAATAGTAAAGGTAGGACATCGGCGAGAAATCTACCGAATTTGATAGAAAGAACTATACCAAAAGTTAACCCGAATAATCTAGTAGGATTTATTCGGGTTAACTTGAACTAAAAAGAGTGTTGCAGTCAAAAATTATGCGTTGATCTTTAGGAATCTCTCGTGAGCGAGTTCGTCTGAGAGTTCTTTGAGTTTAAGCACTGGTTTTAGAAACGCAGCTTCCAAAAGATAGTAGATCTCAATACTCTTATTCTCATTCGTCTCCCAATCCCAGTTGTCAAGATTTGTGGTGATGACCTTCACTCCTAAACCAGCGAGCTTCATTCCATCCAACTCCTTAAATAGCTCATCTAAACTCATCTTTTCTCCCTGTTGCGCTTGGAGATAAAGGATGTTAGTAATATCTACTCCTTCTAATTCTTTAGTTTGATGTAAGTTCTGCTCAATGGTTGCGCGGTCATACCCTTTTGCCTGAAGCGCAAACTTCTCACCTGACTCTGCTAACTTCTTAATAGCAAGAGATGTTTTTGCCTTCTCTTCTTCACTGCCATTCATAAGAGGAGTGGCATCTACCACTTTAAAACCTTTTCCAAGTTTAGCAATCGAGATTGAAGCCTGTTGAACCATTTTCTTAGCCCAACTTAAGAGAATCACGCCTCTATTATAAGCTGCTTCAAAAGCTCTTGCATTCTCTTGATTTAATTTCAATCCACCTAATATCCATTGCGCCTTTACATAATCTTCCTTATGAGCTCTTTTAGCTCTAACATCAAAATATTGAAGCAATTCTTTGGCTGGAACCACCTCTTGTTCCTTAAAAATTCTCTTAAGAAGTTCAACATCTCCTCCACTTGCAGAAATTGCAAATAAAGTTTGTTGTAACTTCTCTGTCACTACTCTTTCTTCTTCTACCCTATCTTCATAGGATCCAATCTCAGCAAGAGATTTCTCAATATGTCTTTTTAGCTCTACCTTGGTAGCAGAATCAAGATCATTAGCTGTACCCTTTAAAGCAATTGCTATGATTTTCTCATCTAGCTTCCCTACCTCTACATCTTTTGCGGCATCAATCTTTTTAGAGATTGCAGCATGCACTTTTACTTTAGCCTTTTTATCTTGAATTGTCCTAAAAACTCGAGCCGCAAAATGCAAAGCTACTGCAGCTCCTAAAATGGTCAAACCAATAGGAGGATTTATAATCACAAGCGCTGCAGCTAAAGCTATAATCAAGCCATATTCACTCATCGCTTTACCGTCATTATTCTTAATTAATTCATTGATCTTTTGCATGGGAGATGGCTCAGGTTTTGGAGATGCTGAAAAGGTTGCTTCATTCTCCGCTGCCATGGCTGGCAAATCGCCAGTAAATCCTGCGATAAAATCTTTTGCTGACTGTAATAGTGAGGTCTTAGAAGAACCTAATGGCAATGTCTCTATCTGCTCAGTTGTTCCATAAGGATATATATAAGATGTAGATCCACTGGGATTTGTCTCAGGTATAACCGCTCCATATTTCACTACAATCGAATCATTGTTGACAGTAAAGTTATGGATGATCATCTTTTCCTGACCCCTTCCGGAATATTCAAAGACCACATCTCCATTCCTGTCTAAAACAATCAAAGTACTAAACATAGAATCATCATTGCGATTCATCACTAAATATTGGCTGTTCGGACTGAATCTTACGTCCCAAACACTGGTTCTATAATCATCATAACCATGTGTAAAAATTACTCTTTCTAATCCAGTCTCTAAATTCTTCAGAATCAAACTATGCCTTTTTTCAACATTGTCATTATCCACATAGACCTCTAATTTCTGGTCATTGCTTTGAGAAAACAGATAATGACTCTGCTCATTTTTCACAAAATCTCCAAATTTAGCATCTATGACCCCTTTTATCTCCTCCTGTGAACCAAGATAAGGAATAGAAAGTGTCTCATCCAATCCCATCACTTTAAATCCTCTGTCATATCCATTATCCATCCCTACCCTGACCACCTGGTAAGTAAATAAAATATTAGTATCATCTATTACTACATCTTTAATCGCAGCATTCACCTGACGATCATAACGATAATTTTTATCCTGAACAGGAAACTGTAAAATCCTATTCCCATTTAAATCAAAAAGTTCGTAATAGTGAGTCTCTACACCCTTGATCCGATTATATGTATTAAACTGCACACCAACAGTTTTGCCATTTGGACTTATATGAACTTTTAAAGGATATCCCCTTGTGTAATCAACCCAAAAAGAATGTTTATATTTCATAGTCCCAGGCTCTGTTAAAATAAGTTTAAAACCAGGTCCACCTGATATATGTGGGCCATAATAACTAAAACCTATGGCATCAGCTCTTAAATGCTCATTCTCTGCGCTGGCTAATAAATTCTGTCTAACATGAGTAACAGGATTATTTGGATTCTGCTCAAAAAGAGGATACTTGTGAGGATAATTACCGGCATACTCTACCACTATAGAATCAGTAGCGATGTTTTGAGGAGTTTGCGATGGTTGAGGAGTTGTTATAACAGCAGCTGGTGTCTCTGTAGGTTGAGGAGTCGTCGCAGGAGTAGGTGATACCACAGCGCTTGCAGTTACAGCAGGAGTTGGCGTTGTAGCAGGAATTAAATTTGGCAACCCGATCGCGGCGCAGGCTGTGTTGAACAAAAGTACAACCCCAGCCAAAGGAGCATAAAAGGAGAAGAGTCTTCCTCCTGGCACTTTCCAATCATCAGAAATATTTCTACCTTCAAATGGCAAACTGTCATACTTCCAAGCTAAAAAGAGTGCCAGTGCAGCTACAAACCCTATAATCACAATAGATCCAAGACCTCCAGAATTTATTCCATGGGCGATCCATCCTAATATAGAACCATCCAATATAGAGGAAGAGGTAGCTGCAGAAGTTGTTACAGAGGCTGTTGCATTTGGTGAAAGTAAAACAGCCCCATAAGAAGGGGAACACATTGACAAAAAGATCACTGCGCATAAAGCCATGACACCAAGGATTACTCCAAAATCCACTTTCGCTTGTCCACCTTCATCTTTTAAAATATCTATTAAAGGATTGGATGCAGGCTGTTCGTCTTTTTTTACTGCATCTGCCCTTGCTAGCACATCATTCCAACCATTCCAATCATCCTCAAAACTAAATGTGGATTGATTTTTACTTAATTTACTTACACCCCACAGACCTACCATCAATAGTATCCCAGTCACGATCATCCCAGTTACATTCAATTTAGAGGTAGCTAGAGATGATGTTGCATCTGGTGAAAGTAAAACTGCTGCCTGAGCATGCATAGGAAGAGCACACATTGTCAACAAGAGCACTAAGCCTAAAGCAATGCCAGCAAGGATTACTCCAAACTCCACTTTCGCCTGACCAGATTCATCCTTTGTTTCCGGATTATCATGCAAATCATGACTTTTGCCAGAATCACTTTTAGTTAGTTCTCTACCTATAGACTGATCCGATAAAGATAAAACAAGTAGATTATAGACTGAAATACTGAATGCCTCTATAAGATAAGCGAATGTGAGAGACATGAATAAAGAAAAGGGTGCGGAATAAAGAGAAGAAACCATTGGCAGAGCAAGAGCAAATGAAAAAACAAAAATGGCTCCTCTAATGGGAAGTACCAAGATACCTTCTATAAGCATACTAATGTGACGAGGAATCCCATTGTGAATCGAAAAAAACGTAGCGTTAACAGCAACTCCCATCGACGCTACAATCGAAAAACCAATGGTTCCAAACTCTAATCCAAAAAATATAACTGCAATCGTTAGAGGAATAAATTGAAATAAAGCAGATTCTATCCATGGAGCAGCGATAAGTTTATCAAATTGGTATTTTGCAATTTTTTTAGAAAGAATAGCTGCGGGAGAATCTTCACTTCTAGCTTCAATATCTTTATGCCTCATATAAGCTAATATTATTAGTATTATTGCAGGCGACAAAAGAATTAAGAAAAATAATAATGAATTATCTCTAGTTCTAGGGAAAACGTCTGGATCAATTTTCTGCTTTCCCATGACTACTACTTCTCCTCGCATCATTTCAGATATATACCTATCCCCAGTCACAGAATAATCTGCTCTTGGCCTTGGAGATTGCTTTACATATACAGGAGCCCCTTTCTCTTTAGCTTCTGTAGGAATCCCTACAAACCCAAGAAAGAAATCACGCGCTCCAGTGATCACACGGTCGCTTAAGGAAAGCGTATGGTTAGCATTTTCAGTAAACATGTTGGTTGGATCAGTAAAAAGTTTGGAATAATCGCCAAAACCGCGCACACGGAATGTGCCTTCAGCTTGAGGATTATTAGCATAAATGTTGATTTCTCTAACCCTCATCTGACCTAAAGTAGTGTCAGCTAGGCGTAAATCTGGGGAGAGAATTCCTGTTCTCCATTTACCCTTTTCTAATTTTCTAAGAGAGAATCCATGACCCCTAAGTTTATCATCCTTAATTTCCAAAATAATCTCCTGGTCTTTATCCCCATCTACTGAAAAATAGTATGGCTTATTGATTATAATGCCTTTCTCCCCGCCAACCCTGTGCCATACCCCGCTTGCAATAAACTCACGCTCTACATGTGTTTCAGGCGAATATTTGACAATAGTAATGGGATTCCCCTTTTCGTCTTTATCATAAAAAATCGCTACCCCGCGTCTTTTTGTGGCAGTAATTCCCATATTATCTCTTCCAACCAACGGTAAAGATATAGTATTTGTTTCTATTGCACTTAGAGCTTTGCCAGTCACAATATCTATCTCTCCTGCTTGAAGCTGAGAAAGTGTTTCTACGTTAGTTACTAATATGTAACCGCCATTTTTATTCAATTTATAGATTGTGCTTTGCCCCTGCTGATTGCGAATAATGACATAATCTCCATCCTCTTTTTTTTCTAATACCATGGGCATTGCATTTAATAAGGGCTGATTGTTAAAAAAGATGTTGGAACCACCCATATACATACCATCTCTAAGCCTGCGTACATGTAAGGATGATCTCCCTTGATCATCCTCATGAATCACAACATATTCTTGATCAGAACTAAATTCATAATTTTTAATATTTTTATATCTCTTTTTCTCATAAGTAATAATATATTCTTCGTCACCTTCCATAGCAGCATAGGTTTTAATAAATACGCTAGGGCCAAATCCATCATTCTTATCTTTTTCAAAAGGTTCATCCTTTACTAAAAGTACTAGTCTCCTGCCAACAAACTGAGGATTTTCTATGCTCCCTCTAATTGTTGTTTTCTTTTTTCTGCCAGTTACATGATCTGTTATTATCAGTTCACCTTGTCCATACATTAATCGGCTAGATATATCTTTCACAAATCTGGCAGTAAACCTTCCATCTGAACTTTTAATTTCCCACTCATTTTTTCCTTTGAGAACACCATTGTTAATATTAATATCCACATTATTCTCTATCTTTACATTCGCCTCTGCTTTAACATCTACCAACGGCGCATTCATATTGATATTAAAAGCATTGCCGCAGGCAGTGGCAAGAAGCGTATAAACAACCATCAATCCCTTTCGTACTTTACTCTTAATTTTAGGTGGAATAGAAAAAGGTTTCACCTGCGCTAAAAAGCTCGGTTTTTCAAGCGCAAGGACTCTTTTTGAACCATCTTTAAAATCAACTGATTCTGTCTCTTTAATTTTATTTTTATCTTTCCTCAATATTTCCTGGAGCACCTCATTGTTCTTAGCCAATGTCTTATAAATACGATAGCTCCTTTCGCCATCTCGGACATTAACAATAGTAACACCTTGTTCTGACTCTTCTTCCTTGATCTGAACATTCGCAGCTTCTGCAATTTTTTCTTTAATTCCATTGAATAAGCTTTCAGCTGGTGCGAGTATCTTAAAAGTTCTACCAACAATGCTGGCAAGTTTATCATCTCGGTTAAGTTTAACTGCTCCCTCTAAGGCTTGGGGGGGATTAATGGTGAGCTTCTCTGGATAAAACATTTTCTCTAAAGGAAGCGCATCTCTTTTAAATGCATTTAAAGGATGATAATCCTCTTTAAGGTCAGAGCTTTCCATATTGGGACGAATCACAATGTAGGAAATCTCCTTTTTCCTTAATAGTTCTTCTAACCCACGGGTGTGATAACCTCCAGCAACTAACACTGAAATGCGTGACCCTGTATTCAAATCTTCTCTATTAGAATTTAGATTTCTAACCTCCAATTTAGAAATTAATTTTTCAACAAAGATATGATTTCTCTCATGGGACAATTCATTGAATCGAGTGACATTCTTTAATGCTTCCTGAACCGGCTGAGTTTGAGGATTCAAAACTTGAATCCCAATTTTCTCTATTTCCTCTTTTCTTTGATTAAACTCTCTCCACTCCTCAGGACTTAATTTAAAATCAAGCGCTTTAGTTAAGAGCCTATAATCCTGATCCATCTGAACCAAAGATTTAATATTGGCAGAAGCTCCTTTTAACAGTTCCTGTACTGCTCGATTTTCTAATCTTTTTACTTCCTCAAAAAGTTTCTCCCGATCAATTCCATCTACAATCACCACATATTTCATATATTTATCTAATTCTGGAGTGAACTTAAGTTTTGCTTTCTCACAACGATCTTTAAGCGCAGCATAAAATTCAACATAGCTGATTTTTCCTAAACGATAAGCTAAACTTTCCTCAAGCAATTCTACTAACTGATTCCGAGTTAATTTTTGTGAGAGCTGCTCCAATATTTTCTTTTGCTCAGCGCTAACTTCCTTAAAATTAATTGTTCTTTCTAATTCATAAGCCTTTGCATATTTGCTTAAATTAAAAGTTAAAATCTTTGAATCTCTCTTAGATAAGCCTTGAACCCATTCTCCAAGTTTTAACTCCCCTTTTTCATATAAATCCCTGCTCTTATCTAACTCTTTAAGTTCAGGACTATAGATTTTCTCTTTAGAAACCTCAATCGCGGTTTTAGTCTTCTCAAGCCAGCTAGTCACCTCTCTGTTCCCAGAGATTGTATCTGTAAAACTTTTGACCTGTTCCAAATAGTTCTCTTTCTCTTCCACTCCATAAAATTCTACGCCGCCAGATACAAGATGATTCTTAAGGCATCTGTCATGAATTTTATTTTCACACAATTTGCCATCCTTCAGACGATTTGAGGGGATTGGAGAACCGTCTAAACCTGCAACTTCCACACCACTTAACAGCCCTTTTTCCAATAAATAGTTTGCCACCTTCATTAAACTCGCTTTATCCGGATAATTTCTCCATTGATAAATCCCAGTCATCTCTCCGGAAGCGCCCTCTACACCTACCAACCTTACTCCAAAATTGTTAAACCCTTTTATCAGCTCTGATATATTCTTTTGCACTCCATAAATTCCATGAGCATCCTGAATAAGGATAACTAAAGAATTAGAGTTAGGGGTCGTTGAATGGGGATTCGTAAGTTGCAGAATAGATGAGTTCAGAAAATTGGAAAACTTTAAAGTTTGAGAATTAGCAAGATAGAGCCGCTCAACTTCTCCATAAGTCTCAACATGGCTCACAAATTCTTGAGGAAGATCTAAATGAATCTTAGGTTGATGCTGAATTTTCCCGCCTCTTACCTTATTTAATAGCTCTTGCATCGCTCCATGACTTACCAAAGTTTCAGGAGAAGGCAGGGCGATGCTGTTTCCAACCATTGTTTCATAAGAAGGGAGACCTGTAGCAGAAGCAACTTCCATAGGCTCTTTTTTTAAGTCTTCTACTGCTTTGCGCCGTTCATTCCATAAATTTGCGGAAGCAAATGGCGCGCTGACTGTGGTAAAGAAAAAACTGGTCGCCACCAAACCTCCAGTGAATTTCAACCAGCTCCTATTTTTTTGTCCAACCCAAAACTGAATCATTTAAATCACCTCCAAAATTTCATTAAAATTTAACATACACAAGCATGAGTATAACAAGTCTCATAAAACTATTCTTAAACAAACTGCAACATTTTTGTAACATTTTTGACCCCACTTTTAAAATTATAGTACGCGTACTGAAATATACCCACAAAAACATTTTAGTCAAGTTGAAAAATGAAATCAAAAATTGTACGATTTTCTATTCAATAAATTTGCATTGAATCCGAATATATTTTCTAACACGGTTGCGGGTTGAAGGAGAAAAAAAGTGATTCATAAAGTGACTTTAATTCCAGGAGATGGAACAGGACCAGAAATAATGGAAACTGTAAGGAAAGTGGTGGACGCCACAGGCGTTCAAATTGAATGGGAAGTTGAGGAAGCTGGTTGTGATATTATGGCTAAAGTTGGCACACCCCTGCCAGAGAGCGTGCTTGAATCTATTCGAAAAAATAAAGTGGCTATTAAAGGGCCAATTACCACTCCCATTGGAACAGGTTTCCGTTCTGTAAATGTAGCCTTAAGAAAAGAATTGGATCTTTATGTTTGTTTAAGGCCCTGCATCTCTTACCCGGGGGTTCGTTCCAGATACCAAAATATTGATTTGGTGATTGTACGGGAAAACACAGAAGATCTTTACGCAGGCATAGAATGGAGCATGCATACCCCAGAGGCAAAAGAAGTGATTAAACTTTCCAAAAATAAAATCCGGGAAGATTCAGCCATTTCCATAAAACCAATCTCAAGAACCGGAACCAGCCGGATTGTAAAATTCGCTTTTGATTATGCTGTAAAAAATCATAGAAAAAAAGTAACTGCTGTCACAAAAGCCAATATCATGAAATGCACGGATGGTCTTTTCTTTGAAGTGGCCCGAGAGATTGCTAAAAATTATGAGGGAAAAATTGAATATGAAGAAAGGTTAATTGACAACATGTGCATGCAGCTGGTGCAAAAACCAGAACTCTATGATGTTTTAGTATTGCCTAACCTTTATGGAGATATTATTTCTGATCTCTGCGCTGGTTTAGTCGGCGGATTAGGCGTGGCCCCGGGAGCGAATTTTGGGGATACCATCGCTGTTTTTGAGGCGATCCATGGCTCTGCCCCAAAATATAAAGGAATGAATAAGGTGAACCCTTCAGCTTGCATCCTTTCCGCAAAACTAATGCTGGAATATCTTAAAGAAACAGAAGCTGCGAAAAATTTAGATGATGCGATTAAAGAAGTCTTTAGAAAAGGAGACTCTGTAACTTATGACATGAAACCTTTTCCCAATGACCCTAGCGCGGTTGGCACTAAAGAGATGGGGGAAGCTATTATTAAAGCCATGAAGAACCTAAGCAAAGTTAGCGCTCTTAGCAAATAAAAAAATTAAAAAAACAGATGATAGATTCCAATTCTATTATGCTAACTTTATAAAAATGATCATTTCGCGACAAACTTTAAAAAGATTCTTTACTATTTTCTTCCTTATTATAGCCTTAGGAGAAACTGGCAAAAATTCTTTAACCTTTTCTCAATCTCCAACTACAGATCCTCACTGGGAGGAGTTAAAAAGAAAAATCAGATATCAAATTGATCATTTCCCGGGAGTTGTAGGTATCTATATTAAAGATCTCAACCGGGGCTGGACCATAGAAGTTCAAGCTGAAAAACTTTTTCCAAGCGCAAGTCTGGTAAAAATCCCAATCATGGCTACTCTTTTTCAGGCAGAGGATCAAGGTTTAATTTCTTTAGAGGATACCCTTGCTCTGAAAAAAAAATTTAAAACCTCTGGGTCAGGCTCTTTAAAATTTAAAAGAATTGGAACCCGTTATACCTTAAGGGCTCTGATTAATAAAATGATCACTCTTTCAGATAATACCGCAACCAACATGCTTACGGATCTTTTAGGGCTCTCCTATTACAATTCTTCTTTCTCCCAGCTTGGACTTAAAAACACAAATTTTTCCAGAAAGATTATGGATTTAAATAAAAGAGATCAGGGAATTGAGAACTACACCACGCCCAAAGACATGGGCTTAATTCTGGAAATGATCTATAACAAAAAATTAAAGAATAGCGAGGAGATGCTGGAAATTTTAAAAGATCAAAAAATCAATGACCGGCTCCCTGTTTCCATCCCTTCTTATTGGCCTGTGGGCCATAAAACAGGACTCATGCGAGAGTGCTGCCACGATGTGGGCATTGTATTTGCCCCAAGCAGCACTTACATTGTTTGTGTGCTTACACAAGACATTCGAAGAATCAGAAGAGCCAAAAGCTTTATTTCTGAAATAGGACACCTCACAGCTCTTTATTATGGAAATAACTCAATGCAGACTAATCTAGGGGTATCAGAGGGGACTCAAATGGAAACTGAAATTCCCTCTTTTCAACCCACAGAACTTCCTTCCACAGAAAATTCAAAAACCGGCGGCTAATAATCTTTCTTTATTAAATATTATTAAAAAATGAAACAACGCACCTGCATTTTAATTAAACCAGACGGCATAGAAAAAAAAGTTATAGGTCAAATTTTAACTAGATTTGAAGACCAGGGATTTCAACTGCTGGGCATAAAAATGGTTCCAGCAAATCAGGAAAAGTTAGAAAATTTTTACTCGGAACATAAAGGCAAAACTTTCTATGACCATTTTTTAAATTTCATGCTTTCAGGTCCTATTGTCGCCACTGTTTGGGAGGGGGAAGATATTATTCTTCGTTCCCGCCAAATCATAGGCGCAACCAACTCCAAAGAAGCAGAAATTGGATCTTTAAGAAATCTCTACGGAACAGATAATAGAAAAAATCTTGTGCATGGTTCTGATTCCTCTATTTCTGCGGAAAGAGAAATTAAAATCATGTTTCATGAATCAGAACTCTGCTTAAACCGAGATTGTGCATTAGGTTTAAATGAACCGAGCCAAACAAAAGTACCCTAATTTGGTACATTCTATTGAAGGAGTAAACTAATGGCAAATCCTAAGAAAAAACATACCAGGATGAGGAGGGACATGCGCCGGGGTTCTAATTGGAAAATAGAACATCTGCATCTTTCGAAATGTTCTCACTGCGGCGCTGCAAACATTTCGCACCAACTTTGCGCTGAATGCGGCTTTTACAATGGTGAATTAATCCTGCCAAGAAAAGTAAAAGAAAAGAAAAAAGAGGGAGAGGGCGGATCTTAAAAAAACTGCCAGACAATGAAAATTGCAATTGACGCAATGGGGGGAGATTACGCGCCTCAAAAAATTGTGGAAGGCGCTGTCTGGGCCGCAAAAGAACTAAAAATTCCCATTGTTTTAGTTGGGGACAGGGAAAAAATTTCTGAAGAACTAAAAAAATATCATACAGAGGGACTGCCGCTTTCTATTCAACACGCTTCCCAAGTGATTGGGATGCATGAATCCCCAAGCAAAGCCAGCCGTTCCAAACAAGATGCAAGCATTGTTGTGGCTACTAAACTCCTTGCAGAAGGAAAGGTGGATGGGCTTGTTTCTGCGGGTAATTCAGGGGCTGTGATGACCTCTGCCTTAAGATATTTGGGAAGATTGCATGGAATTTACAGGCCAGCGATCGCGACCTTAATTCCTACTCAAAAAGGGCATTGCGTGGTGGCGGATGCAGGAGCCAACTCTGACTGTAAGCCTGAATATCTTTTTCAATTTGCGATCATGGCAAAAATCGTAGCTGAAAAAATATTATCCATCGAGAATCCTAAAGTAGGACTTCTTTCCATTGGAGAAGAAAAAGAAAAAGGCAATCACCTAACTAAACATACTTATCCATTGCTAGAATCTTTTAAAAATTTCCAATTTATAGGCAATGTGGAAGGACGAGATATCCCAAGAGGAAAAGCGGATGTTGTGGTTTGCGATGGTTTTGTAGGCAATGTGATATTAAAAATAATGGAAGGCACCGGGGATGTAATGGGAAAAATGATAAAAGCGGAAATTGGGGCAAGTCTTTTGGCAAAAATAGGCTATTTTTTTATTAGTCCCGCATTTAAAAAATTTAGAAAGAAAGTGGATTACGCGGAATATGGAGGAGCGCCTCTTTTAGGAGTAAAAGGGATTTGCATTATAGCCCATGGCAAATCCAGCGCTAAAGCGATTAAAAATGCGGTTAGAGAAGCGTCTTTATTCGCTTCAAAAAAAGTGAACCTTGAAATCACTCAAAAAATTCAGGAAGCAAACCTTCACTCGTGTTTTCAACCAGAAGGAAATCAAAATGTGGCCAAATTCGAAAATGAGAATAACCATAGCGACCCTACCTTCTCTGCAAAAAGCAACTAAAATTCTTCACTATCATTAACCATTCAATAAAAAATATGTTACCCAAAAAACGAGCTCGAATCATAGGAACCGGCAAGTGCATGCCTAAAACTGTTTTAACTAACCAAGATTTAGAAAAAATGGTGAATACAACGGATGAATGGATCAAAAGCAGAACTGGAATAAAAGAAAGAAGAATAACAACCGCAAAAGAGTCCACATCGGACCTTGCCATTCAAGCGGCAAAAGATGCGCTAGAAAACGCGCATACAAAAGCTGAAGAACTAGACGCTATACTTGTATGCACCTGCACTCCTGACATGTTTTTTCCTTCTGTAGGCTGCATCCTGCAAGCAGCTCTGGGAGCAAAAAAAGCCTGGGCCATGGATCTATCCGCAGCCTGTTCTGGTTTTATTTATGGCATGGCCACCGCTAAAAGTTTTATAGAATCTGGAGCCGCGCAAAAAATTTTGCTGATTGGAGTGGATACTCTTTCTAAAATTACTAACTGGCAAGATCGTTCGACTTGTATTTTATTTGGGGATGGCGCTGGAGCGTGCGTGCTTTCCAGTGAAACAGGAGAATCTGGCATTCTTTCCGTATTTCTTGGAGCAGATGGCAGCAATACAGAAATTTTAAAAGTTCCAGCCGGAGGCTCTCGCATGCCCATTGACCAAAATGCGCTAAACGAAAAATTAAACACCATTAAGATGGATGGACCTGAGGTCTATAAACTTGCTGTAACAAAAATGGTGGAAGCTGCCAAAGCTGCCTTAAGATTAGCAGATAAAAAGCCGACAGATTTAAAATTGATTATACCGCACCAGGCTAATTTACGCATTATTGAATCTGTGGCGAAAAGGCTTGAGTTAAAAGAAGATGTTGTATTTGTCAATGTTCAAAAATATGGAAACATGTCCGCGGCAACTACCATTGTGGCTTTGGATGAAGCGCAAAAAGAAGGAAGAATTAAACAGGGGGAACTACTCGAACTTGTGGCTTTTGGCGCTGGCCTTACCTGGGGCGCGGCTGTGATTCAGTGGTAGAAGAGAATATGAAAATCGCATTCCTCTTTCCAGGTCAAGGTTCTCAAGTTCCGGGAATGGGAAAATCTTTATATGAGACCTACCCTCAAATTAAAGAACACTTTGAAGAAGCGAACCAAATTTTAGGGTTTGACATTAAAAATAAAATATTTTATGGAACTGAAACTGAATTAAAAGAAACCAAAGTAACTCAACCTGCGATATTTATTGTGAGCTCTGCGATTTTTAAACTTATTTCCATGCTTCATCCATCTTTGATTAAACAATGTTGTTATCTGGCAGGACATAGCCTTGGAGAGTATTCAGCTCTCCATGCAGCCGGAGCATTTGATTTTCAAACAGCTTTAAAATTAGTAGAATATCGAAGTTTATTTATGCAGGAGTCCTGTGAAAAATTTTCCGGAACCATGGCAGCGATCCTTGGCATAGAAAAATCTGATTTGCAAAAATTGTGCGAGGAGTGTGGGGATGCGCACAACCCATGCGAGATGGTTAATTTTAACGCTCCCGGACAAATTGTAGTTGCAGGCGGCAAAAATGCGATTCAAAGCCTGCTGGAAAAAGTAAAAAAGTTTCCGAACGCAAAAGGAATAGGGTTAAATGTCTCCGGGGCTTTTCATTCCAGTTTAATGAATGAAGCTGCTTTTAAAATGAAAGAGGTTTTGTTCAAAAGTCAAATTCAAGATATTAAAGTGCCTGTAATAACAAATTGTGATGCTTTGGCGACCATGATAGGAAAAGAAGTAAAAGAAAAACTAGCTCAACAAATAAACCATCCGGTTTTATGGCAGGATACAATAGAAAAAATGATTGAGGAAGGGGTAGAACTTTTCATTGAAATTGGTCCGGGTAAAGTTCTAACAGGCCTCTTGAGAAAAATAGATAGAAAAAAATCTGTTTTAAATGTGGAAGATCCTCTTAGTTTAAAAAATCTATTAGAAAAACAATGCGCATAATTTTGGGGGAAAAATGAAACTAAAAGATAAAGTAGCGATTGTGACTGGCGGAGCCCAGGGAATTGGGTATTCCATCTCTAAAATCTTAGCGGCAGAAGGCGCGCATCTTGTTCTTTGTGATGTGGTTGAGGAATTGCTAAAAAATAAAACAGAAGAACTGGCAAACCAATTTAAAGTCCAGGCTCTTGGCATAAAAGTAGATGTCACTAAGAGTCTGGATTGTGAAGAAATGGTTGCCAAAACTCTTGACAAATTTCAACGAATTGATATATTAGTGAACAATGCTGGAATCACAAAAGATAATTTAGTGATTCGCATGTCAGAAATAGAGTGGGACGCAGTCCTTGCTGTAAACTTAAAAGGCGCGTTCAATTGCATAAAAGCAGCAGCCCGTCCCATGATGAAACAAAGATCTGGGCGCATTATAAACATCTGCTCCATTGTTGGGTTAATGGGCAATGCCGGCCAAGCAAATTATTCCGCATCTAAAGGCGGCCTGATTGCAATGACAAAGAGCTGCGCCAGAGAATTTGCATCCAGAAACGTTCTAGTCAATGCAGTTGCCCCAGGTTTTATTAAAACCCGAATGACAGAGGTACTTTCAGAAGAACAGAAGCAAAAACTCTCTTCCCTTATCCCTCTCACTCGTCTCGGTGAACCTGAAGATGTTGCAAAAAGCGTATTATTTTTAGCATCAGAGGATTCTTCCTACATTACAGGACAGGTCATTTCTGTAAATGGCGGAATGTACATGTAAGTGGAAACCTCTAAAAGCATGAACAAACAGGAGGTTAATCATGGCTGATGAAATCGAAGGCAAAGTAAAAGAAATTATTGTGGAGAATCTAGGAGTTGACGCTGGCACCGTAAACCCTCAAGCATCCTTTGTAAATGATTTAGGGGCGGATTCTTTAGATACCGTAGAGCTGGTCATGGCTTTGGAAGAGGAGTTTGACATTGAAATTCCAGATGAAGAAGCTGAAAAAATACAAACAGTTGGCCAGGCCATTGACTATATTAAAGCGCACAAAAAATAAAAGCGCGCAGGATTGTGTTTTTGAATGGAAAAAATTGTTATTACAGGTTTAGGCGTTGTTAGTCCCATAGGGATTGGAATTGACGCGTTTTGGAAGAGTTGCGTAGAAGGTAAGCCCGGAATATCCAAGATCAGTTCTTGGGACGTGTCTCAATATCCCTGTAGAATCGCAGGTGAAATAAAAGATTTTCATCCGGATCAATTCATTGAGAAGAAAAAAATAAAACGGATGGATCGTTTCACTCAATTCGCAATGGCAGCGGCTAAAATGGCGCTTGCTGATTCTGGCCTAAACTTAAATCAAGAAAATCCAGAAAGGATCGGCGTGATTGTAGGCAGCGGCATTGGAGGATTACAAACCATTGAAGAGGAATTTACCGTTCTCCAAAAAAAAGGAGCAAGACGCGTCTCTCCTTTTCTAATCCCTAAACTTATCTCCAATATGGCTGCCGGTGAAATTTCAATCGCCTATGGATTTTCTGGGCCTAATTATGCTGTTTCCTCAGCCTGCGCTACCGCAAATAACGCCATAGGAGAAGCCTTAAGGCATTTACGCTATGGAGATGCGGAAATCATGGTCTCTGGTGGAACTGAAGCCGCAATCACCCAACTTGGACTTTCCGGATTTTCTCAGGCAGGCGCTTTAGCGGAATCTTTTAATGAAAATCCGGAAAAAGCGAGCAGACCTTTTGAAAAAAATCGGGAAGGTTTTGTGATGGGAGAAGGAGCAGGGATTGTGATCTTAGAAACAGAATCTCATGCAAAAAAAAGAGGGGCAAGGATCCTTGCGGAGCTGGCAGGCTATGGACTTACGGACGATGCCTACCATATCACTTCTCCCTCGCCTGAAGGAAAATCTCAAACTAAAGCCGTGCAAAATGCCCTTAAGGACGCTCATGTGGCGCTAGAGGATGTAAACTATATTAATGCTCATGGAACCTCAACCCAGCTGAACGACAAAATAGAAACTATAATCATAAAATCAGTTTTTGGAGAAAGAGCTAAAAAAATTCCAATCTCCTCTACCAAATCCATGACTGGTCATCTTTTAGGAGCTGCCGGTGGAGTAGAGCTCATTGCCTGTGTCTCTTCTATCCTGAATGGAGTGGTTCACCCAACTATTAACTATGAAACCCCAGACCCAGACTGCGATCTAGATTATGTGCCTAACACGGCCAGGGAATTAAAAGTAACCTGCGCTGTATCAAATTCTTTTGGGTTTGGAGGTCATAACGCTGTTTTAGTTGTAAAAGCGTATAATGGAAAGTAACTGCGATTTGGAATCTTTAGAAAAAAAAATAAAAATAAAGTTCAAAAACAAAAAAATATTAGAACAAGCTTTAACTCATAAATCATACGGCATGGCTCATCCGGGTGTGGGGTTTAACGAAAGACTTGAATTTTTAGGGGACAGTATTTTAAACGCTGCTGTGACAGATTTTCTTTATAAAAGATTCCCAAATCAAGATGAGGGAAAACTTTCTAAATATAAATCTCTGCTTGTGTCAAAACCTTCGCTCTTTCGCTGGGCTAAAGATTTTGAAATCAGCCATTATTTAAGACTCTCAGAAAACGAAGAGCTTTCCGGAGGGAGAGAAAGAGAATCCACCATGGCGGATGCCTTAGAAGCGCTGATTGGCGCGATTTACTTAGACCAAGGATTTGAAAAAGCAAGCTCTCTGATTCTAGAAAAGTTAGCTGAAAGAAAAAGAATTATACAAACAGACTATAAAAGTAAGCTGCAAGAAATTATCCAAAAAAAACATAAAATACCGCCCACTTATTCTCTTTTAAAAGAAACTGGACCTGACCATGAAAAAAAATTTCACATTGAAGTGCGCATCAAAAAGAAAAAACTTGGGGTGGGCCAAGGCAGATCTAAAAAAGAAGCGGAACAATCTGCAGCGCATACTGCTTTAAAAAAAATAAAAAACGGAGGAGCGCATTAAAACTAAAAAAATTTTAAGGAGGGAACAAAATTGTGAACTATTTTTTAACTGAAGAACAACAAGCGATCGTAGATATTTCCCGGGAGATCGCTCAAAAAAAGATTAAACCGGTTCGAGAACATTATGACGTAACTGAAGAATACCCTTGGCCGATTGTGGAAGAATTAAGAAAAGCGGATCTATTTGGAGTCTATTTTCATCCCAATTATGGAGGATTAGGCGGCGGAGGAATGGAACTCTGTTTAGTGATGGAAGAGATCTCCAAAGCTTGCGGCGGAATTGCTCTTAGCATTGCTTGCACGGCTCTGTGCGCTTTCCCTATTATCCTTTTTGGAACTCCGGAACAAAAAAAGAGATACTTGCCAGATCTTGCCTCTGGAAAAAAATTAGGCGCATTTACTATTACAGAGCCAGAAGCCGGTTCAGACGCTACAGCTACGCGCTGCACTGCTAAAAAAGACGGGAATTTCTATATCCTGAATGGAACAAAAAATTTCTGTTCCAATGGCAATGCAGCTGAAATTTATACCTTATTTGCTTCTACTAATCCAAAACGGGGCGCAAGAGGAATTTCTGCCTTTATAGTAGAAAAAGGAACTGCTGGATTTAGCATGGGCAAAAAAGAGGTAAAAATGGGGATCCGCGCCAGTCCCACTTATGAACTTAATTTTGATAATTGTAAAATTTCCAAGGATAACCTTTTAGGCGGAGAAGGACATGGTTTAAGCGTTGCTCAAGGGACTTTTGACATTTCAAGACCCGGAGTTGCAGCTCAAGCCTTAGGGATTGCTCAAGGCGCGCTGGATGAAACCTTGGCTTACGCTAAAATGAGAAAACAGTTTGGACAATCCGTTTTATCGTTCCAATCTTCCCAGCATATGGCAGCAGACATGGCTACCCAGATTGAAGCAGCCAGAGCCTTGCTTTATACTGTAACCAAAGCCATGGATCATGAACTCTTGCAAGCTGTAGAGACCAGCGAAAAATCCGGAAAAGCTGTCTATGATGAATTAAAACAGATAGCCTCCCGGCGTTGGACAAAATATTCTGCCATGGTTAAACTCTACTGTTCAGATGTAGCGATGAAAGTGACTACAGACGCGGTGCAGCTTTGCGGCGGGATTGGGTACATGCGAGATTTTCCTGTGGAAAAATTTATGAGGGATGCTAAAATTACGCAAATTTATGAAGGCACTAACCAAATTCAAAGAAATGAGATTGGTTATGCTTTGATTAAAGAGCTCTCCCAAAAATAATCTTTATGCATATTGTTATTTGTATCAAACAAACTCCAGCAACTTCTAACGTACAGATAGACCCCAAAACCGGAACGTTAAAAAGAGAGGGAATGGCAGCAGCCATCAATCCCTTTGATGAGTACGCGATTGAAGAAGGGGTACGCATCAAAGAAAGGGTTCCGAATACAACAGTGTCGGTCATTACCATGGGACCTCCGCAAGCAGAAGAAGCTTTAAGGGATGCGATTTCCCGAGGCGCTGACCTTGGGTTTCATCTATGCGATAGAGCCTTTGCTGGAGCAGACACCTACGCCACTTCTTATGCTTTGCAAATGGGAATACGCAAAATTGAAAAAGAAACTGGAAAAAAAATTAGTTTGGTCATTTGTGGTAAACAAACTAACGATGGAGACACAGGCCATGTAGGGCCTGGAGTCGCAGCTTGGCTGGATTTTCCCAATGTGGCCTATGTGAAAAAAGTAGAAGAGGTTTCAGAAAGCTCTATCCGAGTCTGGAGGATGATGGAAGATGGCACGGATATTATTGAAATGCCTCTCCCTGCTCTCATCGCTGTGGTCAAAGAAATTAATGAGCCAAGGGTCCCCTCTTTAAGAGGAAAAATGGCGGCTAAAAAAGCAGTGATTCCCCGCTGGACAGCTCAAGATATTGAAGCAGATAAAACTAAAATTGGTTTGGGAGGCTCACCAACCATTGTGGCTTCCAGTTTTAACCCTCCTCCTAGAACCGGAGGCGTTAAAATTGAGGGAACAACCCCTGAAGAAAAAGCGAAAAATTTAGTTGCAAAACTTTTAGAAATGAAATTATTATAAAACCATGGCTAATGAAATTTTTATTTTAAAAGAACGTTGCACGGGTTGTGGTTCCTGCGTGAAAGTTTGCCCAGTGAACTGTATTTCCATGGCAGACAGGCCAAAAGAAGAAAACGTGCGCTGGAAAAAATTAGCGGTGATTGACGTCAATAAATGCGTATTCTGCAACGCCTGCGTGGAGGACTGCGACAAACTTTTTGAAAAAACTAAAATAAAAATGCCGAATCCGGACTTTTTCCATGCCATTGTCATGAAAAAAGAAGTAGTCAATGTTCAAATTGACACTGCCTCCTACAAAGGGGTCTGGTGTTTTGCGGAACAAAGGCACAGCCATCTTATGCCAACCATTTATGAACTTCTGCATGTTGCAAAAAAACTTTCTTTAGATTTAAACGAAGACTTGTCTGCGGTGATCATCGGTCATAAAGTAACTTCTCACGCTCAAGATCTAATTGAACATGGAGCGGATAAAGTTTATGTTTTAGATCATCCTGTTTTTGAACACTTTGTAGATGAAGTTTACACAGTCGCTCTAACAGAACTGATTAAAAAAGAAAAACCAAATAAACTGCTCATGCCTGCCTCCATTATTGGCAGATCTTTTTCCAGCCGTGTGGCTATAGCTGCGCAAACCGGCATTACAGCGGACTCAACTGAACTTTCAATTAATCCTAAAACTAGAATGCTCCATGCCACGCGCCCTTCTTTTGGCGGAAATTTAATGGCAACCATTCTTTGTGAAAAACATAGGCCGGAAATGGCGACGGTTCGTCCCATGTCTTTTCCCAGAGCTCTAAAAGTACCTGGCAGAAAAGGGGAAATAATAAATGTTCCAGTAGATCCATCCAAATGGAATATCCGCACCAAATTTATTAAATATGTGCCGGAAAAAGATGAAACCATAGACATTACCGGCGCGGAAAAAATTGTATCAGGCGGCAGAGGTTTAGGCAAACCAGAAGGCTTTAAACTGATTGAAGAATTCGCAAAGGTAGTGGGAGGAGCTGTAGGAGCATCCCGTCCCACAGTGGATGCAGGCTGGATACCATACCGTCATCAAGTAGGTCTTACTGGCCGTACTGTTAGGCCAAAACTTTATATTGCCTGCGGAATTTCAGGCCAGATCCAACATTTAGCAGGCATGTCTTCAGCTGAAAATATTATTGCCATTAACAAAGATCCTGAATGCCCCATGTTTAAACTAGCCACCCTCTCTGTAGAGGGGGATCTTTATGAGCTCATTCCTTTAATTATCCAAGAAATCAAAAAAGTAAAAGATCATAAATAGTTTAGAGATATTTTAAAATATCTTTGGCTTTATAGAGACGATTTTTTGTTAAGTTAAAATTTCTTTTTTTCATAACCAAGTCATAAATCGCTTCATTTGAAAATATCTGGAAATCAATATTTTCCACCCCGCCTACTTCTTGATAGGGCTCCCTTGAATTAAAAATCTTTTTAACTGGCACAACATCTTCTGGTCTTGAGATACCCAACTTATTTTCTTCTTCTAAAAAATCCTGCCAAAGCCAGGTTGAAAAATAACTTAAGAAAACTAATTCCTCTCCAGTTTTAATCTCTCTTTTAAGCCCAGAACGAAGATAAGGAACGAACTTTTCTTCTCCTCCTAGATAGGAATAAGGATAATGAACCCCAACCACTATCAAATCTTGAGGGGAAATCCTATTTTGAATTAAAAACGGCATTAAATGCTTTCCAGCAAAAAAAGCATCTTTTGTCTTTTTTTGTCTTATGAACCCAAAAATAGTTGTGCTCCCCAATAAGAGAGAGACTATGCAAATTTTTAATTTCAACGAACTTATTTTATGGATTAATTCACTCATCCCAATCGCAGAAGCTGCAAAGAAAAATGGCAGAGCTGGCAAATAAATTCTGCCTAATTTCAAAGCTCCTGAAAACTCCATAAAAAGCAGAAAAAATAAAAAAGTAGTAACAAACATAACTTCTAAAAATTTAACCTTGTGCTCTTTTATTCTCCTCAAAATCGAAATAGATCCAAATAAAAATCCTATGAAGCAAACTAATAAAAAAGTGTAGGATTCTCCCTTGGTCAGAAAATTAAAAAAATAATAAGGATCACTATAAAAACTCTTTGCGCTTGATGAAGAATTATTTATTTGATATATCAAAATTTCAAGATATGATTTTTGCGCGATAGAGTGCGTTAAAGCCACTAAAATAGAGGGGAGGGTTAATAGCCCCAAAAAAAGAAAAATAAGCGGTCTGTGAAAGGTTCTAGTTGAAACACTATTTTTCCCATCAGAACTTTTCCACTGATAAAAAATAGAACAAATTAAAAACCAGAGAGTAAAAGGCAAAAGGTGAATGCTGGCCATAAGAGACATGGAAATAAAAAAACCAATAAAAAAAGTTCTAAACCATTTCCAGCCGCCTGTAAAAGGAACGAATAGGAATGCGATCCAAAGAAAAAACTGACCTACCCAGTTATGACCACCATCTAAACTATATTCAAGGATCAAATTAGAGCTCAGTAAAAAAACAGAATAAAATAAGGCAACTGTGGCTCCAAAATGACGCTTTAGAACCATTGTGGAAATTAAAAAAAATAATATGATTAAACAACTCATGCCAAGATAATAGGTGCTTAACCCTCCTTTAAATAGGAAAAAAGCTAAAGAGATCAATGCGTTTGTTATTGGTTTTGCCGCATTATCCTGCATAAAACTGCCCATCCACTGTATCCAAAAACCACTTAAAAGAAACTGTGCTGACTGTGCTGCATTTTGCGCATAAACAAGATTATCCGCTCTATTCAGCGCTCGCTCAGAAAGATGAAAGATTAAAATCCATGACCAATAGAGAATAAAAAAAAGGAGGCAAATGAGAGCGCCAAAAAAAGCGAATTTTGAAAAAGTCTGATTTTTTTGATTCGGCTGGCTCATATTATTTTGAATAACTTGAGCTTATTTTGAGAGTTGAGCAAAGTTAAATATTCCTTAAAAAAAGCTTTTAAAACATCAATTTTTTCCTGTGTCATCTTAGAATGAGTGGAGTTAATATAAGCGCTCCATAAATCACTGTAAAGGATATAATGAAATCCAGAATCTTCAAGAAATTGTTTTAACTCTAAAGGAGAACTACAGCGATCTAAAGCTTCATCTATATACTGCACATCTAGAGGGGAACTGTAAAGAAATGGTTTCTCAAAAGGGTAGGGCATCGCGATCCCCATCATTAAAACTCTCGTTTGGTCTGTGCTGTTTTTCTTCATCCAGTGATTGATCATCACAATATCCGAGGTGGGGAGTTCAAAACGTTCCGGTGTTGCTCCTAAAGTTAAAAGGGTGAAACTATGCATATTCTTGACTAAAAAAATTTCTATAAAACCATGAAAAAAAACATTGGAAAAAATAAAAATAAAAATTAACCCTCTTAAGATAGATGAGCTTGAAAAATTTATAAGATTAGTCGCCATGCACATTGTAATTAACAAATAAGAAATTAAAAGATACCTTGGAGTAAGAACTTGAAAAGATAGAATCACAAAACTAGCTAATGAGATCAGAAAGGTCATCTGAACTATAAACCTCTCTTTATAAAAAAATGAAATGAATGTCACTAAAAACATACCAAAAATCCATCCAACCTGATAGGTGGGAGTTCCTTGCACCATTCCAATAGTCTCTCGAAAAAACTGTTTTAAATCTAAAAGGACTCCGGTTCCTTTGGATTTTTCTCCTGTTCCTATGGTATTCTCTGAACTATGCCATGGTTTTACATAAGATTTGTTAAAAACTTTTTGAACAAAAGGATAAACTGGGTTACCGGTGTAAAAAAAATTTCTTAGCATCCAAGGCGCGCTAAAAATTGAAAAACCTATTAAACAAGGTAAAAACCATTTAACTAATTTTCGAAATCCAAAATTCCTAAGGACTAAAATAAAAGATCCCATAAAACAACAAAAAACTGTAACTAGAGCATTATATTTTGTGCCAAAGCTAGCTCCATAGGAACATCCGCTTAAAAACAGTACCCTAAATAATTCTTTAGGATGATCTTCTCCATCACTAAATTTTAAAAATAAAAAAGGTACAAGCGATAATATCCAGCCTGTGAGTAGTTGAAGAGCCATCTGTAAATCATTGCCAGCCACCTGAGCTTGAAACGTAACTATGGGCATCATTAATACGAATAAAACTGCCACTAACCCGCAATAGATATCTGAAAATATCTTAACAAAAGTATAGACTGCAACTAAGGTCATAACTAAAAAGGTCCAATTTAAAAGCTTTAAAGCAACTTCTGACTTCATCAATAAAGACCAAAGAAAAAGCATTTCACTATTTTGATTCAGGTATGAAAAAATATTATAGGGGCTGGGAACAAATTCCTTATTCGCAATATAATAGGAAGGCAATCCTAAATGATAAACTAAGGCATCAAACCATGATTCAGGAACAAAAGCAGGAAATAAATAAACAAAAAGCATGCCCAAGATAATAAATAACATCGTCCTTTCAAGAGTAGAATATTGAGCAATCCATGATAAACTCCATTTTGATTTCTTAAAAAATTCATATGTATATATGCAACCAAAGATCAGACCACAAAAAAATAAAAGGAGTGCGCATTTGGATGAGAGTGTCCCAAATAAACAAAGGAAAAACCAGATTAAACTCATCGTAGCAGTTCCCAAAGTCCATTGAACCAAGAGAGATAAGGAACTCGTCCATCCCTGAATCCTTAAGTCTAATTTACCAAGCCAAACCTTGCCTATTCTTAAAATAAGAGCAGTCATTGAAAAATAGACAAGAACTCCCCATAAATATTGTAGGTAGGCTCCCTTAAAAAAAAGAAAATCATTGAAAGAAGTTGCTATCAATGACCAATAATTTCCGCTACTCCAAACAGCAAATAATTCCTTTAAGGGTGGCCAAGGAACTTTCAAAACCTGAAAAAATAAGGTTATGGTTATGCCAATGGCCAAACTTAAGATTAGATTAGAAAAAATTCTACCAGAATAATTCATAAACGAATATTTCTGATAAATTAATCCTTTCTGTAAACCGCAAAAGAGGTTTCGGTTTCCCAGAGCTTTACTGAAACTACAGGCAGGTTTTTAGATCTAGCAAAATTAAAAATGAGTTTTGCGATGTTTTCCGCTGTAGGATTTTCATCCATTAAAAAAAACGGCTCATTTAGTTTTTCTAAAAATGGGATCAAAAGATCATCCTTGGAAAGCAGCACTTTATGATCTAACTTCTGCTCAATAAAAGAACCAATTAATTCTTTAATATCAGAAAAATCAATAACCATTCCTCTTGGGTCTAATTTTTCGCTTTGCAAAAAAATTTCTGCCTTGCCATTGTGCCCATGAAGATATTTACATTTGCCTGAATAATTTAATAAACGATGTCCATAACAAAAAGAAATAATTTTCGTCACTGAAAACATACTAATTCCTCCTATCATTCAAAAGGACTTCTCCCAAAATTTTTCACGCAGTCTCTGATAAAACGTCAGAAGATAAAGTTTTCCTTAAAACCATCACTAAATTTTTATCTCCCTTTTTGTGAATAGTGTTAAGCGAATAACCGCTTAACTCATGCAGGATCTCAAATTGATCTTTAAAAGAGCTGACTTTTAAAAGAACATCTTCTCTCTCTACAATTGCTAGAGCTTCATTCACTGAAAAAAATTGTTCGCCAGATCCATCTCCTTTGTCAATCTTCCATTGATACTCAAAATCCATGGTCCTTTTAGCCGTATTTTCCTTGGATCGGATTTGTAAAGTTCCTCTCATTCCATCTTGAGTTTCATAAACTAATGGTTGAGTAGAATTTGGATTAAAATTTTTATCTAAGATAATATCAAAAATAAAAAAACCTTTTTCTTTTAAAACAAAGTTCGCAAGCTCTAAAATTTTAGTGAATCTTTCATATAAAGATTGAATGGAAAGTGTCCAACCTAATAAAAGCACGCAATCAAAATGATGATAAAAATTGGGATCATCTTGCAAACTAAAAATATCGCCTTGCTTAAATAAAGGAAAAACTTTTTCTTTTTCACTTTTTATTTTGGCTTGCCGAATTAACTCAAGAGAATGATCTACTCCTAAAACCTCAAATCCTGCTTGGCTTAAGAAAAGCGTGTGAGTTCCAGAACCACAGCAAAGTTCTAAAATTTTTATTTTTTTCTTAAGCTCTTGGCTGGAGAATAAAGATTTAATCAGATCTATTTGTTTATTATAATCCCGCCAGTTGTGATCTAAATCATAAAAATGCGCTAAAATTCCATCATATTTTGAAATCTTTTCTTCTGGAAGAACCTTATTCAATATGCTGTCCTCCATCTATTGGAATAATGGCTCCTGTCATAAAATCCGTACCTTCAATGCAGAATAAAACCGCATTGGCAATATCTTCTGGAGAGCCAATTTTTTTTAAAGGGGTCACCTTTAAAATGGCTGCTTTTATTTTTGGACCCCAATCTTTTTGTAAAAGCACAGGTCCAGGAGAGATTCCATTCACTTGGACATAAGGCGCAAGTTCTTTGGCCAGGCAATAGGTTAACCCTGCCATCCCAGATTTTGAAACTAAATAAGGCAAATAATGTTTGTAAGGCTTATGAATATCTGAATCAATAATATTAATAATTTTACCAGATTTATTTTTTAACATCCCTTTAGAGACTGCCTGAGAAAGGAAAAAAGGGGCTTTTAAATTTGTGTTTAAATGCTGATCCCAAAGCTCTTCTCTGATCTCCCCAAATCTAGCTTCTTCATAAACTGAGGCTGAGTTCACCAAGATATCAATGCGTCCAAAAATTGCCAAAGCTTCTTTTACCATTTGCAAGCAGTCTTGGCTGGATGCCAGGTCTGCTTTAAGCGCGCAGGCTTTCCTTCCAATCTTTTTAATTTCAAGAACAGTTTTTTCAGCCTCTTTTTTAGAATTTTTATAGTGAATAATGAGATTTGCGCCTCTTTTGGCAAGAGCAAGGGCAATTGTTTTGCCAACTCGTTTTGCGCTGCCAGTGACAAGAGCAACTCTATTTTTTAATTGCATAAAGCGGATCCTTTACTCCTGCAAGTTTAAACCCATCTTCGCGCTCCTTACAAGACTTACAGTTCCAACAATGCGCTGCCCCATCCAACGAACAGCTCCAAGTAACCTGAAATGGCACTTTTAGTTTTTCTCCTAACTTAATAATCTCATCTTTACTGGAACGAATCAAGGGAAAAAGCAAGGAAGGTCCTCTCTTATTTTTTGATCCGGATTGAATTAAATGATTCAAGGATTGAAAATAATTTTCCCTTGCATCAAAAAAAACCTTGCCATCGTGTTTGCAATGGCCTCCTAAGATACACTTTGCCTGAATTTTTTCTGCAAGAGAGGCTGCAATCCCATAATACATTAAATTTCTTTTAGGAATATAGCAGGACTCTTCACTTTTTGGGGAATCTAAAAACGATAAATTTAGATCAAAATTTTCTTTACAGCCAATTAGTTTACGCAGTTTTTGAGTAGCTTCTATCTCTTTTTTTCTTCTGCCTTTAAAATAAAAGGAAAGAGTTGCCAAATTCCAACCTCTAGATCTTGCCCACCACAAAACTACAGATGAATCTATGCCCCCTGAAAGCACCACCAATGCCTTTTTTCTGATCACGCTTTTTCCTGCCATTTAACAAAAATTTATCTTCCTTTTTAACCGAATATTTGCGCTATCAATATTCAAGCGGAACTACATGTTGAATGCTTCTCAAAATCTACTGAATTTTACCATTGGTTCTAAACAAGATCAAATTAATGTAATGCATAAGCCCATTTTTATAAACTTACTCCCAGTTTTAAACTTTTTCAAAACTCTTTGTAACGAAACTATAACACTTTTTTCCCGACCTTGACATTTACTAATTTCCTGTTAAACTTCTATTAATATTGAATGCGTAAGAGGTTAGGATTTTTTCGCGCATTCTTTCAAAAGTCAAAGGGTCAAAAATCGTTCCGCGCACATCAGCGAATCAATGAACATAGATAGGTAAGAGCACGATAGTAAGTTTGAAGTGATTACTAGCTTTACAGAAATTAAGCCCTGTTTCTTTGATATAATACCAGCAGTAAATGCCAACAATATGCCGTGAGAAAGGATTTAGATTGTTTTTTCATTCCAATGAAAGAATGGAACCTCCTCACGTTCATGTGCAGTATCAATCAGCCTTATCAAAATTTTGGATTCAACCCGTAGGGCTCGCAAGAAATTTGGGAATGAACGTTTCAGAATTACGGAAAGCATCGCAATTGGTCACAAAACATGAAGGGTTAATCCGAAGGAGATGGGATGAATACTTTAGCAAAAAAAGTTGAATATGAACCTGTTGCAAAGAAGATTGATTTTACTAATGATTTTCTCTGTCTTGAACTTACAGATGGAAGGGAAATTAGGGTTCCTCTGGAATTCTATCCTAGATTAAAAAAAGCAACTAAACGCCAAAGAGAAAAATACGAAATATTTGGGATGGGAGCTAGCATCCATTGGCCAGAAATTGATGAAGATCTTTCAGTTGAAGGAATCGTTGCTGGTCGTCCCAGTCGTTTCTAACATTATCCCATCCTAATATAATTGAAACATAAGGAAGTAAAGAGATTTATTGGTTTAGTCGCCTAAGCGAAGAAACCAACAAATCCCTTTGCATTAGTTAGAGACGATCATTGTCTTGATTTCATATAATTTTCCATCAGTAGCACATTCAATGGCACCGCAAAGCCCTGTCTGATATATGTCAACTCCAAAATTCTTTAAAAAATTCAGAGTTAGAGGCGAGGGAAGATGATAGGTGTTATTCTCTGATTCACTGATAATGGCTGCTTCAGGCTCGGCATAGATTATGAATTCTTCTTCAGACTTATTTTCATAACTTCCATGATGAGGAATTTTTAAAATTTTACTTTTTAATTTCTCTTTTAAATATTTTAATTGGCTCAAAGCCTTTTCTTCTATATCCCCTGCCATGAGCAGAGAAAATTGTCCAAGTTCAAGTTTAAAAACAATGGATTGGTCATTAGGTCCAATAGTTGGATCGTCTAGCATGCTTTTATAAGGATAAAAGATTTCCATGCTCGCCTCGCCAAACCCTAAGATTTGATCACCTGCTTTTAAAATCTGACGGTCCAGCGTTCGATTTTTGAAAAGTGTTTCATAATCATGGGAGGTTCTATCTCCATTATCAAACAAACGCTTTACTTTAAATTCTTTTAAAAGAATATTTAACCCTCCATAATGGTCTAGATGAGGGTGAGTAATCAAAATTGCATCTAGAGTGTTAATCCCTTTTGATCTTAAAAATGGAGCAATCGTAATCCTTCCCTGGTCTAAAATCCCGCCAGAGCCGCAATCTACAAGAAGATTCGCTTTATTGGGGAATTCAAAAAAAATTGAATCTCCATGGCCAACATCTAAGAACGTTATTTTAAGTTTTTGTGGGTCAAAATTTAGCAACTCTTTCCAAAATAAAAAATTGGCTAAAAAAAGAATTAAAATGAAAAATCTTAAAATGGATATTTTTAAAAAATCTCTAAAAATATAAATAAAAATCAGCGCATAAAATAACAAAATGGCTAAAATAGGAGGCGGCTTCACATGGATATAGGCATACGGGAAACTAGCAAAAACTTTACATAGCCAAATTAAAGTCCTAGTTAAAAACCCCAGAGAAAGTCCTAAAATGTCCGCGAAAAAATCATTTAAAGAGCCGAAAATAATCCAAAAAAAACCCCCTGTAATCACAAGGGAAAAATAGGGCACTGTAAGGATGTTGGCTAAAATAGTTACTGGGTTCCATAGATAGAAATAATAGGCAATTAATGGCATGACTCCAATCCATGCTACAAAAGAGGTTAAGAATATCTGTTTTAAAGAAAAGAATATTTTCCCTAAAATGGTTCTTAAAGGTTTATCGGAAAGATTTTTTCCTTGGGGAGGAATAAGAGTCAATAAAGCAAAAACCGTAATATAAGAAAACTGAAAACCCGGATCAAAAAGTTGAAAAGGATCAAAAATTAAAATAAAAATAGCTGACCAGGAAAAAGAGACCATGGCTTCTCCTCCTTGTTTTAAAATAAGACCCAAAAGATAGGCGACTGCCATGAATGTTGCTCGTAAAATGCTTGAGCTCCAGCCAGTTAAAAGACAATAAAAAATCAAAGCAAGCAGTGTAACGAAATAGGAAAGCCTTTTAGGCAATGAAAACCATTTTAGAAACAAAAGTAAAAGTGTGGAGAGAAGCGCGATATTCCCTCCAGAAATGGCCAACAAATGAGCGCTCCCGCTTTTCACAAAATCATCTTTAATTTCAAAAGGGATATTTTTCTGATCCCCTAAAAGCAAAGCGCTGACCACTGAATTTTGAGGAGGAGGAATATTTTTGTTAATCATCTTGATCAAATCCTGGCGCAATTTTCCGATAAAGCTTAAGATAAAATTTCCTTTCCCTCTGGAAAGGAGCAGCAAATCTCTTTTTTCCTTAAGACGAACTAATGCAAAAATCCCTTCTCTTTCAAAATAAGCTTCTGTATTAAAACTTCCAGGATTCCTTGCTTCTTGAGGCTTTTTAAGCTCTCCTTTTATAAGCAGCTCATCCCCATATTGCAAATCAAAATCCGGTTTAGGCAGAGAAACTAAAAGGGTCTGATTGAACTTAAACCAGAACTGTCTCCCTATTTTTTTATCGCATTTAAATTTAAAACGGACTCTTGTTCCATAAGGAGAGAGGATTTCTGAAGGAAAAGAAGAAATTCTTCCAATAAAATAAGTGGAATCTAAATTTAAACTTTCCTTTAATCTTTCTGATTTTTCAAAAGTGCAGTTCATTCCCAATAATATTAAAGACAATCCAATAAACAAATAATAAAGTCTTAAAAATCTTGAGAATAAAAAGGCTAAAAGAAAAAGGATAAAATTAAGAAATATTAAAAATGCAAATCCAACTTTTAAGACATGCGCCAAAGCAACGCCAAAAGATAGTAGAAGAACAAAAATAAAAGGGGGATGATTCAAAGTCCAATCCCTAACGCGTAAAAAACATTTTTATCATGGATACCAATGACATGACCTTTGATGGAACGCTGCCCTGATATGTGATTATGGCTATTTGTATTTAACTGACTTTTTAATTTTTTTCAAAAGCTTGCCTTTTTTGTTGTTGACTTTAAAATAAGACCTGAGCGCTTCATAACGAATAAGTCCCATGCCTTTAACTTTAAGCAGCTCCTCTGGTTTTGTGAATTTTCCATTCTTAACACGATATTGAATGATCTCTTTAGCTAAACTCGGACCGATTCCAGGAAGGGATTCAAGATCTTTTTGAAAGGCTAAATTTAAATCCAGCTCAACCGCCTGTTCTCTCTTATCTTCAAATCCTTTAATTAAATCTTCAAATTCTTTATTATGAAGAACCTTAAGTTTTGGCTCTTCTAAATGGCTTCTATAAACTTTAAGACCAATTCCTAAACATAAAAAGAGAAAAAGGAAAAGAAAAACTTTTCTTTCAGTGATTGACATATGTCCCCCAAAACCTATTCTATGACAATAAAAGATCATGGGAAGCGTCTTATTTGGTCTATTTATGCGGGAAAAAACTCTTAACCTGTATTTTGCAATCTTGCGTGTCGTCGAATCCAACGTCCTATTGCAAAATACGGGTTTAACCGAGCTTATGCATTAGGAAATGAGAACCGAGACGAAAAAGATGGGTCAGATTTCGGCGCAAAAAAGTGAGAGCGTACTTATGGGTACGGTCGAACTTTTTTGTGACGAAAGATGACCCATATTTTTCGTAGAATTCCATTTCCTAATGCATAATCTCGGTTTAACCAAAGCTTTAAAAAAATTCTCTCTCACCCCCCTTGACAAAAGCGCACTTTTTCGGTATGTTTTACTCAATGGTAAAAGAATGCCACTATTCATAAAAGGAAGGTAAAAGATGCAATTAAAAACAATAGAAATGGTCGGCTTTAAATCGTTCGCAAATAAGACTGTGATCGACTTTAAAGAAGGGATCACAGCTGTTGTAGGGCCAAATGGTTGCGGCAAATCCAATATTGTGGATGCTTTCCGCTGGTGTTTAGGAGAAATGTCCGCTAAATCCCTGCGTTCTAAACAGATGCTGGATGTAGTCTTTGCCGGATCTACTGGAAAAGCCCCTATGAATTTAGCAGAAGTAACTCTGACCTTTGACAATACCCACCATCTTTTGCCAATTGACTTTACAGAAGTAGAAGTAACCCGCAAGCTCTTTCGCAGCGGAGAATCTGAATATTTCCTTAATCAAACTCAATGCCGCTTAAAAGACATCCGAGACCTTTTCTTAGATACAGGCATTGGGGAAGGCTACTCCATCTTAGCTCAAGGCGAAGTAGATTTTGTGATTAACGCCAAGGCAGAAGAAAGACGCGAACTTTTTGAAGAAGCTGCTGGAATTTCCAAATACAAAGTTCGCAGGGAAGAAGCTTTAAGAAAATTAGAAAAAGTAGAGCTGGATTTAAGCCGTTTAAATGACATTCTTTTTTTGATTAAAGAGCAAATGGATTCTTTGGAAGCTGCGGCAAAAAAAGCGCAAAATTTTCAAAAAATTAAAGAGGAGCTTAAAAATAAAGAAGTCTCTTTTATCCTGAACCAATGTCAAACCTTAGAACAAGAAATTTTGAGCAAACAAAATAAAAGCGATGAATTCAGAAAAGAAATTGAGCAAACCACTACAAACTCTGACCTAGCAGAAGCAGAGTGGACTCAAAATCGCTTAATACAGGATGGAATTGAAAAAGAGCTGTACGATAACAATTCTACAATCCTGAAATTAGATAAAGAAATGTACAGCGCGGATCAACAATTAAAAAATTCGCTTGAAAGGGAACAAGAACTCCTGCAAAAAGAAAAAAAATTAGAAGAACAAATCCAACAGAATCAAAATGAACTCTCCCACGTTCAAGAAAAATTAAAAACATCTGAAACTGAGTTGAATGAATTTGAAAGCAAAGAATCTTTATTAAAAGAGAGCTTTCTGATTGAAAAAAATCAATGGCAATCTAAAGAAGATGAGAGGAAAAAACTGGAAAGTTCAAAAAAAGAGATACTAGAGATGCTGTTCCAACTAAATATGGAAACTACGGAGTTAAAAAATGAACTCAACAAACTAAGTTCTTTAAGCAGCCACAAAGAACTTGAAGTTCTTTCCAATCAAAAAGAATTGGACAAATGCTCTACAGAAGAAACCAAACTTTCTTCGGAGCTAAAAGAGGCGGAGAATGCGGTAAAGATTCTGACTTCTAAAGAAGAAGAGCTTTTCCAAGAACAAGCTTCCTTAGAAAAAAATTTCAACCTCCTTCAAACCGAACAGGAAAAAGAACAGGAGCTTTACCAAACTCTGGAGAAAAAAATAATTCAACTAGAAGCTCAGTCTAAAATCCTTACTGAAACTTTTTTAAACCACCCTTATAAAAAAGGCACGGAAGCGATCTTAAAAAAAGGATTCCCGGGCTTAAAAGGGGTTGTCGGGCTCCTTTTAAAAGTTTCAAAAAATTCCGCTCAATGGATTGAAGCGCTCTTAGGAAACAAATTAAATTTTTTGGTGTTTGAAAGATTAGAAGATGCGGAAGCTGCTCTCAACTGGATAAAAGAAAATCGCATGGGAAGAGCCTGCTGCTTTATCTTAGAAAAAATCCCAACCATTAACCTTCCGCATCTACAGTCCCTGCCAAACGCAAACTCTCTGCTGCAATTTGTGCAGTGCGATCCTGAATTAAATCCATTGAAAAATTATCTTTTAGGCTCAGCCTTCCTTAGAGGCAATACCCTTTATGACCGGGCTCTAATTGACGGGGGAAGCGATTCCATCCTCAGTGAAGCCGAGAGCCAAGAATCCATTCCCTCTCATTCTTCATCCCTTTCACAAAATCAGTTTAAGTTAAAAGAAGACTTAAATCAGGAAAGTGTCCAGTTGAAATTGGAAATAGAGACATCAGGAAAAAGATGTCAGGAATTAGAGGGTAGCTTAAAGAAAAGCAGAGAAGATTTAAATCAAAAAGGTCTAGCTTTAGAAAAAAGCAGATTAGAAAAAAAACATTTCCAGGAAATTTTTGATTCTAAAAATGAGCAGTGGAAACTTCTCTCGCGAGAGCTAGAATGGCTAAAAGAACAAATCCAATCTAACCAAAACGCCGCGCATGAAACCAAAGAAAAAATTAATGTTATTGAAGAAAAAATTAATAAAGGAAATCTTGTTTTAAAAGATCATGAACAGAAAAGAATGGAACTAGACTGTTCCATTGAAGCCAAAAAGGAAGAAGAACATTCTTTCCAACTTAAAAGCAAAGAAGCGGAAATCAGGCTGGAAAATTTTCTTGAGAACTTAACCAAAAAAAAAGAGGTCTTTCAAGGATGGCGAGCGCATTTTGAGGAGTATCAAAAAAATATTGAAACAGCAAAACTTGAAATTAAAGAGGGCCAGTCCCAGCTAAAAAATTGTCAGCTCAGGCAAAAAGAATCCAGCCAAAAAGTTATAGAACTTGAAGCTGAAAAAGAAAAAATTTCTTCCGGCGCAGAAAACCTGCTAAATAAAAAAAGGGAAATGGAGGAATCTAACCTTAAGATTCAAGAATCCCTGCATGCTTTAAGAGAAACCCATAAAACCTTAAGCGAACTCCTGCATCAGATAGAACTGAATTTAAGAACTCTTGAAGCGGAAAAAAATAATCATTTAAACCGTTTGCAAGAAACCTATGCCTTAAACTTTGAACAGGCAAAAGAAAATTTTTCATTGCAAGAAACAATCAGCGTTGAAGAAGTAGATCGTTTAAAGAAAAAAGTGGAGTCTCTTTCCAATTCAGTGAATTTGGAAGCTCCGGAACAATATAAAAATCTTCAAGACCGTTTTTCATTCTTAAATACCCAAATTCAGGATCTCTTAAAAGCCAAAGAAGATCTTCGAGGAGCGATTTTTGAGATTAACCGAACCACCAAAGATCAGTTTAAACAGACCTATTTAAAAGTTCGTGAAAACTTTCAGGAGGTTTATTCTCAACTTTTTGTGGGCGGAGTTGCGGATCTACTTTTAACAGATGAATCCAATATTTTAGAATCAGGGGTGGAGATTGTGGCTCAACCCGCAGGAAAAAAATTGCAAAATATCGCTCTTTTGTCTGGAGGAGAAAAAACCCTGACCGCTATCGCCTTGCTTTTTGCTTTCTTCATGGTTAAACCTTCTCCCATCTGCATCTTAGATGAGGTGGACGCGCCCTTAGACCCGGCAAATGTAACCCGTTATCTTAATTTAGTTAATCATTTCTCAGATAAGACCCAATTCATGGCAGTGACACACAACCCTAAAACCATGGAAGCTGCGGACATCCTATACGGCGTGACCATGGAAGAATCCGGCATTTCCAAAATCCTTTCTGTAAAATTACAAAAGCAACCTTCCCAAACAAAAGCAGAATTGACTCCCGCGTAGTTTGAAAAGTCCGAAGATATTTCATAAAATCGTCATATGCGTTATGGCATTTTTTCAGATGTTCATTCAAATCTGGAGGCTCTGGAAGCGGTTCTTGCCTGTTTTAAAAAAGAAAGAATTCAATCCTTTGTGTGTCTGGGAGATATTGTTGGCTATGGGCCAAACCCAAATGAAGTTGTTCAAAGAATCATTGGCCTTAAAAAAATCCAAATTACAGCCGGGAATCATGATTACGCAGTGTCTGGTTTAAAAGAACTGACATGGTTTAATGATTTTGCGGCTCGCTCTATTATTTGGACTAAAAGACACTTAAAAGAAGAAAATAAAAATTTTTTAATGCGGCTGCCACGATTAATTGACGGATCTCAATTTACCCTAACCCATGGAAGCCCCAGAGACCCGATTGATGAATATCTTCTCACCCCCAGACAATACTTAGATAACCTTGAATATTTTAGAACCCCTATCTGTTTTATAGGGCATACGCATGTGCCTTCAATTTTTTATTCAGACTCTTTAGGAATGATCCAACATAAACCTTTAGGTGATGGAGAAATTTTCAAGTGCGACTCACAAGCTAAAACCATTGTAAATGTGGGCTCTGTTGGCCAGCCAAGGGACGGAGATCCGCGCGCAGCCTGCGTGATTTATGACTCTGAAAAATTTGAAATTAAATGCTTGCGCTCCAGTTATGACATCCATGCTGTGCAGGATAAAATGAAACAAGCGAGCCTGCCTCTTTTTTTAATTGAGCGCTTAAGCTATGGACGATAAAAGCAAGAAAAATTATAGGAAGATGTAGTTATCTTTTAAGGAGGAACAATATGAAGCAAAGTCTAATCTTAATGGTCTCTATCTCAATGCTTGGAATTTCGTCTCTATCCTATGCCATGGGAAGGATCCCAAAAAAAGAATATGAAAAAAAAGTAAGTGAACTGGAACAAACAAAAAAAACAAGTGAAGAGTGCGATCAAAATCTAGTGTCCTTGCAAAAAAAATTGGATGAAACCCAAACAGAACTCCAAGCCAAAGTTGCCACTCTTGAAACAACGAATGGACAGCTTTTAAAAGATCTTGAATCTAGCAAGGGAGAACTGCAAAAAAGAGTAGCAGACCTTGTAAAAGAAAAACAGGATGTGGAAAAAGAAAAAGCCCTGGAAGTGGAAAAATTAAAAGGCACCTATGACAGCCTGGTTACAGACATGAAAAAAGAGATCCAGCAGGGTTCCATTCAAATTACCCAATTACAAAATAAGCTTTCTGTTTCTTTAGTGGATAGAATTGTTTTTAATTCTGGCGAAGCAGAAATTAATGACGGTGGAAAACAGGTATTAAAAAAGGTGGCTAATATTTTAAAAAAAGTTAAAGATAAACAGATCCGAATTGAAGGCCATACAGATAATATCCCAATTGGCGGTTCTTTAAAAGAAAAATTTCCTTCTAACTGGGAGCTTTCCACAGCCAGAGCCACTACTGTTGCCCGCTATCTTCAAGATGCAGGCGGAGTGAACCCAGAATACCTCTATGCCGCTGGTTACGGTCCATATCATCCAGTAGCGGACAATGCAACTGCTGAAGGGCGCAGTAAAAATCGGCGCATAGAAATCGCCTTGGTTCCAAGAGAAATAGCTTCTTCAATAACTCAAAAAGCAGCTTCTAACCCGCCACAGAAAACTAAATGAATGAAGATGAAAAATGGATTCAACTTACCTTTGACTTAGCAAAAAAAGGGATTAGCGGAGCAAGCCCAAACCCGTTAGTAGGTTGTGTAATTGTCAAAAATAATAGAGTTGTTGGCCAGGGAACTCATGCCAACTTTGGCGGACCTCACGCAGAAATAGTTGCTCTTAAAAAATCAGGAGAAAATGCTAAAGGCGGCGCGCTTTACACCAATCTAGAACCCTGCTGCCATTGGGGAAAAACCCCGCCCTGTACCAGAGCCATTATTCAAGCAGGCATTCGCAAGGTAATATCCAGCCTACCTGACCCTAACCCTTTGGTTAGAAATAAAGGATTTAAGGAATTGAAACTTGCCGGCATTCAAGTTGAAACCGGTCTTTTCCAGCCCGAAGCTAAAGACTTAAATAGGTATTTCATAAAATATATGACGCAAAAAAAACCTTATGTGATCTTAAAATCCGCAATGTCTCTGGACGGAAAAATCGCCACCTCTCTTAAAAATTCCCAGTGGATTAGTTCAAAGGCTTCAAGAAATTTTAGCCACACTCTCCGCACAGAAATGGATGGGATTCTTGTAGGAGCAAACACGGTTCGTCAAGATAACCCATCTCTCACCTCCCACGGCAAAGGCAGAAATCCTGTGCGCATGGTCTTGACTAAAACAGGGGAGCTGCCAAAAGATCTTAAAATTTTTAATTCCAGCGCTCCCACATGGATATTTCACTCATCGCCATCCTTGGCTAAAAGAAAAAAAATTGTAGAAAAAAACATTGAGTGGATTTATCTAAAATCTCAAAATGGTAATATTACTTTCCATGAATTTTTAAAAGAATGCGCCAAAAGAGAGATTTCTAAACTCTTGATTGAAGGCGGAGGGATCACTTCAACTATTGCTTTAGAGGAAAACGAGGTGGATGAAATTCTTTTTTTTATCGCTCCCATTCTCATTGGGGGAAAAGATGCGATCACTGTTTTTGACGGCAAAGGATTTCAAAGAATAAAAGAATCTTTGCGACTTAAAAAAATGGAAACTAAAAAAATCGGCTGTGATTTAATGATAAGCGCCAGGATTAAACCAAAAAATTCAGTTGGTTTTAAGAACTCCACAAGCCAATAGAATGTTTTGGGTTAAGAACTAAGCGATGTTTTCAGGCATTATTGAAGGTCTGGGAAAAATAAAGGAGATTAGGAAAAAAGATAAAGGACTTTGTTTCTTTATTCAATCTCAATTTAAATCTCTGGCAGTTGGAGAAAGCATCTCCATAGATGGGGTTTGCTTAACTGTGGTTGAGAGAAAAAAAGTTCCATTAGGAACTCTATTTAAAGTAGATGCTTCGGAAGAAACATTAAAGAAAACAACACTTAAATGTGCAAAAGCAGGATCTCTGGTAAACTTGGAACGTTCCCTTCAAATTGGATCAAGAGTTGGAGGCCATTTTGTGCAAGGTCATATTGACTCTACCGGTATCTTAAACGATATAAAAAAACAGGGAAACTCGAAAATCTATAGATTTAGTTATCCTGATTTCTTAGAACCATGTATCATTCCAAAAGGTTCAATTGCAGTGAATGGAATTTCTTTAACAATTGTGGATTCAAAAAATAAAAATTTTTCAGTTTCGATTATTCCCTATACGGAAAAAAATACCAATTTAGGAAAAAAACAGGTTGGTGAATCGGTAAATTTGGAAGCAGATATTTTATCAAAAATAATTTTAAAACAAACGCAAAACATTTTAAAATTTAAAAATATTAACAAAGAATTATAAAAATATTTTTTGCGCAAGCCCCAATCTTAAAAATTAAATAGTTCATGCTTATAAAAAAGGAAAAAATATGATTTTAACTCCAATCCCAAAAGCAATTGAGGAAATCCAAAATGGAAAAATGGTGATCATCGTAGATGACCCAGGGAGAGAAAATGAGGGAGATCTGTATATCCCCGCTCAAAAAGTAACCCCTCAAAATATTAACTTTATGGCTACCCATGGGCGCGGCCTTATTTGTGTTGCGATTGTGGGAGAAAGACTAGACACTTTAAATATTCATCCCATGGTTGAGAGACCAGACAAAACCAAAGAGGCTGCCTTTACAGTTTCTGTGGACGCTAAAAAAGAGGTGACCACCGGAATCTCAGCGCATGACCGGGCAACTACCATTAAAACCCTGATCAATCCAAAAACTAAGGGTGAAGATCTTGCAAGGCCTGGCCATGTTTTTCCATTGCGCTATCAAGAAGGCGGGGTTTTAGTGCGCGCAGGCCACACAGAAGCAGCTGTGGACTGCGCAAAACTGGCTGGACTTTACCCTGCTGGAGTCATTTGTGAAATTATGAATGACAATGGCACCATGGCTAGAATGCCGGAACTGATTCATTTTTCTAAAAAACACAAACTAAAAATTATTTCCATTCAAGATTTAATTGAATACCGAAGGAAAACAGAAAAACTTGTGCGCCGGGTTGTTTCTACTGAGCTGCCAACTAAATCTGGAAAATTCCTCCTTCATCTTTATGAAGACGCTGTGCTGCATGAATATCATGTGGCTTTAGTGAAAGGGGAGCCTAGAGGCAAAAAAAATGTTTTGGTTCGGGTTCACTCCTCCTGCTTTACCGGGGATGTGCTGCATTCTCTGCGCTGTGATTGCGGAGAACAACTAGAAGCAGCTTTGAAAAAAATAGAAAAAATCGGCCAGGGAGTTGTTTTATATATGCACCAGGAAGGAAGGGGAATAGGTTTAAAAAATAAACTTCATTCTTATGCCTTACAGGATAAAGGACTAGACACAGTTGAAGCTAATAAAGAACTTGGCTTTGCTCCGGACCTAAGAGAATATGGGATTGGAGCTCAAATTTTAGTTGACTTAGGGCTCTCAACCATCCGTTTAATGACCAATAACCCCAGAAAAATTGTGGGTTTGGAAGGTTATCACCTGAAAGTGACAGCAAGGGTCCCGTTAGAAATTAAATCCAATCCTTCAAATATCCATTACTTAAGAACCAAAAAAGAAAAATTAGGACATTACCTTAAAGTTTTATGAAATTTGCAATCATTGTCTCCAGATTTAATCAAAGTATTACGCAAAAATTATTGCAAGGAGCCCTCTCCGCCTTTAAAAAACAGAAAATTCAACAAAAAAATATCTCAGTCTATTGGGTTCCCGGAGCATTTGAAATTCCTTATTTAGCCTCCTGCCTTGCAGAGAAAAAAAAATTTAATGCCATAATCTGTTTAGGCTGCATCTTAAAAGGGGAAACTGCTCATAATGAATACATTTCTCAAGCAGTGGCTAATGGAATCATGCAAATCTCTATTTCTTCTAAAATTCCTATAACCTTTGGAATCCTAACCCCAGACAATCTTAAGCAAGCCCAAGAGCGCTCAGGAAAAGGTTCCAGCAATAAAGGCGTAGAAGCCGCAGAAGCCGCAATTTTAATGGCTGAAATTCAATGGGACTAAGAAGGCAGGCAAGGGAATTAGCCTTACAAGCTTTATACCTGCATGACATGTGCGGATTTAGCAAAGAAGCAGCTTTCAATGCAATAGGCTTTGAACTCCTACCAGGGCCCTTATCCATTTTTTCTAAACATTTGCTCTCTGGAGTTTTGGATCGTCAGGAAGAAATAGACACTCTGATTAGGCGCTATACGGAAAATTGGGACATTCGCAGAATGGCGGCAATTGATAGGAATATCCTGCGCATCTCCACTTTTGAAATTCTTACTGATTTAGAAACCCCGATTTCAGTGATCATTGATGAAGCGATTGAGATCTCAAAAAATTATTCTACTGAAGACTCCAGTAAATTCGTAAATGGAATCTTAGACAAGATTAAGGGAGAAAGAAAAATCTAAATTTTCTACTAGCCTAAAAAAAGCACTGAGTTATGAAAATAGTAAAATTGTGGATTTTGACAAAAAGAAAGTCCATTTTTTCATCTCGCCTCTCCCCCAGCGAAGTCAAGGGGGGATATCTCAGCAGCAAATGAATATTTTGGGTTAAGCGACTTTTAAAAGACCATGGATGTTCGGAATAGAATTAAAGAACTTAAAGATAAAATTGAAAATTATAACTATGCTTATTATGTCTTAAATGAACCTAAGATCACAGATAAAGAATTTGATGATCTCATCGGCCAACTAAAAGAACTCGAATCTCAGCATCCTGAACTCATTACTCCAGACTCACCTACCCAAAGAGTAGGAGGAAAGCAAGAGTCTAGTTTTAAACCAGTCGCTCATTCTATCCCCATGCTCTCATTAGAAAATGTTTATTCCAAAGAAGAATTTAAAGGATGGTGGAATAGGTTAGAAAAAAATTTAGGCAAGGATGAAAAAATAGAAGTTGCGGTTGAACCCAAAATGGACGGGGTCAGCCTTAGTCTTACTTACGAAAATGGAATTTTAGTTAGAGCTGCCACTCGCGGAGACGGCATGATCGGTGAAGATGTAACAGCCAATGCCAGGACTATCCGCAGCATCCCTTTAAAACTCTATTCAGAAACTTCTTTTTTTCCAAAACAGTTTGAAGCCAGAGGTGAGGTTTATTTTTTAAAAAAAGATTTTGAGCTGACAAACCACAAATTGATACAAAAAAATTTAAAACCTTTTGCTAACCCTAGAAACGCGGCTTCTGGCTCTTTAAGACAAAAAGATGTTTCTATGACATTAGGCAGAAATCTCCAATTTTGTGTTCATTCCCTAGGGGCTCTAAGTTTAGAATTAAAAATCTCTAGCCATAGTCAATTCATAGAGACCTGTAAAGCCTATCACCTGCCAACCCTTGGCAATGGTTTAAAAATTGTTAAAAACGCGCAAGAAGTATGTGAAATCTATGAGGAATGGTTTAATTTAAGAGCTTCCCTTCCCTATGAAATTGATGGTTTAGTGATTAAATGCAATCCCCTTCATGGCCAAAAGCTGCTAGGAGAAACCGCTAAAAGCCCTCGCTGGGCTGTTGCTTTTAAATTTAAAGCGCATCAAGCTAAAACTAAAATTTTGTCTGTAGAATTTTCCGTTGGCCGCACAGGAACCGTGACGCCTGTTGCCAAAGTAGAACCTGTTGAATGCGCAGGTGTAGTCATCTCCTCTATCTCCCTGCACAATTTCGATGAAATAGAAAGGCTGGAAGTCCAGATAAGAGACACTGTGCTGATTGAAAGAGCTGGGGACGTTATTCCAAAGATCATCCGAGTTTTAGAACATGACAAAAACAGTAAAAAAATCATTACGCCTAGAGAATGCCCTTCCTGTTCTGAAACTATTTTTAATGAAGAAGGCGAAGTAGCTCTGCGATGTTTAAACCCTTCTTGTCCGGAGCAGTTAGAAAGAGGGCTGCTTCATTATGCTTCCAGAGACGCTTTGAACATAGAAGGATTGGGTGAGGCGATTGTCCATGAACTGCTTCAAAAAAAACTTGTTCAAGATTTTTCTGAACTCTATAAATTAAAAAAAGAAGATTTATTGAAGTGCGCGCTATTTAAAGAAAAAAAATCTGAGAATCTCTTAAAACAAATTAAAGAGAGTAAGTCCCGTCCCTTTTCCAAATTATTATTTGCCTTAGGCATTCGGCATGTGGGGGAAAAACTTAGCAAAATTCTAGCTGAACATTTTACACACTTAAAAAACTTAATGAAAGCGACTGAGGAAGAATTACTGCAAATAGAAGAGTGCGGCCCTATTATTGCGCGTTCGATCTTAAATTTCTTTAAATCCAGCCAAACAAAAAAACTGATTGAAAAACTTGAGGTTTATGGGGTTAATTTTACAGAGCCAAAAATCTCTTATCAAAAAACTCAGCTAACAAAAAAAATAGTGGTTTTCACAGGGGAACTCTCCTCTCTTTCGCGCTCCCAAGCAGAGGAACTTCTCATTCAATGCGGAGGAACACCCAGTTCTTCAGTCACTAAAAATACAGATTTGATTGTTTGTGGAGAAAACCCAGGTTCAAAGCTAAAAAAAGCAAAAGAACTGGGAATTATGGTGATAAAAGAAGAAGAATTTCTTAAACTAGTAAACAAAAATAGTGTAAATTAAGCAGGGCGGGGAACCATGGAAATCGCTTCCCATGGACAGATCCTCATGCAAAGAGTGCAGCCAGTGCATTTTTCATTCTGCACATCCACAACTACCATGGCAAAAGGGGTCGTAGAAGGGGAGTCAACTTTAACAATACAGTCTGGATGAGGCATCACAGAAAGACAAGCTTCGCAGCCAGAACAAAGATCCGGGCTGATTTTTGCAATGAGTTTAGATTTAGGTTTTTGAACTGCTGATTTTATTTGAGTTTCCATAATAATTTCATCTAAATAGTTAATTTATGATGCCATTCAAGCCTAATTTTTTTTAAAATTTTACCTAAATATACTTTTGGGAAGCAGAATATTTTTATAGTATGATTGTTAAAAGCTAAGCTAATTTTCTAATCAAATATTTAATTTATTATCACATATGACCAAAAAGTTGTCAAACCTCTCAAAACCGCTTTTAGGAGCGCACATGTCAATTGCTGGAGGGGTAGATAAGGCTATTCTTGCCGGCGATTCCATTGGCTGCGAAGCAATTCAAATCTTTACAAAAAGTTCCCGTCAGTGGAAGGCCAGCCCCTTCAGCAAAGAAGAAATTTCCAATTTTAAATCTTATAAAAGTAAAAGCTCTATAAAAATAGTGATTGCCCATGATTCCTATCTTTTAAATTTAGGCTCTCCTAATGATTTTTTAAGATCCAGATCTGTTCAAGCTATGATAGATGAAATGGAGCGTTGTGAAACTTTAGAAATACCTTATTTGATAGCTCACCCTGGTTCGCATACAGGAGCTGGGGAAAAGGAAGGGATTAAACTAATTGCCAAGTCTCTAAATGAAGTCCATGACGCAACCAAAGGATTTAATGCGCAAATCACTTTAGAAATTACTGCGGGTCAGGGAACGAATCTTGGATACTCTTTTGAGCAGATCGGAGCCATCATCCAAGAAACTAAACTCTCAGATAGAGTTCAAGTCTGTTTTGACACAGAACATGCATTTGCCGCAGGCTATGACATACGCACTCCAGATGGCTATGAAAGGACATTTAAGGAGTTCGATGAAAAAATTGGGTTAGAAAAACTAGCAGCTTTTCATTTGAATGATTCTAAAAAAGAACTAGGTTCTAAGGTAGATAGGCATGAACATATTGGAAAAGGATTTTTAGGGAAAGAACCATTTAATCTTCTTTTGAATGATCAAAGATTCTCGGGGAAACCCATGTGTTTAGAAACCCCGAAAGGGCCGGAACTAAAAGAAGATGTGGAAAATTTAAAAACCTTAAAAGATCTGTTTTCTAGCCCTTAAATCTTTAGCACTACCTTGCCAAATTGTTCTCTTTTCTCCAGAAATTCATGAGCTAAACGCCCTTCTGACAAAGGAAATATCTTACTGATCACTGGTTTTAATTTCTTCTCTTCCATAAGCTGCAAAATTTTATTAAATTCTTCTAAAGTCCCTAATTTAGAGCCTAGAATACTAATATCTCTAGAAAAAAGAGCTCTTAAATCTAGCGGAACTGTAGGTCCTGTAGTGCTGCCGCAAGTTACAATTCTTCCGCAACGCGCTAAAGATTTAAAAGATTGTTCCCAGGTAGCTGGCCCAACATGTTCAAATACAATATTAACACCCTGATGATCAGTTATTTCTCTAACCTTTTTAAAAACATCTTCTTTTTCTATATGAATCGTAAAATCCGCTCCTAATCCTCTAGCTAACTCTAGTTTTTCTAAAGAAGAAGATGCGGCAATAACAATCCCGTGAAAAATTTTTACAATTTGAATAGCTGCGCTCCCTACCCCAGAGCCTGCGCCAACTACTAAAACCTTTTCGCCCTGTTTTAGTTGAGCGCGCGTTACCAACATATGCCATGCTGTTAAAAATGTTAAAGGAAAAGAGGCTGCCTCCTCAAATGATAGATGAGATGGTTTAGGAAATACATTTTTGGCTGGCACAACGCAAAATTCAGCATAACCTCCTTTTGTGGCTGCGCCTATAATTTTTGCAGAATCACATTGATTATCATGCCCTTTAGCGCATTCAATACAACTCCCGCAAGATAAGCCGGGCGCAATCACTACCTGAGAACCTATCTTTAAATTAAGCGATTCTAACTGTTTCTTAGCTTGAGGGTGAATCTCTTTAATTTCACCACTAATATCTGAACCTAAGATGTGTGGAAACTTTACTGGATAAGCAGGAATGCCATTTCTAACCAAAATATCTAAATGGTTCAAAGCACATGCCCGAACCCGAATTAAAACCTGACCTTCTTCTATATTTGGAGTTTCCAAATCCCCAAACTTTAATTGTTCTGGACCGCCGTGGTTTGCCAGACAAAGAGCTTTCATCCTTTTAAAGCCGCTAAAACTTCTTCAGTATGCCCATCCACTTTAACTTTACGAAAAACTTTTTTTAGTTTTCCCTGTTCATCAATCACAAATGTTGTGCGCTCAATGCCCCAGAAAAGCCTGGCATAGAGATTTTTCTTTTTGTAAACTCCAAAAAGTTTGGAAACTTTTGCCTCTTCATCGCAAAGCAAAGGAAAGTTAAGCTGAAATTTACTTATGAATTTTTTATGAGAATCCGCTTTATCTAAACTAACCCCTAAGATCACCGCATCTTGGTCATTAAACGCGCCGACATGATCTCTAAAACTACAGGCTTCTTTAGTGCAGCCCGGAGTATCATCTTTGGGATAAAAATATAGAACAACTTTTTTTTCCTTAAAATCAGAAAGTTTCACTGATTTTCCATCCTGATCTTTTAACTCAAAATCTGGAGCAGCATCCCCTTCCTTTAATTCTTCCGCATCTAGTTCTTTTGTTTTCATAAAAAAAACACCCTCCTTGTTATAAAATATCTTTAACTTTTAAGCGTAGGTTCACTTCCGGGACTTTTTGACTACTGATTCAGGTTTATTTTTTAAATTTTAACTCTTTTCTCCTATTTATTCCAACGCCCTCTCTTATTCCAATGATATTTTTTATATAATTTATAAATGACCGAGCTTCAGCGAGGAAATGGTTGTACTTTGGTTTTATAAGAAAAAACCATGAAAATAGTCAAAATAGTTCAACAAAAATATAAAAAAAATTATTTCCATATTTTATTTGAAGATAATAGTTTTTTAAGGCTGCACAATGAATTAATGCTTACTTACTCCATAAAAGAAGGCATGGAAATTACTGATGAAAAATTAAACGAATTAAGGGCAATCGAAGAAAAAAAAGAAGCAATGGAATACGCCTATCTTTTACTTGCCGCAAGATCTCATAGTGAAATAGAATTGCAAGAAAGGCTAAAAAGAAAAAAATTCTCCTCAGAAGCCCTGCATTCTGTGACCAAAGAACTAAAAGAAAAAAAAATAATCAATGACCTTCAATTTGGAAAAGAGTTTGCGGAATCAAAAATGAAAAATCAGCTCCTTGGGCAAGAAAAAATTATAACTGAACTCATGGAAAAAGGGATTGAAGAAAAAGAGGCGCATAAAATTATTCAGGAAGTTTTAAGAGACGATAAAAACCTCTTCGGTGAAGAAGAACGGGCATATCAAGCGCTCCTTAAGCGGGCAAACCAAATAAAAAGATCTGATTCAAGAACCCTTTATCGTCGTCTCTACGAGTATCTTGCAAGAAAAGGTTTTTCATTTGAAACAATAGAAAAAGTTTTAAGCAGACATCAAAAAGAAGGAGGAGCACATGACCAAACCCCAACCACGGAAATTAGCCCTGATCTCAGTATCTGATAAGTCTGGAGTTGTAGAATTTGCCCATGAACTTTCCAATATAGGTTTTGAGATTATTTCTACAGGCGGCACGTCAAAAACTCTAAGCCAGGCAGAAATCTCCACAAAAGAAGTAAAAGATTTTACAGGATTCCCGGAAATATTAGAAGGCCGGGTAAAAACCCTTCACCCTAAAATTTTTGGAGGCATTCTTTATACTAGAGGGGATCCGCGCCACCAAACTGATATGGATAAACAAGGGTTACAACCCATTGATTGCGTGGTAGTTAACCTCTATCCCTTTGAAAAAATCCATTTAGAAAATAAAATCCCAAAATCAGAAATGCTTGAATTCATAGATATAGGCGGCGTTTCGCTTTTAAGAGCAGCTGCTAAAAATTTTGAGAATGTGATAGTGCTCTGCGATAGCAAAGATTATCCAAAAGTGATTCAAGAGCTAAAAGAAAAAGGAAATGTTTCTGTAACAACTAGAAAAACCTTGGCAGAAAAAGCTTTTGCCCATACTGCTCATTATGACAGCATGATTACAAAATATTTTAGAGAAATCTCTATTTCTGAATTTAAAGTCTCTCAACCCTCGCTTCCAGCTAAAGATGAAGAGGAATCCTTGTTTAAAGAAGAGCTCACCATTGGCCTTAGAAAAGTAAAAGATTTAAGGTATGGAGAAAACCCTCAACAAAAAGCAGCTCTCTACAAAGAATCTGGAGGCAGGGATTGGGGAGTGGTGAATGCGGAAGTTTTACAAGGCAAAGAGCTCTCTTTTAACAACTATTTAGACCTTGAAAACGCATGGCAAATTGTAAATTCCTTAATGTTTGGCAGTGAAGGCGCTAATGTGCCTTACAGCAAATCTAATGCTTCCTGCGTGATTATTAAACATACTAACCCTTGCGGAGTTGCCATTGCGCAAAGTCTCTTAGAGGCTTTTAAACAGGCTTTTGCAGCAGACCCTTTAAGCGCTTTTGGAGGAGTGATTGGTTTTTCTTCTACCGTAGAGGAAGATACCGCGAATGAAATAGTAAAAACTTTTTTTGAATGTATCATTGCTCCAGACTATAGCCCTGGAGCCCTTGAAATTTTCAAGAAAAAAACAAATTTAAGAATTTTAAGACAAAAAATTACTTTAACGCTTCCTTACGAATATGACATTAAAAAAATTTCAGGCGGTTATCTCATGCAGGAAATTGACCCTATTTCTGACCTTATCTCTGCCAAAGATCAGGAAACGCGTAAGGTTGTCACTAAACGGCAACCCACGCCAGAAGAACTCTACTCCTTAGAATTTGCCTGGAAGGTATGCCAACATGTTAAATCTAATGCCATTCTTCTTGCTCGCGGAGCTTTAACCCTTGGGATTGGCATAGGACAAACCTCAAGAATTGACTCTCTTAAAATTGCCATTCAAAAAGCAGGACTTTTAGTTGAAAAAACTTTTGCCCTGCGCGATTCAAAACTTAACCCTGCCAACTTAGCGCTGCCGCTAGTGATGGCTTCAGACGGATTTTTTCCATTTAAAGATTGCATAGAAGAAGCTGCTAAGGTCGGGGTAAGCGCTATTATTCAACCAGGAGGAAGCATTCGAGATCAGGAATCTATTGACGCAGCCAATGAAAATAATATCTCCATGATTTTTACCGGCATTAGGCACTTTAAACATTGAAAAATTTTTTATATAATAAAGTTTATTATGAAAATTTCTTTTCTAAATTTTAAGTTCAAAACCCTAAAAAGAAGGTCTCAAAACCTGTCAGTTCTAATATCTAAGAACCTACTTATCATTTTCCTTTTTACAACTCTTTACTTTATTCCTTCAATCCATGCTGCAATAGATACTCAAATAAAAGAGAGAAAACAATTTGGGAAATCCATCCGCACAAGAATGCCGCCCCAAATTATTATAGATACCGTGCAAAAAGCATTCCATGCAAGAAGCCCTGAATGGAAAACATTCTGGCAAACCTTTGTGGTAGAAGATGATGAAAATAAAAATGAATATGTCATTGTTGCAAGAAGCGTGGAAAAACCATGGGCTTTTAGCCTCAATAAAGGCAACTGTGATAAGCCAGAAAATTATGAAGAATTAATGAATCAAATCAATTCCGGAGGCACTCCATTAAGGATAGATGCTTTAATTGGGGTTAAAAAGGATCGTTCATGGTTTAGATATACTATTAATATTTATGAACCTATGTATTCAAATTGGAAAAATCCATGCTATCTATGGAATCTTCCTCCTGGCAAAGGATCCGACCCTTTTTACAATAAAAATTATAATATGCAGGTTTATTCACAAAACTTAAAAAAAGATATAGTTGAACTTGTGAAAAGTTTTGAAAATTGGAAGCCGCCAAAAAAACCAAAGAAAATTCCAGCAATCAAAGGGTCTGGTCAGGAAATAATTGGTGGTGAAGCTGATCTCTTAACTGATGAAGAAAGAAAACTTTCCATTGAAGAGCAAGAAAAAATTCTTAAAAACAGAGTTAAAGAACAGAAGAAAAAACACTGGTGGTTTAGCAAAGATTAATTTATAAATATTTAATGATTAAAGACTTAAAAATTAAACCAGACATTACCAAAAAAATCCACCCTTTATTTAAATTTCAACTGAAAAATACTTTTATAGAAATAAAAGAACATGAATAATAGATCTTTTTTTTATGAATAAAATTGTTTCTTATATTTTTTAAAAGAATTTTTGTCTGTAAAACATTTGGGACCCACTCGTAAACCATACCGTTTAAGTCCGCCCAGCCCTCCCCAGCCCGCGCCGCGATGGAACTAAAATACGACCGCAAAGATTATAAGCTCGATCAGATTGATCCTCACTGGGCTGACCGCCAAATGGTCGAATTTATCGGCAACGGAAAAAAAGTTCTGGAAATTGGCTGTGCGACGGGATATATCGGAAAATTTCTCAAAGAAAAACGCAATTGTGTCTTGTGGGCTGTTGAACTGGAGCAGCATGCCGCGGAGATGGCCCGGCCCTTTTATGAAAATATTTTTGTTGGTGACGTTCAGTCAGATAATTTTTTTAAGGGTATCCATGAAAAATTTGATGTCATTCTTTGCTCCAATGTGCTTGAACATTTAACCGACCCTTTGGGAACAATTTTACGATTGAAACACTCTTTAAGTAAAAAAGGTTTCTTTATTATCGCCCTGCCAAATGTGGCACATTGGTCAGTACGATTAAATCTGCTCTTAGGCCGTTTCGATTATACAAAAACTGGGATTCTAGATGATTCGCATTTAAAATTTTTCACACTTAAAACTGCAAGAAAATTCCTGCAGGATTCCGGTTTAAAAATTGATAACTGGGGATTTGACTGGGACAACGGGATTCCAAAATTTAATGGGCTTTTGAACCGTATTCCAATCTTCGGACAAAAATTCCTTAAATTTTTTTATTCGATTTCTCCAGAGTTCTTCGGATACCAATTTATTTTTAAGGCGTCAGTGGTAGATGAGTTCCAAAAATAAAAGTATCAGCTTCAATTGAAATTGCGGAGGACTTTTAACTCCTAACAAACAAATTTGTTCTGAAGAGCGCACGCACAAAACAAAACGCCCTATCTTGAAAGAAGATAGGGCGTTTTGCTAAAACTTATATTATTTAACTTTAGAACTTTACGCCAACAGAGATTCTGTGAGTAGATCCAAGATCTCCTAAAGGCATCCAGGCATAGTCTAATGTAGCCATTTGGAATCCAAAACCTACTCCAACGGTTACTCCATTAAAACCATCCACCTTTCTACCTCTAGAATTGTATCCTAGTCTTCCAGAAAGATTCATCCCTTCTTGAATTTGGTATTTATAATCTGTTCCCAAAGCAAGGGTTGGGGAATTGTCTTCTGGGAAAACAATGTCCGCTGCAGCTACCCAGCTATCAGAAACCTTGTATCCGCTGCCAAGTTTAATCAAGATTGGCAGCTTAGAGCTATCAGTTTCAAACTTAAGGCTTCCTCCAAGATTTTGCGCGGTAAAACCAAGAAGTAGTTTACCATCCATTAGTTTATTATATTGCGCGCCTAAGTCCACTGCTACAGTAGTAGCAGACTCTTTAATCTTAGAGTTTATGATTTTTAGGTTTAATCCTAAAGGAATTTCCATTAATACTTTCGCATAGGAAAGGTTTACAGCAAGATCGCTGGGGGTAAATGTACCCACCTTGGATGCTTTTATATCTGTTTCATCTATGCTGCCTGCTGTAAAATATTGGAAACCAATACCAGCAGAACCAATGGTTTCAGATATAGGCATTGCGAAAGCTACCCAATGGTAGCTAGTTTCTTCCACATATTTAGAGAACATGTACTCTGCGCCTTTTTTCTCTAAACGAGCAAGACCAGCTACGTTATAATAGATAGAATTCGCATCATCAGCTATAGCAGTGTATGCTTCACCCATGCCTATAGCTCTTGCGCCCACAGGAAGTTTTAAAAACTGCCCAGTGCGTGTGCCAGCATCTTTATCGCTAAAGGCTGCGAACATAAGCGGGGTGCAAAGCACAACAGCCAGGAGTGCAGCAACGAATCTTACCATTATTTTTCCAATCATGTTGGTTTTTTTAGTTAGATTTTCCATTTTCATTATCCTTATATTTAATTTAAATGTATTATTCATCGCTATCACCCCCCTTACCTTTGAACCGCAATCTTGAGGGTCTTTTTGTCTCCTCCGCCCTTAATTAAGGCGAAATAGACCCCGCTTGCCACATCTTTTCCATCCTCATTCTTTGCATTCCAGTTCACTATACCAGTTGCATCAGCCTTTAATTGTTTTACTAAATCTCCAGCAAGTGTATATATCTGGATAGTTGAATCCACAGGCATTAGATCAAAAGTAATGCCTTGGACTAGTTGAGCTGCAACCGTTGGCCTGAATGGATTTGGATAAACAACTGTTCCAGCTAGGTTCGATGCAGGAGCTGCAATCACTACTCTAAACTGAGTAAGGTGAGTTGTTTTACCCTTTACATTTCCACCTGCTGTTAGGGATGAGTCTTTTATAATAACCCATCTAGAACCATTGTAATATGCAAGCTTAACCGTCTTAATTGATTTACCAGCAAGTTTATTTATTAATTCACCCTCATTAACTTGCATAATAATTTCAATAGCTTTCTTAAATTCTGTTTTACCACTATCTAACTTAAGATCCAAGGCAGCGCCCACACCTGTAACACCAGGTGTATCAGCTGGGGGATCTGTAACCACAACTGGTGTTGTGAACTTATCAGAACCGTCTAGAGAACCTGCAGAAACATTAAGAGTAAGTTCTTTTACTGTTACACCAGCCACAGAAACTTCAGTGATTGTATAAGTTACAGTGTTGTCCTTGTTAGGATCAATGGTTGGATCTCCGGCTGTTACAGTAGCGCTTACAGAAGCCTTGATAGTTGCAGCAGCAGTAGAGTAAGCAGCTGTGTTATCAGAAATATTTCCAGATTCATCAAAGGCTCTAACTATAAACCAGAAGTCGCCATCACTAGAGAATGATCCAGATTCAGGTATTGTAAGAGTTCTCTGAACAGTAGCTCCTGGAGCTATTGATCCAGTACCAGCAGTTCCATTTACAATCAATGAATCTGTCCCAATAGTTAAGGTTTGTGTTGAAACAACTAATCCTCTTGTACTGCTAGTTGAGAAATTAAATGGCGCTGAATTTTTTATAGTATCTGTTGAAAGCGCGCTATTTCTATGACCATAGGGTAAAAATTGTGCCCAGGTATTTGCAAAATTATAATTTGTTGCATATCCTGTTAAAGCTGTGCCACTTAATCCCTGTAGAGCTTGAACTGGATAACAAGGAGCACACCCCTGGCCTCTATCACTAGATCCAGAAGAGTAATACACAATAAATCCTGCGCCAGCTGTTAAACTGCCAGTTGTTCCATCATCTCCTGGAGCTATCCATTGTAAAGTAACCGTTTTTATTCCAGCTGATAGAACCGTTAGCCCTGTTGGCACATTGGGCGCTGAAGATTCGCTTACAGTAAATTGCGCTAAAGTATTTGTTGAGAATAATGTACGGCCAAGCACAGATTTACTAGCTCCAGTATAGGTTCCAGGATCAATTGTAGTGGAAACACTAATGACCCATGCGCCTGGCATCTTCCCAGAAGGGAAACTAAATGTTGCAGTTGTACCTGTGCTGTCAACTAATGTTAAAGCTGCAGAAAAAGTAGCTGAACTCGCTGCTGTATATGCAACATATTCAGTTGATGCAGAGGTTGGAGAAAACTTAGCTTGTACAGTAGTTCCAATAGTTAACCCCCTACCATAAAGAGTTACGGTTGTAGCCCCACTATTACCTCCAGTAATTGGAGTTATGGAATTAACAGCAGGTACGCTTGCAATAGAAATACCTGTTGCAACTGATCTTAACCTTGCATTACTATAGGCAGCAGTAGGATGAACCCTATCAATAACCATGCTATAGGAGGCAACTGCGCTGCCTGTTCCAGTAGCAGATCTTAAATCAAAGGAAGCAGTTGCGCTGGTTCTAGCCACACTAAGAACAGTTAAGGAAGCGCTTCCAATTTTTGCAGCATCAGAACCATCAAGATAAAGTTCTGCTGTGGTTCCATCCATTAGACCTACCCCAGTTATAGTAAATGAACCAAATTGCATAGTAGCGTAATTTGTATTATCTACATTAGAAACACTTGAAACTGTAGAAGCAAGAAGGGTTAATGAACCAACTGCTGTTCTAAGATTTGTATCATCACTAACCGCATCTGCGATTGTAGTAGTTAGAGTTACAGTAAATACCCCTGTAGAAACTGAACCAAATAAACCAGAACTTACACCTGCTACAGTTGCGGTGCCTGGGATAGTAACTCTCATTGATTGTCCATGATTTGAAATAATACCAGTTTCACTGCCAGTAGTATGTGTAAAAGTAGTAAAATTTATATTCCCATTCGCATGAGATATTGAGAATGTGATAGAAGATCCAAGAACAAAACCTCTACCCTGAAGCTCTACAACAACATTATGCGTAGAGTTATATAAAGTGCCATTAGGAATATCAGTTATAATTGGGGTTGTTATAGTAGTGATGGCAATGGATGAAACCCAGAGCGCATTTGGACTATAAATAACACTCCCACCAGATAAACTCGCAAGACCTCGAATATTTACAGTAGATTCTGCTATGAATTCAGAAGTTGCACGGTTACCTAAAGATGTTGATGCAGTTACAGTATAAAACTTGCCAGGAGACATCCCTCTAAAATTAACATTTGATAGTGTTCCAGTTCGGCTTGAACTATCTACATTTTCTAATGCAACAGCAGTTGTAAATGAAGATCCATCTACCGCAACAAATGATATTGTAGAACCTACCATTAGCCCCCATCCGTTTACTGTAAAATCATAGCTTCTGGTATTTGCAACTGCGCTAGATGTTCGCACATCAGTTCCACTTGACAGTAGAATTGAAGAAATAGACATACTTGCAATATTTACACTAATATTTTGCGATTGAGCAATTACAGTAGAAACAGAAATAGCTGTATCTGAATTAGAAATACCACCACCCGTAACACAACCTGAACCTATATAGAAGTAATACCCAGCAGTTGCATTTGTTTTAGGAGTAAATGTTGCAGTTGCCCAACTACTGCTATTTACAGTAAAGGCATTAACAATAGCATTCTGCGCAAAAACTTGAGGAAGACCAGACGCGAGAATTGAACCTTGTGGAGCAGTAGAAATCCAAAGAGTTGTACCACTTATTAATCCAGTGCCATTGATATTAACAGATGTAGCTGCAGCGCTAGAAATTAATAAAGTTGAATCTCCTGTCTGTGCAGCAATTGCTGTAATTGTTGGAGTGGAGAATGTTATAGTAGATGGGGAGATTGCAGAATGCCACACTCCATTGACATTTGTTGAAATACGCACATACCATGGATTAAAACCACTTGTATTTTCAGGAGTTTTCAAACCAAAAATATTTCCATTGGCTCTAATAATTGTGGAATTAGAAGATGCTGCTACAGTTAAACTAATTTTCCCTCCAATTTGATCTGGTCCAATTTCTAGATTTGAAGTTGTAGTAAGAAAAACCGTACCTACTGTTGAATCACCACTACCCGTTTTATTTCTTGGGAACATTGGGCCATTTGATGAATAAGAAATTAAGACGAATTCTGCTTTAGTAGAGGTAATCACAGGACCACTTGAGGATGTTAATCCATCATTAGGCTGACTGATAAGATTATATTGAAATTTAGTTAATATAAGAGCATTTTCTTTTTTACCCTGCATTGTAATACCACTATCTACTCCTGTCTTAGTAGTATATACAACTGTATAAGTTAAAGGAAATGTTGCGCTAGCAGTAGAAGCAGCAATACTTCTAAATTGAGCTGCTCCATTGTGCACATTTATACCACTGTCTGCAGAAGGATCAAAACTTGTAACATTGATATGACGGCTTGCTACAGCAGTATTGGCACTGAACTCTGTTACTGTCCCTGTAGAGAGAAAGCTACTATCTTCACTGATTGAGTCTGCAGCAGAAGGAGCAAATCTAAAATTACCTCCTCTTGCAAATCTATTGGATACCTGTTCATTTATTGAAGTTATCGTAAAAGAAGAAGCTAAAACATCGCCGAGTCCCCAAGCCACTGAAGTTGTAGTGATGCTTACTCCAACAAACGGAGCACCTGCTGAGATATCCCCGGAAACTGCTGTAGCGCTAGTTGGACGGGTTGCAAATGTTGGAGAAGATACACCGATAAAATTCACATTAATTGCTTGAGAGAAAATATTTCCTGTTGAAGCAGTACTTACACTTACAATTGTATGACTCGTGGCTTGCACAAAAGCCCAAACAGAACCAGTACCAGAAGATGCAGACACGCTCATTGTAGCTCCAGAAGCTACATAAATTGCATATGTACCAGCACTGGATGTTAATCCACCTTCTGTCTCAGTTGGCGAATCAGCTGGATTTAAATCATTTAGAATCGCTCCAGCCCCACCATCTGTAATATTAGAACGCACACGAACAGCGCTAAGAGCTGTGCCATAAGAATCTTGCACAGTTCCACTTAAAGTTAAAAAGTTTAAAGATGCTAAACCATTAGCATGTTTGAAAATTCCAAGAGGAATTCGACCATCAGTGGGGTTATTTAAAATACCACCTTTAGATGTTGTTAAACCAGAAACAAGAGTAGCTTTACCTAACTGGACCCCTGTAATATTTTCACTAAAATCATCAAAGAAACTTCCTGTTGACCCAAAAACAGCCCAAAGGTTACTACTCTTTACATAAGAAACAATCAATCCACGAGCGCTGGCTGTATTATCAATTGTCTGCGCATCTCCATCATCAATCTTTTGTATATACCAGCAAGAAGAGATATTTCTTCTTTGAACAGCATATTTTACTCCTACAGAACTATTGGTATAAACAATTCGGGTTACATTGCCTGCATCTATAACATAAATATTACTCATTGAACCACTATCAATTGTATCTCTTGCTTCTACAATTGCACCTGCACTAATATTTACTAGCTTAAGAGCATTTGCAAGCGCATCATAATAAACAACACCTCTTTGTTGATTTGTGCTATTAAGGAAGGAAGAAAAATATCCAGTACTTCCAATATTACCTGAACCACTAGAAAGTACCGTAATAAATGAACCAAGGGTATCTGCTGAGTCTCCAAAACTAATAGAGCTAGCCTCTAAACTATAGCGACTGCCATCTGCTGATAGTGAAGAATAAACAAGTAAAAATCCATTACCAGAAGCATTTGCGCTTAATCCTGATGCGGTTACTAAACCACTTCCAAGAATAAATTGAGGACTTTGATTTTGCGTTGTTCCAACTAAATAATTAATTGTTTTAGAAGAGGTATCATAAAAATAAACATGAGGAACACCAGTATCCGTATAAACAACATTAAGATATGTAGGCGCACTTCTAGTAGTATTAATAGCGCCTGTACTTAAGGTGCTTATAGTATAACTGCCATTTGCAGTGTTAGATGCAAGCATAATAGAAAAAGTTGTAGCGCTCTTTGTGGTATAAAATACATGAATATAATTATTTGCTACATCCTTTGCTTGCACAAATTGATCAACGGTCGTATTATTTATAACCGTAGGCGTGCCTACAGAAATAGTCAATGCCTCAGCCCGGGTAGAGATGGATAAAAACATTATTGCGGCTAACCCGAAACTGGCAAGCATTGCACCAACACTGGCTATGGCTGACGATACAAATGATCGCTTCATTCTTTGCCCTCCCAATTTAGTTTTCGCGATTGAACGCGAATTATTTTCTATGTTGCTTGATTTTTTAAAATAAGATAAATGCATGGATTCTTCCTCCATTTTATTTGGTTTTAAATAAAATTTTGATTGTTGGCGCAAAAATAAATTTGCGCCAGTGGACTGGGACTGCTCTTTTGGATTTAAGCTTGTGCTGTTAATTTTTATTTACCAATTTTTTTTGAGGAAGGCGTGAAAAGAAAAGATGCGGAGCAAGTTCGAGTGAATCTAGAAAAAAATAATAAGACAATTTATGTTTTCGAATTTTGCTTGAATCTCTTTTCTCCATGCATCCTCGACGACAATTTCTTAAAAAATTCTAACTACAATCCAACATGCAAAGAGTTTAACAAATCACAAAAATCTTGTCAATAGCCTTTTAAACTTTTTTTAAACAATTTTTAAACGAAATTTTTCCAAATGTAAAGAGATTCTAGCAGACAACTCAAAACTTGTCAAGGTTTGACAAATTTTTTCTTATATTGTAAAGTGGGGTTATTAAAAAGAAGGGGGTGCTTTCATCATGAGTGACCAAACATTAACTTTAAATAATATTACTTCTGGGGGCCGGTCCCAAGGCGCGGAAGAACCATCCAATTTTATGGACCATGGGGCTCCTTTACCGCAACATTATGGGGAAACAAGAACTGTCCTACTTCCCAGGGATCCACATTGGATGTATATCTATTGGGAAATTACAGAAAAAACTTATGTGGATCTAAAATCAAAACATGGGGAAAATATTTTTATTACAGCTCAATCTGTTGTAAGAATGGTAGAAGTAAATCCTAGTTTACAGCCCCTGCGCAGTTTAGATGTTCCTGTTAGTCTGGATGCAAAAAATTGGTATTTACACGCGGATAAAGAGGGGGGAAGCTGGTACGCGGAATTAGGCTTAAAAACCCCTGACGGACGATTTATTTTAATTGCAAAATCTAACCTTATTACCCTTCCTAATGCTAGAGTTTCTGACATCATTGATGAAAAATGGGTTACTATTAAGGAAGAGCTGGAAAAAGTCTTAGAAGCCTCTGGTGGAGGAAAGGTTGGCATGGGTTCTTTAGAATTAGCTAGAATGCTTGCCCAAAGATGGGAAACTCTAGCCCAAATTTCTTCATGGAGAGGGATAAGCAGTATCTCTTCTATGAATATGACAATGGGAGAAGAAAAGCGAAAGGAACGATCTTTTTGGCTTGTGGCAGATTGTGAGCTTGTGCTTTACGGCGCTACTGAAAAAACCGCCACAGTCACAGTTGCTGAAAAACCCATAGAACTCTACCCTGACGGCACTTTTTCTTTAAGGCTTGCTCTGCCTGACGGCAATTTAGAAATTCCAATAGAAGCTGTTTCTGGAGATCAGAAAGATACAAGAACCATTCATATCTCTGTTACCAGAAAAACAGAGAACAAGTAAGTTCTTCTAAACCTTCATATCTCCTATGGATAAAGTTAAAGGGTATTGGTGTTTAGTGCTCCATGCCCATCTTCCTTATATAAGGCACCCGGAATATGATACTTTCCTGGAAGAAGACTGGCTTTATGAAGCTCTTACTGAAACTTATATTCCTATCTTAGAGTTCTCAGAACGGCTGGCAGAAGAAAAAATTAATTTCCGCTATACCGTAAACCTTTCCCCAACCCTATGTTCCATGATGAAAGACCAGTTGCTTCAGTCCCGTTATTTACGACACCTAAACAAACTAATTGAACTGATTGAAAAAGAGGTTCACCGCACAAGAGCGATTCCTCAGTTTTTTGCAGCAGCCCAAATGTATGAAAAAAAACTTAAAAAATGTAGAGATATCTTTGAAAAGTATCATGGCAATATTCTTACAGGGTTTAAAAATCTGCAAGATGCAGGATTTATAGAAATTATTACCTGTTGCGCAACCCATGGATTCCTCCCGCTGATGATAGATAAAAGAGCCCAAGCAGCGCAAATTAAGGTGGGGGTTCATTCCTATGAGGAATCTTTTGGCAGAAAGCCCAAGGGCATCTGGCTGGCTGAATGCGCCTACACCAAAGGGGTGGATGAGCTTTTGCGCAATGAGGGGCTCCGCTATTTCTTTTTAGACGCGCATGGCATATTGTTTGGAAATCCCAGACCTAGGTATGGAGTATTTGCCCCAATTATTACGCCAAAAGGAGTTGCTGCTTTTGGAAGGGACATGGAAACTGCGCATCAAGTATGGAGCGCGGAACAAGGCTACCCCGGGGATTATCGCTATAGGGAATTCTATAGAGATCTAGGCTATGATCTGGAATATGAGTATGTGCGTCCATACCTTCATCCAGACGGGGTCAGAAGAAATATTGGTTTAAAGTATCATAGAATTACTGGCAAAACCTCTTTGCAGCATAAAGAACCCTACAATCCAGATTGGGCTACCCAAGCTGCTGGGGAAAATGCCGGCAACTTTGTTTTTAATAGAGAACACCAAATTTCCCATTTAAATGGCATTCTGCAAAGGGAGCCAATAGTAGTTTCCATGTATGATGCGGAACTTTTTGGCCATTGGTGGTATGAAGGGCCTCAATTCCTAGAATTTATTTTTAAAAAAATACACTATGATCAAAAAACATTTAGCTGTATTACGCCTTCAGAATATTTAGAAAAATTTTCACACAATCAAATGGTGGAACCTTGCGACTCTTCTTGGGGAGATAAAGGTTATTATGAGGTTTGGCTGAATGGCTCTAACGACTGGATTTATCGCCATTTGCATAAAATCACAGAAAAAATGATTCATCTGGCAGAAAAACATCCAAACATTAAGAATGGGGTTGAACGCCGTTCCTTAAACCAAATGGCAAGAGAGGTTCTACTAGCTCAGTCTTCAGATTGGGGATTTTTAATGACAGCAGGCACAGCCACCCAATATTCTAAAAAAAGGACCCAAGATCATATCCATCGTTTTTTAACCTTAGAACATGAATTTCTTTCAAAAACAATCAATGAAAATTTTTTGCATGAATGTGAAACTAAAGATAACATATTTCCAAACTTAAATTATACGGTCTTTGGAAATCATAAAGGAGGGAGATAAAATGGAACTAGCAGACTTAGAAAAACTAAAACGGAAAGGACCGGTTAAAAAAATAAACTCTATACTATCACCGGAAAAATTAACGCAAACCGTGAAACCCATAGAAGCCGCTAACCCTAGCCAAACCATAGAAGCAAAAAAGGTTAAGGATCAGATTACGATTGATTATCCCAAAGAAGGAGAAATCCTCAACCCAAGGCATTATGCCATCCGCATAAGCGCAGGCAATGGCGAGGTAGAAGTTTCCATTGATGGAAGCGATTGGATAGCTTGCAGACAATGCGTGGGATATCACTGGTTTGACTGGTACTATATTCTTCCCGGGAAACATAAGTGCATGGCCAGAATAAAATTGGCTGACGGCTCTTATAAAAAAACAAAAACAATTAGCTGTCTTTGCATTGATTACAATAATTTAAAGAAAACTTCTAAATAATAGTTTTTTTGTTTTACTAAAATTTAATTTAAAAAAGATGAGGGGAAAGAATTATCTAAATTTAGGATGTCTAGCGCCAAAATTAGAGCGAGTTTCTTAAGTTTCTTCAAAGAACAGCGCCATACCATTGTCCCTTCCGATTCCCTTATCCCAACAGGAGATCCTACCCTTTTATTTACCTCAGCAGGGATGGTGCAGTTTAAGAAAGATTTTTTGGGACAAAGCTCAAGGAATCTGGAAAGAGCTGTTTCCTGCCAAAGATGTTTAAGAACCTCAGATATTGAACGAGTGGGTTTAACCAGCCGCCACCTCACATTTTTTGAAATGCTGGGTAATTTTTCCTTTGGGGACTATTTTAAAAAAGAAGCGATTGGGTGGGGATGGGAGTTCATTACCAAAATCTGTGAGATTGATTCTGCCAGACTCTATGCCTCTATATATAAGGAAGATGAAGAAGCATATCTTCTTTGGAAAAAATTCCTGCCAGATTCAAAAATTGTGCGGATGGGAGAAGAAACTAACTTCTGGACCATGGGACCCACAGGCCCATGCGGTCCCTGCTCTGAAATCCTTTTTGACCAGGGTGAAAGCTTTAGCCAAGGGCATGACTGCAAAGGAACCAGCTGTGATTGCGACCGTTATTTAGAAATTTGGAATTTAGTCTTTACTCAGTTTAATCGAACCGAGGATGGAAAACTCCTCCCTTTGCCTAGAAAAAATATTGACACTGGCATGGGATTAGAAAGACTGAACATGGTTATGAATCATCTTAAGTCAACCTTTGAAATAGATTCATTTCAAAAACTTAAAAATGAAATTTTCATTATCATCAATAACAAACTGCTAAGTGAAAAAAGTTATAGAATCATTGCGGATCATATTCGCGCATCTACATTTTTAATTAGCGATGGTATCCTGCCTTCTAATGAAGGAAGAGGCTATATTTTACGCCGTCTTCTAAGAAGAGCCTTAAGACAGGGCTGGATCTATGGCAAAAAAGAGCCATTTCTCCATGCCCTTATTCCTCTGATTGTAAAAGACATGGGTTCTGCTTACCCGGAACTTAAAAGTAAGGGCGAGACGATCCAAACTATTATTAAAACTGAAGAAGAAAACTCTATTTCCACCATTGAAACTGGAACCAAGGTTTTAGAAGAAGAGATTAAAAAAATTAAAAAAGTTCAAAAAATGCCAACACCATTAGGAAACATCACCCTTTCTGGAGAAAAAGTCTTTACCATTTATGATACCTATGGTTTAGATCAAGAAATCCAAAAAGAGATTGTAAAAGATTGGCAAGGAGAACTGAACTACTCCTCTAAAGAATATGAAAAAGCTAAGGAGCAAGCTGTTGCCATTGCCCGCAAAGGCTGGAAAGGCTCTGGAGAAAAGGACATCTCTCTCTATTCCAACCTTGAAAAAAAATTAGGAAAAACTATTTTTAAAGGTTATGAAACATTAGAGTTAGAAACTAAAATCCTTGGGATCTTAATAGAAAATAAAGAAACTCTTGAACTTCATGAAATGGAAATAGGTGAACTCATATTAAAAGAAACTCCTTTTTATGCGGAGAGCGGGGGACAGGTGGGAGATAGGGGTGAGTTAAGGTCAAAAGATTCTTCCGCGCTTGTAGAAATTTTAGACACGCAAAAGCCTTTTGAAGGTCTGATTGCGCATCAAGTTAAAGTTATTAAGGGAACCATAAAAAAAGATCAGGAAGTTTTTGCTAAAGTTAATGAAACCTTGCGCCAGAGCACCATGCGCCACCATACCGCAACTCACCTTTTACATGCTGCTTTAAGAAAAATTTTAGGGGCCGAGGTTACACAAGCAGGCTCTCTTGTTTCTTGGGAAAAACTACGTTTTGATTTTACTTATCCAAAAGCGCTCACTAAAGAAGAGCTCGGCGCAATTGAGCTGGAAGTAAATAAAAACATTCTAACTAACATTGTGAGAAAAAGATCTGAGGGTTCCTTAGAAGAAGCAAGAAAAGAAGGAGCTTTAGCGTTCTTTGGGGAAAAATATGGGGAGAAGGTCTTTGTTGTAAAATATGAAGATGCCAGCACAGAAGTTTGCGGGGGAACCCATTGCATGGCTACTGGAGAAATTGGATTTTTCAAGATTACCTCTGAAAGTTCTGTGGGCTCTAATATAAGGAGAATTGAAGCTCTGGCAGGGGAAAAAGCATTAAAATTTGTTCAATCCCAGGAAACAATGCTTCAATCTGTAATTCAAAAATTAAAATGTTCTTTAAATGAAATTCCTGAAAAACTAGAAAAAATAATTCAAAAACAGAGTGAATTAGAACAGGGATTTGAAAACCTAAAAAGAAAGGGTCAAACTAAAGAGTGGCTGGAACTGCTTAAAAAATCTAAAAGCCTTAGCCACCCTCTTTTTCAAGATAACTCTCTAAAAGTTATAGCAGAACTAGTCAGCGCTGAAAATTCAAAAATCTTAAGAGAAATAGCTGATCTCTTAAAGGAAAAATTAGGCACCAGCATTGTTTTAATCGCCAACTCAAACAATGATAAGATATCCTTTGTAGTGACTGTAAGCGAGGATTGCGCAAAAAAAGGTTTAGTTGCAAAAACAATCGCAAAAGAATTTGCCAAACAAATTAATGGCAATGCCGGAGGCAAGGAAACATTTGCCGAAGGAGGGGGGAAAGCTTCCCCTCAGTTCACAAAAATTTTAGAAGAGCTTCCAGAGATAATTAAAAAATTGGAAGTTTAATTGCTTATTTTCCACGCGCCTCACTAGCCTAGATTATTTGGGCTAAACATTAATTTAAAATAAGAGTCAGGATAATTAAAATTATTTAAAGCGCCTGTAGTGAAATGGATATCACAAGAGCCTCCGAAGCTCTTAATCCGGGTTCAAATCCCGGCGGGCGCATTTTATTATAAAACAATGGATCCATTTGAACATTTAAAAAATATTTTAGAAAAAACAGAAATTCTAAAAAGCCCAAAGCACCGTTTATCCACTTTTGGAGAGACTAAAATTCTCTATTTTTATCTTTCCGAGGTTAAAGGTTTTAAGGACCGAAGCCGTTTAAGGCGCGGGCTGGTGATAGCTGAAAAACCTAAAATTATTACCCCAGACTTCTTTAAAAATAAGTTTGAAGGTTTTGGCAGAGAAGCGCAAGATTTAGGCAACTGGCTTTCAGAAAAATATAGCGGTTCTACCAGAGGTTTGGAATATCATTTTAAAAATGAGAGTAAATCTGTGCAGATTGAGCACTCTTCCATAAAAAATTTAATTAAAGAAATTGAAAAAAGAATTGCGGATCAGGAACTCAACCAAAGCGCTATTATCCATGGCCCGGATGAAACATGGCAAATTGCCTTAATGAAATTTATCATGGATGAATGCATAGCTTCTTTTGGGGTAAATATTAAAGAGTTAGATGAGCACGGATTTTTTGAAAGCGCGGAAGAAAGCTTAAAAAATAAAAGAAAAATGATTGAACAACTCTTTGGAAAAGCAAAGAAAAACCATCTTTATATTTCTATGCTGGGAAAAAAACTGCAGGATTTTGGTCTTTTTAAAGAATATGAGGATGAATTCTTTAATCTTTTAAAATAAGTCCTTTACATCTCCCAAATTTAATTTGATCCCGCTTCTAAAAATAACTAAATTGTTTAGGTTACTTCCCTGTTGCTTTGATGGCAGCCTCTTTAGACTCATAGTAGTCTAACCCAGAGTGATCCAGAACCTCTTCTCCCATTAAAATTCTTAAAGTATTCTGTAATTTCAAATGCTGGATAAATAGATCATGCTCTGGTTTTAGGTCCGGCCTGGACATGGGAGATTTAAAATAAAAAGAGAGCCATTCCTGAATGCCGGAAAGTCCAGCTCTTTGCGCTAAATCCAAAAATAGCACTAAATCCAAAACCACAGGAGCGGCTAAAATAGAATCCCGGCAGAGAAAATTTATTTTAATCTGCATGGGCAACCCGCACCAGCCAAAAATATCAATGTTGTCCCATCCTTCCTTAGCATCCCCGCGCGGCGGATAATATTCAATTCTAATTTTGTGATAAATTTCTTTATAAAGTTCAGGATAAAGTTCCGGCTCTAAAATCGCGTCTAATACAGAGGCTTTGCTAACCTCTTTACTTTTAAAAGAGCCCGGGTCATCTAAAACTTCTCCATCCCTATTGCCTAAAATATTAGTGGAAAACCAGCCGTCTAACCCCAGCATTCTTGCCTTTAGTCCAGGCGCCACAATAGTTTTCATTAAGGTCTGTCCGGTTTTAAAATCTTTGCCTGCAATTGGAACTTTTTGTTTTTTGCTAAGTTCAGTCAACGCCGGGATATCCAAACATAAATTGGGAGCTCCATTAGCATAAGGGGTTTTAGTCATGAGGGAAGCGTAAGCATAAATCATAGAGGGAGCGATTTCAGGGCTATTTTTTTTCAAGCCCTGCTCAAAAGATTCTAAAGTTTCATGCACCTTAAGTGGGGTCATGTAAACTTCTGTGGAGCCGCACCAAACCATCACAGCTCTTTTTAAATTATTTTTCTTTTTAAAATTTTCAATATCTTTGATCAGCTCTTGAGCAGCATCCATTTTTGTTTTAAATTTTTTTATGTTTGAGCCATCCAAGTTGCGCACATATTTTTTGTCAAAAACCGCTGAAAGGGGGTGGATTCCTGCCAACTCCTTACTAATTTTAGCGATTTGATTTTGGGGCAGCACTCCGCTTTTTAGGGCGGTTTCATAACAGTTATCTTTATAAATATCCCAGCCTGCAAAAATAAAATCCTTTAATTTAGCCAAAGGAACAAAATCTTTAATTAAAGGAAATTTTGGATTGGTTCTTTTCCCTAAACGTATTCTTTGCATCTGGGTTAAAGAACCATAAGGTTTAGCCAAACCTTTTTTTAACAATAAGGAACCTGCAATAAAAGTGGTAGCCACAGCTCCCAAACCCGGCAAAAGAACTCCCAGTGGTCCTTCAGGAGCTTCAATCTCTTTTGCTAGTTCTGGATAATACGAAGATTGCTGACTCATTTTATGTCCTCCCTAAAAATTTTTTTACGGTCTAATAGTAATAAAAGAAAAAAATAGATGGGTGAGCCTAAAGCGCCCATCCATAAGAACCACTCTATTCTTCCCATAAAAGAAAAGAGAATCACTAAATAGATAAAATCTCTTCTTGCCAGAAAATCAGCAAACTTAGCTATTGAATTTTTATTTTGATCCGGATTTTCTTTAACCACTGAAGTAAAAAAAGGCCCTTTTTCTTTCTTTTCCCGCATGGTTCTTAAAAAAACAAATCCAGCTGAAAACAAAGTACCTAAAACAGCTAAAAATCCTAATCCTAAAAATAAAATCTGTCCATGGCTTCTATAAGCGCCATAAGCGATGCCTGAAAAAATAGCCGCATGCACCAGGTTGTCGCTCCAAAAATCTAAAATCCCTCCAAATCTGGATTCCAAAAATTTTAAACGAGCAAGCTCTCCATCGCAGCCATCCAAAACAGAATGAAGCCAAAAAAATAGAGCGCCAAAAACATTATACCACTTCTCTGAAAACATAAAAAAATAAGCGCCTAGAATCCCAACGAGAGCGCTAATCACAGTCATGCTATTGGGGGTTACCCTGGTCATTGAAAGCCGCCTGCTAAAAAAAAGAGAAATCTTTCTTTCAAAATGTTTAGACATAAAACCCTCTGTATCCTTAATCAGCCCTTGGAGCAGCCAACTTTCTACCTGAGGAAGTTCCTCCTTACTTCTACAATAAATCCTTTCTTTTTTTGTCATAGGCAAAGTTTTGAAAATTAACTTTTCTTTTAACTTCTGCAAGACTGAACTAAAATTCAACTTTTCCTTAAAAAGTTTCTCTAAAAAAACTTTATTGTTGCTGCGAATCAAAAAACAACTGTCACAATCTTCAAAAACATAAAAAGTTTCCGGCTCACATTGATGCTTGGCTAAAATTTCCCAAGCAGGTTCTGAAAAAAGAATATTTGGATAAAGTATGATGATGCCTTCATGATCCAGTTGTTCTAAAAAATCTATTTTAAGAATGGTTTGACAATTTTTGTTCTCTAACAAATCCACCCTACTAATGCTTTGCTGATTTCCTTGCTCTCTAAAGGATTCTATTAGAGAATTTTTATTCCAAAAAATATTCTCTACACCATGTTTTCTTGCTGGTTTTTCAATTCTATCCCAAAAGGAAAGTCCCAAAATTTTTAAGTTCTCTAGTTCTTGATTTTGCTCCTGGTCTAAAACTATCAAAATTTTTGGCATGGAATTATAAAAGAATAGAGGATTTTTTTTGGTTCGATTCTTTGGCGCATTCAAACAAATGAAGACAACTCTTTGCCATTTTTAAATTTTCACCTCTTTGTTCCTTATTTTGAAGTTCAAAATAAAATTCCGTTATTACATCTTTAAACCAATCAGGATGAAAAGAACCCAAAGAAAGAGGGGACTGAAAACTAAAAGATTCTTGAATCCCTTTTTTTTCCAAACGTAAGCATTGATCTTCAATATAAAGGACGCCTTCACTTCCTTCAATCACACCTTGGTTTTTGCGCAGTCTGGATGCCCATGTAAGAAAAATCTCAGCTTTAGGTCCAACGCCTTCATCGCCATTCTCAAATTCAATTAAAACTTTAGCGGTATCTTCCACAGGCAAATTTTCATATTGACGATTTTCTAAAACCGCTTCCAACTTTTTAGGTTTTTTATTTAACCAACCTAAGATAAGATACAACGCATGCCAACCATGATCTAGCAATATCCCGCCTCCAGACTTGTTAGGGTCTAAACGCCAGTTGTTTGGATCCGCAGTTGCTGAAGGTCCATTTCTTAAAACATACCAAGCGCAGTAACGTATCTCTCCAAGGACTTTTTGATTAAGCAATTCTGATATTTTTTTGCAAAGCAAAGAAAATTTCCAATTATGCACAGTAAAAAGAACTTTTGATTTTAAAGCTGCTTTTTCCTCTAAACATTTAAACTCGCTTTCACTCAGGCACAAAGGTTTTTCACAGAGCACATTTAGCCCTTGATCTAAGGCTTGTTGTATAAAAGGATAGTGCAGATATGGGGGAACTGAAATATCCACAAAGTCTAGTTCTAATTTTTTGCAAGCTTCAAAGGTGGGATAAATTTCTGCTTGAGGAAACTTTTTTTTAAATTCTTCCAGTTGTTTAGTGGACGAATCTATGCCAGCAACAATTTGAAAATCTTTGTTTTCTTTCCAGGCAGGCAAATGGCCATGGAGCGCGACTTGTCCTAACCCGACCATAGCCCCTTTATACATGTGCTGAACTATTTATAATTTCCTTTTTTAGAAAGCGCGGTAAAAGTCTCTTCTAAAATATCAAAAGCCTCTAAAGCCTCTTTTTTAAGAATGGTTAAGGGGGGGATTAGACGAAAAGTATAGGTATAAGACATGGAAAGGAGACCTCTTTTTAAACACTCCTGAAATATTTTAAGACATACCTCTTTACTTAAAGGCTCTTTGGTTTTTTTACTTTTAACAAACTCTATGCCCATCATGAGCCCCCGCCCTCTTACATCTCCAACGAATTCAAATTTTTCCTGAAAATTTTTAAGACGACGAAGCAAAAGCTCTCCTAATTCTTGTGAGTTTTGCGCACAATTCTCTTTAAGGATAATCTCTAAAGAGGCAAGTCCAGCGCTTGCTGCCAAGGGATTGCCTCCATAACTGGAAGAACTTCCAGAGGGGTTAGAAAAAGGTTTTGAAGAACAGTTCTTAAAAGAAGAAGCCACAGCGCTTAAAGGAAAACCACCGCCAATCCCTTTGCCAAGAGTTAAAATATCCGGAGAAAGATGATCTGCCTCAAAACCCCACATGCTTCCTGTTCTGCCAAAACCAGTCTGCATTTCATCTGAAATAAAAAGAGCGTTAAATTCTTTTGCTACTGCCTGAACTGCAGGCAAAAATTCAGGAGGGGGAACAACATTCCCTGCAGTGCCCTGAACCGGCTCAGCAATAATCGCCGCAATTTGCTGTTGGCTTTGGAGTTTAATCACTTTTCTTAAAACCTCTACACAAGCTAAACCGCACTCTGGATATTTTAATTTTAAAGGACAACGATAGCAGTAAGCGTATGACGCCTGATAAAGACCCGGCATAAAAGGGCCTAAATCTTTTTTAAACTCATCTCCCAAAAGACCCAGCACTCCTCCTGTTTTTCCATGAAAACCTCCCCAAAAACTGACAAACTCAAATTTTTTAGTTATAGATTTTGCCAGCCTAAAGGCTGCTTCCACTGCTTCTGCTCCTCCTGAAAAAAGCTGAATTCGGTTTAAACTTTCCGGCAAAAGTGAAGAGAGTAATTTTAAAAAATCTTTTCTGACTTTAGTGGTAAAAGAAGAATAGGTAATTTTTTGGATTTGGGCTTTTAAAGACTTTACATAATGAGGATGACAATGTCCCACACTGCCCACCCCAATGCCAGAAACAAAATCAATATAGCGATTGCCGTCCTCATCTTCTAAAATCGCATTCTTGCCTTTGGCTAAAGCGATTTTAGAATAAAGAGCTATGCCCTGAATTCCCGGGGAAATATATTTTTGCTCTTCTTCAAATATTTTTTTTGATCTCTTTCCGGGAAAATTCTTAATCATGAAACTTTTACTGTGGTAAAAACACGAGCTTTTTTCTCGCTGCGCACCAGAAGATAAGAGGCTATGGCAGAAGCTGCCTCAGCTCTAAATAAAGCAAAACTAGGCCAGGCATTGATATCAATTACAAATATCTTTCCATCTGGCAGCACTACAGCGTCCCCTCCATAAATCTCAAGACCTAAAGCTTGGGCAGTGGATTGCGTAAGTTTTTTTAAGAGATCCTCAGAAAATTGGTGTTTCTTTAAATCCTGATCCTTATGATAAAACCACTTAAACCAAGCTGAAAATCTGCTGTTAGTGATCGCAGGTGAACCTATTCCATAAAATTTAACCAAATCTCCATTTAAATGCTCTTGCAAAACTGCTTGCGATATTCCCCGAGCTTTAAAATTAGAAAGGACATTTTCCAGTTCTATGGCTGTCTTCACTAAACTCACATCTCCAGCCTGGGTATTATGCACATCGCCCCTTTTTACCCAAAATGGATATGGGTGACTGTTGAAATTCTTTGAATGAGACGCATGGGTAGAAACCAATTCGCTCACAGGAAAAGAAACTTTGGCCAGATTAAGAAGTGAAACCATCCGATAACGATATGTATTCCAAATCGCCTGAATGGGATTAAGCACAGGAATAAAAGAAGATTCAAAACTCTCTAAAATTTTTAAAATCTCTTTGCGCTCGCACATGGCAAAGATTAAAGAGAGGTTTGAATTCTCCCATTTTTTCCTCTCTTTTAAAAACTCCTCTGGTTTTAACAAAGTAACTTTAATCCCTTTTTTCTTTAATTCCTCAGCAGTAGATTTTAAAATCTCAAGATCATCCAATTCTCTTTGAGGGGAATGAAGCGTTTCCCGATAAAGTCCTAAAAATTCTAAAGTCATGATTCTCCTTTTTTGAACATTGCCTCAGCGCTTTTAAGATCTTCAAGGTCATCAATATCAATCACCTGTCCCAAAGGAATCCCATAAGTTGGAACCTGTTCCTCTAAAAGCCACTTTAAATAAAACCTTAAAGATTTCATTTCTTTTTCAGGCTTTAAGCTAAAAATATGATGAGAAAAATTATAAAAACCACAAGTCACAGCATCTCCTTGGGCAAGACCTAACTGAGTAATACGATTATTTTTTTGATTCATGCTCACCCAAAGCGGTTTTTCATCTTGCACAAAATCTGTAACTCCAAGATAAAGGGATGAATCCTCTGATTCAAAATCATCCGCCATTTTTTTAAATTCCTTTAATTCACAAAAAGAGTCCACTGTGGTTATCAAATGCCTCCCAACTCCTAAAGCCTTCCCTACTAAGAAAAAACTTTCATAAGAAGAATTTGTAGATTTTACAATAAATCTCACCTCAAGTCTTGGAAAGTTCTCTTTTACCCACTGAACACATTCAGATTCTGTTTCATTAAAAATAATAACTATTTTTTTTATTCCGCAAGATTCAAAATTTTTTAGAGTGTGCCCGATTAAAGGAAAACCATTCACGCAAATCAAAGGCTTATGGATTGAAATTCCAGATTTTTTAAATCTGGATCCATCGCCTGCGGCGATAATCCCGCCTGAGCTAATGCTCATAAAATTTGGGCAAGCTCCTGTAAAGAATGAATTATTTTTTCTTTGTTACAACAGGGTTTAATCCCTCTTAAGCTCTCAGCTTTTAACCAGATATGCGGCATTCCAATATTTTTAGCGCCCTGCATGTCTCTGGAAACAGAATCTCCCACAAAAAGAGTTTGCTCAGCTCTTGCCCGCACCTTTTTTAATGCGCATTCAAAAATGCGGGGATCAGGTTTTTTAAATCCTACCTGTTCAGAATCAATAATCGCGTCAAAATAAGAAGAGAGTCCAAAATCCATGCAAATAAAAGGCAAATTTCCATAAAAATTAGATACAATGCCCAGCTTATAATGTTTTTTTAATTTTTTAAGAAGTTTTATGTTTCTTTTAATAATTTTTAAAGAATCCTGAATAAAAATATCAGAAATTTTCTGCGCTAAAAATTTCTGAACATTTAAATGGGATTTATCAGATTTTATAAATTGCCTTGAACCATTTTTTTTCAAAAGCCCAGCATTCTTTAAAACCAATGAAACCTGTAAATAAATGGTTTTTGAAAAAGAGAGATTTTTAAGTTTCTGTTCGACCAAAGCATCATCAGAAGAGAAAAAATATTTTTCAAACTCTTTAAAATCCAAATTTAGACCGCAGGAACGATAGATAGGATAAAACCGCTCTTTCCAAGCAATCCCATCAGAATCTAAAGTGCCTCCAAAATCAAATAAAATTGCCTTAAAACTATTTGTCAAAAGTTTCATGGGTATAGTATGCCTATTTCGTATGAAACATTTGAGCTCTATTTTGCAAAAGTTTCATACAAAGAACGATAGGATTCAATCATTTTTTCTAAACTAAATTTTTGCTGAACTTTTTGATAAGCAGACTGGGAAAGTTTTTCTACTAAAAAGCGGTCTTGAAGTGCCCGAAGAATCGCTTGAGCGCAAGACTCTGGATCATTGCTTTTAACTAATAATCCCTCTTTTTCATGCTCAATTAAATCTAATGTGCCTCCAACTTTTGTGGCCACAATCGGTTTTTTTAATGCCATGGCCTCTAAAATCACATTCGGCATCCCTTCCCAACGACTGGTTAAGACAAAAATTTGTAAAAGCGATAAAAAAGAAGCGCTCTCTTTTACCCAGCCGCAGAATTGAACTTTAGACTCAATGCCCAACGAGTGACTAAGCTGCATTAAAGACTCTTTTTCCGGGCCATCTCCTGCTATTAAAAATTTCGCATTAGGTATTTTTTCCGCCACAATTTTTGCCGCTTTTAAAAAAACATCTATCCCTTTTTGAATGTGAAGCCGTCCCATGGCGCCAATCACTACTTCATTCTCTTTTATCCATTCTTTCCTAAAGGAATCAACTATGCTCTGGTCAATTCTTTGAGCGCTGCAATCAATCCCATTCAGGATAACAATCACTTTCTCTTTTGGTATGCCAATTTTTTCCAAAGCAAACTTTTCTAAAGAAGGGGAATTAACTGTAACCCGGTCGCACCATTTTTGAGTAAAACGTTCAGCCCAGAGATGGTAAGACTTTTCTTCTTCCATAACCCTTAAGCTAGAAATAACATAAGGAACCTTGCATTTTTTTGCTGTAAACCTGCCAAGGATATTGGCCCGGCTAAGCCAGGTATGGACGATCTCTGGTGAAACTTCAGCGATGATTTCTTTAAGATCAGAATAAAGTCTGGGAAAATCTAAGATGCCTGACCAAAAAGAGTTAGAAGAATTAAGAACCCTTACTGGAATATGAATTCCTTTTAAAGATTCCTCAGTTGCTCCTCCAACCTTTAAAGCTACCACATACTGCTGCAAAGATTTAGATTCAAGAGCTCTGCAAAGCTGCAAAAGAACTTTTTCAGTGCCGCCAATCCCAAGGCTAGGGATAACATGCAAGATTTTCATTCAATGATTTTATCATTTTGTCCTATCCTATTGAAGCGCGACTGCGTTTACGCTAATTTGGGAAGTGGCGCTTCCGCTGCCGCCTTGAGGCGCGTCAAACCTTATGTAAAGATTCCTCTCTTCATTAGGAGCAACATTAGATCCTTTTACCGCATCTATTGCATGCGATTCAGTGTCGTTGAAGAAAAGAGTATCTGAGCTAGTTTGATCGCTGATTGTTAAGATATCATTAGCCTGGAACTCATTCACAGCTGGTTTTTGATCCCACTGATGCCAAAGCGCGTATAAACGATACTGATTCGCTTGTGGGACTGTGCTTACCAGACTCCATGTTCCCACAGTATTTGCGACTTTAATCGCATAGTTTACTGTGCCGTTACCATCATTCTTAAAGATGGTTCTATCAGTAACTTGGGCAACACCCGGTGCAGCCATCACTGCTATGGAGTTTTCACTTAAGCGCTGTATGGATAGATTTTGTATGGTCATCACAATATCCACTAACGCGCTCTGACCGCAAAATGCGATGCCTTGTAATGACATTGCAATTGCAATTCCTAGTACTACTGTCACTAACTTCTTTGCTGGTTTGGTATTCATTGTCGTTTACCTCCTGTTTTTTAGAAGAGCCAAGTTCATCTGTCTAGCATTCTTTCATCTAACATCTCTAGGACTTAAACTTGAAGCTCTCTTTTACTGCTGAATTGAAAGAGTTCTTCTTGCATGAAGCGACTCTTCCATTTCTTTAAAATATTCAATCACTTTCCTACCTGATACAATGATGAACAACTGGAGCTGTCTTATTTTCCAGCTCTCCTTAAATCTGTGAGGATTGTCCGTAAATATCTGTAGGTTAAACTCCAAACCCCTATAGATTGGAGATTTTTTAAGCCTTTCTCTTAGAATCTCATAAATAAGGTCAGTATCCATCTCAATTAAGGGATCGGCATTCTGCCTGGATAAAAGGTCTTGGCGGGTGATGACGAATTCTCCAAATGAAACCTTCCTTAATATCTCTTCTGTAATATCCGGGAACTCCTTCTTTAACTGATATTTTAAGCTTTCAATATCAATCGAATCTTTGTTAGTAATAATAGGAAGGATCATTTTCTTCCCGCTATTTTTCTCCCTATTAACTGCCAGAGTGATTCTTTTAGCTAAGACGCTGAGTTTATCTAAAGAGTGTAACCCATCAGAAAAATCAAAAAGATTTGCAAGCAAGCTTTCAGCATCTTGCGGCACAAGTTCTTCCTCAACGTCATTTGATTTTGAATAGGATAACTCTTCAGCTTTTCTTGCTCCGTTTTTCCATACCTCTGCCAATATGCTTTTTTGTTCTTTGGTTAATCTGGCTTGCGGAACAAGCAGGGAAATAAAGAGTTCAACATTTTTTAAAGTCTCTTTAAAACCCATGGCATTGGATGGGTCTAAATATTCAGCTTCTCCTCCTTGTCTAAAAAGTTTCTCTAAAAAAATGCCAAAGGATTCTTTTGCCAAAATAGGATTCTTGAGATAGAATTCTCTAAACGAACTCAATGCTTCTAATGAGTCCTCTTGGGACATATAGCGCACAGTCCTCATAAAATTTTCTGGCTGGATCATTTTATTTTGACGGGCAAACGTTTTTTTAAGGGGAGCATTAAAAATAGAGGAAAACTGTAAAATCTTAAGAGTATGATGCGCTTGCGCAAAACCATCGGCAACAGCTAAACTATTTAATTTCACTCTCCCTATTTCAGAAATTAAAGATTTCAAAACAAGCGGGATAAGTTCTTTTTTGGATTTTAATTTTTTGTTAGCAGTTAATTGTGTTTGGAGGGAAACTAAAGGTTTAGTGAGGTAGATACGAATGGTATCGCGTCCAAGGATTCTTTCTTTTTCATGAGCCAATACAATCGAAAGCATGATTTTTCTTAAATAGTCAAACTGCTTCCATTTAGTTACCAGCCACCATAAAATTTCTACTTTTCCTTTCTCTTGATGGGTTTGAGCAAATGTGGTAATGCCGGCTCCGCTTAATTGTTCAACTACTGCAAGTGAGTTAAGTGGGATTCCATATTTTTTCAATTCCTCTTTTACTCCTTTAGCTAGGTTTAAATCTTTGCCATAGCTTTGAGCAAAATATCTAGCAGATACCAGAGCAAGAAATCCTAAAAATCCATGGCGGGCATAAAACAATCCTCCTGCTAATCCATAAAAACCAATGATTCCTGAACTTATCTTTAAAATTAAATCTAAAATGTGTAACCCACTATTGGGTAATATTCCTGATAAAATAACTCCAAATCCTCCAACCAATGTCCAGAGAACCATTGCGATTAATGTCTCCACCAAATTAAATGGTTTAGGCTTAGCAAAAGAGATTTGTGCAATCTCTATTCCACCGGCAGGATCAGAGATTGCTATATTTTCAGCTATTCTCTTTGACGCTGAAATAAATCTGCCCCTTAAATCAATCTTAATTGGACGGTATAAACTATGAGTATTGGGCAATTCAATAGGTATCTTATGAACCCCATCTAATATTTGACCTACCAGACGTTCATAATATTTGTTCTTTAACTCCAATTTAAACCTAGTTTTTGCTGTGGTTCTTGCAATAATATAAAGATCAGAATATTCTTCTAAATTGACCGCTGGCATCCTGCTTTCGATCCAACCTGACCAATAGCCAAGTTTAACCTGTCCCTTATTGAGAAAAGTCAGATGAGGGAGGACATTAATGTAAGTTCCTGGCAAAGGCAAAGAGGGATTAACAGTCTCCTCTTCATCGTAAAAAGGTAGAGGCTGACTAAAAACTATGCTATTGATATCTATCCATCCTCCAGCGTCACCAGATATGGATTGAGGATCAGAAAAGTAAAGCATATTGATCATATTCGGATCTAAAAACCAGCTTCTTAAATCAATAAATATTGTGTTTAGTTTCTGAGAACTATTGCGAAATGGCACCATTATTTTTCTAACATTATCCATATCTTTTCCTACTGTATTCTCTCCTCCATTCCTCATCTCCATTTCAAATTGCATATCACTATTTGTTCTACCTGTTATATAAAGACTAGGTCTTAAATTAAGATCAATAGGAATAATCTTTATTCCAAAATAGCCAAATGAGTGACGCATCCAAAGACGAGTTGGACTGGAGAGATCGAAAAGTCCTTCCACGCGTTCCAATGGTTTTATAAATGGCAATACTTGTATAGGAGATAGAATCACAGGATTCGTTTTTTCTGGAGGAGTGGCAGGAGCTTCAACTGGAGCAAAAGCAATTCTCGATATCTCAATATAAGCTTTAGGATCTGATATAAACATCAATCTTGTTTCTTTGTTTCTTTCCCTGGATAGTTTTAAATCTTCCCGCAAATCAATCACGCTTGTGTATGGCTGCCCATTATTATAGGGCAGTTGAATCATCACTTTAGGCACCTTATCCACAATCCCTCCTAAAATGCTTGCTTCATAAAGATTTTTTAACTCAAATTCAAAATGTGTGTCTCTTGAAACCTTTGCAGTAATATAAAGTAAAGGCATCTTTTCTAAATTGATTGAAGGTATGTAGGTTTGCAACCACCCTTGAGAAGCATAGAGTTTTAAAAGCGCGTTGCTAAAATTTTCAAACTCGATTTCTCCTTTAGGCGCAAGATTCAAATATGGCATTACATCCACAGCGTAAGATGGAATCTCTGGAGAGCTTATGGGTGAACCATCAGTTCCTAATAACATGGACCTTCTCCAGCGGATTTCTACAGGTTTTTTTTCTGATTCCAAAGACTCTCCAACAGCTTTTTCTAATTTAGTTTGCTGCCCGGTTAAAGGAGACACAGTGATTGGACCTGTTTGCAATTTACAACTTACAACCAATAGCACAGCTAAGATAGGCTTTAAAGATCTTAAAAATAAATGGGATGCAGCCAAAGTTTGAACTTTTAGTATCTTAAGCTCCTCAACTATTTTTTTGCTCAACTCTTGCGTCAGCTGATAAAAAGATTGTTTTACCAGTTTCATTGAAGCTAAACTTTTTTCAAAGAATCCGGGCTCGGGCCCGCTGAGGATGAGAATACTATCTTTAATTTGAACAGAGATATTTTTTGGAGATTGAAGATCGCTCTTATCTTTAAGTGAGCTGTCTAAGATCGTCAAGAAAACTTCCACTCTCTTTTTCTCTTTGTCCGGACTTTTTCCATAAAATTCAAAATGCAAACGGCCTTTTTTGAAAACGCCTTTTGAATCCCTTTCTATCTCAACTAAATCTTTTATTTTTAAATTCTTAATGGTGTGAAAGCTGTTCTCCTCTTTTAACATGCTAAACCAATCAATTATTTCCCTTTCAATCTGTTTCTTAACGCTTTTATCCAAATTAGTTATCTTAAGAAGTGCCTTTTTTATAAATAACCCCATGGCAAATGAGAGAAATGCTCCCTCCAAAGCAGGAACAATTTGATTTAAAATTTTGCCCACAGGCGCAAACGGGGAACTGGATTTAAGAGTAATGCGCTCTCCACTAAACAGTTTTTCTAAAGGCATTTTTTCTCTATTAAAAATCTCAAGATATGCTGTTCCTTTCTTTTGGCTAATTTCCAATCTTGGACTGACTACTGCATAAGCGATCTTTCGATTTCGAAGGTTTTGAGTCATCCCAGAAGTATGAAATCCGCCGGCAATAAGCACCGCGACTCTAGCCACATCGCGCGATTCCGCGGCTCGTGGTGTTGAGCGCTGAGGCAAGCCTTGTTGAACAGAAAAGCCAATCGCAAGATTTGGAACTCTAGATTGAAAAGAAGCCTCTTGAGCTAAAAGATTTTCCACTAAGGCATTGTTCCTCTGAATCGCAAACTGATTAAATTTTTCAAAAGAACTTAAAGATTCTAAAAAGGTCTGCTCTGAAATAGCTATTCTCTTAGGCGGGCTCGCTTCAATTTGGTTCTTGGAAAAAACCTCTAAAAAACCTTTGGATAAAATCTTAAATTCACTCATCCTTTTTCCAACTCTTTGAATCTCATCCCTTCTTTTCTTATATTCCTCCCACTCCTCAGGACTCAAACTAAAACTTATAAGTTTTTCTAACAATCTTATATCTTGAGAAAGTCTTATCACACTTTTCTCTTTCTGATTTACAACAAGCCGTTGAACAGTCTTTTCTTCCAACCGCGTTATTTCCTTAAATAATGATTCTGCATGGATCGTTCCAGTTAATAGAACATATCGAACATATTTGTCCATCTCTGGGACTTTGGCTAAACCCACCCCATAAGCCTGACACAAATCTTTTAAATATTGATAAAAAGCGCCGTAACTGATATTTCCCAACCTATATGAAAGACTAGAGGAAATCAGTTTATTCAACTCTAGCTTAGGGAGCTTTTCCACTAAACTATTGGTTAAAGCTCTTCTTTCTTTCTCTACCTGCTCATAGTTTAAGGTTTCTTCTAAGTTTAAAGCATTCATGAATTTGTGAATCATCTCTGAATCAGAAGGAATTCCATCCTGAGTAAGGACTTTAAGGTATTGGCTTAGCTTAATCTGTCCTTTATAGTGCAAAGTCATATTTTGGTCTAACTCTTTTAAATCTGAATTTAATATTTTGGTTTTAAGCAGGTTTAAAGAGTTCTGCAACTCTAAAATAATTTTCTTCGCCTCTTTTTCTTCAAGGACAGAATCTTTAAAAGCTCTAACATGATTGGAGTAAAGTTTTTCATCCTCTATGCCTGAGAATAAAAGAGAGCTTTGATCAGAGCCCTCAGGGTTCAATGTCAGACCTGCATATTCCGCTCCGGAAATCATGGAATTTTTTAAAAAATAATCCGCCACATCCTTAATAATCCCTTTGTCTGGAAAAGAGCGATAGGGTGTAAAATTTAATTTGCCTTGAGCTCCCTCCAAACCTACAACAATTTTATCCTGACCCTTTTTTGTAAGAGACTCTAATATTTTTGCGATATTAGCTTGAGCCTGGAAATTCTCATGCGCATCCTGAATGTGCATAACTATCAAATCCCCAGACTTCCATTCAGCAGGGAAATAAACTTCCTTAATATCCGCGCATTCACTTGGCAAAGATTGTATCCAAGAATTGATGCCTCCTCCATGCTTTAAAATAGGAACTGTTCCTGATAAAAATGATTTTAAATTCAACCTACTAAACCCTAACTCATTCTTAGGAAGGGGGTTGGGGCAGAACTGATCTTGTAAGGAAGGAAGCTGCGTAAGATGAGTTATTTTTTGACTGGCCGCCTGAGGCGTCAGAGGAAGTTGCGTTAAGCTTCCTTGTGGGATTGAATTAGGGTTTAGAGGTGAATCTACAAAAAAATCAGATGTTTCATGAATTGGCTTTTTCTTTTCTATTTTTAAAAGAGCGGCTCTGCGTTCTTTCCAGAGCTTTTGAGCTGGTTCTATTGCGCCAAAAGCTATATTAACGTAAAAGAAAATTGCGGCTAAAGCTAAAGAAACGCATTGTTTCCATTTATATTTAGATTGAAATTTAGGGGCTTGACAAATTCTGTTACCTCTGCTATATATTAATAGAACTCTACTGCTGGTGGAGTTCCTCATTGTCGTAAAAGCGGGAACTGTTGCAAGGTTCCCGCTTTCTATTTGTGGGGGGCTCTTTTTAAAGCCTCCAAAAAGAAAGAATAGAACCCATTGATAGGTTCTGTAACATAACTTTAGAACTGTTAATTTTTTCTGGATGGTTTCTAGATTAAACCAATCTAGAAAGATCGGCAGGGAAAATCTGGTTCCTACAAATTGCTGGTATTTGCTGGTGAAAGTTCTCATTGTCGTAAACCTATAAGGTTATCTCAATCACATTTTAGGGTAACCTCTCCTTTTTTAAATTTTTTCACTTTCATTCTCCTTTCAACTTGCGTTGTAACTCCACTCTCCTGCAACTAAATTTTAAACTACTCTATAACTCCACTTGCCTTACAACTAAACTTCAAGCTAGCTTATAAATGAAGTGCGCGAAACTTTTCTCTAACTTTTTGTAAACTTTTTGTGACAAATTTTGTAACGTTACATTTTCTCTCTAAAAAATCCTATTTTTAAAATAAAAAAATTTTAGTTTTATCGCGCTTTAAAGATTGTTTTGAATATTTCTACCTTATTTTTTTATGATATACTTTAAAATTAAATGGCACATTAGAAAATAAGATTTAAATAATTCCTTAAAAATGAGGGTTGAAAAAACTTTACTATATGCTGGGCTTCTTTTCTTTGTGTCCTGTCAAGACAAAAAAATTAGTTCTAGCGAATCTCTTGTGAACCAGCCTGATTTCTCTCAACAAAGAAAAAAGATGGTGCTAGAGCAGGTCATCCAGAGAAAAATTAAGGACCCTAAAGTAATAAAAGCTCTGGAAAAAGTCCCCAGGCACCTATTTATCCCTAAGGAATCTTGGAGCCAGGCCTATGAAGATAAACCAGTTTCCATAGGTTTTCAACAGACCATCTCCCAACCCTACATCGTGGCTTTAATGACAGAAGTCTTAAGCTTAAAACCCGGGGAAAAGGTCTTAGAAATTGGCACTGGTTCGGGTTATCAAGCCGCGCTCTTGGCAGAACTGGGCGCAGAAACCTATTCCATAGAAATTATTCCGGAGCTAGCTAAATTTGCCAAAAAAAATTTAAAACAAACTGGTTATGAAAAGATTCAGGTCAAAACAGGGGATGGCTATTTAGGATGGAAGGAATTCGCCCCATTTGACGCAATTATTGTTACTTGCGCTCCAGAAGATGTTCCTCCGTCTTTATTAGAACAACTTAAAGAAGAAGGAAGAATGGTTATTCCAATAGGTCTTTCAGGCGAGGTTCAAGAACTTTTACTGCTTAAAAAGTCATATGGCAGGCTCCATAAAGAATCTCTTGCTCCTGTGCGGTTTGTGCCCATGGTTGGAGAAAATCCTAGGAAAAAATGAGAAGAACAATTTTACTCTTTTATTTTTTGTTTATGGTCTTTCTGCTTTCAAATTTTAAAATGAAGGGGATAGCGCAAGAGGATCTTTACTCATTCCCTAAAATTGAAGAAGAAAACACGAAAAAAATAGTTGAAAAAAAAAGTTTGGATCCTTTTATAGAGACCCTGGTCAAAAAATTCTCATCGGATGAAAAACTTTTAAGCGAATCTGTTTCCAAAGGGTTTGGCAGAAGAGAGCTAATCCGCTTAATCCTAATGGCAAAAAAATCCGGAAAATCTTTGGAAGAATTAATCAAAGAAAGAGAAAAAGGAACAGGCCTTAAAAAAATCGCTGAATCTTTAAAATTGGACCATTCCACGATTCGCAAAGAAGCTTTAGCAATATCTAAAGAAATTGAGAAAAATTTAGAAAAAAGAATAAAGGAAAAGCCTCCTTCCCCTCCAACAGCTGGAATCGCTGAACAGTTGGATAAAAAAGGCGCTTCTTATTCTTTATTAAACTCCACGGGTTCAATAGAATCTGAAAAAAAAGATGAGAGAAAATAAAAAAAGTTTACTCTTGATCCTAACCCTTTATGGCTTGGCTATATTGATTGGCCTTGGGCAGCTATTTTGTAAACCAAAAAATGGAGCAAGGGATTTTCAGTTTCTTTCATTTTTCTCAAAAATTAAAGAACCGCAGCCTGTCATTGCCATAGTGCCTCTTTATGGAGTCATCTCCATCTCCAATGATTCTTGGCATTCCAAAAATTCAGCGGATCAAGTAGTTAAAAAATTAAAAAAACTCTCTGAGGATAAAGATGTGAAAGCCGTGGTTTTAAGGATTAACTCGCCCGGCGGGAGCGTGGGAGCTGTGCAAGAAATTTATGATGAGGTCTGGAGATTAAAAAGATCAGGCAAAAAAGTGATCGCTTCCATGGGGGAAGTGGCTGCCTCTGGCGGTTACTATATCGCCTCTGCGGCAGACAAAATTATGGCAGACCCGGGAACCATTACTGGATCCATAGGCGTGATTTTTAAAATTGGAAATTTACAGGAACTATTTAAAAAAATAGGAGTAAGGGTGGAGACAATACAATCAAAAGAGCACAAAGACATTGGCTCCCCTTTCAGGCAAATGACAGAAAAAGAAAGAGAGATTATCCGCTCCATTATTAATGACGCATATAACCAATTTATTGAGGCGATATTAAAAGGGAGAAAAATGGAAAAAGCAAAGCTGCTGGAGTTGGCTGACGGCAGGATTTTTTCCGGTGCCCAGGCCAAAGATGCTGGTTTAATTGATGAGCTTGGCAATTTAGAAGCAGCGATCCTTAAAGCTGGGGAGATCTCCGGATTGAAAGAAAAACCAAAAATTTTGCGCGAGGAAGATCCCTTTGAAAAATTTTTCTCTATTCTAAAAAGTGAAAATAAAGGAAAAATCTGGGAAGAACCTCTAAATAAATTTGGAATCAGGTTTGCCTATTTATGGGATTACAACTAATAGAAAATATTTTAGATCTGTATTTTCACCCGAATGAAACCCTGCTTAAAATTAAACAAGGTTCAAACCTTAAAGAATCGTTTTTAATATTTACAACTTCATTCTTTTCTTTATTTTTAAGCGTTTTTTTATCCTTCCCTGTTTCTTTTACAATCTCTAAGTTTTCTATCCTATTCCTAATTGGAACAGTTATCCTCTTCTTTGTTTTGTCTTTAAAAGTAATGTGGGTTCATTTTTGGGCGCAAATCTTAAAAAAAGAACTTGAAGAAAAAATTACGGACTCCCTTATTCTATCCTCCTATAGTTTCATTCCCTTTTACCTATTTTTTCCTTTTACATTAATTTTACAAGGAACCAATGGCTTTCTTCTTATTTTGATTTGCATAGTTTTTATATTTTGGACCTTTCTTCTTTCTGTGAAAACTATTCAAACTGTTTATTCTGTATCATTCTTTAAAGCAACCCTCTTAGAATTTTCACCTCTTTTTATTTTTCCCTGCTTCTTTCTCTTTACCGCATTTTTTATCTTTTTAGTTAAAAACCTCTAAGCTTTATGCCTCTGCGTAAAGCTTATTGCAGCCAGTGGTATCCAGAAACTTTAGATGAAATTAAAAAATATTTCACAAACCCTTCTTTAAAATCTAAAAAACAATTCTTTTTTGCTTTAGCGCCTCATGCAGGGTGGATCTATTCAGGAAAAATAGCTGGTAAAGTTTATTCTCAAATCTCGCAAGCGGATACTGTCATCATTTTAGGAACAAATCATACTGGATTAGGAACTCCCACAAGCCTATTTTCTGAAGGAGAATGGGAAATGCCTTTAGGCCCAATAAAAATAGCATCTGAATTTTCTTTGGAACTCCTTCAAAATTCTAAAGAGATTAAAGCGGATACCGAAGCCCATCTGTATGAGCATGCGATTGAAGTTCAAATACCATTTTTACAAGCGATCTCTCCAAACGCTAAAATTGTTCCCATAGAGATGCGAGATTATCGTTTAGAGGTATGCAAAGAAATTGCATGGTCTCTAGCAAAAACTCTAGCTGAAACAATCAAAAAAAATCCAGATCAAAACTTTTGCGTTATTAGCTCTAGCGACATGACCCACTGCGGCCAAAATTATGGGCAAGAGGTTCCAAAAAAAATAAGCGCCAGCGGATTTGCTGAAAAGCAAGATAGAATGGCAATAGAGGAAATTTTACAGATAAACCCAGAAAATCTTTTAAAAGTGGTTGAGGAACAAAATATAACCATGTGCGGGGCTGGACCTACAGCAGTCATGCTTGAGACCGCAAAACTTCTGGGAGCAAAAAACGCGGAACTTCTGGGCTATGCGACTTCCAGCGATCTAACAGGAAAAAAATCTGAATTTGCAGTGGGTTATGCGGGGGTGATGATCCAATAAATGTGCGGAATCACAGGTAAACTTTCTTATTTTGAAAACAATATCCATCAGGAACTGATTCAAAAAATGAATTCCAAACTTTTCCATCGGGGTCCGGATGAAGAAGGTCTTTATATTGCGCCAGAAAAAAATTTCGGGATGGCTATCCGCCGCTTAAAAATTATAGATCTTGTGAGCGGCTCCCAACCAATTTTTAATGAAACCAAAGATGTTGTAGTGGTTTTAAATGGAGAAATTTATAACTACCTGGAACTAAGAAAAGAGCTGGAACTAAAAGGGCATAGCTTTAGCACAAATTCTGACACTGAAACCATTGCCCATGCTTATGAAGAATATGATTTAAAATTTTTAGAACATTTAAACGGCATGTTTGCAATTTCTCTTTGGGATCAAAAAAAGAAAAGACTGATTTTAGCCAGGGACCGCTTAGGCATAAAGCCTCTGTACTATAGAGCAGACTTTAAAGGCATTGCTTTTGCTTCAGAAATTAAAGCCTTGCTGCAAGATCCTGATTGTTCAAAAGAATTGGATCTCTTTGCTTTAGACGATTATTTTTCTTTGCTGTATGTGCCTCAACCACGCTCTATTTTTAAAAGCATTAAAAAATTAGAGCCCGGCCATTTTTTGCTCTGCGACCTTAATAAAAAAAACGCGCAAAATGAAACCTACTGGGAAAGAGCTCTTTTTTCTTCCCTGCCAGATTTAGGATGGAACCACTACAAAGAAAATTTAGATCAGCTTTTTATGGATTCTTTAAAACTCCAGTTGCGCTCGGATGTGCCTTCCGGCCTTTTTCTTTCTAGCGGGCTAGATTCCGCCGCCATTCTTTATTACGCTTCCAGAGTTTCCTCTCAAAAAATAAAATCATTTACTGTGCATTTTCCGGAAGAGTCCTATAGCGAAAAAGATGGAGCAAAAGCCCTGGCAGAAGTTTGCGGATCAGAACATCAGGAAATTTTGCTTGAACCCAATGTTCAAGAGATTATTTTAAAGTTAAATGATTTTTTTGATGAACCTTTTGCTGATAGTTCTGCTATCCCTACTTATCTCCTTTGCCAAGCAGCTCGCAAACATATCACAGTGGCTCTATCTGGCGAGGGGGGGGACGAACTCTTTGCAGGATACCCCACCTATATCGCTACCCAATACGCTCCCTATTACAAAAAGCTTCCTCTTTTTTTACGAAAGCCATTTTCCAAGTTAGTGGAAAAAATACCAGTTTCCTGGGATAGAATTAGCTGGGAATTTAAGCTAAAACAGTTTGTGCGAGGAGCTGAAAGCAGTGTGGAAAGAAGCCACTTTTCTTGGAAAGAGATATTTACTGAAGACGACAAAAATAATCTTTATAGCCAAAATTTCTTGGCAGAAAAAAACGGTCATGATGGATTTGAAAGTTTTAAAATGGTTCTTGAAAAAATTGGATCAGGGATTGATCTTGAAAAATTACTATACCTAGACCAAAAAACCTATTTGCTGGATGAATTTTTAGTAAAGTCTGACCGCATGAGCATGGCCCATGCCCTAGAAGTGCGGGTCCCTATTCTAGATCATAGGATTGTGGAGTTTGCCGCGACAATCCCTTCTCATTACAAACTAAGAGGACTCACTACCAAATGGACTCTCCGCAAATTATTGGAAGATCGGCTTCCTAAAGAAATTATTCATGGCAAGAAAAAAGGATTTTCTCCTCCTTTGCCCCAGTGGATCGCGGGGACACTTAAACCATTTTTTCAAGAAATTCTTTCCTATGAAAACCTAAAAAGCATTGGACTTCTTCGTCCAGAAGCTGTGAACCAATTGTTGCAAGAACATCTTGAAAAAAAATGCGACCACCACCGCAGGTTATGGGCCATCTTGAATTTTGTGCTCTGGCACAAAAAATGGATGTAAAAACCAATTTTGCAACAGCCCCCTTATTGACTCCTGGGAATTATTGGTGTATAATAAGCACATAGAAAGGAGGTGTCTTATATGTCTAGAGTTGCCTTGCTTCATCAGCCAGTCCGCTTCCATGTAACCTTAGAGAAAAAAAATCTGGATGAGTTAAAAAAAAAGGCGCAAGAGAGATCTAAAAATCTAACTGAAATTTTTAGGGACTTGGTAGAGAGTTATTTAAATGGAACTATTTTTTTACCCACTGAGCCAGTAAGTGAGGTTGTGGATAGAATAAGAAAGTTTAAGAGTCTAAGACAAAAAACAAAGATAAAAAGTGAACTAGTGATTAGAAATTTAAGAGATCATGGCAGCTAAATTCCAAAAAGAAATTCTCATCCCAGACACTTCCTTAGTTGTAAAGTGGTTTATTCAAGAACCCGATTCAGAATTAGCGGATCGAGTGCTAGATGAAATTATTCAAGAAAAGTGGTCTTTAGTAGCTCCAGAATTACTTCGATATGAATTAACGCACGTTTTTTGGAAGAATCGTAGCCGCGGTTTTGGCGAAAAAGATATTCTGCAAGCTTTCAAAGAATTACAAAATCTTAGTTTAAAAGAAGTTCCTCTTCGATCTCTATTTTCTATGTCTGTTAAAATGGTTTTTCTTTATCATATTACAATCTATGATGCTTTCTTTGCAGCCTTGGCTAAAAGTCTCCATGGAACATTAGGAACATTTGATCAAGAACTTATTAAACGACTTAAAAAAGATTCATCTATTAAAATATTGAATTTTTCTTAACAACAGGAAAAAAACTTTTTCAAAACTTTTTGTAACGAAACTGCAACACTTTTTTTACCCCCTTGACTCTTCCTAGTTTCCCTGTTAAATTTACTGTATGATCGAACGCGTAAGAATTTAGCATTCTTACGCGCGTTCTTTATAGTAACTCGATAAAGGCAACCTCTAGCGAAAGCTAGAGTACGCAAAGCCCCGCCTTGAATGGCGGGCCTGCATTAAAGATGCGGGCACAAGACTAATCCCGAACTAAAGCAAATCGGGGATGTTGGTTGGGCTGCCAAAAGTTATGATAAAAAATAATTCTCATCCTCATCATTCATCATGGCTGCGCGCTACTTCCCTAAGTATGGCAGTAGTCTTTTTTTATATACAGGTAGCGTATGGAGTGATAGAGCCTGTAGCGCAATCCAGAAGAGAGAAGCAATATGCGAAACTATGGGAAGAGAGAAGAGCAGCAGCTAATCGCTTACAACAGACCAGCCTTGAAGAAGAAGGAGAAAACAAGAATCAAGAAGAAACTTTAATAGCAAAAGTTCAAGCTCCACAAGTAGAAAATAGTTTAGCTTCACAGATTCCATCCTTAAATCTTAATCTTCTACCCAACTCTATTCCCAAAACCACGATTGGACAAACAAATCTCAAACTACCGTCTCAAGTCCAATCTCGTTTAGAAACTCTGCCAAGTTGGTTTAAATCCCTTTCTATTCATTATGCTCGTTTAACAGACCTTTATTTGCCTTCTGGCTGGAAACCAGGAGATTTTATGGTTGTACATATTCAGGATGTGCATGAGAACCAAGAAGCTCAAAAGAACATTGCCAAGATCATTGAATCTTTAGAGAGGAGTTTTTCGCCGCGGGCTACAGGTAGGCTGATTGTAGGGTTGGAAGGAGCTTCCGGCCCATTTAATTTTAGTCTTTATCGTTTATTTCCCAACAAACAGATTGTAAAAGAGGTGGCAAACTATTTATTAAAAGAATCTTTTATTTCTGGTCCAGAATATGTAGGGATGACTTATGGATTAAAAAAAGAAAGTAAATCAGATAAACCTTCCTCTCAAGATAGAGATGGGGAAGTAAAAGAGCAAGGAGATAACTCCTCAAGCTCAATCAAAGAGGAGATGATCCAGCCATTTCTTTTTTGGGGAGTTGAGGATGAAGATTTGTATCTAAAGCATATCAAGGCATTTAAAAATTCCGTGCCATTAGAAAAAAAAGGAAAACAAACTCTTAAAAAATTAGAAAAAGAGATTGAGCAGCTTAAAGAAAATATATTTAATCAGGAACTTAAAAAACTTGATAAAGCTATTAGCCAATATAACAGAGAAGAGATCAAGTTAAACCTTTTTCTTAAAATTCTAACTCAAAAATGGAACCCCCAAAAAGCCTCCATGATTCAAAGGTATATGGAGGCTTTATCTTTGGAAGAATCCTTAAATTTTGACAAAGTTGAACGAGAAAGAAGAGCTTTAACCAATGAATTGGTAGAGAAACTTTCAAAACAAGAGATGAATGAGTTAGTCTCTGCAAGTTTAGCTTATCGTGTGGGGAATATCTCTTACGGAGCGTTTTATCAATACTTAAAGGATTTGTGTCAAGCCTATAAAGTTAAGCTATCTGACTATCCACAGATGGATAACTATATTCGGTATGTATTGATGAGTGACAAAATCAAAAGTGAAGAGTTATTTGAAGAAATCAGTCAATTAGAAAAAGAGAAAATTGAATCCTTCATTCAAAATCCTAAAGAAAAAGAGTTAGTTCAAAAAGCACAAGATTTAGAGCTGCTCAACAAGTTAGTGCATTTTCAGTTAAGTCCAGAGGAATGGGCAGAGTATCAAAAAAGGAAAAAAAATATCAGCGAACTTGTTTCTTTAGATATTCAATCTTTACAACCATTTGAAGAGTTTAACCAGGCAGGAATCGCGCGTAACCAAGCTCTGGTCAACAACCTTTTAAAAAAAGTGGGGATAAAGGGAACTAACTCTGCCAATGAAGTTGCAGTCTTAGTGAGCGGTGGATTCCATACCTCTGGCATGACAGAAATCCTTAAAAGCAAGCAGATCGCGTATTGTGTGTTGGCTCCAAAACTAGGGGTCGTGGAGGGAAGCGGCACAGAATATCTGGAAATTTTCCGCAGAGATAAAACTCCTTTAGAAAAACTCTTTACTGGAGAAAGGATCCATCTTAAATCCCCATTAGGCACATCAACCCCTATAGGAAAAGAAACTCAAGAGTGGTCTCCTATTTTTAGTGTGTTAGAAAGGATCAGCGAATCTTTATTGATTGTTAAATTAGTATTGGAATTGGGTAGAGAGGTAACCAATATAGATGAAGATATGGAAGATAATATTTCTAAACAAAAGTCAGGATGGGTGGAAAAAGTAAAATCAGCAGATGGATTTAAAACAACTCAGGATATTTTGTTTAAGATTCTGCAAGAAGCAAGAAATAAAGAAGGAGTGATTCAGAAGTTAGTGGTGTCAGTCAAACTCTTTGGTTTAAAAAATCACAAAAATAGCCTTCTGACTTATGATATTGCGCATAGAGATTCGAAAGTAAGTCCAGGGATAGGAGAAGATTCTGGTCCTGTTTATAAAACAGTTGAACTTGGTAACCATACTTTTAACATTTATAAAGGCAAAGAAGAATTTTTGCCAAAAGCAGCGAACATTTTATATCGCCATGGAAAGATCTTTAAAACTAAGATTTACTCTGTAATAGGAGCTTCCACTTTAGAAAGCGCTGTATTCTTAACTTTACCGCATCTTCTGATTACACACCTCCTACATTTGTCTCTTTTTAGTTATGCAGGCATCTTTATTTTCCTTATAGCAGCTATTCCGATCTTTGCGGCATTTCACTATGAAGGAAGCCTTAAAGATATTGGGTTACGATTAATACCCGCAACTCTTTTTGCAGTGGGTTATTTGGTGGGTGCAGCTTTAGGAGGAGATGTTGTTGCCTGGCTCTCTGCTTCTATCCTGCATGGAGCTTTTAATTGGGCTTATCTCAATGGTTGGATTCCTGAATCGCTGTCTAAATATCTGGGATTGGCTACGATTGGAGTAAAGGTAACTGAAGATAAATGGCAGTCCTATAAAGTTTTGGAGATTGATCGTACAATTTTTGAAAATATTAAAAACACCCTCCGCATCATCCAACCTAATAACATTCTATTTCAATTAACATTCACTCCTAAAGAATTTTCCGTTGTATTTGGCGCAGGTTTGGAAAAAGCTTATGGATTAGTTTGGGTATTTTTATTGGAGGTTGGGGGGTCATTCCTAAATTTTTTTTTGATGCCAATCCTCTCGTTCTTATCGCCAAAACTAACGGAAAATCAAAAAACGCTTTATGCGATGAAAATCAGATGGATCCTTGCCAGCGCAGCAATAGGGCTATTTACAGGAGCAGGCATAGTAACCTTTGCGCTTTCCATTGGGTTATCTCTGCCGAATTTACTAGTCAATGAGATGGTCTTTAACCCTACTTATTTAGGAACTATAATTGGAATTTTAATTGGATTGGGCACTTACCTTAATTTTGATCACAAAGCATTAGAAATAACAATAGAAAATAATTACAGGCTATATAAATTAATGGTGCAAAGGAAATTCGATCCATCCAAAGTTTCCGATGATGAAATAAATTTACTCAATAATATTTTTCACCTATCTATGATTGCGGAGGATCATCTAACAAAGCTTCATTCTCTTCTCTTAGAAGACTTGCTATCTTCTCCTGACCGAGGGCTTATAGAAAATATTTATGGAGATTTCATATTAAACGATAAATCTAGAGGTCTATTTAATTTGTTGTGGAACGAGTTAAAAAATCAATTGAAAAAAGAGGAAATGAATCAAGAAGTTTTGATAACAATGATTAGGCTTTTAACTGCTCATTGGAAACTCTATGACGATATAAAAGAGTTAGACCAGTTAAGAGAAATCACATCTCAAACATACAGAAGATTTGGGACACAGAACTTTGTGGAAGAGATCATGAATCCCTTATTGAAAAAACTGAATGCAATTAATGCTCATCAAAAAACGATTGAACCGTTACAGGAGTGGTACTTAATCAAGATTAAAGCGAGAAAAGAAGAAGTTATGAAACAAATTGAAACTCAAATAAATATCTTATCTTCAACAGCTTATGAAGCGCTTTCCAGTAAAGAGCTTGAAAAAAATAAAGACGGCTGGAATATTCTCAATAACTTGATCGAAGTCATTAAAAATGAGGATTGGGATATAAACGCAGCCGCGGAAAATATATCCAATTTAACCCCTTTTATTGAGATGGGAACCGAGCCAGTAATTTCATATCTGCTCTCTAAGTTAGAACCAGAACTTACAGAGCACGAGCGGCAAATCCTAATGAAGATTTTTGTTGGGAATCCAACAGATGAAGAAATTATTGCAATTTTAAGAAATAAAGAAGTGAAAATTAAAGAGAGAACTGCTTATCTGATTTTGCTACGTCACCATAAGGACCCCAATCGCAAAGCGCTCTTGGACAACATTATTTCAAGTAAAGAGTTTAGAGGAAAAATTAGGATTTATGCTTTCACATGGTATTCATCTCAATATTTTCACGCTGAAAATGAAAATAAATTTGAAGAGATGATCGAACTGCTTGCAGACGAAGCAAAAAATCTGATTGGGGATGCGATTGCCAGCGATGACGATGCTAAAATTGAACAGCTTTTTAATGACATCTACCTGCAAGATGAAGAAGCTAAAGTTCTAGTCATGGCGACCCTGCTGGTCTTGCAAAAAGAAGCGGGTTCATTCTCCTCTTCGGAAAATTTCCTCAAGACCGCAAAAAGAATCTCTAACGCAAGAGTTCGCGCTTATTGGGGCAACGCTACCAGCGGGTTTACTCTAGGCGGCGGACTTTTAGAAGGCCGGGAGAAAAAAACAGCTTTATTTTTTCAAATTGTCGCGCATGAACTTGGACATCGAATTTTATGGGACCAACATAACTATTCTTCTAATAATTTAAAAGCTGGAATTATTCATGAATTTATTTCAGATATACATACGTTCTTATTCACAAATGTTTTTAAGGGTTTAGGTTTAGACGCTCAAAATTTTATGAAAATATTTAATTACAATTTTCATTATAACACTGTTGAGTCTGCCATCTATTATTCGAATGAGGTTCATGAAGGGGGAAGAGCGCAGCTGGCTGCTATCCAAAAACAAGTTGCTGAAATAAACTGGGAGGTATTTTTGTCAGTCTGCTTTGAAGTATTAAAATCTGAAAAAAATCGTGGCAAAGAACTAGAGGAAATTGTTAAATTGGTTTTAAATGAATATTTTAAGAAAGGCATTAAAGTCACTCAAGTTGAAGCATCTAAAAAATCAGCAGGTTTTACAAGATACGCGCTCCGCTCAGGCGGAATCCGTATTTTTTCTAGTGATAGAATTCAAGACCTTATCCAAAAGTTTTCAACTATCCCAGCCTCTATTCTAGATAAATGGCTGAGGGAAATAGAGTTTGATAAAAAGCATCCAATCCTTTATAAGCTCTACACCATCTTTGGGGTGATTTGGGAGGTGGTCTATCAGATTCTTGGAGTGAACATGCTAGCGCAGACTTTTCTAGTTAAAAAAGGGATTGCTGGAGAAGTAAAACACGCTGGAAAATGGACACTGGTAGGCATCACAATTTTTTCTTTTGCGGTTACTGGAGGGATCATAGCTTCAAACTTAGGAATGTCAGCAGTAATTCCTGCGATTGCAGCAGTGGTGGCATGGAGCCTTGCGAGCGCGTATGTATTTAGCGGAGCGCATAAAGGAAGGACACCTCTTCAGAAAGCGGTTTTGTTTGGAGTAGGCTTCATATTAGCAGGGGTATTGGTAGCTCCTGCTATTTTTGTTTTGATGGGAATGCCGATCCCAATCATCGGTGATTTTTCATTCCCATGGATTGGGGGAATATCTAATTTAGGTGACGGAATGGCAGGGGGGATTGGGACTATCTCTAATTTAGGCAAGGCGCTTATGTTTGGGCTTATTGCCAATATGGTCTTACACTCAAGCTGGAATGCTTTTGTTACTTTGATAGTTCATAATCTTGGCAGATTATTTGAACAATTTGGGTTTATTGCTTTAGGAAAATTTCTGCAAAAAGCGCCTGCTGCGGATATTAGCGCTGATGCTGATAAGGATGAAGATAAAAGATCTTTTCAGATTCCTGGATCTCGGCCATTTGGTCAGGGATATACCCTCTCTAAGAATGTGCCTCAAAGCGAAGAAAAGTATCAGATCGCAAAAGCAAGAAACGAGCGCATTCTGGATTATTACCATGAATCTCTGGGGATTATAGATGATAAATCAGATGAGATGAGACAAACTTATCAAGAAGTGAAAGAGATGACTGATCTTATATTGCAAGCAGCTGGTCTTAATCCAAACTATTTTATTGTTCATCTGGTTGAAACTGAACAGGTCAATGCCTTTATTCTCTCCCATTCTAACCATATATTTATAAATGTGGGACTTTTGAAATATCTCATAAATAAAGGAGGCGCAAAGGATGCGCTTGCATTTGTGATTGCGCATGAAATTACTCATATTCTTCAAAACCGTGAAGATGTAGATGACGGGAAAGCTAATCTTGCCAAAACAATTAAAGACATTCCTGAAACCTATGTGGAAAGATATACGGACGAGTATGATGCGGATTGGAGAGCAATAAAACTATTGGACAAAGTTTACGAGCAAAGTAATGGAAAAATTGGGTTTGCTTTAAGTGAAGCGCAATTCCTCTTTAAACGAATAAGTGAGGATTTGGAAAAGGAAAGCAAGGATCCAACCCTTAATTTCTTAAAAAAATTGTCACAGAGATTTGGAACCCATCCTCAAATTAAAGAACGCATCCGAAGACTAGAGAATCTCCTCAACAACTTTTATTGGAGAAGTTTCTTTAAAGAACCAACTCCTTTTTCTGATGGAGCAAGAAATGAGATATTGCAGGGTTCTCAAAATCTAAACTTTAGGGAAGCTGTTAAAAATATGAACACTCTGGATGATTTTAAATTTCTTCTAAACAATAAAGTGAAAAGCATTGAAGATTTGGAATACCTTTTGATCTATGCTTATGAAAAATCTAAAACCAGCGCTGATCTTCCATTTAAAGACGCTTACCTCTTGGCAGACCTAAAAGCAGATCAGTGGGTCGCTAAAGATCGAAGTCTGCTTCCCTATTATGTATTTATTTTTACATCCATACAGAGATTTACCGGATATTCTTCTATAGTTTATGATGACCAAAAAGAACAATTAAAAAATACAATTCGTAATCTTAATTTTGAACAACTCCACAAACTTCTAAAAATTAAACTTCCTGCAATAGTTGAATGCAACACATCCAGCGAATATTTTAACTATAAATATTGGTTTTATGGATTATCCAGAGGGAGCCAATATTCTCTACATGATAACTTTGTTGAAATCTGGATTGATTCAGTAATGGAAGAGATAGAGGATCGGATAGAGAAAGAAAATATACCTATTCAAATGATTTTGGAAATGGCAGCTGCATTAGAGAGCCATCGGCAAAGAATAAAACAGGTCAAACCAAAGTTACAAGAAGATGTTAAAGATGGTCTAGATCCAGTTAATAAAACTCTTTTCCATGTTTACAACAATGATTTTGCCTGGTATTTATGGCTGCATCTCAAATCAAATCCTAAAAATAGGGAAATTTATCTTCCTCAACTGATTAGCCAACTAAAGCAATTATCTTTCGGATCAAAAGGACTTAAGGGCTATTTGGTACGTCAAGAGAAATTGTTGTTAAATGATTCTATAAGAGCCACAAGGTATCAGGAGATGCTTCAAGGATTAATAAAATTAGCACAAACTGGTGAAATAGATAAATCGGCTATTGTAGATCTAATTAAAGATGCCCGATACAATTATCATCAAGACAAGCTTTCTGAATATATCCAAATAGAAATAGAATCTTATCCTAATGGAAAATTATCCAATTTTTCCGGTGATCTTATGGATGATCTAAAAGTATTTGCCGCGCTATTTAGAGAACCAGGAGATTTTTATGAAAATTTGATGGTCTCTGTATTGGAACATCTCATTGCCCATTACCAGCTGACTGAAGTTGAAAAATTTAAGTTTTTTGAAGAAGCGGTTCAATTTTTTGAACAAGAACTTAAAAAAAGCGACCATAAACTTAAGACGAGCATATTTTTTAGCACACCTCTAGATCGTTTCTTAAAAACCACAATTCTAAAAGCGCCTCAGACTGAAGAGCTTACAAAATTTATGAATCAGCGCATGGCTCTCTTAGAAAAAGAGATGGGGATCAAGAATCTAACGCAAGCGAGTTTTCCAATGCAAAAATTGATCTATCTTTTTTCTATTGGTTCTGGCGAGAACCCATGGATATTGAGGCATGTTCTTTTAAAAAGAGACTCGGACAATGCTAAAACACTTTTTGCCAAACTTAAGAAGTGGGGCAGAGGAGATTCATTTGACCCCTATCTTTACCCCTATACTGCGCAAACCAGTGAGAGATATCTTCCTCCTTTTACAGATCAATACAAAGAATTTGAAGGACTAGATCATCCAGAAAAATTTTCTAAAGAAGATTTCGAAGCTTTATACTTAGCTCTGAAAGCTCTCCCAGAGTATGCTGAGAAAAAAGGAGGTCTCAAATTCCCTAGCATGGAAGAAATGAGATCGTTAAGAGTCGTACAGATAGGCGGGATGGATAGTTGGGATGAGACGATCTCTGGTATTGGCATTGAAAGTTTTATGCGCAATCTTGGAGTAGATACCAATAATATCGGCATGCGTCCCATGATGTTTGATCCAGGGGAATATGAATCGGTTGTTTCCTATTATAAGGCATTTGTCGGAGAGCTATTTCAGGTGCTGGAGTGGGAAAAGATTGATAATGGGGGTTATAGAGATTTGCGCCGCGTAGCATGGAAACAAAGAAAGTATCATAAAGCTCCTGCCAGACCTCTTTCTTTAGCGCGCCAGTTTTTTAATGATGGACCAGTGGATGAGATGTTTGAAAAAGCATTTGGATTTGTGCGCCAAATTCCCGGATCGTATGAAGAAAGATTAAATGAACTTGCGGAAGAATTGCCTCCATCCATATTTCGTAATTTTGCCTTATACGCGCTTTTGCTTGAAAACATAAAAGATGTTTTGCCAAGGGGAACAAGACAACTGGATATGAAAAAGGTTATGGAACCAAACTATTTGCAAAAAATTATAAGGGACAATATTATTTTAGAAGAACAGAAAAATCTTCTCTCTCTGGCAGAAAAAATTCAAAAACATCTGATTTGGGATAAAAAACTTAAGGAAGCGAATGAAGAGAGCATGAGATATATGGCAGGCGATGTAGTAAGCGGTCAATTTCTTGCTACGGCTGATCGAAGAAAAGCAGAAAAAAGTCAGGATGTTTTGTTAGATCCGGATCAGTATGACCCTAATTTAAGGGAACCTGTTTATGTGTATATCCCCAAAGGGTTTGACTCTTCTCAATTTACTCCTTTCCAGTTTCATGTAGCTGGAGGAGAAGAAGCCTATGTTGAGTTTCTAATTGCGAATATTTTCTCGCAATCATTAGGTTCTTTGTTCAAAGACCCTAGTTTAACATTTAGCAAAAAATTGGAACATATAATGGCATTATACCCGAGAGCCTCCCCTATCCGAGATCAATATTTGGACATCCTCTTGGAATCATCCTCATTCTCTCCTCAAGAGATCATTGAGGTGATCTCTTTATTTTCCAGTGAAGCTCTTAAACAAAAACATGCGTTAAAGGCTCTGGAATTAGAGAAAGATCTGGATCCTAATAAGTTCAAAGATTTTGATTATGAGCTTGAACGCATTCTCTATTATTTCCCTGATTTCAGTTATATTCGGGACGATCTTTTGCAGCACTTTATCAATACGCGGGTTCAGCATCCAAAACAGTTGGAAAAAGCGCAAAATCTCTTGCTTGAGTTTCAGGACAATGTTAGGAAAGAGGAAGCAAGAAAAACTATTTTTGGCCATGATCTGCTTAAAACAATCTTTCAGAATTATTCTTTCAAGAGCAATCAAAAAATGGAATTCCTTTTATGGTTTATGGGCTTTGAAAACAAAAAACCAGACTTCTTAACTATTTTAGAGGAATTGTACCGGATTAATTTTGATAGTTTAAGGAGCGCTGGAATTCAAGATGGCAAACATTATAAAGATGTTGGAAAAAGCGCTTTTGAAAACGCCTTATCATTTTTCCTATTTGGAGATAAAGGAATCTTAAGCGATCCAGCAACATCGTCTCAATTTTTAAACTCTATTTTTGACAGCCTTATTCCTCAGGGCGCGGATTCAAATAGAATTTCCCTGTTTAAAGATATTTACTTGTCAATATTTTCCAAAGCCTCTGAAAGCCGTAAAGAACAAATTCTAAAACAGCTGTTTGTTCAGATGAAAAAATTGAGCGGAGAACCGAGTTTGTCTTCTGAAATCCGGGAAGCTAAGGCGGTTAGAGCGTTCTTGGAATCGCTTGGGTTCGTGGGCATTAAGGTAGGCCAATTTCTTGCCAGTTCAAATTTGGATCTGCCCAAACATATAAAATTAGAGTTAGATTCTCTTAAAACCAAAGCTCCTGCTTTAAATAAAGGCGCTGCTTTTGGAGCCTTAGAGATCGCTTTTGGTAATTTTTATGACACATTCCAATCTCTGGATGAACCTTTGGGAAGCGCGTCAATCAAAATGGTTTATAAAGCTACCATGAAAGACGGGCGTAAAGTGGTGGTTAAAATCAAGCGCCCGGATGTGGAAAAACGAATTGAGGAGGAACTTCAGCTATTGTCTCATGTATTAGAAGCGATGCAAACAGAGCTTGCGCGCAAAAAAATTCAACTTCCAGAGAATATGGTTAAAAAAATTCATGAATTAATTTTGCAGGAATTAGATTTTTGGCAAGAAGCTGCTAACCAAAAGAAATTAAAGCAAAATATCAAGAATAGGCAGGCTCCAGAACTATCGTTAGGTTTTCTATCTATGCTTAAACGCTGGATTCCGGGCTCAGGTTCGCCTTCTCAATTCACTGTTTACGTTCCTAATTCAACTGAAGTAAAAAATAATCTGGTCATGATAGAAGAATTAATTGATGGCGTTCCTGTGAGCGATGAAGCCGCGATCAAAGCTATGGGGATTGATCCTTCCAAAGCAAAAGAAGCTGCGGCTGAAGAGTTATTAAAAGAAATTTTCATTGATGGTTTTTTTCACGCGGATCCGCACGGGGGGAATATTTTGGTCAGCGAAAATCGAGCTTTAAGTTTTATTGACGTTGGATTAATGGGATCACTTTCAAAACAAAATAGAGAAACATTGCTTCAACTCATTATCTTTGTTCAAAGCGGATCCATCCAGAACCTTCCATTTATTCCCAAAACTTTTGGATTGCCAAATAGCGAAGATATTGCGCGTTTGCTTGAAAAAATGAATCAAAATGGCAGAATTCGCATTAGCTTGAATAAAGTAAAGGGGTTTTTAGCGCACTCACAAAATTTTACTGAGAGGCTTCTCTATCTATTAAATCTGGTTGAGGAAGCAGGGGGTACTTTACCAGATGAGCTTATTACTTTTAATAAAGCTCTTGGAACTGCTGGGTACCTATTGGAACATTTAACTCCTGAAGGGATCGCCCGAGTATTGTTTCCACAGGATCAACAACAGGCGCCATCTGCTTCCATAGCAGACAAGAAGATAAAAGAATGGATAGAGAGGAGTACAAAGAATATAAAGAACCCGATTTTACGCGCAGTGGTTAGCGCAGCGCTTGCAGTGCTTTATGTAGGATATACCATCTTTGGTGTTAACTGGGAGGCACTTTACTTTATTCCCATAGTTGGTCAAAAGCTGCATCAATCATTAGTAAAGGCAGAAATTGCAAGTGAAGTAGCGCCAATTAGGAAAACAGATTTGCTTTCCATGAAGGGTCTGGTTTTACTTGGTTTAAGGATTGGTGCAATCATAGGATTTGCTTCTCTATTTGTCAACTTGCCGATCACAATATTAACCGTTCCTATTGTTGTACCAATGGTGGTACAGTGGGCTTTAAAGAGTTCGTATGTATTTAGCGGAGCTCACAAGGGAAGGACAGAGGAAGAGAAAAAGATATTAAGGGTTGTAGGATTTACTCTAGCCGCGGCGATGTTCGTCCCGGCTATTTTATTTATGTTGGGAATTCAGATTCCGTTTGTTGGAGATGTTGGAACTATTACAAGTTTGCAAGCTGGCATTATTGCATCATTGAAATTATTTGGCATGGGGATTCTCCTTAATTTCGGACTTCACTCACTCTACAATACCATTGCGCTTCTCACTGGTCTGCCTGTAGCTTCTATCACAGGAACTCTTCCAACACCTCTTGCAGCAGAACCAAAGATCAAGACGATTACAGGGTTTCTTCCTCCATTAGGAAGCAGTGATCAAGAACTTGCAAAAAAAGATGTGCAACAATTAGTTGAACTGATTTTTTCTGGAAAAAAATCAGATTCTCCTCTAGCTGCGATCATCCATAAAATAAATCAAATTCCAGGTGTTACATTTAATTCTAATGAGATTTCACTCTCTAATATCACATTCACCCCTTTAGGAAACGACATGAACATGAATAAGTGGGTCTTTAAAGTTTCTTTAAGCCCAACTGTGCATTTGGTGTTAGGAGTCACCAAAGAAACAACACTGACAGGAATTAAAGAAGAAGAGATTGAAGATTTTGAGCGGCTTTGGAATAGTGGATTAGTTCCAAGACTGATTGACTCTGGTCAATATGGGAAAAGAGACTATATTCTTTTAGAATTCATTGAAGGCCCCACTGTAGCTGAACTAATAAATCAAGGCCAATTTAGTCCAGAGAAACGCAAGGCAGTGATAGAGACCCTTCTGGATATCGCAAAGCTAACACCTAACCAAGATTTTCTCTATGATGAGAACGCAGATGACACTATGCCAATGATTCCTCTAATGATGCCAATGGATATTAATGAAGATAATTTAATATTAAACGGGCGAGCTGTTATGATTGATTTAGGCGGTCCAAAAATAGCTTTAGGAAATTCTATACCAACCCTTATTCAATATTATGGTTATTTGAAAGGAGATTTAGGAGAAAATCATTTTATTTTCCAAACTTTTCTAGAAAGGTTGGGAGTAGAGCATGGTTTAGCTCTTCTCAAGGAAAATCTAACCTATATGAAAAGAACCAAAATGGTTTATGAGATGATTCTAGGTTCTGATTTTAATTCTTCCAACGTAGAACAAATAAAGGAAGAATTAATTGTATTAAGTGTGGCAATAAATGATTTAAATCGTTTTCTTCAAACTCAATCTGAATCTAAGCCAAAAGATGCGATCGCCAGTTTGGCCCAAGAGTTAGCAAAGATGGCTTTAGAAGGTGAGCTAGAACGAACCGAACTAATTGTTATGAGTTTGCTGAACCGGTTAGAAAAAGAAAAAGTTGGATCTCTAACTTACGACGGGATCGTGAATGCGTTAAGAATCATTCTCTCACAAAAACCTGATTTAAACCATACCTTGCCGCTAGATATTTTAAACAGAATCTTAGCTCTAGAACAACTCAATGAAACTCCTGAGTCTTTGAGTCCTCAGTTGGAAACAGCTGGCGCTACTGCTCGCTGGATAGTCCCATTGGTACTGCCTATCTGGCAAAAACTCTTTAGTCAGAACTTATTGAATAATCGTCTATTTGTTTCAACAGTCATTCCTATTTTAGAGTTGTGGGGATTGCCAGGATTTTCTTTAGCCTTAGCGCCTGTGTTAGGAATATGGATTTCCGTGCCTGTGGGAGCGTTTCTATTTGCTCTCTTGCATGAAATCTATCAAGATAAAGATACAACACCAGAAGAGTCACGAGCTCCACCTCTTATTAAAGAAACAGAAACAGAACCTAAAGCTCCTGCTCTTGAAACAAGCAAGAGCCACATATTCATTGTTAGATTTGTCGCAACTATGGTGATCTCTTCTGCTGCAATCCTTCTCTCATCGTTCCTCACTCCTTATCTCTTACCTCATGCTTTACCATTTATTCAGAACATGGTTCAACCTTTTGGTTTAGAAATTAGTTCAAAGATTGTACAAGACTTGCTCACCTATCTATTAGCTGGCGGGCTGCATGGAGTTTTTAACTGGTTTGCGCCTCAACAGTATAGGCTGAGCATTGCTCAAATCCCGCCCTCAACAAAGGTAACTATAAAACAACGGCTTGGCGTTACTAAAATTTTGACACCATTAGTAACACCAGACACACAGATGACTCCAGACCTTCCTGCGGCTTTACCACCAACACAGATAACACCACAAAATAAGATTAGCATTCTACCTTCTCCTCCAGAGAGGCAGATCGCGGCAGTCAAAAAAGCCCAAGGCTCTAAAATCACTTCATTTAAAAAAGCTCAAGAAAAAAGAGATGGCGCCTCAAGCTCTGCTGCTGCACCCACAGGTAAGAGCGCGGTTACAAGCGCTGGAGCTGATAAACCTGCTGTTACAAGCGTTACTCCCTCTGCCAAGATCAGAGAATGGATTCATCCAGTGAATTGGATCCCCAACATAAGGACCCTCCTGATCTCTGCTGTTATAGCAGTTCAATCTTTGAATCCTGCTAACTCCCTAGATCGTAAAACTGGAACTGGTTTAGCTGGATGGAACAATCCTATTACTAGGCAGATTGGAATATGGCTAAATCTGGCAGGTTTTAGAGAAAGAAAACTTAATCTTCAGATTCAGCAGCAAGAACAGGAAGTTGCAGAGAATGAGTTTAATCAAAAGATTAAAGAGCAAGAGCTGGGAATCGCAAATCAGGAGATGACTAGGATCGCTCCTTCCATATTAGAGGATATCGCCTCTTTAAATAAAACTTCTCTACAGGAGGCGTCGCAGACGCACTCAGCGCAGCAGTCCCCTTTGGTGGCTCGTGCTTTAGCAAATGAATTAAAAGATAAATTAACAGATTTGATGACAAATAGAATGAATCAAAGTTTAAATAAAAAAGAGTATGCAAACTTAAAACAGGCAAGAACGAACTCTATGGAAGAAGCTCGGTCACTTTTGTTAGAAGATTATGACCGTCTTCTTAACCTTGAACAAGTAAGAGATGATCCTGCCAAACAAAGAGAATCTGCTGTATTAGTGATGACCATATTTCATTTCTTGATTCTGCAAGATGAAGCGGATTTAGAGCTGCCATTTGTGCCTCACAGCATTAAACATTCATTAAATGTAAGAAAAGAGGTGGGGAACATTATCTCCGCATCTCGTACCATTCAGGCTAATTTAGAAGATAGTTATGGAGAATCAGGAATTCCTTTAGCTTTCTTTTCTGCTTGGCTGCATGATATAGGGTATGGCATATTAACGAAAGCTATAGATGAAGCGGACAAAACTGCTAGTCAGATAAAGGATCAAGGAGACAAGATCGCTGAAGGATATAAATCTGAGAAAGGCTACCATACAGTTTTGGGAGTAACTTTAGCAGAGATCCCATTAGATGGAAAAGAAGGAGGTCCTACTCTAGTCAATCAGTTAGACTTTATTCTTGGATTAAGAGATTTAGATGGGAACGCTTTAGGCAGCGCGAGCGCAATGCAAGATTTATTGATAGTAGTTAAAGATCATGGATCAGACAAAGAGGAAGTAACAAAAGATGGGTTGCGCGGAACAGGGAAACATAAACTGCGTAATGCTTCTAACAAGCAAGATATTCTTAATTTCCTTGTTCGTATGGCAGATAACCTTGATTCTGTTGCGTATAGCCGTCTTTATAAGTATCAGACCAACCCTTTCTTTATTGAGTACTTAAGAAGAATGGAAGAAGCTTATCTGAAAGATGGCAAAAAAGTAGGTGAATCTCTTATTAAAGTAAGAGCTCAACTCATCCAAGAGATGGAAATAACAAAAAAAGTCTATGCGCATCGCTTGCAAGTAGTTGAGGGATTTACACAAGAACAAGCTGAATCTCAATCTAACAATGAATTTGATCTGATGGAAGTCTATGTAAGAGAACACAATGGCAAAGACTACCCGCACTTTGCTGGAATGCTATTCTCTCAATCTGTAAAAGAAAAGAGATGGATGTTAGGGATGTTTAAGAAATTAGTGGTTCAAGCAGTTCTCAATGATTCTAATAGAAACATTCCACAAAAACTTCATAAGTTCCAGCTAGAAAGAATGGAGACTGCGTATCAAAGTCTGAGGTTTAATCACAGAAAGATTGGAATTGAATATGTGAATGCGAGTGAAAAAGAAGCAGAAAGCCGTGTGGGTGTGGATACAAGAGAAGATACAGATTTAAACAAAAGAAAAAGAGAACAGATTGAACAATTAAGTCTGTTGGTTCCACCACAGGTGTCTGATAAGAAATTGAACATCATCGAAAAACTTGCGCAAAAAATGTTTATGTTCCTATTGGGCATGATTAAAAACGTGTTCCCAACCAAATTTTTACCAGACACGTCAGGTCAAAGAGGGGAACAGGCAAGAGAAGAGAGAGAAACGCAGGAGGGAGCGCAGTTAGAAGAAGGGTTAAGAGATCATCTGAATCAAGAAAAGTTGAGCCAATATCAAATCAATATGATACAGGCTCTAATCCACTATTTAAAAACAAATCCAAATGGCTCTTTTGTAGAAGTCACTAAATCTAAAGGAGAGGAGATTATCTCTATAAAAGAAGATCAGTCTCATGACGTCTATATCTTATTACAGGGAAGTTTAGAAATATTGGAAGGAAAAGGAGATCGTAAACCCAGCTCTTTAACTCTTGGTTCTATGATAGGCGACTCTTCTCATCTAACCAGCAAACGCACAGAAGATGTTCTTGCTGGCTCTGAAGGAGCCAGACTCTATCGTCTCTCTGGTCAGCAGGTTCAGAACCTGTTTGCTGATCCGCAGTTCATGGTAGCTTATGCTGGACTGATCCATGCCAGAGCGCCTCCGCCTCCAGAGCTCTCTATAGAAACAGCAGAACCTTCTAAAGATAAAAAGAAATCTAACATTGTTTCAATTGGCTCATTTAAAACAGAGAAAGCTAAAAGAGAGCAAAGAGAAAGAGAGAGACAGGAGGCGAAGCAATCTCGTGCTTTAGTAGTAAAACTAACCCAAACTTTTAGTGAATTTCTCTCAGAGTTAATTAGAAATCTGGTTTATCGTCAAAAAAAAGGAGTTGGCGACCCGCTCACTTCATTAGAACAAGGCAAAAAAAGAAGAATAGAACAATTAGGGAAACTAAAAGGAGAATCTGGCAGAAGATCATTTGGGTTCGCTATAGGAGATATAGACAATATTAGTAAGATGAACGATTTCTTTGGCAAAGATCTGATTGGAGGATTAACTAAATCTGATTCAAATAATGTTGTCTTTGATCATCAAGATGAGACCTTGTTTAGGAAAGTAAGACATGCAATAAACAAAGCGTTCAAAAACCAAGTGCACGCGTATGTAGGTGGAGATGAGTTTATTCCAGAATGGGATGATTGGACTATAGTCTTGGAAACAGAAAATAAGTACCTAAAATATCTAGAAACATGGATCAACCATATTATCCATTGGTTCCGCAAATATATTTTGTTAAAGCCTAGCACAAGGGATTTAGGTGACGCTGTTAAGAGATTTAAAAATGAGTTAGATGACAGGTATGTGGTATTTAAGATCAAAACAGAGAAAGAGTTGTCTGATGATGAGGTAGAAGCCTTACAAGCTCTAAAAGGGGCTCGGATGATGATCCGTCATGAGGATGGGTACAACCTATTAGTCGAGAGAGGCAAGATATGGAGATTTACTAAAAGAAGTAGAGAGAAAAAGATTAATGAATTAAATAACGCAATGACACAACAAATTATAGAAATATTCCCTGAACTTGGAAACATCAAAGGAGCTGTAAGATCATACAAAGTAGAGTTTAGAATGTCTGTGGGAGCTGGGAATGCTGATCAGGAATTAAAGTACCTTGCAGAGAAACTACACGAAGATTATTGGAATCTTCTACAAATAGAAGGGCTTAAAGATCAGTGGATAGACCCTACAACAGACAGTATCAGACCAGAACGGTTAGAAGAGTCTTATAGTTGGGGAATCAGGTTTGCTAATGATCTATTAAAAATAGCAAAAGAGAATGGCAAAGACCAAGCGTATGTGTTAGGTATAAATGAGAAGTTCATGGATGAAGAACAAGTAAAAAAGGCAAAAGAGCAAATGATTGAAGACTCAGAAAAAGAAGCAACAGAACTAGCGAGTCAAGGAAACTATAAAGAAGCAGAAAAGGTGAGAGAAGAAGCAGAAATACAGGCAAACCAGATTAAAGCAAACATAAGTAAAGCTCTTACTAGAAAAAAAGTGTGGGATGAACGTAAGAAACTAGAAGCAGAGAAGTCGGGTCTTATTCCACAAGGAATAGATGCTCTTACAGGCGCGCATACAGAACAAGGGTTAAGAGAACGATTGAGTAAACCTGGAAATAAAAAAGAAAATGTTTATTTAGTTAAAATGTCCGACTATGGTCTCAACGCAGCAATGGCAAGTGTTAGAGCAGCTCATAACATGAATACAGTATTAGACTATGAGCAGATGAACGAAGTGATTCAGATGGTCTATAAAGAGCTGCAAGCTGCTCTAAAAAGACAAGGAATCACCATATCTCAACCAGAACAAGGAGCTATTTCTGCTAGAGCTCCGCCAGATAGTTTCTTTGTTGTTTTAGATAGAGAGATTATTGTAGGAGAAGACTTTGAAACGATGTTAGAGAACCTTAAAACAGAGTTGGATAAAAAGTTTAAAGAGAATTTAAAAACGTATGCGAAGAATGCAAAAAAACAATATGAAGCAGACCTTGAAATACTTGAAAACGAGCTTAAAGAACTTAAAGTAAAAGGAAAATCCACAAAACAAGATCAAAAACAGATCGCTGAATTAAAAAAAGAAATCGCCAAACTAACTACTCAAATATCCGCGCTTGACCATTTATTAAAAAACCATTTTAGTCCTGCGATCACAGTGTTCCATATATCAAACAAAGATATTATTTCTCTAAAAAAGTCAGGTGTGCAGGTCAGCTCCAGATTCCAGATTATAAGTATGATGGATACCATAGATTCTGTTCAATCAAAAATGAGTAAAGAAGATCAAGAAAAGTTAGAAAAAGTATATCATAGATACGGGAATTCTGAAAAAAAAGCAATTAACTTTAAACCAGAAAACTGGCATGAGTTCATGAAACTGTACAGAACAGCTCAAAAGATAAAATCTCAAGAAGCGAAACTAGTTCTGTTTCCAAAGAAGCCAGCTGCAAAAAGGAAAGAGACTGGAAAAGATAGCGAATCAATAAAAGATCAGAAACAGAAAAGAGAAATGACAAAAGATAGAGTTGCCATGACTTTACCAGAAACCAGAGCTGCTGCATCAGAAATAGGGTTATCTCCTTACTCATGGAGTACAGAAATACTGTTTGCTCCTATGTACGAGTTCTTTGATTCATTTAATCCTTTTAAGTTCTATCAAGATCATAAAACTATGGGTTGGAGAGCAGGAGTCTTAGCTGTTGGGATTGGGTTAGTGTGGCTCTCTATGATTGGATTCATTGTACTTACTGGTTATTTAATGCCAGATATAAAATATCTGATTTATATTGTAGGAACTATATCTCTCATCTCTGGAGTTCATTTATCTCAAGTAAAAGAGATAGAAAGTAAAATATTTAACCTCAACAGATGGAACGAGTTATCTTTATTAGATAAATCAGCTCTGTTGTTGGTGTTACCTATGCTGATCCCTAATACAGTTGTTCATTCTCTCTCTAACCTTTTGTTTAGAATCACCAGCTATTTATCTCTTGTAATAGATAGAGGTTTTGTTAGGTTTGGAATCGTCAAAAGTTTTGTTGGGTTTATAAGAGATACCAGAGAACCACTCATAGAACAGAATGTAAAGTCTCTGATTCATGAACTAGAAACTAAAAAGAAACAGGGAGTATCTTTCCCTAAGAACCTGATTCCAGAGATCATAAGAGGCGGTTTATTAAATAAAGTAGCGGATTATAAATCTTTAGAAAGATTGCAGGTGTCAGATCAATACCAAAACCTAGTACAATCTCTTAAAATCATGCAAATAGCTGCTCTATTTAAAGGAGAGGAACCTCTTACTGTTCCAGCTCTATCTGATTTATCTAATCTTGATGAACTCGGTGATCTAAATAATCTGGGTGAACGATCATATCTGGATGATGAGAGAATAGCTCTGTTGCGAATATTAAGATATAGTTCTGAACAAGAAGTTTCTCAACTTATACATAGTTTAGAGAGGTTATCTAGGTTAGATCAAAACAAGATGAGAGAATCATTTGGAGTATGGTCAGAAAAGGTCATAGAGTCTCTAGCTCAGAATAGTTTGTATAGAGATTTGGCGATAACTCCAGAACAGGGAATATCTGCTCTCACCAAAGACCAGATGGTGATGGCATATGAAGGGTTTGCTGCTATAGTCGCTCCTCAATCTAAAGTGTCACAACTACAGAGAGATATGGTCAGAAAACTCTGGCAATCAGCTCAAACTAAATCTAAACAAAGATTGATTTCTCTTAAATCTAATATGAAAGAAGTAAATAGTTTAAATACTATACAAGAACTAGAAAACCATAGAGTTACAGCAGCGATAGATGTTTCTAACCCTAACCCATCACAAGATCAGATTGAGCTCAATGCTCAACAAATAGTTAAAGCATGGTCAGGAAAAACAGAAAACATTAAGGGAGTTCTTGTGCCTCTAATCACCAACCAAGACTCTCTAAACCCTGAAACAATTGAAAGAGTAAAAAGAACCTTAGAAGATCAAGGTCATTTAGAGGTAGCTCAACAACTCAACAAAAACATTCATTTTGTGGTAGGAACTAGAACTGACCTTATATCTTTAATCAAACAAAAAGGGAAACCAGAAATTGATCCTTCTATAGAAATGGATCCAGATGATGTGAATGAGATATTAATTAATAAAATAAAAGAACGAGTTGGCTCAACCGATCCTTTAAAAGAACTATCTCTTACACTCTTTACAGACAATATGAACAGATACAAAAACAAATGGGAATCTAAAATCCAGATTTATATGATCTTGTCTCATTTGCAAGTAGTTGAGATCAGTAAAGAGATTACAGATACTTTGCATGCAAGAGAAGTATTGGCGTTGCAGCAGTGATCTCTCTCAAATGACTGTGGAGTATCCTATAACAAGCTCTGCTCTTCAATCTTTTTTCACTTGAGAAGAAATGATCTCATGTAGTATCATAACTAAAAGACGATATTGGAGGTATATGCCAATGATTGTACTGGACAGAATTGAAGTCAACCCAAAGATCATGCTGGGCAAACCTGTTATTAAAGGAACACGCATCCCAGTTGAATTGATATTAAGAAAAATGAGTGAAGGATCAACTGAAACTGAACTGCTTGAAGCCTATCCTCATCTTACCAAACAAGATATTCAAGCTGCGGTTCGCTATGCTGCAGATACAATCGCGCATGAGGAAACTTTAGTCATTGAACCAATAAAACATTCAACCAAAAAATAGTTTATGAAATTCCTAGCGGATGAAAGCTGTGATTCAGCCATAGTCCACGCGCTCCGTTCCGTCTAAACTATGCCTCCCCATCGGAAACCAATAACTCAAGTGTCAAAGTCCGGAATTATTGCGCAATTTCTACTGCCACTTCCGCTTTCATATCTAGTTCAACCAAATCTATCCCATTCATTAACTGCATGGGATTCAGTACCTCAGCGATCAGCTCTACCCAACTATTAGTATTGATAACCCACAATGAGTACCCATCTTCTATTAGTTCTGGATGATCCACAAATAACGCTTTCAAACTAAATCTCCCATCTTCTCTTGATACTTGATCTAAAATCTTTACCTTCTCTACATCTATCCCATGATTCCTTAACTCCATCTTTACTTCATTTTCCTCTTCTTCCTTATTCTCACGATTAATAATAATCACAGGTTCAAACCTCTTTTCTCCTTGTTCTCCTTTTTCTCCTTTATTCTCCTCCATTAATCTTTTGAGACTCTTTATTTGGGACATTAAATCTGCTCGATGGATCAGAACCCTTAAAGACTGATCTTCTACTATCCCTTTTAGCGCTTGATACAACGTTGGAGTCAATATCGCTTGTACCAATCCCTCTTCATCTCCTGCTTTTTCTGCTATATCCATAACCGCTTGTTGAACATCATTCTTTGGAGAGTTTAGATTGGATTTAGCATCTAATCCCTGATTCCATTTATCCAATGTAGCGCCAAAAGATACAGAAACTACTCCTACTGTAAAATAAGGCAGTAATGAAGATATAGAACGAACGATCTCGTTCCAGATATTGAGACTAGCATGTAACATGCTGTATCCATCATAACTATACGCTGCTCCTCCAGATAAAATATAAGCTGCCACTGGTATAACACCTACATACAATATCCAACTATACCATGTCTCTAAATGTTCATCTCTCATCCGTTTCATCCAATGCACGCTACTATTATATTTCTTCTCTTCTTCCATCCTGCGGTATGTGTCTGGATGTAACCATCTTAAACGTTCTTCTAATCGAATACGTTTCTTAAATAAAGACCAGCAGAATACTGGCATCTTGCTATAGAATCCAACCATCTGATGAAACTTCTTTTTAGCTCGTTTAGCTCCAAAATATTTCATCATGAAACCTAACTCATTCAGGGGTTCATATACATCATTACTTGCATTCGCTATTCTATACATCTTCATCACCTTAAATAAATCTTCTGCAACTTCCATGAAATTATCTGAAGTTACAAGTTCTGTTACTTTTCTAAACAGTTCACTAAATATATCAAAGATTAGTTTGCCTGGGTCTGTCCACCCATCATCCTCAACAGACTTCTCTACTCTCTTTTCTAAGTCTAATAAAGCCTCGATATTGTTTACTATCATCTCTGGTCCAAACAGCCTGGCAAATCTAGGATACCTTAACGCAAAGGATCGTATCACTCCCTGTTTCTCTTTTTCCTTTAACATCTCGTTATACCTCTCTCTAACTGCCTCTAACTGATCCCTAGTCCCTTCCCTCTCTCTCTTTATCAGCTCCTCTAAACTAATATGCGAACCCATCTCTTTCTGTAATAGCTCTTCTACCTCTTTCTTATACTCTAAATAAAGATCTTGATCTCTTCTAATCATCCTGAATATATCCTTTAAAGTTCTTGCTGAACTAGGTGTGTGTGACCTCCGTCCTCTTACTATCATATTTAAAGTAATCAGATACTCGCCAAACAATCCTAACGGATTCTCTGGAACCACTGCAATCCGATCATCTAATGTGTCCACCAAGTTCCTCACAAACAGATAGTCTGGAAAACCTCCTAACCGAATATCGTTCGCTGCTCTTTTTGCAAACTCCAATAACTCTTTTTGTTCTGGATCATTTAAAACTTCGTCATGAGCCATGTCATAGGTTCTGTATGGTCCCTTTCTTCCTCGTGTATGGATCCAGGCTCGAAGCCCAAGTTCTCGCATCGCATGCGTTCGTAACAACTTCATTAGCGCTTCTTCTCCATGTTTCTTGCCGTACTCTATCAGAATATGCGCGTATCTGCGGTCTATCCAAAAATATCCCTTTCTTTCATAGTCCTTATCTTTAAGACCTTTATCACGACCAATTGCTCTATCAAAAGCATTTAGCTTAGTCTGTCGGGTATAATAATAAGCCAGCTGAAAAACATCTTCACTCCAGATAAATCCAGGCCCATCATAAAGACTAACAAATACATGATCTAACCCAAAATAAGCATACTTGCCTTCCCTGTTTGTTAATTCTCTATAGATTGATCTAAATTTACCTTCCAACATAAGTTCTTCATCAGTATAAGGTGTCAGATGATAATCTCCTATAGTGCGATCTGCTTTTGTTATGAACTCAACCCATTCTTCATCTACTCTCCTCTCATGTGTAGTATCTTTTGATTTTACCTTCCACTGTTCTACATAACCTTCCATGATCCTAGTTAAGAGTCTAGGAAAAAGGGTTTGATTGCTTATTCCCATCTCTGTAATATATTCCCATTTGCTATCTTTCCTTGCTACATGTGGCACATAGCTTGTGATTTTATTAACTTGATCCCTGTTCCCGTCTAATGCAGCTCTAAATAAATAAGCAAATGTTTGTGGATTGTTAATGATTGTTGGCGGCATATGAAATAAAGAATAGTTATCAAAGATATTGCGTAAATGCATCAAAATAGTCCCTGCATGCAATGCTGTCATGCTCTCTATAGAATCCCATACACGCCTTCCATGCAATGTTGTCAGTCTATCTATCGCCCGCCCTATACGTCCTCTATGCAATGATGTTATGCTCCCTATAGAACGCCTTAAACTACTAATCCTAAACTGCGATCCTCTTAAACCACGAGGTCTAGATTCAACTCTCAATATCCCTTTTCTCTTTAACCCTCTCTTATACTCAGCAATGGCTGTGGGGAGTTGTTCTGCAGGAATCCTTGACTCAGCCATCTGAATCACTTTATTCTCAGCTTCTACAAGCCTAGAAGATAAAAGCTGTCTCCTCAGTTTGTAACTCCCAAATCCGCGCTCTCTCTCATCCCTTTCAATATTGGAAACATCAGACACTGTTTGTCTTGCAATAGTTCTAGCTTCAACTACAGGCCCAATCACACTCAACAATAAAGAACCTACCACTGTAAGAGAAACAAACTTCTTCCAGTAAATTGCGACAAATTGAGTAAAAAGAATTTTCATAAGTAGTTTCATAAGTGTAATCGTTTACATCCTAACTCCAATAAAGAGATTCTTTAAGGTTCCTAGAGATTTTAACCCTCAAACTGCGCTGATTTCTTCTCTAACACAAAGAGAGAATCAAACATCCAGCGGCTTTGATCCCAAAACTTTGCCCTCAAAACTTTGCTTGAGGACAGGCTTAGGATGATCCCTAGAAGTCCTTACAGAATCTTCCATTAAAAGTATATCTCAAACTAAGGCGATCTGTCTTCAACTATTTGTAAATTTTTTGTGACAAAAATGAAAATTTTCATGAAAAAAATAACCAATTTTTTTCAGAAAAAATCGTTCTAGCAGTGGGTGATTTCCTAGAATTAGTTGAAATTGAATTAAGGCAGGTATTGAAAAAAATGCTCCACAAACATTTAATATGTTTGAAGATAAACCAAAAAAGATGTGGAGAAATTATAAACCGCTCTAATTGAGGAAGTTTCTCACCGCTCGTAACACTTTTTTTTAACGCTTAAGACTTATAATTTAGAAACTCCCTTGGTTTTAAAATAGGAATACCATAGATTTCTTTGAGTACCAAAAGGTCATCGTCTCCGCTCACTAAATATCTTGCGCCAGCATTTACAGCACAGTTAAGAAACTTGTCATCATCCGGATCCCGGCAGATGTGTAATGTTTCTTCAGGGTAAATGAGTATTGAATGATGGATGATGAATTTCCACCATTCTTCCGTTAGGCCAGTCCGCTTCTCGCTTTCCACCTCGAAAATCACCCGTTCATATTCTTTAAGGATAAGAGGGCTCACTAGAACTTCCAGTTGTTCCCTAGCCCAAAGTTCAAGAATACTTCTAGAGGTACCCCTCCAGAATATGCCTGACACTAAAACGTTGGTGTCAAGGACGACTTTCACGACGAACTTTCTTAATCGCTTTCTTTACATCGCTTTTTCTTAACCCTACTTCTTTTGTATATCGTTGGCTACGACGAATTAATGCCTCAAACACCTGTAGCCGTGGTTTGTAAAGGGGCTTCAAGAGCAAATTATTCCCTTCAGTCAACACCAATAGCTTTGAACCATTAGACAAGTGCATCTCCTTCCTAACGGTTGCAGGAATAACAACTTGACCTTTTGAAGATATTGTGGTCACTTCCATTGTTTTCATAGAGACCTCCTTGTAAGAAAATCTTACCTAATAATTATAACACCACATTCCAAAAAATACCAGTCCTAAATTGATATTATATTTCGGATGCGCCTCACACAAATTTGAACTAAGAGCGCACCCTATAAGCTACCCTCTTCGAAATAATCCTAGTTCAATGCCGCACTTTTAGTTCGAGTTAGTTTATTGCAACTCCGCATTCCAGAGCTGCAGGGGGGAAGAGATGAAGTTGTTTCCGTTGCGACGATTCATCTGATAAGGTTTTTTAATGCGTTCTTTAGCTAACCTTTGGGAATTCCAAGCTTTTGGCAAATCTAAAACTTTTTTATAATTCTCAATAGCCTCTTTTCTTTTTCCTTCCATATCCAAGAGTTCGCCCATTCTTAAAATCGCCATCGCTTTCCAACCAACGAATTCAGCATGCTGCTCAATCGCTTTCTTAAAATAAAATTTAGCTCTATCGTAATGCCTTAGGTTAAAAGCAGCGGCTCCGCAATGGTAATAGACTTTAGCCAGCAATAAATTAAAAGGATTGACAGAATTTCCAGATTGAGACGCTTTTAACGCATCCGCGCTATATTTTTCTCCTTTTAAAATGGTCTCCACCCATTTTTTCTGATAAAAAAGAGTTTGAATTTCGCACCAACGAAAAAGAGGGCTTTCTGGATAAGATTGAGTGAGAACTTCCATTATTTCTTTAGCATCTGCCAGCCGCCCCTCATCCATTGCCCCGCTCCAAAGAAAATAAGCAGCTTCTAAACGCACATAACGACTTTTATATTGCGCCAGTTGCAGACTACGAAGTGCAGCCCATTTATCTCCCCGAATGGAAAAAGAGGCTAAAGCCCGCAACGCGGGTCCCAAAGTCGCGGCATAATATTCATACATGCCAATGCCTAAATAAGCATCGTAAAGTTCAGGGTCAATCTCTATGACTTTACGCATTAAAGAGTACCCTTTTTTCCCGTCAAAATAAGCTCTGATCCATTGACCGCGGATCACACGGTACCACCCTTTTGCGCCTAAAGCTCCGCCTAAGTAAAGAAACCCTGTTGCTTCATTCTTATTTTTCTTTAGATACCTCTTGGCGACTGTGATGGTGCGCTCAGCTTCAAACTCTAATGCTTTTTCTAAAACAGGATTCCGATATTCTAAAGAATCGTAAGTAAATTGATACCAGCGAAGCATAGTCATAAAAAAATAAGACGCAGGATGGTCTGGAAGTAAGACCATGGCATGATGCAGATGGCGTTCTGCGGAATTAAACTGAAGGTGATAGACTTCTGTGGCTGCGGCGGATAAATCCGCTTCTAAAATAGCAGGGAAACCCCTATCATTTTTATTTTGCGCTTTGAGATTGTGAGATAGGAAAAAGAAAATGAATAAAGATAGAACAAAAAGAAAAAATTTTCTTCCACTTAATTTCATTTTATTCTTAAAAAGCATAACATAAGAACACTAAATTTTTAAATAAATTAATAATCTCTAGTTTCAATACAGGCACTTCTTTTTTGTGATATAATTTCTTTTCAATAGTTGGCTCATAAAAAATAAAGGAATCAGCAAAATTCTAGTGTGCGAATTAGCTAAAATAGATACTTTAACAGAACCGCCTGCCTTTGGTCAAGGGATGGTCAAAAAAATTAAAATGTTTGCTGATCTCTAAATGAAAAGAATTGTTATCTCAATCCTATTATCTTTTCTTGGACCTGGCTTAGGCCAGATCTATAACAAAGAATATAAAAAAGGAACCATCCTGCTTGTGATCGCTTCCTCTCTTTTTCTTTTACCCATGATCTGGCTTGTCATTGCATTAGGCCCCATGCTTCCAGACCCTAGAACTGAAGTTATTCATCCAGATAAAATTCAAGCTTTAGCCAAAGAGGTCATAGGCAAAGACCGTCATCTCTTAAATTTAATTAGCTTTACTTTTTTAGGTATCTGGGCTTATGCCATTACTCAAGCCTATTTTAAGTCAAAAGAATTGAATGAGAAAATAAAAAAGGAAGAGATAAAAGAATGAATTTTGTATTCTGGATATTTTTTGGCGCTGTAGGTGTTCTCTCTACCATTGCCTATAAAAAAGAGCCGGCTCTTATGTGGACTGGCTGGAAATCTGGTTTTAGTCTATTGATCAAAATTTTTCCTATTCTTCTTTTAGCTTTTGCAATGTCTGGGCTGGTTCAAGTTTTACTGCCAAAAGAGGCTGTGGCAAAATGGCTGGGAAAAGAATCTGGCTGGAAAGGGATTTGGTTTGGTTGTTTGGCAGGAGCTATTACCCCGGGAGGACCTTATACCAGTTTTCCAGTGGTTGCCGCGCTTTATCAAGCTGGGGCAGGTCTTGGAACTTTAGTGGCTTATGTCACAGCATGGTCATTGTGGGCAGTAGCCAGGCTTCCCATTGAATCCGCTTTAATCAGCCCAAAATTCATGATTTTTAGACTGCTTTCTTCTCTTATTTTTCCGCCGTTAGCAGGAGCGATTGCTCATTTATTTTTTTCAAAATATTTTTAATGGAAGATCTAAATTTAAAGACAATGGCTCTTTCTATAAGTCAAATGCGAGAAATTGAGAACTCTGCGATTGCAGAATACAAAATTCCACAAAGTCTTTTAATGGAAAACGCTGGAGCTCAAGTAGCCAAAATAGTTCTTCAAGAAACATTCAATATTATTTCTCCAAAAATATTAATTCTCTGCGGCAGCGGGAACAATGGGGGAGATGGGTTGGTAGCTGCAAAAGTTCTTAAAGAAAATAAAAAAGAGGTCAAGGTTATTTTTCTAAAAGCGATTGAATCTCTTAAAGGAATTGTTTTAGAAAATTTTGAAATCATAAAAAATTTAAATATCCCCTATGAGTTTCTTCCTTCAAAAAGCAAAATTGAGCTGGAACTTAAAAATTCCGATCTAGTGATTGACGCGATTTTAGGCACAGGGTTTAAAGGAAAAACAGAAGGGCTGATCGCATCTACAATAGAGCTGATTAATGGGTCTAAAAAAAAAGTGATTGCTGTTGACATTCCTTCTGGATTAGATGGAGATACTGGCGAACCCTGCGGAGCTGCTATCTCAGCCAGTGTTACTGTTACTATGGGCGCTCCTAAAATAGGATTTTTTACAAAACAAGGAAAAGAATGGGCTGGAAAAATTATTGTGGCAGAGATTGGTTTTCCAAAAGAGCTGCTGCAAGTTAAGCCAAATACCCAGCCGTACAGGAAATTGGAAGTATAGAAGTGATATTGCTTAAAATAGACCCTAATATAAAGATTAATGAGGAGGCAATAAAATGACTACAGGAGTTGTCTTAATTCGTCTATCTGCAGGCAAAGAAAAATCAGCTCTGGGAAAAATTAAAGATACAAAAGGGGTTTCTCATGTTTCCGGAGTTTATGGCAGGTGGGACCTTATTTGCGATATTGAAGCGGATGATCTGCCCTCAATGACCAATGTAGTAGTGAATAAACTCCGAGCTATTCCTGGGGTGGCTTCCACAGAAACACTGGTCACTACAGCAATTTAAAATTGTATTGAACTTAGATTTATTGGCGTCTAATTGGATAAGACGATTATTTATTATTCTTTACACAGGAGTGACCTTTACTGCTTGTAAACAGAATAATAATCCTCAGCTTCAATCCTCCTCATCTCTGCCTGCCTACGACGATACATTTATTGAAAGCTCAATTGGGGATGCTTCCTATCTAAATCCAGTATTAGCTTCTGACAGCGCCTCTAGCTCTATCAATGGCATGGTTTTTAACGGCCTTGTAAAATACAATGCGCAAATTCAACTGGTTGGAGACCTTGCAGAAAAATGGGAAATATCTAAAGATGGACTTGTCTTTACCTTCTATCTTAGGAAAAATGTAAAGTGGCATGATGGCCAAGCTTTTACCGCGGAAGATGTGCTCTACACTTTTGAAAGATTAATTGATCCAGAAGTTAAAACACCGCACTCTTCCAGTTATGAAAAGGTGAAAAAAGTAGAACTTCTGGATCCCTATACCCTCCGCATCCTGTATAAAGAACCCTATGTTCCAGCCTTAGAATCCTGGGGAATTGGAATCATTCCAAAACATATTTTTAAAGGGGCAAAGGGAAAAGAGTTCAATGAACATCCAGCTAACAAAAAACCCATTGGCACAGGACCATACATTTTTAAAGAATGGAGAGTGGATGAAAAAATAGCGCTGGAAGCAAATCCAAAATATTTTGACGGCAGGCCGCATATTGCAAAATATGTTTTTAGAATTATTCCGGACAACGCGGTTGAATTTTTAGAATTAAGAAATAAATCCATAGATACCATGGTGCTGACTCCAGACCAGTACCATGCCTATCCGGAATTTTTTGAAGAATATAAAAAATACCGTTTTCCAAGAGCAGCTTATACTTATTTAGGGTTTAATCTAAACCACCCGATTTTTAAAGAAAAATTAGTCCGTTTAGCGCTTGCCCATGCGCTGCAAAAAAAAGAACTGGTGCAGGCTGTTCTTCTGGGAATGGGCCAATCCGCAACCGGACCATTTTTGCCGCTTTCATGGTCCTTTAACAGTGAAGTAAAAGATTTTGAATATAACCCAAAGCTCTCCAAACAGATGCTTCAAGAAGCAGGGTGGCAAGATCTTAATCAAGACGGAATTTTAGAAAAAGATGGAAAAAATTTCGAATTTACCTTAATGACCAATCAGGGAAATAAAATGCGCGCTCTCACCGCTGAGATTATTCAGGAACAGCTTAAAAAAGTGGGCATTAAAATGAATATAAGGATCGTTGAATGGTCCACTTTCATTAAAAATTTTATTGACAAAAAAAACTTTGAAGCCATTATTCTAGGATGGGCTCTTTCACCTGACCCTGATATTTATAATATTTGGCATTCCTCCCAAAAAAAAGATGGTCAATATAATTTTGTCTCCTACCAAAATTTAGAAGTGGATGCTCTCCTAGAGGAAGGAAGAAAAACTTTTGACCAGCAAAAAAGAAAAGAAATCTATAGAAAAGTGCATGGGTTAGTGCATGACGACATTCCCTATATCTTTCTTTTTTATCCAGATTTTCTGCCTGTGGTTCAGGAACGTTTTGTTGGACCGAAGGTTGTTGCGCTCTCTAGTTTTGGATTTGGCTGGAACTTTGATAAATGGTTTGTCCCTAAAAATAAAGTGCGTTATCCTTTAATAACAGCGCAATAGCATGGCATCTTATCTTTTTAAAAGGCTCTTGACACTGCTGCCTTTACTTCTAGGAATTACGTTCCTCACATTTCTTATCATGCAGCTTGCCCCGGGAAAACCCACTGATCTTATTACAGATCTAAACGCAAAAATGAGTTTAGAAGCTAAACAAAAATTAACTAAACTCTATGGTTTAGATCGTCCCTGGCCAATCCAATACTGGGAATGGTTAAAACGGCTTTCCAAATTTGATTTTGGAAAATCCTTTAAAGATGACCGGCCAGTGATCCATAAAATTCTGGAAAGATTGCCTGCAACTCTGCTTTTAAATTTTTTGTCTTTATCTCTTATCTTTACTTTAGCGATCCTAATTGGCATGACTGCGGCTGCAAAAAAAGGAGCGCTATTCGATAAACTAACCACTCTTTTTGTTTATCTTGGGTTTTCTATTCCCACATTCTGGCTTGCTCTGCTTTTAATGATTCTATTCGGCTTAAAAATAGGGCTCTTGCCAATCTCTGGGCTCCGTTCCCTTAACTTTGAAGAACTGAATTTTTTGCAAAAAGCATGGGACATGCTTCAACATCTACTACTGCCAGTCTCAGTGATGGCTCTTACAGGTCTTGCAGCTTTAGCCAGATATACCAGATCCAGCATGTTAGAAGTTTTGCATCAAGATTATATTCGCACTGCCAGAGCCAAAGGGTTAAAAGAAAGAGAGGTTATTTTTAAACATGCTTTTAAGAATGCCTTGATTCCCATTATCACTTTACTGGGTCTAATGCTGCCAGAGCTCATTGGAGGAAGTTTTATTTTTGAAACTATTTTTGCTTATCCAGGCATGGGCAGGCTTGGGTTTGAAGCGATTATGTCTAGGGATTATCCAGTGCTGATGGGGATTGGAACCATGGTAGCGTTTCTCACTCTTCTGGGAAATCTTTTGGCAGACATGCTCTATGCTTTAGCTGACCCAAGAATTCGGTATAAATAAAATGCTAAAACTCTATATCAAACGTTTTATCCAAAACAAATTCGCGCTCTGGGGAATCTCTTTTATTTTTATTTTAAGCAGCCTTGCTCTTTTTTCTCCTTTTATTGTCCCCTATGCTCCTTTAGAACAAAATTTGCTTGAACGTCTCCAATCCCCTTCAATTCTGCATCTACTAGGCACAGATGATTTAGGAAGAGATCTTTTTTCCCGATTAATTTATGGCTCTAGGATTTCTCTTACAGTAGGATTTGTGGCTGTTTCTATTGCTACTTTATTTGGCACATTCATTGGCCTTGTTTCCGGCTATTTTGGAAAATGGATAGATTCCACCCTCATGCGAATTGTGGACATATTGCTATGTTTCCCAACTTTTTTTCTTATTTTAATGGTCATTGCTTTTTTAGAGCCAAATATTCTCAATGTCATGATTGTGATTGGTTTTACTTCATGGACAGGCCTCGCGCGTTTAGTAAGAGGAGAAACCCTTTCTTTTAAAGAAAGAGAATTTATCCTGGCGGCAAAATCTCTGGGGCTTTCTACTCCAAAAATTCTATTTTTCCATCTGCTTCCCAATGTTTCTGCTCCCATTTTAGTTAGCGCCACTCTTGGAGTAGGCAATGCTATTTTAATTGAATCTTCTCTTTCTTTTTTAGGTTTAGGAGTCCAGCCTCCCATCCCTTCCTGGGGGAATATTCTTACCACAGGAAAAGATTATATTCACTTTGCATGGTGGCTTTCTTTATTTCCCGGGCTTTGCATTTTATTTACAGTTCTTGCGTTTAATCTTTTAGGCGAGGGTTTAAGAGATATTTTAGATCCAAGGAGTCAGAATTAAATGCGGGAACCTATGGCTATCCTATCCCACATTTTAATATGAGGATTTGATAAGCGCAACGCTTTCAGATATGTTACTAGAAATTAAAAATCTTTCTTTGCAATATGTTCGAGGCAAGAAAATAATCTCTGCCTTAAGGGATGTTTCACTTACTTTAGATAAAGAAGAAACCTTAGGGTTAGTGGGGGAATCTGGCTGTGGGAAAAGCAGTGTGGCTCATTCTATTTTACGACTGATTCCCGCCAATGAAGGCAAGATCACTCATGGAGAAATATTTTTTGAAGGCAAGGAACTATTACAAATGGAACCTGAAAAGATTCGGCAAATTCGGGGCAAGGAGATCGCTATTATTTTCCAGGATCCTTTTACCTCCTTAAACCCTGTGATCCCCATAGGAAAACAGATTGAAGAAAACATCCTAACTCATTCTTTAAAAACAAGCTCTTTGCAGTTAAAAGAAAAAATATTTTCTTTGTTAGAAGAAGTGCAGCTTAAAGAAACAGAACGAATTTACAACTCTTATCCTCATCAGATTTCCGGAGGACAAAGGCAAAGAGCCATGATCGCCATGGCATTAGCCAATCGTCCAAAACTTCTTATTTGCGATGAACCCACCACTGCTTTGGATGTGACTGTGCAAAAAGAGATTATGGAACTTCTTATGAAACTACAAAAAAATTTAAAGATTTCAATTCTTTTTATTACGCATCACTTTGGGCTTATTGGGCTTTACACTCAAAAACTAGCGGTTCTCTATGGCGGGGAAATTGTGGAAGAAGGATCTACACAAGAAATTCTAAAAAATCCGCAACATCCTTATACTCAATCACTGCTAAAATCATTGCCTCGGAAAAGCTTTAAGAAAGAAAAATTGCCTGTGATTCCCGGCAGCCCGCCTGACCTTTCTTCTCTCCCATCTGGCTGTATCTTTCACCCGCGTTGTCCTAAAGCGATTGAAGAATGCAAAAAAAAAGTTCCTCTTTTAAGAGAACTAAAAAAGTTCAATAGAAAAATAAGTTGTGATTTAGCGCCATTTTCATGAAAAGTTTATTAGAAGTTAAAAATCTTGTTAAACGCTTTTCAGTTGAAAGAGGAATTTTTAAAAAACAGGGCTTTATTGAGGCTGTAAAAAATGTCTCTTTTACAATTGAAAAAGGAGAAATTGTCTCTTTGGTGGGGGAATCTGGCAGCGGGAAATCCACCATAGGCCGCATGATTCAGGGTTTGATTCAAAGCTCTTCCGGAGAAATATATTTTGAAGGGGAAAAAGCAGAACTGCTGGAACTGAAAACCCGGGCGCAAACTGTGCAAACTATTTTTCAGGATCCGTTCGCATCCTTAAACCCAAAACTTTCCATAGGTTTTATTTTAAAAGAAGCTCTTGCACAATCCAAAAATTTATACAAGAAAGAAGAGCTTTTAAAAGAAGTAAAAAATCTTCTGGATGCAGTAGGGCTGCCGCAAGCGCTGCTGAACGATTATCCTCACCAATTTTCCGGAGGTCAAAGGCAAAGAATCGCGATTGCCAGAGCTTTAGCCATGCAGCCAAAACTAATTATTGCGGATGAACCAGTATCCGCATTAGACCTTTCTATCCAAGCCCAGATTTTGAACCTCTTAATGGACCTAAACAAAAATTTTGGCATTTCCTATCTGTTAATTGCGCATGATCTTTCTATTGTGCAGCAAATGTCAGACAAAGTGATGGTGATAAAAAATGGAGAGATAGTGGAACAAGGCTTCAGTGAACAGATCTTTAATGATCCAAAAGAAGCTTACACAAAAAATCTTCTATCATCTGTGCCTTTGTTAGAGATATAATAAAAACCATGACCCTTGGACAATTATTAAAAGAAAGCGCTGCAAAAAATAGCGAAAAAAAAGCTCTATTTTTTGCAGACAAAAGCACACCCTATCAGGAACTGTATCAAACCATCATAAAGGTGGCTGCCAATTTATCTACCTTAGGCATTCAAGAAGGGGATAAAGTAGGGCTTCTTTTAAAAAATTCTCCTGAATTTATTTTTACTGCTTTTGCTCTTACTTGCTTAGGCGCAACCGCAGTACCCATTAATTTTTTCCTTAAAAATGAAGAAATAGCTTATATCTTGTCCCATGTTGGGGCTTGTGGTTTAGTGACACAATCCGGTTTTTTGCCAGAAATCTTAAAAGCAAAAAAACAGTGCGCAGAACTTAAAACCATTTGGGTAACTGATCTTGTGCCTTCAACTCAAAATCGTCCAGACATTGTCCCATTTTCTGAACTGCTTAAAGAAACCTCTAAAGAAATAAAAATAGTTTCTGATCCAGAAAAAACAGCTCTAATCCTTTATACCTCTGGCACCACTGGTAAATCTAAGGGGGTGATGCTCTCTCACAAAAATCTTATCTCTAACGCGTTGGGCTCTATTCAAGCCTTAGGGTTAACAAAAAAAGAGCGATTCATTTGCCTTTTGCCCATGTTTCATGTCTTTGCATGGACAACGAATGTGCTGATCCCTCTTTATTTAGGCTGCCCTATTGTTATTGTGGAAGCGATTCGGCCCCCTAAGCCATGGCTAAAACTTCTCTCCAAAGAAAAAATAACTGTTTTTGCCGCTGTGCCGCAAATTTTTGCTTTGCTGGCAGAACAGGCCAAAGGCGTCAAAAAATGGATTCTTAAATATCTTTTTTTTAGAACTGTTAAATTCTGTATTTCTGGAGCAGCGCCATTGTCTAAAGAAGTGCAAGAAAAATTTGAAACAAAATTTGGGATCCCTTTATTAGAAGGTTATGGTCTTTCTGAGACCAGCCCTGTAGTTTCTGCCAATAGTTTGGATCAGAGAAAACCAGGAAGCGTGGGGAGACCCATTCCTGACGTAAAAATAAAAATTATAAATGAAAATGAAGAGGAACTAAAAATAGGAGAGGAAGGAGAAATATGTATTCAGGGTCCAAATATCATGCAAGGCTATTATAAAGAAGAGCAAGCTACAAAAGAGGCTTTTACAAAAGATGGGTGGTTTAAAACCGGAGATGTGGGAATGATAGATTCTGAAGGCTTTATTTTTATTAAAGATAGAATTAAAGATATGATCATTGTTAAAGGCTTAAAAGTTTTTTCTATTCAGGTGGAAGAAGCGCTGCTCAGCCACCCTGCTGTGGCAGAAGCCGCGGTGGTTGGAATTCCCAATACAGAAGGGGATGAAACCGTTAAAGCTTTTGTGGTGCTAAAAGAAAACCAAACCTTAGATAAGTCTGAACTGATAAAACTCTGCCAAGAAAAGCTTCCTCCTTACAAAAGGCCAAGAGATATTGAAATAAGAAAAGAATTGCCTAAAAATGCTCTACAAAAAATTTTAAAGAAAGAACTTAAAAAAATTAGATAAAAAAGAAGATGCTGATCAAATAAAAAATCTAAGAAAATTATTTGAATTAACATAAACTAACATAACAAGGCGGAATAAAATATGGACAAACATAAAATTTTAATTATCGAAGATGATCATCCCTTAGCTGATTTAATGAAAATGAATTTTCCTAAAGAACAATTTGATACCGCATGCTGCTACAGCGGAGAAGAGGCTTTAAGGGAAATTCAAAAAAATAGGCCGGAACTCATTATTTTGGATGTTGTGATGCCTAAAATGGATGGATGGGAAGTTTTAAAAAAAATTAAATCTAATCCTCTAAGCTCCTCCATTCCTGTGATCATGTGCACTGCAAAAGATAATGTGGGAGATGTGGAGAAAAGTTTTCATTATGGGGCGCAAGCCTTTGTGATTAAGCCGGTTATTTTTAAAAAATTAATTAAAAAAGTAGAAGCGATCTTAGACCTAGAAGAGATGCTAAATGACTAGCCTTGAAATATATGAAATCCTTGCCCTTGTCCAAAAGTTCGCGCAAAAAGAAAAAATAGAATGTTTCCTTGTGGGCGGCTATTTGCGCGATCAGGAACTAAACCGTAAAACCAAAGATCTAGATTTTGCCATTTCCTCTGATCCCAAAAAAATAGCGGAAAAAGTAAGTAAAGAGCTAAAAAGTTCTTTTTTTGCCTTAAAAGAAGAGCGGGAAATTTACCGCATGGTTTTAGACAATGGACTGCAGCTAGATTTTGCAAGGTTTAAAGGAGCAACCATTGAAGAAGATCTTTCTCTAAGGGATTTTTCTATCAATGCTCTGGCAAAAAACATGGAACAGGGAAACACTTTGATGGATCCTTATGAAGGGAAAAGGGATATTAAAGAAAAGAAAGTGCGCCAAATCCATGAAAAAATATATGAGGACGACCCTTTAAGATTATTAAGAGCTTTTAGAATTGCGGCCCAGCTTAACTTTAAAATTGAGCCATTGACTTTAGAAACCATAAAAAAAAATAAGGAAAAAATTTTAAATGTTGCGGAAGAAAGAGTTCGAGAAGAGCTTCTGCTGCTTTTAGATACTCCCCATTCTTATCCCTATCTAGTTGAATTAGACCAAGCTGGCCTAATCTCTCAGATTATTCCAGAGAGCGACCCAAATAGAAACTGCGCTCTGGACTATTATCCTGGGAAAGGAGTCTGGGGACATTGTTTAGACGCCGTGGCATGTTTGGAATGGATTTTAGAAAATCTGCAAAACGAATTTCAAGAAGATCAGGAAAAACTAAAAAAACTTTTATTTGAAGAGCAGGGTTTAGATTCTCACCCCATGGCCACTTTGATGAAGATGGGGACGCTCTTACATGATGTGGGTAAAGCTCCCACCGCAAAAATCGTCAATGGCAGGCTAAGATTTTATGAACATCAAAATATTGGGGCTAAAATCACTTCTCTCATCAGCCAGAGACTTCGCTTTAGTTTTAATGCATCCCGTCATTTATCACAAATGGTGCTTAGCCACATGAGGCCCGGCGGGCTTGCCCATGCTCCAACTTTAAGCGACAAAGCAAAATTCAGATTTTTTAGAGACTTAAAAAACAGCGCACTCCCTGCTTTAATTGTTTCTTTGGCAGACCGCTACACCTATCTTACTCCAGAGGAACGAGGCCAAAATAAGGATCCACATGAAAAAGTGGTAAAGGATTTAATCCGCTGGCACTATGAAAAAGAGCTGGAAGAAGTTGATAAAAAACCTAAACTGATCAATGGAAAAATTATTATGGAACATTTAGCTCTTGCTCCTGGCCCTTTGATTGGACGCATTTTAAAAGAGGTGGAGGAAGCTACAATTTTGGGTGAAATCCATAGTCAAGAAGAAGCCCTAACTCTGGCAAAAAAAATTATACAAGAGCCTTAAAAAAAAGAAGATGGGGCAGCCCAGAAGTTAAATACTTGAAAAAAAAGTCGGGTATGATATAATTATTTTTAAGCAGAATATTGCACTTTAAAAAATAAGAACCAATTCTATTTTCTCATGCGATATTCTAAATTTAAAGGAGCCTTTATGACCCCCTTAGAATTATTAGAAAGAAAAAAACAGGAAAAAACTCCAACAGATTCTATTCTTACGCTTAAACCATTTCCCTCGTCTCGCAAAATTTATGTTGAGGGTAAAAATCCCCAAGTTCAAGTTGCCATGAGAGAGGTATTTTTAGAAAACTCTAAAAAAAGTTTTATTCTGTATGATACTTCCGGCCCCTATACAGATCCGAATGAAAAAATTAATATCCGTAAAGGATTAAACCCAAACCGAGCACAATGGATATTAAACAGAAACGATGTGGAACAGCTTTCTGAAATTTCCTCTACATATGGAAAATTAAGATTAAATGACCCTGACTTACAAGCCATCCGCTTTCCAAATTTAAAAAAACCCTTTCGTTCAAAAAAAGGCTGCAATGTCAGCCAAATGCATTATGCAAAAAAAGGGATCATTACCCCTGAAATGGAATATATCGCTATCCGGGAAAACCAAAAACTAGAAAATCTAAAAGAAACAACCAAAATCCATCCGGGAGAGAGTTTTGGAGCTTTTCTTCCGCGTATGATTACACCAGAATTTGTTAGAGATGAAGTAGCCAGAGGCCGGGCCATTATCCCAGCTAACATCAACCATCCTGAATCAGAGCCCATGATTATTGGCAGAAATTTTCTGGTTAAAATCAATGCTAATATTGGAAATTCCGCAGTCACCTCCACTATTGAAGAAGAGGTAGAAAAAATGATCTGGGCCATTCGCTGGGGGGCAGATACGGTTATGGACCTTTCCACAGGCAAAAACATCCATGAAACCAGAGAATGGATTATCCGAAACTCTCCAGTGCCTATTGGAACTGTGCCAATCTACCAGGCTTTAGAAAAAGTCAATGGCAAGGCAGAGGAACTAACATGGGAAATCTTCAAAGATACTCTCATTGAACAGGCAGAACAAGGGGTGGATTACTTTACAATTCATGCGGGTGTAAGGTTAGCCTATATCCCGCTTACTGCCAGACGCGTTACTGGCATTGTTTCACGTGGTGGTTCTATTTTAGCCAAATGGTGTTTAGCTCATCATAAAGAAAATTTCCTTTATACTCATTTTGAAGAGATCTGTGAGATTATGAAATCTTATGACATCTCTTTTAGTCTGGGAGATGGATTAAGGCCAGGTTCTATAGCAGATGCAAATGATTCAGCTCAATTTTCTGAATTAGAAACCTTAGGTGAGCTGACCAAAATTGCATGGAAGCATGAGGTACAGGTAATGATTGAAGGTCCAGGTCATATCCCCATGCAGATGATTAAGGAAAATATGGAAAAAGAGCTTACTGCTTGCCAAGAAGCTCCTTTCTACACCCTAGGTCCTTTAACCACAGATATAGCCCCGGGCTATGATCACATCACTTCTGCCATAGGAGCTGCTATGATTGGCTGGTATGGATGCGCCATGCTTTGTTATGTAACCCCAAAGGAGCACCTAGGTCTTCCTGATAAAAAGGATGTTAAAGATGGAGTGATCGCATATAAAATTGCAGCCCATGCTGCGGACCTGGCTAAGGGGTTTCCTCAAGCTCAAGTGCGGGACAATACCTTGAGCCTTGCCAGATTCGAGTTTCGCTGGAACGACCAATTTAATTTATCTCTAGATCCAGAAACTGCAAAACAGTTCCATGATGAAACTCTTCCTTCAGATCATGCCAAAACATCCCATTTTTGCTCCATGTGCGGACCTCAGTTTTGCAGCATGAAAATTACCCAGGATGTTAGAGACTACGCGCAATCTTTAGGGGTTTCAGATGAAGAGGCTTTAAAAAAAGGAATGGAACAAAAGTCTCAAGAATTTATCACAAACGGCGCAAAGATATATCAGCGCTCTTAACAAAAAATTAGAGCAGCTTAAAATTAAAACTCTCCAATTCCAATGAAAGTAGATCTCCACACACACTCCACTTATTCTGACGGCACTTTGGAACCAGATGAATTGATTGCCAAAGCGCATGAGCTTCAAATTACGCATCTTGCTCTTTCAGATCATGATACCACCGGCGGTTTATTCAGCGCTATCAATAAAGCTAAAGAACTTAATATGGAAATTATCTCTGCTGTGGAAATCAACACTCAAGAGTCGAATTCTGTTCATATTTTGGGTTATTTTATAGATCAAACGAATGAAGAATTTCAAAAAGTATTAACTTATCATAGAGAAATAAGGGCTAAAAGGTCTCAAGCTATGTTGGAAAAGTTAAAACATATGGGCATTAAAATTTCTTTATCGGATTTTGATACCAAAGAAGGCTCTGCTGCCATAGGCAGACCTTTTATTGCTGACAAGCTAAAAGAAAAAGGGGTTGTTTTTTCCAGACAAGAAGCCTTTGACAAATATTTAAGCAAAGGAAAACCAGCCTATGTTTTTTATGAAGGCCCTACACCCCAGAAAGCGATTGAAGCTATTCTTTTGGCAAAAGGAATCCCAGTGATTGCGCATCCGGGTTATTATGTTTCTGAAGCAACTATTTTAGCTTTAGCAAAATTGGGCCTGCAAGGAATAGAAGCCTATTATCCAAAACATAGCCCAGAACAGATTAAAGCTTTTGTGGAACTGGCAAAAAAGCATGACCTTGTAACCACAGGCGGATCAGATTATCATGGTCCTGGTTCAGGACATGAAGGATTAGGACAAAATGAAGTGCCTTTAGATTCAGTGGAAAAGCTTTGTAATAGAAAACAAAAATTGTTTGGATAAAACCATGAGCCTTAAAACTGAAACAACTCTTGTAGAAAAAATTGATGAACTAAAGAAAGTTCGGGATGCTGTCATTGTGGCGCACAATTATCAAGCGGGGGAAATTCAAGACATTGCTGACTTTGTCGGGGATTCTTTGGCCATGGCTAGATACGGAGCCCAAACTATAGCTTCTACTATTTTAGTATGCGGTGTTCATTTTATGGCAGAATCCGCAGCCTTGCTTAGCCCCAACAAAAAAATTCTTGTTCCGGATTTGGAAGCAGGTTGTTCTTTAGCAGAATGTATTACCAAAGATCAGCTAGTAGAATGGAAAAAAGAGTTTACTAATGCGGTGGTGGTAGCTTATGTCAACACTTCTGCTGCGGTAAAAGCTGAATCTGATATTTGCTGCACTTCCAGCAACGCTCTAAAAGTAGTGGAGTCTCTGCCAAAAGATAAAGAGATTCTTTTTATTCCAGACATGTATTTAGGTCAATGGCTGCGCACAAAAACAGATAGGAAAATTCATCTTTGGAATGGTTCCTGCCACACACATCTGCGCATTCGGCCAGAACCTATCTTTGATCTAAAAAAAGAACACCCTCAAGCTGAGTTTCTTATGCACCCTGAATGCGGCTGCTTAACCGCCTGCATGAAAATTGCAGACCGTATTCTTTCTACAGATGGAATATTAAAACGCGCAAAAGAATCTAACGCAAAAGAATTTATTATTGCCACGGAAACAGGAATTTTACACCGTTTAAAAAAAGAAAATCCATTAAAAACATTTTACCCCGCAGCCCAAGAAGCGGCCTGCGAGTTCATGAAAAAAAATACATTAGAAAAAGTTCTTTGGTCTTTAGAGGATTTAGTTTATGAGGTTAAAGTGCCTGAGGAGATTGCGCTAAAAGCCCGCATCGCATTAGAAAGAATGATGCAAATACAATAACCCGAATATTAGAAAATAAAAACTCCCTTGGCCTTGCCCCTCAACTTCGCTGGGGACAAAGGGGAAAGAAAAAAGATTGGTTTAAACTTTGGCTAACTTTTGATCAAACTGGGTGAGTTCTGAGGGTAAAGAAAATTTGACGTTTTCAGAAACTGTTTTGATTTCTCCAATATTTTTCACGCCTAATTCCCTAAAATAATTAATCACTTCCTGCACTAAATGTTCTGGAGCGCTCGCTCCAGCAGTAATCCCTATGTTCCTTACGCCTACAAACCATTCCTTTTTGATTTTTGTCACGTTATCAATCAAATAAGCTTTTACACCCTTATCTTGAGATACTTCTGCCAAACGCTTGGAATTAGAAGAATTTTCAGAGCCTATCACAAGAATTAAATCCACTTGCGAGGTTAACTGTTTTACAGCGGTTTGTCTATTAGTTGTGGCATAACAAATATCTTCTTTTGGCGGAAATATTACTTTTGGAAATTTTCTTTTAATCGCTTCAATAGTGTCTCGTGTATCATCTAAAGAAAGAGTGGTTTGGGTAATAACCGCAACTTTTTCCGGATCTTCAACTTGCAATTTTTCCACATCCTGGGGGGAATCCACTAAAATAATCCGTTCCGGAGCTTCTCCCATAGTGCCGATCACTTCATCATGTCCATCATGCCCCACCAAAAGGATGGTGCAGCCCTGCTTAGCAAAAAGAATCGCTTCCATATGCACTTTGGTTACTAAAGGACATGTGGCATCAATAACTTTAAGTTTTTTTGTTTTGGTTTGTTCGCGAATTTCCGGCGAAACCCCATGCGCTGAAAAAATTAAAACAGAACCATCTGGAGTTTCTCCTACAGAATTTACAAAGATAGCTCCGCGGCTGCCTAAATCCTTGACCACATAACTATTATGCACGATTTCATGAAAAACATAGACTGGAGGGGGATAAATTTTAAGCGCGATTTCAACAATCTCTATAGCTCTCTCCACCCCAGCGCAAAAACCACGGGGCTGGGCTAAAAAAAGCTTGTCAGGAACTGAAACTGATTTTGTTTCCATAAGATTAGTTAATTAACTTCGTACATTTTACCAAACCAAATCCTTGCCTTCAACCCGTCTCTGTTCAATCTGTAATTATAAAGTAATATGAAGGTAGCGTTTGAAACCCCAAGAAAAAATACCTCCTAAAAATGTAAGACTAGCATAGATACCAAAGACTGGAGTTGCAACCTTTATCTTCTCTAGTAGGATGCCATGATCAAGAATCATGAGATAAGAAAAAGTGAGTAATCCACCCAACAAACCAGCTCCGCCAGCTGTAAAAATTCCAGAATAACCTCTTTTATCCGCGCACATCCCAATCCATATTCCAGAAATAAAACAGATAATGGAAAGAGGCGCATAAATCATATTAAAAAAATATTTTAAAAAAATTGGATAGCTCCATTGAACAAGAGGCTGAACAAAAAAAAGCAAAAGACCAAAAAGCGTTCTTAACTGAGAATCCACATTAATTTTAAATTTCTGTGAGGAAGAAATTTCAAGAAGAGGAGGGAGAATAGGAGCAACTAACGTGGATTGTTTTTGTTTAGCCAGCCATTTTTCAAAAATAAGACCGCAGAACTGGCATTCGCTATTATTTTCATTAGATTGTATTTTGTGGCAAACAGGGCATTCCATAAAAAAATTATATTATTTAATGTGCCATGTCACAAGATTAGGCCTTTCTGGCAATCCTGGAGGGGGATAAGTATCTAAATTTGTATCAAAAGTAATTTGCGCTCCGCTAAATCCTGAAAGCCAAATCCCTTTATTTCTAGTGCCAAAAATACGTAAAGTCCGGCCGCTGGAACCAGATGAACTCATTCCTGTTGTCCCAGAACTATCCACAAAATAAACTCCGCTCACATAAAGATCAGATCCGGTTTTATTAAAAGCAATAGAATTAGAGGCAATAGCCGCAAACGAGTCTTGAACATTAGCAAAACTGGTTGAACCTACGGTTGCATACTTTAAATGATTATCCATGATAATATTTCCTCCACTTGTTCCGCTGGTGCGAATAGAAGCGATGGTCACTCTACCCCGCACTGTTCCAGAAGAGGTCAATGTGCAATTTTGGCCGTAAATAATAAAGCCTGTTGAAGGAATAACATAAGTGGTGGTGCCAACCCGAACAGTTCCTGTTGAACTCGCTCCATCATAATAAAATCTTAAAGTTGTATTTTGCGTGACTTTAACATTAGAGTAGGTATCAAAATAAGTTCTATCTATTGTAGGCCAATTCATGGAAGGAACATAGGTATTATCAGTTCCATTCACAGTGATGTTCCCGCTCCTAGATCCGCTGCGGTAAAGATCTCCATTAATCACAAGGTTGCCGCTTCCTCCTGTGCTAATATTCCCATTCACAAAAACAGGCCCTCCTTGCACGCGCGTATTGAGTCCAGTAATGCTCCAGCTCCCATTCACCCACATTCTTCCCATATAACTAGCGTTGCTTGCGCTGGTTGTAAAGTTGCCGTTCCACATGGTGCCAAAGGTGGTAAGGTCAGAAATAAATTTTATTACCCCTTCAATGGTTTTCTTGTTCTGGGGCTGATTGATATCTTGCCCATAAGCGCCTACTGCGGAAAAAGAAATAAAATGCTGATTTGCGTTCGCAGAGATGGTGACTGAAGAAAAACCATGTGTATAAAAAGCAGGGCTGCGAGTCAGTTGACTGGAATCATAGTGGTCTGCCTGAAAGGTTTGCGAGAACTGGCGCATGAGATCAGTAATAACATTATTAGCTAAAGTAGAAGAGTTCTTTAATCTTTTATGCATGTCAGAAGTCTTAACATCTTGTGAAGTTCTAGTTAAAAGATAGGTTAAAGAAGCTAAGACAAAAAGCAAAACATAAACTGTAATAGCCAATGCAAATCCTTGGTCACTTTTTCTAATTTTCATGGCCGCCTCTTAATATAGAGTGCTGGCGGCATCACCTCTGTACTTAATTGTGAATCCCGCTTGCCATCCTTATTCGAATCCCGATCCAATAATATTCCAACTGTCACTATTCTATTTCTCTCTGCCAAAGTATCTAACCTTCCATTCCCATTCCCTCCATTAGCCACCGCATCTATTTCTGAAATTGAAACCATTCCATCGTTGTTGGTGTCTAAATTTGCTCCACCTTGACTTAAAAGATCATTCTTGCTCCCATAAAAAGTAAAAGCTGTGGTAGAAACAAAATTAACTACCAAAGTCTCTACATGAGAGCCCCAAGATTCATTATTTTTAGAATAATCCAGATAAAAAACTTTTTGATGAGTTGAAAGATAAATACGCCACCTCATATCCACTTGATTGTCATTATCATCGTCATCATCTTTTAAATCATACCCTATTCTCCACTGGGCAGTGGAAGGCTGAATGGAGGTGGCATCATTGTCATCATCTGGATCACTTAAATTATTGATTCCATCTCCATCAAAATCACTGGTTCGGCTATAGTCTTTATCTGTGATCAGATCTGCGGAAAATAAGACCTCTGTGGATCTGGCTACATAAAAAAAATCCGCGTTCAAAAGAGCGGTTTCAACTTTGTCCATGGAAAATCTTAAATTAACATCTGCTTTGACTTTTGTGTCGCTCTCTGTAAGAAAACGGGTAGTAGAGGTAAAAAGATTTCCAATCACTAAGGCTATAAATAAAGTAACTGTAATAGCGATCATGAGTTCAACAAGGGTAGAGCCTTGCTCGCTAAAACAAATTTTATAACATGATCTAAATCCTCTGATTCTAGTGTAAAGTTTAAATTTAAGGAACATTAAATAACCATGTATCTTGAGAGCTAATTTTATTAGTTGGATTAGTAGCCCAATGACTTGCCTGAATAGCCACACTGTGGGATCCACTGGTTAAAACAGAATCTGGAATATAACTAACAGTATATCCATCCTGTTGAGTTAGCGCAGCGCAAGCAGTTGCAAGATTCCCAATTCCTGAACTTACCATCACAACCCCATCTAAACTTAAAACCACGCTGTTCAAAATAATCCCACTCTGGTTATCAAAAACCCTGCAGGAAATAGTTGGTGGATTGGAAGCCGCAATACCAATTGGATCTTTATTAGAAATACTAGGCGCTGAATGGTCTGTCATCCCTACACTAATAGTGAATGTCCATGTACTTCTAGCTTTATATCCCGCATTATCTCCTCCTTCCAAAATCATGGTATAACTCCCATCGGAAAGAATAGGGGGAAGAGCTGTTATGCTATCTATCCAAGTCACATAACCTGTAAGATTATCATAAGTATGATTAACAGTTGTTGTGCCATTAAAAAAGGTAATCAAATCTGAATTAATACCAGATACAACTCGCCCTGCAGTCAATGGCTGATCTAGGATAGTGGCCCTGACAGTTGGTTGTAGATTTGGGATCGTGCCTGTAGGAGTCTGGGCAGTGATCGTAGGCGTAGATAGTTCCCTAATGAAAGTAGTGGGATTCCAAGGAGAATAATAAACAGTCTTTGTTGCTTGTCCAAAAAGCGTATTTGTTCCTTCTACAAGGTTGTTTGTTAAATTAGAAACCGAGCAATCAAACTGGCCAAGAAGATCAGCTGAACATGTGTCCAAAGTTGAATTTGTGGAAGCTCCTAATTTCCAGCTTAAAGTTGCATTAGGAGTTGTTTCGCCAATAATGCGTAGAGGGAGAGAAGCATCCGCTCTTTGAGTAATGCTTGGTTCAGAAGCTGTTTTAGTGATAGTAAGGTTATAAGAATTTTGTTGATGGGTTTGAGCCAAAGAATAAACTATGCTATTTTCCGAAGGGGTACTAACCATAATGGTCAAAGTTGCGCCAGCTGCTTTTCCTTCCACTCCTGTGAACTTTTCCCAAGAGATAAGTTGAATATCTTGAAAAATAAGCTGACCTTTTTTATAGAGCTTTAAAGTCGCTTCCTTTAAACGCGTATGCGGCTCTTCTGTGATCTGTGGAGTTCCATAAATATCTCTATAATCTCCATCCCCATTCTGGTTAAAATAACGAACCCCAGAATCATAATCATCGCTTAAATCTCCATTAGAATCCGCAAAATATCGTAAATCTATTGTTTGGCCATCTGAATCTAAATCCCCTAAATCCCGAATCGCAAACTTAATATCCAATGTAAATTTGTCAAACCTATGCACACTCATCAAAGCCCTAAGCTCATTGAAAACTGCAATATAAGGATAAGTAGAGACCTGATTTGTCACAGGTCCAAAAGTCCCATTTAAACCATAGTTAGCGGAGGAAGAATTACAGGAAAAAACATAAGGGTAGGGAATGTTATTTAATCTGGTGAAAAATCTTTGGCTAATATTAACAGCATGGGTTTGTTCTCTGGACTTTACAGAGGTGATGGTCACAAATTCCATAACAGAAGCTAAACTCATGACAACAATCCCTAAAATAGCGATTGCCATCATCGTTTCTACCAAACCAAAGCCTTTTTGATCTCCTAGTCCGGATAATTTTTTCGCCTTTGTTCTCACAAACAAGTGAATAATTCTACCTAGCCCAAACTTTTCCATGAGAGAGGTCATCCCATGAAAAAGCAAGGAATAAGAAGATTGTTTCCACCAGACTTTTATTTTTTCTTGCACAAAACCCTCTTGACTAAAAACCAAGATCCGATAGTTAAAAACAGAATCATCCCTAAAGGAAGAAGAATTTTTTTCAAAAACTCCCTGCGCAGTTCAAAAATCATGCTTAAAGGGAGTTCTGCCACAACTTCTTCCAGATAATGGACATAGTGAGGGTAAAGTGAGATCATCCCAATCAAAAGCAAAATAAGAATGATTAAAATGATCTTTTTAAGAGGTAGGTCGTTTCGATTCATTAGTTTAAGTATAACCTGCAAGAGAGATTTTTTCAACCACACACAAAACCTTGACTGTAAATAAAAAAAGATTCATAATTGATTTATGTCACGCTTAGAACCCATTCATTATTTTACTGCTGAGGAAGTGAATGTTCTTATCCCTCACATGGAAGATCATTTGCAAAATTTTTGGGCTTTAAGACAAAATGCTCAGGACATTCTTCATAAACTGCGCAAAAATCAAAAAGAGCCGGAAGAGCTGAACCCAAAAGATATTGCCAGCCAGCAAATGAAAACTTCCCAAGCCCATTTTTTGCTAGAACAAGCCAAAAAACAATTGGACGCGATCGTGGAGTTAGGTGGGACTATTAAAGATTTAGAGATTGGTTTAGTGGATTTTCCACACATGTCTGAATATGAAGAATCTGAAGTTTACCTTTGCTGGAAGTATGGGGAAAAAAAGGTCCGCTTCTGGCATGGAGTGGATGAAGGTTACGCAGCCAGAAAACCTTTGGCTAAAAAAGTTTCCTCTCATTAAAACGCTGTAAAATTTTTAACCCGAATAATTTTTAAATGATTTTTGCGGGTGTGGTTCAATGGTAGAATGGGACCTTGCCAAGGTTCAGACGAGGGTTCGATTCCCTTCACCCGCTAAAGTTTTTTCCTCCATCCTGCTTTTTATATCTTTCAGCCATACAACTGATCTTAAAATTGTTCAAATTTCCACGTCAGCCAAACAAGGGGAACTAATTTATCTAAGATCAGAGGTAATTTCTCCGCAAGCGAACCTTTCTTTAAATTTTTTAGGGAAAGATGTCCCTTGCTACCAAGTTGTAACTAAAAAAAATAAGAGCGAAACTACTCAGGCAAGTGAAATCACTATCTGGGAATGTTTTATGGCAATCCCCGCAGACTCGCCTATAGGAAAACAAACCATAAAACTTTTAGATCAAGATAAAGCCGTAATGTCTGTTAATTCAGAAATAATCCCGACTGCTTTCCCAATAGAACCGATCGTTTTATCTGAAGAGAAAAAGTCCCTGCTTTCCAAAGAAGATCGTCCACAAGATCTAAAAAAAATTAAGCAGGCTTTAAAGAGTGAAAGTAAAACTAAAAAATGGGAAAAAGAATTTCTCCAACCAATTCAAGGAAAAATTGAAAGTTTGTATGGAGAAAAAAGAATTTTAGATGGGGAACTTAAAAAAGGATACCACCGGGGCTTAGACTTAGGAGCGCCTGAAGGCGCTCCTATAAAAGCCGCTAATCATGGGGAGGTAATCCTTGCGGGAGAATTTATAGAGGAAGGGAACATGGTGATGATTGACCATGGTCAAGGCTTTATTACTGCTTATCTCCATTGTTCAAAAATTCTAGTTCGCAAAGGAAAAAAAGTGAAAAAAGGAGAGGTGATTGGGGAAGTGGGATCCACTGGAGTAGTGAATACCCCGCATCTCCACTTTGGAACCTATATTCATGGCGCCCCAATAGATCCTCTCTATCTCCTAAATAAATTTTCTTATAATTAAGTTCTCCTATCACACCTAAATGAAAAAAAAGTTAATTCGTTCTGAATCAATCCAAGAATTCCAAAAAACAGTAATTGCTTGTCGCAAATGTCCAAGATTAGTTCACTATTTACAAGACATACACAAAACTTATCCTTCTTATTGGTGCAAACCTGTTCCGGGTTTTGGGGATACTAAAGCTCAAATTTTGTTGTTGGGTCTTGCTCCGGGAAGATTTGGTTCTAACCGTACAGGCCGCATGTTTACAGGGGATGCTTCTGGAAAATTTTTGTTCAAAGCGCTTTACACTTTAAGGCTTGCCAACCGACCGACTGCGGAAGATGTCAATGACAGCTTACAGCTGTTTAACACCTACATCACTGCTGTGGTTCGTTGCGCGCCGCCGCAAAATAAACCAACTCAACCAGAAATCCGCACCTGCATAGAATATGCGCGTCAAGAACTTAAACTATTACCTAACCTTAAAGTGGTTGTTGCGCTAGGTAAAATTGCTCATGATGGGTATCTTTATTTAATGGGGGAAAAACAATCTCATCATCCTTTTAAACATGGAGCTGTTCACCTGTTTGCAGAGGAACCAACTCTTGTAGATATTTATCATCCCAGCCGCCAAAATACCCAAACGAGCCTTTTAACCATGAACATGTTCTTAAAGGTTCTTAGCCAAGCTAAAAAAATAGCTTGTAACAAATAAATCTGTTTGCTAAGATTTTAAATATAATTTTTTAAGTCTATTTCGCGGGTGTAGTTCAGTGGTAGAATGAAAGCTTCCCAAGCTTTAGATGTGGGTTCGATTCCCATCACCCGCTCCATTTGATCAAAAGCTCAAAGCGTCTTTAAAGAAGGGCGTGATAAAGGTTGCTCCAGATTTAAAAAAATTAGGAAAAAAATATTATAAAGTTTAAAGATAAAAAAATCATAAAATGAAATGCGATGATGGAAAAATAGTTCTTAAAGGTCAATTTAAGCAATATCTCAAAAATTTTGTTGACTCCTTGGTAGAGCATGTTTCCTCAAATGATCAACAATGGACAATTAAAGGTTTTATAGACATCTACAAAAATATTTACTCTATATCATCTGATACGAAAATTTTATCAAAGATTTTAGAAATTCATTTATTTCCAAAAATTTTGGAATTTGCTCAAAAGTATTCATTCAATATTGTCCTGGCTGACCATCAAAACTACTATCCTGATATTTCCTTTGTATTCAAAGATGACGAAAGAATTAAGTTCGCTCTAGATATTAAAACCAGTTACAGGCTGTCAACCTCAAATAGAAATGTCACCTTTTAAATTGAATAGAACTGTCACTTTTTAGATGAAAGGAGAAAGGGAAAAAGAA
>MGUU01000009.1 GCA_001800135.1 Elusimicrobia bacterium RIFCSPLOWO2_02_FULL_39_32 | reverse complement strand
GGACGTGAAAAAATTTTTACTCTCTTTCCGTTAAAAATTTTTGGTAGAGCGAGCCTCTGGGCGAGCGTTCCCGAGGAAAATAATTTTTTAATACAATATTAACGAATTAAAACTAATCCAGTTTTCTTAAAAAATAAATTCCTAAAACTAAAAAAAGAATATTTGCGATCCATACGCTTACAACCGCCGGCAATTTCCTAGACTCTCCCAATGCCTGGCCAATCGTAATCAGGGTATAATAAAAAAATCCAACTAAAAGTGACAAGGCAAGAGATCGCATTTTTCCAAAACTCTTTTTGCCTCGCCCGCCTCCGGTTTGAGTTGCCCTTAAAGCAATTGGCAAACCAATCGCTAAAACAAGGATATGGGTAAAAGGAAAAGCGAATTTTAAATAGTATTGAACCTCCTCTTTTAAAGGAGAAATTCCCAAATTGGAGATCTTAAAAATATATCGTTTTAAAGCAGAAGTAGAAAGTTCCTCAGGCAGTATCTGTAAAGGAACTAAATCTTTAGGCTGCTCTCTTAAATTAATTTGAGCTGAGATAAAAGATTCTTCTTCAATGATCTCATCTCCTTCTTTGGAAAAAAGACGTATCACGCCGTCATAAAAAATCCAGCCTTTAATGGGATTCCACTCTGCTTTTTTGGCAGTCAAAGTCTGCCTTAAATTTAAATGCTCTCCAAACTCCTCCACAGTCACAATATCTAATTCGTTTTTTACCAGATCCAAATGTTTTGCGCTAATCCTTCTTTTATTCGGCAAAAGCACAATCACATCTTCCCAACTCATTTTTTGAACACCCACTTTATCCACATAAGTCCTATATAAACTTCGAGCATGAAAAGTGGATTTTGGCATAAGAAAATCACCTAAAATAAATGTAAGCGCTGTTAAAAAAAGAGAGATTAAAAAAAGAGGTTTAAGGATAGTTCTAGTAGAAATCCCGCTGGAACGCAGGCAGAATATTTCACCGCTCGCAGACATGTTGCCAACCGCAATCACTCCCGCGATTAAAGTGCAAATAGGGAGGGCCTGAATCAGCCATAAAGGGACCATTGAAAAAAGATAGACTAGAATAATATGGATTGGGACTTCATTTCTTGTAAAAACTTCCAAACGGTCAAAAAGATGTCCAAGTTGAATGACAAAAGCAAAAAGAAAGGAAGAAAATAAAAAAGGTTTTACAAATTCCTTGGCAAGGTAAAAATGCAGCAGGTTCATTGTTTGGCTAAGCGAAAAAGTAAGGGCATCCCCACTGCCAAGGCCACAAGATTAGGTGTCCAGACCAAAAAAGATGGAAACAAAAATCCTTGAGACGCTAGAGAGGTGGTTAAAACCAAGAGTCCATAATAGATGACAATAATGACAATACTGATCCCGATACTAATTGATTTGCCTCCTTTTTTTAAAGAGACACCCAAAGCTGTTCCCAAAACAATAAAGACAAAAGGGGCAAAGGCTACGGAAATCCTTAAATGCTTTTCAGTTTGCAAGGGAGCGATATTGAATTTTTTTCCAACCTCCTCCTTCATTTTATTCTTTAGTTCTCCCAAGGTCATTTCTCTGGGGCTAAAGACTCTTAAACTATCTTCTTCTTGAGTCGGCATCCTTAAGGCAAGTTTGTTAAACTTGGTAATAGAATATTCGTTTTCTTTTTCAGGGCTGGGCTGATGAATAGCTCCATTGACCATCTGTAAGGTGATTCCATCTTCAGAATTAATCATCCCTTCTGGCGCTAAAATTCTTGTGGGCCCTCCTTCTAAATTCATCTTATAGATGCTAATCCCTTTTAACTTTTTTTTTCTGCGATCCATCTGTTCCACAAAAACCTTATATTCCCCAAAATGGTTCATGACCTTTGGAGCAAAAAGAGCCAAAGGATTTTTTTGAACCACGCGAAGGTGAAGCTCCTTAAACCCTCGCGTAGCCTGCGGCACTAAAATTAAATTAAAATATACCAAAATCAGACTAAAACAAAGAGCTAAAAGAAAATTAGGCAGACTATATTGAAAAAGAGCGCACCCTGAGGATCTTAATGCGATCAGCTCTCCATCTTCTGAAAGCCGTCCATAAGATAAAAGAGCAGCCAATAAAGTTGCCATGGGGATAGAAAGCGGCAGGAGCATGGTAAGAACTAAACTAGACATCCTAACAATAATCCAAAGGTCAACCCCGCGATTAAGAAACATATCCATCATTAAAAAAAGATAATGTAAAACCAAAATAAAGGTAAAAGTGACAAGACCTATAATAAATGGGGTAAGAAATTGCCGAATCATGTATCGGTGTAAGATAAGTGAACTCATTTTTTAAGCTATTATAATTGAAGTTCTATCCCTTTGACAAGGGCGCTGCCCTTAATGCCATGCGCGATTGGCTGTGAGAAGGAAGATGGGTTCTTTAAGCAAACTTGAGAGGAGTATGGAAATGAAGTATAATTCCGAATGAAAAATATGGCTTTATTTTTAAAGGTTCTAGTTTTTTTAAATTGCCACAATTAAAACTGGTCTTACGCTTCTTTTTAATCGGACTTCTGATTGGCAATTTTACCATTCCTTGTTCTTCACCTCTTCTCTATTCTCAAGAACTTCTGCCAAAAGATAAAAGCGTTTTTGAGGAGCAAAAAGAAACTCAGGATCAGCCTCCCTCAATGGAAAAAGAGATTGAAAAAGCCCGTTTTATCCGCTACTCCCAAGAACGATGGAACCAGATGCGTGAAAGATTAGAAACTGGAGAGCCTCTTACCCCAGAAGCTAGAAGAGCATTAGAAGAACCAACAAAAAAGAAAACCACACAAGCGCCGCCGCCAGTAGGACCCGGCATAAATGTTGTGCTGCCTTATGAATCAGGACTCTCTATCTCAGGCAGAAAAGTGATTGACTTTAAGATCAGTTCAACTATTTATGAAAAAACAGATTCTGGAAAAGGGCGTGTCAATAAAGTAGATTTTCAGTTAGACCAGCAATTACAAGTCAGAGTAAAAGGAACTGTGGGACGCAAAGTCACGGTCAATGTGGATTATGACGATACCAGCCTAGATAGAACTATCTCTGTACTTTATAAAGGAGACCCAGATGAAGTTCTGCAAGAAGCTGCTTTCGGAGACATTACGATTTCTCTGCCTTCAACCGATTTTGTAGGTTATTCTAAATCCGTGTTTGGAGCCAGAGCAGAACTCATGTTTAGACCTCGTTCCAGATTTGCTCAATGGTTCCCTTCGCAACTCTGGCATAGGAGTGTGATGCCTAAGCAGATTCGCTCCTATCTTATTGGATCTAGAACCAAAGGAATTTCACAAACAAAAAGGTTTACGGGCCAATCTATCCTGCAAAGAAAAGAATTAAATGACATTGGTTACCAAAGAAGACAATTCTATCTGCTCGCTTTTTCCACAGGACCAACTCCTCTAACTGAACATCGTCCAATCAAAGTAGGCTCAGAAAAAATCTTCATAGATGACCAAAATCCCAATAATAACAACATCCATGAATCTACCAGAACCTTTAAAGTTTTTGAATCGTCTCTGACCGCTCTGGGAGGCATCTCACTAAGCACCGTGTCATTCAATGGTCCCCAAGGGATTAATACCGGTGTTTTTAAACAGCTAATTCCTACGGTTGACTATACTGTAGATTACATTAAAGGGGTGATACGTTTCCGCAGAGAAATTCAATTAAAAGATATTATTGTGGTGGATTATTCTGCCAGCGCTTCCTCAGCTCCAGTCAGCCAGAACTTAGGAGGACGAGATCCTCTGATTGCAAATCCCAATGAGGATGAGCAACTACTAGGGTTTAAACCCATACTCCTTAAACCAGATGAAACTCAATTCTTTGCCACTCGTGAATTAAAGAACTACTATAACTTTGGAGATACTCGTATTCTAAGAGATGACGGGCGGGGGAATTTTATCCTTAAAATTCAAGATTTAGATCGAAAAGATCCGGATCAGATAGTAGGACTAGACATTAGCACCAACACTCAAACAAAAAGTGTGCCAAAATATCCAGACGACATTGAAGTTGATTTTGAAAATGGAATTTTTAGTTTTGTTTCCTCAGATACTTTTCATAGTCCAAACCCTAAGCCCTTTACAGATGACATCTATGTTTTTAGAGACACAGTTCCCAATTTTAAAAATCGCTATCGCATTTTTGCGGAATATCGCTTTCGTAAAGGAAATTTTAATCTGGAACGCACTAATATTGTTTCTCTCTCAGAACAAGTCTTTGTGGATGGGAAAAAAATGACCAGAGATGTTGACTATTTTATAGATTATGACGCAGGAATCGTCACTTTTTTTAGGCCCGAACAAATTAGGGAAGATTCTGTGGTAGAAATTACCTTTGATTTTTCTCCATTTGGCGGGCAGGGAGAAGAGACCGTGGTTGGCATGAGAAACGAATTTTATATGACTGACAATTTCTTCCTTGGGGGATCGGTTCTCTACAACTTCGCGCCGCAACCAAGGGGGATTCCTGATCTGCGCTCTGTTTCCAGAAGCATCACTGTTTTAGAAGCGGACATGAATTGGAAAAATATAAAATTTGGCAATTTTCCAATTGAAATTACAAAAATTTCAGGCGAGATCGCGCAAAGCATAAAAAATCCAAATACTGCGGATCGAGCCATGTTAGAATCTTTTGAAGGCATTAAACTGGAAGATATTGCTATTCTCAATAAAGATTCTTGGGTCTTAGCAGCCAACCCGCAGAAAGGGAACCCAAACACAACTCCTTCTGGAGGCGCTTATTCAAATGGACGCGCAGATGCCTTAACCCTATCTAATGAAGATGTAAAAATTAGAGATATTAATTCTGGAGCTCCTGTAGAAACTTCTGATAAAATACAAGCTCTAAATGTGGATTACAATTTTAAATCCAATGGACCTTCTGAAGCGATGGCGATCGCGCAGGTCTTAAGTAAATCAGGATTGGATTTCTTCACTAATAAAAAACAATTCTTAGAACTTTGGGTGCATGGCGATGGCAGCAACGCTAAACTTCTTTTTAGGCTAGGAGGCATTGCGGAACTTTCAGATAGCGACCCATCAGGAATTTTAAAAACAGAAGATAAAGATAAAAACAGCACTCTTAGCACAGGAGAAGATGTGGGGTGGGAATTCTTAAATCCAGATGGATCTACAACCACGATTGGCAATGGAAATGGGAGGTTAGATACACAAGATTTAGATGGCAATGGCAGGTTAGATTCAGATGACACTTACGGAAACTATTTGAATGAAGCTTCTGTAACTCTTGATTTTACAGGTTGGAAAATCTTCCAACTTCCTTTGAATATTCCCACCACAGGTCAGTTGGAATGGTCTTCCATAAAAAATATAAGAGTTGCAATTGTAAATTCTGTGAATGCGCCTAAATCCGGAAATTTCAAATTAGGAAGAATCGCAATGGTAGGCACGAGATTCACAGAGGCCAGCATTGAACCTTCCACAGCGCCTGTGAGCGCCACAGCTTTTGCTGAAAATAATGAGGATAATCCCGGATATCCCTCTCTCTTATCAAATTCTAACTTTAGAGATCTTTATGAAATCAAGGAAGATGATCCTAAAAGACGAGAACAGGCTTTAGCCATTCAATATCAGAGAACCGCAAACACCGCTTTTGTTTCCACAGTCACTACAAAAGAAACCTTTACCCGCTCTTTAGATTTTAGCGAACATGAAACACTTAAATTCTTTCTTTATGGAGATAGTTCTGGATCGGACTTTTTCTTTCGTATAGGAACCCCAGGCAATTTTTTTGAATATAAAACAGCTCTTACATTTTCTGGCTGGCGTTTAATTGAACTAGATATCCTGGATAAAAATCGTGATGGCCAGCTAGACAACAACGCGGAAAAATCTTTTGGCAAATGGCAAAGAAGAGTGGGAGCCCCTTCTTTAAGGAATATTACGGAAATTACCATGGGCGTGATCATACCCGCAGGCGGGCCAGACCCTTCCGCAAATAAAATTTACATCAATGAAATGCATCTTACCGGCTCTGTAAAAATTAAAGGCGTGGCTTATCGGGCTAATAGTGATTTTGCATGGAAAGGATGGGGAAGCTGGGGCGCGAATTGGAGATTTGTTGACCGCAACTTTCAAACCCTTACCTCTGCTGGATCTGGACAGGACACCAAAGGCGGAAGCGCATACTTAAATTTTACCCGTTTAAAATTCATTCCCTTGTCTTCCAACATGACTTATGCGGAAACTGTCACACCCCAAATTAGCTCTCTCAATGACCCAAATATTTTAGTATCAGTTATTGATGAAGGAAAAACAATCAATACCAATCAAAATTTAAGCGGAAATTTTCTAATGACACAACTCCCTTGGATTCCAAACATGATTAAAAATAACCTCTTTAATGTAGGTTTTTCAGCAGACCATTCTCTTGCGTTCCGCAGCGCTGGAGACAGGGAAGATGAAACCTTTAATTATCGCTACGGCACAAGTTATTCGCTTCCTTGGCAGCCTGATCTTTTGCCAACTCGCTTTCTTACTTTTAAACCATTGCCCGGTAACCTATCCTACAATTTTAGCCAAACCAACTCTTTTCAAAGGATTACCCTGGAAAATACAGACACCAGAAGTGTTGGAGAAAATTATGGATTAGGAACCTCTTTTCAATTTTTTCCGCAACTCAATCTTACTCCCAACTATAGTTACAGCCAAACTTTTGAAGAAAGAAAAGCTCTGGACCCAAATAAAACCCTTACAGATAAAATCAAAGAATCTTTAGGAAAATACAATAAAACTCAAAATCAGGCTGCAAGCCTTTCTGGTTCTTTACAAATCATTTCCTGGTTAACCCCGGGTTTTAGCTATTCCATCAATACCGCTGAAACCTATAATGTGAATAATGTTCAATTTGGCACAACTACTTTTAAAAGAGGCGAGTTAAAAAATATCAGTAGAACTTCTGGTGCAGATATTTCTGCATCTGTTGCTCCAAAGAACATCTTTCAATATATCCGATATGTGCGGGCGCTAAATCCCATGATTAATAGTTTAAATTTTTCAGGAGGCTATTCCATTTCTGACGCGGACACTTATGACAATGTGAATGCAGGATTTTTTGCCAGAGATAAACTTTTGATCCGCGGACGTCTTTTAGATTTGTCCGGTCAAAATCCAAATGCCCGCAGAACTAATCTGACCGCCACAGACAGCAGCCGTGTTTCTGGCAGATGGACCCCTTTTGAAGGATTTACCTTTTTAAAAAGTCGCTTATGGGCGCCAATAAAAAATATAAATACATCTGGTACTTTTACAGAGTCTAAAACAAGAAGAGATACCACTGGCACAGAATCTTTTACTTATAGCCGGGTTTGGCCAGATATGATTCTTTCCACATATGAAGTTGAAAGACCTCTTTTTCTCATTCGCAGATGGATGCGGGATGCGCGTCTAAATGCAAACTATCAAGAACGGCTGAATGAGGTGAGGGATCAAACCAGATCCATTGGTTTTAATTTTGGGACTGATTTAACATTCACTTTATTCAAACTCTTGCAATTCTCAGTAGGATATACAAATAGCGTTTCTGAAGATAAAAATCTGGTTACTAACCAAGTGACCGGACGGACAAAATCTAAAGGAATTAATGGACAAGTGATTACAACTTTAAAATGGGGAAATTGGAGATTTACACCCAGATATGACCAGTCCCAAAAAGAAGCAGAAGATGGAAAAGGAAAAAAAACAGAGGATTTAATCACAAGGAACGGCTCCCTCCAGATTTTTGGAGATATCAATGTTCCTAGATTTTTTAAACTGCCGCTGGGAAAACAACTAACTCTAAGCAACCGTTTGATTGTGACCTCATCCATCCGCTATGGCATGATTCGCAATGGAGTAGATGAAACTCAAAGCAAAGATAACTTAGATTCTAATTTAAATGGAGATCTAGAAATTACACCTAACATCAGGGTAGGGTTTGGTGGAACTTATGCCCGTACTTTTTTTAAAACTAAAAAAGAGGAAAATTTTTCAACCTTTGGCTTTAACACTAGAATCACAATACAATTTTAATCCTTAACTAACACTAAACCCAATAAAAAATATTGACTTTTTCGTATAAGGGCTCACGACCAATGATGATTCAGAGATTTAATCTAATATTATGTTTTAATAAGTTCAAACTTTAAATTTAAGAGTATGCCATCTTTAAAATTACAACCTTATATTAAAGCGCTTTTAAATTGTTTCTATCCAAAGCAATGCCTCTTGTGCAAGACTAAACTAATGTTTGATGAAGATAGAACACTTTGTCAAAATTGCGTAAATTTTTTTAAAAAAATCCAAAAACCCTATTGTGAAAACTGTCATTTTCAACTTTCAGAAAAAAAAGATGTTTGCTTTAACTGTTCAGAAGAAAAACCATATTTTCAGCTAAGTCGTTCCTCAACACTATTCACTCATCCTGTTAAAAATTTAATCCATGACTTTAAATATAGAGGAAAGGAGAGTCTTGCCCATGATTTTGCCCAGATGTTAGTTCAGTCCTACAAAAATTTTCCAATTTTCAATCAGATTGAAGCGATTCTTCCTGTTCCATTACACAAAAAAACCCTTAAAAACAGAGGCTATAACCAAGCGAAACTTCTGGCGCAAAATTTTTTGACTTTATTAAAAAATGAAAGAAAAGAGCTCCCTTTAATTGAAGATCATGTTTTAATTCGCGCTAAACTTACCTCCTCTCAAACCCTTCTTTCCCGCCAAGAACGATTTAAAAACATGAAAGATGCCTTTCAAGTCCAAGATTCCATTCCAATTCTTTCAAAAAATATCCTGCTCATAGATGATGTCACTACCACAGGAGCCACCCTCAATGCTTGCGCAAAAATTTTAATAGAAAAAGGCGCAAACAATGTTTTGGCCCTGACAGTAGCCAGAGATTAAAAAATTTTGTATATTGATTGTTTCTTTAGCGTTAGATATTTTTTAAAAATTGTTTTTCGAGGGACCTGAAAAAATTTTTACTCTCTTTCTATTAAAAATTTTTGGTAGAGCGAGCCTCTAGGCGAGCGTTCCCGAGGAAAATAATTTTTAAAAAATATCTAACGCTAAAAAATAGTCAATTACCATTCAAAGGAGACTAAACATGGCTGTAAGAGTAGGCATTAACGGATTTGGACGGATCGGAAGATTAGTGTTAAAAGCAGGGTTAAATAATAAAAATATTCAATTTGTCGCTGTCAATGATTTAACAGACGCAAAAACCTCAGCCTATCTTTTTAAATATGATTCTACTTTTGGAATTTATCCAGGAACCGTAGAAGGTAAAGACTCTTCCATTGTGATTGACGGCAAAGAGATTAAAGTCATTGCGGAAAGAGATCCGGCAAAACTGCCTTGGAAAGATTTAGGAGTAGATATTGTGATTGAGTCCACAGGACGTTTCACTGAAGCTGAAAAAGCCAAAGCCCATATCACGGCCGGAGCAAAAAAAGTGGTAATCAGCGCGCCTGCAAAAAATGAGGATATCACGATCTGTATGGGCATAAACCACGAAAAATATGATCCTCAAAAACATCATATTATTTCTAATGCCTCCTGCACCACCAACTGTTTAGCTCCTATTATTAAAATTTTGCATGAAAACTATAAAATTAAAAAAGGGTTAATGACTACTATTCATTCTTATACCAATGATCAGGTCATTTTAGATTTTCCTCATAAAGATTTAAGAAGAGCCAGGGCAGCTGGTCAATCCATGATTCCCACAACCACAGGAGCTGCCAAGGCCATTAGCCTAGTCATCCCTGAACTTAAAGGTAAATTAAACGGCGTAGCGATCCGAGTTCCCACACCCAATGTCTCACTTGTGGATTTAACCGCTGAATTAGAAAAACCAACCTCTAAAGAGGAACTTAACGCGGCTTTTAAAAAAGCATCCTCCGGCTCTTTATCTAAATATCTAGAATATTGTGATTCGCCCTTAGTCTCCAAAGATTTCAATGGAAATGCTCATTCCTGTATTTTTGATTCTCTTTCCACGGATGTGATGGATGGAAATTTTGTAAAGGTTTTTGGCTGGTATGACAATGAATGGGGATATTCCAACCGAGTTGTTGACTTAGTGGATTATATTGCCTCTAAAAATTAAGTGTCCAAACCTTCAAAATCTATCCAGGTTCACTTTAAGGACTGTTAAATAGTTTCTATGAACAAAAAAAAGTTCCAATCTTTTAATCTTCAAGAAAAGAGTGTCCTTGTGCGGGTGGACTTTAATGTTCCGATTAAAGAAGGTCAAGTTACGGATGATACCAGAATCGTAAGTTCACTTCCAACCATTCAATATCTTTTAGACAAAAGAGCAAAAATTATTCTTTGCTCTCATTTAGGCAGACCCAAAGGAACCATTGTCCAAAAATATTCCTTGGAGCCAGTTGCAAAAAAACTTGAGTTTCTTTTAAAAAGGCCTGTGCGGTTTGTAAAAGATTGTATTGGAGAGTCTGTAAAAAAAGCTGTGAATGAATGTCCTAGTTCAGAGATACTGCTGCTTGAAAATTTAAGGTTTCACCCGGAAGAAGAAAAAAATAATGAATCCTTTGCCAAGGAGCTTGGCTCTCTAGCCCAATTTTTTGCGCAAGACGCATTTGGAGCGGTTCACAGGGCGCATGCCTCTACGGTTGGAGTCACAAAATTCTTGCCAAGCGGCTCAGGCTTTTTATTGCAAAATGAAATTCTTGCTCTGCAAAAACTTTTGCAAAATCCGGAACATCCATTCCTTACAATTCTGGGAGGAGCAAAGGTATCGGATAAAATTAATGTGATTCAAAACCTCCTGCCAAAATCTGAAAGCATTGTGATTGGCGGGGGAATGTCTTACACTTTTTTAAAAGCCCAAGGGTTTCAAATCGGAAACTCTCTCCTAGAAGAAGAAAAAATAAATTTTGTTAAATCTTTGAATGGCTCTAAATCTAAAATTGCTTTACCCTTAGACCACCTTGTTACGGAAAAGATTGATTCTGGATCTAAAGCAAACATTACGCAAGATCAAAATATAGCACAAGGATGGATTGGAGTGGATATAGGCCCTAAGACAATCCTGCAAATAGAAAAATTAATTTCCCAAGCTAAAACCATTTTTTGGAACGGTCCTTTAGGCGTGTTTGAAATTCCAGAATTTAGTTCCGGAACAGTGGCTTGCGCAAAAATGATTGCCCAAGCCACTAAAAAAGGAGCCTTTAGCGTAGTGGGCGGGGGAGACTCTATTGCCGCGCTAAATTTTAGCGGCTGCGCAAAAGATATTTCGCATATTTCTACAGGAGGAGGCGCAAGTTTAGAATTTCTAGAAGGCAAAGCGCTTCCAGGCATAGAAGCGCTCCAAAACGAATAAACTATGAATCAACAAGAATTGATTAGATCTCTTTCAATAAAGACAGACACTAAAATTGTCATGATCGTGATGGATGGGTTGGGCGGCGCCATTCATCCGGAAAAAAACCTTACTGAACTGGAAGCGAGCCATCATCCTAATATGGATAAACTCGCAAAAATTTCTGCTTGCGGAGTTCAGGATCCTGTTGGGCCTGGTATCACTCCTGGCAGCGGACCAGGACATTTGGGACTATTTGGCTATGATCCGATAAAATATCTCATTGGCAGAGGTCTCTTAGATACAGTAGGCATTGAAGTGCCTCTAACTCCTAAAGATCTGACTGCGCGCGGAAATTTTTCTACTCTGGATTTAGGTAAAGGAGTTCTTACAGATAGAAGAGCAGGAAGAATCCCTACAGAAGAAAATGAACAGCTCTGTAAAAAGCTGAGTGGAATAAAGATCAATGGAACAGAAATCTATGTTCATCCAGTAAAAGAACATCGAGTTTCAGTAATTTTCAGGGGAGATAACCTTTCCGACTCGCTTACAGACGCAGATCCTCAAAAAGAAGGAGTAGCTCCTATCTTAACACAAGCAATGGAACAAAAAGCTGAAGCCACAGCCAAAATCGTAAATCAATTTTTAGAAGAAAGCCGGGCTCGCCTCAAACAAGAAAAAAAAGCGAATTGTCTCCTCTTAAGAGGATTTTCCAAAATGGTGAACCTCCCCTCTTTTCAAGAAATCTATAAACTTAAAAGCGCTGCTATCGCCATCTATCCCATGTATAGGGGACTAGCGCAACTGGTTGGGATGAATGTTTTAAAAATAAAAGAAAATAATTTAGAGGGTGAATTTAAAACTTTAAAAGAAAATTGGAACAATTTTGATTTCTTTTTTCTTCATTTCAAAGCAACGGATTCTGCGGGAGAGGATGGAAGTTTTGATAAAAAAAACGCGGCAATAGAAGAAATGGATAAAAATATTCCTGCTTTACGCGAATTGGATCCAGATGTAATTGTAATTTCTGGAGATCATTCAACTCCCACGGCATTCAGCGCCCATTCATGGCACCCGGTTCCAACCCTGATCTATTCTAAGAGAGCGCTTGCCAGAGGCCCTGAAAGATTTACAGAATATAGCTGCCTCAAAGAAGGCATCTTAGGAAAAATCTCTTCACAAGAGATCATGACTTTAAGTATGGCTAATGCCGGAAAACTTTTAAAATATGGAGCTTAACCCATGTATGGATTAATTTTGACTTTACATATCCTTGTTGCTTTAGTGTTAATTATTGTGATCCTCATTCAGTCCGGTAAGGCTGGAGGAATGGGCGGCATTTTTGGGGGAGGGAATGACGCTCTATTTTCCGCTCCCTCCGGAACCTCCTTTATCAAAAAAGTAACTGTAGGGTTTTCTATCGCGTTTCTTTGTACCACGCTCATCCTAACGATCCTTGAAAGCAGAAAAAGTTCTCGAAGCGTATTACAAAGAGTTGGCATGCCTCAATCTCAAAGATAATTGAAAATTTTCCATCCTATAACTACATCTTTAGTTATCCCAAATTATTCCCTTGGTTCTCTTGAACTAAGGGAATAATTTGGATTTTATAGCCGAGGTGGCGGAATTGGCAGACGCGTACGTTTGAGGGGCGTATGGGTTTCCCGTGCGGGTTCGACTCCCGCCCTCGGCAAACCATCTTAACCCATGCTGTGCAGTTGACTAAAACCATTTCACTGACTGAAAAATTTTTAATCGCTTAAAGACATGAAATGCAAGAAAAAAAATCATGGTAGAAATCTCAAATAACCTTCAGCCTTTAAATAAACATGTTCTTAAAGGAAAAGTACAACTGGCCACGATCCTTACGACGAACCCAAGGGATTTCGCAAAACTTATAAAAGAAATAGAAGATTCTTCCATATTCAAAAAACTCTTCTCCACTCCCTCATCCTCCAGATTCAAAGTCATTCAAAGAAGAAATTTTAGCCATGCCAAACTTTCCACCCAATTTTATGAACTAGATGAAAACTTGCCCGCATCTAGGTCCCAAGACTCGGTGGAAAAAATCCTGGACTCTAAAAAAAATCTAATTGAACTCATCAAAAAAATCGGAGAGAAAAATTTTGAAAAATATTTTCTCTATTCCAATGGCGAGGCTAAAGAAGATGAAATTGAAAGAGAGTGCGGCATATCTTCAAAAGAAATAGGAAAAATTAATGATCTGGTCAATCAAGTCTTTGTAGAGGAGGAGACCCTCTCCGGATCAAAATCTTTTGCGCCTGAAAAATATTTCACAAAGGTAGCTCAAATTATTCCCGAAGAGAACCAAAATTTCTTTATCGCTTTTTATTCACCTCGCATGGCGCAAGGCATCTACCAAGTGAACCATGAAAAACTAAAAGAGCTAAAAGAGAATCGTCTGCTTAGCCGGGAAGAAAAAAAAGAGCTGCACTCCCTGCTTTCTAAAATCAGCCTGGTCAACTTAATGAAAAATAGCCTTTATCTTTTACTGCTTAAAATCATAGAACGCCAAAAAAACTATTTTTTAAATGAAAATTCAGAAAATTTAAATATCCTTACTCAAAAAGAGTTGGCTAAAGAAATCGGAATTTCCCAAAGCACACTCTCGCGCTTAATTTCTTCCCGCAGCCTGGACTCGCCTTCTGGCCAAGAAACCCCGCTTTCATTTTTCTTTAATTCTAGGAAAGATTGGGTTAAAAAAAGACTAAAAAATATTTTGCAGAATGAGATTCGCTTGACGGACAGCCAAATAGGGGATATAATTAAAAAAAATTATGCTATCCATTTATCCCGAAGAACGATCAATCAATACCGTAAGGAACTAACCCATGGATGAACAAAACGAAAAAACTCTGGCTCCTGAAAAAAATTTCTTAAGACGGGCTGCTGATCTTAAAATGATGGAGGAGATCCAGATTTTAAAAACGCAGCTGGATCTGGCTAAAAAAGATTTAGCTAGGTTTGAAAAAACTAAAACCCTTGCCCATGTGGCTCCTTCCGTAGTGCATGATATTAGAAACTCTTTAGGCGTGATCTCTAGCACTTCCCAGTTTGTCTTAAGCATTTTAAAACCTGATGAAAAAGAAAGACAGGCTTGGGAGCTGGTGCAAAGAAATGTGGAAAATATAAAAAACCTCTTAAAAAGCTATTTACAATTAGCTAGGGAGGTGGAAAATACAAAACAGAAATGTTCCATGAATGAGATTGTAAATAGCGTGGCTCATTTTATTGAAATCCAAGCTAAAAAACAAAATACCTCAATAGAAAAAAATTTAGCTGAAAACCTGCCCCTGCTCAATTTAGACATGCCTGCCATAGAGTCTTCAGTGCTAAATATTGCGATCAATGCCTTAGAATCCTTAGAAAACCAAGGCGCCATTAAATTTAGGACTTATTCGGATGAAAAAGGAGAAAATCTATTTTTAGAGATTGAAGATACAGGACCTGGAATTGCTCCTGAAAATTTAGAAAAAATTTTTAGTCCCTTCTTTACAACTAAAAAAACCGGAACAGGCATGGGTCTTTATTCTGCAAAAGCAGCTGTAGAAAACAATGATGGTAAGATCACTTGCACATCCAAGCTGGGAGAAGGCTCAAAAATGATCCTTGAGTTTAGCGTAGGTCCTTCTTAAATTAAATCCAAATATTGCATTAACCTACATACAGAATCTTTTTATGGCTAAAACCATTCTGATCATTGACGACCAAAAAGATCTTTGTCAGGCGATAAAACTCCCTTTGTCATTTGAAGGCTATCGCTGTCTGGATTTTCAGACTGTATCCCCTTTTATTCAATTTCTGGAAAAAGAAACAGCTCATGCCGTGCTTCTGGATCTTAACTTAGGGGAAGGACAGCTGAGCGGTATGGAATTGATAGAAAAAATTAAAAAACTAGACCCTCATCTGCCTATTATTGTTTTAACTGGAGATTCTTCCATTAAAGCTGCTGTAGCAGCGATCAAGTCTGGAGCTTTTTATTACCTTACCAAACCTTTTGAAAATGAGGAATTAATCGTTTTAGTTAAAAAAGCGGTGGAAGAAAGGGAGAAATCCAGAGCTGTAGAACTTCTTAAAGAAAGAACAGCTCTGCATAAAATCCCAAATGTGATAGGCAAAAGCGCTGCGATTTCAGAAGCAATGGAACTTGCCAATAAAATCGGTCCCACAGAGCTCACTGTGCTGCTGGAGGGGGAATCTGGTTCTGGCAAAGAACTTTTTGCAGCTCTTATTCATTCTAAAAGTTTAAGAAAAGATGGACCTTATGTTTCTTTGGACTGCGGCACTTTACAGGAAACTTTAGTGGAATCTGAACTTTTTGGCTATGAAAAAGGAGCTTTTACCGGAGCAGAAAAAAGAAAACTAGGGCTTTTTGAAATTGCTTCCAATGGAAGCATCTTTTTAGATGAAATTAGCAATCTCTCCTTAACGGTTCAGGCAAAACTCTTAAGAGTTTTACAGGAACGAAAGATCCAACATCTTGGTGGAAATCGGGACATTGAAATTGATATTCGAGTTATTGTGGCTTGCAACAGGAGCCTGGAAGGCATGGTGCAAGAGGGAAAATTTAGAGAAGATCTCTTTCACCGGTTAAATGAATTTAAACTAGTCATCCCGCCTTTAAGAAAACGAATTGAAGATATTCCAGAGCTGGCAACCAACTTTTTAGCTTTGGCAAATCAAGAAATGAATAAAAGAGTAAACTCTTTTTCTAATGATGCAATTCATCTCATGCAGTGCTATGCTTGGCCTGGAAACATCCGAGAACTTAAAAACGCGGTTTATCGAGCTGCGCTTTTAGCGGAAACTGAAATTAAGCCAGAACACCTGCAAATATCTTTAAGTAAAGATAGGATTATTGAAAAGAGCTTTCTAGACCTGGAATCCGGAAAAAAATTCTCACTTAAAAAAGCCTCTAAACAGGCATCTTCTATCCTAGAAAAACAGTTAATTGAGCAAACCTTAAAAAAATGCGATTATAATAAAACCCTGACAGCAAAACAGCTTAAAATAGATAGAAAAGCCCTGTATAACAAACTCAAAAAATATAAAATCCTCGACGATTGAAATTGTAGAATAAAATCCACACTTGTAGAATAAAATCCACACTTATTTTCTTCCATTTAAAATCTTAATAATTAACTTTAAGTTTATTTTAAATAGACCTGATATATTATTTTATTTTTATATTGAAATATCAATATAAAAATATATAGCACCTCTTAAATCCAAAAATAAATTGATTTAAATCCAGATATATCTTCATCTCCATAAAATTACTGCTTAATTTAGGATATTCTTAGCTTTAATTGGCATAAAACTTGCTAGTTATTAATTAGGAATATTATGGCTATCTCAAAGAGTAAGATTTTTGGCGATGGTCTCACCCTAAATAGAGTTTATATCAATTCTATTTTAAATTTCTTTACCAGCCTAAAAATAATTAAAGCAAAACTTCTTTTTACCTTTGTTCTACTGATCATTATTTTTAAGGGTCAATTCCTTTTTGCTCATGTTTTAAACAATGTAAAATTCACTAGTGTCAGCTCAACCAGTTTAAGTGTCTCCTGGGATGCTCATGTGCCAGATACAAACAAGTATTATGTGGCAGTAACCACTATCGCAGGACTAACTCCTAATATTAGTTCAGGGACAGTACCTGACACGATGGGACCAAACGCAACATCCTTTATCAATCTTCAACCTAACACATCCCATACCGTACTGGTTAAAAATGGGAATGATAGTGATGCGGAATACGTTGCAATTTCCACATATACATGGGCAGTCTCACCGGGAATTGTTGGCTTTAATATATACGCTGACAGCGCTTCTATTATTTTGGATGCAGGATTAAACAACCTTGGCAATGCCACTTCAACTCCATTGACTCTTGCAGTCTCTACAGGAAATAACGGAGACTTCTCTGTACCCCGCGCATCTTCAGGATTCGTAACATCGCAGATTAGTACTTTCATAATTACAGGATTATCTCTTAACACCAATTATTCCTTCCAAGCCAGCGCAACAAATTATTTTGGTTTACGCAGCACAGCAACTACTGTAACTTCTTCTACATACACAACTTCAGCGCCTCCTAATCTAGCAAGTTTCGCAATTTTTACCACTTCGATTTCTGTCGAATTGGCAATGAATGGAAATGCAAGCAGCACACCTCTAATGATTTCCACAGGAACAGATGGAAATTTTGATGTATCGAATTCCTCTATTGGAGTTTTTGCTGACGTGCCCACCACGCTTGTCATCAGCAATTTATCCACCGCCACAGTTTATAGCTTTCAAGCAGGCACCCGAGGCACTTATGCCAATGCTTCTACCCAAACGATTACTGTAAGCGCCTCTACATACACATTTGCTGCTCCTCCCCTATTAAGCGGCTACAAAATATTTGCCACTTCCATAACAGTTAATATAAATCCAAATACCAACCCCAATGGGACAGGTCTATCCATATCTACAAATTCCTTTACAGTATCAAGTTCTTCTATTGGGGTAGTTGGAGGAAATCCCACTCCATTGTCTTTATTAGGATTGATACCAAATACAGCATACAGTTTTACATTGGACATGGGAGCATTTGATGGTAGAGCAAACGCTTCTACTCAAAGCGTAGCTGGTACCGAAATCTCTACTACAACTCTAGCTGCTCCTCCTACTCTTGTTGGATACCAAATATTCACTACATCCATATCCGTTACTTTAGGAAGAAACGGAAACCCTGCAAATACTCGGATTATGATCTCTACTGGCACATCAGGCCACTTCAATGTCTCTAACTCTTCTGTGGGTTTGAGTGAGGCTGGAGATACCAATACAACTCTAGTCATCTCTAATCTATCCACAGCTACTGTATATGGATTCCAAGCTGGAACTGTGGATAGCAGCGCAAATGCTTCTACCCAAACAATTACTGTGACAGCCTCAACCAGCACTTTGGCTGTAGCTCCATCATTAAGCAGTTTCCAGGTTTTCGCCACCTCCATTGCTGTGCGCATTGATCCAAATACAAACCCAAATGGAACCATGCTATCCATTTCCACTAATGCGTTTAACACAGCTAGCTCAAGTGTGGGAGCTGCAATAGGAATTACCACCATAACAATTACAAACCTCACTCCTAATGTAGCATACAACTTAAACATCGGCGCTTTTGATTCTACAGTAAGCGCTTCCACTCAAAGTGCTTCTGGCAATGAGATATCCAGTCGTACATTAGCCGCAGTTCCAACAATAACTAGTTTTCAAATATTTTCTAGTTCGATCTCTGTTACGGTAGGCGCTAATGGAAATCCCAATGGAACTGCTTTGATGATTTCTACCGGCTCTGATGGAAATTTGAGCGTTGATAAATCATCCGTCGGCGTAGTTGCGGGAAACAATACAACTCTTATTCTAGAAAACCTATCTCTTGATACAAACTATGCTTTCCAAGCAGGCGCAAGAGACTCAAGTGCAGGAGCTTCTACTCAATCTACTACGATTACCGCTTCCACATATACAACTTCAGCTCCTCCCATTCTAAGTAGTTTCCAAATTTTCACAACATCAATTTCTGTCATATTGGCATTGAATGGAAACGCTAGCAGCACACCCCTAATGATTTCCACAGGTACAGATGGGAATTTTAGCGTAACGAACTCATCCATCTCAACTTTCTTTAATGGTCCTCCCACAACTATAGTTATTTCCAATCTTTCCACAGCTACAGCCTATGGATTCCAAGCAGGAACTAGAGGCACTTACGCTAATGCTTCTACCCAAACTATTACTATCACTGCTTCTACAAGCACTTTGGCTGTAGCTCCATCATTAAACAGTTTCCAGGTTTTCGCCACCTCCATTGCTGTGCGCATCAATCCAAATACAAACCCAAATGGAACCATGCTATCTATCTCAACCAATAATTTTGGCGTGGCGAGTTCAAGTATAGGTGCTGCAATAGGAATTACTACACTGACGATTAGCAACTTAATTCCAAATAGCGACTATGACATTAATATTGGCGCGTTTGATTCTACTCAGAGCGCTTCCACTCAAAATGCTTCTGGAAATGAGGTATCTAGTCATACTTTAGCTGCAGTTCCTACCTTAGTAGGATTTCAAGTTTTCTCTACATCAATCTCTGTAACTTTAGGACAAAATGGGAATCCTCTGAATACTCCTTTAATGATTTCTACTGGCAATGCTGGAAATTTTAGTGTCTCTAATTCTTCTGTTGGGGTTGTGGCAGCAGCTAATACCACTCTTGTTATAACTGGACTTGCAGAAAGCACTAATTATGCGGTCCAAGCTGGAGCCAGGGATAGCACTGCTAACGCCAGCACTCAATCTATAACTGTCACTGCTTCTACCACTACAACCTCATCTGATTCAACAGCTCCGGCTGCTATCACAAGCCTCTCAGCTCTTATAGGAAATTCAAGTGGAACCATCACTCTCTCATGGATTTCTCCCGGGGATGATAACTTAACAGGAGATCTAAATTCTTCCACCTTCCGCCTATTTTATTCCTCTATTAGTTCTGACATGGATGGGTTAAACGCAACTGCTAGCGCTACAGAAACTTTAAATCGGCTGGATATATCAACCACAGGAGTATCCCCCTACACCACTAGAAACAGGACATTGTCTGACCTAGTGCAAGATGTCACTTACTATGTCAGAGCTTTCACAGCAGATGACCAAACCAACTGGTCTGCTATTTCCAATGCAGCAACCGCAACAGCTCAAGGAACCATTCTTTCTATCACTTTTGACAATAATAGCTATGCGTTTGGCACGTTTAATGCGCCTCAAAGCACTATTTCAGCCACAGCCATGAAGGTGACAAACTCAGGTACTGTAGTCCAAAGATACCAAATTAAAGCAACCACTAGCACAGCTAACAGCCCTTGGTCTTTAGGCAATGCTCGGGGGAATAATGTGGTAGTGGTCAATGGTTTATTTAATGCAGCTCGTCCAGCTGATGTAGATTTTGAATCAGTTTCCAGCACTTTAACCATCACAAATACAGCTTCAGGAGCTTCTGGAGGAACTTTTGCAGGTGACCAAACCGGAACTGCTGTGCCTGCAAATGCAGACAGAAATTTCTGGATTAGATTAGGCATGCCGCTTTCAACTACTACCACAGCTCAACAACAGATCCAAATTATTATTACAGCAGAGCAGAGCCCGTAAGGTGAAAATCCGGGAAATAGTTACATGAAAAAAATAAAGAAGAAAGAAAAAAAATTAAGAAACTTGAAATTTCACTTACATTTTCATAACTAAAACGACATTATAAAAATTAATAAGGAGGAAAGAACAAAAAATGAAAAAGATAGCAGATAAAGTTCTAAAGCAAAAACATTTAATAAGGAAAGTGAATATAAAAAGGATATTACTTTCTCTCACTTTCTTTTTAAGCCAGCAAACCATAACTGTTCCGCTCTCCTTTGCTGCAGCAGGCATGCAAACAAAATTCGGATCAATCACCATTGAAAATCTTCAACCAGGCATTACCTATAACACCCGAGAACTTGTGAATATGCCGCTCATTGTCAAAAACACTGGAGATGGAAAACTGGTAGTTAAAATAGAAACAGTTCCGCCTAAACCAGACTCTCCGGGATTGATCAAAGCAGGCTGTGAAGTGATCCCTGATCCAAGTTGGGTGAAATTCTCTAAAGACGAACTAGAAATTGCCCCGGGAGGGAGTGAAGGAACCGATATCTTAATCACAATACCTGATGACGATAAATATCTGGGGAAAAGGTATCAGGTAGATATAAGCTTAACTCAAGTCAATAGAGGTTTTATAGGGATAGGTTTGCTGGCAAATCTACGCTTTTCAGTTGCTTATAGAAGACAGACAAAAGAGGAGGCAGACTTAAGAAAAAAAGTGGAGGAGTTCGGAACCTTTGATTTTGAACTTTTGCCAAAAAAACAAGTGCTGGAAAATGTTCCTTTAGGCAAAGAAATTGATATTGAAAAAGATTTTAAAACCTCTTTAAAAATTTCCAATCCTAATGATGTTGAATTCCTTTATTACATGGATTTAGTCACATTTAGAGATGTTGACATGCTGCTGCCAGGCGGCTTTGAAGAGCTGCCCCGAGAACTGATCATCCTAAAAGAAAAAGATGTTAAAGTTCCTGAAAACACTGTTAAAAAAGTGAAACTTGGTTTAAAAATTCCGAATGAGGAAAAATACAAAAATAAAAAATTCGCGTTTTGTGTCAGAGGAACAGTGGCTGGAGCGCCTGTAGAATTGTCTCAAATATCCAGATTTATCATTACAACTAAGGAATAAAGCAACATTAAAACAAGGAGGAAACAAAAATGAGCGCTAACAATAAAACAAAAGAAGAACTGTCAAAAAACAGTTTATCTTTTAATACCAAAGAATATGAATATTCGCGTTTGAGCGCGAACCAAAACAAAGGAGGTACAAAAACCATGAGTATAAGAAACAAAAGTTCAACACTGAGAAAAAAGTGGGTCTTGGGACTATTCTTAGCAGTTCTAACAACACTAGGAATAGGATTAAACCAAAAAGCAGAAGCTGTGGTCAGTGATACAACTACTATCACAGTAACCATTGCTGGCAGTCTCTCTGTAGTAGTTGGTTCCAGCACCTATGGACTGGGAACAAAATCACTTAATGAAACCTACATCTCTACAGCAGGAATCCCAGTAACCAACAACTCTGCTTCCCTTACAGCAGACTGGCAAATCAGAGGAAGCAGCTCTGCTAACTGGAACCCTCATGCCAGTACTAATACTGGTACCAATAACTTCAATCTAAGGGTTTTAATCAGTACTGCTGGATCTGGAACTCTAAACTACAGTCACTTTCAAGGTGGAAGTTTAAATACTGGATTACTGGATGGAACTGGCAACAATACAAACCTTACTAATGCATGGTTTGGCTTTGGCGCGGATGGAACCGGTGACAGCGTAGCAGTAAATGGAAAGTACTACCTCTGGTTTAGGTTCATTGCTCCTGCGGCAATTTCAGCTGGCGCAGGTACGGCACAAAATATATCTCTGATAGTGACTGCTGCGGATGCTAGTACTTTCGGAAACTAGTGGTATGGGAAATTAAACTTAGGTGCGATATAAAAAAAGGAGGTACAAAAACCATGAGTACAAGAAACAAAAGTTCAACACTAAGAAAAACGTGGGTACTAGGACTATTCTTAGCAGTTCTAACAACACTAGGAATAGGACTAAACCAAAAAGCAGAAGCTGTGGTCAGTGATACAACTACTATCACAGTAACCATTGCTGGCAGTCTCTCTGTGTCGGTAGGTTCCGCTACCTATGGACTGGGAACAAAAACACTTAATGAAACCTACATCTCTACAGCAGGAATCCCAGTAACCAACAACTCCGCTTCCCTTACAGCAGACTGGCAAATCAGAGGAAGCAGCTCTGCAAGCTGGAACCCTCATGCCAGTACTAATACTGGTACCAATAACTTCAATCTAAGGGTTTTAATCAGTACTGCTGGATCTGGAACTCTAAATAACAGTAATTTCAGCATGTCGAATACTGGATTGCTGGATGGTGTGGGCAACAACACAAACCTAACTAATATGAACTTTGGTTTTGGCTCAAATGGACATGGCGATGACATAGCAATAAATACAACTCGCTATCTCTGGTTTAGGTTCATTGCTCCTGCGGCAATTTCAGCTGGCGCAGGTACAGCACAAAATATATCCCTGATAGTGACAGCTGCGGATTCTTCAACCTATGCGAATGAGTAGTTAGTTCTTTAAATATTATGTGGGGAGAAAAAATTTTCTATTTCCTCTACATAAACTGATATCACTATTTTACATAAAGGAGGTGCGGAGGATTCCGTATGAACAGTCCTCCAAAGTTATTACTTAAAAAAACTATGACCTAACTTATACAGCTGGTCTAGGTGTTCAACACCTAGTAATAAAAGACTCTAACAACGGTCTAACAAACAAGACTTAGTGGTCTGCTGATTTAAAGGAGAGATACAGCCTTAGTAGTTATCAAAGGTTTGTAGTTTGCCGTTCGATTGGACATATAAAAGGGCTTGATGAAAAATATTAAGGAAATTTTTAAATTAAAGTTTAAAGAAAAGAGAAAAGGATTTATTTCTTTCTTAAATAGAATCCTTATACTATCTCTTTTTGTTCTTTTAAACTTTAATTTTATTTTCTTAGGTCAAGCATCTTCAGCAGAAACAGATTCAGTTTCATTGTCAGTAAAAATAGATGTTCAAGCGCCAGATGCGATCAGTGACCTTGTTGTCCAGACTGGTACAGGAACGCAAGGCGCAGTTTTCCTTAATTGGACAGAACCAGGAAGCGATGGCACAACTGGAACTGCTGCGCTATATTTAGTTCGCTATTCATCAGAATCTAATATAAATAATACTACTGATTTTGATGCTGCAACAGTCTTTAATTCAACTTGGACTCCTGGAACCGGAGGAAGCATCAGAGCAGAGACTATTACTGGATTAAATGCTGGCGTAACCTACTACTTTGCTATCCGAGCTCAAGATAGCGTAGGATTTACTGGAACATGGTCTCGTTCAGATGGAGCTAACCCTAACAACTTTGCTCAAGCATGGAATGGATCACCTACCAATCTAGTGGCAAGCTCTATTTCTACAAATTCAATTACTTGGGCGTGGACAGACAACAGTTCCAATGAAGATGGTTTTAGAATCTATTCTTCTACTGGAGGAATCATGGGTTCTATAGGAGCTTCACTAGGCAGCGGAACAACTCAATTTGTAGAGAATAACAATAATCTAACACCCAACACAACCTATGCCAGATATGTAAAATCCTTTACTGGAAGTGAAGAATCTTTAGCATCTAATACCACTGCGCGATATACTTTATCTAATCCAGTAACTGGCAGCTCTTTAGCAAACACTCATATCACAAGCACAACAGTATCTTGGGCAGCAAATAACAACCCCTCCGGCACACCTTATCAAGTACAGTATAGTTCATACAGCGCTTTCACTCTAACAAGTTCAAGTGTCACCTCTCTGCTCTCTGCAATTCTGCAAAACATACAAGCTAATACAACCTACTATATCCGTGTTCGCTCTCAAAACAATGAGGGAACTTATTCTGACTTTGATACAACTCTAACCACAATGACATTACCCAGTGTTATAGAGAATCTTACAGCAACAAGCGGAGATCAAAAAATAACTTTAGATTGGGGAGATAACACAGAAACAAATCATGCGGGATATTTTATCTATAGATCAAATAGTTCTGATGGGACATACTCCAAACTCAATACCTCTTTAGTGACAACCAGCGATTATGAAGATACTGGCTTAACTAATGGCAATACTTATTATTATAAGGTAAGCGCAGTCAATAGTTCAAATCTGGAAAGCCCATTCTCTAACATTGCTTGGGCCAGAGCAAAGAAATCAGCCGGTCCTATGGAACCGACTGGAATTCTTGGATCCTTAAGTTCAAATGGCCAATTCACTATTAGTTGGAGTCCTGTCACAAAAGATACAGCTGGTTCTAGCCGTGTAGAACTTGCTAACTATCGTCTCTATAAATCTAATTCTATAGATAGCACATTTAATTATAGCGCTGCTGTTTCTTCTAACACCTTAAGTTGGACTTCTCCGGATTTAGTTCCTCCAACAGTTTGGTATTTAGTTAGATCCATTGATACATCTGACAATGAAAGTATTAATTCCATGCGCATTGAAACCACAGCATCTCCAACTTTAGGCATAGCCACAAAGGACGAAACCATTCATATCAAAATCCCTGCATCCCAAGCGAGCATCTTTAGCGCAGGAAAAAACAATTTGTCAGAAGATGTGCGCATGGTTTTGGATCGCAAATCTGAGGATGAAAAAGGCACGACTTTAACCTCTTATGAAATTAAAACAGTGGGGGCTAACACTGGAACTGAAATTAAGGAACTAAAAATTAAAGAGCCAATTGTTGAAGTACAGCTTAGATATACTCAAGGCACTTCTGGCTCACCATTGCCTGTAAGTTCAGTTTTAAGAGCTTTCCCTGGCTCTCCTAGAGATGTGGGAATCTTCTGGCACAACGGGGTTGAATTTGTGAAATTCGGCGGTACGGTCAATGAATCTAAAGGAACTGTTTCTATTAAAACCTCTAAACCTACTGGAAAATTCCAAGTGCGCCAGGTATTGCGCGCAACTGAATTTACTTTAACCCAATTAACTCCAAGAAAAATCTTCACACCTAATGGAGACGGCGTCAATGATGAAATTATTCTTTTCTTAGAAAATCCAAAAGAAAGCACTGTCTCTCAAGCTAAGATCTATGATATTGGTGGAGCAGAGATAGCAGATTTTGAGCAAGGATTTGTTGCTAACAATCAAGGAATTGTTTCCTTAACATGGAATGGTCGAGATCACTCTGGGGTTGTAGTGCGTAGCGGGATATATATTTATCAAGTGCAAGCAGAAGGGAAAGTGATCAATGGAACGATCGT
>MGUU01000008.1 GCA_001800135.1 Elusimicrobia bacterium RIFCSPLOWO2_02_FULL_39_32 | reverse complement strand
TCGGGAACGCTCGCCCAGAGGCTCGCTCTACCAAAAATTTTTAACGGAAAGAGAGTAAAAATTTTTTCACGTCCCTCGAAAAACAATTTTTTAATAAAATATTAACGAATTAAAACTAATTTCCCAGTTTTAACTATGGAGTCATCTATTTTAAATCGGTATAAGTAAACACCAGAAGCCACTGATTCATTTTCTCCATTTGTTCCGTCCCAATCATATTCATAGACAAATTTATTGGTTTGAGTGGCAGAACCATTTGCTTTAATTGAACTTTGAGGAACTTCTTTAATTAAAATCCCAGTAATGTCATAAAGAGCTAGCTCTATTTTTTTTGCAGAACGGGTTAAGTTCAATACAATGGTGGTGACTGTTTTGGCTGGAGCCCCGGATTTTTGTAGATAATTTGGTCCTCCTGGGTTTGGAAAATTAATTGTTTTTGTCACTTCCACATCAGTGGTTGCAAAGGCTTTTTTTGCTGTTAGTTGGGAAGAGGTAAATCCAGTCACTACAATTCCAGACTGCTGCCCGTTAAAAGCATTGGAATGAGGAGCTGCGAATAATGTATTTCCCTCGCTTCCTGGAAATGGATCACTCTCTTTGCCAGAGGTCAAAGCAATCGCCCCGCCGCCGGCTGCTTCCACAAGATCAACTCCCAAGTTTGGAGAGCCATTATTAATATTATTCGCTTCCAAACGGCTAGAATCAGCGGCAATGGAGTCATCAATATGCCAAATTAAATATCCTTCTTTTTGAATTCCAAAAGGGAGACTATCATCATATATTTTTTTTGTTAAGGAAGCAGCAGCTCTGCGTTCAATTAGAAAATATTCTTTAGAGCTGTCCACACCGGAAACACCGGAAATGGCTATTTTTACAAAAGCGTTTCCAGAGGAAAGAGCAAAATCTAGTGGGAAGGTCATAGGGGATTCAGTTGGGGTGATTGTGTTTGGATTAGAGAAAAAACCTAAGAATTGTTTAGACCAGGCATCTAAGTGCGCTGGATTAGAACCTTTGGGAGAACCTATATAAACCCCGCTATCCATTAAACTCCATTGACCCACCACAGCTTTAGCAGAGGTCTGATAAAGATCTGGGAGCCCTAATTGATGACCATATTCATGGCAGATGACTCCTAAAGGCTCAATATTTTGCGCCTCATTTTCCGGCACAACCGTAGCTCCATTAAAGGAAATTCCATCAGCGGCAAAGGGCACTCGTATGCCTTCAGTCACAGCAGCGCTTGCTGCAACTGTAGGAGCAAAAACAGACCAGATATTGTCAGTCTGGCAACCAGAATCATTGGCAGTTTCCGCTCCAATGCCAGCATGATAAATCATCACATGACTATAGGATTGATTTCCAGCCAGGTCTGTCCTTGCATCAGCAAAATTTAGATCAGTGTCTGCCGCAGAAAGAGCGTCTTTGGCTAGATCACTGAAGTTAGAGCAAATCCCTTGGGCATAGCTTGCAAGGGAACTTGGCAGCCTATAGGCGCCTTGGGCGCCAGCGCTGCCGCCTGAAATTCTATTGGTAACTGTAGCGCTCACAGTTAAGATGCCATAAGAGTTTTCTAAATAAAAATTTTTAAGACTCTCAAAAAATTGTTCTGTCTCAGCTTTTGATTTAGTCATGCTCTTGTCAGAAAAATCCACACGGATAACAGCGATATAAGAGGTAGTGGGACTAAGAGGTAAAGGGAAAAAAGGAGCTGCTTTAATCCTTTGGAAGTTTTTTTTAATTGCAATCGGATTTACCTTACAAGGGTTTTGAATAGGTTGTTTAAAACCCGGAGGCGGGGGCACGGCTAGGAGTAAAGAAGGGTTGAAAAGGAAAAGCAAAATAAATCCTGAAAAGAAAAAAAAAGGAATTAAGAAATTTAAAAAAATATTCTTTTTAAAATTTTTCATTTTCACTATTTTTTTCACTTGGTTTCCTAGATTGAGGAGTAAGAGATTTTATCTCAAACAAATAAGTTAATGAAGCAGAATGACTTTTTCCTAAACTTTCAGAATCAGTTAATGCGTAATCTAGCCCAAAATTTCCAATAAGAAAACCAATTCCAAAATTATATTTCCCCCGGTCTTGCCCAATTTTAGTTCCCGCGCGCAAAGCTAAAGTCTCGTTCCAAAGATATTCAAAGCCTATTAAACTTTTTAAATTTTGTTCGGTTTCCTTTACAACATCGAAACTTAAGAGGGAACTTCCCCAGTTTTTAAACCCCAAGTTTTTAAAAGAAACATGATAGGAGAGCCCCCCACGGACAGTGAGAGGCAAAGACTCGCTGGTATTGATATAGGTGAGTTTACTGCCTATATTTTGCGCGGAAAAACCCAAGGCGCATTGCTTATTGAAGAATTTTACTAACCCGCCAAAATCTATGGCAATCGCATTGGAACTAAATGTCTCAACTAACTTAGCATGAATTATTTTCAAGGAAATTCCTGTGCCATATTTTTCAAGAATCGTTTCAGAATAATTAAAACTGGCAACCAGATCTTCTTGGGCAGTAACGGTTTTAGATTGGCCAAGGGTATCAATCAGCTCAACATCTCCAAGATTGTAGTAAAGAATACTAGTAGAGTAGGTTCCCCAATTAGTTGGGATACCTAGGAAGAAGGTTCCAAAATTATCTTCCACTAAACCTTTTTGTCCCATAAAACTCGCTTCACATCGGTTTAAAAATGCTGGGGCGCTTGGATTATAATGCAGAGCAGAAATTCCGCCAAGGTCTGAACTAATAGAGCTAAAAGATTCCGCCATGCTTAGAGGTTTTGCATGCGGGCTTTTTAACAAGACTCCTGCGGCAGTTGTGCCAGCAGCTTGGGCTATTTGTGAAGAATTTAAAACTAATAAAATAATAAAAAAAAGGAGTTTTTTACACCAGAACCGACACTGAATTGTGGAAGACAATGAAAAAGCTTTGTTTGTTGGTTTTAGGCTTTTATCTAGCAATGGCAACCTTCTTTTTAGAGTTAATGCCTCCTCCAGAAACATGAAGAAGATAGATTCCGGAAGATACTGTTGTTCCATCTGAATTTTTTCCGTCCCAATTTATATCTTTTTTTTGATTTTGAGTGCCATCCACTTTAGTTTCCCATACAAGGTCCCCATTTAAAGAAAATATTTTGATTTCAATTGGCTCTGATTTTGAAGGTTTAAAACTGATTAATGCCTTTTCCCCAAGTTCTGGATTTGTGTATCCTTTTTCCCCGCCTCTTACAGAAACGCTATTTTGAGCAACCGTGGGATTACTAAAAGGCATCTTGATTTTAAATGAGATGGATGAAAAACCCGGAGTGGATATATCTGAAACTTGAATTCCAGAATCTGTTGCATTGTAGGCATTAGCTTTGGGGGATTTAAAAACAGTTTCACTTGAGGCGTCGCTCCATGGGTCTCCGCTATCCCCATTATTGCTAGAAGGATCTGAGGAGTCTGCTTCCACTAAGTCCACTCCTTTATGAGAGGGATCTACATTTACGGTATTATTACTTAATTTAGTAGAGTCAGAGGCGATTGAATCATCTATATGCCAAATCAAAAGCCCTTGACCTGGAATGCCTGTATCATAAGTGGCTCCGCCAATTCTTCTATATTCTAGGAGAAAATATTCATTGCTTCCTCCTGTAGCGCTCACCTCAATTGGAAGCCTGATAAAACCAGTGCGGCTGGTTTGGGCTTGGGAAATAGTTTTGGCAGTCTCTTCAGTATAAGTGATGGTTTGTGGATTAGAAAAACCTAAAAATAATTTAGACCAGGCATCTAAATGAGCTGGATACAAGCCTTGAGGAGTTCCTAAATAGGATCCTCCATCCATTAAACTCCATTTTCCAATAGCATTGCCGCCAGTGCTTGTATTATAGAGGTCTGGCAATCCTAATTGATGACCATATTCATGACAGATGACCCCTAAAGGTTCCACGCTTCCAACTTCATCTTCAGGAACTACTGTAATTCCTGGAAAAGTTTTTCCACTCGCTTTTGGTCCGTCACCAATAGATGAAAAATAAACAGACCAGATCAAGCTGTTGGGAGAGGAGGATGTTTCTGATCCTTCCCCGGCATGATAAAGCATGACATGATCATAAGAAGAAAAATTAAAACCACCGGCAGTTGCTGTAGCAATAGCATCTAAAACAAGTTCCTCATATTTACTATCTATTCCTTTAGCATAGTAAGAATGATTTTTAAACAATCCAAAAGCGCCTTCACTTCCACTTCCACCACTAGTTACAGTGAAACTTACAGTTAAAAGATTAAACGAATTTTCCAGATAAAAATCTCTAAATTTGTTAAAGTCGCTTTCTGTCTGAGCTTTTGTTTTAGACATCGTCTTATCAGGGAAATCAACTCGGATAACTGCAAGTTTGTAGGTTGTGGCAGAGATGGGAGGAGCAAGAAATGGCGCGAACTTTTTTTGGAGATTTAGTCTTTCCATTTGAGCTTTTGTATTGGTATGACAGGTTGGCTGTTTTGACTTTGGCAGCCAGTCAGGCGGAGGCACTGCTAGGGAGAAATGGTTTAAAAAAAGAGATGAGATTAAAAGAAGATTGAAAAAAATGAAATATTTGATTCTTAACAAATTGAATATTTAGCCTATATGATTTTTTCTAAAAATAATTTTCCTTAAAACCAATAAGACAGAATAGCCCAATTTTTATTCTAATTTATTTTTATTACAATATTCAATTTAAATTTAAGAAAAAAATTTTCTATTTTTTAACCTTAAGTACTGATGTCAGTTCTTGGGCTTTAAGTTCCTTCTTGCCAGCTAGAGAGATATTTTTCCTGCTCCTTAGTTAATTGGTCAATTGAGATTCCCATGCTTTTTAATTTTAAACGAGCAATCTCCTGATCTATTTCTTTAGGCACAGGATAGACTTTCTTTTCAAGGTTAGAGTTCATTGGATTTTTTCTATTTTTCACTAAATATTCCGCTGAAAGAGCTTGGTTCGCAAAAGACATGTCCATGACACTGGCAGGATGCCCCTCTGCCGCGGATAAATTAACTAACCTGCCTTCTGCCAGGAGATAGATCTTTTTTCCATTTTTAAGGTTGAATTCCTCAACAAAAGAGCGAACCTCTCTTGTGCTTTTACTCATTTTTTTAAGAGCTGGAATGTCAATTTCAACATTGAAATGTCCGGAATTGCAGACAATGGCTCCATCTTTCATTTTAGAAAAATGTTCTTCTCTTAAAACTGAAGTGTTTCCTGTTAAGGTAATAAAAATATCCCCAATTTTTGAAGCTTGCTCCATGCTCATAACAGGAAATCCATCCATGGCAGCCTCTAAAGCTTTGGTTGGGTCAACTTCAGTCACAATGGTGTTTGCTCCCATTCCTTTTGATCGGGAAGCTACTCCTCTTCCGCACCAGCCATAGCCCGCAACCACTACATTTTTTCCTGAAAAAAGAATATTGGTTGCGCGAATAATGCCGTCAAGAGTAGATTGACCTGTTCCATAGCGGTTATCAAAAAGGTGTTTTGTGTCCGCGTCATTTACAGAGATAATTGGGTATTCTAATACCCCATCTCGTTCCATGGCTCTTAAACGGATTACGCCGGTTGTGGTTTCTTCTGTTCCGCCAATAATGTCCAAAAGAAGTTCTTTAAAATTTTTATGCAAGATTCCAACAACATCCGCTCCATCATCCATTGTAACTTGAGGTTTAGTGTCAATCACAGATTGAATATGTTTGTAATAGGTTTTATTATCCTCTGCCTTAATCGCAAATGTTGGTATTCCAAAATCTTTTACTAAAGAAGCAGCCACATCATCTTGGGTAGATAAAGGGTTGGAAGCGCAAAGCGCAACATTTGCTCCCCCAGCTTTTAAAGTAATAGCTAAGTTTGCTGTTTCAGTGGTTACATGCAGGCAGCAGCCTAAACGCACCCCTTTTAAAGGTTTTTCTTTTATAAAACGATTTTTAATTAAACGTAATACAGGCATTTCTCTTTCTGCCCATTCAATTCTTCTTTTACCTTCTTCGCTCAGTTTTATATTTTTTACATGATAGTTCAAAGCTGATCTCCTTTCGTTTTTTTTAATGTGATGTTCTGGTTAAATTTTATTTTCAACTCGTAGAACTAATTGAGTAACCGTTTAGCGCAAGATCGTCATATTACCATTCCCGCTTGCATTGGGAATCAAGACAGATATCTCTCTACTTCTAGATTCCCAATGCAAGCGGGACGACGGTGCGCTAAACATTTACCTAATTGAATATTTTGGGTCAAGCTAATCTGCTAGCTTCTCTTTTTAATTGATCCGCTTTATCTGTTTTTTCCCAGGTAAATTCCGGTTCAGTTCTGCCAAAATGGCCATAACTTGCAGTTAATTTATAAATAGGTCTTCTCAGCCTTAAATACTCAATAATTCCTCTGGGAGTGAGTGGGAAGATTTCTTTTACAAGTTTGGTTAGAATTTCAGAATTGATTTTTCCTGTTCCATGAGTATCAATCATTACGCTCACTGGATCAGCCACGCCAATTGCGTAAGCTAATTGCACAGTGCATTGAGTCGCTAGTTTTGAAGCCACGATATTTTTTGCAATGTAACGCGCCATATAGCAGGCGGAACGATCTACTTTTGTTGGATCTTTTCCGGAGAAGGCTCCTCCTCCGTGCGCAGCCCAGCCGCCATAGGTATCCACAATTAATTTCCTGCCTGTCATGCCAGTGTCGGATTGAGGCCCGCCCACAACAAATTTGCCTGTTGGGTTTACAAAATATTTTGTTTTGTTATCAATCAATGCTTTTGGAATAACTGGTTTAATCACTTCTTTTATGATTTCCTCTCTTGCTTTTTCCGTTATCTTTTTTCCAGAACGGTCCAGAATTTCATCCGTATGCTGAGAACTGACCACAATGGTATCTACTCTCATCGCTTTATGGTCATCATATTCAACCGTCACCTGGGATTTTCCATCCGGTCCTAAAAAAGGAAGAATTTTTTTCTTGCGAACAAAGGCCAAGCGTCTGGTTAAGCGATGAGCTAAAGTAATTGCTAAAGGCATGAGTTCTTCAGTTTCATCGCAAGCATACCCGATCATTAATCCTTGATCTCCGGCGCCTCCGGTATCTACCCCTTGCGAAATGTCAGGAGATTGTCTGCCAATAGCGTTTAACACAGCGCAAGTTTCATAGTTAAAACCATATTTGGAATGATTGTATCCTATATCCTTAATGGTTTGTCGCACTAATTCCCCAATCTCCACATATCCCTTGGTTGTAATTTCTCCGCCTACAATCACTAAACCTACTGTAATAAAGGATTCACAAGCCACTCTTCCAATGGGATCCTGTTTTAAAACTTCATCTAATACCGCATCGGAAAGTTGATCACATACTTTGTCTGGATGTCCTTCAGTTACAGATTCCGAAGTAAAAAAATATTTTCCTTTGCTCATACTTAAAATTTGCCTCCTTAAAAATTATTTTTCTTTCCTTTTTGGAAAAATGATCGCTTCATAGAGATTGAGACTTTCCGGCACGAGAATTTGCGACCCAACAATACAATTTTTTAATTGAACTTTTTTTTCTATTTTTACATTCTCCCACAAAATAGAATCAACAATATTTGCATGAGAATCAACGATTGCCCCGTTCCCCACAATCGCGTGAGCGCCTATTGTAGCATTTTTTTTTATTAAACAATCGCTTCCAATAAAGCAAGGCGCGATCATTTTCACTCCTTTTTCTATCGTGGTTCTTTCTCCGACCCAGATTTTGGGTTTAATTTCTTTTCCGGAAATTTTTATTTTAAGTTGGTTATTTAAAGCAGCGGATTGAGCTCTTCTATATTCTTTAATATTGCCTATGTCTGTCCAGAATGCATTCATCTTATATCCGAAAATTGGTTTTTTTAATTTAAGAAGACGAGGAAATAGTTGTTTGCCAAAATCATAAGGATGTTTTTCAGGTATGGTTTCAAAGATTTTTTTGTTAAACAGATAGATTCCTGTGTTCACCTGTTTTCCAAAGATGTCCCCCCAGCTTGGTTTCTCAATGAATTTTTGAATGCGCCCAGAAGAGTCGCATATGGGTATTCCATATTCAAACCTGCTCTCCACATCTTTTAAGGCAATGGTGATTAAAGCTTTTTTCTTTTTATGAAAAGCGATTGCTTCAGTAAAATTAATATCGGAAAAGTTATCCCCGCTTGCAACTAGAAAATCCGGATCCGAATCCTTTTGGATGATGCTTTCCACTTTTTTAACGCCGCCAGCTGTTCCTAAAAGATTTCTTTCTTTGGAATAATGAATTTTCATATTTAAACTAGAGCCGCTGCCAAAATAATTTTGAATGGCGCATGATTGGGGCCCAAGATTAATGACGACTTCCCTAATATGATGTTTGGCTAAATTTTCAAGGGTATATTCCAAAACCGGTTTATTTAAAACAGGCACCATTGGTTTTGGGGTATAGTAGGTAAGAGGTCTTAACCGCTCGCCAATTCCAGCGGATATCACCATGGCGATCATTGGATTAAGGGGGTTACAAGGCTAAAGATTTTTTTTAAAGATTCATCTGTGAGAGTCTTATTTTCGAATTCAGCATAGGTGCGTAAGAGCGATTCTGTGCCGGAAGGCCTTACAAGAATCCATGAGTCATTTTCAAAAGTTATTTTTAATCCATCCAGAGTTTTTATTTCCCGTACTTTTAATCCAAACCATTTTCTAGGGAAATTATTTTGTAATTTTTTTATAAATCCTTCTCGATCTTCTATTGGGTTGGCGAGGTGAACATCTTGTCTATTATAATTTGAGAACCCATACTTTTTCTGAAGAATTCCTAAAATTTGGCTTACAGGCTTATTCATTTTTAAGGTCATTTCTAAAAAAAGTAGCGCAGAGAATAATCCATCCCGTTCCGGCAGGAGAGTTCCTTTGCTTGCCCTTTTTTTAGTTTGAGAAAAAGCATAGCCGCCAGACTCTTCTCCAGCTGCCAGGACATCTCCTTTTAATAATTTTTCCGTAAGATATTTAAAACCAACAGGGACTTCCTCAAAAATACAATTAAAATCTCGGGCGATCCTGGAAGTCAGATACCCTAAAGAGACGGATTGAACCACCGTGCCCTTTAATTTTTTTTCACTGAGGAGATAGTAGGTAAGAAGGGCAAAGACTTGGCAGGGAGTAAGATAGTTGCCTTTTTCATCTATGACACCCAAACGATCCCCATCCCCATCTAAAGCAAAGCCAACAAGAGACCCTGTTCTTTTAGTCTCCATTTTCAAATCATCCAGGTATTTTTCAATGGGTTCTGGATTTAAGCCCCCAAAAAGAGGGTCAATTTTGTTATGAATAAAATGGGTTTTAATCTTGCTTTTTTTCATTAAACTATTGAAAAATTTATCGGCAATTTTACAGGCTGAGCCATACAGAGGATCTATGGTAAGAATTTTTTTAGATTTTATTAAAAGTCCAATTTCCAGATTATTTTTAAGATAATTGATATAGGATTCTATAAAATCTTTTGATTCCTTTATTTCAAGAATTGTTTTTTCTAGTTTAGGAAGTTTTGGCTGGAAATCATTTTCCGTTTGAAGAGAATGCAGGTTTTTTTCTACTAGATCAATCGTCTCCTGCCCCATGGATCCGCCAAAAGACCCTTTTATTTTAAACCCTAAATATTTTGGAGGATTATGACTTGCGGTTAAAATAACTCCAAAAGGGGACTTATTTAGCCAGGTAACATAAGATAGATAAGGAGAAGAAACTGGAAAGGGAAGAAGTTCTGCTTTATAGCCGTGTGAGATGAGGTTCTTTATAACTTCTTTAGCAAAATTTTTTGCAATGAAACGATGATCATACCCCACAAATATTTTTTTTGAATCTTTTTTTTTGGATTGAAAGGTTTTGGCAACCGCATGGGTGACCTGATGCACATTTTGAAAGGTGAAATTTTCCGCAATAATTCCTCTCCAGCCGTCCGTGCCGAATTTGATGGAGTGATTTTGATCTGGTTTATTTGACTCTTGCATAATCATCCTCTAATCTTACTACATCTTCATTCTCTGGAGTGGAAACTTCAATTAAGATTGAATTTACATATTTTGCATGCATTCTATGCAGAGTGTTGCGAGGCACATGGAAATTGGAGCCAGTTTTTACTTTTTTTTCCGACTTCCCAATTTGTAAAAAAATAGGGCCTTTTAAAACATAAAGTGATTCATCTTTTTTTTTGTGATATTGAAGACTCAGTCTGTGCCCTTTTTTTATAAAAAGAAGTTTACCTAAATATTTTTTGGTATGGGCAAACCAAAGCTCCTTCCCCCATGGTTTTGGAACTATTTTTAAAGGCATCTTATTTTTCATTTGAATGCAATCTAACAGAGGGAGTATGGGGTAATGTGAGAATAATCGCCAATGATTTGAGAGTGTTGAACAGAAGAATGATGCCCAATTTTTACATGGCAGCCAAGTATGCAATTCTCTAGTACACAGTTGTTTTCAATCTCAACATGATCTAAAAGAACGCAGCGTTTAAGGTCTGTGTCTTTGCCAATTTTACAGTTTTTTCCAATGACTGTATCCTTATATTTTTTTTCCATGGGAATTCGGTTTGATTTTTTAATCTTATCATTAGAAAAAAAAGAAAATATTTTTTTTTGAAAATCAATATTGGCTTGAATATATTTTTGCGGGGTCCCAATATCCAACCAGTAGGTTGAAGAAGGGCAAGGGAATCCGAATAGCGGCATTCTATTTTTTAACGCGTTTGGAAAAAGTTCTTTCTCTACAGAATAAGATTGTTTATTTGGAATTTGGGATAAAATTTCTTTTTCAAAGATATAGATACCGGCGTTAATGAAAGTTTCTTTAACCTTATTGGTTTTAGCTGGTTTTTCTATGAATTTTTTTATTTTCAAGGATGAGTCTAAGAAGACAAGGCCATAGGAAGAAGGATCTTTAACTTTAATGAGAGCAATGGTTGCTAACGCTTTTTTTTTGCGATGGAATTCAAGCATTTTTGTAAGGTCAATATCAGTTAAAACATCGCCGTTTATAACAAAAAAAGGAGAATCTTGAATAAATTTTTGCGCATTTTTAATGCCTCCAGCAGTGCCTAATGGTTGGGTCTCCTTGGAAATCAGCACTTTAGTCCCATTTTTGATCTCCTGTCTGTTAAGATTTTGATAAAGATTTGGAGAATTAGAGGCGCATAAAGTCACATTAAAAATATTATGTCTTCTTAAAATTGCAAAAAGACAGGATAAATATGGGATATTCTGGATGGGCAGAAGCCCTTTTGGGGTATGAAGAGTTAAGGGACGGAGCCTGGTTCCAAGTCCTCCAGTTAATATCAGAGCTTGCATTTTAAAGTTAATAAGCTCCTTTGCCGAATAGAACCACAGGAATTGTTTTTAAAAGAATTTTTAAATCCAGACCCGGTGTCCAATTTTCCACATAGTAAATATCTAAGCGCATCATTTCTTCATAGGAGAGATCTGCTCGTCCGCTCACCTGCCATAAACCAGTGATACCGGGAAGAATCCTAAATCTTTTTTTAGCCCATTCCGGATTTCCATCTGCTTCTTTAATGACTTGTGGTCTAGGCCCGATCAAACTCATTTCCGCCTTAAGCACATTCCAAATTTGGGGGAGTTCATCTAAGCTAAATCTCCTTAACCATGTTCCAATTTTTGTGATCCTTGGATCCCCCCTCATTTTAAAAGCAGGCCCGCCGCGAAAACTAGCAAGATCCCATTTTTCTAAAAGGGATTCCGCGTTTTGAAACATGGTTCTAAATTTAAGACAGTTAAATTTTTTTTCCTTAAAACCAACTCTTTCCTGCAAAAAAAAGGCCCCGCCCTTAGAATTAATAGTAATTAAAAACGAGATCAAAAGCAGGGGAAGAAAAAGCGCAGTGATCACTAAAATAGAAATAGAAACATCAAAGGAGCGTTTTATAAAGTATCTAAATCCATGTAAGCTCAGTGGTTTTAAATGGAGAATTGGCAGCCCTAGTGAATCATCCACAGAAATTTCTCCCAAACGCATTTCCAAGAGGTCAGGCAGGATCTTTATTTCAGACCCGGCTTCTTCGCAGAGGTCAAGAAAATTTTGAATAAACTCTAATTTTAAGAGTTCATTGCTTACAAAAATTTCTTTTAGATTGGGGGTGAATTTATCTTTGATGGGTTGCTTCAGCTCAGAGCTAGAAAGCATAACCACATTTTTATGGGGTTCTTTTTTTAATAGGTTTACCACCATCCCAATGCTTTTTCCTTCTCCTAAGACCAGGATTGTTTCTTGAGGAAGCCATTTTTCAAAAAAAGCGGTTAAAATAATTTTTAAGATTTCTCTGAAAGAAAAAATAATAAAAATAGAAGCAAAAAAACAGATTCCCATGACGAGCCGGGAATATTCATATTGGCGATAAAGGAAGGTTGCTGTAAACATGCACAAAGTTGCAAGGACCGCGCTTTTGGCAATAGCTAGAAATTCATCCGCAGCGTCTAAGTTTCTTTTTTGATAAAGTTTTCCCCAGATGGCAAAAACTAAAATCCAAAGCGGTATGACAATCCTTAAGGCTTCCTCATAAAGTCCCCAGGACGGCAGCCCTTTAGTTGCTGGAAAAAATTTTAAAAAAGGTTGAAAGAAAAACCTTGTCTCGTAAGAGAGCCAAAATGAGATGTATATGGAAAAGACATCGCTGATTAAAAAAAATCCTTGGAAAATCCATTTTTTGATTAAAAACATATTTTTTAATTTTATGAAAAACTTAAGGATAAATCAATTTTTCCATTTGTTTTCGTAAGGATAAATTGTTTTAATTTATTTTTAAAAATTTCTGGACTAAATTCTAAAGCATGTTGACGTAAAATATTTTTTTCCCAGTGGCAACAATTAAATTTTTCAATCGCTTTTAGAAGTGAGTTGGGATTTGGTTCTTGAAAAAAAACTCCTGTTTTATTTTCTAATACAGTTTCTAAAGCCCCTCCTTTTTGAAAGGCTATGACAGGGGTTCCTGAGGACATGGCTTCCAGGGGCACAATGCCAAAATCTTCTGTGCCCGGAAAAATCAGAGCTTTACAATGTTGGTAATGCCATTTAAGTTCCTCATCAGATTTCCACCCAAGAAATTCAATATTGTCATTCGCCATTTTCTTTAATTTTTCTTCCCATTGACCGGTTCCAATGATTTTTAAAGGTTGTTTAAGAATGTTAAACGCTTCAATGGCAAGATCAATTTTTTTATAAGGAGCAAGAGCTGATACAATTAGATAAAAAGGAGGAGATTCATTGTTTTTGACTTCCGGCATGTAAAACTCAGTGTCCACCGGAGGGTGGATCACCTCTGAGTCTTTAAAATAATATTTTTTAATCTGATCTTTTACATAATTTGAATTTGAAATAAAATAATCTACGTTTTTAGCTGATGCCTGATCCCACTTTTGTAATCTAGGACGTAAAATTTTCATAAAGCATCTTAACATGAGAGACGCCTCTTTAGGACCAAAATAGCGATCATACTGATCCCAGATGTAGCGCATGGGGGTATGGCAGTAGCAAATATGGAGAGCAGTGTCCCTTACTTTAATCCCTTTAGCCACGCAGTGGCTTGTGGAAAGCACTAAATCATATTGAGAACAATCAAAAGACTCAATCGCCCAAGGCATGAGAGGCAAATAGTTTCTATATTTTTTTTCCGCGAAAGGACATTTTTGGATAAAGGAAGAGATAATCTTATGAGATTCAATCTTTGGAGAAACTTTTCCCTTTAAATGAATGAGGGTATAAATCGGCGCATCTGGAAAAAAATCACAAAGAATTTCCAGTACTTTTTCTCCCCCGCGCATGCCTGTAAGCCAGTCATGCGCTAAAGCAATTTTTGGATTTTTGATCATCTAAAATAATTCAGAATAAACTTTTGCGGTTTCAGCCGCGCATTTTTCCCAGGAAAACCTCTTTAAATTTTCAAATCCTTTGATTTTTAAGTTTTTTCGAACCTCTTCCTTATTCCAACATTCACAAATACAATCTGCAAGTTCTCTTGGATCTTGCGGATTAAAAAACAGAGCCGAGTCCCCAAGTATTTCAGGCAGGGAACTGGAACAAGATGAGATCACCGGAATCCCAAATTGCATTGCTTCCAGAGGTGGAAAACCAAAACCTTCATAGCTGGATGGAAAAACAAAGAGCTTTGCATTTTTGTATAGATCCCGCAGTTGAGCAAGGGAGATTTCTCCTAGGATAGAAATTTGAGGGTGGAGGGAAGATTTTAAAAGATGCGGCATAAAATTTTTACCAGCCAGGATCAAGTTTAAATCTTTGATTTTTTTTTGAGCGATGCTAAATCCTTGAATTAAGGTGTTTATATTCTTGCTGGGCTTTAGGTTGCCTACATAAAGAATATATTCTTTGGAGCGTCCTAGGTTTGAATAATCTCTTGAGCTTTCTTGTTTAGATGTTTGAATCCATTCATTTCCCGCTCCTGAATAGATCACCCTTATTTTTTTATCAGGGATCTTAAACCATTTTAAAATATCTTTTTTGGTATTTTCAGAAACTGTAATAATCAGTTTTGCTTTCCTGCAGGCTGCTTCCAGCATGGTCCTGGCATAGAGATAAGCAAATTTTGAAGGAGGAAAGGTAAGATGAATCAAATCATGAATGGTAACAACAACATTATTAGTGAAAGATAGAGGAATATTATAATGAGGAAAATGGATGAGGTCACAAACTTTTTTTTCTCTAGATAGTATTCTTGGGAAAAATATCTGTTCTTTTAAAGAATAGATTGGAAAATCAGCCAGAACCTTCCTAGTTTGATATTGGCTGATTTTTTCTAGATTTCCAAAAAGCGTGAATTCAAGATTAGAAAAGGAGGTGAGATGATTTAAAGTATTTCTTATATAGGTTCCAATTCCAGAGTGCGTAATCATCCTTGCATCGTAACCAATTTTTAGCTGTGCCATATTAAAGTTAATTTGCGATTCTTTAATCCGAAACATTCCCTGGTTGTGAATGTTTCGGATTAAGAGAAGCGGTGAGTTTGAACTCTGGATTGAAATTTTTCGCCCCAATTTCAAAGAACCAGAGTATTGAAAAAATCGTTAAAAGGATAATAACTCTGGCAGAACTGGCATGATAATTCCAGACATCTCCTTTAACTATGGTGCAAAATAAGCTTTGTATTACACAAAGGGTTCCCCAGAATGTAGGATGTTTAAAGAATAAATAAAGTGTAAATGGTATAAGTAAAATTGTGAGGAAAAGAATGCTCAACGTCCTACTATGTTCTGTTAAAGAGGTTTTTTGAGAAATGCCAATCCATCCTTCTTTTATGATGCCTCCAAATGGAAACGTGATGCGATTAATGTCCCAATTAGTAAACTCCGATAATCTTGCGGAGACATAAGTATGCCATATTATTACAAGAACCATTGGAATAAGGCTTAACATTATATTGTTTTTTATCTTTTGATTTGAAAAGAGCAGGTGTAAGATATTTTTTTTGAGGGCAGATTTTTTTCCATCTTCAGAACTTTCTTCAGCTACTTCCTGATTAATATTTTTATTGAAATAAATTTCATGGATAAGGATACTTAATGGAACTAAAATTGCCACTTCTCTTACCAAAGAAGCTATTGAAAAAAGTAAAATTGAAATATTTTTGAATCTTTTTTTCCAAAAATAGAGACCCCATAAAATAAAAGCAGTCATGAGTGTTTCCGAAAGCGTACGAAACGTGGCATAGGTAAGCCCTGTTGTAAAAATGCCCGCTAAAGCGCACCAGAAAGGGTTTAGTTTTTCAAGCCGGGCTATTTTCCAAAGCGCAACACCTATGGAAAACCATCCCAATATATTTAATATAAAAAGTGAAAAAGGATAGTAGGCTGCTTTTCCTAAAACCGCCAGATGCGCTAGAAAAGGGTAGCCCATCCGTTGATAACGATAGAGAGGAGAATCTAAATATTGCACAATGGATTTTGAGATCAAGAGGGGGTCAAAAGTAAGTGCGTAAAAGAATTGTCCATCATAGGATTTCCATGGTTTGATGCCGGGATCTGTTTTATGCGCAAGCTCTAAGGTGTATGATCCGATCGTTAGGGCGTCAAAAATAGAGTGATTCCATATCCCACGCATAGAGCTGTGCCAAACATTAAAGAAAATAAATATTAATGCGAGCCAATAGAATTTATTTTTTTTAAGCATGGATTAATCGCAAAAACGATATTTAATTAAACACCAAAAATAAACAAAAGCATCTTTCCACGTTATTTTTTTGCCTTCTTCATAAGTTCTGCCGCTGTAAGAGATGGGGGTTTCAAACACCCTTAATTTATTTTTAAAAATTTTGGCTGTTATTTCTGGCTCAAAACCAAATCTGTTGCTTTGTAGTTTAATTTGTTTTATAACAGAAGATCGAAAAACTTTATAGCAAGTTCCCATATCTGAAAGATTGGTGTTATAAAGAACATTGGTTAATAAAGTAAAAATTAAATTTCCAAAATAGTGCCAAAAAAGTAAGACTCGATGAGGTCCTCCTAAGAATCTGGAACCATAGACCACATCTGCAAGGTTATCCAAAATGGGCTTAAGGAGCGCTGGATAATCAGAAGGGTTATATTCTAAATCCGCATCCTGTATCAGTATCACGTCTCCTTGTGCTTTGGAGAGCCCAGTTCTAATGGCTGCACCCTTTCCTTTATTTGTTTCATGGAAAAGCGTTTTAATATTTGGATCATCTAGCTTAACTAATAGATCTTTAGTGCCATCATCAGAATTATCATCAATTACAATAATTTCTTTTGGGATATTCACTGCTTTAATCCTTTTTAAGATTTCAAGAATTGTGTTTTTTTCATTATAAACCGGGATAAGAACGGACAGTAAAAAATTTTTGTTATTCAACATTTATTTTACCCACTTTTTGATTAGTAAAATTACATCATCTGCTTCTTTTTGAATTGGGACTATCTTTATATGATCTCCTAATGGTTTCCACTGCTCAGGCGATTTGTTTTGATTAAACAGAATGATTGTTTCTTTATTTATGAAGCTAGAAAGGTGACCTATAAAAGTATCAATACAAATAACACCTCTGGCTTTTTTTATAAGCCCAGTAAGAATTGGAATAGTTGTTTTTCCAGCTAAGTTGATACAGGAGGAATCTCTAATTAGTTGATCAGCAAACGGCAAATCATTAGTGTCTCCGGTCAAGACTGGTTGAAAATTAATATTTTCAAGATAAGAAATTATTTTTTTCCACTCATTCATTTCCCAGTGTTTATATTGCCTTTTTTTTAGGTTCGCTCCAGAGAATGGATGAATAATAACAAAAGCTTTTGTTATGTTAAAATCGTATTGTTCTAAAAACCTATTCAATTCATTTTCAGAGATTAAATAATCAAGTGAAATTTTTTCTCTTTTTGGATTGGAGATAATTGTCTTTATAAGATCAAAAAAATGTTCCGTTTCATGGATCCCTTCACGCCAATCTATTTTTATATTTAGAAGGCTGCTGAACCCTCCAGTTGGGAATCCAATTTTATATTTAATTCTTCCTAAGAACAAGAAAGGAATAAAATTTGGGAAATAAGCTCGAAGGTCTAGAGCAAGGTCATAATTTTCTTCCCTTATTTTTTTCACGATACCAAAAATATCAGAAGTCATTTTGAAAATTCTTTGTAATAATGAGCCTCTTCTATTTAATAAAAAATGATCAAAAGTGTAAACACGATGAATGAAAGGATTTTCTTTTAGAATTGGAACTGCCCAGGATCCTGCGATATAATGGATTTCAGAATCGGGGAACGCATTTTTTATTGAGGGTAAAATTTGTAAGGACATCAATACGTCTCCCAAGTGATCTATTTTTGCTATTAAGATTTTTTTAGGATTTTGAATTAAAAAGATTTTTTGAGGGTGAATTACTTGACCAAGGAAAAAATTAAAGATTTTTAATGGAAAGATGAGAGTAGGGTTTTTAGCCAAAATTCCAAAATTCAGGCGATCCGAGTCAGGGTTAAAGCCCCTATTCTCTAATGCGAGGTTTGATTGAAAATGAGGTAAAATAGGTTGAAATTTTATTTTAAAAAAAACAAAAAATATAAAGTGGGTAAGGCCGAGCCATAAGTAACATATAGAATTAAATTTTTTTAATTTTAGGTAACGCGCCATATCTCTTAAGAGGATTAAGGGGAAAAGAAATGAGAAAAATAGAATCTTGTGCCAAAATTTGGAATTTTTATAAATAACCAGCAGGCGATTCCTCCATCGGTAGAAAGATTGATAGGGCTCAAATTCTCCTCCCGCGCTTTTTGATCCAAGGTGGACAACTTCGGCTTTTGGAACGTAGAGCAGTTTCCATCCCAACTTTTGTGCCCTTAAACAATAATCTAGGTCTTCAGAGTAGGTAAAGAACACTTCATCAAATTCACCAACATTTTCTATGGTTTCTTTTCTAATCATTAAAGCGCAGGCTGAAAGGAAATTGCATTTCACTATTTTTTCATACTGTCCAATATCTAGTTCATTCAACCCTCTATTTTTTGCCAGGGATCTCCAAGCAGTAAATTCCCCGCCGGCGGCCCAAAGTATTTTCTTATCAAAATTTGAGTATATTTTTGGAGCCGAGAGCCCAACAGAAACATCCTCCCTCATGATATTCACAAGCTCAAAAAGACAACCTTTTTTAATTTCCGCATCATTATTCAAGATAAAGTAAAATTTTGGTTTCCAGAGTTTGGTTGCCTGAATGATTCCTTGCTTGATCCCGCCTGCAAAGCCTAGATTTTTTTCTAAGGATAAAAAAGTAACAGAAGAAAATTCACCTATAAGTAACCTGGTATTTTTTTGTAATCCGTTTTCTATTACTAGAATTTTATTATTTGGATAAGAATCGTCCAAAACAGACTGGATACAGTTTCTAGTAAGTTCTTCATTACCAAAATGTAGGATAATTGTAGATATCGCTAAGGAGTCTTTTTTTTCAGAATGCATGCGCATTAATATTGGAACAAGGTTGTTTTTTTAGAACGTTTCTCTAAATTTCTAAAAATTTTAAAATCAACAAATAACGGTTTGAATTAGTCAATTCTTGGAGAAAAATCGTAGTATCTAAGTGTTAAATTAATATTATAGAAAGGGTCTGGTCTGGACAGAAACTCATCCCATTTTAGTTGAAACGATTTTTTTTCTTCAAGAGGAACATGGTTTAATTCAGAGCTGGCTTGATGTGACCTTAAAGTGCTAAACGGCGTCCAAACAATCCAAAGGCTAGATTTTCTTACCCTAAAACAATAATCAATATCATGGAGTTCAAGATGTTCATTTTCATTAAATCCGCCAAGCGAATTGAAAATTTGAGCATCGGTCAAAAGACATGCGCCTGTGACTGCGCTGCAGTTTCTTATAATTTGATGGGGTTGATTATAAATAAGGGCTTTATCAGGAACACCTTTAAAGGCTTCATCCATAAATTGATTCAATCCTAGGATTATGCCGCCATGGAGTATCTTGTTGTTGAGGGCAAGAATTTTTGGTCCTACGACTCCAACATCTTTTCTCTGGATTGGTTCTAATAAAGATTCCAGCCAATCTTCTTGCATAATTTCTAATTTTTCATCCATAAATAGAAGATATTTTCCAGTCGCATGTTGCCTTGCGATATTCAGGATCTTAGGCTTGTTTAAATTTTGCAGATGTTCGGCAAAAATAAACGAATACTTTTTAAAAGAGTTTTTGAATTCAGGAGAGAGAAAATTTTCTGAACAACATATGAATTCGACGTTTTTATAACTACTTTTTTTTAAGATACTTTTAAGGCAACGTTGACTGTAGAATTCAGATGTGACATGGATGATCAGGCTGATTTTCGGCTTTCCAAGAATGGAGAAATGGGAACGATAGATACCTCTTTCAGAAGGTTCATCAACTTTTACCTCATTTCCAATGCTTTTATAATAGCTTTCTAATGCTTTTTTGCCAGCATGGTAAGCGTAGTTTTTAGCAATAGGCGTTGAAGCGGTTGAACCGGGACTTTTTCTCCAACTATAAAGAACATAAGGGATATGGGCTATTCGATCAGTCTTATGGATGGCTCTAAGAAGCAGATCATAATCTTGCGCGCCGTCAAAGCCAGGTAGGAATCCCCCAATCTCATTAAAAATTCTCTTCCTAATAAAAACCAAATGACCAATATAATTGTGGCAGAGCAGTTCATCTGGAGAATAATCAGGTTTAAAATAAACCTCTTTTTGCACATCTTTGAGATCAATTTTATCATTATCAGAATAAATAACATCTAGCTGAGGAGACTGGTTTAATTTTTCAACAGCGCGGTACAAAGCGTCTTTTGTCATCAGGTCATCTTGATCAATAAATGTGATGAACTCACCGCTTGCCAAAGAGGAGGCTTTACTTGAGGCAGCAACGATTCCTAAGTTTGCTTGGTTAAAAGCCAGGCGAATTCTCATTTCTCGCTCCGCAGCATTTTTTAAAGTATCAATTAGTTCAGGTTGATTGGAACCATCATCACAAATACAAAGTTCCCAAAAAGGATAAGATTGTGAAAGAATACTATCCAATGTTTTTTTTAAATAATAGATATCGCTTTTATAGGTTGGCATAACAATGCTAATCACAGGACTGTAAGAGAATTGGTATGAAAGACGATTTAGCTCTTTAAATTTTTCAGTGTTTATTCCATTTTTTTTCACCCAAATTTGATAAATTTCATTTGGATCTAAAAAGTTGCTTTCAAGATATTTTTCATTAACCCATATTTTTTTATTTTTTAAGCGGTAAAGAATTTTTTGAAAAGTAGTTTCTAACCCGTCTGATCTAAGAGAGTCAATAATACGATAGATTGTGTAGTAGAGTTTTCTAGCCACATTTTTATTTTTTAAGATAGCTTGTAGTAGGTTTGGCATAAATTTTAATTGATTATTAATCTTTCCTTTAAGCTGTTACGATGTTCCCGCACGCTGTCGGTTTTTGAAGACCATAACTAAAATTTCAAGTTAACCGTTCATTCTCTTGAGTGAGAGAGCCTAAAGCATATAGAACTAGAAACCAGAAAGTAAGATTCATGCGAAAACTTTCATGTACCCTAACCGCTAAAAGATTTTCAGTGCTTGAAAGAATAAAGAATGAAAAAAATAATGAAACAAGTATGGAACTTTTTAGTTTATTTACTGTATGAGAGGTATAGATTCGTATATATAAAAAAATAGTATAGCAAATATAAATCCAGGAAAAAAAACCGAACAGGCCAGTCTCTGTTAAGGTGTGTAGCATAAAATTATGAGCATGCCATCCATTCTTAAAAAACGTATTCTTAATCCCTGCAAACTGATCCAACTGGGTTAAGTATTGTGTATAAGCGATGTGGTCATAAGTTCCAAATCCAATGCCAGTAATGGGATGATCCGTAAACATTTGAAAAGATTCTTTCCAAATATTGATCCTATTTTTTATGCCAGGATCTTTATAAAAATTTATTAGAGATGAAAATAATTGAGTCTTCATGAATGAATTATTTAATAGAGAAAATAGGAAAACAGAAGCAAATAAAGAGGTTGACAGAAGCAATTTTTTAAAGTGACCCATGTTCATTACAAAAATTAAGGTTGTTGTTAGGATCAAGGTTAAGAAGCCTGTTCTCGAATAGAGAGTGATAATGGCTAAAGCTGAAACCAACCAAACCAAAGCATTCATAATTTTAAAGATTTTATCCTTATTGCCTAAGGTGTTTGCAAGGAAGAATGGAGCAAAAAAATTAAGCACCCAAGTTATTTGTAGCTTACCCAGCCATGAATTATTTCCTACATGATACGCGCCTAAAGAGAGGCTTTCATTGGCTCTCCAGAAAATAACTCTTAGAGCTAGAAATAAAATAGATAGAGAAATGAGTGTCCATGCAATTGATGCAATATTTTTATCTTCTAACAATATTGCGAAAAATATTAAAAACAACAAGACAATTGTTGAAAGAATAAAAGCATGGAGGCTTAAAAGCAGGTTGCTTGAGAATAGGGCTGAGAGTAAAAAGGAAGTGAATAAAAAGCATAGTGGGGTCAATAAAAATCTAAATTTTTTAATTTTATTAATATCAAGCCCGTTGGAAAAAATGTAGGATAAAAATGAAAGTGAAAAAAAGATAATGTAGAGCTTAGGCCAGGAGAATGCGAGAAATAGGATTTTCCTTTCCTCTATTCCAAAGGGAAATCTTGGAAAATCCCCGGTTACCATGAAACCCAGGCCTAAATAGAATAACCAGCAATAGGATTTTTTTAGGACACATTTCAAAGAGTTGACTGTTTTCATGATGTTGTTCACTATTCTTAAATGGGATTTTCCCTTTTTATTTGTGACCATAAAGAAAATAAGATGGTATTAAACAATAAAATTTCCATAACAATAAAAAAAAGAATACTGTGATTGCGTATCCCATTTAAACTGGATATCCTTTGCAGGGCAGTTAAAAAAGGATATTTATTTAGGATATGTTGAGAAAGAACTTCTTTTTCAAAGTAGCCAGAATAATAGGGTAATAGAAAATTAAATTGTCCCCAATAGGTAAGGAAAAAAGTTAGAGCTAGCGTAAAGATTAGAAAGTGATGAAAATATTTTTTAGTTATAAATTTTAAAGATATCATGTAAATCAAAATATGATTAGGTAAAAGAATACTCCAATACCAACCCCCCATGGAATCCATAGTCCCAGCCATTCTTATTTGTAATTGATGGTGCATCAAACCAAAAAGAAAAGAAATTGAAAATAAAAGTAATAGAAAATCATTTTTGTTTTTATCCAATGGGCAGAGAATTAATTTAAAACAAAAAACTAAGCCAATGATCAATAGTAGGTAGCTAAAACATTTATAAATGAAACTTGGGAAGGATACAAAAGACCAATTTCCTGCCCAGAGTAATCCAATATTATTAGAGATAAAAAAACCTTTCCAATTTACCTTAGTCACTGAGTAAAATTTATCAAGAAAATCTATGTTTTTTAAAATCGTAGCATGGAAGGTGGAATTCCATGTCCCATAAGTATGCCAATTGTGATAAAACCATGGCATGGAGAGTGCTCCAGCAGTAATAATTAAGATCAGGAAGTTTATTAAAACATATTTTTTTTCATGTTTATAAGAGATAAATGATCTTAGGTAAATAAAAACTATAGGGATCGTGGCTGTTAAAAAATAAAGTTTTGTTATAATTCCCAACCCTAAAAATAACCCGATTAAAATCGAATGAATTCTTGAAATGCCATTTTTTAATTGAAGAAAGCAAAGTAGAATGAGTGTGGAAAATAGAGGAAAGGCTAAGGCATCATTAGTGAGATGTCCAAAGAGTATAAAAGTAGAAGGGTAAACTGCAAAAAGCAGGAGTCCAATAGAGGATTCCAGGGGTGAAAAGAATAGTCTAAACAGAACATAAAGCGGCAGAAATCCCAGGCTGACAAGAACAATAGAAATCCATCTTAAGGTTATTACAGTATGAACCAGACTAGAGTTTTGGTAAATTTTATAGATTGGTGAAAACAATAGGTAATATAGCGGCGGATGTTGTGCTTGCCAATTAGAGATCGTAAATGGCGATTGATCATGATTCTTTAATTGGGTGATTGCGTTTAACTGATCTCTTACTGGTTTTTCAGAAGAATTCCAAAATGTTTTATATCCCACGCGTTTGTTCTCGACCGATCCGGGACTTATTTTTAAAGATTCAAATATTTCTTCCGGCACAGAAGGCGAGGTCTGATCTGGAATCTTACCTGTTCTTGAAATATAAGCAATGTAACTATAATGTAACCACTCATCAAAGCCTTCCCATAAAGGTAAAAGGGATAAGAAAACCGTTCCATGCAGGACGAAAAATATCCAAAGAAAAATATTTAAGAAAAAAGTTTTTGATTTCATGATTTAAAAATAGATGTAAGTTTTGTAATGTCAGACATAAAAATAGATTTTGAGCCCATTGAGTTGAAGAATGTGAGTCTGCTAGGGCACATTTAATTTTAAAAGAGTTTTTTTAATTTCTTTCGGAGCCATGCTAAGACCATTATTATGCTCTACTAACTCATAGATAGAAGTTGAATTATTTTGATATTTGAGAGAGAGATGTTTTTCCCAAAAATTAATGAGGTTATTAACTTGTTCAGAATTTAAGTAAAACATTGGGTAATTTTTCAGGCGCAAGAACTCATTGCTATTGAAGAGTATATGAGTAATTCTTAAGCTATTTAATTTTTTATATAATTCATCCCCAGTTTTAGCGTTTTGCAGTAAAATTGAAATTAAATGCTCATTATGAGCTGAAGGAGCGATGCAGGGGACCTTAAAAAGATGAGTCTTGGTTTCACCAATAAAAAGAAGTTTTTTTTCTTGAGAAAGATTTGAATTAACCCACCCAACGCTTGCAAAATAACCCTCTGGATAGAGTTGTGATTTTTTTTCTTTATTTAACCCAAAAAAAGCTTTTCTTCCAAAAGAAACTTGTTCTAGAAATGGCAAGCAACCAATACTTTGAATCAGTATGCCAAATAAGAGTAGGGTTGTTAAAGTTTTTTTTAAAAATATATTTTCAATAGCAAAGATTGTATGGATGAGGACAAAACTTAAGAGTGCAAGGATAGGCAGGATGAAATAACGCGCCAAAGTGGTTTGAGTTGAGCCAACAATAACCGTAATCAGAATAAAAAGTAGAAATGGTTTTAATTTATTGATTTTGTAACTAAAAAATATGAGCACTGGTAAAAAAGCAAACCAGAGTGGCCCAATAAAATTCATGCTGGGGTATTCAAATCCAAAAAATGTATTTCTCCAGAGGAATTTTGGGATAGAACTTAAGTTCCATGAGGAATTATAAAATTGATGGTTTTCATTCACAAAAGCGATCCAATTTTCAGGCCTCATCATTTGATATCCAAGAATATTTGAAAAAAAAGGATAAAGAGGATTTTTAAAAAAAACAATGTTTTTAATGAGCCAAGGCAAAAAAAGGATGAGAGAGGTGCTCAAAAAAATAATTAGACTTTTTAATTTTTTTAAGTTCTCTAGTTCGTTTATTTTTAAATATAAAATAATAGATAAAAATCCTAGAAAAAAAATTCCAGTGTATTTTGTTCCTAAAGCAAGACCTGCAAAGATTCCTGATAAAATTAAATTTTTGTAGTACTCATTTTCATTTTTCAAATTTACGATAAGAAAGAACGCCAAAGTGATATAAAGTGATAAAAATAGATCGCTTTTACTAAACCTTAAATTCTCTATCACTAAGGGCGTGGTTAACCACAAGAGAGCAACTAACGACTTTCCATGGTCTGATTGATTTATCAGGGTGCTTAAGATTAATATGCCGCATGTAAGTTGAAAGAGAAGAGGGATGGTGTCATCCCCCCCTAAAAGTAAACCAAGCGTAAATAGCATCTCAGTGTTTTGTGGCATGCCAAAATTACAATTATATGGAACTTTAAAAATTTTATGGCTATTCACATAAGTTTGTGGCAACGCGAGGTGATATTGTAAGGAGTCGTAGAATTGATCTGGGATAAAAGAGCGAAGGAGAAGGAGTAGAATGATTCCTACAAGCGGAAGAATAAGATAAAGTTGAAACCGTTTTCTTGGGAATTTTTCAAAGGCAGATTTGAAATCAGCATTGAAGTGTTGGAAATTCTTAAAAAATATAAGAAAGGTCAGTATTAAAATAAAAAATACGATATTTTTTAACAGGAGCCCACTCAAGCCAAGCGCCAGTAAAAGATAAGAGAAGAACCCTAATCCTAGGGCAATCGAACTTATAAAACAGTTTTTTACATCGTCCAATTTCAATCCATTTAGAATTCCCTTGCCCACTAAATAAGAATTAATCATGATCCAGAACCATATCCCTAATTGAAAAATATGGTACAAAGGTTCATTTTTTTGTTCGGTTGATGCGATTTGTTCAATTTTTTTTTCTAGAGGAGTAGGTGTGGTATTGGTTATTTTTTCCAGGTTATGGGTTGGAGAGAATTCTTTTGGTTTTTGAAGATTTTTATCATTGGAAAATTGTTTTATGATTTTATGAATTTGATTTTCGTAGAGATTAAAAAAATGAGGGAACGTATTAACCGCGAAAAAGATATAGACAAAACAAATCCAAGAAAAGATAAAAAACCATTTCATTTAATTTATATTACTGGTTAATTTTATGAAGGTATTGAGAGATTACTTCAGGCGCTGACCCTTCAGCCATTATGTTTCCATGGTCTAGCCAAAGGGCTCGATTACATATTTTTTTTACCTCTTCTAAATTGTGCGATACAAATACTGTAGTGACACCGCTTTTAATTAATGGGATTAATGCCCCTTGAGATTTTTTTTGAAAGGATTCATCCCCAACAGCCAAGATTTCATCAATCAATAGAATTTCAGGGTCTGTGCAGATGGCCACAGAGAAAGCAAGCCTCATGTACATGCCTGCTGAGTAGGTTCTTACCGGCATATCAATGAATTCGGATATTTCAGAAAATTGAATGATCTCTTCTTGTCGCGCCAGCACCTCTTTTTTGGTTAATCCTAAGAGGACTCCATTTAATACGATGTTTTCTCTGCCGGTAAGATCCGGATGAAATCCAGCTCCCAATTCTAAAAGAGGGGTTCTTTTTCCATAAACTTTTAATTCTCCTTCAGTTGGATAGCTGGTTCCTAGAAGAAGGGACAGGAGTGTGCTTTTGCCAGCCCCATTTTTTCCAATGATTCCCAAACATTCCCCTTTTTCTACGCTGAAATTTATGGAATTTAGAGCAATAAAATGTTCATTATTTTTTTTTGGAGAAAAGCGATGCAGATTAACCACCATTTCTTTGAATGCCCTTTGATTTTTTATCATTGGAAATTTTTTAATGAGATGTTTGACTTCAATAATCTTTGACATTAAAGCACCTCATCCAGCCTTTTTTCCATTTTTTTAAAAATCATAGTTCCCAGCGTTAAAAGAGCGATCGCAATTCCTAAAGCGATGAATAGATAATCCCATAAGATTTTATTTTCAAATAATAGTCCGCGCCAGACAGACATAATGCTTGTTAGTGGGTTCAAAAGAAACAGGGAACGAAATTTTTCAGGGATTGAGCTCATTGGATAGGTGATGGGGGTCATCCAAAAGGCAAGGTTGATGAGCACTGCTATTAAGTACTCTATGTCTCTATAAAATGTATTAGAAATGGAAATAATTAATGACACACCAAATGTAAAAACGAATTGGATCAAAATAATAAGTGGAATTCCAATTCCCCATGCAAGGAACGAGATGCCATGATTGCTATAAAGTGAAAAAACAAAAAGGATAGGCATGGAAAAAAAAAGGTGAACTAATTGGGCAAGGATTACTGAGATGATCAGATATTGTCTTGGAAAAATAACTTTTTTTATTAAGGTGACGTTGTCAACCAATGACCTGGCTGAAATAGTAATAGAGGAAAGAAACCAATTCCAGGGGAAAAGCGCTGACAATAAAAAAAAAGTATAGTTTTCAATTTTAAAACGCATGAAGATTTTAAAGGCAACCATAAACACCAGGGCTGAAAAAATTGGATTGAGCAAAGACCAGAAAATTCCAAGGACAGTCCTTTTATATTTTAAAGTAATTTCTTTGTAGGTGAGCAGGTAGAGAAGGTCAAATTTTCTTTGCAGGGAGCGATTAAGTTTGAACATAGCGTAATGGCATTAAGGAACTTAAGTCATTCTCAACCATTTCTTTAACAAGATCCTTAAAAAGAATATTATTCTTCCAACCAAGTATTTTTCTTGCTTTCTTAGAGTCTCCAATCAAAATGTCCACTTCCGCAGGTCTTAAGAGTTTCGGGTCTATTTTTACATATTTTTTGTAATCTAAGTCCGCGGTTTGAAAGGCAAGTTCAAGGAATTCTAGTACTGAATGAGTTTCTCCTGTAGCGATCACAAAATCATCCCCCTTTTCTTGTTGAAGCATCATCCACATAGCTCTTACATATTCCTTAGCATGACCCCAGTCTCTTTTTGCGTCTAGATTACCTAGGTTCAATTCTTTTTCTAAGCCTTTTTTTATTTTTGCTACATAGGAGGTAATCTTCCGAGTTACGAATTCGTATCCTCTGCGAGGTGATTCATGGTTATAAAGGATGCCGCTGGAAGCATGAAGACCATATGCCTCTCGATAATTCCGGGTTAATTCATATCCTGTAACTTTTGAGATGCCGTAAGCTGAACGTGGGTGAAATTTAGTCTTTTCTGTTTGAGGAACTTCCTCAACCTTCCCAAACATTTCACTGGAAGCCGCAAAATAGAATTTACAATCTGGTTTTAAATCTTTAATTGCAGCTAAGCAATAGTGTGTTCCATTAATATTAGTATTAAGTGTGGAGAATGCATCATCAAAAGAATAACTCACAAAGCTTTGAGCAGCTAGATGATAACATTCATCTGGTTTAACTTGTTTGATTACATTATAGATACTAGGGAAACTTTCTAGAGACGCCGCTTCTAGATAGATTTTATTTAAGAGATGTTTAATGCGCCATAAGCGGTGTTCTGTGTCTTCAATCGCGACACGACGTACAATGCCGTGAACCTCATATCCTTTTTCTAACAAAAACTCCGCCAAATAGGATCCATCCTGACCTGTAATTCCAGTAATAAGAGCTTTTTTCATAGGATTATTTAAATTTCAAATCGAATAGTTTGATTTTAAGCCATCTTGATAAAAAGTGTTCACAGCATCAAGAGAGAGCGCCTTTGCATCTTTTCCAAGCAAATTCATTTTTTTTAATAGATCATTGGGAATAGTAATTATTTTACAGCCGCAACTCTCTGCCTGAACAATGTTTAAAATCTCTCTGGTGCTTGCCCAGAGAAGATGCGCTGATGAATTATTTTCTAGAATTGAAGAGCTTTTTTGCATTAAGGGGATGGGGTCAATGCCAGCGTCTGCTAGCCTTCCAGCAAAAACAGAAATAATGGAAAATACCCCAGGCTCAAGGACTTTTGCAACATCTTTCACTTGTTCAAAGGTAAAAATAGCAGTAATATTTAAAGGAATTCCATCTTTTGTTAATTTTTTTATCAGTGGACAAGAAGAACTTCCTTTGGTGTCAGTAATTGGAATTTTAACATTGACATTTTTGCCCCAGTCATGTATCTTTCTTGCCTGCTCTTCCATTTGGTCAAAATCATCTGAAAAAACCTCAAAAGAAATTGGTAAATCCTGGATTTTAGAGAGTACCTCCTTGGCAAAATTCTCATAATTTGTGATACCTGCTTTTCTCATTAGACTTGGATTAGTGGTGAAACCATCTACAATGCCATTCTCCTGGGCCCAAACCATTTCAGACAAGTTAGCCCCGTCAGCGTAAATCTGTATTTTTAAATTTTTTTTCCACTCCAAAGATTTTTTTGGTTCACAGGTTAATGATTCCTTCATTTTTTTTTCTCCTTATGATTTAATCAAAAAGTTCTTTTTTAAAATAAGAGATCGTATGAGACAGCCCATTTTTCAAATCTGTTTTTGGATGCCACTTTAACTGTTTTTTAGCAACTCTAATATCTGGACAACGCACCTTAGGGTCATCTATTGGCAAAGATTCATAGATAATTTTACTTTTGCTTTTTGTCAAATTTTTAATTATTTTTGCAAGCTCAATCAGTTTTATCTCTTGAGGGTTTCCAATATTTACAGGATGATTTATGTTAGAAAGTAATAGTTTGTAGATGCCTAGGATAAGGTCTGATACATAACAGAGACTTCTGGTTTGTGTTCCTTTTCCATAAACTGTTATTGGATTTCCTTTTAACGCCTGGGATACAAAATTTGGCACAGCTCTGCCATCATTCATGCGCATGCGAGGGCCATAAGTATTAAAAATCCTTACTATTCTTATCGGGACCTTGTGATACCTATGATAAGCCATGGTCATGGCTTCAGCAAATCTTTTTGCTTCATCATAGACTCCTCTAGGGCCAATGGGATTGACATTTCCCCAATAGTCCTCTTTTTGCGGGTTGATCAGCGGATCCCCATAAACTTCAGAAGTAGAAGCAAGCATGAAAGTAGCTTTTTTTTCTTTTGCAAGCCCCAAGGCTTTATGCGTTCCCAGGGAGCCAACTTTTAATGTGGGAATTGGAAATTTTAAATAATCCTGAGGGCTTGCAGGACTTGCGAAATGGAGAACAGCGTCTAAAGGACCATCCACATGAATGTAGTTCGTTACATCCTGTTTAAGAAAAGTAAATTTATCTTTTTTAAAAAGAGGCTCAATATTTTCAATTTTGCTAGTCACAAGATTATCCATGCAAATAACTTGATGGCTATGCGCTAGCAAGAATTCACAAAGGTGGCTTCCTAGGAATCCTGCTCCTCCAGTTACAAGAATGCGCATGGTTAGCTATTCTTTCGTCCAATGGAATAGTAGTGAAAATTCAGCTCCTTCATTTCCATTGGTTTAAAGAGGTTTCGTCCATCCACTATTGTGGGGTGATTCATTAATTTCTTAAGCCGCTTAAGATCCATTTTTTTAAATTCATCCCATTCTGTGAGAATGACCAGACAATCAGATTTATGCGCAACCTCGTAAACTGATTTTTTAAACAACACATTTTTTAAGATTTTTTTTGCATTAGGCATGGCAATAGGGTCATAAACAGAAATTTTTGCACCTCTTTCTTCTAGCATACGGATAATGTCAAGGGATGGAGCAAATCGCATGTCATCTGTATTAGGTTTAAAAGCTAGTCCAAGGATTCCTATATTTTTACCCTGAAGTATCCAAAGCGCTTCTTCAACTTTATGAATTAAGTGAAATTTTTGTTCCTCATTGATCTTTCTTACGCTTTCAAGAAGCTGAAAATCAATTCCAATTTTTTTAGAAATCCATAAAAATGCTTCCAGATCTTTAGGGAAACAAAATCCGCCAAAGCCACAGCCAGCGTTTAAGAAAGAGCGGCTAATTCTTTTATCTAAGCCCATGCCTTCTGCCACTTCCTCCACATTAGCTCCTACTTTTTCGCAGACTTTAGCAACCGCATTGATATATGAAATTTTCATTGCTAAGAATGAGTTGGACGCGTGTTTGATCAGCTCAGAGCTTTTGGGATCTGTAAAAAGGATAGGACATTTTAAAGGTGCATAGAGACGATTCATCACATTTTTAGCTTTTAGGGAATCAACTCCAACCACGATTCGGTCTGGTTTCAAAAAATCATTTACAGCAGTTCCCTCTCTTAAAAACTCAGGATTGGAAACTACATCAAACGATATATTTTTTTTCCGGTATCTTTGAATAGTTTTTTTGATCCATTCGCAGGTTTCAACCGGAACAGTGGATTTTTCCACAACCACCAAATATTTTTTAAGGTGAACAGCAATATTTCTGGCCACGTTTTCTACATAAGATAGATCAGCGGAACCATCCGATCTAGGAGGCGTACCCACAGCAATAAAGGCAAGGTCCGCATTTTCAATGCTCTCAGCAATAGAGTTTGTGAAGAAGAGCCTTTTTTCTTTTACATTTTTATGCAGTAGATTTTCCAGCCCAGGTTCAAAAATCGGAAGTTTTCCATTTTGAAGGGATTTAATTTTTTTAAGATCATTATCCACGCAAACGACCTTATGTCCGATTTCGGCAAAACAGGTGCCGCTTACAAGACCTACATATCCCGATCCAATAATCGCTAGTTTCATGAAAGAGTTCCTTTCTCCTTTAAAAATCTTATTAATGCATCTTCCCATGGAGCTATTTTAGGGAATTCATTTAGATTCCAAACAAAATTTTCTAGTGGGGTAAATCCTGGCCTAGGAGCTTTTAATTTTAAATCATTTTTATTTCCTTTTTTAATGAAATCGAATTTTTTTTTTAAAATTGAAGCAATCGTTTTAGAAAGCGCGTAGCGGCTTGTAAATCCTTCATTGGCAATATGGTAAATTCCGTAAAGGTGTTTGACGATTAAAAAACTTATGGCATCTGCTAAATCTTTTGAATAGGTTAGGGAATTGACGATATCCGTTGCCGCAATTAAAGGTTCTTGCTTCAGGGCAGAGGCGACCACCTTATCTATATAAGTTGGTCTTAAGGTTCCAAAAATTAAGGATGTGCGCACGATATAAAACCTATGCAGCAGAGTTTGAATCATATTTTCCCCCCAAAATTTAGAAAATCCGTACTGGTTGATTGGGTTTGGGGAGTCATTTTCCCGATAAGGTGTTTTTTTAGTTCCATCAAAAATTTGATCACTGGAGATATAGAGGAGTTCAGTGTCAAATTTTTGACAAGCTAAAGCGATATTTCTGGTGCCCAAGGCATTTGTTTTATAGCCTAAATCTGGATTATCTTCACATTGATCTGGATTAGAAAGAGCAGCAGAATGGATCACACAATCTGGATTAATCTGTTGGATTGTCTTTATTGTAAGCTCTGGGTCAATAATATCCAAAGACTTCCATTGAGAGGCTGGAATAGTTTCCGGCTTTTTTCTGCCCACTGCCCAGAGCTCAGAGTGAGGTTCAAGTTTTAACCACAAATCTTTCCCTACTAAACCTCCAGCTCCAGTTAGGACAATGCGCATTTAGTGAATTCCCTTTGAATCTGAATGATAATTACTCTTATAATAATTTTTGAATTTTTTGCTTTCTTTTAATTCTTTCCACCAGGATGAATTTTTTTTATACCAATGAACAGTTTTTTCTAATGCCTGCTTAAAATTATATTCTGGTTTCCAGCCTAATTTTCTTAATTTGGATGAATCTAGGGAATATCTAAAGTCATGGCCCAAACGATCTTGCACAAAATCAAGCGCTTGAGGTTCTTTATTAAAAAATTGCAGAAGGGTTTTAGCCAGCTCAATATTAGAAATTTCAAAATTCGTTCCAATATTATAGATTTCACCTAACTTCCCTTTTTTAGATATGAGGTCAATCGCCTTGCAATGGTCTAAAACATAAATCCATTCCCTTACATTCCTGCCATTTCCATATATAGGAATTTTTTTCCCTTCAATCAGGTTAGTGATAAAAAGTGGAATCACTTTTTCTGGGAATTGATAATGTCCAAAGTTATTGCAGCAGCGGGTAACCAAAATAGGTAAAGAAAATGTTTTCCAATATGCTCTACAAAGCAGATCTGCAGAAGCTTTGGAAGCTGCGTAAGGGCTATTAGGTTGTAAATGAGAATCCTCCCTAAAATGACCTTTTTTAATTGAACCATAGACTTCATCCGTAGAAATAAAAACAAATTTTTTTACCTTGTTTAATTTAGAGCTCTCTAATAGAACTTGAGTGCCTAAAATATTAGTTTGAAGAAAAATTTGACTATTAGCAATGGAACGGTCCACATGCGTTTCAGCTGCAAAATGAAAAAGAAGTTCTTTATTTTTTACGAGAGAATCGACCAGATTTTTATTACAAATATCTCCCTTGACAAAAGAGATTCTTGAATTTTTTTTAAATTCATCTAGATTTTTTTCCTGTCCCGCATAACTTAAAGAATCCAGTATTGTTATAAAATCTTTAGGATAATGAGTCTGCCAATATCGAACAAAGTTAGAGCCAATAAAACCCGCTCCGCCAGTAACTAAAATTTTCATTCATAATCCTTCCATCGGTCATTTTTAGAAAAATATTCCAAAGTTTGTCTTAATCCAATTTTAAAATTAAACTGAGGTTTGAAGTTTAAATCTTTTTTAATGGAGCTGATGTCAGCGAAAGTCTTTTTTACATCCCCTGCTCTTTTAGGATAGAATTCTTTACAGAGTTTTTTACCCAATAGTTTTTCTAAAAGGGTAATAATTTCTAGTAAAGATGTGGTTTGACCGCAAGCTACATTATAAACGCCAAAGGAACTTGTTTTGGCAAGAGCAGCTTTAATATTTGCTTGTGCCACATCCATGACATATGAGAAATCTCTTGATTGTTTGCCGTCCCAGTGAACCTCTATTTTTTCTCCTTTAAGAGCAGAAATGATGAATTTAGGGATAACAGCCGCATATTTAGATTTTGGATCCTGTTTAGGACCATATACATTGAAATAGCGTAAAGCAATTGTCGGAAGGCCGTAAGTTTTCGCAAAGACTTTTGCATAATATTCTCCGCATAATTTTGAAACTGCGTATGGAGAAATAGGTTGAGGTAAATTTTTTTCCCTTTGAGGAAAAATCAGGGAATCGCCATAAATGCTAGAGGAAGAAGCGAAAACAAATTTTTTAACCCCTGCCTTTTTAGCTGCCATAAGACAATCCAAAGTTCCTGAGATATTAATTGAATTGCATGTTTCAGGGTATTCTACGGATTGAGGGACAGAACGCATAGCTGCCTGATGAAGAATATAGTCGCTATCTTGGACCGCTTTTTTAACTATTTTTTGATCTCGAATATCCCCAATAAAAAGTTCAATTTTGTTGAGTACATTATTTAGATTCTCTTTTTTACCTGAGGATAGATTATCTAAGACTCTCACATTTTCACCCTTAAGGACTAAGGTTTCTACAATGCTAGAACCAATAAAACCCGCGCCGCCTGTAATTAACCAGTTAGCCATGGTGTTTTAAGGAATTTCGATCCGGGAAGAGTCGCCAATCATAATACGGTAAGCGCTTGGTTTGGAAGGAGATTGAATCACGGTCGCATTCTGGCCAATAAGTGAATCTGAGATCCGCTTTATATTTTGCACCATTGAATATTCTAACACGATTGAATGTTCAATTTCGGAATTATCTAAGATTGAGTGGTGATAGATAGAAGTAAATGGTCCAACATAAGAATTTTTAATGCTTGAATTTTGGCCAATAATCGCTGGACCGCGAATAATAGAATTAATAATTTTTGCACCTTCTTCTAGAATAACCTTGCCTTCTATTTTACTCTCTTTATCCATGCTTCCTAGAATATTTTGTTTGCAAGAATCTAGAACAAGGCGATTAGCTTCTAGGAGATCTTCTAACTTTCCTGTATCTTTCCACCAACCATTAACTATATGCGGGATGACATTATATTTTTGATCAATCAGATATTGGATCGCATCTGTTATTTCTAGTTCTTCTCTTTTTGAGGGTTTAATATGTTGAATCGCTTTAAAAATTTTAGAATTAAACATGTAAACCCCTACTAGCGCTAAATTGCTTTTTGGCTTTTTAGGTTTTTCTTCCAGTTGAACCACTTTACCCTTAGAAAGCTCTGCCACTCCAAATTGTGCAGGATTTGAGACCTTGGCTAAAAGGATTTGCGCATCTGCCTTTTTTTTTTTAAATTCCTGTACAAATTGACTGATCCCATCTCTCAAGAGATTGTCTCCTAAATACATGACAAACTCATCATTTTTTAAAAAATTTTCAGAAATTTTAACAGCATGCGCAAGTCCTAAAGGAGATTCTTGGACAATATAAGTTATTTTTAGTCCCCATTTTTGGCCATTTCCAACCGCATTTTTTATTTCTAAAGCAGTTTCTCCCACTACAATGCCAACTTCTTTAATGCCGGATTCTGCAATTGCTTCTAATCCATAAAATAGAATAGGTTTATTTGCAATTGGCACTAATTGCTTTGCAGACGTATGAGTTATAGGGCGCAGGCGTGTGCCTTTGCCACCTGAGAGTACTAATGCTTTCATAAAAATTAATCATCATAGTATATAAAAAAAAATGTAAAAAATCTTTAATTTAAGTCTAGTTTATTGCAAAGAGCGCCAAGGATACCATTCTCCGCCGTTTTGATTGACTGGGATTTTATCTCTTTGTGAGCGCTCTAACTGTAATTCTAAGTTAAATAAAAATTCATAAACCCCTTTTCTTTCCCTAAATATAAAAGAAAAATTCCAGCATCTCCATTCAGTTTTTACCATCGCTTCTTTCTCTAAAAATTCACCTTTTTGAATATAGAACATATTTTGATTTCTATATTGGAAGAGGTTTCTTAAAGATCCTTCTATTTGCCATTTTTTATTGGGACTAATCCTGGCAGAAGATTTTAGTTCAAAACTATGATCTCTGGAAGAAAGATAGTTAGTGCCTAGAGAAAAATAGTCTCCTCCCAAAGCGCGTTGTCCCCAAGAGATTTCACTCATGCTGCTTAAGGGGTGTTTGGATCCTGTAATCGGGTCAGAAAGTGTATACTCTTCTCTAAAAAAAATTTCAAGATTTTCTTTAGGAAAAATAGAAATTTCTCCTTTAATAGGACGAACCTTTGATTTATTCAAAAATGAGAGAGACTCCCCCTTTTGACGCGGCAATTCAAAGGCTGTTTCTAAACGAATAGAAAGAGTTTCTTTTGGCCTAAACCAAGATAAGAAAGACAAAAGATGTTCCTCACGCCCTTGATCAGCCCCAAGATTATTTTGCAACCGCTGAACGATTTTATGGGTTAGGTCAATATCCAGGGAAGAAAGTCCCTGGCGTAAAGTTGTTTCACCAGTCACGCGTTGGACTGATTTTTCATTTAATTCATTGCCTTGGGGACGGTCTATCCAATCATTTTGAATTGTAATTTTAGGAGTTAAATTTGTATTAGATAAAAGCCGGAAGTGGTCTATAAGAGAAAATTGAGCGTTAAACTCTTTTCGATAGGAGCGGGTCAATGTTCCTCCTAATGGGCTTTGGCCTGCAAACCGGTTAGTAAAGCTTAACGAATAGATTTTTTCCAGACTGAATAAACCAAGCTTGCTTTGCGTTTTTTGAAATTCTATTTTTGGGGTAAGGATCTCATTGGCAAAGAACTCATTTGTTTTTGAGTCAAAAGCATCTTCTCTTTGGCTTACGATTCTAAAAATATTCGTTTTTTTCTGATAGGTGAGGCTTACAGAGGAGTTGAGTTCCTTCACCACTCGGTCAAAATCTTCTCTAAAGAAATCATTGGAAAATGAATCGTCTGACATTTGATTGCCATTGATTTGCAAAAGCCAATGATTTAAAAATTCCTGGCGATGAAAAATTCGAGCATTCCATCGCTCTCTCTCATTTAGCTTGTCTCTAATTCTAAATCCATAAATGCTTCCTTTTATGTCATCTGAATAATAGTTAATCTCCCCACCAGTTCCAAATCCTCTTTTACTGAGCAACTCCAGATAGAGCTTTAAATAAATTTCATCTGTGGGAGGATATCCCCAGATGGTTCTGACAAAGGCGCCCTCAGAATTATTTTGTCCTGGAAAAATTTGAAAAGAGAGATGCCTTTCTCCTAAAGAATAATAATAGTAGGGAAGATAGAGCACAGGGATGGGGCCTACTCTAAAAAGAGCGTGCTGCACTGTTAATCTTTTTTTTGGCATGACTTTTATGCGATAACCATAGAGGTGATATTTAGAGAGATCCGTTTCACAGGTTGAAAGACGAGCTCGTTCTAAGACCAGGTTGCCAAAGGAGTCGCGGGAAATTTTTTTAGTGGAAAAAAGCCAAGGACCAAAAGCGCCTTCTGCTTCTAAAAGTTGAGCGGAACCATCTCCTGAATCATATTTTAAAGATTGAGAACGAATTTCATTTTTTTGTAAATCTTTAAAACGCACATGTCCCCATGCCTCCATCTTTTTATTGGGGATATCAATTCGCGCTTGATCAGAATGAAAAGTGTAGGAACTTTGAATCACAGTTACATTGCCTGAAGCAAGAATAACCTGATCTTTTTCCTGGTACCGCAGCTGCTCAGATTGAAAGTGGATAGGGGTTTGGAGAGTCTCTTGAGCTTTTCCTTGGGTCTTAAACCAATGCGGCATCAAAATAAAAAAAAGTAAAAAAATCGAGAAGCGACATCGCGCAAGATTGGGAGAGAGGCTCTTGCAACCAAGAAAATATTTTAAATTCATTAGTGTTTTCCTTTGTTGGAACCCTCATCGCCCTTCGTGGGTGTGGAGGTTCATTTTTCAAGGAAAAGTAGAGCAGCTCCTACAACTCCTAGATTTTCATCGTATTGAGAAACAGTTACTTTTACTTTTTTTGCCGGGATAGCAAATGCTCTTCGGCCTAAGGTATGGAGAGCGGGTTCTAAAAGTAGAGAACCAGCTTTTGAGACCCCGCCGCAAAGCACAATTCTTTCTGGATTAAAGATATTGACGCAATTAGATAAGATTGAACCTAAGCGTTCTCCTGTATCTTGCCATAATTGCTGGCAGAATGGGTCGCCAGCTTTAGCTGCTTCAGCTATGGATTTAGGTTCAATTTTTTTTTGTGGAGCTCCTTTTAAAATTTTTTTTAAAATTGGCGCAAGCTCTCTTTTTAAGCCAGATTCAGCCTCTCGAATAAGTCCCCATGCGCCAACGAAACTTTCTGCGCAGCCAAAGTTGCCGCACTTACAGGGTTGTCCATCATAACGGATGGTCATGTGACCAATTTCACCCGCAGAACCTGTTGCCCCGCGGTATAATTTGGAATTCAAAATGATCCCGCCTCCAATTCCTGTTCCAAGGGTTAGACAAATTAAATTTTCACAGTCCTTTTTCGCGTCTAGCCACCAGGCTCCCCATGCAGCGCAATTCGCGTCATTTTCAATTAAAAGCGGATAAGGGATCTCCTTTGAAAGCAGGCACCTTAAATTTATGTTATTCCAGCCTAAATTGGGAGAAAAACGCACCAAACCTTTTTTTTGATCTATGTCTCCCGCGATGCCGATCCCCACGCCTTGTATTTTTTTAAAAGCAGATTGTTTAATAAAATTTTTAAAAACCAAGGATATTTTTTTAATTACTTTTTCCGCAGGCTCTTTATAATCCACTGCCGCGCATTTTGACTCTAAAATTTTTCCTTCAGGTGTGACAATGGCAAATTTAACATTGGTACCTCCGCAGTCCATTCCAACCAGAACTTGAGACTCTTTTTTCATCCTATCCAACTCCTTTTTATTTTTTTTAAACCCTCAGCGCATAGAGTGTGTGAGCCTGTGATTAAAATCCAGTTAAATTTAAGACTATTTTTATGTTCTTTAAGAGTATACCAAAGAGAATTAAAATTTGTAAAAGTGTAAATCTTAGAGTTGTTTAAAAATTGGCTAAAGATTTTTTTAACATCCAGAACTTCAGAACTTCTAAGGGTTTTTAATTTAGGGATTAAAATAGAGGATAGTTTTAAATTTTTTGATAGGGTTCTAGCCATGGAGGAGATGTCTTTATCTTTAAGAGCATTAAAGATAAGCAAACATTTTTTTTTAATAAATTTTGTTTTTTTAATAGAGGCGATAAGTCCTAAGCAGGCTCCTGGATTGTGAGCGACATCTAAAAGTATGGGGATTTCTTTTTGACTGATTTTTAGTTTTTTCCAATCAAACCTGCAGGGCCAGTGAACATTTTGAATGCCTTGGATTAGAGCCCTTTCTGGGATAACCCATCCTTGTTTTTTAAGAACCTCAGCAGCTTTCAAAACAATTTGAATATTTTTTGCTTGATAAAAACCTTTAAGATTACAGTTAGGCATGGTTTTAGAATTAAGAATTGTAATTAATTTTGAATTTTTTTTTCTGCAGTTTTCCCGTATTTCTCGCAATAATGATCCTTGTTCCAATCCTGTAATGCAGATTCCATTTTTTTTGATAATTCCGCACTTTTCTTTTGTGATTTTTATGGTGGAAGCCCCAAGATAGTCTGTATGTTCTAGGGATATGTTAGTAATGATGGAAATTTCTGGTTTAGGAATTAGATTAGTCGCATCCCAACGCCCTCCCAATCCCACTTCTATGACTGCTATCTCTATTTTTCTATGAGCAAAATAGGAAAATGCGATTGCAGTCAAGACCTCAAAGAAGGTAAGTTCCTGTTTTAAGGATTTTGCCTTTTTTAGAATAGTATGAAGCCAAGTGTCAAAATCATTTAAGTTTATTTTTTTCCCTGCAACTTGGATGCGCTCACGAACATCTAAAAGATGAGGCGAGGTGTAGAGAGCTGTTTTATAGCCGCTGGAACGTAAAATCATCTCTAACATGGCGCAGACGGACCCCTTTCCATTGGTGCCTGTGACATGAATGGCTCTAATTTTTTTTTCAGGATGGTCCAGCAGTTCAAGGAGTTTTCTCATTCTTCCTAAACCGGGTTTTATTCCCCGCTTGTCAAGTGAATTAAGTGCCTCTTTTGTAAGCATGAGAAATGATCTTTAATAAAAAGTTTTTATTTTCATGGTTTTTAGGATGTGCGCCAATTGGTGACAACTAAGTGTAATATTCGGGTTTAAGAGATATTTAGAGAAGTGAACTGTTTTGTTGAGTTAAAGAAATCTAAGAAGGTAATCAGTTTTGATCTTAAATCTTTTCTTTCAAAAATGCAGTCCATCATGCCGTGTTTAAGCAAAAATTCTGATTGTTGAAACCCTTCCGGGAGTTTTTGACGAATGGTCTGTTCAATCACTCTTGGGCCGGCAAAAGCGATCAGCGCTTTTGGCTCTGAGATCAATAGATCTCCTAACATAGAAAAAGAAGCTGTGACTCCTCCAGTGGTGGGATCAGTAAGCAAAGATAAAACCAGAATTTTATTTTCATCCAGCCTGCTTAAGGCGCAGGATGTTTTTGCCATTTGCATCAAGGAAAGAACCCCCTCTTGCATGCGAGCTCCACCGGAGGAAGAAACAAGCAGCAATGGGATTTTTTTCTCAAGTGAAAATTCAATCGCTTTTGTCACTTTTTCCCCTACCACAGAACCCATGCTGCCGCCCATAAATTCAAAGTTAAGAAGCGCAATGCTTATGTTATGGTTTCCTATTTTTCCTTCTCCGCAAATGACCGCCTCTAGGCTGCTGGTTTTTTTTTGTTCAGCAGCTAGCTTTAGAAGATAAGATGACTTAAATTTAGGACTTTCTTTAGCAGGATGTTTAGCTTTATTTAGCTCTCCAAAATCTAAAGGATCTTGAGATGCAAGATTCGCCGCGAATTCTTCAAAAATAGGGGTCCCATCTTCTTTTTTGTCTAAAAGAAGGCAGAGCCTTTCTTTTGCGTTCATGCGCAGGTAGGAATTACATTTAGGGCAGATTTTAAAATTTTCATTCAGCTCTTTTTTATAGATAATTTGCGCGCAGCGAGGACATTCAATCCAGAGACCTTCATTTTTAGTGTTTTCAGCCATAGGTTTGCTCCTTGATCTTAAACCGAGATGACCCATATTTTTCGTCTTGGTTCTCCGTCCCTAATGCATCATTTCGGTTAAACAATGAATCTACTTTTTGCAAAGGAATTGATAAATTTTTTAGCTTCCTCAATAAGCAGGGCATCTTCTTTTTTCTGCAAAAGGATTTCTACAAGCGCTGAACCAATAATAAAACCATCCGCTTCCTGAAAATTTGAAAGTTGTTCTGGTTTTGAAATCCCAAACCCAAGGAGTACCGGTAAAGAAGAATTTTTTTTAACTATTTTTAAGAAATTAGAAACTTCTTTTACAGGCAACTCTTTTCTCGCGCCAGTCACTCCTGTGACTGAAACTGTATAGACAAAGCCAGAACATTCTTTTGTAATCCTTTTAACTCTAGCTTCTCCGGAGGTAGGCGCTACTAGATGAACTAAAGAAAGATCATACTTTGTAAACGCATTTTTAGCTTCCTCATTTTCTTCTGGAATAAGATCAGGAAGAATCACTCCATCAAAACCAGCTGTTTTTAAATCTTTGGCGCTTTTGTTCCATCCTTTGTGATAAAGCGGGTTAGAATAACTCATGAGAATAAGAGGCACGTCTGTTTTTTTGCGCAAATTCTTTCCCAGCTGGATCAAATGTTTCCATTCCACTCCATTTTTTAAAGCTATTTCTGAAGATTGCTGAATGGCTGGACCATCAGCAATTGGGTCAGAAAAAGGCATGCCAATTTCAAAAAGGTCAGCTCCGCTTTCCTCTAAGGCAAGAACTAATTTTTCTGTCATCTTAAGATTGGGAAATCCAAGAGTAAGAAAAATTGACAATGCCTTTTTTTTGTCTTTTAGCTGCTTAAATTTTTTACTGATCCGATCCATTTGAAATCCATTTTTGAACTTCTGCCACATCCTTGTCTCCCCGTCCAGAGAGACATACGATCACAATCTCATTTTTAGAAAGTTGGGGCGCCACCTTTTTTAAATAACCAATGGCATGGGCTGATTCAAGCGCAGGGATGATCCCTTCCATTTTAGAGAGCAACAAAAGTCCATTTAAAGCCTCTTCATCTTTAATTGAAACATATTTTGCTCGTCCTGAATTTTTGTAAAAGGAATGTTCCGGACCCACACCGGGATAATCTAATCCTGCAGAAATAGAGTGGGTTGGTTGGATCTGTCCCTCTTTATCCTGAAGCACATAGGATAAGGCTCCATGCAAAATACCGGGATGACCTTTGGATAGGGTTGCTGCGTGGAAAGATGTATGGATCCCTTTACCCGCAGCTTCAACTCCAATAAATTTTACTTTTTTATGACGATAAAAGGGATGAAATAAACCTATTGAATTTGATCCGCCTCCCACACAGGCTAAAAGAAGACTGGGCAGTTTACCTTCTAATTTTAAGATTTGGGAATAGGTTTCTTTTCCAATAATAGATTGAAAATTTCGCACCATCCAGGGGTAAGGATGAGGGCCTACCACTGATCCTAAGCAATAAAAAGTATTGCGCACATTCGTGACCCAGTCTCGCATCGCTTGGTTAATCGCATCTTTAAGAGTTTTGCTGCCTGAGGATACTGGCACTACTTTTGCTCCCAAGAGTCTCATGCGGAAAAGATTTAAACTTTGGCGCCGAGTATCTTCCTCTCCCATATAGACTACACACTCTAACCCTAGAAGACTGCAAGCTGTGGCTGTGGCTACTCCATGTTGTCCCGCGCCAGTTTCAGCAATCACTCTTTTTTTCCCCATTTTTTTTGCTAAGAGACATTGACCTAAAGTATTATTAATTTTGTGAGAGCCGGTATGGGTAAGATCTTCTCTCTTAAGATAGATTTTTGCTCCTTTAAAATAAGAAGTGAGATTTTTAGCAAAAAATAAAGGGGTTGGTCTTCCTGCATAGTGAGAAAGAAGGTTTTGCAGTTCTTTTTGAAATTCTAAAGAAAAAGAGATTGTCTTATAGGCAAGGGTAAGTTCTTCTAAAGCGCTTACCAGGGTTTCAGGAACATAGCGTCCTCCAAAAATTCCAAAATGACCCTGATGATCCGGTAAATGCATTATAGAAGCCCCTTTGCTTTTTGAATAAAGAGTCTTAATTTTTCAATATCTTTTTTTCTTGGATGATTTTCTTTTTCCACACCGCTGGCAACATCTACCCCTTTTGGATCTACTTTCTTAATTGCAGCCTGAACATTATCTGGATTTAACCCCCCTGCTAAAATAAGCGGCACATTATAATTTTTAGCCTTAAGACTTAAGTCCCAGTCAAAAGTTTGGCCAGTTCCACCGGGCTCTTCTTCTTTAAAAGTATCTAGCATTAAAGAATCTATAATTCCGCAGAAGCTTTGGATTGAGTTTAAAGAATTCTCATTGCTTAAGCGAATCGCTTTCCAGAGTTCCAGCCCAAACTTTTCTTTAATTTCTTTTGTAGTTTCTGGAGATTCATTTCCATGCAGTTGAATCACAGAAATTTTTACAGTTTTTATAATTTTTTCCAGTTCAGGGAGCAAGGGATCTAGAAATACACCCACCACTTTTACAAAATTTGGCAGCTGTTCAGTAATTTCTTTAGCTTTTTCCAAGCTGATTTTGCGTTTACTTAATGCGCTAAAGTTTAATCCAATAAAATCCGCTCCTAAATTTGCAGCCCAGACAGCATCTTCTGTATTGGTAATCCCACATATTTTTACTAATACATTTTTATTTTTCATAAGCCTGCTTTTACTAAAGAAGATAGAATTTGTTCTTTTTTTTCTTTTTTCAATAAAGTCTCTCCAATGAGCGCTGCCTGAATTCCCGCTGATTTTAGCTTATTTATATCCTCCACGCTTTTAATCCCGCTTTCTGATACGGTCGTAATCCCTTTTGGAATCTTTTTTTTAAGTTTGAAAGTTGTCTTAAGATCGCAAGATAAATTTTTAAGATCCCTATTATTGATGCCAATCAAATTAGGATCCCCTTTAAGCGCTATTTTTAGTTCCTCTTCTGTGTGGACTTCAACCAAAGCATCTAATTGAAGTTCTTTGCTTAATTGTATTAATTTTAAATAGTTGGATGTTGTAAGGATTGAGATAATGAGCAATATCGCATCTGCTCCTAAGACTAAAGATTCGTAAATTTGATAAGGATCAATAATAAAATCTTTGCGCAAAATTGGCAGGTTTACAGATTCCGCCACTTTTTTAAGGTGATCTGGGCTTCCTAAGAAAAAATTTTCTTCTGTGAGAATAGAGAGAGCTCTAGCGCCGCAAGCCTCATAACGCTTTCCTATTTGAACCGGAGAATAGTCTTTGACCAACAATCCTGCTGAGGGACTCTGTTTTTTCATTTCCGCAATAATAGAAAGCTCATTAGGCAGAGAGATTGCGTTTCTAAAAGAAGATGGTTTTTTTCTTTTTTCACATTCAACAATTAATTTTTTCAAAGGAATTTTTTCCTTTGATACCTTTAAGCTCTTTTTTTTAAGAGCAACAATTTTTTCTAATATGTTCATTATGAGAATTGATATGGATGGCCGCTGATCAAGATGATAAATTCTTCTTCTTGGAGCCTGAAAAAATTTTTACTCTCTTTCTGTTAAAAATTTTTGGTAGAGTGAGCTCTGGCGAACGTCTCCAAGAAGAAGAATTTATCATCTTGATCAGCGATTACTCCATTCAATTAAATTTTCTAATTTCTTAAGAGCCGCTCCTTTTTCAAGAGACTCTTTTGCATGGGATACAGCATCCTTTAAAGTTTTATATTGGTTTATGGAGATTTGGTCTGCGCAAAATAGAGCGCAAGCAGCATTTGCAAGAATAACATTTTTTAAAGGATGTTTTAGACCTGAAAGAATGTTTTTAAGAAGTTCCGCATTTTTTTTAGCATCCCCTCCTCCTAAATCTTTTGGGTCTATCATTTGAAGTCCAAATTCACTTGCGGTTAAGGTTTTGCCTGTTAATTTTTTTCCCCTAATTTCTAATCCAAACCCTTTTTCAGAAAGTATGATCTCATCGTAACCTGAATCATGAATAATCCAGATGATTTTATTTTCTACTAGATTTGATTTCCTTAGAGCAATTCCCAGAGTGGTTTGAATGTTTTTATTTGCAACTCCTATAATTTGAGCATTGGGAGAAGCTGGATTGACCAATGGGCCTAAAATATTAAAAATAGTTCGAATACCTAATTCTTTGCGAACAGGCGCAACATTTTTCATGGCAGGGTGATAAAGAGGCGCAAAAAGAAAGCTGATCCCAATTTCATTTAAACATTTTTCAGCCTGTTCTTTGGAGCAGTCAATTTTAATTCCCAATGCTTCTAAAACATCTGCGCTGCCGCAAGAGCTAGAGACAGAACGATTCCCATGTTTTGCCACTGGAACTCCTGCTCCTGCAACTACAAAAGCAGCTGCGGTAGAGATATTAAAAGTCCCTTTTCCATCTCCGCCAGTGCCGCAGGTATCTAGTACCAGAGGAACTCTTGGCGTAATCTTAACCATGGATTCTCGCATGGCTTTTACAAAACCTATAATTTCATAGGGGTTCTCTTTTTTAGATCTTAAGGCAGTGAGAAACCCCGCCATTTGTACTTGTGTAACTTGGCCTTGAAGGATACTTTGCATGGCAGAAAAAGCATTGCCCTCTGTTAAATGGGATCCAGAAAGTAACTGTTCTATGAGTGAAGAAAAATGATTCATTTGTGAGGCAATATTTTAAGAAAGTTCGATATTATTTTTTTTCCTTCCAAAGTTAAAATAGATTCCGGATGAAACTGAACTCCAACGATCCAAGGGAAATCTCGATGCATGAGTCCCATGATTTCTCCTTCTTTGGTCCAGGCAGTCACTTTTAAAGATTTCGGGCAACTTTTCTTTTCCACTAAAAGAGAGTGGTAGCGTGTTGCGGTAAATGGATTTTTTATGCCTTTAAAAATAGAAATGCCCTGATGATAAATTTCTGATGTTTTTCCATGCATTAACTTCTCTGCCCGAACGATTTTTCCGCCAAATGCGGCTCCCAAACATTGGTGTCCTAAGCAAACCCCAAGAATAGGCTTTTTTTTATGGAAATGTTGAAAAATTGAAGTAGAAATTCCGGCTTCATTGGGAGTGCATGGTCCCGGGGAAATAACAATAGAATTTGGATTCATTTTTTCAATTTGTTGCAAAGTAAGCTGGTTATTTCTAAAAATCAGGATTTTTTTCTCTTTTTTTACAATTTCACCTAAAATTTGCACAAGATTATAAGTAAAAGAGTCAAAATTATCTATGACCAGAATCATTTTGTTTAAAGCGCGCATTCTAATGCCTTAATCATAGCTTTAGCTTTAGAACGAGTTTCTTTTTCTTCATACTCAGGAACTGAATCTGCTACAATGCCTGCTCCTGCCTGTATATAAATTTTATTTTTTTTAAAAAGAATGGTTCTAATGGTAATAGCCATGTCCATATTTCCTGCATATGAAAAATAACCCACAGAACCAGCATAACTAGCGCGCTTCTTTTTTTCTAGCTCCTCTATGATCTCCATGGCTCTAATTTTTGGCGCGCCAGTCACTGTGCCTGCTGGAAAACAGGCTTTAAAAAGAGAAAAAGCATCTTCCTTAGGTTTTAAAGAACCTTCCACTGTGGAAACAAGGTGCATCACATGGGAATAGCGTTCCACACTCATAAAATCTTTTACTTTTACAGTGCCTGCTTCACAGCATCTTCCTAAATCATTTCTGCCCAAATCCACTAACATTAAATGTTCAGCCCTTTCCTTTGGATCAGAAATAAGTTCTTTTTCTAAAGCTAAGTCCTGATTCAAATTTTTTCCTCTTTTTCTGGTGCCGGCAATTGGACGGGTTATTGCAGTATGTCCCTCTTTTCTCACTAATATCTCCGGACTTGAGCCAGCTAAAGCAAAATCATTAAATTTAAAGAAATATAGATATGGGGAGGGATTGATCACCCTTAAAGCTCTATAGACATGGAATGGATCCACATTAGACTCCAACATAAAACGTTGAGAAAGAACTGTTTGGATCACATCCCCTGCTTCAATATATTTTTTTGTTTTTAAAACCGCTTTGCAATATTCTTTTTTAGAAAAATTAGATTTTAGCATATCTTCTAATTTTTTATTTTGTGTAGTTTTAAGAGGACTTACTGTTTTTCCAGCGCGGATTTTAGATTCTATTTTTTTTAAAGAAACTTGGGCTTTTTTATAAAGTTGCTCCAAATGAAATTCAGAACGATTTTGAATCAGATTCCATTTAACTAAAAACATTTTATGTTTCCAATGGTCAAAAACAATCCCCTCATCCGTAAATAAAAGCAAAGCATCTGGAAGATGGAGGTCGTTAGGTAAAAGATTTGGAAGTTTTTCAAAATTCCTAACCATATCATAGCTGATCATTCCCACAGCGCCTCCGGAAAACTGGGGCAGTTCTGGCAGAGGAGCTGCTTTTAAAACTTTAAATATTTTTTTTAACTCTGCCAAGGCTTGAGCCTTTCTAATTTCTTTTTTTTCACTGGCGGAATGGGTTAGGATAATTTTATTTCCATAAGATTCAAATCTAAAGTGATCGCTGAGCGCAATAAAGGAATATCGTCCGAATTTTTCCCCTCCCTCCACGCTTTCTAAAAGAGCGCTATATTTTTTTTGAGCCGCAACCTTTAGAAAAACCGTGACAGGGGTGTCACAATCAGCTGAGCACTCTAAGCAAACAGGCACCAGAGAATATTTTTTGCTTAAGCTTTTAAAAATTTTTAGTTCTGGAGTCATTCCAGCACGTTTAAAATACGCCCTTTAATTAATTTTTTATGAACAAAATAGAGCTGTTCTCCACTTTCCGGATCTTTCCAATCTCGGCTGTCTCCGGATTCATCTCGATTGTCTCCCATCACAAAATAAGAATCCTCAGGGATCTCTATGTCTGGGATATTATCACCAACCAAAATCTCATCCTTTCTTGTATAACGCGCATAAGGTTCATTTAAGGGTTCGTGGTTTAGAAACACTTTTTTTTTCTCTATGGCAATGGTTTCTTTAGGGCAGCCAATCACACGTTTTATTAAATCCTTATCTGGATTGACTGGAGAAACAAAAACAATAATTTCCCCATGTTTGGGAGAGCGAAAGAAAAAACTTAGTTTATCCACAAAGTAATGGGTGCCTACAGGCAGGGTGGGTTCCATGGAGGGCGTTGCCACATAAATGCCTTCTATTCCATAGCTCCTTAAAAGCAAGGCTCCCCCAACTCCCAAGAGGATCAGATATAAAAAACGTTTCATTTTTTATAAACTTTTTTTGGATCAAAGATTTTTTTTCCATGAATAGTTAAATTTCCCTTTGCAGAGACTTTTCTGTAGAAACAGCTTCTCATGCCTGTGTGGCAGGCTGCTCCTCCAATTTGCTCCACAAAAATTAGAATGCAATCTCCGTCGCAATCAATCGCCAGCTCTTTAACTATTTGAAAATTTCCAGATTCTTCTCCTTTAAGCCAAAATTTTTGACGGGAACGGCTCCAATAACAGGCTTTTTTTTCTTGCAGAGTCCTTTGCAGGGAATCTTGGTTCATATAGGCTACCATTAAGACTGTGCGGTCTTTTGCATCCTGCACAACGCACGGAATAAGCCCAGAAGAGTCAAATTTTAAATTTTTAAGAAATTTTATTTTTTTCATAAGCGCACCGGAACCTTTTTATTATTTAAAAAATTTTTAACAGCTCTGATGGAACATTTCTGGTAATGAAAAAGGGACGCGGCTAAACAAGCGCTTGCGCCACTTTTCCATGCGGTATAGAAATCCTTTTTTTCCCCAGCTCCCCCGGAGGCGATAAGAGGAATGACAAGTTTTTTTGATAAAATTTTGAGCAAATCTAAATCATACCCCATTTGAGTGCCATCTCTATCCATGCTGGTAAGAAGAATTTCTCCCGCGCCATATTTTTCAGCTTTCTCAGCCCAGAGCACAGCATCCAGTTTTGTAGGGGTTCTTCCACCATGAATATAAACTCTCCATTTCCCATCCTCTTTTTTTGCGTCAATAGCTACTACAATACATTGCGAGCCAAATTTAGAAGATGCTTCTTTAATTAGTTTTGGGTTTAGCGCCGCAGCTGTATTGATGGAAACTTTATCTGCTCCTGAACGCAGCAAGAGCTTAATATCCTGAATCGTCCTAATGCCTCCGCCAACGGTTAGGGGAATAAAAACCTGCTCCGCTGTTTTTTGAACTACTTTTAGAGTAATTGCTCTATCTTCCGCGCTGGCTGTGATATCTAGGAAGACAAGTTCATCTGCTCCCTCTTCATTATATCTTTTGGCAACTGCCACTGGATCTCCAGCATCTTTAAGTTCAAGAAATTTTGTCCCTTTTACAACCCGTGCTTTGTCCACATCTAAGCAAGGAATAATTCGCAGCGCTAAACCCATTTTTTAAAGTTCCAGAACATTTTTTCTAAATTTTTAACTATTGGCTTGGAAATTGAAATCTATTGAAAGCATTCTTTTAGAACAACATTTCCAGTATAGAGCGCCTTGCCTATTACTACACCTTTAAGTCCTGGAATCTGTTTTAAAGCCTGAACATCTTTTAAACAGGAGACCCCTCCAGAGGCATAGACATTCATACGAGTTTTTGAAACCACCTTTTTGATCGCTTCCAGATTCGGACCTTCTAAAGTGCCATCTTTGTTAATGTCTGTAAAAATGGTTTCTTGAAAACCCATGGCTTCCATTTTTGCCAGAGCCTCTTCAACAGTAAAAGCAATGTCTTCCTGCCACCCTTCCTTGGTCACATGGTTGTTAAGTGCATCTAAAGCCACGATCAGGCGGTCTGCATGCCAATCCAGAGCGCTTTTTACCCAGGTTAAATTATCTAAAGCAGCAGTGCCTAAGATGAGTTTATCAAGTCCTAAATCAATAGCTCTCTTCACCATCTCTTTTTCTCTTAAACCGCCCCCAAACTGAATCTCGCAACCTACCTCTTTTTTAATTTTTCCCGCGATTTCCAAATGGTGCGGCTGCCCGCTCCAGGCGCCGTCCAAATCAATAATATGTAATCTTTTGGCTCCTTCTTCTACCCAGCGACGGGCCATCTGAATTGGATCTGAAGAATAGATTGTGCTTTGGTTCGGATCCCCGCGAACTAAGCGCACGCAAGAGCCTGCTCTAATATCCACTGCCGGAATAATTAACATAGATCGTCTCCTTTAACAAAATTCAAAAAATTTTGAATTAATTTTAAACCATTCTTTCCGCTTTTTTCTGGATGGAACTGAGAAGCAAAAAGATAATCTGTAGAGATACTTGAGGAAAATTGAACACAATAGTCTGTTTTACTGGCGCTAAGAGTAGGATCTTTAGGATCTGGATAGTATGAGTGCACAAAATAAAAATAAGAGCGGTCTTTTATTCCGGAAAAAATAGAATCGTTTAATTTTTTATTTTTATTCATCTGAATTTGATTCCATCCCATATGCGGAATTTTAAGATTCTTATTTTTAAATTTGACCACCTCCCCTTTAAAAATTTCCAATCCTCTTAAATTTTTTTCCTCACTTTCTTGGCTTTTTTCAAACAAGAGCTGATAGCCTAAACAGATACCTAAAAAAGGTTTTTTTTGAGCTATCCAATTTTGAATAGGATCAAAAAGTTTTAGTTTTTTTAGATTTTTGACCGCTAAGGAAAAGGCTCCAACACCAGGCAGGACTAAGACATCCGCAATTTTAAGTTTGCTAGGATCATTGACCCATCTCACCTTGCATTTGAAAGTTTCAATCGCCTTGGAAACGCTTCTTAAATTACCCATCCCATAATCTAACAGAGCGACATTTAACATCTATAAGACTCCTTTGGTGGATGGGATTCCCGCTCCTCTTTTGCTATAAGAAATCGCTTGAGCCAGAGCTTTTGCAAAACCTTTAAACAGGGATTCAGCAATATGGTGATTGTTCCTGCCTTTTAGAAGATGAATGTGTAAATTCATTTTTGCATTCATGGCTAATGCCTGAAAAAAATCCTCAAACAGCTCAAAACCAAAAGGAGATTTAGATTGAGCTTTAAAAGGCACTGAATATTCAAAATAGGGCCTTCCTCCACAATCAATCACAATATAAGAGAGCGCTTCATCCATGGGCAAAAGAAAATTTCCATAACGATAAATTCCTTTTTTATTCCCTAGCGCTTTTTCTAAACCCTCTCCCAAAACAATTCCTATATCCTCTACCAGGTGATGATCATCAATATGGGTATCCCCTTTAGCCTCAAGGAGTAGATCAATTCCAGAATGTTTAGAAAAAAGCTCTAGCATGTGATCCAAAAAAGGAAGAGTAGTTTTTATTTTAGACTTTCCTTTCCCATCCAGAGTCAAAGAAAGTTTTATTTGTGTCTCTTTAGTGTTTCTCTGAACAGAGCAACTGCGTTTATTTGATTTCATATGTTCCTTTTATAGTTTAATATAGATAAGGAAAGTGAATGATAGTTCAACCCTTCAGCATCCGCTAAACTCTTTGCCGCCTGAAAAAGTTTTTTATTATTCGAAGAGCGATTTTCAATCACTGAACTCCATTTTAAAAAATCTTTAACTGAAAGAGCTGAATTAAAGCGAGCGGTCCTGCCTGTAGGAAGCACATGGCTTGGACCTGCAACATAATCCCCCAATGCCACAGGACTATTTTCTCCTAAAAAAATAGCGCCTGCGTTTTTTATAAAAGGAAGCACAAGTTTTGGACCATGAATCGCAAGATAAAGATGTTCTGGCGCAATTTCATTAATTTTTTTTATGATCGCCTGATCTGACTGTAAACATTCAAGGTGAATTTGATTTTTAAATTTTTTTGGAATCTCATTTAAAATTTTTTTTATCAAGTTTTTATCTTTAGTAAATAAGAAACTGCGCGCATCAGGATCATGTTCAGCTTGGGCTAAGAGATTTAGACTGATCTTAAAAAGATTAGAGCTAGAGTCTGCCCAGATTGCAATTTCACTAGGGCCAGCGAGCCCTTCAATACCTACAACTCCAAAAACCTGTCTTTTAGCTTCTGTAACATAGCGGTTGCCTGGCCCAATGATTTTGTCCACTTTTGGTATTGTTTTTGTGCCAAACGCAAGAGCTGCAATCGCTTGGGGTCCGCCAATGCTAAAAATTTGATCCACTCCAGAATAAAGAGCGGCAGCTAAAATTTCATCTTTGAGATTTTTATAGGGAGTGACCATGACCACTTTTTTAACCCCCGCGACTTTAGCTGGGATCGCAGTCATTAATACTGTGGAAGGGTAACAGCTTCTTCCCCCTGGAACATAACAGCCAACTTTTTCAATTGGATTAGAAATTTGTCCAAGAGTAATTGAATCTAGCGTGATTCTCCAATCTTTATTAATTCTTTTTAATTCTTGCTTGTGAAACTGTTCTATCCTATTTTTAGCGATTTTTAAAGCAGACAAGAATTGAGGGGAGAGGCGCTTTAAAGCTTTTGACCATTCATTTTTCTGAACTAAAAATTTCTTAGCAGGAAGTTCAATTTTATCGTATTTTTTAGTATAGAATTCTACTGCCCGATCCCCCTCTTTTTCTACTCTTTTAAGGATCTGTGATATCTCTGCTGAAAATTCCATAAGAAAAAATTATATCAAACTTTTAAAGAAGTTCCTAAAGAGGATTTTAGCCCCCAATGTCCACCTTTATCTGGACCAATGCGATGGAGAAGTCCTTTTTTTTGAAGAATATTTAAATGATATTTAACGCCATCTTCTGTTAAACCAATAATTACGGCAAGTTCTTTTCTTGTAATTTGTGGATTCCTTTTAATTTCTTCTATTATTTTCTGGGTAGTTTTCTGGGTAGTTTTCTGGGTAGTCTCTATTCTAGGCAGCTCATTTTTTTTCGCGTTTGCTTGTGCCTTTTTAATTGTCACAACAACACTGGTTCCTGTATATTCAAAAATTGGATCTGGCAAACCCCAATCACGACACCATTGAACAATCTTATTCGTCCCAGATCCAACTTCTTCAACATATTTAATCCAAAAGAACTGTTTAGCAATTAAAGGATTTGGTGGCTGGGACTCATGTTTTTTTAGCAACGTCTCTGTGGTCCATCCTTTTGGCAACTTTCCAGGATTCCAAAATTCGATACGATCATTAAATATCCTTACTTGAATCTTAGCTGTTGACCAATAATCGCGGTGCGCAAGCGCATTAGCCAGAGCTTCGCGAATAGCTTTAGAAGGATACTCCCACTTTTCTTGCCTTTCCAACTTCCCTGGCTCAATCCATGCTGATAAGGCAATATGATTAAAGATAAATTTCTCTACATCCTGCAGTTGATGAATAACGCTTCCAGTAATTGATTTTAAATCTATCATATCTTCAGTCACATTCAATCCCTTAAATCTTACACATTTTATTTCGCATTGAGGGTAAAATCTCTGCGGAGAGCTAAATAAAAGAATTGACGCATTTGTTGGCTTATGATCTTTTAACAGATTAAGTCTCATTAATATCTCTTGAACGGACATCTTTTCACTTAAATCCAAACCCCGTTCAAATCGTCCTTTTAAAATAAATTCTTTAAGTAAATCGCGATTTATGTCTTTAAATGTTGCGCCTTTACAAATTTGGTCATCAAAGCGAATTCGTTCTTTATACTTATTGAGAATAAGTCTTTCATATTCATCCTTACTCATACGAACTGTTGATCGCCCTACACGTTTATAAGGTCGTCCAAATGCTAGAAGTAAATGATCGCAAGATTCCTTAATTTCGATCAGGATTATATCTTTGTTCCCAATTCTTTTTATTGTAACTTTAGGATGAATTTTAGGGTCAGTACTTTGGGCAATTTGGTTGACCATTTTTTCTACAGTGCCTTTACCAATCTGAAGCCCTAAAACATTCCCTTCTGAAGATATTCCAACAAAGATGGATCCACCTTCAGTATTAGCAAAAGCCGCGGTTGTTTCTATAATTTCATTGATTTCGGATAATGATTGCTTCCATTCAACAGTTGTTGATTCTGATCTTCCAATTAGTTTTGATGAATTTTTAATTTTCATACCTTATAGTTTTGAATCAATAATGATTAATTTGCTCATTATACCAAACTATATATAAGAAATAGGACAGAAATAGAAAGCTGTAAACTTAAAATAAGACGTTTTGGAAAGCGAAGCTAGATCAGTGGTTTTGAAGAGATGCATCTTACTTGATTTTAAGTTACTTAATCAATAAAATTAAACTAAATATTGAACACCAATACTTTTTTTAGGAGATGAGCATCGAGATGAAAGCTATTTTCCAATGAAAGTTTCGGGTTAAACTTTAGCAAGGGGGTAAAAATAGTGAATAAAATATTGCTTTTATTAATTTTGACTTTTTTGGGGAGTGGATTAAACGCCAAAATTTATTCAGAAGAGGATCATGCGGCTCATCAGGGAAGAGTTCGAGAATTTAGTATTGTTGCCATTGAATATCGTGGGACTAAAGTCTGGGTGCCAGGCACACTTATTGTGAGAAAAGGGGACAAGGTAAAAATTACGGCGATTAATAATATTAATTCTGATCCGAACACGCATGGTTTTGCGATTGATGAGTTTGGAGTAAAAAAAGTTGTTGCCAGGGGTGAGGTTGCAACAGTTGAATTTACTGTGGATAAAGAAGGCTTATTTACTATCTATTGTCAGCTCCACCCAGCTCATATTGGCGGACAACTTTTAGTTCTTAAAGAATAATCCTAATCTGGCTTTAGACAGGGATTTAAAAAAATATTCGCGTTTAACCCAAATAATTCCATAATCTAAGTTAAATGATTTAGTTTAATTCCCGTAGAGAAAATATTTCTGAGCATCTGAAGAAGAGCCCTCTTTAGTTTTTAATTTTTTTCCTATCTTTTTTAATTTTTTCCGATCTTTACTTAAACTTGCTGGCAGCTGTTCTATTATCGTTAAAGAAAGTTGAAGGATTTTTTCATCCTTATCTTTAAGACCTTGCTTTAGAATAGCTAAAAGAGATTTGTCCGTGGTTTTAGGCAAGACTAATATGGATTGAATTCTTTTTTGAGGATCAGAGGAACGATTCATTTCTTCTAATGTTTTTAAAGAATCTTTTCCAATCCTTCCTATAGAAATTAAAGCGCTTTCTTTAACTAGGGCAGATGGATGTTCTAAATAAGGGAGGATTGTCTTTAAATCTTTTTTATCTCCAATTTTTCCCAGAGCGATTAAAGCAGAATGAATGATCTCTTTTCTAGTCTCCTGATCCTTTTTTAACCCCGGGGTCGTCATGGGTTGTGAGACTCCCCTCAACTCAGCTTGGGGCAGATGGGACAAATTCCACGATCCAATCTCGGTTGTGGGGTTTAATAGTTCTTTGATTTTTTCCCTAATAATTTCTCTTTGGCTAGTAGAAAATTCTATTTCTCGTTTAACTTTTTCAAGGGATTCTTCCCTAGTTTTTCTTATTTGTTCTAAGATGTTTTTTAAGGTTTTTTCATCCATTGGAGAGGTTTTATCATTGGGAAGAGCTTTAGCAATTAATAACCTTTGGTCGTTAGACCAGGTTTTAATCAAAGAAAAAAGAGATAGGGATTCAACCAGTTGTAAAGAATTAAGCTCATCTATAAAAGTTTTAGAAATTTTTTTAGGCGGAGTCTTATAAGAAAGAAATTTTTCAAGCTTCTCTAGCAAATAGAGTCTTCCAGGAAGAGCTTTGTCTTTATTTAATAGAGATCCCAAAACCCTTAAAGCCTGAAGTTGGATTCTCCAATCCGAATCATCTAACGCTTTTTTTAGGGTAGGCCATGATTCTTCCATACTAGAGAGACTTAAGAGTGTGATTAAAAAAGCTTTTCTTTGGGGGTTTGTTTCATTTTGAATATTTTCTATAACAAATTTAGAAATATTTTTACCCCAAAGAGCAACTAAGGCTCGAACCTGAAAGAAGCCATCCATATCTTCCGGAACAAATGAATCCAGGATAGTAGGCAATTCATCCTCTTTTAAGTAAGAAAGCCCTTCAAAAGCTTTTTTCGGATTAACTTGATCCACACTAAAACTAGCTGCAATTTGAAGAAGGTTCTCGATTTTTTGATCTGGAGGAAGTAGAAGAGATTCTTCAACCTCTTTGCCCAAATCAGTTTGCGCGTTTTCTGAAGGTTGTAGTTGCGGTAGTTTTTTCCATTCCAGTTTAGGAAAAGCTAACTCTTTTTTAAATAGGACTTCATTAAAAGAGATTTCTCCCCAAGGAGAGGTAAAAATAGTTTCTGACACTTTTTTTTCTTTTTTTATGGAATTTAGTTTAAAAAAATTATCTTGTCCTTCAATCATGCTGATAGCATAATCAGGTAAATCATGGGAAAGTTGAGCGCTGCCAAGAGCTGGCAGGTCAAATTTATTTTGATTGCCTGAAAAAAAAGAAAAGGATTTAGAGCTATTTATATTTGCTGTGCCTGCGCCCCATTCTGTTTGCAGACGATTTCTATCTCCAAATAAGAATGCCCAGCCAGTGCCGGAATCCCAGCCATATGCAGGGCCAACGCCCCAGTTGACTATCGCATTATCATCCCCCTTAACAAAAAATGAGCCTAGCGCGCTATGAATTCCTGAACCTTTAGCATAACGTCGAGATTGAATCATATTTGCATTCCCCTCTAAATAAAAAGAACCAAGCCCATGCCAATAACCTGCTCCTTGAGCAAAATAACTGCTTTCAAGTGTCAAAGAATCTCCTTTTAAAGCGCAGATTCCAATGCCTCCTCCCGCGTATCCTCTTGGGCCATATCCCACTCCTTGGCAAAGGCTAGTGGCGCCTAATGATTCCCTTGGATCCGGATCCACTAATCCAGCGTGAAAAGTGGAACTGGAACCGTGGTGAATAAATAGCCCTAATCCTTTGCTAAGGCCGGCTCCTTGTCCATAAAGTTCTGCTTCATAGAAACTCTCTTCACCCCTCGTATTCTGGAAAACACCTAGTCCAAAGGATCCCACTCCTTGCGCATATCTTTGTCCTTTGAAGAAACCTTTTCCATTGACAAAGATCCCGCCTATTCCGCAAAGCCCTAAGCCTTGAGAAAATGAATTTGTTCTGATGATCTTCATTCCAGAGGGGTTAGGAAGAAAAAGAAAGCCAATCCCAAAAATTCCAGCTCCTGAAGAAGCGGCGGTTTGGCTGGAAATAATGGTGACATCATCTCCAAAATCAATTACGATTTTAATTTCTCCTGGGCCTGCTGCGCCGGGGTTAGAGGTATAACTATTTTTTCCTCCGCCATCAATCAGCAATACCACATCTTTTAATTGTTCTTGATCATACGAATTGTCTTCATTGCCTGAGATAAGAACTTTTCCAATAGGGCTTTGCCATTCTAAAGTTTTAAAAGGAGTTCTTTTAGGATCATTTAACTCTTTTGACCATTTTTCAAGACCCTTTATTTCTTGATCTATTTGTTTTAAGAGAATCTCACCTGCTTTAAAGAGTTTGTCTTGCTTGAATTTACTTAAGGATTTAAAGATTTTTATTTTTGATTTTGGGAGTCTAACATTTAGTCCTTTGCTAGTTTTAGAATCCTTGCTTTTTGCCAATGCATCAGTTTTAAACTTGTTTTCATGGTCCAGAATCGTGGTTGGCTGTGAGAGTTGGGGTGAATTCAACAATCCAATGTTGTCAACTTCTTTGGAGGAGAACTTCAGGGACTCAATAGGAAAATTAAAATAGCGAAGGATCTCTTTTTGTTCTTCTTCTGAGAGTTCCTCATAAGATTGTTTTAATATGGGAATTGCTTTTTCTATTGACCTAAAAATTTCACTTACTGAGTTTTGAATTTGAGGATCTAATTTTTTTGGAAGTTTAAACTTTGCGGCTGAAAAATTTGAGTATGGTTCTTCATCTAAAGAAAGGGAAAGAGAATCTTGCGCAAATTGGATGAATGAAGCAAAAGATGTATTGTTTAAGAGAGACATATTCCACTGAGAAATTTGGATCGGCGCTTCCAAAGGGGAAGCCAATAGCTCTTCTACTTTTGAAATAGTATGAGGTAAAACCCATCTGGGAGGGCTGTAAAAATCTTCTTCTTTTAAACGAAGAGATGGCAATTTCTCAACAATTTTTTCCTTTCCTTGGCGGACTTTAGAAATAAATTCCTCTTCTGCCCTTAAATCAGAGGCTGGAGTAATCTTGAATGATAAAATTATAAATAAGGAGAGAAAGATATAAAGATGATGGTTAAAACTATTAACAAAATCTTTATCTTGAGGCTTAAAAAAAATTTTACTTTCTTTTTGTTGAAAATTTTTTTGTGAGCGAGCTCTAACGAGCGTCCTCAAGATAAAGATTTTGTTAATAGTTTTAACCATGAACCCTATAGATTCTAGCTCCAAGACGACTTAATTTTTGTTCTAATTTTTCATAACCACGGTCTAGATGATAGACTCTTTGAATTACTGATTTTCCTTTTGCCGCCAAAGCTGCGATAACTAAGGCTGCTCCTGCTCTTAAATCAGAAACCATCACCTCTGCTCCAGATAATCTTCCAGAGCCGCTGACTTTTGCCTGATTCCCCTTAATTTTTATTTTTGCGCCCATTCTGCCAAGCTCAGCCGCATGCACAAAACGATTTTCAAAAATCGTTTCTTGAATCAATGAATTTCCATCTGCTAAAGACATGAGAGACATCCATTGAGCTTGGACATCTGTTGGGAATTTAGGGTAGGGTCCGGTTTTTATGTAAACTGGTTTAATCGCTTTTTGAACTTTGCAAAATATGGTTGCATACTCTCTATTTAGTTTGTCCTCTTTGATTTGAATTTTTATTCCAGCTTTAATCAGGTGATTAATAATAACTTTTAAGTGTTTGGGATAAGTATGAGATAACTCAACTTCTCCTTTGGTTGCAGCAGAAGCTATAAGGTAAGTGGCAGTTTCTATTCTGTCTGGAATTACTTGGTGGGTTGCTCCATGAAGAAAATCTTTGCCTTGCACAACAATTTTACTTGTTCCAGCTCCTTTAATTTCAGCACCCATTGCATTTAAAAATTTAGCGCAATCCTCAATTTCTGGCTCTTTAGCCACGTTTTCCAGGATGGTTTGACCTTTGGCAAGCACGCAAGCCATTAAAGCATTTTCCGTAGCCCCCACGCTTGGGAAATCTAACACAATTTTTTTCCCTTTTAAACCATTTGATTTTAAACGCACCATTCCTTGAGAAAATTCTGTTTCTGCGCCAAGGGCTTGAAAGGAACTTAAGTGAATATTGATTGGCCTAACTCCTATTGCGCATCCTCCAGGCATAGAGCAAGAGGCTTTGCCAAACCGGGCTAACAAGGGTCCTAAAACTAATACAGAGGCCCTCATTCTTTTTACAAGTTCATAAGGAGCTTCAGTTTTTAAAGGTTTTCTAGATGTCACTTGAATGGAGTGATCTTTTCTTTCAACTTTTTTTCCTAAGTGCTCTAACAGCTTACAAGTGGTATCAATGTCGTTCAGTTCTGGAACATTGTTGAGGGTGCAAGGTTCATCTGTTAAAAGCGTGGCAAAGAGGCAAGGAAGGCTTGCATTTTTTGATCCTGAAATCTCCACACTCCCTTTAAGACGTCTTCCTCCCTCAATAATAATTTTATCCATTCCACTCCCCCATTGCGATTCGATCATGATCAGAATCATCTTTAAGAATTTTAATTTTTTTAAATCCGAATGACTTTAATAGAATTTTTATTTCTTTAGCCTGATGGGTTCCAATTTCAAATATTAAAAGCCCATTTTTCTTTAAATATTTTCCTGAATTTTGGATTAATGGCTTGATGATCTTTAATCCATCCTCGCCTCCATTTAAGGCGCATTTTGGTTCATATTGGATCTCTTTTTGAAGCAAGGGTATCTCTTTTGATCTTATATAAGGAGGGTTAGAAATAATAAGATCAAATTCTGAAGCTTTTAAATTAGGTATTGAAAAGAGGTCGCCTAAGATAAAAATGATTTGGTTTTTTACCTTATTGAAACAAGAGTTTTCTTTAGCGACTTTAAGCGCTTTTTTTGATATGTCTGTTGCCAGAATCCTAGATTGAGGCAAATGTTTAGCCAAAGATATTGCAATAATACCAGAACCCGTGCCAATTTCAAGAATTCCTAAATTCTTTTTTTGCGCACCCCATTTTATCGCTTCTTTAACAAGAAGTTCTGTTTCTGGTCTGGGAATAAGAACAGAAGAATTAATCTTGAATTTAAGTCCCATAAACTCTTCTTGCTTTAGGAGATATGCCAATGGAAAACCAAGGGATCTTTTTTGGATCAATTTTCTATATTCTTTTTGTTGTGGTAATTCTAAATTTTCCTCTTTATTTAAATAAAGGTTAGAAGGTTTTTGGCAAAGCACTTCTGATAATAACCAGAGAGGTTCAAGCTTTGAATTAAAGCTAGACTGAGGGGAACATTTTTCTTCTCCCCAGTTAAGAGCTTTATGAATGGTCCAAGGATTCTCTTTCACGTTTATCATTTTCAGCGAGTTGAAGTAACTTTACCATTGGACCTAGGTTCCCATCTAAAACTTCTTGAATATGATGGATGGATTCTCCAATCCTGTGGTCTGTAATCCTGTCCTGAGGAAAATTGTAGGTTCTAATTTTTTCTGAACGCTCTCCTGTCCCCACCTGTTTTTTTCTATTTTCTCTAAGTTCTTTTTCTTTAGCCTCTTTTGCCGCTTGATAGAGCTTAGCTCGTAAAAATTTCATCGCTTTTTCTCTATTCCTTTGCTGGCTTCTTTCATCCTGACACTGAACCACAATGGAGGTAGGCAAATGGGTGATGCGCACGGCAGAATCAGTTTTTTGTAAATGCTGACCTCCATGTCCAGAGGCGCGGTAGGTATCTATTCTTAGGTCTTGAGGTGAGATTGCAACATCTACCTCTTCTGCCTCAATCAAAACAGCAACTGTAACAGTGGAGGTATGTATTCTGCCGCTTGATTCTGTAACTGGAACTCTTTGAACCCGATGAACGCCTCTTTCATATTTCAAAAGTCCCCAGGCTCCGCAATTTATTTTTTTGTTTGCTCCTTCTTCTATGGAAAAAATAGCTTCTTTAAAGCCTCCTCTGTCTGAAAGGCTAAGAGAGATTGTTTCACAGATAAATCCGTTTATTTCCGCAAATCTAGCATACATTCGCGCAAGTTCCTGAGCAAAAAGTGAAGATTCATCCCCACCTGTGCCTGCTCTTATTTCTAAGATAATATTTTTGTCATCTAAAGGATCTTTAGGAATAAGGCACTGTAACAATTCTTGTTCAATCAGGTTTATTTTTTTCTCAAGGTTTTCTTTCTCAATTTTTGCAAGTTCAGAAAGCTCTTTATCAGAGGATTGGATCATTTCCTCCAAATGGCACATTTCATTCAAACCTTTTTCCCATTGGGTCGCTTTTTCAATATTTTGAGAAAGGTTTCTATGTTCTTTAGACAAGGAAGCATAGGAGGGGTTTTGGTGAAAAAGAGGTTGGCTCATTAAGGTTTCAATCTCCTTAAAACGCTTGAACCAAACATCATTAAGATTCTTAATTTTTTCTTTTTCCATTTTTTACAAAATAAAAACGACAGAGAACCTTTTCCCTGTCGTTTCATAAAATTTAAAGAAAACTACTTTGTTTTAGTTGTTTTCTTTTCCACTTTTCTTGCTGTAGTAGTCAATCCTCTTGGCGGTGTGACTTTTAGTTTTGCTTCTTTTGTTTTAGCTTTGGTGCGAATGGTTTGGCCTTGAGTTTTTTGAAAACGTTTTTGAAAGCGCTCCACCCTGCCGGCAGAATCCACTAATTTTTGTTTGCCAGTAAAAAATGGATGGCACTCTGAACAAATTTCTAAGTGATATTTTTCTTTTACGCTGCGCGTTTGGAAACTGTTCCCGCAAGCACAAGTAACTGTAGAAATAACGTAATTTGGATGAATTCCTGTTCTCATACGATTTAATTAATATAGATATTTACTTGGTTTAACTGAGCGGCCATCAGAATTTCTGCGGACTTCAAAATGCAGATGGGGTCCTGTAGAAAGCCCTGTGGAACCTACCCTGCCAATCAATTGTTTCTTTTTTACCTGATCACCTACTTTAACATAAATTTGAGATAAATGTCCATAGCGGGTAGTTATTTTAGAGTGTCTTACATCAATCATGTAGCCGTAGCCGCCCTGCCAGCCTGCAAAAGTAATCTCCCCATTTTGGCCTGCATAGACTGGAGCTCCGTATTTTGCAACTAGATCAGTTCCCTCATGAAATCTTCTAACCCGCGTTACTGGATGTCGTCTTACTCCAAAACGGGAAGAGATCCTTAACCAATTGACAGGTCGCGCAAGAAAAGGATAACTCCTATAAGCGGTTGGAATCCAAAGTTTTGTTCCTTCTCTTAGCAGGAGTTGTCCAGCCTCTAAATAGGTAATTAGAGAAAGGTCATTCAGGCTTAGGATTGTCTCTCTTTTTCCTCCCATCCTTTCATAGGCTTTTATAATGCTTTCTAAAGATTCGCCTTCTTTAGCGATATGCACCATTCCTTTTTTATTTTGAAGCATAATTTTTTGATGGGGTCTTAAGTGAGGATCTTCTAAATTATTTGTGCTTCTAATGGCAATGGCTGGAATTCCAACATCTTTTGCAATTTTTTCTAACCATTCATAAGGCTTAACATCATGAGTTTTCACTTCCAGATTTTCAATACGGCCTAAAATAGCATTTGCTTCCCTTTCAGGCAGAATCCCATTTGAGGAGGTGAGCAGGAGCTCTTGCTCAAGCGCTTTAGGAGTTTGTTTAGAAAGATTTAAACTGAAGACTTTAGTGAAGGCAAGTCCCAGAAAAAATAAAAGAGAAAGCGACAATAGAAGCTTTTTACTAGGCAGTTTCATAAGATGTTTAATTATAACCCTTGAACCTTTTGCTGTCAATCCTTTAGGAGAGTAGTGTCAAGGCAAAGTAGAAGTGTCATTTTTCTGCCAAAGTAGAAGTATCTTCCTAATCGGTGTAATCAGGCTGGAATTTTACATTTTTTCCATGCTGGAGTTTTCCATGGCGCGTATAAAATCTTTATTGGATTTGGTGGCTGATAATTTTTCAATTAAAAGTTCCATCGCTTCTATTGGATTTAAAGAGGCAAGAACTTTTCTTAAGACCCAAATTTTGTTCAGCTCATCTTCACCTAAAAGGAGTTCTTCTTTTCTGGTGCCTGAACGGTTAATATCTATCGCTGGAAAAATTCTTCTTTCCGCAAGTTTTCTATCGAGATATACTTCCATGTTGCCTGTGCCTTTAAATTCTTCAAAAATAACATCATCCATTCTTGAACCTGTTTCAACCAAGGCTGTTGCTAAAATGGTTAAACTTCCCCCCTCTTCAATATTTCTTGCCGCTCCAAAAAATCTTTTTGGCCTTTGTAAAGCATTGGAATCGAGTCCCCCAGAAAGGACTCTTCCACTGGAAGGGGTGGTTGTATTATAAGCTCGCGCAAGACGGGTAATGGAATCCAATAAAATCACCACATCTTTGCCATGTTCCACACAGCGTTTAGCCTTTTCTAACACCATTTCAGCTACTTGTATATGACGATCCGCAGGCTCATCAAAAGTAGAGGAGATCACTTCCCCTTTAACAGACCTTTGCATGTCCGTGACCTCTTCCGGACGTTCATCAATCAAGAGTACCATTAAAGTAACTTCCGGATGGTTGGTGGTAATTGCATTAGCGATTTTTTGCAAAATAATGGTTTTACCTGTTCTAGGCGCTGCTACAATTAGGCCTCTTTGTCCTTTTCCAATAGGGGCAACTAAATCCAAGACTCTCATATTAATTTCTGATTTTATAGTCTCAAGCGTAAGCCTGTTATTTGGATAAAGCGGGGTTAAGTTGTCAAAGAGATGCCGTTCACGAATATTGTCTGGAGATTCACCATTGATGTTTTTTACTTGCAGAAGCGCGAAAAATCTCTCCCCTTCTTTAGGAGGACGCACATCTCCTGCTACGGTATCTCCTTTGCGCAAAGCGAATTTTTTAATTTGGGAAGGGGAAATATAAATGTCATCTGGTCCGGGCAGATAATTATAATTTGGGGAGCGCAAAAAACCAAAACCATCAGGCAGGATTTCTAATACCCCTTCATCATAAAGATTTCCTTGAGATTTTGCGGCCTGAGCTTCTAATATACTTGCGATCAATTCCTGTTTCCTTAAATTAGAGATCGTGTCTATTTTAAGATCCGTTGCCATTTTAAGAAGGTCCGGCAACTTCATTCTAGAGAGTACAGATACATCCGTAGTTTGATTCATCGAGATTTCCATCCTCCTGCTTTTTTTTAACCTTTAATAGAAAGATATTTTAAGGTTAGTTACTTTTTTTAACCTAATATTTTTTAATGCAATATCAGGTTTTAATTTGATTTTGTGATTATAAAGAGAATTCGTTCACGTGAAGGGCACCTGGTTTTTTGTAGTTGGTTCAATGGGTTGGAATCGTCTTATGGAGGCGCCTAACAAAGCTTATTCTACTAATTGAGAAATTTTTGTCAAGCATTTTTTCACCTGTTTTTTTGTTTTAAGGATCGTCCCAGAATTATCAATCAAAAAGTCAGACAGCTCTTTCTTTTTAGAAAGAGGCCATTGGCAGAGGATGCGAAGATTGGCTTCCATTTGATTGATCCCAGATCTTTGAATAAGACGCTGAATTTGTAGTTTTTTTGGCGCCCAGACCACGATGGTTTTGTCAGTTAAGTTTTTCAGATTCGCTTCAAAAAGGAGAGGAATGTCAATAACTAGAAGTCCAGAGGTGTGCGCAGAAATTTTTTTTTGTAACACTTGGATTACTTTTGGATGAATGATCTTTTCAAGAAGTTTTCTTTTTTTTTGGTTTTTAAAAACCAGGGGCCCAAGTTTAGAACGATTGAGCGATCCGTTTTTTTTAAGGATCTTTTTTCCAAAGATTTTTACAATTTCTTTTAGTCCAGTTGTTTTGGGTCGAACCACCTCCCTTGCGATTTTATCGCAATCCAATGTCTTACAACCCAGCTCTTTAAACATTTTAAGAACTGTTGTTTTGCCAGAAGCTATTCCGCCGGTTAAGCCAAGGTTCATTTTCTTTTCCATAGACAGCTATAAAAAGTTGGTTTTCCCCCCAACTTACTTTTTCTTGGAAGAATAGTTGCGCATGATCTCTCTTTCTTTTTCCGTCAAGCTGCCAGGTCCATGCTGAAGCACTTTATCTAGAATTTTATCCACCTGCTGATTCAAATCCTCCTCTTTTTTAAAAGGCGCAGCTCTGGAAATAATTTTTTCTTTATAAATAATTAGACTTAGGATTTTTTTAAAAAAACTGTTAATAAAATTTCTAAAATGGAAATGTTTTAAATAAAGAAATCCAACGAGCATGCCTCCTAGATGAGCAAAACTTGCTCGAGGTGTTGAGTTGTCCAAACTAGTTAAAAATTCTATTGCGCCTATGAGAAGAAGAAAATGTTTTGCGCGCAATGGGAATATGCCATAAAGATAAATAAGCGCATCAGGAAATGCTAGCCCAAAAGCAAGCAGTATTCCATACAACGCTCCGCTTGCTCCTATGATTGGGATTGGGGAGAAAGGCTCAAAAAGGATGTTAAATAGTCCTGCTCCTATCCCGCAAAGAAAGTAATAGCGTAAAAAATCTTTTGTACCCCATGAGAGCTCCAATTCTTTGCCAAAGGCCCAGAGAGTAAAAAGGTTAAAAAATATGTGAAAAAAACTTCCATGCAAAAATAAATAGGTGAAGAGTCTCCAGAGTTCAAGATGTCTGGTAGTTTGAATGGGAATGAGAGCAAAACTATTTTCCAGAACACCTTTAAAAAGAAATTGAAGGATGAAAGTCAGGAGATTAGCCCAAAGCAAACATTTGATTCCTTTAGGCAATGCCCGATAAGAAAAAGGAAGGTGAAACATATTATTTTTTAGGCTCCATCTCCGCCCAATTTTTTCCGATTTTTAGGTCTGCTATGAGCGGCACAGAAAGTTCTACAGCGCTCTCCATTTCAATTTTAATGATTTTAGAGATTTCGTCAAGAGCTTTTTCTGAAACCTCAAAGAGAAGGTCATCATGCACCTGTAAAAGCATTTTAACAATATTTTTTGAGAGTTGATTTTTTAGCTTTTGAGCAATATTAATCATCGCTATTTTAATAATATCCGCAGAAGTTCCTTGCACAGGCGTGTTCATGGCAATGCGTTCTGCAAATGAGCGAATTGAAGAGTTTTTTGCATGTAATTCTGGAATAGAGCGGATTCTTCCTAGAAGAGTTCTTACGCAACCATTTTCCCTTGCCTCCTCAATGGTTTTATCCATCCAAGCTTTGACTCCTGAATATTTTAAAAAATAAAGATCAATCATTTCTTGAGCTTGACTAACAGAAATCTTTAGACCTTGAGAAAGACCATAAGCCTGTTGGCCATAGACAATGCCAAAATTAATGGCTTTTGCATTCTTTCTTTGTTCCTCAGTAACAGCATCTAAAGAAATATGAGCTACTTGGGCCGCAGTGGCTCTATGAATATCCTCCCCATTTTTAAAGGCTTCTATTAGTTTTGAGTCTTGAGATAAATGAGCTAAGACTCTAAGATCAATTTGAGAATAGTCTGCGGATAAAAATAAGCTGCCATCTTCTGGGATAAAGGCTCTGCGAATGCTTTTCCCAAGTTCAGTGCGGATAGGGATATTTTGCAGGTTGGGATTCGAGGAAGAAAGCCTGCCAGTGGCTGTCCCATTTTGGTTAAAGGATGTATGAATAGTTGAATTTTTTTTATTCACAGCTGATAAAAGACCTTCAACATAGGTGGATTTTAGCTTAGAGATTTCTCTAAATTTCAAAAGATGTTTGGGAAGTTCATGCAAGTCAGCTAAAAAGTTGAGCGTCTCCTCATCTGTTGAAATTTGAGTCTTTTTTCTTTTTAAAGGAGGGAGTTTAAGTTTCTCAAAAAGGATAAACGAGAGTTGTTTGCTAGAATTTAAATTAAACTCCTGTTCCGCAAGTTTATAAACTTTTTGTTCCAAAATTTGAAGTTCAGCGCTAAAAGATTTATTTAATGTCTGAAGATAATTCGTATCAATTTTTATTCCGGTTGACTCCATTTTTGAAAGAAGATCAATCAAGGGCATTTCAATTTTATAAAAGAGTTCCTCGCATTTTTTTTCTTTAAGCTCACTGGCAAGCGCGTTTGAGAGGTGAAACGCAAAATCCGCTTTTTGGCAAGCCCCATCTTTAAACTTTTCAATTTCTATTTCCCCTAACGAGCTCGTTTTTTCAAATGTTTCTATTGAACTTATTTCTTGATTAAGGAATTCAGAGGCCAAATCATTTAATTTAAAACTTTTTCTGGAAGGGTCTAAACAGTAGGAGGCTATCATGCTGTCAAAGTAAAGATTTTTTATTTGAATGCCATGAGAATATAAAAGGGAACAGGAGGATTTAAGGTCGTGCCCAATGATTTGAACTTTTTCATTTTCTAAAATAGGTTTAAATATTTCAAGCATTTTTTTTAGCTCGATCTGCTTTGGCGCATTTAAATAGAGGTGACTTAAAGGAACATAAGCTGCATGACCAACTCCCCAAGAAAAGGCAAATCCAACCCAATGAATCTCTCCTGAAGATTCCTTTTCAGTTTCAAGAGAAATTGCAATTTTTGAAGAGTTTAAACTATTAATTAATTTTTCTAATGCTTGGCATTCAAAGATGACTTGATAATTTTGATTTGGTTTAGAAGATTGTTGGGAAGGTTGAAGCAGACCTTTTACATTTAGTTCGTTTAGTAAACTATGGAATTCCAGTTTTTTAAAAAATGGATAGAGCAAATCACTTTTAAATGGCTTTAACTTACATTCTTCCAATTTAAATTCTATAGGAGCTTCTTTATTTAAAGTGATCAAAGATTGACTTTTAAGGAGATTGGTTTGGTTTTCTTTAATTTTCTCTTTGATTTTTGGAGGGACAGTTTCAATTTGGCTCAATAGATTTTTAATTGATCCATATTCTTGAATTAATTTAATTGCGGTTTTTTCTCCAATGCCTGGGACCCCGGGCACATTGTCTGAAGCGTCTCCTACAAGACTTAAAAAATCTACTAGACGATTTGGTTCAAACCCCCATTTTTCAAGGACTTTATTTGCGTCAAAAAGGCTCTGTTTAGGCTCATTTAAAACTTTTATTTGACCATTTACAATCTGAAGAAGATCTTTATCTCCGCTGACAATTATGATCTCAATATTTGATTTTTTTGCTTTTTCCGCAATCGTAGCGATTAAATCATCCGCTTCAAAACCCTGCATTTCATAGGACTTAAGTTCTAGATTTTGAGCTAGTTCTCTGGACAAAGGAAATTGAGTTTTTAGATTTTCCTCGGTTTCTTTCCTGGTAGCTTTGTATTCAGGATAAATTTTTTCCCTGAAAGTAGGCCCCGGAGAATCAAAACAGAGAACAAAGTATTCTGGTTTATATTCTTCAATAAGCTTAAATAACATTCTTGCAAAGCCATAGATCGCATTGACCGGCATTCCTTTGGAAGTGGTTAAAGGCGGCAGGGCATGGTAAGCTCGATGCAGGTACCCGTGAGCATCTACTATGATGAGTTTATCCATTTAAAATTTTAGTCTGCTGTAGTTGCGCAATTAACTAAATGGATTATTTACTTAAAAGGTTTGGAATTTCTTTTTCCCACTCTTTTTCTAAATCAGGATAAAAGCCGTCATATCTTTTTTTAATCATGCCATTTTTATCAATTAGAAAAAAAGAGGGGATAGCTCTTACCTGATAATCTTGCGCCACAGAACTATCTTCAGCATAAAGAATAAGATGCTCCACTTTTTCTTTTTTTAAGAATGGAGGAACAGGTTCCGGCTCTTCATCCAGACTAATTCCAATAACAGCTAATCCCTGATCTTTAAATTTTTTGTTAATCCGCACTAAGGCAGGTGTGGAAAATCTGCAGGGAGGACACCATGTAGCCCAAAAATCGAGCAATACCACTTTTTCTTTAAAATTGGAAAGGGAAAACTTTTTTTGTTCTGTGCTCTTTAAGCTAAAGTTAGGAGCAGAAAATCCTACCCTAGCTCCAGCTAAAGCAATTATTTTTTCTTTAGCTTCTTTAGCTTTGGTTTGAGGAGCAATATCTTCCGAAGGTTTTGAGCTGCAGCTCACTAATGTTAAAAACGAAATCATAAGGATTTTTATCTTCATGGATTTAAAATGTTGTTGGACTATTTATGCAGCTCGGCTAATTTCATGAAACTCATATTCAGGAAACATAATAATAGCTGGATGTACTCCAAAAGCCTTAGCTAATTGTTCAGCTCTTTTTTTACCAATATCAATACGATCATTTTCTAACATACTTAAGTTTGTGGCAGAGATGTGAGACTGCTTTGCAAGATAGATTTGAGTCCATCCTTTTTTTTGTCTAAGAATCTTAATGACTTCTCCCGTAGTTCTATAGATATGTGTTTTAGCAGATACAAAATTTTTATGATCTATCCGCATTGATAAACCTCCTTTAACTTATTTAATAATCATGGGGCGTAATTTCTAATACATAGACCGTGATGGCGCCTCGATCTATAGAGTAGATTACGCGGTATTTTAAACTTAGCCGTGAAGATCGTTGCCAATCCCTCTTACCTTTTAATTTTTCATCATGGTAACCTGAAAACTGTTTGAGAATTTCAGGACCATGGCAGTAAACCAAATCCTTCCAAGTCTCATATTCTTTGATGATCCATGGGGACGCCTTGCGAAGGGTTTTTGCAATCTTGCGATGTTCCCTGATCTGCCACATTCTTAATTATAATAATATCTTAATTATAATAAGTCAAGTGCACCTATTTATTTTTTAAAAAACATTGCTTTAGAAGTTTAGAGGGCGTCTAAAAATTATTATTGAGTATGAAGGTTGGGTTTTAAAAGAAACGCCCCCTATATAACAGTATAGGAGGCGTCTCTTTAATTAAATGACAATATTTAAGTTTAGAACTTGTAGATGAATTCAGCGTGAACTGTGCTAACTGCTGATTTTGATACTGCTAGAACATCATCTATAAATTGAAGTCTAGAACCCCAATCATGACGGTATTCAGTTCTAAACATCAGTGATTCTGTTAAGTTATAAGCTGGCGCAACAGATGCGGTTTGAAGGGTTTGTCCATTAAAACCAGTATCAGTGCCTGCTCTTGCATTTCCTAAATCCTGCAACCATTCATAGCGAGCGCCAATTGATAATTTTTCTGTAAGATCATATTTGGGTTGAATGCTTGCTCCATACCAATGCGCGGTGGGACGTGATGTAACTGGATTATCTTCCACTCCATCCAAATTTGCATCAATGACCGCGGTATTTTTTTCTTGCCCCGCGTTGAACTGTAACCCAATTGTGGTTTTATCCATAGGTTTTAGGAACCAAGTCGTATCAAAACTTGTCCTTGTGTTATTGGTATTGGCTTGTTCAGATCCGTATGATAATGATACTGCGCCGAATGCTTTTTCGCCAAAATTAATTCCCATTTTAGCAAGTAATGTCTTCCCAGTGTTGTTGTCCACATGTAAGTCCCATCCATTAACTGCTCCCACCCAGAGATCTATGATTTGAGGGAATTGATAGCCTACTAAGCCACCAACATGAGTAAAAGGTTCTAATAGTCCGAAAACTATTCCTCTAGAAATTGTAAAGTTGTCCTTTGACTCAATGACTTCGATCCCTTGAAGAGTCACAAATTTACCAGCTTTTAACTGAATACCGGTATTTGGACATTTGTAGGTAAGGAAGGCTTCCTGAATATCAAAGTTATAGGCAACATTCGAGTTTACGGCTTCTGCAGGATTATTAGTTCCAGCAGATTTATAATTGGAAGGATCAGTTCCAAAAGCTAGTTCTCCATAGTAACCAATTCCTTCTTCGCCATTTCCAGATATATTCACCTGAATTGCGTTTAAAAGAAAAGAATCGGTCCTGCGATCAAACGAGCGATTTGTAGTGACACGCCCTACAGGTTTGTTAAAATCATAGTTGTAGGTGGTATCAATGAATCCACTAATGGTTGGTTTAGGCATTTCTGCATAGATTGCGGTTGTGCTGAGCATGGCTGCGATGAAAGCCCACAACTTTGCAGTTTTTACAATTGTCTTTTTCATTTCCTTCCTCCTTGTTTAGTTTTATTGCTTTATTTTATTAATAGAGCGCTTCTTTATCTCTTTCCTCAGTTCGAATTCGAACCAAATCATCTACTTCTACAACTGCGATTTTTCCATCCCCATTTTTACCAGTTCTACCTGCAAGAATGAGTGTTTTAGCAATCGTGTCCACCTCGTTATCTTCTAGGTAGATTTCAATTTTTACCTTTGGCTTTAAAATAGGTTCTGGAGTAACTCTTTGCCTGCCAAAACCTTGGACTTTAGTTACAGTCACACCCGGCACACCTGCTAAAAGCAATGAATCAATCGCGGTTTTCAGTTTTTCTTCGCGTAAGATACATTCGATTTTTTTCATTTTTGTTTCCTATAAGGATTGTCTATCTTCATGGCTTTTGAAAAGGCCATGAAGATAGTTCCTTAAATAGTTACTAGGCATCAAGATGCAGATAGAATTTCCATGGATGCGGACGCATTTTCATTTCAGAAAATTCGCGTTCACGCTTTTCATAGATTATAGATTTAACCAATAGCCGCGCTGCCAGTTTCACCTGTGCGAATGCGAATACATTGTTCCATATTTGTTACCATGATTTTTCCATCACCAATATTTCCGGTTCTTGCGCCTTTAATAATGGCGTCAATCGTGGGTTGAACAAAGTTATCATTGACCGCGATCTCAACTCTAACTTTTTTTAAAAGGTTAATCTCTTCAATCGCTCCTCGGTAGCTTTCAGTAAAACCTTTTTGTTGTCCTGCGCCAACCACATTGGTAACTGTCATTTTGTGCACTTGAGCGTCAAACAATGCTTTTTTAACATCCGGTAGTTTTTCCGGTTGAATCATTGCAGTTATAAGTTTCATAAATCCTCCTTAAATAATAATGGAATTTTTAATTTAATATTAGTTTATTTGGCTGTAAAGATTTGGAAGTCTGCATAAGCTTCCATTCCATGCTCGCCAATATCTAAGCCCCTAATTTCTTCTTCGCGGCTAACTCTAATACCCATTATTGCTTTAATTGCATACCAAACAACTAAACTGATAATAAAGGTAAATGCTCCCACCCCAACAACTCCTATAAGTTGATCAGTAAAGGATTTAAATCCGCCGCCAAAAAGGAGTCCTAAAGGAGGTTGCGCTGATCCACCTGCATAAGGAGCGGATGCAAAAAGTCCAACTGCAAGGGTTCCCCAAATTCCATTAACTAAATGCACGGAAAGAGCGCCTACTGGATCATCTAGTTTTACTTTGTCAAAGAAAAGCACGGCAAAAACTACTAGTACTCCAGCAATCAAACCAATGACAACTGAAGAACCTACACTTACCCATGCGCAAGGAGCTGTGATTGCAACCAGGCCAGCTAAGCAGCCATTTAAGATCATGGAAAGATCTGGTTTGCCAAGAAGTATGGAAGCAGTGATATAAGCAGCAACCGTGCCTGCTGCAGCTGCTGAGTTTGTGGTTACGCAAATGCGAGCAATATCTGCAGGCACTGCAGCCATGGTTGAACCTGGATTAAAACCAAACCAGCCTAACCAAAGGATAAAACAGCCTAAAGTTGCAAGAGCCATGTTGTGACCATAAATTGGATTTACGCTTCCGTCTGCGCGATATTTTCCAATTCTTGGTCCGAGAGCTATGATGCCAGCTAAAGCAGCCCATCCGCCTACAGAGTGCACAACAGTAGAGCCTGCAAAATCCCAGAATCCTCTGGTTGCTAACCATCCGCCGCCCCAAATCCAGTGGCCTGTAAGAGGGTACATGATCGCAACTAGAACAAAGGAGAAAACCACAAAGGAGTTGAAAATAATTCTGCCGCCAACTGCTCCAGAGACAATGGTTGCCGCTGTTCCTGCAAACACTAATTGAAAGAAAAATTTAGCCCAGAGTGGAACTCCTGTCCAAGCAATAGAAGAATAAGCTCCTTGATAAGCATCACCTGTTAAAGGACTATTATCTACTCCGCCTACAAACCAGAGACCTTCAGTTCCCATAAAACCATTGCCATTGCCAAACATTAAACCCCAGCCCAGTGCCCAAAAAGCTAAAGAAGCTATGGCAAATACTACAAAGTTTTTAGAGCAAATATTAACGCAGTTTTTGGCTTGTTGTAAGCCAGCTTCCAACATGCCGAAACCCGCGTTCATCCAAAATACCAGCATCGCTGTAACTAAGGTCCATACTGTATCTGCCGCTACTTTTCCACCAGAAATAGAATCTGCTAATTCCTGAGTGAAAGCTACCCCTTCTCCTTCTGCAAGAGCTAAAGGAATTAAAGTCACAACAATTCCCAAAGCGATAAAAAGCTTCTTGCCGAATCTTTTTAACATGCTTTTCATTTGTGCTGCCTCCTTGTTTATTTAGTGAATAGATAAAATAAAAAGTCCTAAATTTTTTAAGTAAACATACCTTAAAATTTAGGACCTCTTTGTCCAAATTTTTTATTTTGAGAATTTTATTTTAGTGGATTTAGGTTAAAACAGGATTGAATAATGTTTCCACTGCGCATAAAAACCTCTTAGTTCTATTCAGAGAACCTTGAGGACTGCGTTGTCCTTTAAGAAACAATACTACTTTGTACTTGCGCTAATATTAATAAAATCAAAAATAGTTGTCAAGTGTTTTATTAATTTTTTTTTACAACTGCGAATTTGGAAATTACACTCGGATTGGCAAAACAACCATGGTAATTCCCTGATGATAAAATTTTCGCTGCATTGCAAAAACTGTATAGTTGTGGAGGAGGCGGGTAAAAAATGAGTCATGCGGAAAAACAAGTTGTCCTCCAAAAAATATTGTCTGAGGAAAACGCTGCAATATTTTAGGCGCAAGTTCAGAGACTTCTTCCACCACATCGTTGCCTACTACATGATAACCCTCAGCATAAAATCCATTTCTTTTCATAAAATTTACATATTGATCAATGTCTGCTTTTACCTTTGTTTGTAAGCGCTCTACCTCTTTAGCTCCTTTAAAATTTCCTGAATCAATGATTCCAACTTGCACAAATACAAAATTTTTATAGATGCCTCCAAACAAACGGATCACATTAAAAAGCGTGTGCAATCCTAAACCATTGAACCCATTCACCAAGATTACAGCGGTTTTAGCTTTTAGGTCAATACTAGAATTTTCCCCTGGCTTTACATTTGGAACAAAATCAGCGCTAAAAGTAGAGAGCACCAAAGTTTCTAATCTTCTTAAGAGTTGTACCGTATGATAGTAATGCTTCTTAATAAGGAAGGAGGCTGTAATTAATGTGCCTGTCAATAGCAGTGTTAGCCATGCTCCTTCATGAAATTTCAATACAATTACAGAAACAAGAATAAAACTACAAAGAACCAATCCCAAACCATTGATAAAAAATTTTTTGCGCCAACTCGTTCCATTAGCGCGTGATTTCCACCAATACTTGACCATGCCTAATTGAGAGAGCACAAAAGTGATAAACACGTTAATACTGTAAAGCACCACTAGATATTTAACTGAGCCGCCAGTAAAAAGCATGAGAACTAACCCTGCTATTCCCATGATTAGAACACCATTTTGGCTGACAAACCGGTCGCTTAGCATGGTAAATCTGGAAGGGAACCAGCGGTCTAAAGACATGTTTGCAAGAACCCGAGGCCCATCAATAAAACCAGCTTGAGCCGCTATAAAAAGAATTGCAGCTTCAGAAACCAGGGTAATTAAAACAAGGATAGCGCCGCTATTCCCACTCCACTGATTCGCTATTTTTTCAAAAAGAACAGCATTTAATGTTTTTCCTGCAACAGGTTGGACCCCATAAAGAAGATAAGCAATGATTAAGCCCATAACTGTAAAAGAAAGAGATACTGCCATATAGGTCATTGTTCTTTTTCCTGTAGTTACCCTAGGCTCTCTTAAAATAGGCAATCCATTAGAGACAGCTTCTATCCCTGTGAAAGTACCTGCTCCAAGGCTGTAAGCTCTTAATATTAAGAAAATCATGCCCCATGTTCCTAATTCTGAATGAGCGGTTTGTATATCATTTGCTGTGGAAATAACAATATCTGGCAAGTTATTAATATGGGCAAATATTCCATAGAGAATGAAAAAAACATGGGTTATAACAAAAATTAAAAAAATAGGAACAAGGGGAACAACGCTCTCTTTTACCCCTCTTGAATTTAAAATCATGAGTAAAATAATCCCTAGAAACGCGAATTCAAGTTTTAAATGGTACCATTCCATTGGTAAAAAGCTGAAAAGCGCGTCTGCTCCGCTCGCTATGGAGATAGTAATAGTGAGGATGTAGTCAATAATCAAAGCGCAGCCTGAAATCATGCCTAAGGTAGGGTTTAGCAGTTTACTTGCAACTAAATATCCCCCACCGCCACTAGGAAAAAGTTCTATTAGTTGGGAGTAACTGGCGCTGATCATAAAAATAGTTAAGACTGAGCATAGGCCAACAAAGATAGAAAGGTAGATATGACCGTTTAAAGCAAGGAATGCCTCTTCTGGTCCATAGCAAGAGGAGGAAAGACCGTCTGCTCCTAAGCCTACCCAGGCAAAGAAGGCAACCAAGGAGAGCCTGTGATAGACATTTCGGTCAAATGGGTTAAGGGCTGTGCCAAAAAGAAAAGTTTTTATGCGTTCAGCCAAAGATGGCTTTGGTTCCATATTAATAATTTATGATTTTATTGGATTAGAATAAAGGCTGGCGCTGTTTAAATTCACGGGTCATATTTGATGAATTATATTGCAAAATTGAAGAGTTGTCAAGAACTTAAATCTTTTGTATTATATCCCGCTAAATATGGAAAATCTTACCTTGAAATCCAATAAAAAAGCAATTCTGTTGTTAGAATCAGGAAAATCTTATCTGGGTGAATCCTTTGGTGCGCAAGTAGAGCGTTGTGGAGAGGTTGTTTTTAATACTTCCATGACAGGGTATCAAGAGATATTGACAGATCCTTCCTATAAAGGACAGATCATTGTGATGACAGAACCCCATATTGGCAATGTTGGGGTTAATAAGGAAGATATAGAGTGTGACCAGATTTTTGCTGAAGGATTGATTGTAAGAGAGATCAGTCCTGTGGTTTCTAATTGGAGAGCAGTATCTAGTTTGCCTGATTTTTTAAAGAAAAGAGACTTGCCTGCCATTTCTGGAATTGATACTCGATCCTTAACTAAGCATTTAAGGGAAGCAGGGGTTATGAGAGGCATCATCTCTACCTTGGATTTTGATCCTAAAAGTTTAATGAATAAAGCGCAGAAATCTAGCGCAATGGTTGGTCAAGATCTTGTTAGAGAAGTTTCTTCAAAGGAAAAATATGATTGGGATTTGTCTGAATGGCGATGGGAAGGTCAAAAAGAGCTCCCTCAACTAGAGTCGCATGTAATTGTGATGGATTTCGGAGCTAAACAAAATATTTTGCGTTGTTTAAGAGAAAGAGGCTGTAAAGTAACTGTAGTTCCTGCTAAAACCTCTAAGGATGAAATTCTTTCTTTAAGACCAGATGGAGTTATGCTTTCAAATGGACCCGGTGATCCAGCTAGTGTGACTTACGCTATTGAAACCATAGGTGAGTTAATAAACTCCATAGGAAGTTCTAAAAAAAACATGTTTCCAATCTTTGGCATCTGTTTGGGACATCAACTATTAGGCTTAGCCTTAGGAGGCAAGACTTTTAAATTAAAGTTTGGCCATAGGGGAGCTAACCATCCTGTGAAGGATTTAGTAACTGGAAAAATTGAAATTACCACACAAAATCATGGATTTTGTGTGGATATTGAATCTTTAGCTAATAAAGAGGTTGAACTGACCCATATTAATTTAAATGACCAGACTTTAGAAGGAATGAAACATAAACATTTACCCATATTTTCTGTTCAGTACCACCCAGAATCCTCAGCTGGCCCGCACGATTCTCGTTATTTGTTTGACCGTTTTATTCATCTTATCCAACAATCTAAAAAAGATAGAACCTGAATCTTGCACCTATAAAAATGGAATATTTGGGATAAAATTTAATGGCTAAAAGAACTGATATTGAGAAAATATTAATTATTGGCAGCGGTCCTATTATTATAGGACAAGCTTGTGAGTTTGACTATTCTGGGACACAGGCGGTCAGGGCATTAAAAAATGAGGGGTATAAAGTTGTTTTAATTAATTCTAATCCTGCAACCATCATGACAGATCCAGAAATAGCAGACGCCACTTATATAGAGCCTTTAACTCCGGAATATGTGGAAATGGTAATAGAAAAAGAGAGACCTCAGGCTCTTTTACCTACTTTGGGAGGTCAAACCGCTTTAAATTTGGCAGTGGCACTAGCAGAAAAAGGGATTTTAAAAAAATGGGGCGTAGAACTGATTGGAGCAAAATTAGAGTCAATTCATAAAGCTGAAGATCGCAAACTATTTAAGGAAACCATGATCAAAGCAGGACTTGATCTGCCCAAATCCGGCATAGCTTATAATTTAGATGAAGCTCAAAACATTGCTAAGATGCTTGGTTTTCCACTTATTATTAGACCCTCTTTTACCCTTGCTGGCAGCGGTTCTTCCATTGTTTATTCGCAGGACGAATTCATTGAAGCAGCTACCAATGCTTTAGACTCTAGTCCCATTAGCGAAATTTTAATCGAAGAGTCTGTTTTAGGCTGGAAAGAGTTTGAACTGGAAGTGATGAGGGATGTTCGCGATAATTGCGTTGTGATCTGTTCCATAGAAAATTTTGATTCTATGGGAGTGCATACAGGAGATTCCATTACTGTGGCGCCTATCCAGACATTGACAGACAAAGAATATCAACTTATGAGAGACATGGCTTTTAAATGTATCAGAGCTATTGGGGTAGAAACAGGCGGATCAAACATCCAATTTGCAGTTCATCCAAAAACCGGTAGAATGGTAGTGATTGAGATGAATCCGCGGGTATCCCGTTCCAGCGCCTTAGCTTCTAAAGCCACTGGTTTTCCAATAGCTAAGATTGCGGCTAAGCTTGCAGTAGGTTACACCTTAGATGAAATTCCAAATGATATTACTAAAAAGACCCCAGCTTCTTTTGAACCCACTATTGATTATTGCGTAGTTAAAATCCCTCGTTTTGCCTTTGAGAAATTCTCTAAGACCAATCAAACTTTAAACAGCCAGATGAAGTCTGTAGGAGAAGTTATGGCCATAGGCAGAACTTTTAAAGAATCTTTACAAAAAGCTCTGCGTGGATTAGAAATTGGCAGAGCAGGGCTAGGAGCAGATGGTAAAGACAACCAGCCAACCTTAGAAGATATAAAACAGAAATTAAGAATACCTAACTGCGATCGAGTTTTTTATATTCGTTACGCTTTCCAACAGGGTTTATCCATTTCAGAAATTGCAGAATTATCGTCTGTAGATCCTTGGTTTATTCAACAACTGGAGGAAATTTTTAGGTTTGAGCAAACTTTGCTAAAAGCTCCTTTTCCGCTTTCTAAAGAGAATTTATTGGAGGCAAAAAGAAATGGGTTTTCAGACAAGCAAATTGCTTATCTAAAGAATGAAAAGGAATTAGAAATTAGAAAATTAAGAAAGAGTTTGAATGTGCTTCCAACTTATAAGGTTGTGGACACCTGCGCGGGCGAGTTCCCAGCCATGACCCCCTATTTTTATTCTACCTATGAAGAAGAGGATGAAGGTGAAGTGGAAGAAGGTCAAAAGGTGATTATTCTTGGAGGCGGACCTAACAGAATTGGACAAGGGATTGAATTTGACTATTGCTGCGTGCATGCTGTGATGGCCTTGCATGAAGCGGGTTTTAGAACCATTATGGTGAATTGTAATCCTGAAACTGTTTCCACGGATTATGATATTTCCGATCGTCTTTATTTTGAGCCTTTAACTTTTGAGGATGTGATGCATATTGTGGAAAAAGAAAAACCTCTTGGGTTAATTGTTCAATTTGGGGGACAAACCCCCTTAAATCTTACTCTTCCTTTGGAAAAAGCAGGAGTAAAAATTTTAGGAACCTCTCCAGATTCAATTGATATTTCTGAAGATAGGATGAGATTCGGAAAACTATTAGAAGGGCTAGAGATTCTTCATCCTGCTTATGGAATTGCAAAGACTATTCAAGAAGCAAAAAATGTCGCTCAAAATATTGGCTATCCAGTAATCGTAAGACCCTCCTATGTTTTAGGAGGCAGAGGCATGAAAGTGGTTTACGATGAGGAGATGCTCAATCAATATGTTTTAAGTCAAATGGATCATTACACAAAACAGTTAGGAGATCATCCTATTTTAATAGATCGTTTTTTGAATTCTGCCAAAGAAGTGGACGTGGATGCTTTATCTGATGGAGAAGATGTCTATATCGGCGGTATTTTGGAACACATTGAAGAGGCTGGAATTCATTCAGGAGATTCTGCTTGTATTTTGCCTCCTAAAAATCTTTCTAAAAATGAAATCCAAGCGATTGTTGAGATCACAAAAAAATTGGCAAGAAAACTTGAGGTGCGCGGACTTTTGAATATTCAATTCGCAATTCAGGATAAAAAAGTTTATGTTTTAGAGGTGAATCCAAGAGCTTCCCGCACAGTTCCTTTTATTAGTAAAGCCACTGGCATTCCCATAGCTAAAATTGCGGCAAGGTTAATGATTGGACAGACCTTAAAAGAGTTAAAAGGAATTTATCATTTTGATCTTTTGAATTATGATTTTTTGACTCTTAAACATATTGCGGTCAAGGAAGCAGTGCTTCCTTGGGTAAAATTTCCCGGCACAGATGCCTTACTATCTCCTGAAATGAAATCCACAGGAGAGGTGATGGGATTAGATTTTAATTTCGCCTCTGCTTTTTTAAAGAGCCAAGTGGCCTCTGGAACCCCAGTTCCATTACAGGGCACTATTCTCTGTTCTTTACGAGATCAGGATAAAAGGCAAGCTCTGCCAATTATAAATGAGTTCATTCAGGCTGGATTTAAGGTGGTTGCAACAGAAGGAACTTATCGTTATTTTAAGGATTCTGGACTGATTGTGGAATGCGTTAAGAAAATTTCAGAGGGAAGGCCCCATGTTGTGGATTTAATTAAAAATAGGCAGGTACAGATGGTGGTGAACACCCCTTCTCAAAGTGAGAGAGCGCAAACAGATGGTTCTCAAATTAGGGGCGCAGCCATTCAGTTTCAGGTGCCGATATTTACGACCCTTTCCGCGTTAAAAGCTTTAAATGAAAGCATCTTAGAGATCATCCGACAGAAATATCGTCCTGAAGTCCAGTCTTTACAAGATTATTTTCAGGTTAAAAATTAATTTTAGCCGCATGATTAGAATTTTAGAGACAGTAAAAAATTAATTTTTAATTTCAGAAGAAAGAATAATAGCTTCTGAAATTTCTTTCATAGTCTTTCGTTTGTCCATGGAAGTTTTTCTCATTTCCCGAAAAGCATCCTCTTCTGTTAATTTTTTTTCTTTCATTAAAATCCCTTTAGCTTTTTCAATGAGTTTCCTTGCTTCCAGCTCCTCTTTTGTGGATAGGGCTTCTTGTGTTAGACGGGTGTGTTCAATGGCAATCGCGGCTTGTTGGGCTACAGAGGTGAGCATTTTAGTTTCCATTTCTGTAAAGTGATGAGGTTTAGGCGTATAACAATTGAGAACTCCAATACATTTGTCTTTAACCATCATGGGCACAGAAACTAAAGAACATAAACCTTCAGCTCGAGCTATTTCCGGATACTGGTACTCAGGTTCTTTATGAATGTCATGGATCAGTATAGGCTTTCTTTCAAGCACAGCCCTACCAGAAAGGCTCTCTTTAATTTTTAAAGCTGGTTTAGTTCGATAGTCTTCAGAGAGAGATTGAGTAGCCACGATCGCAAGTTCTTCATTCTTTTGATCTACTAGCATTAAAGAGCATATTTTAAAACCTAAGGATTGCGCGGTAATTGAGACAATCAATCTCAGTATCTCCTCTAAATAAGATTTTCCTGCAACCAATCGTGAAACTTGAGCTAGGGTCTCAATCTGTTTTGCCCAGGCTTTGGTTTGAGTATAAAGCCGGGCATTTTCAATAGATCCAGCTACCTGTTTAGAGATAGTGGAAAGCAACTCAATTTCCGAGTCTCTATAATGGTGAGGTTTTTTATTTTGTAAATTAATAACCCCAATCAGCTGGGATTTAAGCAACAGTGGAAGTGAGAGAAGCGATTCAAACTTATCTTCACTTAAAGAAGGAAAATGTTTGAATCTAGGATCTTCATAAGCTTTTTCACTAATAGAGACTGGTTCTTTGTGTTCAGCTACCCAGCCTGTGATGCCTTCTCCCATTTTCATTTTTATCTTGCCAAGTGTTTCAGAATGAGGGTTATGCGCGCCAGAAAGGACAAGATATTCTTTTTGGTCGTCATAAAGGAAGATTAAGCAAGAATTGCTGCCCAGAACATCTACGATCATTTTTGAGATCTTATGCAGAAGCTCTGGCAGTTCAATGGTGCTAGAAAGGATGTTGGTTATTCTATGGAGTAAGTCTAACTCTTTCTTGGCAGAGAGAGATTTTATCATTGAGAATAACTATTATAACGCTTTTTTGTGGAGAATACTATACATTTATTTTTGAGCTAATGGTTGGATGCAATCTGTGTGGCAGGGTGTGACAAAAGTCACACCCCTTTAAAACTGAGAGAAGCCGTTGGTAATGGGCATTCTGCGGTCCTTGCCAAAAGATTTTGGAGTAATTTTAATGCCAGGAGGAGATTGTCTTCTTTTATATTCATTTGAATCAATTAACTTGATAACTCTGGAGACTATGCCACTCTCAAATCCTTTTTTAAGAAGTTCTTTATATCCCTGATCTTCTTCCACATAATATTGGATCATCTGGTCTAATAAGTCATAAGGCGGAAGAGAATCCTGATCTTTTTGGTTGGGTTTTAGTTCAGCGGTTGGAGCTCGTTTAATAGTTGTTGCAGGGATTATTTCTTTACCTTCTTTTTTATTGATAAATTCAGCCAGCTTATAGACTAAAGTTTTAGGCACATCTTTTAAAACAGCAAATCCCCCTGCGGTATCTCCATAAAGTGTGCAGTAACCTACGGAAATTTCAGATTTATTCCCTGTGGTTAGCACTAAAGAACCAAATTTGTTGGATAGAGCCATAAGGATTGTGCCGCGAATCCTGGACTGAAGATTTTCTTCAGTGATGTCAGGTTTTAACTCTTTAAAATGAGGAGTTAAGGTTTCTAAATAGGTCTTAAAAAGATTTTCTATTGGTATTCTCATGAATTTTATATTTAGATTTTCAGCTATTTTTTTAGCGTCATCCAAAGTTTCATTAGAGGAATAACGGCTGGGCATGGTGACCCCAATCACTTTCTCCTTGCCTAAAGCTTCTTTTGCAATCACTGCTGTTAGCGCGGAATCTATCCCTCCGGAAAGGCCGATCAAAACTGATTTAAAATGATTTTTTTCAACATAGTCTTTTGTTCCTAGTACCAGGGCTTTATAAATTTCTTCCACCTCTAGAATCAATTCTTCCTTGTTTTTTTCAACTTTTATAAAGGATAGGTTTGATTTTTTGGAGGATTCAACTTGCACAATTTTTATATCTTCCTCAAATGACTTGGCTAGGGCAATAAGATTTCCTCTATGGTCAATTGCCGTGCTTCTTCCATCAAAAATAAGTTCATCCTGTCCGCCAACTAAATTTACATAAATCAAAGGGCATTTACTTTCTTTCACTCTCTTTTTTAAGAGGTTCAAACGAAGTTTAAATTTTCCGGCAAAAAATGGAGAGGAAGATATGTTAATTAAAATTTTTGCGCCAAGTTTAGATTGTTTTACGCAGATATTAGGCTGATGCTTGACCCAAATATCCTCACAGATAGAAATTCCCATGGGGATGTTTAAAATTTTAAAAATTTTTGTTTTTTGACCCGGCTCAAAATATCTTTTTTCATCAAAAACCCCATAGTTGGGAAGAGCCTGCTTAGAATAAAGCTCCAATATTTTTGATGAACCTAGAAGCGCGGCAGAATTATAAAGTCCATTTTTATCTTTATTTATAAACCCTACAATGGCAAAAGAATCTTTTATTTGGAAAGCAAGTTCTTTAAGGCAATCCATGTTCTTTTGAATAAAGTTTTTTCTTAAAAGCAGATCTTCAGCAGGATATCCGGGAAGAGCGCACTCAGGGAATATGGTGAGATCAGCGCCAAATTGAGATACAGCTCTATGGTGAAAATCGAGTATTTTTTTGGCGTTGCTTTCAATATCCCCAACGGTTGAATTAATTTGGCAGAGCGCTATTTTCATATTGAATTTATTATATCTGCAATAGCATCAGCAAATCTAATCGCGGCATTTTGCAAAGGAATAGGAATTTTTTTGTATGCTTCTTTCATTTGCATTCTTTTTTCCCTTGATTCTACCATTTCAATGATTGCAGTGTAGAGTTCATGAGAAAGAGATGGACTTTCTAGGATAACTTTGGCTGCGCCTAAATTTTGCAGGATTTCCCCATTTTTAGCCTGATGATTTTTTGCGGCAAATGGGTATGGAATGAGAATCGCGGGTGTTTGGGTTTGAATCAGTTCAGCAATGGTGGTAGCTCCAGCTCGGGCAATACAAAAATCTGAGCATTGATAAAGTCGCGCTATTTCAGTAGAAAAGCTTTGAACCAGAGCTTGAATTTGAAAATGGTTGTATTGTTCTTTTAGTTCCAATGTTTCATCATCCTTGCCAGATAGATGAATAAACTGGATTTTTTCTTTTAGGGATTTAAGTTGAGGCAGGATTTGTATCAGGCAAGCATTAATTGCTTTTGCTCCAAGGCTACCGCCAAAGATTAAAATGGTGATTTTTTCAGAAGATAAGAGGAATGATTTTAAAAAATTCTTTTTAGTGGATTCAGTGATTTTTTCAAAAAATTCCTCACGAATGAGGTTCCCTGTATAAAATGATTTTCCCGGAAAATATTTTTCTGTTTCAACAAAACTAATCGCTATCTTTTTAGCAAAAGGAGCGCAAAACCTGTTAGCTAATCCAGGAATTAAGTTCTGTTCATGCAGGAGTATGGGAATTCCTTTTATAAAGGCAGCAATGACTAAAGGCACGCTGGTATAGGCTCCAAATCCAATCGCCCCATTGGCTTTAAATTGAAAACAGATTTTTAATCCCTGAAAAAGAGCAGTAAAATTTAAAAATAAATTTTTAAAAATATTGTTAAGATTTTGACCAAAAAAAGGGGAGGCAAGCGTTTCTAAAAAATTAAATCCCTCTTTAAAAAGAAGTTGGCGGTTTGGATCATTCTTGCGTACCGTAAAAAGGATTATATAGCCTCTTTTTTGAAGTTCTTTAGCTAAAACAATAGAAGGAATTAGATGTCCTCCTGTTCCTCCAGAAGCGATGATGATTTTATTCTTTTCTGGCATAGCGGGAGATATTTGAGAGGATTCCTAAACTCATTAAAGTGATCACTAAGGAAGAACCTCCAAAAGAAATAAGGGGCAGAGGCAGTCCTTTGGTAGGGATGCAGCCAGAAACTGCTCCAATATTAAAGAGCGCTTGTAAAACAATAATTAATGTAATCCCAGAGGCGAGTAAAGAGCTAAACATATTTTTTGTTCTTGTGGCTATGCGAAAGCCTATCCAACCCAGCAGCCCATAGAGTAAAAGGAGACTCAATGATCCTAGCAGCCCTAATTCTTCAGCTAGGATAGGGAATATAAAATCCGTGTGGGGCTCTGGAAGATAGAGTAATTTTGAATGGGATTGGCCTAAGCCCACCCCTTTAAGTCCGCCTGAGCCTAAAGCTAAAAGAGATTGTACTAATTGATATCCGCTTCCTTGAGGGTCATCCCAAGGGTGTAAAAAAGAAAGGATCCTTTTTCTTCTATAAGGCTCTGCCCATGCTGCAAGGCTTATGAGCGGCAATAAAAGCATCCCTAAGGAGAGGATTTGTTTTAATTTTGCGCCTCCAATAAAACTGATCACAATGCAGGTAAAACCAATTAAAACAGGTGTGCCTAAATCTGGCTGCAAAAATATCATGCCGCAGAAAAAACCAATGACCAGCAAAAGTGGCAGAAGTCCTTTGGAAAAGTTTTCAATTTTGCTTCTTTTCTTATCGCAATAATATGCGACGAAAATAATGAGTGAAAGTTTAGTAATTTCTGAAGGCTGAAAACCAAGCCCAAGAAACCTAAGCCATCTTTTAGCCCCGCCCACTTCCCTCCCCAAAATAAGCACTAGAATTAATAGAATGATATTTAGAACTAATAAAGGTCTAACCATGGATTTTAATTTTCGATGATCGTAATTTATAAAAAATAAAGCAAGGGCAATTCCAATCACAATCCAGAGAAACTGTTTCCAAAGAAAATAGGTTGAGCTGCCATACCGCTCTAAAGCAAAAATAGCGCTGGAGGAATAGTTCGCAACTAACCCTAAGCCAAGCAGGGCAAGAATAATGCTCAAGAGAATTGGATCCGGCGGATAACGCGTTTTCATTTTAAATTTTTAACAATCGTTTTAAATTGATCGCCTCTATCTTCAAAATTTTTAAATTGGTCAAAGGAAGCGCAGGCTGGAGAGAGTAAGACTGTTTCTCCTTTTTGAGCCAGCTTAACTGTTTTTTTTATTGCATTTTGCAATGTTGTAGAGAAGAACATTTTACACGCGCCTTGAACTTCTGAATATATTTTTTTGGAAGCTCCTCCAATCAATAAAATTCCTCTAACATTCTTTTTTTCTTGAATTATTTTTTTTAAAGGCAAATAAGATCCGCCTTTATCTTCTCCTCCTAAAATAAGCCAGAGCGGGGAATCAAGAGCTTCCAATGCTTTGAGAGTTGAATCCACATTAGTTGCTTTTGAATCATTTAGGAAAGAGATGCCTTTAAATACCCTTACTTTTTCAAGGCGATGGGCAACGCCTTTAAAATGTTCCAGAGAGTGTCTTATCGCTTTTGGTTTAATTTTTAAGCCAAGGCTTAAGGCTATGGAAGCGCAGGCATTTGCACTATTATGCAATCCAAGTAAATATTTTGGGTTATTAAATGAAAGAATCTGGTTATTTTGCTTAAATTTAGCAATGATTTTTTTTTTCTCTTTGTCCCAATAAACTCCGTGTTTTAAAACTTTTCTAGTGGAAAACCAAATTTTTTTCCCTTTTACTTTTCTTGCCATTTTTATGCACCAGGGATCATCCCAATTTAGAACAGAAATATCTGACGGGTCTTGATTTAAAAAAATTTTCTGCTTAATTTTTGCGTAACGCTGCATGGTTTTATGACGATGGAGATGGTCATTAGTTAAATTTAAGACGCAGGCTGCCTGAAAGTGAAATTTGTTTAGGGCTTCCAGTTGATAGGAGGATACCTCTAAAATCACGCAATCGTTTTTTTTCTGATTTTTTACAAACAGAGTAAGAGGTTGACCTACATTGCCAGCCAAGATAACTTTTCTACCCGCATTTTTACAAATATCCGCCAATAAAGAAACAGTGGTAGTTTTTCCATTGGTTCCTGTGATACTAGCGATTGTTTTAGCTTTAAGGAGACGCAGTCCTAATTCCAGTTCATTCCAAACAGGAATGCCGCGCCTCCTTGCTTTTTGAAGGATCGGAAGTTCCAGAGGGACCCCGGGAGAAATAAGTATCAGGTCATTTTTAAGAATCTGATCTGAATGAGATCCAAATTCACAACTAATTTTTTTATTTTTAAACCTTTTTTTTAAGGCAGGGTCATCTTTTAATTCGCTTAGGAAAACATTCGCTTTACATTTTATTAGCAGGTTACTGACTGCAAGTCCGGATTTACCTAACCCTAAAACAGCAACGTTTTTAAATCTTAGAGATGTTTTTAGTTTCTCTCCTTCTAAATTTTGGAATGATTCATGCTTTTTTTGCATGAGATAAAATTTACCGAATCTTTAAAGAAGCAAGAGCGATCAATGAGAGAACAATCGCAACAATTAAAAATCTAGCTGTCACTTTTGGCTCTTGCCAACCAAGCAATTCAAAATGATGGTGTAGAGGAGCCATTTTAAATATTCTTTTTCCTCTTGCTCTAAAAGAATAGACCTGTAGCAAGACTGAAAGCGCTTCGCTTACAAAAAGACCGCCTACAATTATTAAAATAAGTTCTTGCTTTATGGACACAGCAGTGATCCCCAGCACCCCTCCTAAAAAAAGAGAACCGGTATCTCCCATAAAAATCTCTGCAGGATAACAGTTATACCATAAGAAACCAAGCCCTGCTCCAATACTAGCGGCTAAAAAAACTGTCAGTTCTCCAGCTCCTGGCACCGGGATAATCCCTAGATACTGAGAGAATTTCGCATGTCCCGCTAGATAAGCAAATAGGGCATAGGTTAAGGAAGAGATGATGAGAGATCCAATTGCAAGGCCGTCTAAACCATCTGTGAGATTGACTGCATTGGAGGACCCAACAATGATCATCACTGAAAAAAAGATAGTCCAGATTCCTAAATTAATAAATAAGCTTTTAAAATAAGGCACGTTAATTTTAGTCGCATACTCGTGATTAGGAGGAAAGTAAAAAAAATAAGCGGAAATGATGATGGCTAGAAAAAGCTGGGCGCTTATTTTTATGAGCGGGCTCAATCCTTTGGGATAATGAAGAGAATCTTTCCATTTTAGAAAATCATCCAAAAACCCCAACAACCCTAAGTATAATGCGCTCATCAAGCTTAAAATAATAAAACGGTTGTCTAGCTTAGCCCACAGGAGAGTAGAACCAAGGGTTGCAGAAAGTATAAGAATTCCCCCCATGCTTGGGGTTCCTGATTTTACTTGATGCGTGGGTGGGCCATCATTCCGAATAGGCTGGGACATTTTTGCTTTGCGCAAGCAGGCAATAAATTTTGGAGCTAAGAACCAAGTAAATATCATAGAAGTTAATATAGCCCCCCCTGCCCTAAAAGTAATGTAGGTCAGAAGATTAAGGGGCGAGAAAGTATCTTTAAAATAGCTTAAGAAATAAAGCATGAACTTTTTTTATGAGGTTTTAATAATCTCTTCTATCACTTCTTCCAGATGAAGTGACCTAGAAGCCTTAAATAGAATCGCATGATTTTTACCCAATGTTTTTTTTGTCTCTAAAAATAATGAATTTTTATTTTCACAATGAAGCATTTTATCTTGGTTTGGGTTATTTTCTTTATAACCTCTCATAATTTCATAAGACTCTTTTCCATAAAGCAAAATTTTTTTAAAATCACAACTTTTTAAAAATTGTCCAATTTTAAAATGTTCTTCTTTAGAAATTTTACCTAATTCTAGCATATCTCCCAAAACAGCGATTTTTTTTTTGTCTGCAAAAGATTCCATAAAACACTCCAGGCTTGACTTTAAAGAACTAGGATTGGAATTATAACTGTCATTAACTAATAGGGTTCCACATTTAAGCTGGATTTTTTGAAATCTCATATCAGGCGGAATAAAGTTTTGAAGACTTTTTTGAATAGAGTCTGGCGGCACATTTAAGCTTAAACAGGCCGTAATACTAGCGCACGCATTCAGTACATTTATTTTTCCCATCGAAGGAATTTTAAAAACCATGTTTTTTAAATCTTTAAATTTTTCTTCCATAAAATTTAACTTAAATTGAGCCCCTTCTTGAGAAGTTGTGTAGTTTTGAATAGAGCAAGAAGAATCTTTAGAGAATCCAAAAGTTCTTATTTCGCATTCTTTTGGGACCTTGGTTTTTAAAAATTCAAAATAAGCGTCGTCTCTAGGCAAAACTGCGATTCCTGAAGGAGTTAAATAGGAAAAAACTTCTGATTCTCCCTCAGCGATATTTTCCAAATTCCCAAAGGTTGCGGTATGTTCCAAGCTGATTTGGGTAAGAATGGAGAGATTAGGACAAACTATTTTGCTTAAATGCCCTACCTCGCCAACCGCAGAACTCCCAATTTCAAAGACCCCAAACAAGTGGTTTTGGTTTAATAAAAAAATGGATAATGGACAACCGATTTCATTATTGAAATTCCCGGGACTCCAAACTGTGGGGGCAACATTTTTCAGGATTTGCGCCGTCATTTCTTTGACCGTGGTCTTTCCGCAAGAACCATTAATGCTGATGATTTTTGTTTGAGCGCCAACTTTTTTTCTGTAATATTGAGCCAGTTTGCCTAAGGATTTTTTAGTGTCAGGAACTTGGATGATCGCTGGAAAATTTGTGAGATAAAAACTTAAATCTTGAGGGATGGTTTCTATCATGCAGAGCTTTGCGCCTTTTTTTGCGGCATCTTTAATAAAGGCATGGCCATCACTCCTAGTTCCTTTTAAAGCAAAAAAAATGTCCCCTGGTTTTAAGCGTCTAGTATCAATGGATATTCCTGAACTTCCTAAGTCATTCATTTTATTCTGGATTTCTGATTCTCCAATCTTGATTTCCGGGTCCCCCAGAATAAGAGTCCCTTCAGTTGCTTTTACGATTTCAGAAAGAGTTAAGGCTTGCACAAAAATTTCCTTGTTATTTCCCGGTCATCAAAATGGACGGTTTGATTCTTAAAGATTTGAACCGTTTCATGGCCTTTGCCCGCAATAAGAACTAAATCATCTTTTCTCGCGCTTTTCAAAATTTTTTCTATCGCAGTCTCCCTATCTAAAATAATTTCATAATTATTTTTTCCAACTCTTCGCACACCCACTTCGATGTCTAAAATAATTTTTTCTGGATCTTCTGACCTGGGGTTGTCTGAGGTAAGGATCACCCAGTCGCTAAAAGCAGCTGCGACAGCTCCCATGAGAGGACGTTTGGAGCGGTCCCTGTCCCCCCCGCAGCCAAAAACCGTAAGAATCCTTTTAGGAGCAAATTGTTTTAAAGAGAAAAGCACATTTTTTAATGCGTCTTCCGTATGGGCATAATCTATGACTACGTTAAAATTTTGGCCGCAGATTAATTTTTCTAGCCGGCCTGGAATCATTTTAATTTTTTCTATCCCTTTAATAGCCTTAAGGATAGGAATTTTAAGTTGAGAACTTGCGGCAATTGCAGCTAAAATATTATAGACGTTATGTTCTCCAAGAAGTTGCGTGTGAATAGGGAATTTTTTATCTTTGGCAACTAAAATAAAGCTTGAGCCATGGGGGTCAAGATGCAGTTCCTCAATGGAAAAATCAGTTTTATTTTTTATTCCATAGCCTGTTACTGGCAAGAAAGAGTTGAGTTGAATCCTTTGGCTATAAGGATCATCCATATTTAGGATGCTAAATTTATTTTGAGCTTGTGGGCTCTCTTTTTTATTTGAGTTTAAATTTTTAAATAATTTTAGTTTTGCTTCAAAATAGTTTTCCATATTTTCATGATAGTCTAAGTGGTCTTGGGTTAAATTGGTGAAAACAGCGCCGTCAAATTCAATGCCTTCTACTCTATTTAAAGATAAGGCATGGGAGGAGACCTCCATGATCACCAGATCCGCTTTACGCTCTCTTAGAGTGTGCAGGAGAAATTGTAATTCTAGAGCGTTAGGGGTTGTGTTGGGAGCAGGCAAAATTTCGATCTCATTTGAATCGCTCTTTGGCAGCCTATAATTGATGGTGCCAATCACACCTGTTTTCCATCCAATTTCATTAGCGATCGCTTCTAATAGGTAAGTAAACGTTGTTTTCCCATTTGTGCCTGTTACCCCAACCATGCACAAATTTTTGGATGGATTATCGTAGAAACGGTTGGCTACGGGAGCTTCTATTTCTTGGACTGAGGGAACAGAAATGACTGGGACTGAAGATTCTAAAATTTTTTCTTCAGCGCAGATCGCGATTGCGCCGTTCTTTAAGGCTTCCTGAATAAAATCCGTTCCTTTATTTTTTGTTCCTTTTCTAGCAAAAAAGAGGAAATTTTTATTGACTGTTTTTGAATTTTCCGATAAACCTTTAATTTCTAATGGAATTTTTGGAATGGAAGCATCAGGGACTAATTTTTTGAAGAGCTCTTGAATTTTCATTTTTTTAAGGCAAGGGCGAGAGGTTGTTTCTTTTCTTTTGGGATTTCAAGAAGAGCTAAACTCCTGGACATGACTCGAGAAAAAATAGGGGCAGCTGTAGTTCCTCCCCAGTAGGTTTTTTTGGGTTCATCCAGGATCACTAAACAAACTAGCTCTGGATTGTGAGCAGGAGCGAATCCGCAAAAAGAGGCTATATATTTAGATTTAGAATATTGTTTGGTTGTTGGGTCTATTTTTTGAGCAGTTCCAGTTTTACCGGCTGCTGAATAATGTTCCATCTGGGCTTCCGTACCAGTGCCGCTTTTAATGACCTGAACCAACATGTTTTTTAAGAGATGCGCAGTTTTATCTGAGACCACTCTTCGAATGATTTGTGGAGGAAATAAAGTTTTAGTGGTTTTCCCAAGTTCTGTTCTACGCAGTTCTTTGACTATATGGGGTTCCATTAAGAACCCTCCATTGGCAATGGAAGAAAATGCGCCGATCAGTTGTAAAGGAGTAACCCCTATTTCCTGGCCAAAAGCTAAAGTGGGCAGGGAGTTTTGTGACCATGTTTGAGGATGACGCAATAATCCTTGGGATTCTCCCGGCAATAGAATGCCTGTTTTTGCGCCAAAACCAAATGCCAGCGCATATTTAAAAAATAGATCTTTCCCAAGTCTTAATCCAATTTTTGCTGAACCAATATTGGATGATTTTTCTAGCACTTCTTGAAAACTGATGACCCCGCTGGGTTCGTGATCGTGGATGTTAAGTTTTCCTATTTTCCAATTCCCATTTTCACAATTAATTAATTCTTCTAAAGTAAATTTTTTTTCTTCCAATGCAGCGGCAAAAGCTACGACTTTAAAAGTCGAGCCAGGTTCATAGATATGATTTACCATTCCATTTTGCAGGTAGGCTTCCTCAAGATATTTAGTTTTTTCCATGTTATTAGGATCGAATCCGGGGTGGGATGCCATGGCCAAGAGCTCTCCAGTATGAGGATTTTGTATTAAAATGATGCCAGAGACCGCGTCATTTTCTTCCACTCCTTTTTCAATCTCTTTTTCAGCAATGTATTGAAGAGCGCGGTCCACACTTAAGATGACCGTGTTTGATAAATTTTTCTGTGAGATTTGGGCAGCGTCCTCAGTTGTATAATCTAAAAATTTTCTTCCCTTTCCATCTTTCCACTGATCCAAGGTTTGGGATTTTCCGCTTAAAAAAGTGTCAAAAGTCTGCTCAATGCCGGATAGGCCGTGGTGGTCCATCCCCACTGAACCCAGCAAATAACACGCTAAAGCGCCATTTGGATAATAGCGTTTTTGTTCTGAAACTAATCCGATCCCTTTGATTTTACTTTGAGACAATTCTTCTACTTCTTGGGGCAAGAGTTTTCTCTCTATCCATAAGAAATCTTTTTTTAGCGCGTTTTGGGAAACTTTAAAATTAAGTAAATTTTCTAATTTTTGAACGGAAGATTTAGAATTTTTAAATTCTTTCGGACGAAAATAGACAGAGAAACTTTCAACGCTTTTTGCTAGGAGTTTGCCATTTCTATCTAAAATTTCCCCTCTCAAACCTTCAGTTTTTACTTTTTGCCGATATTGTTTTTCTGCGATTTCAGAATAATAGACTCCTTGTAAAATTTGCACATAAATTAAGCGCAGGCTTAAAAGTAGAATAAGAGCTAGAACAAAATAGAAACAAATTTTTATGCGTTGAGTCATTTTTTATTTTGGACTGGTAAATAAATAATATTTTCTTCTTTTGTGAAAATAAATCCAAGTTTTTCTTTTGCCAACATTTCTAGGCTGTCTAAAGAAACAAGTTTATTTTTTATCATCTCTAGTTCAACTAGGCGTCTTTCCTCTTTTTTAATTTCATCTTCAATTTTATTTATTGAATAGGAAAGCTGGGTGGATTGGATTGAGAATCCCACCCACATGAGGAGCAGACATGTTCCAATAAAAAAACCCAACCATAATCGTTTCAGTTCTATTTTCCTTCCTGTTGTTTACCGCACTCATTTTGGCTGCGGAGATTCATTTTATATTTTCTCAACAGCGCGCAATTTTGCGCTCCTTGATCTTGGGTTTTGAAGCGCCTCTTTTTCTCCAGCCACAATCGCCTTCCGGGTTAAATCGAACAATTCCTTATGTTTCTGGCAAACGCATTGAGGAAAATCTTTTGGACAAATGCAGCCTTGAGTCCAATCTCTAATTGCGTTTTTAATGATTCTATCTTCTAAAGAGTGAAAAGATATCCAGACTGAATGAGCCCCAGCCTGAAGTAAATCTGGAGTTTCCTTTAAAATTAATTTCAAATTTTCCAGTTCTTTATTGGTAGCGATGCGCAGAGCCTGGAAAGTTCTGGTAGCTGGATGAATGGACAGGTTTTGGTTTTTATTGGGGTGCACAATTTTTGAAATGATTTGGGAGAGCTTTAGGGTATTTAGTTTCATTTTTAAAGATTGGCGCTTAATTTCAAAGGCAATTTTTTTAGCTCTTTTTTCTTCCCCAAAATTTTGAATGATTTCTGCCAGTTCTTTAATTGAAAGATCTCTAATAAGATTCTCGGCAGTTTGATTTATGTCAGGATCCATGCGCATGTCCAAGGGGCCTGCTCTTTGAAAAGAAAAACCGCGAGCTCCATCTTCTAGTTGAAAAGATGAAATCCCTAAGTCAAATAGCAGTCCATTTGCTTTTGGCAGTTTTAAATCTTTCATTATTTTTTTAATATTTTTGAAATTATCCTGCACAAAAAAAATGCGCGAACCGAATTCTTTAAGTCTTTCTTTGGCAATTTCTAATGATTGAGGGTCCCTGTCAATTCCAAGAACTTGAGCTTCTGGATCTTTTTTAAGCAGAGCTTCTGAATGCCCTCCTAATCCAACTGTGCCATCAATATAAAAACCTCCTTTTTTGGTATGCCAAATTGTTAAAACTTCCGTTAAAAGTACAGGGATATGATGCAACACTTTAAAAATTTAGAGTTCAATTTTTGACGCTTGTTGAATAAATAAATTTTTCTGTTTTTTGTAATAGGGAACCCAAAGATGTTTAGCCCAGATTTCTATCTTCTCCCCCAACCCAATGACTGCCGCATCTTTTTTTAAAGCTGCGTAGTCTATTAATAGCTGTGGAATGAGAACACGCCCTTCTTCATCAAATTGCACCTCGCTGGCATTGGAAAACAATATGCGTTTAAAGGCTCTTTTATCTTTTTTGTTTTTAATGGAGATGTTTTCAAGTTTTTCGCTTAAGAGCCTCCATGAGTTTGAGGGATAGAGTTCCAAGCAGCCTTCCAACCCTTGAGATAAAATAAGAGTTTGACCATTTGGGATTAAAAGGCGGAATTTAGCTGGAATCGCAAGACGATTTTTCGTGTCCAGCGAATAAAAGTAAGAGCCAATAAAATTGGGATTTTTATTCACAATTCCCCACTTTTCCCCACCATGCGAAAAGTGTAACAGAAGAAACTTTTCTTGTCAAGGTCAAAGCCTTGCTCTGCCGCGTAACCGTTTAGCCGAGGGGTATGAATTTTTTCTTATCCGCCAACCCCCCCGCCGTAATTTCACAGCCAGTTTAGGACAAGTCACAGCCGCAACGAACCCTGTTTTTTTAAAAAGAATCCCGCTCCTTTTTCGATTTTTTAAAGGAACGGGATTCTTTTGGCGCCTGTAAGCCGAATTCTGTCAAGGAGGATCATTCATCTACGCGGTTCACCCTTTTAGAGGTTTGGCCGAGCAAGCCTATCTGCTTAAATTTAAAGCAGGCCTCTTTCTACTTAACCTTGCTGCAAGCGGGGTTTATCCTTCATTGCTTTTAAAGAGCAATGAATGTGAGCTCTTACCTCACAATTTCACCCTTATCCCGAAATAAATCGGGACGGTATAGTTTCTGTGACACTTTCCCACTCTGCTCTATGCAGTTCGGACTTTCCTCCAAGCCTTTTTTTAAGGCCAGCGATCCTCTGGCGCCAAAGGATTAAACCCAAAGTTTGGCTCACTTAAATTCAAGAGCCAAATTTAGGTTAAAAATTTTTTTATTTCAAAGAACGATTTAGGGCAATATTGGCAAGACGGTCCGCTCGTACATTGCCCGGATGAGAAGATCGTAAGATATGCTGGACATTCACAGACTTAAATTTTTTTTCTAACTCTCTAACTTTTTGCATTAAAATTTTTAAATTTTCATCTTTTACGCGATAAACTCCTTCAAATTGTCTGGCAACTAATTGAGAATCTGTAAAAATTTCAAGCTCTTCCGCTCCTAATTTAACCGCTTCTTCTAAAGAGCGGATTAGAGCGCTGTATTCAGCAACAGAATTTGTATTGTTTCCTATGGTTTCTCCAATCTCAAGTAGAATTTTATCATTGGAATCAAGCACGCATATTCCATAACTTGCCGGACCGGGGTTGCCTCGAGAGGCTCCGTCCGCGTAAATTTTTAATTTTTTATTCCTTAGAACTGACAAAGGAGAATTCTTAACTTTTTCATTGTCTTCCATAATCCAAGTTGGTTTTAGGGTTAGTCTGGAGAGCTGCTTTCAACTGGAAGGATTGTCTCTTTTTCTGGGAAATAAAGGATTCTAGCGCAGGAGTCGCATGAGATTAGATCTTTTCCTTTTAAAACATCGTTCATAGTTCTTTGAGTTAAGAGAGTGTTGCATCCCCCGCAGGCATCCCCTAGTATAGCTGCAAGGACCTTAGAGGTTTTTTTATTCCTGATGTAGTTATAGTGAGATAGAAGCTCTCCTGAAAGTTGTTTAGAAAATTCTTCCTTTTTATTTATTTCAAGGCTTAATTCTTTATTTAATTCTTGACAATCATTTTCTAATTTTAAAATTTCCCGTTCTAATTCTTGAGTATTTTCTTTGGATTTTATTTCCTGATTTTTTAGTTCTTTTGAACAAAGATCTGTTTCTTCCATGAGATTTAAAATTTCATCTTCAATTTGGCTCATCAATTTTTTTATGCTTTCAATTTCATTTAACATGATGCGATAAGTGTCATTCGATTTAATCGTATTTAGCTCTTTTTCGCTCTTTTTTATTTTTTCTTCCTGAGAAGCAAGCTCTATTTCTTTATCCTTTTTTTTAAGCTGAATGGAAACAAGTTTCTTTTTTTCTTCCTCTATATTTAGTTTCAGTTCCTCTATTAAAAGGCGTTTTTTTTCTATGGCAAGAGGAATATTGTTAATTTCATCCTGCACCATGTCTATCTTAGAATCCAAATCCTGCAGGTCAATTAGTTTTTTTATATCTTCTTTCATTTATTTTATCATCCCATGCGCAATCGTAAAATGGTGGGCGCAAGAGGGTTTGAACCTCTGACCTTCCGCGTGTGAGGCGGACGCTCTGCCGCTGAGCTATGCACCCAGAATTTGTTTTTAAAGTTTAACATGTCTCATTTTTTTCTGATTGATTTTAAATATTCTAAAAGACTCTCAATCTGTTCCTCTGATAATGGCCCTCCAGCTTTGTGGCTAAACCCAGGCATGGTGGTTTTAGGCATGCCTTTGGAAGTGACTTTTTTTAATTCTCTTTTAGAAAGTTGAGCCAGCGTTTCCTGATCTGGCGCAATTGGTTTTTTGCCTGAGGCTTGAGGTAAATCATGGCATAGGTAACATACAGCATCATAGAGTTCCTTGCCCTTTTTTCCTTTGGCAGGCATGGAATGGCATTCCACGCAAGAGCCTGTAAAAAGAACATCAGCTGAGTTTACTGTAGGATGATGTTCTCCTAATACTAAGCCTTCTATGCGCAGGGAGTGAGGACTTTTAGGGTCATTTGATTCCACAGTCACATCTTTCTGGGCAAAGCCTGTTTTTGCTCTTGAATCGTACTCTACCTTAATCGTGCCTGATTCTCCGGGACGATAAGGGCCTGTAGAGGCAATTGCTCCTGTGCAGCCGCAGGTAGGTTTTATATTATAAATAATTAAATCAGAGCCGCCAATATTTTTAAATTCAAAGATATGAATAGCTTTTTCTCCTGTTTTAATTCTTTTGAAATCATGTAAAGTTTCTTTAAATTGAATTTGAGGGTTTAAAATAGGAGTAGAAAGTTCAACTGCTTTTATTTCAGCTAAAGCATGAATGGAACAAGTAACAGAAACTAGAAAAGAAAAAATAACATTTTTAAAGATTTTCATTTATTTTTACTATACCTAATAAAAAGCTTTCCTGTCAATTTTTACCCTCCACAGTTTGCTTAGTTTTTACTAAAAAATAGACTTTATATGTGATAAAACGCACAATTGACAGAATTGCCAATTGCCGTTATACTTACCTCAAGGTAAAAAATATGATAAAAATCCTTAAACTAAAAAGATTTTCTAAAAACCTTCCTTCCTTAATAGTCTTAAGTTTTTTCCTATCCCCTTTTAGTTCGCATGCTAAAGAATTGATTATTACTTCAAGCGAAGGTTCAGTTGAAATCCAAAAGCAAGGCGAATCCCAATGGATAAAAGCAGAAATTGGTCAGATATTAAATGTTGGAGATAAGCTCCGCACAGGGGCTAAAAGCAAGGCTTTGACCCTTTCTAATGAAGGACATAAAATTTTGATTAAACAAAAAACAGTTTTTATCATTAGCCAGTTAGGACCTGTGGATTGGGAGTTTAATGAAGAAAAAGGTAAAGTGCGTTTGAGTGTGGAGAAGTTAAATTCAGGCCAATCTTTAAAAGTAAAAACCCCAACCGCAATCTGTTCTGTCCGGGGAACTGAATTTGAAGTGACTGTTTTAGAAAATCAGGCAACCATGTGTGATGTTTATCATGGATCTGTAGGGCTGACAGATCCATTTCAAGCCTCACCTGAAGTGACTATTTTAGAAAATCAGAGAAGCGTGATAGAACAGGGCACTCCTCCAAGAATGCCTGAAATAATCCCAGAAAATGAAAGAACTAAAGATTCAGAAATTTCTGATCGTTCTCCAAAAGGGCAAGCGCATCCTGGCGGAAGTGGCATGGCTAGAGCTGGGATGGGATTAGGAATGGGAAGAGAAAGGGAAGGAAAACAATTTGGTTCTGGCGAAGGAAAATATGTTGGTGGCAGTGGAGTTTATAGTAAGGAACAGGAAATGGCTAGAATGGAAAAACAGTTTCAAGAAGCCATGAGTAAATTTGAAGGCACATCGGAAGAAAAAGCCAGAATTGAAAAAGAGTTTAAAGAAAATATGGAACGATTTGAAAAAGAAGGAATGATGTTGGGTCACCGCGAAGGTGATCCTAATCCCTATCAGGGACATTCTGATCACACTTGGAGAAGCGGATCGGATGAATTTCATAGAGAGATTAGAGCAGAGGTGAATTATGATCTTCAACAGGAATATTATCAAGAGACAGTAAAGGATGAGTTGAGAATAGAATTGGTGCAAACTTCCAGAGAGCTAATAGACCGAAGCGGTAGAAGAGTGAGACTGGAAGAAAATGTAACTCGTCCTACTGCAGATTCTTTTAAATTTATTGCTTTAAGCCGGAGAGAAGGACGAGATGATTCTGTAGTTTTTGAAGTCGTAGCAAATAAAGCATTGCCTACTAGATTGGAAGATGCTGGAAACCTTTGGTTCCATTTTGGCACAACTAAACCAGAATGGTACGCGCTTAAACAGAGATTGATCATAACCAATGGCAGAGATTCTATCACACAGCTTTTCTTAGACGGCGATTCTAAAGAAATGGCTTTTTCAGATTTTGGATTTAATGATAGTGGCGGATTTGTTAACACTTCTCTAAGTTTTCAGACCATATTTAATCATCGTTATGAATTCATCAACGGCAATGGAACAGCTTTAGATAAAATTTGGACAGACAGCTCTTTCCGTCCAGGCAATAATGGAACCCTTAGTGGTTTTGATGTCACTGGCATGATGTGGCATATGCAGCCTGTTTTAGTTGAAAAATATGAGCCATTGAGTCAAAAAGTAACAGGCTCCTATTGGAGATACTCCTTTGTGACCACTAATGGTTCTGGGAATAGCGCTGTTGGTAAAATGGTGGTTACACAATTTAAACCTGGTTCAAGCTCAAATCTTGCGCATTTTGTGCAAACCGATTCTTACATTAACTTTGTAGATACGAATGGAAATGGAAGGCTGGATGCCGGTGAAAGTTATGAAGATTTTAACAGGAATGGACAGAGAGATTCAGATGAACCTTTTGAAGATATTGTGCAATTAGGTTTTAGCGGCACAAAAGATACCTCCAGAACTTTTAGCGGCACAGGAGACAGCACATTCTTTTCTGACACGAATCGGGATAACATCAATAATGATAGCAATTCAGGTTCGGACGCTTTTAGAGTATCTTTAACCCCATGGGCTAGTTTAAAAGAAGAGATGTTGATGATTGATGATCAAGGGAAAATCGTTGATTTTACGCAAATAGGATTTGGTTCTTTAAGCGATAATAAAGGGGATCAAGGCAGTATAGCTGACCTTTTTGAAAAGTTAAACATGGAACGAGTCTTTACCAGTTCTGAATTTGGCGGACGAGACATAGATGTGATTATGACTCCCAGAACATTCATTAAAGCTAAAATGGTTGAACTTAAGTTAGAGGGGAATGAACCCATTGATCAACGCAGATAACTTTATATTCCATGAATAGTTTAAAAGAAAAACTTTTTTTACAATTGAATAAGCAAACTTTAAGATTAAAAAACGCATTTGGTTCTTGCTTAGAAGATCATTTTTACTGCACTAGAAAAGCGTTTTTTAAAACTGAATTATTTAGAGTAAATGGAGCGCTCTTTCTTTTTTATTTTCTTTTTTTAACTTTTACCTATGCGGATTTTAAATGGACGCCAGTGGCAAAAGTTAGCTTGCTGGGAGGTCAGATTTTTTTTGAAGGACAAAACACCTCTTTTACTGGAAATGGGGACTGGCTGCTCGCTCCTGGAATGAAATTTTCAGAAAAAATAACTTTGATTCCAACTATAAGCGGTAAATATAGAAGAATGCGGGAAGTTCAAGAACTAATTGGCGGAGGTTTTCTTACCCGGCAAACTTTTGAAAATACACTCTCTTTAAAAGGCATATACAAGTTCAATGACCAATGGAAATCAAAACTTAAAGGCACTTTTAAAAATCAATTTTTAGTGGAAAGCGCTGATGAAGAATTAGGCAAAGGACTATATGACAATCAAAAAATAGGATTTGGCTTTGAACTGGAAAGAAATGGAACACTTTTTAAATCAGTTCGGCTAAGTTTTGATCCCTATCAACTTCAATTTATAAGGTATAAGACTTTATCCTCTGGCAGTCAGTTTGGCAGTGAAATTAAAAGCGGGGAAAATACCTTGGACTTCAACGCGTATGATACAACCCTTGCTGCGGAGGTGCCTATAATGGCTAAGCTTACGCTTACTGGTTCTACGCTTTTTTCTTACAGAATTTATTCAGATCAAAAAACAGTCACTTCTGCTGGGCTTTATACAGATAGTTTAAGAAAAGATATTTATAGTTTAAGTTCGGTTGGAGCTTCTTACTCGTTGCCAAATTTTGAATATAATGATTTTGAACTGCAAACCGTGGCTGGCCTTGATTTAAGTTATACTTTACAAGATTCTGACCAACACAATTATGATGCTGCCCGCACTAAGTTTAATGAAAACTATTATGACTATGGGGAATATGGGATTACGCCAAAAATAGCGAGCAGGCTTTTTGAAAAATTAGATGTGGTTCTATCTTATGGATATACTAGAAGAAGCTATGTAAACAGAGTCATACAGTCTTCTGACGGCACTTATAAAACAAATCTTTTATACACAAATTACCATACCTTCAACTATTCTTTTAAATATCCTCTTCTATATGGTTTAAGCGCAAATGCGCAAGGGGTATATAGAAAAGCTACTTCCAACATGGAGTTTGAAAAAACCTACCGATACACCTACAATACCCAACATTATTATCTTGGTTTAAGCTGGGAATATTGACCCGAATAATCAGTTGGATTGAAGGAAACTGATATAATTAAAATATGGAACAGGAGTTAATAGTTCAGTTATTGGAAGATCAAAGAGCGCATTTTACTTATTCGCAAAAAAATATCCTACTTCAGACAATTCCACAAATCTGCCTTAAAAATTCTATTTCTTTAAAGGAATTTTTAAAAGAATTATCTTTGGCTCAAATTTTGGAATCTGAACTTGATTCGGTGCAAAAAGGGAAAAAGATATTTAAATGGGTTTTAAAGATGAGGTACCCGCTTTCAAATGGAACCATGGAGACTTTCCCCCCTTTTGATCTTAAGAATAAAGAGGATCATTTAACTTCTCAAAATGTACTTCAGCTTGATTCCAGAAAGAAATTAATTAATCGTTATTTTTATGGCAAAGGGATTTTTGATTTAAAAGAATATGTGATTTCTTTAATTCGTTCTTGTCCTTTAGATTGCGCTTACTGTTTTTTAAGGGAAGTATATGATGATCCGCGCTTTAAGGTATTGCCAGATATAGAAAAGATTAAAGCAGAGCTAAGATTAATTAGAGATCAAGAAAATGGGGTTGTTTATTTGAATGCGGGAGAGAATGCAGATAGTCTTATTTTTGATCTTGAATTTGGATTGATAGAAAAGTTGTGGAATACCATTCAGGATTTTCCTAATGTTTTTGTTGAGTTTAGGAGTAAAACCAATAAAATTGAAAATTTGTTTAAAATAAAGGATCATCAAAAACGAATGATCATGGCATTTAGTTTGAATCCAGAAGAAGATCGAGCTATTTTTGAATCAAACACTGCGACAATACTGGAAAGAATTTTAGCCATGAAACAACTTGCAGAGAATGGTTTTGCCTTAGGCTTAAGGTTTGAGCCTATTCTTTATACAAAGAATTATAAGGAGAAGTATAAAAAACTCTTTGCTGATTTATTTTCCCAGATTTCCCCATCTCAAGTTCATTCCATCTCTTTAGGTTGCTTAAGGTTAACCAAGGGATTAGCAAAAATTTTAGGAGATTCTCATCCAAGCGTGATGGTTGAAGAATGGATTTTAGCTGAGGATCAAAAAGTTCGCTATTTTAGAGGAATACGAGTCGAGTTATATCAAAATTTATTGGAGCTATTAAAAGAATATTTTGGGGATGAGAAAAAAATTGTTTTAAGCACTGAACCAGTTTTGGTATGGAAAGAGTCCGGCGTCACTTTAAAAACTATGCCTGAGATTTGCTAATCCTCATCTTCTTGAGCCTGTTTCTTTTCTTCTTTTTCTTTAAGTTTTTCTAGTCTTTCTTCTTCTTTTTCTTTTAAACGTTCCAATCGTTCCTCCTCTTTTTGCTTCTTTAATTCCTCTTTTTCTTCTAATTTTTCCTGTCTATCCAACTCTTTTTGTTTTTGTAATTCTTGCTTTTCTTGAGCTTTTTCCAGTTGTTCGCTCTTTTTTAGCTCAATTTTTTCTATAGCTTCCTGCTCTCTTTGTTTTTTTAACTCCTGTTTTTCAGTGACACGTTCTTGGCTCTGTATTTTTTTCTCTTCACCTTTTTCTTTCTTTTCCTCCTCCTTTGCTTTTTTTTCCTCTATTTTTTCAAGCATTTTTTGTTCTTTAAATTCTTTTAGTTCAAGCATTTCTTCCTTAGTTTTAGGTCTAATTCTTAAAATTTTTTCTTGCAGGGTTGTGCTCAAGATGGAAAGACTCTTTTTTTCCACTTTTGGATTAGAGAGTGATCCAGTGATTGCAATAGGGATAGAGGCTGCGAGAGCTGCGCCTGAATAATGAGCCAGTATCTGTATGTCGCATTTTTTTTCAGGCAATGAAACAGTCCCTTCAGTTCCAATGTTCAGTTTATCAGATTCAACCCAAAGGTCTTGAATATGCACTACTCCATCCTTAAAATTAAAATCTCCTCCAATATCATTAAATTGAAGAAGATTTAAGTTCGGGTCAATAATTTTTAAAATTTTCTCCACTGCGCCGATATTTTTAACTTCACCGCCAAAAGTTCTTAGTTTTGCAGTACCTGAAATTTTATTTAAGTTAGGAGTAATTCCTGACAAGTTCCAATCGAAAGAGATATTCCCAGATTCAAAATTTCTGTGAAGCGCCTCTTTTATTTTAATTCTGCCCTTAAATTTGCTTTCCGGAAATTGATTTGAAACAGAGGTTTTTTCTGAACCTCTAGTCTTTAATTCATTGGTTTGAGTAGATTGAGTTTCGCCTTGAGAGCTGCTTTTAGTTATTAAGCTAGAAAGGTCTAATTTTTCTATTTCCATTTCTAAATTTATTTCAGGTGAGGCGATGTTTTTCAAGCTTGTTTTTAATTTAAAGGGGTGATTGGCGATTCTGCCAGATAGATTGGGAAAGTCATAGCTATTCCCAGAAAAAATTAAATTCCCATTTATTTTTTCAAAAGAAATGTTTTTAAAATTTCCACCCAGCTCATCCAGATTTATATTGCCAGTGATTTTAGGAAAAGATTTAAGGGGCAGTTCCCCGGAAACTGAAAAATGTGGTTGAATTCTACCAGTTAAATTAAGATTAGTTAAACTGGGAAGAAAAAGAGAAAGTTCCTGCATTGCAATGTCAGGTGAATGGAGTTCGGCGTTAAAGATTTTTTCTTTGCGATTAGATTCTTTTAAAGCTATTTTTGCAGAAATGGAGCTTTTTCCCATTTGAATTTGTAGGCTTTGGATATCAAAAAACTGAGAATCCAAAGAAACTTGAGGAGAAGCAAAAGAAATGAATGATTTCATTTTTAAGTTAAATGGCGTGCCTTTATTTTTTGTAAAAATTCTAGCTGGTTCAGCTCCTAAAAGAATAGCGGTTTCATTAAGATTTAGTTCCCCATCAATTTCTAATTTTGATTTAGAGCCTTTTAAACTAAAGTTGCTAAAAGCATTTCCTTTAAATGAACCAATTTTAGAAGAATCAAGTTGTTTTAGAAGTTCTTCTAGTTGGACAAATGATGTTTTAATGTTTAAATCTAGAGAAGACGCATCAGAATTAAATTTTAATATCTTTCCTTTTACTTTAACTTCTGACTGAAAGGCACGCAGTTCAAGATTAGAAAATTCCACATTTTCTTTATCTTTAATTTGACCATTAAAATGGAGTTCTAAAACCGTACCGCTTTCCTTATTTAATAGGTTGGGTAAAAGTACTTTAGCTTTTGTGGCGTCCGCCTTAAAAGTAAACTCCAGCTGATTTGGATTGCCATTGATAGAGGCATCAAAATTTAGGCTGTCTTTTATTTCCAATCCTTTTGGCAGTTTATATTGTAAAGCATTTGTGAACTCATCTAGCAAAAGATTGGATCCCTTCAAATTTAAAGAGAAGGATGGATCATTGGATGTGGGATTTACAATTTTTCCTGAAGTTTCTATTGAGGACTCCTTATACTTTAGATTAGCCTTAGAATATTCAATGGTCTCAATCTCTTTTGAATTCCATTGGCCAACCAGATCCAATTCTAAAGGAACCCCTTTATTTTTTCTAATTGAAGGAGGCAATTGAATTTCTGTTTCTTTAAAATCTGCAAGGATTGAAAAATTGATGCTCCCTTGTCTTTTATTATTTTTTTGAAATTGTTCCAGATCAAAAGTTCCTTTTGTTTGCAGTTTGATATTTGGATTCCCTTTAATTTCTAAAGCTTGCAGAAATTTTGGAAATTTTTCTAAAGGGATGATCCTTATAAGCTCAGCATAAGAAAGGTTTGAAATTTTTAAGGTTGTATCCATGCTAGGCTGAGCAAAGTTTTCAATATTACCAGTTAAGTTTAATTCGTACAATCCTGGGATTTTGATTATAAAACGATCTGCTTTTATTTTTTGGCTTAAAGCATGAATGACTCCAGAAAATTCGATATTTCCATTGAGATTTGGAAATTTCCCCGGTATTTTTCCTGAAATCTCAGTGTCTAAATTAATTTTTAATGGTTGGGCAAAGGATGTGCCCTGAACTGTTAAATTGATTGGAGATAAGGTAGCTTCAATTTTTGCTGGGGATAGATCTAGAAATTGGAAAAGACCTTTTATTATCTTTATTTTTGTCACAGAAATCTTAAGACCTTTTTCCCCTTTCTCAATTTTTTCTTTCGCTTCTTCTTTTTCAGCAGTCAAAAGATCTGAAAAATTGTATGTTTTTCCATCAAGTTCTCTACTTATTTTGACTTTAGGCTGGGTGAGTTTAATGGAGGTTATAATTATCTCTTTTTGTAATAGAGAAAGTAAATTTACTCCCATGGAAAATTTTTCGCATTCCACAAAACTTCCTTTTTGAAAATTGGGTTTTTCAGAGCATTTAAATTCTGAAATGGAAATGCCTGTAAAAAGATTGATAGAGACCTCTCCAAAAGAGACCTCTCTTCCCAATTTTTTGGAAAGTTCTTGCAGAGCGATTTTTTTAATTTTTTCAGGTGGATATTTAATTTTAAGCGCAATGGCAGAAGCGCCTAAGAGCAAGGAAATAACAATTATAAAAATTAGGAATAACTTTTTAAGAAACTTCATGAAATAAAAATATAACAGAAAATCAGATGAACTTCAACCGTAAAACCTTAAGGTGTAAAATTTTAGGAATTACAATCCCGCAACCCATACTTGATTGCGCAAGACGTCTGTTTGCAATCTATACTTTCAATAATATATACTTTTTGAAAGTATGATTTTCAAACGCAAATTTGCTCCACTTCTTACTCATTCGCTTAAAAACCACCTTTCGTAAATTGTAAAAATTTGAACATAGAATAGTAAACATGACCAAAATTCTTGTGATTGAAGATGAGAAGGAGATTGTAAAGCTTCTTAAGTACAATCTAGAAAAGGAAGGTTATGCTTTTTTTGCCGCTTATAATGGTGAGGAGGGATATGTTTTATTTAAAAAAATAAAACCCAATCTGATTATCCTGGATTTAATGCTTCCTAAAATGAATGGGATTGAACTGTGCAAACAGGTAAGAAAAGAGAGTAAGGTTCCTATCATTATGCTTACAGCTAAAAAGGATGAAACAGATCGGGTCTTAGGGCTTGAACTAGGCGCTGATGATTATTTAACCAAACCCTTTAGCGTGAAGGAGCTGGCTGCTAGAATTAAATCCGTATTAAGACGATCCCATGACCAAGGATCAGAAATAGAATCGCTTCAGATGGGTGAATTAGAGATAGATTTGGAGCGCTATGAGGTTACATTAAGAAATAAACCAGTTAATTTAAGTTCAAAAGAATTTTCGCTTTTAAAGGTTTTACTGGGAGCAAAGGGAAGAGTTTTAACCCGGGAGCAGTTACTGGAACAGGTGTGGGGTTTTGAGCAGGCTCCAGAAATTGATACTAGAACCGTGGATCAGCATGTGGCTCGTTTAAGAGCTAAACTTGGGTCTGAGAGCAATCATTTGGTTACTGTAAAGAATGTAGGGTATAAAATTTCTCAATGAAATGGATAGCCAAGAAATTTTCAAGAAAATTAGCCTTTGCTTTTTCTTTACTTTTTGTTGTCCCACTAGTTTTTACTTATGTTTTAGTTATAAAAAACTATAACAAAGATTTTAATATCAATTCTAATTCATCTCTTCGCTCAACAGAACATCCTAATCAGTTTATTTCCACAATTCAAGCTCAGAATAAGGCTAAAGATTTAAGTTATTTACTTATCCTATTTAGCGCGTCCAATATTTTTTTAGGATTCATAATAGTTTATTTTTTATCCGAGTGGTTTATTCAGCCTGTCAGGCAGATAACCTCTGTTGCTAATCTAATTTTAGAAGGTTTTTTAAAAAAAAGAGTGAGGTTTCAAACTGAAGATGAGCTCGCGGACCTAGGCAGATCCTTTAATTTGATGGTAGATCAATTAGAAAGCAGTATCAATCAAATTAAAGTTGAAAAACAAGAAATTTTTTCTGTTTTAAACACAATGGCAGAACAGGTTATTGCTGTGGATTTAAAAGGTAAACTATTTTTAATCAATCCTGCTGCTTGCAAACTTTTTTCTGTAAAGATTGAGGAGGTTCTTCACAAACCTTATCAAGAAATTATCCGGCATGCAAGGCTTACAGAACTTATCCAAAATGCGATCATTACGAATCAAATTCATTTTGAGACGATTCACCTTTTTCTTCCTGATGAAAATATTTTTGAAGTTCACACTTTACCTCTAAAAACTAATGGAGCTTGCACGGGTGTTTTGCTGGTCATGCATGATATAACTAAAATTTATAAATTAGAGCAGGTTAGAAGAGATTTTGTAGCCAATGTTTCTCATGAACTTAGAACCCCTCTTACCAGTATTCAAGGTTTTGCTGAAACCTTGCTGCAAGGAGCGCTTTTTGATAAGGAGCATAACCAAGAATTTGTAGAAATAATTCATTCTCAGGTCAAACGTCTTACCCATCTGGTCAACAATTTGCTTGACTTAACTTCTATTGAGTCTGGAAAAAGACAAATGCAGTTACATCCAGTTTCAGTGGATGAATTATTAGAGGAACTTAAATCAACACTTATTCCTTTAACTCAAGGGAATAGAATAGAATTTCAGTTTCATTGCGATCCAAACCTCCCACCTATTCTAGGCTCAAGAGAAGAGCTGAAACAGCTTTTCCTTAATCTCTTGGAGAATGCGATTAAATTTAATAAGGAAGGAGGCAGAGTAATTGTAGATACCAAACTGCTAGATGATAAAAATTTGACTATTTCCATAAAAGATACAGGCATAGGAATTCCAGAGAATGAAGTACCTAGAATATTTGAAAGATTTTATAGAGTGGATAGGGCTAGATCTAGAGAATTTGGAGGTACAGGACTTGGACTTTCAATCGTGAAACATATTGTGGAGGCTCATCATGGAGAAATTAAAGTTGAAAGCAAATTAAATGAAGGATCCACTTTTTCTGTGATTTTGCCATTTAGTTAAGCTATTTTTTTAGTCATATAATTGTTACATAGATTTTACCTGCCCGCAATCGCTCTTTTTTGATCCATTTAATAAGATGAAAACAAGTACAGTAAAATTTTGGTAAGCGATCAAAGGAGATGGATAAAATCAATGAAATCAATATCTGTGGTCATGACAGTTCTTACCTTAGGAATAATTTATTCGCAAGCTGCCAGCGCTTTAGAAGTGAAACCGGGTGGTCTTATTTTTGCGCACTATGAATTTGTCGCATCCCAACATTTACAGAATGGAACCACTGCCCAAAATTATAGCGCTTTTGAGGTCTCAAGAATTTATCTTAATATGGATGCAAAGGTTGATGATAAAGTCAGCGCATTTATTAACCTAGAAGCGAATCTTACCTCACGCGACAATAAGAATAATCGAATCTTTTTAAAGAATGCAGAGCTTCGATTGAACTTGCATAAGGCTGCAAAACTATTCTTTGGACTTGTTGCAAACCCTTGGCGTGGATTTGAAGAGGGAATCTGGAAACATCGTTTTGTGAGTAAAATATTGGAAGATATAGAGGGACTTCTTCCTGCCTCTGACAGAGGGGTTCGGCTAAGCGGGCAAATTCCTTTTTTTGCTTATGATGCCATGATTGGCAATGGAGAAGGCACAGGCAGCGATGGAACTGGAGGCAATGAAACCACATCCTATAGCGGAGGTGGAAGGTTTAAAGATTATACAGGAAAAGTTGCGATTATTCCTTTTGAAAGAACGCATGAGCTATTCAAAGGATTGAAACTAAACGCGTTGGTCCATAAAGGTGAAAAGAACGAAACAACCTTGAGAGACAGGCTCTATGGCGGACTCTCATACGAGTCAAAATATCTGAATCTGGCAGGGAATTATTTTAATGCGGACAATAGCGCGCAAGCTGCGCCCTCTAGGGGAGAAGGCTTTTCGTTTTATACTGTTGTCACGCCAATAGAAAAGTTTTGGTTATTTGCCAGGTTTGACAAGTATGATCCTGACATTCACTTTGGTGGAGATAGTAGGATGCGCTTTTTCTCAGGTTTAGGATATCAAGTAACTAAAGGGGTGAGAGTTGCTTTGGATCATCTTTATACTCAGCAAGAAAGAAGGTCTCTAACCCGGCAGGATGAAAGCATATTTTTTATTCATACAGAAGCGAAATTTTGAGTGAGAAAGAGGTGATTTTATGAAACCAACTAAAAAAATAGTCATGAGTTTGATTTTATCTTTAACAGCAGGTTTTCTATATGCTGCAAGCAGTAGAAATTCGATTCAAATCAAAGGATCGGACACCATGGTTAATTTATCTCAAGCTTGGGCAGAAAATTACATGGAAAAAAATCCAGGTGATTTTGTGGCTGTGACAGGCGGAGGATCAGGAACCGGGATTTCTAGTTTGATTAGCGGTACTTGCGACATTGCCAATTCTTCCAGAAACATTAAAGAAAAGGAGATCGCCATTGCAAAGAAAAAAGGGATCGTGCCTTATGAAATTAAGGTGGGTCTGGATGGGTTAGCTGTTGTGGTAAATCCTCAAAATCCTATTAAACAGTTGACAATAGGGCAACTGGCTGATATTTTTACAGGCAAGATTTCTAATTGGAAGGAGTTGGGAGGAAAAGATTTAAAGATCGTCATCCTTTCTAGAGAAGTAAATTCTGGCACGCATGTTTATTTTAAGGAACATGTATTAAGAAAAGGAAATCTTTCTGGTAAAGAAGAGTTCGCTGCCAGCGCCTTAATGATGCCTTCGTCTCAAGCGATTGCAGATGAAATTGCAACTAATCCCGGAGCTATTGGTTATTATGGGATGGGATATATTTCTCCAAAACAAAAGACCATTTTTGTTGCCAAAGATGGAAAGTCTAAAACTATTGAGCCAACCATAGAAAATGTCATTACTGGCGCTTATCCTATATCTAGACCATTGCTTATCTATACCAATGGCCAACCTCAAGCTCTTGTAAAAAAATTTGTTGATTTCATGCTCTCTAAAGAGGGGCAGGAGATTGTTCAAAAAACTGATTTTGTCCCTATCAAAAAATAGTTGTGCAAAAATTTAAAGAGTTTATTATAGAAAAACTTATCCTGATTTCAGGATTAGCTTCAATTTTTTTTGTAATACTTATCTTTTTATTTTTGTTGAAAGAAGGGCTTGCCTTACTTGAGTTTATAACTCCAGGCCAGTTTCTTTTTGGAAAAAATTGGTATCCGATTTCAGAGCCAGCTCAATTAGAGATTTTACCCTTAATTTTAGGATCTCTTTTAGTAACCTTTGGCGCTGCGGTTATCTCTATTCCTATTGGAGTGGGTTGCGCTATTTTTATTGCTGAAGTTTCTCCCCCTAGCATAAAAGAGATTTTAAAAGCTGGAATAGAACTCCTAGCAGCTATCCCTAGCGTAGTATTGGGATTTATTGGCATGGTGACTTTAGTTCCTTGGGTAAAAAATATTTTTCATATCCCAACAGGTTTAACCGCGCTTTCAGGCTCTATCATGTTGGCTTTTATGGCCATGCCCACCATAGTTTCTATTGCAGAAGATGCGCTCTATTCTGTGCCTAAATCTTATAAAGAGGGAGCTTTAGCTTTAGGAGCTACAAAGTGGCAGGCTATTTATCGTGTTCTCCTGCCCGCAGCTTCTTCTGGAATTTTTGCAGCTGTCATGTTAGGCTTAGGCAGAGTGATTGGTGAAACCATGGCAGTAATGATGATTACTGGTAATGCTGCAGTCATTCCTACGAGCATTTTACAACCTGTTAGGACACTGACAGCAACCATTGCCGCTGAGATGGGTGAAGCTGTTGTTGGCAGTGAACATTACTTTGCTTTATTCGCTATTGGAATTGTGCTTTTTGTTGTAAGTTTTATGATCAATGTGACTGCAGATCTATTTTTACATAGAAAAAAAATATAATGGATTCGAAAAAAACAGAAAAAATCGCTTTTTTTATTTTATTTTTGGCAACACTGCTTATTATTTTGCCTGTGGGTCTGATTGTTTGCATTATCATCCAAAAGGGTTTTCCTGCAATGACCTGGCAGTTTTTAACTGATATTCCTCGTCAGGGAATGCGGGCTGGCGGCATCTTCCCAGCTATTATTGGAACCATCTATATTGTTTTCGGAGCGATTCTTTTTGCTTTGCCTATTGGACTGGGCGCTGCGATTTATTTAAGCGAATATACTAAAGAACATTTTTTAAACCGTTTGATTAAATTATCTATTGTTAATTTAGCAGGCGTGCCTTCTGTGGTTTACGGTCTTTTTGGTCTTGCATTTTTTGTGATTTTTTTTAAATTTGGAGCTTCCATTTTGTCAGGATCGCTTACCTTGGGGATCATGATCTTGCCAATCATTATTACTGCCTCGCGCGAAGCTTTAGAGAGCGTACCCACCTCTTTCCGCGAAGTCAGTTATTCTTTAGGGGCTAGCAAATGGCAAACGATCAGGCATATTGTTCTTGGCAACGCAATTCCCGGAATTCTCACAGGCACTATTTTAGGGGTAGGACGCGCTGCGGGTGAAACTGCTCCTATTCTTTTTACAGTTGCTGCGTTCTATTTGCCGCAATTTCCTAAGAGTATCTTTGATCAGGCAATGGCTTTACCCTATCATCTTTATGTTATTTCCACTCAAGTTCCAAATGTAGATGAAAAAATTAGGTATGGGACAGCTTTGGTTTTATTGATTTTGGTTTTTTTTATGAACTTGGTCGCTATTGTTATCCGTTACCAGTTTAGGAAAAAAAAGAAATGGTAAAGATTAAGATAGAGCATCTTAATATTTGGTTTGACTCTTTTCAGGTTTTAAAGGATATAAATTTAGAAATTTATGAAAATGAGATATTAAGCATTATTGGGCCATCTAATAGCGGCAAAACCACTTTTTTAAGAATGTTGAATCGTATGAATGAGTTGGAGAATGGCTTTAAAGTGAATGGAAGAGTAGAGCTAGATCAAAAAAATATTAAAATGTTGGATGCCCAATTTTTGCGAAAAAAAGTTGGGATGGTCTTTGCCCTGCCTCTTCCTCTACCATTGACGATTTTTGAAAATGTTGCTTATGGTGCCAGAATTCATGGTGAAAAAAAGAAAAAAAATTTAGAAAAGATCGTAGAGCAGGCTTTAAAAAAAGCTTATCTTTGGGAAGAGGTTAAAGATCGTTTAAACACATCTGCGTTTAAATTGTCAGGTGGACAACAACAGCGGCTTTGTATAGCAAGAACACTGGCTGTTGAACCTGAACTGATTTTATTTGATGAGCCTTGTTCCGGGTTGGATCCTATCTCTACAGCAAAAGTTGAACAGGCGATGTTGGAATTAAAAGAGAGTTATACAATCGTATTAGTAACCAATAACGTTAAACAGGCTGCAAGGGTAGGAGATAGAACCGCATTTTTTTTAAATGGAGAACTGATTGAAATTGACAAAACAGCTAAGATGTTTACTGCTCCTTTAGATAAGCGCACAGATGACTATATTAGAGGTAAATTCGGATGAGCTTTAAAGTAAATGTAAATCAATTGAATCTTTGGTACAGCGATTTTCATGCTCTTAAAAATATTCAAATTGCCATTGAAGAAAAACAGATCACTGCAATTATTGGTCCTTCTGGTTGCGGCAAATCCACCTTGCTTCGCGTCTTTAATAGAATGAATGATTTAGTAGAAGGGGTGAAGATGCAAGGAGAGGTTTTTATTGACGGGATGAATATCTTAGATTCAAAGACCGATTTGGTGACTTTGCGAAAAAGAGTGGGAATGGTGTTTCAGCGCCCAAATCCTTTTCCTCTTTCTATTTATGAAAATGTTGCTTTTGGCCAGAGAATACATAACCATATTAGTAAAAATTCTTTAGATGAGATTGTGGAAAGGTGTTTAAAATTAGTGCTCCTTTGGGATGATTTAAAAGACAAGCTACATACGTCAGCGCTTCATCTGTCATTGGAACAAAAACAAAGGCTTTGTATCGCCAGGCTTTTGGCTGTAAAACCTGATCTATTGCTTATGGATGAGCCTTGTTCTGCATTAGATCCCCAGTCCACAGCTAGAATTGAAGAACTGATGCGTGAACTTAAAGATCATTACACTATCATTATAGTTACCCATAATATGCAGCAAGCAGCAAGAATTTCTGATCAGACCGCTTTTCTTCTTTTAGGCGAATTAATTGAAGATGGGCCGACAAGTAAAATATTTACTAATCCGACAAAAAAGGATACGGAAGATTATATTTCCGGCAGGTATGGATAAATTTGTTTTAAGGATCATTTTTAAATCGCTAAAGAGATATTATTTTAGGATTAAATAGGTTATATGAGAGGTGTGATTAATGAAAAGTCATATTGAAGAGGAAATAAACAGCATTAAAGAAAAAGTTCTTTATATGGGAAGTTTAGCTGAAGAGATGATTTCTTTATCCGCAAAGATATTAAATGAAAGAAATCAGGAACTCTGTAGCCAAGTGCTGGAAAGGGAAGAAAAAATTAACAAGCTGCAAATGGAGATTGATGAGACGGGAGTGAAGATATTAGCTCTCTATCAGCCAGAAGCAACTGACTTAAGAACCATTATGGCAGCCACTAAAATCAATTCAGAGCTAGAACGGGTTGCAGATCAAGCGGTTAATATTGCCCAGACCTCCTCGTTCCATTTTTTAAAAGAGATACCCATCGCGCCTATTTATGAGATTCCAAAGATGTCCTCCATTGCGCAGGAAATGGTTAAGCAAAGTTTAGATGCTTTTGCTAAAAGGGATGTGGAACTTGCCAAGAGCGTATTAGAAAAGGATGAGGAGCTGGATACTTTAAAATCTAAAGTTTTTGAGGATGTTTTGGATTTGGTTAAGAATTCCCCCTTAAAGGCAAAACAATTTATTGATCTTATTTTAATTTCCAGGAATTTAGAAAAGATTGGGGATCACGCTACGAATATTGCCGAGGATGTCATCTACATGGTGTTGGGAAAAGATATCCGACACCATGCTGTTTGAAATAAAAAAATAGCTAGATAACACAATATCCTCTATTTCTTTAACTACCTAGAAATCATATTGCAAGAATTTATTCTTTAGATCGCCCCTCCCTGACTTTCATGTGATATATTTAGACTTTTTAGTCTGAAAATATCTTTTTTTCTCATGAAACGTTTCATTTTTGTCACAAAAAATTTACAAAAAGTTTAAGAAAAGTTATGGCTGTTTTTAATAAAATTTTTCTTAAGGTTTAAGTAAAACGAGTTTAAATGAAATGGGTCAAGTTTATACTTATTATTCAATTCATATTAGCATTTGAAACTTAAAGGATAAAAAGAGGAGAAATTTTATGGAATTCCAGTTAAAGAAAAAAAGATTTAGTTGCGTCAAAAAGATATTTGCTTCTTTATTTTCGTTATCTTTTATTTATTCAAGTATTGTTCCCCCGTTTGCAGAGGCAATGATTTGGCAAGAAAGAAGAGAAGCGGCTCTTCAACTTAAAGAAAAGAGCCAAGAGCAAAAATTAGTTGAGGAGGATCAGGATAGAGATCAAGAGCGTGGGTCTCTTCCCCTGCAATTAGCCAAACTGCCGCATGCTCCTTCTTTATCCCTGCCATTTGAAAAAGGTTCATTCAATAGTGAAACCTTTAACAGTTTGAAATCTCAACCGCTTTCTTCTCTAAAACTGCCGGAATTGCCAGTGGTTCTGCCCCTTCAATTCTCTAATTTTAAGCGCGCCTATTTCCCGCCTAAATGGAAAGCGAGCGACCCGCTTATATTACATATTCAGGATGCGCATCAGAATGAGGAAGCTCAAAAAAATATAGCCAATTCTCTGCAAGCTCTGATCATCCAAGAAAAAATTAGTTTTGTAGGTTTAGAAGGCGCTTTTGAACCCATTCAGCTTTCCAATTTCCGTAATTATAAAAATCAAGAATCAGTGCGCAAAGTTGCTGATTATTTGCTTAAAGAAAATAAAATTTCCGGAGCTATTCACGCCGCGCTCACAAGTTCAACCGCTATCCCAAAATTTATTGGAATTGATGATTCAAAACTTTACCATAGCCACGTTCAGGCTTATAAAGAATCTGTTTCACAAGCTGAAAATTTGAAGAGGGATATTGAACAACAAATATCACAAATTTCTCAAATAAAAGAAAAGATTTATAACGCAAAACTTTTAGCCTTAGATCAAAAGGTTGAATCTTACCGCAAGCATGAGATTCGGCTTGGAGAATATCTGAAAGCGCTTACAGAAGAGCAAGAGAAAGTTTCTCAAGAAATCAGCGCATTTAGAAAAGCTCTTATGATGGAAGAAAAACTGGATTTTGCTCAAGTAGAAAAAGAGCGCAAAGCCATGATTCAGATTTTAGTTCAGAAACTCACATCTCCCCAAATGAATCGTCTCCTTAAAAGCAGCGTGGCTTATCGCTTAGGTCATATACAGCATGCTGCTTTTTACAATTATCTCATCCAGCTCTGTAAGAATTCAGGACTTGATTGCAAGGCATATCCTGCAATGGAGTCTTATATCCGTTATATTCTGGCAGCAGAGACTATTTCCGCTGATAAGTTAATTGCTGAATTAAAGAAAATGGAAAGATTAGCTTATGAATCCCTTTGCCAGAGTGAGCAAGAAAAAAATTTAGTTGCTCAATCTTATCAGCTCTATCTTACGAAAAAATTACTTGATTACGAGTTGGGGCCTGAAGAATGGAAAGAATACAAAAATTTTTCCCTTCAAAATCATGCTCCTTCCCAGGGTCTGAGATATCCAACAAAGGAAAAGATTCAGGAATTATCAAATAGCCATTTAGAATTTGATCCTCAAGAGTCAACTCGATTTTTCCCGCAACTTGAGAAGATCGCCTCCTTTTATGAATACGCTCATCTTAGAGATGAAGCGATGTCTAGAAACTTACTTCAAGCCATTTCCAAAGAAAATGCGAAAGTGTCGGTTTTCATTACCGGCGGATTCCATTCCCAAGGGATGGAAGAGCTTCTTAAAAAATCAAATGCAGCAGTTATCACCCTTGCTCCAAAGATAACTAGAATTGAATCTGAAAAGGGCACAGAATATTTATCTGTTTTTACCCAAGAAAAAACGCCTTTAGAAAAACTTTTTGATGGAGAAAAACTTTTTGTTTCTCAATTAATGTGGCCAGATCGAGTTCGGCTATTTGCGGCAAGTCTCATTGCTGCATTTGACCCAGTCAATGCGCAAACTGTTTTTTATTCTTTAACTGGATCACTGGGCATCAAATTTAAAATAGAAGTTCAGTTATTAAGCGATTATTTAAGGCGCGTTATTTTAAAAAAAGAGGAAGCAAAAGTTGCTTATGATCTTAATTTATCTAAAGATAGGAAAAAAATCCTCACTGTAGCACGACTGGATTCTTCTCCTGTTGGATTTGTGCCTCATTTGCGATCCAATGCAAAGAGGTTTATTCACTCAATGGATAAAGTAAAGGTCTCTGCTAGAAATATTAGTCACACAGTTGAGAAAGTGACTACTTCTGCAAGAAAAGGTATTTTCCGAGGAGTAGAACAAACAAGTAGATCAGCAAGAAAGAGCATTGACCCTCAAGGAGATAGCGCGCTCATCTCTACAACAAAGAGCGCTTCTAGCTTTGTAAAAAGAGGTGGAATAGCTCTTACAACAGCAAGTAGTTTGGGATTAGCTTCTAAAGATTTAATTGCTTATGAATGGTTTCAACGATTGTCCTCATCTAAAAATAGTTTCTCTATAATCCTATCCAAAACAATAGTTCTCTCCTATGCAGCTCTTTTAGTTGCCCCTGTTCAGGAATTTGAATCAATTGAGCAGGATTACAGAACTTTTCTTTTTAACCAACATACCTATAGTCAGGGTTGGAGAGGCGCTTTAGAGTTTACGGTTCGTTGGATGGGACTAGGGTTCATACGAATGAACATGGCGCTATTTGGTTTCATGGCTCAAGGAATTTCCTTATTACTAAGAAAGCAATATGACCAGAACGCTGCTAGAAGAGATGCTCATTTTATCTCTCACTTGTTTGTAAATCTTGTTTTCTTGCCGTTTCATCTATTTGCTTTTCACTTTGCGCTTGTTTCAGATGAATCATCAGGCGATGAAGTTACCAAGATTGTTGAGGGCATGATAACAGATGCTAATGCACGAGAAATGGATTTAGGCCCTCTTAGCATAGATCGTTCAGGTGAATTTATGGATGTTTTTATACCTTCTGATCCAAAAATTCCCTATGTCATTAAAGTTCCAAAAAAAGATTTGAATAAAGTGCTGCATGGGTTTGCATTAGCAAAAAAATATTTGGGAGGAATTTCTGCCCCAATGAGCTTACTGCGCAACGTGCATTTGGTCATTGATGGTAGAAGCGTGTTTTATGAGTTCGTCATCATACAGGAAAAAGTGACTCTTTTAAATAGGCCTTTTAAAAGTAAAAGAGTTTCTTTAAAAGCCAAAAGAGCTCTAATTGATTCTGTCTATCAATTGGAAAAAGAGATGTATTCAAGAGGCATCCACAATCCAGATCATAAGATAGACCAATCTTACGGATTGGATAGTAATGGCAATGTGACGCTAACTGATTTTAGCCATCTTTCTACTCTTATGCATGAATTTTATCTAAAGATTCATGATGACAGCATGGATATGCTTAAGTATAACAGGAATTTTTTTAGCGCGATTTCTTCAGAATTAAGTGATCACTATGATTTTAGACAGGTAAGAGATGATGAGTTTCAGGGTCTCTGGAATAAAGAGCTTTCCAAAAGAAAACCAACTAAAGAAGTTCAGCCCATTTTTAGGGATCGTTTTTCTGAAACAGGACTTTTCATGGGAGTTCGGGATATTTCTCCTGAATCTTCCGGCGCTTTCACTGGTCAGACTTCAAAAGCTTTAGCTTTGAATGTAGGAGCTTCTTATGCTTTGATACCTGATCCTAGAAAAGGAACAGCTAGCCTTTCAGGCGAATCAAATGTCACAGTTGCTAGAAAAATCCAAAGAGCAGTTAAAGGCAAAGGAGAAACTTTAGCTGCAATCATTGTGGTGAACCTATCTGAAGAAGATTTGAAGAGAGATGATACCGGAAATTTGAAAAGAGATAGTCTGGAAAATCGTTTTAAAAGAGAGTTTCGGGAAAAGCTCATGGGTTTTGTCAATCAGCCTAAGGCTCTAAGGAGCGCAGTAGTTGTTCCACAAGTAATTGATAAGGAAGGGAATCCAATTCTTCTTTCTAAAGAGGATGCGCATGGGTTCTATAGAGCTGCAGGTAATGCGCTATATCCTATGTTAAGAAGTAAAGGAGAGATTGCTCAGGCTTCAAAACCACACTTGCGCCAACTTTTTCAAGAGGAAGCTGATCGGGTTAAGATTCTTTTAGGAGGGAAAACTCCAGAACGCTCTCAACTTTCGGATTATCTTAAAAAATTAGCGCATGAGGTAGATGGAATATTCATCGGCTCAGAAACAGTAGCTAAAGATCCGAACGGAATCCAAAAAATGTTAGAGATAATTTCTAAATTTTACCATGCGCGTGCCCCAACTCCTGTGGGAGCTCTCCGCGGGCCGCCCATGGCAGTAGTTGACTTCACAAAAATTCATGGCAATAGTTCCATACAAACCGCTGCAATTATTCAATCCGCCCTAGCAGAAAATTCAAATTTAAGAGAAATGACAACTGTTTTAATTCCTGCAAACCTGGATTTAACCAGAGTTGGAAATGTCATATCGGAAAATAGACTATTTAATCCCGGACAGCAGGCTGAACCCACAAATCTCCATTTTGCTCTTCAGGATCTGGAGGATTTTTCTGATCCATATCTAACACAAGTAAAAAGGGATGGATATACCTATGTTCTGATTGGTCACTCAGAGGTCCGACGATTTTTTGGAGTAGGAGATCCTATAGTCAATGAACAAGCTTTGGCTGTGATACGCAATGGTTTAATTCCTGTGATTGCTATAGGAGAGAGAAATCGCGCAGAAGGAGATTGGAAACAGGGTTTACATAAGCAAACCAAAGCGGTATTGAACGGGATCAGTTTAAGGGATCTGCCAAAAATTAAAATTGCTTATGAGCCAATTGATTTTATTGGTTCTGGAACTAGCATGTCCGCAGATCAGATGCATGAGGCGAATCAAATTATTGCTGGAGCGATTAGAGAACATATTAAGGAACAAGGAGGAGCTTCTCTTTCTGAATCTGATCCAATCCCTGTTGGGATACTCTATGGAGGAAGTGTAAAACCCTCTTCAGTTTATGGTCAAAGCGGTGGATGGGAAAGACGCACATGGCTTTCTTTATTAAGAAGACTGCCGGAAGTAATTGGAGGCTTAATTGGAACCAGAAGCATTATACCAGGAGATCCGGATCGAATTTCAGATCGTTTTGCTGAAAATGCATTAGCCAAAGGAAAAGCGGTTCGAGGAGTTTCCGGAGGCAACTGGAAAATGAATATTCATACTTTAGAGGATGCTGTGCGCCGGGCAGAAGCATTTTCCAAAAATATTAAGAAAAATCAATGGAAAGGGGAATTTTTCTTTGCTGTGCCAGCTTCCATGGGAGGAGAATTGGCATGGAGATTTCGTGGGAAATATGCTCCAACCTCAATAAAACCTTTGGAATGGACTGGCAGACAAAAAGCGATCAATCGCGCAATCAATGAATTTTGGAACTCATGGGAAGATGAGAATCAATCTTCTTCTATTGAATCTTTAACGCAAGCTCTGAATAAATTGCATGAACTCTATTCTGCAGATGAGCAACTTAAACGTCATGGAGTTTCCTGGTATAAAATTTTTAGCCAGTCTCTTCTTTCCAACCTTTTTGCAAACAGTAAGCGTCTCATTCCAGCCTCTCAAATTCTAATTGGTTTGCGCTATGCTCCTTTAAGAGTTGCAATGGATCAAATCAAAGATGAAAAGGTTAAAGGGCTGATACAGGGTGTGGTGGGTGATAAAGGAACTTTTCATGATCTTGACAAAAATCAATTGAGCTCTCTTTATTCAAAACTTACCAGACATTTCAAATTAACTGAATATGAATCTGTCCTATTGCGCCATGTTATTTGGCCAACAGAAACAGCGCGTGCTCAATATAGTCCTCAAGAACTTGAAGAAGTTCAGCGCTATTGGAAGAGACTCTTAGAGGATGCAGCTCGGGCAATTAAGGATGAGAATGTTTTTTTATCTGGAAAAATAAGAGCAATATGGACATTAAGGGATATTGCGCTCAATAGAAATTTAGACTCAATAGATCCAGAAATTTACTCAAAAGCGATCCTTGCCTTAGAGTCCGCTCCTTCACAACCAGGAATTCTTGGAAAAAATAGAAATGATGTTTTGCAGGAGATGGCTGGAATTCAGGAAAAAATAAAAACTGACTCCTCTGAAAACATGATCTTAAGCATGATGGAGGATTTGGCCTATGATAACCCATCCTTAGTTGAAGAGATTAGGCGTTTAAAAGATCTATATCAGGACATTAAGAGGGATTTGAGTTCAGACACTTCAGATGATGAGATTAATTCAGCATTCTCTTTTAAACAGGGATTAATAGAATCGTCATATCCATGGGAAAGACAAATGGAAAAAATTTTAATGGAATTAACTGATATTCTCCATGTTGAGAATGAACCATCCAGTTCAGTAAGAGATAAACGAGCGATCAGAGAAATTCTTTTGGAAGAGATTTATTTTACTCTTATTTGGGGTGGGATTAGGCCTTACCTGATTCGGAAACTAAAACTAGCCCGGGATGAGAAAAATGCTCCTGAGGCGCAGCCTACGCAATCCAACGCTAAAGAATTAGCGCTGCATCATCTTGCTCCGATCTTAGAAGATGAAAAAGATGAACCAACCGAAGTTACTCTCATGGTCCCAGTAGAGATCGTGTTAGATGTGGATGGAGCATTTGGCAAGAGAGATAACTTGTCAATAAAAAATACAGCTGTACAAATTGTACGCAGAGCATTGGGAGATAAAAGAGGACAGGGGTTTAATCCTAATTTTGAAATTTCAACTATTTATGGAATTAACAATGATAATGAGTTCCAGGCCTTTTATGACCATTTAAAAGCTAACCCCTATCAAGGCAGGTTTCAGTTTGATCTAAAGGTTGACAAATTCCAGAGCAATAGTGAATGGAGCATCTCCATCTATTCTCAAGGCCAGACTAAAACCATTGTAATTAAACCTGGTAAATATGTTTCATATTCAAGCGAATCACCAAAAGATGTTATTTTTTTAACAGACCAGGATCCAGATGATTTTGATGATGATCCACGTCAACGACCTTGGCACGAAGGAAGAATGGCGCATGTTCTAAATCCTGAATTGGATCCTCCTGTAGATACAAACCCAAAACCTCGTGTTCGCTATCACAATACAGGACTCACAACTGCTCTTTCCCCCCTTATTGAGTATTTAGATGGAGCTCTTAACCATAAATTAAAACAATGGGAACTGATCTCAGTGGTTCCAGGTGAAAGCCATATCTTGCAGAAAAAATCAGATCAGGCCGCAAGAAATCTTCGGCTCCATGGAGTTAAAAAAGGTCTTGGTGAAAAATGGGAGTCTCATACGCATGAAGGCGCAGGATATGCGCAGTTAAATCTAATATTAGATGAAGGAATTAAAATGGATGTTGAAGGAATGATGGAAATTTTACGGTCTGCTAATTTGCAAGGCTGGCCCATCTATTTTGCTGAAGGAGGCTGGATCCCTAATTCTATCAGCGTGCAAGAACATGATAAGCCTCTTATTTTAGATAAAAGCATTTCTGTGCAGGGGAATGGCCGTTTAGTGACACTTCGCGCATGGATTCCAGACTGGGTAGCAGCAGACAATATTTTGAAAGAGATTCAGAGTTCTGCTGAAAGACGGGAAAAAGATGAATTTGAAAATGACTTTTATTTGAAAACCCTTCAACAAAGACAAGATCAAGTTAACCTTAGCGCGCAATCAATTCCGCAGCATCCTGAAAAAACAGGGAAAAAGAGCGAACCAAAAATTATTGGGATTTATGGAGGAGATGAAGTTGTTTCAGGACAATTAATCAAACAGCTTCGCGGCAAAGAGGATGTTATACTTAAATATATCTATGTGGAAGAAACAACGGAAAATCCTTTAGATACAAATGTCTTTGTAGCCTATTTGCGCCAAATCATGCCGCAAAGCGATATTGAAATCGCTCCTGATGGAGATTCAATCATTATCAATCACTCCTCTCCAATTAAAGTCATTTTTAGCAAAGCTCTTGGAACTATAAAGAAGGGAGAAAAAATAGATCCAAACAAAGTCCTTCCTAATTGGCAAAAACTTGGAATAGATACAGTAATTTATGCTCATAAAGCAGCAGGCGGTCAAATTGATCCTGAACACCATCGGCAAATGGGAGCAAAAAATATTGTCATGGCAACTGATGAAATGACTCCAGTAGAGATGGCTGTAAATTTAACTCGAACAGCATTTGCTGATTTGGATATGTTAGGTCATGTGGTCCATACCAATTCTGCTATTGACCCTACTCGCGACAGGAGCCATGATATTGTGGTTGGCAGTAAAATTCTTCCAGCTCCTATGGCAAATCTTTTGCCCAAAGTAATGAGGAAAGGCTATCTTCAGGTACAATCCAGCCAGTACGATGCGCATTTAACCGCAGTCACATTTACTTTAGATCGAAAGTTAACTAAAGAGGAGGTTGTTTCAAGGTTAAAAAAAGTGGCAGAGGCTTCTGGTTCGCGGCTTAAAGTTTTAGAGCCATACGATTCTTTAAGACCTAGTCTTGTGCAAGGGGAGAGCTCTATCTATTTTGATCCTAGGAGTGTGATAGTGGATCATAGAACCGTAACAGTCCTATTTGGTTATGACTTTGCAAATGTTTGGGCAGCTGCTGTTTTAGATGCGGTTCAAGATCCGGATAAGTATAAAAGAGAGGAGTCTTTAGAAAGGGATAAAGAAAAATCTGTTTCTTCTTCTGATAGTGATAAGAAACCATTTAAAAGCGATAGAAAAATGGTGCCGGAAGGTCAAAGATATATCCCAGCGCCAGTAGCCAAATTAAAAAGAGAATCCAAGGGAGTTTATAATAGGGTAGCTGTTGAAATATCCGACATTCCATTTGATTCAAATCAGCGAAATCCTTTGGATCATTTTGCATCCAGTCTAGTCATTGATCTCATGGGAGATGAGAGACTCTCTCTTAATTTTTATGGAGTTAAGAATGTGAGCGATGTCTTATTTCTCTATCATGCGATTAAAAAACGTTTGCCTAAACATATTCGCATCTATCTGGATGGTTTTGACGTAAAAAAATTTGAAAAATATAAGAACGATTTTGAAAAACAGGGGTTTACCTACCTCTATATTCAAGGAGCTAAAATTAAAATTTCCAGTGAATCCATTCTTAAAGATTCCAAGATATTAAATGAAGATAATATTGATTCTATATTGGTCGTTAGCGACGATTTAGAGGATATGAGCGCTTATGAGGCTTTAAGAGAGCCATATCATCTCAATGGGGTACGGCATGTGCGGCCATCTATGGATGGTTTATTAATTCTTAAAAATTATTTAAAAGAATCTTTAGCGTTGCGCGGTTTAGATGATACCAGCATTCGGATATTTAGCACAGTGCCTTTGCGCAATTCAGAATTTGCTGTAAGTTATAGAACAGATGGTTATAGAGTTGAGACCCCCACTCGTCTGGAAGGTGATCTGCATAATTTTGTAATTGAATTTGATGAAGAGTTGGAAAGAGATGCGGTCATTGCTTTGGTTGGAGAAATGGTTAGGGCTTCTGGCGGAAGAATTGAAGTTACAGAAGAAGCTTTAGCATCTTTAGATATGGTTGACAATCCAGTTTTAGCCATGATTAGTAAACCTCAAATTACAGGGAAAGGACGGCTTTGGGCGCTTCCTATTTGGATGGGAGAATCAGGACTTGCTCAAGCGATGATTGAGAATTTAGCGCAAGATGCGGAAGATAATCCAGGAAATAGCAAAAATAAGAGACAAACTGCAACCTATTCTATCCTGCCTTCTGTAGTTCCCTTGGAACCCAAACCCAGAATTAAAGAGATGAATGGCGGAAAAGCTGATCTAATCATTAGCGCTGTTGGAGGACGCACTGGCAAAAATATGCTTCTGGCAGCGATTGGGGATCCTAATGTGAATATTTTGGGAGTTACTCTTTATAAACCAACAGAAGAAAAAGTCATTGCTACTGCGAAAGCTTTGAATAACGATACTGTTTATGGAAGACCCGGAATAAAATTTGAGTATGCTGGCTGGGATGATAAAACAAACACTTTTGTGATTTTGGCCGGAAACAATGAAAAAGGATGGCTTAGGATTGATGTTTTTGACGGCTCAAGTCTTAGCGGTTTGGAAAGACAAATTGCTGAATTAAGGGCAAAGGGGTTTCATCCAATCTATCTGCATGCAGCAGGAAGCGGGTACCATCGTTTTAAAGAAAAAGATTGGTTTGAAATTCAAGGTGACATTATGATTTATGGCAATCCGGGAAAGGGAGAATCCCTGCTTGTGATTCCAGGGGCCATGAATTTACAAGATAAGGCTTTGCAAGAGCTGATCCGGGCAGAAGAGATATTCACCCTTGGAAGTTGTACAACTGGCGCTTTGGCTGTTGCTCTTTACTTTGTTAAGCACATGGCTGATTTTGTAAGCGCTATTACTTTGCATGAACTTACTAATGATCAAAGATTAAATCATGGACCTTTGCATGATGTAATGGAAAGAATGTTTGCCGCAGCCAGAACCATGCTCTTAAGCAGCTCTGGAGCTGGACAGACTATTGGCAAAGCAATGCCTGAACTCATCGGAAGAACCACAGCTGTGGCTTTAAGAGAAGGGTATGGCGGAGCTTCAGTTGTAAATGTAAGAATAAAATTAAAGCCTGAGTATGTTGGGATTCCAACCGAAGATGTTAAAGAGATATTTCGTCAGGCTTATGAAAGACCGGAAATGAGCGGAATTTTTCATCTGCATGACAAACCTTATCCTATTGATTCTGATGAAGTTAAAGGATATCTTCATTCAAGTGTTTTAGATTTAAACAGCGTTCGAGTTGAGGGAGAATTTCTATCCTTTGACGCGTGGTACGATAATGAACGCGGTTTTTCCAGCCGTATGATTGGACTTGCAAAAATTCTTACCATCATCAGAAGTTTCGAAGGAAAAACAACTGCTACTGCCACGCTTAATTTTGTAAGAGATGGGCTGCTCCCCCGCTGGTTTAGTATTCAATATACAGCAGAAGAATATGTGAGAAAAGCTTCTTTAAGAGAGAATCTTCTTTTTATAGGTACAGTTGCGTTTGCGCTTGCCATTGAAAATCTGCTGCACTTGCTTTTCACAGGGAATGTTTCTCTTCCTTCATTTGAGACATTCAATGGTTTAGTTTGGGGATCCTTCTGGCTTGCTCATTTGGCGGAATTTATTTATTTTAGAATTAAAGGTCAGCCGGAAAAAGCTCCTTTTGGAAATGTGGTGGTTGCAGGTTTGGTGAGCGCAGTGAACATCTTTGTTTTGCCTATTCTTGCCACAACTTTTTTCCATGCGCTTGGAGTGAATATTCCGTGGCTGGAGAATTTAACTGTCCTACTCCTTTCATTTCCAACGCATCAGTTCGCCAACTATTTAGGCTCTGCTAAAATTGGAAAAACTTTTAAAGAGGCTAAAGGAATCCAAGTTAAAAAAAGTTCAAGTTCTAAAAATAGCCGAACCTATTCAATTTCAGATGGTTTTGCGCGCGCAATATCTAAACTTGAAAAAGAGGAGCGACTGTATAGTTTTTCAAACATGCAAAAAATAGTCCCTATGATTTTACAAAACACTGCTCAATCTTTAGACGTTCAAACTGTTCTTGGGGATAAAGGGATATCTAATCCTGCTTTAGATCTTCTTCGCGCCGTAGATGATCCGCAAGAGTTCTATGAATATCTTGGACAAAAATTGCAGGAGGAGACTGGCAGCACAATGTCTTCTAAAGAAATAAACCGTTCTTTAAGCCAAGTTGTTTTGGCTGGATTTAAGAATGACAAGTTCCAGAATGTTCTTGTAAAGTCCAAGATGGAAGATTATTCCAGCACTGTGGCTCTCTTGGATCCTTTAGTTAAAAATAAAGTCAGATATGCAGAGCAAATTATTTCCGCTTATCATCTGAGCGCGAAAGGGGTTTCTAATTCCAGACTTACCATATTAAGCGGCAATTTATCTGAGGCAGAGATTTGGGCCATCAATCGTCTTTCTGTTAAGAGAGGGATTAGCCTTGAAGTTAAAGCTGATCCAGGACTAATCAGGTTTAGAGAAGGGAATTATTCTTTAGATCCAGCTGTTTTGGATGAAATAGTGGGAACAGTGAGGCAGAAAAGTTCAGTTCCCCTAAGGCTTTTTATCCCACGAAATTTGGTTGGCAATCTAAAAGAGTTATTGGACAATATTGAACAGTATGAGAATTTAAAGAATGCTGTGATTAGTTTCTTAAGCTTGATTGGAAACTCATTGAATGCTACACCGCTCCTAGATACTAATATGCAAGAAGATATTCAAGAAATAGGCGTTTTCGCGCAGCAGCAATAATATCGGTTTTGGGATGCAAGGTTAAGATTGGATTTTTAAAGTCTGTTTACCAGCCTTCTTCCTTAAGCTTACGCCAAATTTTTTTATTTTTTTCAGGCATTAGTTTTTTGGTAAATTCTCTCATCTCTTCCAATAATTTCAATTTTTCTTTTAGTGAAAGAGAGAGGTTTCTCTTCAATCGCTCTTTTTCCAGAGCTTTAAACCAATTTTTCTTTTGCATCTTCCATTTCCCTTATTTTGTTCAAGGTTTCGATGTCAAACATATCTATTTTTCTTTTTTCCAGCTGCCTAAAAATTTTTTCAAAAAACATTGATTGTATCCTATCATTGAAAATTTAATGCTGCAATATCAAAAAATAGTGACTATAGAAAATGGGAAGTTATATTTTTGTTTAAAATTTTAAAATCATTTTCTGATAATATTGGGGTTGAGGGGTCAAGAGATATTTCATCTTCAAGTTGGATCCAAGAACGGCAGCCACTATAACGCGTTAAATTTTTTATTCTTTGTGGATTTTTTAGTTGGTAAGTTCTTAGTAAGAGAAGAAATAGATTTTTTTCTGGTTTATAATTTAGACGCATTTTAAGATATTCTTCTGACCAAATATGATAGGGTTCAAGTTGTTTTAAAATTTTTAAGTCACTTACTTTAAACACTCCCTTAACCTCAGCCCAACATTCGATAAGCAGTTCATCTTCTGAAATATAATTTTTCAACGCTTGGTTATAAAGAGCATGAACTTTACTTTGTATGAATTGGATTTCCTGGTGTTCATAAGTTGGGAAAAGGAAGAATTTGTCCTGCTCCAGATTAAATTCCTGTTTTTTATCCGCTAAACCACCTTTTCTTAATAGAAGATGATGGCAGCCTAGTTTAATGGCTTGAACAATAACAGCCCACTCTTTAAGAGCAACTTTCATATTTTTTTTGAATCATTATTTTTGTCCATTGCTGTCCAAATTGGACACATGTGATTTTTGTCAAATGTTTTAAAGCTGAATATTTCATTTTTAATGCAAAATTTGGGTTAAAGGCTAAGTGAATGGTTTGGGTCAAAAATAGAAACTTCGGGTTGAAGATCAGTTAGAGGAGTGGGATTTGGGCGGAGTTTAATGTTTAGGATATGAAAAGAAGATCGCGGCGGGTAAAGATTGCCGGTGAGGGCAGCCTGAATAATAGAATGTTTATCTATTTCTGTTAGAGAAGAACCTGAGCAAACTTGAACTTGAATCTCATCGCTAAAATAGTTAAATAAAAAGCATGGGACCTGAAAACAGTTTAGTTCTTTTAAGGCGCTTAAGCGATGGTGTCCATTTAACACTACAAAATTCCCTTTTTCTATCCATAGGGGCTGAAGAATTTTTTCACTATCTAAAATTTCTTTTTTAATCTTAAGCACTCTTTCAGATTGAACCTCTTCATGAGGCTTAAAAATTTCAATGGGTAGGAGATGGACTTCAAAATTCATGAGGGGCTAAGGGCTTTTCTATAAGCATGAGTAAATGTTTTATCATAGAGTTTGGATTTATGGCCAGCGGCTGTTAAAAATTGACCTACTAAAATTAGGGCGGTCATTGTTATTTTTTCCCTGCGCATGATTTGTTCTAGTTCTTCTAAAGTTCCTCTAAATATTTTTTGATCTGGCCAACTGGTTTTATAACAAATAGCGATTGGGGTTTGGGGAGGATAGGCTGTAAGCAGATCTTCTTGCACGGATTTGGCTAAAGCAGCGCTTAAAAAAAGAATCAGGGTAGATTGGTGTTGGGCCAGATCCTTTAATTTTTCTTTTAAAGGCATTTTGGTTCGTCCTTCCCCCCTAGTTAAGATCACAGTTTGAGCCACGTCCGGCACTGTAAGGGAAAGTTTTAAAGAGCTGGCTGCTGCCACAAATGAACTAACCCCAGGCACCACTTCAATTTCAATCTCATGATTTTGAAGAATCTCATCCATTTCGTCAATAGCGCCAAAGATAGTAGGGTCCCCAGAGGCTAAACGCACTGTGCATTTCTTAGCTTTATAGGATGAAATTAATACCTGAGTAATCTCCTCTAAAGTCATTTTAGCGCTATCATAAAGATCAACTTCTTTTTTGGCGTAAGTTAATAGTTCAGGATTAATCAGGGAACCAGCATAAACAATTGTATCCGCAGCTGCTATTAACTCTTTTCCTTTAAGAGTAATTAGTTTTGGGTCCCCGGGTCCAGCTCCCACAAAATATATTTTTTTATTTTCTTTCATTAAATGATTCTTCTCATTAAGTCCCCATCCCTTCTAGCGCAAAATTTCATTCTCCGTTTCCTTTGTAAGGGATGCGGCGGCTCACTTACATTTCTACTCCCAGTTGAGCGCGCACTCCGTTTTTAAAAGGATGCTTAATAACTTGAATGTCAGAAACCAGATCCGCAATCTCCACAATTTCTTCAGGCGCGTTCCTGCCAGTGATAACCAGATGCAGATTTGGATCCCTATTCTTTATAACTGGAATGACTTCATTAATATCCAGCCAGCCATATTTCAAAGGATAGGTAAACTCATCTAAAATTATCATATCGTATTTTTTTGATTCAATCGCTTCTTTACATTGATCCCAGCAGAGTTTCGCCAAATTTTTATCCTGTTCTATGTTTTTAGATTCCCAGCTAAACCCATCCCCTAAAGGCCGGATTTCAATCCCTAATTTCTCTGCCAGTATATGTTCCCCATAAATATGTTTTTTGCTTTTAATGAACTGAAGCATGATTGTTTTAAAATCTCTGCCTAAAGCTCTGAACATAAGTCCTATGGCAGCTGTAGTTTTTCCTTTGCCATTGCCGGTATGGACAATCACTAACCCTTTTCTTGGACCTGGTTTAATTTCTCTTTCCATATTTGAGTTTAAGCTAATGCTGATTCTTTAGCAGGGACTTCAACCTCATCTGGTTCCTCACTGGAAACAATCTCTTTCTTTTTCTTAACTATTAAAAGGGACATGTATCCTATTTTTTCTCTCTTAACTTTTCTTAAATCACTTTCAATAAACTGTTCTGGGGTTCCAAGATAACTAAAAAGTGTTCCTTGATCTAAAAGATTTTTATTCTCCAAAATTTCTAGAACTTTAGGAAGTTTAGATCCTACTTTAAAAAGAACAATGGTTTCATATTGATCTAAGGCATCTTCAATGTTACTTGCGTCTCTATTGACAGGGATAAGAGCAACGCGATCTTTTCCCTCACTGATGGCAGAATCTATTAAACTTGCCGCAGATTGATAGGAGCTAATTCCAGGAATGGTTTCCCATGTGATTTGAGGGTATCTTGCTTTTAGAGTTTTTAAAAGATAAAAGTAAGTGCTATAAATCATTGGATCTCCTAAAGTTACAAAAACAGCATCCTCGCCTTGTGAAAGTATTTTTGCCACAGTATCAGCAGCTAAGTCCCAATGAGTTTCTAGTTCTTGTTTATCTTTGGTCATTGGAAAAAAAAGTGTATGAAATTTAGTGTTTTCTTGTAAGTAAGGTTCAATAATATTTAAAGCCATACTTTCATCTGTTCCGTTGGAGGATGGGTAAAAAATATGAGAGACTTTAGTTAAAGCTTTAGTCGCTTTAACTGTTAAGAGCTCGGGGTCCCCAGGTCCAACGCCTATGCCATAAAGAGTTCCCCAGTTTCTGTTATTTCCAGCCTGATTCTCTTTTCTATCTTCATCTTTTAAGAAAGGAGATAATGGAGTTTGTGAAATAGAAGTTAAAGAGGTTGAATCAGATTCTGGATCAGAAATTACATTAACTTTTTTATACGGGCTTTGTAAAAGTTCTGTATTTAAAGAAATACCAGCTCTTTGTCCCTCTTTTACTTTGCTGGATTCCAGATCATATTTATTTTTATAACCTCTGGGTGTGACAATAAAATCCAGATAACGAAAGCTATTCGTATTCCCAATAATCACTGTGGTGAGCATGCCAATTTCGTGATTTAACATGTTTTTTAGATCTGTAATAACAATCTGCTCCATATCTCTTTTACAGGATTTAACTAGACCCACAGGGGTATCTGAGGAACGATATTTAAGTAAGATTTTTTGAGTCTCTTGAATTTGTCTAGTTCTACGGCCGCTTTTTGGGTTGTAAAGCGCAACCACAAAATCCGCTTTTGCCGCAGCTTCAATCCGCGCTTCTATGATATCCCAGGGGGTGAGAAGATCAGATAATGAAATTGAACAGAAATCATGCATGAGAGGCGCTCCTAAAACAGAAGCGCAAGAGGTAAGAGCAGTCACACCTGGGATAATTTCTACTTCTATCCCTTCTCCTGGCTTCCAACCCCTTTCTTTTAAGAGCTCAAGAACTGGGCCAGCCATCCCATAAATGCCAATATCTCCGCTAGAAATTAAAGCCACTTTTTTTCCTTCATAAGCTATTTCTATGGAGCGTCTGGCTCTGGCAAGTTCTTCAGTCATTCCAGTATAAATCACCTGTTTTCCAACAATGAGTTCTTTAACAAGGTTAATATAGGTTCTGTATCCAATAATAATTTCTGCTTCCCCAATCGCTTCTTTAGCGCGAAAAGTTAAGTGGTCATGATCCCCTGGTCCAAAGCCAACTAATAATAATTTTCCTTTAGGTTTCATCTGCTCATTTTGTTCCATAAATTCCTCTCTCTACTCTTATTTAAATCATTATTAAATTTTGTTGCCTGATTTTATTGCGGCAACAGTTCATTTTTCAATATTTGCGCTATTCCAAATTCCTTGAAACAAACAGATTATTAGGGTTAATAAAAAAGGAGATAAGCGATTCAAAACACTCTTTGCCCAATTCTTTTATTCTAATGGCATGTAATTTTAAGGCATCTTTTGTGATTCTTCCAATATATTGTTGCTCATCATTCGTATTAATTTTATAGTTAGCCGTTTCTGTTACGCAATCTAAAACCAATCCTTGTTTTTCAAGAAGTTTAGAAAATTCATTCATTTTTGAAGAATTCAAATCAAAGTGCTGGCTTGGGAAAAACGCAATTAAAGGGATTTCCATGGCCCCTTTATAAAATTGAATTCTTAAATCTTTTAGCTGAAAACTTTTTGAGCTTTTTGTCTCATCATAGTTTTGAAGTTCCTGCCAGATTTTTTCTATAGTCATAAAAATTTATTGATTTTATTAGATTTTACCGTTACCTGCATGAATGCGGGCAACAGCGAGGGTGGACATCTTACCTTTGGTTTTTTCTACAACTAGGGTGTCTGTTTTGGCTGTAAGCATGGCAGCGGGTTCAGAAACCCCGGGGATTTTTAAATATTTCATAACCATTTCTGAAGGGTTTGGAAGAATGTTTTTTAACTCTGCGAGTTCTTCTCTTGTGTAACAGAGCAATTCCCAGTTATGTCTTTCACAGAAGGCAAGAAGCCCGGCCTCTCTATTTTTTAAATCCACAGTTGAAATATTCTTAACTGATTTTACGCTTAAACCATGAAATTCAAAGGTTTTGTTCAGGAGCTCATCTAGCTCTTCCTGAAGAGTTCCTCGATCGCAACCCATCCCAACCGCAAGGCTTTTAGGTCTGTAAATTACAGATTTTTTAAGTAAATCTTGATATTTTTCAGGGATGATTCTATCTGTGATAAGCAAGGCAGCTTTAGAATCAGAGGCTGCGCATTCATCTAAGGAAGAATAAAATTTAAAATTTTTTGGGATGGGATTCTCCCTTTTCCACCAGTTTTTCTCACCCGCATCTTGATAAATTCCCACAGCTTCTTCATTCACCACACAAGCGCTTACCTTAGTAATGTTCTCATCCAATTCTGTGGTCCAGCCAAATTCTCTGCCTAAAATATCCACTGGGATAGTTTTTCCCACATCTGAGGCTGTGGTAATAACAGGTGTAGCTCCTAAGATTATGCTAAGTTCCTCTGTGAGTTCGTTAGCTCCGCCAACGTGCCCAGAAAGTACGCTAATGGCAAAGTTAGCTTTGTCATCTATTACAATGATTGCTGGATCTGTATGTTTATCTTTAAGATAAGTTGCTATGGTTCTAACTACTGCGCCTAAAGAGACAATGTAAATCAATGCATCAAAACTATTGAATATTTTTCCTGTAAGCTCTTTGATAGGGGTTTCAAAAAATTGAACTTTTCCCGGAATATTTTCTTTTTTGAACTTTGCAGAGATAAACAGTTCACTTTTTTCTAATTTTAGATGAAGTTTTTCCGCAAGCAGGGCTCCATGTTTTGTAATCGCTATTACCGCAATTTTTTCTTTTTCAATCATATAAATTTATATTATTAAATTGGTTTACAAATTATTTGGTTGGGTGAGAACTCTTCTAAGACAAACAATTTTTAATCAATCTAAGTAATCCCCTCTTATTTTTTAGCTGTGATAATAAAAATTGGGTTTAAAGCTGCAAAGCGAGTGATCTCTAAAATAGGTTGACTTCGCGAGATTTGGAGCAATGTCACTTCTGAATTTAACCCTATTTTTTTTAATGATTCCCAGGCTTCAGATAAATTTTCTAATGTTATTACATTTACGATAATTCTGCCATTTGGTTTAAGCCGTTCGGAACAAACTTTTAAAATTTCATGCATATTGCCTGAGGAGCCGCCAATAAAAACAGCATCCGGGTCTAAAGGAATTGAAGCAAGAGCATTTGGCGCTAATCCATGAATGGCTTCAATATGCGATGTTTTAAATTTTTCTATATTTTTAAGAATTAATTTATAGTCTTCCTCATTTTTTTCAACTGCATAGACTTTACCGCTAGGCGCAAGCAGCGCTGATTCAATGGAAACAGAACCAGAGCCAGCCCCAATATCCCAAACAATAGAATCTGGCTGAAGTTTCATTTTTGCCAAAGAGATAACTCGAATTTCAGATTTTGTAATTAAACCTTTTTCCGGAGTTCTTTGGTAAAACTCATCATCAGGAATTCCAAAACTCCATTTTCTGTTATTTTCAGATTTTTCATCTTTAGGCGCATATTGCTTTTCTCGTTTTATAAGAATCATGACATTTAAACTAGAAAATTTTCCCTGTGCAATATCTTCTAAATTTCCAGAAATTATTTTTTCATCCCCTGACCCTAAATTTTCACAGACATAAGATTGATAACCATTTAGCTCTTTTTCAATCAGAGTTCTAGCAATATGGTCTGGACTATTCTTATCATCAGTGAAAATGCCAATTTTTTTAGGCTCACTTGCTTTAATAAGATTGAGCAGGTTCTCCAAGGGTTTTGCATGCAGGCTAACTAAATGCGCATCTTCCCAGCTCTCTTTTATTTTAGCAAAAGCTAATTGCATGGAGCTGGTAAAGGGTAAAATCTCTACCTTGTCATGTTCTACTTTTGAAAGGATATATTTGCCAATGCCGTAAAAAAGAGGGTCTCCAGAAGCTAATACCACCATTCTTTTTTTACCAAGCTCAAGGTTTATTTGGGCTGCAACTTCTTTTAAATTCGATTTTACAATCACTTTTTCCGCTGTGTGAGATTGAAAAAATTCTAAATGCCTCTCCCCACCAAATAGTATTTCAGCATCTTGAATAATTGAAAGAGTTTCTTTCCCAAGATTATCTGCGCCATTGTCTCCAATGCCAACAATATAAATCTTATCAGTTTGTTCTTTTTTCATAGCGCCCCAAAATTTGACCATCGAAATCAGTTAAGATACATTCTATGATGATTTTGCCTTCAGAATTTTTATGGCAAACCTCACACACCTTACGCGCCACCTCATTCCACAATTCTGTAATGCCATGTTGAGTTAGAATTTCATGAACATGGCGAGCTGTATTGGCTTTTATGATTTCTTCAATTACAGATTGTGAGGCTCCAACTTCTTTTGCCATTTCAGCAAGAAATGTCATGTCAACTTGGCTGCCAGCAACATGTGTTTGCATCTTACCAGTAGCAATTTTAGACATTTTCCCCGGCATGCCGCAAAGAATTACTTTTTTTATGCCTTTAAGAGCAGCCTGTTTGGTAGAAAATCCTACAAAGTCTCCCATCTGAACATAACATTCATTAGGAAACCCTAAAATTTTCATGGCATAGGTTTCGCTTCTTCCCCCTGTAGTTAAAACTACAGTGTCATGTCCCGCGGCAAGAACAATATCAATTCCTTGAGCAATAGATGCTTTATAAGCTGCTGTGGAAAAAGGAACTACAGTGCCAGTGGTTCCCAGAATTGAAATTCCTCCTAAAATTCCTAAACGTTCATTTTGAGTTTCTTTTGCCATCTCTTCACCACGTGGAACAGAAATCAAAACTTTTAAACCCTGTTCATTTAAAAATGGGCCAGCTGTTTCTTGAACCATCTCAGTAATATTTTTTCTGGGAACAGGGTTAATGGCTGGTCCCCCAACTTCTAAGCCAAGACCTTTTTTAGTAATAACTGCTACTCCTTGTCCCCGGTCTAAAACTATCGCTCCTTTTTGGTTAATCCAAAGAACAGTTGCGGTTAGTTCAGCGCCATTGGTGCAGTCTGGGTCATCTCCTGCATCTTTAATCACAGAGCAGGTCGCTTCATTTTTATTAAATTCACAGCGTTTAAGATTAAATTTTACCTGCTTACCCATTGGAATTCTAATTTCAATATCTTTTATATTTTTTTGATGAATTAAACAAAACGCAGCTGCTTTTGCCGCAGCAGCAGAACAAGCGCCAGTGGTCCAGCCAGTTCTTAAATTTTTTTTCTCTTCACTCTTTGGTTCCATTCCAGCTTTTTCCCCACAGATTTGAAAAAATAAGGCTATCCAGATTTTCTCTTTTCTCCCAACCAATTTCTTCCAGCAAAGGCTTGTCCCTGAACTCTAATGGATAACCCACACAAAGATAAGCTACTGGCAGAATATGTTCTGGAATTTCAAGTAAAGTTTTTAGGTTATTATTATCTAAAATACTGACCCAGCCTACCCCCACACCTTCAGATCGAGCTGCAAGCCATAAGTTTTGGATGGCGCAGCAAGTGCTGTAAATATCCACATCCAGAATTGAATTCCTGCCAATAACATGCGGCCCTTTGCGGGTTCTATCACAGGTAACACAAATATTAAAGGCAGAATCTAAAATCCCCTCCAGTTTAAGGGAACTATAAAGATTTTTGCGATCTCCTGAATAGTTGAGAGCAGCCAGATCATTTTGATGATCAAAGTTCTCCTTTACTTTTTTTCGCATGGTTAAATCTTCAATTAAAATAAAATTCCATGGTTGCATGAAACCCACAGAGCCTGCAAAGTGAGCTGCATTTAGAATCCTTTTTATAACATCCTGAGGAATAGGATCAGATTTAAATTGTCTTATGTCCCGGCGTTTAAATATAGCTTCGTAGAGTTCCATAATTTTTTTATAATACCTAAAAAATCAGCTAACCATTAGAATAAAATCGTTAATTCTGCGCTGAAAGAAATAGGAGCGCGTGAATAACAGCTACTGCGATGGCGCTTCCCCCTTTTCTTCCTTTAGATACAATATAGGGAGAATCTAAGTTAAGGATCGCTTCCTTAGACTCTTTGGCAGATACAAAGCCAACAGGCACACCAATGATTAACCCTGGTTTTGCGTTTTCTTCCTTAATAAGTCTTGCTATTTCAAGCAGAGCTGTGGGCGCATTGCCTATAGCCACAATTGAACCATCTAGTATTTTTAACTCATGAGCCTTTTTCATTGCCTCAATCGCTCTAGTAGAATTTTTTTCTTTTGCTTTTTTAATTACATCTTCATCAGAAATAAAAGAGCTTATTTTGCATCCATAAGCGCCTAGGCGATCTTCATTTAAGCCTGCTTGAATCATTTTAACATCCACAATGATAGAACAGCCATTCTTTAATGCGGCAATTCCAGATTGAATAGCATGAGGGTGAAACTCAACTAAAGATTTATATTCAAAATCAGCGGTAGAGTGTATGACCCTGCGTACAACTTGCCACTCCTCAGGAGAAAATGGGTGTTGCCCAGCCTCTTGATCAATAATGGCAAAACTGTTTTCTTCAATGTTTCTGCCTAAACCAGTCATTTGTCTCATGTCATTCATGTTTTACCACCTTTTATGTTGAACTAAAACTTTGGTTTGTTTGAATGCTAAACCAACCTTTGGGTTGTAATTTTTTTAAATGGGTTATTAAAGAAACATTCAATTTTAATTTGTGAGTCATTAAACCCCTGGGCTAAAAGTTCGTCTTTAAATGGGTAAAGCAGATTCCCATCTCCGGAAAGAAAACTGAGCTCACCCATACGATCCTCAAGAAAAAGTTTAAATAGTTCTAAGGATCTGGCGCCTCTTTCTGGATTCCAAACTCCCGGGATGATTCTAATAAAAAAGCCTGCGCAATCCGCGCCCAGTTTTTCTTCTAAAAAGGATGGAGGTAAAAAATAGTTTAAAGATTCAACCAGCCAGAGCAAATAAAATTTTTTCACGCAGTTTTTAAAGTTTTGACTTTGGATAAGCCCTAAAGCAGCTGTAATGCCAGTATCTGTGGCAATGACCATTGCTTTTTGAATTTTAGTGGATGGATCACAGAAAAATTGCCCCCAAGGGCCGCTAAAAGGAATGGTTGTTCCGGGAGCAGAGTCATGAAAATAATTTGAGGCTGGTCCGTCCAATATTTTTTTAACCGCTATCTGAAATTTGTCTTGATCATTATCTCTGGAAAGTATGGAATAAGCCCGTTTGGCGAGCTTGCCTTGAGGCAGAGAAATATTCGTATTGACAATAACATATTGGCCTCCTGTAAAATTTAATGTTTGCCCCTCCTCCAGTTTTAAGTGAAGTAGTTTGGTTTCCTCATTTAAAGGTTTAGATTCAAGAATTATTGCTTTTTTTTGTTGGGCCAATTTAGTTTACCAAGAGATCTTTAATAATTCTTAAGAGCGCCTAATAAATTATTTAAGTTATTAGAAGTTTCGACCACTTTTTCTTTTAACATTTGAAACATGAGGGGATCTGAACCAAAGTAAGGCGCAATTTCTATTCTAGCCTCTTTATATATTTTTTTAGCCTCTTCTGCCTGGTGTTGAATTCTATTAACCAAAATTCCAGTGAATAGATAAAAAGGAAAGATAAGTAACTTTTTGCATGAATTGTTCAATATTTCAGGCAAGGTCTCTGTATATTTTGGTTCCGCAAGGGCTATAAAACAATGGTTTAAGGTATGGCAAGGTATTTCAACACGGAGATGATTGACCGCTTCTGTAAATTGTTCAATCGCTTGGCTGTCACTGGCTCCTCTTCCCACAACTAAAATATCCACATCCCTAGAATGGTTTTGCGGGAATTTATTTAAACTTTGCATAATTTTTTCTTTAGCGCATTGGATTATATTTTTATGCGGCCAAAGAGAGTTTCCATAAAGAATATTAATTTGAGGAACCCTGTTTTTAAATTCCTCTAAAATCTCAGGGATTTCAGTTTTTACATGGCCAGCGCTAAAGAGTAAATAGGGGATTACCGTAATCTGGTTTATCCCATCATTTGCAAGCGTGTGCAGCGCTTGAGGAATGGTAGGTGAGCTCAGTTCTAAAAATGCGCTGGTAACTATCATTTCATTCCCAAAAGTTTTGATATTTTTGCTTTGAAACTCATTGGCAAAATCTAGAAATTCTTTTACCGCAATAGGATCTCTAGAGCCATGTCCAATCAAAAGGATCGCTTTTTTTAATGTTTGCATAGTGAGATAGCTTTTTCTAGTTGCTGATCCTTATTAGCGATAAAAAAATCTGGCTCAATCTTTTCTGACTCATCGCTATTTCCAGTTATTTCCCAAGTCCCAACTGTCAATGATAACCACAGTGTTTCTACAGGAATCATTTTTTGAACTGTTCTTTTTCCTTGTGTGGGAAGTCCAATAATTGTTGCCTGATTGTGTTTTCTTAGCGATGAAGCAAGAAATTCAGCAGAAGATGCGGTATTGCTGTCCACAAGAATGACCATGGGAATTTTTATGGGGACCTTATTTTCTGATTTTTTTATAATTTTTTTCTCTTTTTCCTGAATGATTGCTAATGTTTCCCCATACGACACAAAACGTTCTGTTATTTTTAAGCAAGAATCAAAATCCCCACCCTCATTTCCTCTTAAATCTAAGATCAGTTTAGAAGCTCCATCCTTAGTCAATTTTTTATGGATCTTTTCAAATTCTTTAGCAGTGGATTTAGAGAAATAAGAGATATGGAAAACCCCAATTTTTTCAGCAATAATTTTATAATTTTTAATACTTTTTTTATTCTTAAAACCCCTGACAAAATCTGACTTTTTTGGTTCGCTTTGAATTAAAGAAGAGTCTTTGTCCAAAACTTGTAATATTTCAGACAAAGAACTCTTCTCAAATTCATTTATGTTAACCGGTTTAAAATAATACTTTTGAATAGCTTGAACTATTGCTTTTTTTAAACCAGGGATTTCATTGATCTTTGATCTTTCGTCCCCTAGCAGATAGTTTCGACTAACAAATAGAGTACAAACTAGAAGAATTGTAACAAAAAGCTTTAATCTTCTATCCCAAGACCAGCGTTGTTTGTGAGAATCTAGAAAAATTTCACAATCCAATGTTGGCTTTGGATTTTTATTTAGTGGCAATAAGAAGCCATGTCTCCTTGAATGGTTGTTCCCCAAGGAGTAATCCCTACGTTTGCAATTTTTGTTACTTTATCAGTCTCAGCATCTATGGAATAGATGGAATTATCTACTGACGATGCTACATAGATTGTCTTACCATCCACAGATGTGGAAGCAGTTTCTAAACGGAGACCTTTACCAATTAAGATTGTTCCTTTCTCTTTCATTTTTTGAAGATCATATACATGGAGAAGCGCTTCGCTTTCAGTGGTAGCTAAGGCATAGGCTTTTTTCCCACCCAATACAAAATTAATTCCAGTAATAGTTCCGCCTGCTGGGAATGTAGATCTTAGTTTATGTTTTTCAGCGTCAATCACAGATACAGTTTCATCCCCATTGTTTGGCACAAGCATCCATTTTCCATCTGGGGAGTGATAAGTTCTCCACGGATCTTCTCCTACTGGAATGGTTTTTACAATGCTATCTTTTTCAGTATCTATCACTGCCACGAGATTTGAATCTCCATCCGCGGCATAACCATACCGGCCATTTGAAGTTAAAGTCACATTGGCAATTCCTTTAATTTCCGATAAGTAGCGCGAAGGGTTTTTTAAAGCGACTTGATAAACATCTCCTATGCTCAATTGTTTGGCAATTTCATGTTTTGCGGTATCAATGACATCTATGCGATGGGCTCCAAAGTTTGCAATATAGGCTTTGGAAGCGTCTGCATTAAATGTAACCCCATGCGGTTCATAAAAACCATTAATTCTTTTTATCTCTTTATTGAGCGCAAGGTCAATCACTGAGATTGAGCCATCGTCAAAGTTAGCGACATAGGCAAAATATTCAGGATAATCTTTATTTTTTTCAATGGCAAAATGTTCAGGGGACCTTCCAACTGGAAGCTTCGCTTCTACAATCCCTTTTTCTACATCCACAATCGCCACCTCATTCCTGCCTGTCATGGTTACAAGAAGTTTTTGGCCAGTTTTTCCAGTCCATGCCATGGTCATGTGTGAAGCGCTTAAAATATCCAAATTAATTTTTTTGGAGAGCTGCAAGGTTTTTAAATCAATAACTGACACATAATCTGAATCTTGGTTTGCCACAAACAAACGATTATTCTCCTCTGATAGAGATTCCATCTGCGCATTGGAGCTAACGGCTAAACAAAGAATCAGCCCGCTCATGATTAGTTTTATTTTGTTCATTGACTCCTCCTTTTATTTTTTATTTTAAGTACTTTAAAAATTTACACCATTTTTAAAATGTGATCTGTGTTCTTAATCCTAATATTAAAACATTGCTTTGCGCTGCTCCTTGGGACGATCCCGCAGAATGAAAAATAGTTTGAATGTTGGGAGAAAGATTAAGATGGTCACTTAAAAAAATTGAGTAATAACACTCTCCAATATTTTCAGTTTCTGCTGTAAGACCAGTTTCAATGGGAGTTAAGAAGTGACTGTAGCCAATCCCAAATTTATCTCGCCTTCTTGCAGGAATAAAATTCTGTAACATCAACCCCGCGCTCCAGAAGTGAGGATCTCGCACCGGCTCCTTTTTTATAGCTCTACCCACTCTTCCAAAAAGAATCATTTTTGATCCGATCTCTTGATCCAGGCTAGTTCCCAGGGAGTAATCGTCCCTATGTTCTCCCACAGTTCTACCATTTCTTGCAGCCCAAAACCGAATATTTCCTAAAGCCCCATGCAAAAGTCTAAATCTTAGAGCAATTTCAGAAATAGAAAAAGGTTCTTCTGTTACATTCACTCCATTCCCGTCAGCGCTCTGCGCGCCTATACCTAGAGCAAACCCTTTGTGAGAATCATAAAGAAGAGCCATTCCTGGTCCGTTTGGAGCATTGCCTATAACCAAATTATTGACCAATCCGCCAGTTATAAATTGGCTGGTCTCATCATTGGCAACTCTGTTACGATCAAAATAATTAGTCAGGTCTATTTTACCAATTATAAACTGGATTTTTTGACTCATGGCTGTTTTTTGTAACCATGCCTCCCTTAAACGCACTTGATCTGTCTGGACTACTCCAGGTAAAGAGGTTGTATCATTGTTAAGCACAGATTGGTTTGGGATAGAAGAATCTGGTCCCTGTCCGCCTTGAGATTCTATGTCAATAAAAAACAAGGTGTTAATGAATGGCCTGCTGAGCAGATAAACATCTATTGAACCTTGAGCAAAAGTTTGTTTTTTAGTGGCGCTTTCAAGACTCTCAGCAATGTGTTGGACTATTCCAGTTCCAGAGATCGCCACATTCACCCTTTTTTGAAACTCTTCATCTAACATGCTGCTAATTTTATCTCCAACTGCCTCTCTTCTGTCTAGTTTCATTTTTATTAAAGCGAACCTTTTTTTTACAATTAGGCGATCTTCTGGACAGATAAAATGTTCTGGCGGGAAGGCATAGGTATGTCCTTGAGGACAAACATATTCAGTTACCTTTTTTATTTCCTCTGCTTTTTCAGGCGGGAAAGTATATTTTTCCAATTCCTGCACTTTGTTTTTTAAGGATTGGAATTCCTCTTCTGAAACAGCGCCAAGATTCTGAATTCCATAAAAGAAACTAGAAACTACTAGACATACAGCTGCAACAACTTTAATTTTTTTCATCATTGTTCTCCCTCTCGAAGAATGCGTTCCGATTTATTTTCGTACGCAACTTTATTGGATAGCCAGGTTTCCTGTCTTTACCGGTCTTCCTACTTGCTAAAGGTCTTCCCAGTCTAATTTGTGACTAGACCAGTGACTTATTTTAAGCTTTCGTCGCGGTTTACAGTTGCGGGGCAGAGCTCGATTTTCACGAGACTTCCCTGACATCTATCCCATGTTTAATTTTTTGATGTAATTGTGGCTTTTAAACTTTTGCCGTCTCCTTTTTCAAACTTAAGTTTTCACTGTATTTTTTTGCTGCTTTAACGAAATTTTGCGCCCATTCAGGGTTTGTTAAAAAATGAAGATGGAGATAGGATGCAAGTAAATTATTTTTTTGAATCCCTTCAAACTGTTTTTTTCCTGTTTTTCTATCTGTGAGCTCATAAGAAAAATGTGAGTCCAAAACCTCCATTTTAGAATAGTGAAATTCATGACCGCGAACCATGGTTTCTTTGTCATGGAGTATGTTAGGATGGATACTTTTCCCTTGTTTGTAACCAAAGTTTTGGAGTTTTTTGGTCATTGTTATTTTCCCTGGGATTGCGCCCACCATCTCATAAGTTTTACCCTCTAAATCTTGAATCGCTTCTGTAAGATACATATACCCTCCGCATTCTGCATATACAGGTAAACCATCTGCAATTAAATTTTTAATTTGTTTCTTTAAATAAAGATTATTTTGGAGCTCTTGCGCATAGATTTCTGGGAATCCTCCTCCAAAATATAGAGCGCTTAAACCCTCTGGAAGTTCCTTTGTTTCTAAAGGACTGAAAGTAATTAATTTCGCTCCACAGCGCTCTAAAAGATCTAAATTTGCCTGATAGTAAAAACTAAATGCTTTGTCCTTAGCAATTCCAATTTTTACAGACTTTAAATTATTGTTATTAAATTCTATAGATGGAGATTTTACTTTAGGTAGAGGTTCTGTTTCTTTAGCGATTTTTAGAATTGCATCTAAATTAATTCCAGGGTTATTTTTTTCAGGATCCGGACGAATCAAATCAGTTAGAGCATTTAGAAGTTCTTTAAACTCTTTATTTTCAGAAGCAGTTAAAAGACCAAGATGTCTTTCAGGCACATGAATTTTTAAATTGGAAGGGATCCCGCCTAAAACAGGAATTTGAGTATAGGTCTCTACAGCTTCTTTTAATATTTGGTAATGCCTTAAACTTCCCACTTTGTTAAGAATCACTCCGCCAATTTTTAGAGCAGGATCAAAAGATTTAAAACCTAAGATTAAAGCCGCAGCCGAACGAGCCATTTTTTTTGCATCAATGACCAAAACAATAGGACAGTTTAAAAGTTTTGCAATTTCCTGAGTGCTTGCGGTTTCTTCACAACTGCCAAAACCATCATAGAGTCCCATGACCCCTTCAATAATGGCTAGTTCACAATTATGAGATTCCTTCTGAAATAACCACTGGACTTTTTCTTTTGTAAGCAGCCATGTATCTAGATTATGAGATGGTTTTTCTGTAACAAGCTGGTGATAACTAGGATCAATATAGTCAGGACCAACTTTAAAAGGCTGCACTTTAATCCCAACTTTTTTAAAGGCAGCCATTAAAGCCAATGTTACAGAAGTTTTTCCAACACCGCTTTGTGTTCCAGAAACAATAATTCTAGGGATGTTCATAGTGTAAAAAAACGAAAATGGAAAAATTTATTTTTTAAAATCATCCTCTTATAAATGTTATTCCCCAAAGAGTTCGAATAGTTAAGCAAATCAAAAAGAATAGGAGCGAACCCACAAACATCAACTTAATGGATTTATCAATATGTTCAACAGAAAGCTCTTTTTCTGCGGAACCTAAATAGGGTGTTTGTAATGGGACATTCTCATAGGTATTTAGACCCCCTAATTGAATTTGAAGCGCTCCAGCCATGGCAGCTTCTGGAATAGCAGCATTGGGTACTGGCGTATTTAGACCTTGACCCCAAGCGATCTGATATGAGCTTTTTGATGAGTATCCCAGAATTCCAGCAGCGATTGGAAAGAGAAACCCGCTGATCCTGGCTGGAAGCCAGTTGGCTAAAGTATCAATTTTAGCGGCAGTTTTTCCAAAATAAAAATATTTTTTATTTTTATGTCCAATCATGGAATCTAAAGTATTAATTGTCTTATAAGTTAGAGCTAAAGGAGCTCCTCCCAAACACGCATAAAAAACCGGAGCTATAATTCCATCCACTGTACTCTCTGCAACTGTTTCCACAGTTCCACGGATAATCTCTTTTTCATCTAGGTTTTTTGTATCTCTGCCCACAATCCATGAGAGTTTTTTTCTTGCCAAGGGAATGTCATTTGATTTTAACGCATCTCTTACCCAAAAACTTTCAATCGCCAATTCTTTAGTCGAGAAACAAGCGTAAAGTAAAAAAATTTCAACTGGCACAGCACATGCGGGAGAATGTTGGAATAAAATTTTTAGAACCATCCACGGAACCAAAAAACTTAAAGAGATCATGCCAATGGTTAAGAAGGTTCCCCCCAGCAATTCTAATTTTTCAGATGAGATGCCTTTTCTAATGGCGTTTTCCCCTTTCTCAATTAAAAATCCAATAAAGCGGATTGGATGCGGCATCCAATCCGGATCCCCAAGCAGCAAATCTAAGAGATAAGCAATGATTAATATTCCTATAAAATTCATCTGTATAATTTTAAAGTTGCTTTTTACCCAAATAATGTATTAGAAAATGAGAACCAAGATAAAGAAGATGGCTAGATTTTTCATCTTTAAATTCTATTTTTGTTTTTCAATTAAACTCATAAGTAATTTTTTATCAATGTTTTCTTCAATTATTTTTGCAAGCTGATCAAAACCTGTTGTCTCCTCTCCCTCACTATTTTCATCTTTGATGCTTTTTAATCCAACCTCTTTTCTTATTTGGTTTAAAAAATAAGAACGGAATTCTGGAGCATCAAATAAGCCATGGATATAGGTGCCCATGATTAAAGAGTTATTTTCCTTTTCATTTGAACATAAAATAGTTCCATCATAATCTTCTATGGGCATGCCATATCGCTCAGTGATCTTGAAAAAAGGTTTTTGGCCATTTCTACCTTGAGTACAACCCATATGAATTTCGTATCCTTCAACTTTTAAGTTACTTTCTAGGTGCACCGCTTTCACTTGAGCTGTTGTTTTTTTTCTTTCAAAAACCGTGATGGAAGGGATTATTTTTAAACCATCTGATTCTTTTTGTTTAGATTCTACGCTATAAGGGTCGAATATCTTTTCCCCTAACATTTGATACCCGCCGCATATTCCTAAGATTGGCACTTTAGATTTTTGACAGCGGAGAATATAATCCATAAACCCTTGAGATTTTAAAAATTTTAGATCAGAGATTGTGCTTTTTGTTCCCGGGATAATTAAGAGGTCTGGCAAAATATTTCTGGGAGGATGTTCAATGTAATTTAAAGAAACGCTTTTTTCTTTTTTTAAAGGGTCAAAGTCTGTAAAATTAGAAATCCTGGGAAGTTTAATTACATGAACTAGGAGTTTATTTTTAGTGGATTTTCCATTCTTTGAAAAAGTTCCAAATCCATCCTCTAAAACAACAGAATCCTCCTCATCAATAGAAAGATTATGGATGTAAGGAATCACTCCTAAAATTTTCTTTTTTGTTCTTTTTTCAATCCATTTAAGACCCGGGAGCAGAAGTTTTTTATCCCCCCTAAATTTATTAATTAAAAAAGCGCGGATACACTTTTTTTCATCAGAATCCAGCAGTTGGCAGGTGCCAATGAGCTGGGCAAAAACTCCCCCTTTATCAATATCTCCCGCTAAAATCACAGGAGCAGAGATTTTTTTAGCAACGAACATGTTTACGATCTCATTTTTTTTAAGATTGATTTCTGCAGGGCTGCCAGCTCCTTCAATCACAATCAGATCGTAACAATCCCTTAAATGTTCTAAGGCATTAAAAATTTGGGGACTTAGTTTCTTTTTATAGGAGTGATATTCAAGAGCTGTTAAGGATTCTATCACCTTGCCCATCACCACAAGCTGACATTTTTTATCTGTTGTTGGTTTAAGCAGAATTGGGTTCATTTCTACTGTTGGTTGGATTCCTGAAGCAAAAGCCTGGGTTGCTTGTGCCCTGCCGATTTCTTCACCCTTTTCTGTCACATAAGAATTATTCGCCATGTTTTGAGATTTAAAAGGCGCGACTTTAATTCCATGGTTTTTGAATAAACGGCATAGCCCTGCCACCAAAACGCTTTTACCAACATTGGAGGCTGTGCCCTGCACCATTAAGACTTTAGCTGCCATAAAAAATTTCCTTTAAACTATCTAGAAGATAACTATTTTCATTTTCTTTTCTAACCGCAATACGCAGGTACTGATCCTGTTCCAATCCAAAGAAATCATTGCAGGATCGGATCAGGATTCCTTTTTTTAATAGAGTTTTAGTTAATCCAGAAGATCTAAATTTAGGGTTTAAAATTTTAAGTAAAAGAAAGTTTGAAGAACTTTTAAATGTTTTAAGGAAAGGGATTGCTTGCAAGCGAGCAGTTAGATTGTCTTTTAATACAGTTAACATCCTAGAGGAATCAATCATAAATTGTTTAAAATTTTTAATTTCTTCCCCTATTTTTTGAGCAAAAATATTGACCCTCCATGTTGGCATAAGAGAATTAAATTTCTCAATTATTTCTTTTGAACCAACGCAATAGCCTAACCTTAATCCCGGTATGGAAAGAATTTTAGTTAAAGAGCGTAAGATTAAGATCCTTGAATCTTTTAAAGCATAAGGAAGTAGAGAATGTTCTAAATCATTTTGAATGAATGGCATAAAAGATTCATCACAAACCACCAGATGTTTTCCATTATTTGGAACATGGCGCTCAATCCAATTCATCAATGTTTTAGCTGAATAGAGCTGGCCAGTTGGATTGTTGGGATTTCCCAGAAAAATAAGGTTTGTTTTAAGATCAGGCAATTCATTCTCAAATGAATGTTTAAAATCTGATTCTTCTCTAGAGCGCTCATATTGAACTTCTCCAAAGCAGGATTTTACAGCTGCTGAGTATTCTGTAAAACTTGGAGAAAAAATTAAGGCTTTTGGTTTAGAAAAAAAATGGCTAGCCCAAAAAATAAGTTCGCTAGCTCCATTGGCAATCGCTATATTTTCTTTTTCTAGATTATGAAAATTTGCGAGCGCAGAGCGCAATTTCCAGTAGTTTGGATCTGGATAAAACGCAATTTCATTGAGTGATTCTTTTATAATAGTTTTTACATCTTCTGGAGGACCAAAAGGATTGATATTAGCGCTAAAATCCAGCAGCTGATCTATGGAAACGCCAACCTCAGGCGCTAAAACTTGCACATTGCCTCCATGCGTATAATTCATTGTCCTACCATTTATTTGAATTTATGAATTCCACAGAAAATAGCGCTATCTTTTGATCATCGCTGTATTGAATTTCTATTTTCATTTGGGTTAAATTAAAGTGAATGATTGACTCATTCCATTTGAAGCGATGAATTGAAAAACAAATAGCGCTGTAATTTCAGCAAGTTCATTCACAGCTCCTAATATGTCTCCAGTAAGTCCCCCAATTTTCCTTTTAACCCATTGCAAGAAGAACCATACCGCACTAAAACTGAACGCGGCAACAGTGATCCCATTAAAACCTAAAACTGGAGCGATTATGACACTTAACAAGAGAGAAGAAAAAAAGAGTTCTTTTTTTCCAATATATTTAAGAAAAAGAGCAGCAGTTCCTTCTTCTCTAGCATAAGGATAAAGGCTGGCGCTTACTGTCATAAGCCAGCGGCTAATTACTGGAACAATTAGAAAAGCGTCTTTAAGCTGATCTTTAAAAAGCAAAGAAAAATAAAGAGAAAATTTTAATAGCAAAAGACAAAAAAGTCCTACCACTGCCATGGTTCCTATGCGGGAATCTTTCATAATCTTTAAAATTTCTTCTTTGTTTTTTCCAGCGTAAAAACCATCGCAGCAATCCGCAAAACCATCCAGATGCAAGGCGCCTGTAAATATTATTCCGGCTATAAAAGCAAAGATAAGGCTGATTGAGGGAATAAAGAATCTTTCACTAAAGCGATAGATCCATAAGGTTAAAAGTCCTATCAGTAGCCCCACCAAAGGATAAAAGATCATAGATCCTGCCAAATCTTTTTCCTCTTCCAGATAGTTTTTTTTAAGAGGAAGAATCGTTAAAAATTGTAGGGCAATTAAAAAAAGTCTCAAGCACATTTTATTTTATTAAAATCTCAACCTTTTCCGAGACATGGGCCTGCTCAAAAGTAGCCATTTCATTTATTATTTTTAAGGAAGCCTCAACAAGAAACATGCCTAAAGCTGCTCCTGTTCCTTCTCCCAATCTCATTCTTAAATCTAAAAGAGGAATTAAGCCCAAATGTTTTAAAACTGCGTCGTGTCCGGGTTCACTGGAGCGATGGGCTGGAATGAGATATTCTGACACTGTAGGACATAAACCATGGGCAATTAAAGCTGCTGCGCCGGAAATAAATCCATCAATCACAACTGGAATTCGATTTTTAGCTGCGCCAAGCATAATGCCCGCCATGCCTCCAATTTCAAATCCCCCTACTTTAGAAAGAACATCTATAGGATCCTGCGCATTAGGTTTATGCAGGGCAAGCGCGATTTCAATCACTCCAATTTTATGATTAAGGGATTCCTGAGGAATGCCTGTTCCTTGTCCTGTCACCTGTTCTACTTTTTTGTCAGTGATGGTTGCGGTAATGGCGCTGGAAGGAGTGGTGTTTCCTATGCCCATTTCACCTGTTCCAATAAGATCCACCCCATTTTTTATTTCCTCTTCTACTAAAGCTATTCCTGTAGCAATAGATTGGTATGCTTCTTCCCTAGACATTGCCGGCTCTTTGGCAAAGTTAGAAGTTCCCTTTCTTATTTTTTTATTAATTAATCCGGGGAGTTCTGGCATTTCTTGGGCAACGCCAATATCCACAACAACTACTTTAGCGTTCACTGTTTTAGAGAGCACATTAATGGCCGCTCCCTGGTTAATAAAATTAAAAACCATTTGGGGAGTGACTTCTTGAGGATAAGCGCTGATTCCTTCCTCTGTAATTCCATGATCACTGGCTAGAGTAAAAATAACCTTGTTTTTAGAAGTGGGATGATCATTTTCTTGAATGGCGCAGATTTTTTGAGCCAAATCCTCCAGTCTTCCTAAACTTCCCAAAGGTTTAGTTAAATTGTCTAAACGTTTTTTTGCAGTTTCAAACCACTCCTGTTTTAAGGGAGTGATTTTTTGAATGGTTTCTAAAATAAGCTCTTTATTGTTCATTTTGATTCTCCTATAGTTGTTCAACTACCTATCATTTTTTAAAAGCAGTGGGATTCCTGCTGTAATCATAAATACTTTATTAGCGGTTTGAGCTACCTCCTGATTAACAGCGCCTAAGATTTGCCTAAATAGCCGAGCATTTTGATTTTTTGGCACAATGCCTTGCCCAACTTCATCCGAGACAATAACGATCTGTTTAAATTTTTTCTTTACTTCATTTAGAAATTCTTTACATTTATTTTGCACATCCTCTTTTTTAAAATTTTGAAGCATTAAGCTGGAAACCCAAAGAGTTAAACTATCAATCAGCAAAGAATCAATTTGTTGGTGATCAAAATTGACTTTAAAGGGAGTTTGCGCTGATTCAAAAGTGATCCAGTTTAAAGGTCTTTCGTTTTTATGTTTTTTAATTTTTATTTTCATTTCAGGATCGCTTGCGACACAGGTTGCGACAAAACCCACCTTTCCTTTGAAATTTTTAAAAAATCTGACTCCAAAAGAACTTTTCCCGCTTTCCGCCCCGCCTAAGATAAAAATGATTTCACTCATTTTAAGTTCCTAATCTAAGACGTTGTTGTTAAAGCGCTTTATCAGCATGAACTATTTAACCTTAAAACGAAAATTATTTGGCCCATTTAAATTTATTATTTTTGTCCTTTAGATTTTTCTCTAATATAGTAATTGAGGCGCATTCAGGCGCCCATTTCCAAAATTCTTTCATTGATTTTTTTAGGAGAAGGATGGTTAAAAGAGCTAAGGTTCCCCCATGCGCTACAATCGCGATTTCTTTAGAGCTATTTTTTTGCAGAATCTTTGAAAAAATTTTTATCCTTTTTTCAAATTTTGGAAACGGCTCTCCTTTTGGAATTTGGGTTGTCTGGGGAGATTGGATCCAGTTTTTATAGAGTTTTGGCCATTCTTTGGAAATCTCTTGGAATGTATGACCTTCCCATGCGCCAAAACTAATTTCTCTTAAAGCTGGGGTTTTAATAAAAAGGGTTGAGCCATTTTTATGCTCTTTTATTTCCTGGCAGGTTTGGCTGGTTCTCTTTAAATCGCTGAAATAACAAACTTCTAAAGGGATGGTCTTAAAAAATTCACCAACTTTTTTAGCTTGACGCTCTCCTTTTTTGCTCAATGGAGCATCAATGGAACCACAATAGCAGCCAGCCATGGCAGATTCTGCGTGTCGAATAAGATAAATGGTTTGAAAGAAATTTGGGTCCATAAAATAAAAAATCCTTAACAGATAAAAAAATTGTTAAGGATTGCACCCAACTCCTTGGTCCTTAGGTTTTACATAAAAAATAAAACCTCTTGAAGACTCCTTTTCTAAACGAAGAAGCTTCAAAAAACATCTACTGGTCAGTCTTCTGGCTCTCCTGCACTTTTTTAGCGCCTTCCCAGTTTAAAATTCTAAACTCGTGGCTTATTGCTAAAAAGCTTGCCTATTCTTATTTATAAGGATAGGACAGGATTACAGCGGCGGGACCGCTTCCGATTTGCACGGAATTCCTTTATTAAGTTTTTTCAAACACCAATAGAAAAAAATTTACTCTCTTTATAAAGAACTGAACCTATCTTACATTGTTAAATCTTAGCTGTCAATCCCCTGCTAAAATTCTTTGGATTTCATCCAGGAGGGTTTCTTTAGGACAATGTTTTAGTTCTGGTTGGGAACGTAATTTAATTTCTACAGTTCCCTTTTCTATTCCCCTTTCGCTCACTGTAATTCGCACAGGGATTCCAATCAGGTCAGAATCCTTAAATTTAACCCCAGCTCGTTCCAGACGGTCATCTAACAGGGTCTCAATGCCTTTGCTTTCTAGTTGGGATTCAATCTCTTCACTTAATTTTCTAGTTTCCGGGTGTTCAAAATTTACCGGCACAATGGACACCTTAAATGGGGCTAAATTTTTAGTCCAAATTATCCCTTGTTCATCATAATTTTGCTCAATAGCGCTGGCTACAACTCTGGAAATGCCAATGCCATAGCATCCCATTATAAAAGGATGAGAAGTTCCTTTTTCATCTAAATAAACCGCGTTCATGGCTTTAGAGTATTTAGCGCCTAATTTAAAAGCATGTCCCACTTCAATGCCTCTGGAAAAGCGAAGTTGAGATTCAATTCCTTTTTGAGCGCAGCGAATACAAGAATCTCCATTTTTAATTTTTCTTAAATCCGCTATTTTTTCCGGCTGATAATCCCTGTTAATATTAATATTTTTTAAATGAAAATCTTTTTTATTTGCGCCAGAAATCCCATTAACTAGATTAGAGACAGCGTAATCCGCTACAATTTGAGGCGCAACTCCTGATTTTTTAGCTCTTTCTTTTAAGCCATATGGGCCTGCAAAACCAACCTCGCAATCAGCCAGTAAGGAATATTCTTTTTCAGACATCAGCTCAATTTTTTGTCCATTCAGAGCATGCAGCAGCTTAAATTCATTCAGTTCCTGATCCCCCCGAATAAGAGCGATAACAGGCAGATCATCCACTTTATAAAACATGGTTTTAATAAATTTTTCTTTATTAGCATTTAAACATTTTGCCACATCTTCTACGGTCCAGGCATTAGGTGTAGAAATTTCTTCTAAAGGAAGCAAAGTTTCTTTATCTTTTTTAGAATTTTCTTTTATACATTCTGCTCGTTCTACGTTAGCTGCGTAATTACAGTTAGGAGAACAGGAAACAATCTCTTCCTCTCCAGTATCTGCTAAGACCATGAATTCATGAGAAAAGGTTCCTCCAATAGCTCCTGTTTCTGCTTCTACCGCTCTAAATTGAAGGCCGCAGCGTTTAAATATTCTGGAATAGGCGTCAAGAATTTTGGAATAATAATTCTCCACATCTGCTTCATCCGCGTGAAAAGAGTAGGCGTCTTTCATGTAAAATTCACGAGCCCGCATCACTCCAAAACGCGGACGGATTTCATCCCTAAATTTTGCGCCAAACTGATAGAACATGATAGGCAGCTGCCGATAGGATCTCACATCTTTTCTGGCAAGATCAGTAATCACTTCCTCAGCAGTGGGAGCAAAACAAAATTCAGATCCTTTGCGGTCTTTAATTCTTAATAATTCTTTGCCATAAATTTGCCACCTGCCGGTTTCTGACCATAATTCTTTGGGTTGGATCACGGGCAGCCAAACTTCCTGCCCTCCAATAGCATCCATCTCTTCCCTCACGATTTTTTCCACATTTTTTAAAACTTTTAAGCCAAGAGGCAGCCAATCATAGATCCCTGAGGCGAGTTTTCTAATCATGCCGGCTCGGATCATGAGTTTAGCTGAGATATTTTCCGCATCTTTAGGCGCTTCTCTTAAAGTTGGAATAAGAATTTTAGAAATTTTCATTGGATTAGGTTTTCAATTATAACTTTTTTCAATGAAATTTGTTACAAAAATGTTACAAAAAGTTGAAGACATATAGTCTGAAATCGTTTACAATTAAAGGGACATTTTAAAGGCGCTATTTATGCAATTAA
>MGUU01000007.1 GCA_001800135.1 Elusimicrobia bacterium RIFCSPLOWO2_02_FULL_39_32 | reverse complement strand
ACATGCCCTATGGTCCCTACGTTCACATGCGGCTTCGTACGCTCAAATTTAGGCTTGCTCATTTGCTCAATTCCTCCTTCAATTTAAGATTAAGCATTTGCATTCACTGTAACTTTTTGAACAATTTGTTCAGCAATTTGTCTTGGAACCTCTTCATAATGGGATGGCTCCATGGAATAACTAGCGCGTCCTTGAGATAAAGAACGTAAAATCGTGGCATAACCAAACATTTCCGACAGCGGCACTGTGCCATGAATCACTTTAATATTGCCTCTTGGTTCCATGGAAATAATTTTAGCTCTGCGTGAATTCAAATCCCCAATCACATCTCCCATATATTCTTCAGGAGTTAACACCTCAATTTTCATAATGGGTTCTAACAAATTAGGCGAGGCTCTTTTACATGCGGATTTAAAAGCTTGGCTTGCCGCAATTTTAAATGCGATTTCTGAAGAATCCACTTCATGAAAACTTCCATCAAAAAGCGTGGCTCGCACATCCACCACTGGATATCCGGCAAGCACTCCAGAATCCAAAGCTTCTTTAATTCCTTTTTCGCATGCGGGAATATATTCTCTGGGAATTCTTCCGCCTTTAATTTTATCCACAAATTCAAATCCAGATTTTGGAGGCAAAGGTTCTATGGTAATCCAAACATGACCATATTGTCCACGACCCCCAGTTTGCCGAATATATTTTCCCTCTTCTTCCACGGTTTTTCTAATAGTTTCCCTATACGCCACCTGCGGTTTTCCTACATTCGCCTCTACTTTAAATTCTCTTTTCATGCGGTCCACAATAATATCCAAATGCAGCTCACCCATTCCGGAAATAATGGTCTGGCCTGTTTCTAAATCTGTTTTAATTCTAAAAGTAGGATCTTCTTCAGCCAGCCTGCCAAGCGCAACGCCCATTTTTTCTTCATCTGCTTTTGTCTTGGGTTCAATTGAAATGGAAATAACTGGTTCAGGAAATTTCATGGATTCTAATATAATTGGCTCGCTTTCTTCATCACAGAGAGTATCGCCTGTGGTTACATTTTTTAAACCCACCGCAGCAGCAATGTCTCCTGCAAAAAGTTCTTTAACCTCTTCTCTTTTATTCGCATGCATTCTTAAAAGCCTGCCAATCCGTTCAGAAGTTCTTTTTTGGCTATTATAAACACTGGTTCCCTGACTCATGGTCCCTGAATAAATTCTAAAGTAAGTTAGTTTTCCCACATGGGGATCAGTCTGAATTTTAAAAGCAAGGGCTCTAAAAGGAGCGTCATCTTTAGCTTCAAATGTAATTTCGCCCTCCCCTTCAGAATTCATGGCCTTGATCGCAGGCTTATCCAGCGGACTGGGCAAAAAATCGCAGACCGCATCTAATAGAGTCTGAACTCCTTTATTTTTAAAAGAAGAACCGCAGAGCATGGGAAAAAATGTTCCGGAAATCGTGGCTTTTCTAATCACAGGCAAAAGTTCCTCTGCGCTGACATGCTCCCCATTTAAAAATTTTTCCGCAATTTTATCGTCAAAATCTGAAAGCGCTTCCACTAATTTTTCTCTAGTATGTTTTGCTTTCTCCAATAGTTCTGGGGGAACCTCTCCCACTGTAAATTCCGCGCCTAACTCTTCCCCGCTCCAAACATAACTTTTCATTCTAATCAGATCTACAAGACCCACAAACTTGGATTCAGCTCCAATAGGAATTTGAATCGGCACAGCATTCGCGCCTAAACGAGCATGCATGGATTCAACGCACATATAATAATCCGCGCCTACTTTATCCATCTTATTCGCAAAAACAATTCTGGGCACGCTATACATGTCTGCCAAACGCCAATTGGTTTCAGATTGAGGTTCCACTCCTTGCGAGCCGTCCAACACCACGACCGCTCCATCCAAGACTCTCAGACTCCGATTCACTTCCACGGTAAAATCAATATGTCCGGGAGTGTCAATAATATTAATCTGCTCCTCCCGCCACTGACAATAAGTGGCAGCAGAGGTAATAGTAATGCCGCGCTCTCTTTCCTGTTCCATCCAGTCCATTTGAGTGGTTCCGTCATGCACCTCGCCAATTTTATAAATTCGTCCTGTATAATAAAGCACGCGCTCTGTGGTTGTTGTTTTGCCCGCATCTATGTGAGCTACAATTCCTATGTTTCTAACTCTTTCTAAAGGAAATTTTCTAGGCATCTCTCTTACCAACGATAATGAGCAAAAGCTTTATTAGCTTCTGCCATTTTATGAGTATCTTCCCTTTTTTTATAAGCTGTTCCTTCTTTTTTAGAAGCGGCAATAATCTCTTCGCTTAAACGTTCAAACATGGGACGGCCAGTTTTATCTTGCGCTGCAAAAAGGATCCAATTTAAAGCTAAAGTATTAGAACGGGATTGCGGCACTTCCATAGGCACTTGATAAGTAGCTCCTCCCACTCTTCTAGGCCTTACCTCTAAAAGCGGGCGCACAGAATCAATAGCGCGATTAAAAACTACCAATGCTTCTTCTTTTGTTTTTTCTTTAACTCTTTCAAAAGCAGAATAAACAATCCCCTCTGCAATGCTTCTTTTCCCTTCAAAGTTCACCTTATTAATCAGACGGGAAACTAACTGAGAACCATAGCGATAATCTGGCGGAGGAAATCCGCGTTTTTCTTTAGGTTTTAATGGTTTTCTAGGCATGGTTTAAACCTCTAAGCAGCCTTAGGCCGCTTTGCTCCATATTTAGAGCGTCCCTGTTTTCGATCCACTACTCCCGCGGTATCCAAAGTTCCTCGAATAATATGATAACGCACTCCGGGCAGATCTTTTACACGGCCTCCGCGAATAAGCACAATGGAGTGTTCCTGTAAATTATGGCCGACCCCTGGGATATAGGCAGTCACTTCCATGGCATTGCTCAACTTAATTCTGGCTACTTTTCTTAAAGCAGAATTTGGTTTCTTAGGAGTGGTGGTATAAACACGAGTGCAAACCCCTCTTTTCTGCGGGCAGCTTTCTAAAGCAGGAGCTTTTGTTTTCCAAGCGCTTTTTTCTCTAGGGTTTCTAATTAACTGTAATGTGGTTGGCATAAATTTACTCTTTTACCTGCAAGTTTCTTAAACCTGTTCCAGCTGGAATCAGGTGTCCGATAATCACATTCTCTTTTAACCCCCGCAAATAATCTATCTGTCCAATCACAGCAGCGTCTGTCAGCACCCGAGAAGTTTCCTGAAAGGAAGCTGCGGAAATAAAAGAGTCTGAAGAAAGCGAGGCTTTTGTAATCCCTAAAAGCACACTTTGCGCTTGCGCTGCTTCAGCTTTATGGTTCGCTTCTTTTACCTTACGATTTTCTTCTCTAAATCTTCTTTTACTAAGAATTTCTCCTACCAATAAAGAACTGTCTCCAGACTTTATAACCCGCACATTGGAAAGCATTTGCCGGACAATCACTTCAATATGCTTATCATTGATCGTCACGCCTTGCAGACGATAAACTTCCTGAATTTCATTTACTAAATGTTCCTGACACTCTTTGGCTCCTTTAACTCTTAAAATATCATGCGGATTAATAGAGCCATCGGTTAAAGGTTCGCCCACTCCCACTTTATCTCCCTCATAAACCACCAAATGTTTTCCTTGAGGAATCTGATATTCTCTGGCAACCCCAGTCTCTTCATTGGTCACAACAACTTTAAGGGTTCCTTTTATGGTGGTTCCAAGCTTAACCACTCCATCTATTTCGGAAATAATGGAACCGTTCCTAGGTCTGCGGGATTCAAAAAGTTCCGCTACTCTAGGCAGCCCACCTGTAATATCCTTAGTCTTGGTCACTTCCTGAGGAATCTTTGCAATCACATCCCCTACTTTTACTGATTCACCATCATCCACCACAATATTAGTGTCCACAGGCAAAGGATAAGTCTCATCTTTTTTACTGGAGCCCTTAGCAGAGATCACAATTCTAGGATTTAAACGTTCTGCTCTATGCTCAATAATCACCCGCTCAATTAAACCAGTAATTTTATTTTTCTCTTGATGGAGCGTGGTGCCTTCAATAATATCCATCCATTTTGCAACCCCATCCTGTTCTGTAATGATTGGCATTGCATAAGGATCCCATTCTGCAAGCAGTTCCCCTTTAGTTACTTTTTTATTGTCCGCAACTTTAATACGAGCGCCATAAGGAATCGTCATGTGCTTTTTCTCAGCTCCACCGCTAGACTGAATCGTTACTTCCGCATTTCTGGCGATACAAAGATGATGATCTTCCTTATTTTTAATTGTTTTTAAATTATAGAACCTAACGCTACCTTCATCAGAAGCGCGAATTTCAGATCTTTTGACCACTCGGGAAGCTGTGCCTCCGATATGAAATGTTCTTAAAGTTAGCTGGGTTCCCGGCTCGCCAATGGACTGCGCCGCAATAATTCCCACAGCTTCGCCAGACTGTACTAGTTTACCAGTAGCTAAATTTAAACCATAACACTTGGCGCAAACTCCATGTTCTGTTTCACAAGTAAGCACAGAACGAATCCGAAGACGGTCAATGCCAGATTCCACAATCTTGCGCGCAATCTCTGGAGAAATCACCTCTCCGCTTTGCACCAAACGCTCTTCTCCCAGAAGCCCAACCACATTATCCATAGCCACTCGGCCAATAATTCTTTCTTCTAAAGACTCAATCACTTCATCTCCAGACTGAAGCGTTCCAATGCGCACTCCATTAATAGTGCCGCAATCATCTTCAGTCACTACAATATCATGCGCCGCATCCACCAGCCTTCTAGTTAAATAACCCGCGTCAGCGGTTTTTAAAGCAGTATCTGCCAACCCTTTGCGTCCGCCATGGGTTGAAATAAAATATTCCAAAACAGTTAGCCCTTCCCGAAAGTTAGAAAGCACAGGCTGTTCAATAATTTCACCCACGCCTCCTGTTAGCTTCTTTTGCGGTTTAGCCATTAATCCTCTCATTCCAGCCAACTGCCGAACCTGCGCAGGGGATCCTCTAGCTCCGGAATTAGCCATCATATAGACAGAATTAAACGTGGCTTCTTTCTCTGAATAAGGGTTTTCATCCTTTCGTTTCATCTCTTCAAACATGATTTTGCCCACATCGTCTGTGACATGGGTCCAGATATCAATGATTTTGTTATAGCGTTCAGAATCAGTAATAATTCCCTGCCTGGATTGGCTTTCAATTTCTCTTACCATTCCTCTTGCCTTTTTAATCATCTCTTCTTTACGCGAAGGAACAATCATGTCCGCAATAGAAATAGAAATTCCAGCAATGCTTGCAAAACGAAAACCTAAATTTTTTATATCTTCCAAAAGTTGTATGGTGCGATAATGTCCTAAAGTTTTATAGCACCGCTCCATTAATTGCGCTACTTCTTTTTTGGAAAGCTCTATATTTACATACCCCAACTCTTTTGGAACCACCTGATTAAAAATGACCCGACCCACAGTGGTAAAATTTTTCCAACGCGCAACGTCTTTCATTTCTTTATCTTTTAAATCCGGCTCTTGAATTTTTGTAATGCCCTGCACCTTAACTTTAGCGTGCAGACTAACTTCATTATTCTGGTAAGCGCAAATCACTTCATCCACGCCAGAAAAAACTTTGCCTTCACCGGGAGCTCCGGGTTTTATTTTTGTCAGATAACAACAGCCTAAAATCATGTCTTGCGAAGGGGTGGAGATTGGTTTTCCGGATGCGGGAGAAAGAATATTATTTGACGCCATCATTAAAACCCTAGCTTCTAACTGAGCTTCCAAAGAAAGAGGCACATGCACGGCCATTTGATCTCCATCGAAATCCGCGTTAAAAGCAGCGCAAGTTAACGGGTGCAGCTGGATCGCTTTACCTTCAATCAGCACAGGCTCAAATGCCTGAATGCCTAAACGGTGTAAGGTAGGAGCGCGGTTTAATAGAATAGGATGCTGTTTAGTAATCCTTTCTAAAATATCCCAAATCTCTGGTTTTGCCCGCTCCAACATTCTCTTAGCGGCTTTTAAAGTAATAGTGCCGGTCTTCATCAACTCTCGGATAATAAAAGGCTTAAACAACTCTAAAGCCATCTCTTTAGGCAAACCGCATTGATGCATCTTTAAGCTAGGGCCAACCACAATCACGCTTCTGCCGGAATAGTCAACTCTTTTTCCCAAAAGATTCTGGCGAAAACGTCCCTGCTTTCCTTTTAAAATTTCAGATAAAGATTTTAAAGGCCGGTTGCCCGCGCCTACCACAACTTTGCCGCGCGCTCCATTTTCTAATAACGCATCCACAGCTTCTTGCAGCATTCTTTTTTCATTGTGAATCATGACTTCCGGAGCTCTTAAAGATTCAATATGTTTCAAACGATTATTGCGGTTGATAATACGGCGATAAAGATCATTGAGATCGCTGGTGGCAAACCGTCCCCCTTCTAAGGGCACTAAAGGCCTAAGGTCAGGAGGGATCACCGGCAACACAGTCATGACCATCCATTCCGGACGATTGCTGGAATTAAGAAACCCTTCCAAAACTCTTAAACGTTTTCTTAAACGCTCTCGTTCTGTTTCTGATTCAACATTTTTCAAACGCTCTCTTAATTCTTTAGCCTCTTTTTTAAGATCTGTTTTTTCTAACAAATCTCTTAATGCGCTCGCTCCAATCCCTGTTTTTAGTTTATTTCCCCACTCAGACCTGGCTTTATGATTTTCTTCATCTGTGAGCAGCTGTTTTTGGCTAAAAATAAGTTTTCCATCCTGGTTTCTTAAATCTTCTAAAACAATATGCTTTGCGTAATAAGCCACTCGCTCTAAATCCGCTAATTTCATGTCTAAAATAGCGCCAATCCTAGAGGGAGATTTTCTTAAAAACCAGATGTGGGTCACAGGCACAGCCAGCTCTATATGCCCCATTCGTTCCCTGCGCACAGAAGACTCAGTTACTTCCACTCCGCAGCGGTCGCAAACAGTTCCTCTATATTTAATGTATTTATATTTGCCGCAGTTACATTCCCAATCTTTAACTGGTCCAAAAATTCTTTCGCAGAAAAGACCGTCTCTTTCCGGTTTAAAAGAACGATAGTTAATGGTTTCTGGTTTTCTTACCTCTCCATAGGACCAAGAACGCATCTGTTCAGGGCTGGCAATTGAAATTTGAATCGCGTTAAAATCATTAAAATTAGTGCCCCAAGAATTTTTTTTCTTCTTAGGACTCCCTGAGGACTTTCTTTTTTCTAATAATTCAATGCTCAATTTTTGTCACCTCTAAAATGATCTCTCTAGACTCTGCTCGCTTCTTTTTCTTTAGATTTTTCTTTCCCTTTCTCAGCAGTTTCTTTAATTTCTTCAATTTTTCTTAAGTCAATGGCAAGCCCTAAGGATTGCAATTCCTTCACCAACACCTTAAAGGATTCCGGCACCCCAGGCTCAGAACTTGGCTCTCCCTTAATAATAGACTCATACATTTTGGTTCGGCTGACCACATCGTCTGATTTAACAGTTAAAAACTCTTGCAAGATATAAGAGGCTCCATACCCTTCAATGGCCCAGACCTCCATTTCTCCTATTCTTTGTCCGCCAAATTGCGCTTTACCGCCTAAAGGCTGACGGGTCACTAAGGAATAAGGGCCTGTGGAACGGGCATGAATTTTATCTTCCACCATGTGAGAAAGTTTAAGCATGTACATGTACCCCACGGTCACCTTCTCTTTAAATTTTTCTCCTGTGCGTCCGTCATACATGGTCACCCTGCAATAATCATCCGGTAAAAATTTCTCTAAAGTTCCTTGCTTAATCAAATGCGCTTTTGCTTCCTGAATTTTCTCAATCACCTGGGACTCTTTTGCTCCGTCAAATACAGGGGTCACCATTTGAACATCCAGAACTTTCCCAGCCCAGCCCAACATGGTTTCAAGAATTTGCCCTACATTCATTCTGGAAGGAACTGATAGCGGAGAAAGCACCATATCTACAGGGGAACCATCCGGCAGATAAGGCATGTCTTCGCTGCGCAAAACCTTTGCCACCACTCCTTTATTTCCGTGCCGTCCGGCCAGCTTATCCCCCACCTGAATTTTTCTGCGGGAAACAATATAAACTTTTACGATTTTATTCACAGTTACAGGCATCTCATCGCCCATTTTTAAATTTTCTTTTTGCCGGGCATGGTATTTACGCAAATCTTGCTCTCTTTTTTCAAACAGATCTTCCAACTCCTTTTTTCTTTCGCCTAATTTTTGGCTGGAAGAATCTTTTAAATCCAAATATTCCACTAGATGAGATAAAGCTTCTTTTCTTTCCGCCTTTAAAACTTCCAGCTCATGCTCAAATTCTTTATCCATCTCTCTCTTTTTAGCGTCTTCATCTTTTTTGCCGAGTTTTTCTTTGCGCACAAAAACTTCCACTGCTAGAATCTTGCCAGTCACTCCCGGAGGCACTCTTAAGGAAGCGTCTCCCACCTCTTCAGATTTTTTTCCAAAAATAACTTTTAAAAGTTTTTCCTCAGGCGAAATCTGCTGCTCGCCCTTAGGGGTTACTTTCCCCACCAAAACATCTCCGGGTGAGACTTCCGCTCCCAAACGAATAATGCCATGCTCATCCAACTGCGTTAAAGCATCTGCCCCTACATTAGGAATATCCCGGGTAATTTCTTCCGGACCCATCTTAGTGTCCCGCGATTCAATTTTAAACTCCTGAATGTGGATGGAAGTAAACGCGTCGTCTGTAACCAAACGTTCGCTTAACAAAATCGCGTCTTCAAAGTTATATCCTTCCCAAGGCATGAAAGCAACTAAAATATTTTTTCCTAAAGCGATCTGCCCAAAATTTGTGGCAGGGCCGTCCGCAATCGCCTGTCCTTTTTTTACATGATCTCCCACATTCACAATAGGAGAAAAATTAATGCAAGTATCCTGATTAGAACGAGAATATTTTTTTAAATTGGTTTGATCTATTTTATTTTTAGAATCCCCCTCATCGCTGGCAATGGAAATTTGATTGGCTGTAACAGAAATAACTCTTCCCGAACGATGGGCCACAGCAATGGCTCTTGAATCTTTAGCTACCCGATCTTCAATGCCTGTGCCTACTAAAGGAAATTCAGCTTTTAAAAGAGGAACCGCTTGTCTTTGCATGTTTGAACCCATAAGAGCGCGGTTCGCATCATCATGCTCCAAAAAAGGCACTAAAGAGGCTGAAACAGAAACCACCTGCATGGGAGAAATATCCATGTAATCAATTTCTTTAGGTTCTTTAAGAGGAAAGTCCCCCCTATACCTACAGGCGATTAAATCAGAACTGAATCGTCCGGACTTATCTAAAGGAGCATTGGCTTGAGCCACCACATGCTCATCTTCTTTATCTGCGGTAAGATAGTCAACCTGCTCTGTAACTTTGCCTCCCTCTACTTTTCTGTAGGGAGATTCAATCAGTCCATATTCATTCACCTGAGCATAACAGGCCAAGGAAGTGATAAGACCAATATTAGGACCTTCCGGAGTTTCAATAGGACAAAGTCGTCCATAATGGGTATGATGCACATCTCTAACCTCAAAGCCCGCGCGCTTACGGTGAAGACCTCCGGGCCCTAGAGCGGAAAGCCTGCGCTTATGAGTAAGCTCTGCCAAAGGATTTGTTTGATCCATGAACTGAGAAAGCTGGGAAGTGCCAAAAAATTTGCGAACAATTCCCACAACAGGAGAAGTATTTAAAACAATTCTAGGAGTAAGAATAGTTTTATCAGGAAGGTTCATCTTATCTCTGGCAAGCCTGGCCATTTGCAGCAAACCAATCCGCAGCTGATTTTCCAAAAGCTCACCCACAACCCTCACCCTTCTATTTCCCAGATGATCAATATCGTCCACTTCCACTTTAATTTTATCTGTTCCAGCTTCAATAAAAGAGAGTCCATTATTTAAAGCGATTAAATACTGCAAAGTCACAAGGATATCTTCCACAATCAGAGTCCTGCGCCTTTCCGCGGGAACTGCGAAATTAAAGCCTTTTTTCTGGCATAATTCCTTGAACATGGAATGAAATTTTTTCAAAATTTTATACCGTCCGACTTTAGTAAAATCATACTTTCTTACGGAATTAAAAAGAATATTATCCAAATAAGATTCAGCCTGATCCGGAACAATATATTCCTGAGCCCGCAAAATTCTATAAATCGCCTGAGTCGCCTCTTTTTTAGACTTATAGGGATCTTTAGCTAAAGTATTGTGAATGGAAACATCGTTTAAGGCAGTGTCCCATTTAATGAGGCTAATGCTTTTTATTTTTTTCTCCTGCAGTCTGGCAAAAAGATCCCGGGTTATTTCTTTATTGGCTTCAATTAAAACCTCTCCGCTTTCTTTAACCACCACATCCTCAACGCAAATTTTTCCTATAACTTCTTCCACGTTCGCCTGATCCGCGGAAACAGTTTCCACATCATAAAAAATTTTTAAAATTTGGGAATCAGATTCTAATCCTAAGGCTCTTAAAAAAGTAGTGGCTGGCAGCTTTCTTTTTTTATCTATGCGCACATAGAGCGCATTATTTAAATCGTATTCAAATTCAACCCAAGCCCCTCTATAAGGGATAATCCTTGCGTAATAAAGTTTTTTTCCATAAGAAGAGATATTTTTTTCTTCATCTTCTTCAAAAATAATTCCCGGGGAACGATGCAGCTGGCTTACAATCACCCGCTCTGCGCCATTGATCACAAAAGTGGCGGTCTCAGTCATTAAAGGAAGATCACACAAAAAAACTTCCTGCTCTGCGATCTGTTTTACTTTGCCTCCCTCTTTTTTCTCAATCAATCTTAAAAATGCTTTTACCGGAGCCGCGTAAGTGGCGTCTTTAGAAATAGCCTCTTCAATGGAATATTTTGGCTCTCCAACTTCGTAGCGCAAGAATTGAAGCTCTAAAGTATCATCCGCATTGGTAATTGGAAACACATCCAACAAAGACGCTTGCAATCCTTGAATCTTTCTTTTTTCCGGTTCCACATCTTTTTGCACAAAATCTTCAAAAGATTGTTTCTGCATTTCCAGAAGCTCTGGCAAAGGCATGATTGAAGGTATTCTGGCAAAATTAATTTTATTCAATAAAATTTCCCCCTCTCGATTTTTCTTTTATAGAAGATCGAGTCAGCGTTGAAATTATTTTTCTATTTGGTTTTTCTCTCGGAAATCTCTGGACTGATCTTTCTAAAATCACCCTTAATTCCGCAAGATTTTTACTATTATATTTAGTTCCAAAGGATTTGTCAATAATTTTTTTAAATTTTTAAGGTAAATTTTGAATGAGAATATTTTTCCATTCAAGCTCCAGCTCAGCCTGCGACTTCCATTTACCGGGATAAGCATCTGCCAGCGCTTTGTTTAAATCTTTATTCCCTCTTAAAGAATTTAAAAAAAGAAAAAAATTATAATTTCCCCCTTTTTCAATTAAAAAAGAAACAATGCTCCTCACCTGCCAATACCAAAGGTCAATATTAGAATAAACAAAAGTCTTTCCTTTATAATCATAAACTCCGATCCATTGCAATTTTTCCTGCATGGGAATTGTTTCAATGATCTGTTCCATGGAAGTAAGATTTTGTTTTAACTGCAATGTAATTATTTTTAAATATTCTTCTTTTTCCTCTTTTTCATAAGCAGCCAGCTCTTCGTATGAGGCAAAACCCTCATTCACCCATAGAACTGTCTTTAAATCCTCTGGACGAGTAAACCCCATAAATTCATTAAAGATTAAATGAGACAATTCATGAGCAAGCAGAGGCGCTTGCGCCATTTCCTCAAAAGTAGCGATCGCAATGCGCTGTCTTTGCTCTTTTTCCTCAGGCAAAATTTGACCTAGGTTTTGCGTAATTGTGACCCCGCCGCTCCATTCCGGATAACCTGTTTTTAAATGATATTCTTCACGGGTAGGATAGATGGTTAAAAGATAGTTTTCCCGTGGTTTAAAAGATAATAAATTGGTGTCAAACATAATTTTTCCATAAAGCTCTTCGCAAAGGTTTGCGGTTAAAACCATTTTCTCATAATGGGTCCCTCGAATCTTAAAATGTAAACTTTCATAATTTTGAAAACTGGTTTGAGTCTGAACAGCTTCTTTGGTTGCCATTTTAGGCTGACTCTCTTCTCCCCGCACCGCCTCCTCTAAATGAAGTGCGCAGCCAGGAAGACAAATTAAAAGAAATGAAAAGCTTACCCACAGTCTCTCCCAAACTTCAAATTTAATTTTCATTCTCGGTTCACGCTTTCAACTAAAAAGTTCGGGTCAGCTCTGCTGCGGTCAGAATCGCTTGAACCATGGGGCTGGGATCCGCGCGCTTTTGTCCAGCAATGTCAAAAGCAGTTCCATGTCCTGGAGATGTTCTTGGGAAAGGCAATCCCAAAGTAATATTTACTAGCCTTTCCGCGGAAAAAAGTTTTAAAGGAATTAAAGATTGGTCGTGGTACATGGTCACTAAACAATCATATTTTTTCTGCTTATGATCTTTAAAAGCGCTGTCTGCTGGCAAAGGGCCAAACAACTCTGCTGAAATTTTACTCTTAGCCTCTTTAATGGCATGCCCAATGATTTCAATTTCCTCCAACCCCAATAGCCCTTTTTCTCCTGCATGAGGATTTAAAGCGCAAACCCCAATTTTAGGTTTTAAAATTTTTTTCTGTTTCATCCAGTTAAAAGCTAAAAAAATGGCTGTGCTAACCGCGCTTTTCGTTAAATGTTTAGAGACATCTTTTAAAGAAATATGTCTTGTTGCCAAAACAGTTCGCAAAGGTTCTGAAGCGATTGCCATGCCGAATTTTTTAATGTTACATTCCGCGGCAATTAGTTCTGTATGTCCAGGAAATCTAACTCCAGCCAAGGCCCAAGCCTTTTTGGAAATTGGAGCATGAACCAAGCCATGCACTATATTGTTTAAAGCAAGCTCAACGGATTTTTTTACGCAAAAAGCAGAAAGCGCCCCGCTCACAATATTAGGCTGGCCAAACTTCAATTTCTTAAAATCATCACAAGGAACATGCAGTACGTCTATTGTGCCTCTTTGATATTTGGCCTCTAAAGGATTTAAGATGGGTCTGATTTTTAAAGAAACGCCGTAATTTTGTAAAGACAAAATTTGAGCGTCTCCAATCACTAAAGGAAGGCAACGATCATAAACTTCTTTTTGTTGGAGACTTTTTAAAATGACCTCAGGCCCAATCCCTACAGGATCTCCAATGGTAATGGCTATAATAGGTTTCAGGTTAAATTGGATTAACTTTGATATTGGCTTTTACGCGCAGCTCTTTAAGGTACTTTTCCAGCTTTTGAGTAAATTCTCTTTGCGCGATAAAATTCTTTAAATCATCGCTCACATCCTCATATTCTAAAGTATGTGGAGCTTTTTTCTCAATTAATTTACAAAGGTGAAAACCAAATTCTGTCTCTATGATTTTTGAAACTTCCCCTTCTTTTAATTTAAAGATCGCCTCATCCATGGATGGAAGTCCTAAATCCCCTTTTGCAATAAAACCTAAATCTCCGCCGCGCTCTTTACTGATGGGCTCTTCAGAATATTTTTTAGCCAGGAAAGCAAAATCTTCTCCTTTAGTAATCTTTTGCGCAATGTTTTCCAGTTTTTTCTTTGCTCCATTTCTAAAAGAAGGATCATCTCCTTTTTTAGCGCGAATCAGAATATGCCTGATTCTAATTTGTTCTCCTGTAACCCTTTCTAAATATTTTGAGAGCTGATTCAAATCATTTTCCTCTTCAGGGCTCGCCGCGATCACCGCTTTTCCCGCCATTTTATTCTGGATTTTCTCAAAAAACTTCTTTACCTCTTCATCTTTAGGCAAAACAACTTTGGAACGGATATCCAGATCAATCAGCTTTACTTTCATTAGCTGCTCTTCTACCCTATGGGTAAATTGCTCTTGGGTCATCCCTTCCTTAATAAGTTGATCCTGAAAACTTTTTTCCACTTGGGCAGGGGTTCTTGGTTTGCCCTGTTCATCCAGATGAAAAGGCTCTTTAAACTGTTCCACACCCCGCTCTATTTCAACTTTATTAATTTTAATCTTTCTATTTTTCGATTCCTGCAAAAGCAGTTTTTCTTCAATCAGCCGGTTTAATATCTCTTTTTTTAACTCACTTATTTTTTCTTCACTTTGTTCTTTTTCCGGAACTGTTTTTTTATAACGATCAATAAAAGGGATCGTCTCTTTTTCAAACTCATCTAAAAAAATAGGCTCATTATTCACAATCGCCGCTGTTTTCCCCACCACTTGCGACCCTGTAGTTACGCCTAATTGGGGAAAAGATTTTTCTTCCGCAAAAGATTTTCCGCTAAAAAATAAAATAATTCCAGCCGCAAAATAAAATATTTTTATATGATTCTTCATGGTCTTATTAAATTCCTTTTTATCCAGAATATGGCATTAGCCTTAAAAACATTCAGTTGATTTATAGAATTTGCCGATCTTCCAAAGCGCCAATATTTGAATTTAACATTATTAACGAACAACATTTTGAGATGAGGGTTCCTCTGATTGGGGCAAGGATATGGAGGCAAGAACTTGCTCATCAATCCAGACCTTTTGATTTTTCCTTTCTGATTCCATCCAATCTTCAAACTTCTTTTTTTCTAAAACTCGTCTAATTTGAGGCACGGCTTGGGCGTAAGACTGCCCGGGCAAACGCTGTTCCCCATTTTTCTTTATAATATGATACCCGATTTTCGTCTTTACAATATCTGAAATCTCCCCTATCTTTAAACTAAAAAGCGCCTGTTCAAAACTAGGCAGGTCAGAAAGGTCATTCCGCATCACTTCTCCAATCAGCCCGCCGCGGCTGGCTGAAGGATCTTTAGAAACCTCTCTGGCTACTTTAGCAAAGTCCTCTCCTTTCTTTAATCTTTGCAAAGCTTTTTGGGCTTCTTCTTCATTAGAGGATAAAATATGGCTGGCAACTACTTTCACAGGATTTTCATATTCTGCCTTACTTTTTTCATAATAATCTTTAATTTCTTGATCTTCAACTTTTAATTTCCCATCTTGCAGCTGTTTAAGATATTCCCTTAAAATGAGCCCTTTGCGGAACTGTTCTTCCTGCTCCTTAGACCTTTCCACATACTGCTGCATTTCCCTCTGCACCTGTTTATTAGAGGCAACCCCGGAATTTCTAGCGGAATTTAATAGAACTTTCTCTTTTAATAGGATGTCCAGAAACTGTTTTTTACCTTCTAAGGTAGAGAGATAATTAAGATAAATTTGAGGGGAATTAGCCAGTTCTTTAGAAAAATCTTGCTGGCTGATTTTAATTCTGCCTACCTTAGCAAGAGTTTTGTCTTGGCTTTTTTTGCAACCCTGAAAGATCAGGGTAAAACCAACCAATAAAAATGGAAGGAAAAAAGTTCTATTTAAATTAATTTTCCAAAAAAGTTTCATGATAAGTTTTTGATAATAACATATTCTTTAGCGATCTTCAAGAATTTTTCTATTTCAATTAAAGGAACTTGGGATTCATTCTCAAACTTAAACAAAATTTCTATTCTGCCTTCCTGATTTCCGGTTGAACGAATAGGTAGAATTACAATAAGCAGAGGAAAATCTTTAGCCAGACGGACAAAATCTATGGGACAGCTTCCCTTTTTTACATTCCAGGAAAAAACAACCCCATCCTCTCTTTCAGAAAGCGCAACAAGCGAGAGTTTCTCTGCTGAAAGTCTTAAATGAAGAATGCTCAATAAGTTCTTAAGAGGCTCTGGTATCTGGCCTAAAAGGTCAGACAATTCCTCTTTCATTTTTGACAATTCTTCTTCGCTTTGCAAAGAAAACATTTTTTTATAAAGAGCGATTCTTTCTCCTTCCGCCTCAAAAGATTCTTCCGGTATAAAAGCTGAAAGGTTCAGCTCTATTTCCGGCGCAATTTTTTCTTTCTTTCCAGCCTTTAGCTCGCTTAAATTTATTATCTCCCTCTCAAACTTAATCTCTTCTACAGCTTGGCTAAGCAATTGGCAATACAGCTCAAAGCCAACCGCGTTAATCCAGCCATGCTGTTGAGCGCCTAAGATATTGCCAGTGCCGCGAATCTCCATATCCCGCAAAGCCAATTTAATCCCAGAGCCTAAAGCGGAAAATTCCTGAATAGCCTCTAAACGTTTTCTTGCATCCTGGCTTAAAGTTGCCCAATCAGAAAAAAATAAAATACAATAAGCTTTTTCCATAGTGCGGCCCACTCGTCCGCGCAATTGGTATAGTTGGGATAAGCCAAACTCTTCCGAATCCTCTACAATTAAAGTATTCACGCTGGGAATATCCAAGCCTGATTCAATAATGGAAGTGGACAAAAGAATATCCCACTTTTTATGCAAAAAATTCCACATCGCTTTTTCTAACAACTCCGCGGACATTTGACCATGAGCCAAACCAATTTTTAAATTAGGAAAAAGATGTTCCAACAACTTTTTTCTGGCTTCAATGGTAGCCACCCGGTTATGCACATAAAAAATTTGTCCTCCTCGTCCAATCTCCCTTTCCACTGCTTCCCTCAATACTTTTTCATCAAAGATGCCCACACGGGTTTCAATTGGAAGCCTGCCCATGGGAGGGGATTCAATCACAGAGATGTTTCTTACCCCCCCTAAACTTAAGCTAAGGGTTCTGGGAATAGGTGTGGCAGAAAGAGCTAACACGTCAAGTTCGCTTTTGAACTCTTTTAATTTTTCTTTTTGTTTTACCCCAAAACGGTGCTCTTCATCCAGAATCATTAAACCCAAATTTTTAAAAGCCACATCTTTTTGCAGCAAACGATGAGTGCCAATCAAAATATCCACAACCCCTTTTTTCAAATCCTCTAAAATTTTCTTTTGTTCAGCTTTTTTTTGAAAACGGGAAATCATTCCAATCTTAACTGGAAAAAGAGCGAACCTTTCAGAAAAATTTTTAAAATGTTGCTCCGCTAAAATAGTGGTTGGCACTAACACCGTAACTTGCCTCCCATCTGCAACCACTTTAAAAGCAGCCCGCATAGCCACTTCTGTTTTTCCATAGCCCACATCTCCGCAAACCAAGCGATCCATAACACTATGGGAGTCCAAATCCTTTCTGATATCCTCAATTGCGGCAAGCTGATCCTCTGTTTCTTCATAAGGGAACGCGTCCGCAAACTCTTTTTGCAAAGGTTCTATGGTCCCAAATTTTAGATCTTCAGACCCTTTAGTTCTATGAGATATTTGCCTAAGAGCCGCTGTTTTTAGCAGACCTTGAGCTATCTCTTTCACCTCTTTTTTTACGTTCTGCTTTAATTTTTCCCAAGCCGCTCCATCTAAAGAATAGAGTTGAGGCTTTTTCCCTTCCTGCCCCACATACTTTTGCACGCATTTAAAATCCGTAACTGGCGCTAAAAGACGGTCCCCTCCGCGATATTCCAAAGCTAAAAATTCAGAGACCATCTCTTTTGGAAATGGACTTAAATCCTCTTTCTTCAGCCTTACCTTTACTCTTTCTAAGCCTTTATAGCGCCCTATTCCAAATCTTTCATGCACCACATAATCCCCAATACGAATTTCAGAAATTGAATCCAAAGCCCGCCCGATCTTAAAAGAAGAAATTTTTCTAAAAACTCTTTTTTCACCGATTAAATCTCCAAAACTCCATACATTTAATTTTAAAGGATGGTTAATGAAACCCTGATGTAAAGGCGCAATTAAAATTTGAGGTCTTATCTCGGTTTTAAATTGTTGCTGGTCAAAAAGATCTTCCAACCTTTCCGACTCTCCCACTTTTTCGCAAAAAACAAAATTCTTAAAACCTTTTAAAGAATAGTCGGCAAGCTCTTTTTTAAAAAAATCCCATTTTAAAGAGATTTTAGAACTAGGAAAAACTTGGATATCCTCTCCAGAGCTGCCAACCTCCAATAGAGGAAACGATTCTAAAAAAAATTCAAAATCATTGGTCAGACCAGTTTTATCCAAAAGTAGGATCGTTTTTTTAGGAAAATAGTCGGCTAAAAAAATTTTATCTTCCTCTTTTTTATTTTCGGAAAAAGATTTAGGAGAAACTAGATTCAGTGAATCAGAGATAACTAAAGGCAACACTTTTGTTTTGGCAAGAAAAAAAACTGTTCTTTGAGAAAAAGGATCAAAAGTGTGCATGCTTTCAATGGTATCGTGCGCATAGATCAAACGAACCGCTTGATCTTCCTGTGGGGACCAAAAATCAAAAGTCTCCCCGCGCAGCGCAAATTCCCCCTTTTCTTCCACAAAGCTTGTTCTTTTATATCCGGATTTAGAAAGAAAATTTAATAAGGTTAGGTAAGGGAGAACTTTGCCTGCTTTTAATTCTAAAGTGTTATTGATAAATTCCTGCTTTAATGGAACTTTTTCTTGCAAAGTTTTGGCAGTTCCAAACCAAAGGATCCCTTTTTTTTCCAGAGCTTCTTCTAATAAAAAAGCCTGTTCCTTTAAACTCCCGCCTTGAAAAGCGCCAATAGTCCAGCCTAACCTTTGAGGCAAAAAGTTTGAAAAAGTTTTAGCGTCTAAAGCAAAAGGTTCTGCTTTTTCTTCGCTGGTGATGACAAAAACCGAAAACCCTAATAAAGCGCATCGCACGGAAAGATAGGGAATGCCAGAATTACAATGAATAGAAATTTTTTCTTTGGGAGAAAATTTAAGATTTTCTAATCTCTTCTCTAAGGCTGGCCAAGCAGGAAAAAGTTCATTTATAATCATTTAAAAATTGCAAACTAAACTACTCTGTCCAAAGATTCAAAATCAAAAGTTACCCCATTGCAAAGAGAGCAGACTTACCGATTCTATATGACTGGATTGAGGAAAAAGATCTACTGGCTGAATTTTTTTAAGACCATATCCTGTAGAACAAAGAAATTTTAAATCTCGCGCCAGACTGGATGCTTCACAGGAAACCATCACAATTTTTTCAGCTCTTAAGCGAACGATCTCTGCCAATACCTCTGGAGCAACTCCAGAACGAGGAGGATCCAGCACAAAAGTTAAAGATTTTCCCCATTCTTTTTTGAATCGCTTTAAAAAAGAATAAACATCCTTACAAAAAAAATCAATAGAAGGAATTTTCTTACTTTTACTGACCCTTTGGTCAGAATTAAAACTAATCACAGCCATTTCACTTTCTTTTTGGCAAGGGATGGGTTCATCACTATAAAAATTCAACTTACTATTCTCTTTAGCATCTGAAATAGAAGATGGAACTTCATCTACCCCAATCACTTTTTTGCACGATTCTGCCAGAGAAAGAGCTATGCCTCCCACCCCGCAGTAGAGATCTAGAACTGTATCTGGTTTTTCGCCTTCCTTTAATACAAATTGTTGAATCACCTGATAAAGTTTATTCGCCATGGCTGTATTCACCTGAAAAAAGGATCCTGCTGAAATTTTCAAAATAAGCTCTTGGGAATTGCTCCTTAACCCCTGCAACTTTTCTGTAAGATAATTTTGACCCCAAAGAAATTTCCAACTTCTTCCTAAAATCACATTTGTTTTCTCTGGATTGATATTTTGGCAGATGCCTAAAATTTGAGGAAATTCTTTATTCAAAATTTTAATCCACTCTTCTTTTCTAGGGAAACTAGGGTCTAGGGTGACAAAAGTAAGCAACATTTTATTGCTCCAGGATTCTTCTCGTATATACAGATGTCTTAACCAGCCTTTATGATTTTCTTGTGAGTAACTTTTAATTTTCCAGGAGTTCATTTGGTCGTTCACAAACCTAACAATTTCCATCATTTTCTCTGAATGAATAAGACAAGCTTGGATTGGAATGATCTGATGAGATTTGGGTTTAAAAAATCCGGAAATAATTTTGGATTGCGGATCAACACCAAATGGGATTTGGATTTTGTTACGATATTTCCACTGCCCTTCATCTTGAACAGTTAAGGCGGGCAAAATAAACTGCTCAGAAAAATGCCCAAGCTTTTGTAAAGTATTTCTAAAAACCTTTGTTTTAATTTCAGTCTGATATAAGTAAGACAAGTGCTGTAAGTTGCAGCCTCCACACCATTCTTTAGCTCCAGCGGTAAAATAATAGGGGCAGGGGGCGCTGGTACGAAATTTTGAAGGATTTAAAATTTTTACAATCTCTGCTTTAGCAAAATTTTTATGTTTCTCAACTATCTTTACCCCTAACTCATCTCCCGGAGCAGAATAAGGAACAAAAATTACAAAATTTTCCGCTCGGGCAATGCCATCCCCTCCCTGAGAAAGCTCTTCTATTCGTACTTTTTTAATCTCGTGTTGAAAAATTTGACTCATAGTTATACATTCTAATATCAGCTGAATCGCTTGTCAAAACAAAGCGCTTTTTGATATGATGAAACCCTCGCGAAATAAGGGGATGTGGTGTAGCCTGGTCTAACACGCTAGCCTGTCAAGCTAGAGATCGCGGGTTCAAATCCCGTCGTCCCCGCCAGTTTTAACTCTCAATCGAACCCAATGAAATTGTGCTGATAGGGTTTGTTGGTCACATGAGGTCAGTTATGAAAAATAAATCAGTTTACATCATTGCTGGACCTAATGGCTCAGGAAAAACGACTTTTGCCAAGTTATTCTTACCCAACTATGTGAATTGTCCAAATTTTGTGAATGCCGATCTTATCGCTCAGGGATTAGCGCCATTTGAGCCTCGCGCTGCCGCTATAAAAGCTGGAAAGCTTGTGCTTCAACAAATTCATGAATACTCCAGACGCGAAGTTGATTTTTCTTTTGAAACAACATTATCTGGTAAATCTTATGTGAGTCTGCTTAGAGAATTAAAATCAAAAGGTTATGAGCTTCATCTTTTTTTTCTTTGGATTCCAAGCCCAGAATTAGCGATTGCCCGTATTAAAGATAGAGTCCTAGAGGGTGGACATCATGTTCCTATGGATGATGTGCGCAGAAGATTTACTCGGGGTATCAATAATTTTTTCACTCTCTACGAGCCTTTACTTGATTCTTGGATATTATTTGATAATTCAAAAGCAAAACCTATATTGATTGCAAAAAGAAAAAATAGTCATAAAGAAGTGATTAACGATATTATATTCACAATGATTCAAAAAAGTGCGAGGTAATAAATGAAAAAAAGAATGTCCCTACAAGATAAGGCGGAAGCCGCTTTAAAAAAAGCGGTAAGGGAAGTTGTAGAGCGTCATAAGAAATCAGGACGACCGCTTGCAGTATGGATAAATGGTAAAACCGTTCGTATTTCTCCAAAATCTGTAAAATAAACCGTCATATATGTTTTTCCAATAAGTCTGAAATGCTTCGCTTCACTAAGCGAAAAATCCATTAAATGGCTGGTATGCAACTCGACCCTTAAGAGCCTATGATTTCCAGAAGTCCTTCAATAACCTTGGAGAGTTCTTCAGGAGAGAGCTTCCCTAATTTTCGTTTAAGACGCTCTGTAGAAAGGGTTCTTATTTGGCTGATTTTTATCCAAGAGCGCTTTTCCAGTTTTGTGTTCTCAATTTCGAGAGTAAGAGGAAAGCCTGCGCGTTGAGGTTGACTGGTCAATGCTACAGCAATTACAGTTCCCGATCGTTCGTTAAAAACGTCGTGACTAAGAATCAATACTGGACGTAACCCAGCTTGTTCATGACCTTTGGTTGGATTCAAATCTGCCCAGACAATGTCACCCCTTAGTATTGCGGCCATTGAGATAAGTCTCCCACAAATCCTTCCTCCGACATTTTTCGTTCAAAGTTAGAATCCAGTTTAGCGCATTCCCGCGCGAGACCGGTATGATCTAGCCGTTCAACTTTTTCTTTCACGGATTGTTGTATAGCCTTACTACGGTTTGGAAATACATGAAGTTTAACCAGATTGTCAAGTATTCTAACAAGTGACCCATCCATGGTAATAGCAATCTTCTCCATTCGCATAAACTTACCTCCTCGTGGTATGATAATATATCATACCACACATCCTTGGATACTTCCAGTAGATATTTTTTCCCGCCAGATTTTAGCTAATTTTAACCCTTGACTTTTTCAAGCCCAGCCGTGAATTAGTCTTGACTTTTTCCCAGTTGGCTGCTAAAATAGTCATGTGATTAATCGCTCTTTATATCAAACCTTGTGGCAAAAGCTCTCTAAAGATGGAAAAATGGTTTTTCTATCTGGCCCAAGACAATCTGGAAAAACTACCTTTGCAAAGACGATTGCTTCCACCTTCACAAATAAACTTTATTTTAACTGGGATATCCTTTCCGATAAAAAAAGATTCTCTAAAAATCCTACTTTTTTTCAAGAATTGGATCGAAAAGATTCTTCTCCACCTCTCGTTATTTTAGATGAGATTCATAAATATAGGCGCTGGAAAGAGTATCTAAAAGGTGTTTTCGATGAATTCTCTAATCAATATCATTTTTTAGTCACAGGCAGCGGCCGTTTAGATATTGGACAAAAAGGAGGGGATGCTCTTAGCGGCAGATATTTTCAAATGAACCTTTTCCCATTTTCCCTTTCAGAACTTTCATCCCAAAGAAGATCTTTAAAAGAATTTTTAAGCTCCCCACTTCAAAATTTTGACCTGAATAAACCCAAAGAAACAAGAAGTCTTTGTAATCGTCTCCTGCGTTTTGGCCCGTTTCCAGAACCCTTTGCAAAATGCCAAGAAGACTTTTTAATAAGATGGTCTGATACCTATATTAAACAAATTATCCGTGAAGATATTCGCAGTTTTTTTAGCATTAAACAGGTTGATACTTTGGAGCTCATGGTCTCACTGCTATCTTCAAAGGTTGGTAGCCCTTTTTCCATCCATAATGTTTCTAACGACCTTCAGCTCTCTTTCGATACTGTAAAAAACTGGCTACGAATTTTAGATATGTTTTATATTGTTTTTACCGTTGGAACTTGGACAAAAAAAATTTCAAGATCAATCTTAAAAGAAAAAAAGATTTATCTGTATAACTATACAGAAATAGAAGATTTAGCGATCCGCTTTGAAAATATGGTTGCGCTGGAACTCTACAAAACTGTCCTTCTCTGGAACCATGCTGGTTTAGGAAAGTTTAATCTGCACTACCTTAAGAATAAGGAGAAACAGGAGGTAGATTTTATCCTGACAGAAAGGAATTCTCCCATTGTATTAATTGAAACAAAACAGAGTGACGAAAATGTTTCTAAGTCTTTAATCTATTTTCAAAATAAGCTACAGGTGCCAGCCATACAACTCATAGAAAAAGACAATATCTACCGCACCATTAAAAACGGCCCAAATCAAATATTGCTGATCTCAGCCCACCGCTGGCTATCTTCACTTCCCGGAATACAATAAAAACTGAAAAAATTAAAAATTCATCTAAAAAAGTCTTCCCATTCTAGAGTTTAATCTTCAACTAAAAACAGATTTACTGCAAGATTTCTGTGGCAATAAAAAGCCTCGAAAGATTTTCAGTAACAAAAGAAATGAAAGATTTAGCGCATCAGTATATAGATGCTGAAGTCTTTACTCCTACTATGTTCAATGATTCATTGCATGTTGCAGCAGCTGTTCTTTCACGTCAAGACATATTGCTTTCTTGGAATTTTAAGCATTTAGTGAATCGCAGGCGTCGGGCAATGATCAATCAATTAAATATTTCAAAAGGATTTCCGACTATTGAAATTGTTGCTCCCCCAGAAATTTAAGGAGGTTTCAAATGCGTTACTTCTATTATGAAAAGGTTGCAGAAGAGGCGAACATACCACAAAATAAGTTGGATGAACTTATGAAAATTATTCGGCAGGAATTCCCGGCGGATGATATGATGTTTGAATTACATCTCTTACGTGTCTGTATGTCTATTCGGGATCATCATGTTAGTATGAACGAAGCTCTTCGTTTAGAAAAAGCTGCCTAGATTTTTTCTTCTGTAAATTCTAAACACGGGACATCTCAAATTCCTGCTAAACACCACTCGCTCTAAAAGTGAATTTACTACAAAATATTTTTTGTATAATTACACAGAAAATGAAAATCTTGTTTTAAGGTAAGTACCCCGCTAGGAAAGCAAATAAAAACAACACAACAATATTGGCAGGAAATTACGACTTTCAAACATCCTCAACTTAGTGGCAAACTACTTGAGGTAGAGCTTACATTAATTGATCCAGATAGTATTAGAAAAAGCCGCTCTGATGAGCATATTTATCTCTACTATAAACATTTGGGGCAGGCAACATTATGCGTGGTTGTAAAGCATCTAAATGGCGAGGGATTCATAGTAACAGCTTATTTCACAAAAAAAGAAAAACCAATTCATGCTGTTCTAGGCGCAACCGGAGCTGTGTTAATAGTCATTACCGTTTATAGGCCAGATGAGGAACTTTGGATAGATTACAGAAAAAGGAGAAAATAAATGAATTGTTATTATTGTAGAGGTAAGATTAAGAAGAAAAAAATTGATCATATCCATAAATGGGGTGACAAAATATATTTATTTAGTGGCGTTCCTGCCGAGATCTGTACTCAATGCGGCGAAACCTATTTGGGCCCTGCAGAGTTAAGGAAGATGGATCAATACGTTACTTCTTCTACTAGACCCCAGAAAAGGCTTTCCATCCCCATTTTTGCGCTTTGATTTTTTACTAAGCGCAGTCACACTTGTCCAGTAAAAAGTAACCTGCAGATTTCCCTCTCCTTAAAGGATTGTCCCCATCTCCTTGAAGTGGTATATCATGTTTCCCTCTCCTTGAAAAGGACAGGAGGCGACGAAGTCGCACTCTCGTGCTTTAGTAGAGGGTTGGGGTGAGGATTGTAACCGTTTAGCCAAGGGATGTGAATTTTTTCTCTAACCTGCCAACCCCGCCCGTAATTCCGCAGCAAATTTAGGACGAGTCACTGCCGCAGCGGGGTTTTCTTCAGTTGTACACCCAACAGAGGTAATTTATAACTTTAAAATGGAAATGTTAAATCTTGTGCTTCAACATTAATTGACTATGCAAAGTTTTTTCTGAAGGAAGAGTAAGTCTGTATTTTGAAGCAAAAATTTTATTGTTTACACCACCCAACACATATTTGGCAAATACCTCGTCTTTTTTTGCACACAATATAAGACCGATGGGATCATTTTCATCTATTCCTTTTTCATTATTCTTGAAATAGTTGAGATAAAAATTCATCTGTCCGAAATCTGCATGATCAAGTTCTCCCGATTTTAAATCGACCAGAACGAAACATTTTAGAAACCGATTATAAAAAACAAGATCAATATGATAATGCCGATTGGCAATGGTGATACGTTTTTGACGTGCCACAAAGGTAAATCCTTTGCCAAGTTCAAGCAAAAATATTTGAAGTTTATCAATCAATGCCTGTTCAAGCTGGGTTTCAGTATAAATTGAATTTTCCTTTAAGCCTAAGAATTCAAGGACATAAGGATCTTTAATTGAATCTTCCGGAGTTACGATTACTTGCCCCTTTTTAGCCAAACTTAAGACTTTTTTCTTGTTGAGACTTAACGCTAATCGCTCAAATAACATAGAATTCATTTGGCGTTTCAATTCCCGTACCGACCAGTTGTTTTCAATTGTTTCTCTTTCATAAAAAGATCGAGCAAATTTATTTTCTTCTTTTTGGAGCTCGCAATAATGCGACCACGACAAAATACGAGACAGTGTCTCGTATTTCTTAAATTCCTTCCCGTGTCTTAATTTACGCGACACCGTCTCGTAAATCTTGAACAACTTTGGGAATGATATATAAATCTTTCTCATATTTTGCAAATTATCTATAGAAAAACCTCTTCCAAACCGGTTTATAAGATCTTGTGAAAGCCGAATAAGAGTTTGCTGACCATAGGCAGCACGAACCTTACCCTGTTGCTCATGCCTTACAATGGCCATACCAATTTGCCAATATGCAAATACCTGAGCCGTATCAATTGTTCGCACAACATGACGACGGGCTCCAACAATAATCTCGCCGATTCTGTTTAACAGTAACCCGTAATTAGTATTTTTAGATTTGCTCAATTGTTTTTTAGCCATTGGATCAATATCCTAATCAAGAATCATTATTAATTGCATTCATTTTATAAAGACATTAAATTACCGGAGTACAAGAAATTATGGAAGAATTCTATCATAATTTTTTGTGCGATATATTAAACCCTAGATTATGCATTAGTTGTCATGAGCTGCGCACATCCTGAAGGATGAAAATATAGTATATTCAAGAGCAGATTGCAGGCAGGCTATCCAGCAGATGCCTAGATTTTTTCTTCTGTAAATTCTAAACACGGGTACTCTCAAGTTTCTGCTAAACACCACTCACTCTAAAACAATCTTTAACTAAAAACAGATTTACTGCGAGGTTTCTGTGGCAAAGGTAATTTTAAGGTCAAGTTCAAGCAGTTCAATTCTGTTTTTGATCAAGAAACTGTTTAATAGTTCACCTACCAAATCTGCCCAGCGATGGTTGTTTAAGACCCACAAAGAATAGTCTCCTTCCATGATCCATTCATTATCTGTAATCACTTTCTGGAAACTGTACCCCTGTTCCCCCATAGGCTGATGAATGAACTTAATATAACTATCAATCTGAGAGGAAGAGATCTCATTCTTTCTCAGAACCTCTTTTGCTTCTTCTTCTCCCATGATATTTGGATCTGTCACAATTAAAATTTGAAGCTGCCTGTTTGTTCCTTCTTCAGAACCGTTCTTCTCTGATTCCCCTTTACCAGCTAAATCCTTGATATGTTCAGACTCTTTTTCTATTCCTTCAATCAGCTTTCTTAATTCAACAGACTCTTCTGCCAAGTTCCCTGTATTCATCAAAAGCCTTATATTCTGCTTGCTTGACTTCTCTACAATCGCAGGGTAAATCTCAGCTTCATCTTGACGATCCTGCTCAAGTATTTCCTCAATTTTATGGATCACTGTTTCCACTTCTCCTTCATTCTCCGTAATCACAGGAGCGCCATTCTGAATAGAAAAAATAGAATTACTTATAAAACCTCTTGCTGTTTCCACAGCTTCCATTGGATGGAATGCTATCTGTCCAAGTTGTGATGCGGAAATAACTTCTCCATTTATAAAGTAAGATAAAGAAGAAGCTAATCCAAATCTTAAAGAGAGAAAGTCTCCAGAAAGTTGAGATCCAATGGAGCCAGAGCCAATCCCGCTTGCGCTAGCTAAAAGACCCGGATGAACAGAAGCTAAAACCATTCCATTATTTAACGAAGATAGATTCATGCTCACAAGAGTGGAACTAAGAGGCAGAGCAGGAAGAGAGAGCCAAGAAGAACGTAAACGAACTTGATCTGCTTGGGATGATTCCAAAGAATTGATAGCTTCTTTTTGATCATCTTTGATTAAGTCAGTCCATTCAGCTTTCTCATGTTCTGCAAAAACCTTCAAAATTTTAGAAATACCCGGCAAAATCAAAACAGCTTCATAAACAAAATAAGCGATAGAACTAAAAGATTTAGCTGAATTGTGGAGAGCGGTGATCAGCATTTTGTATGGGTAGATAATTAAATGAAGGAAGTTCCCTAAATGAAGAGTGGTCATCAGCATTTGATATAGGTAGATAACAAGGTGCGGTAAACCAGCTAGATGCAACGCTTCATGGTGTTGAATGATAGAACGAAGCATGAAATCTTGTTCTTTGAGAGACTTGCCAGCAATTAGATATGAAATCTGTTTAAGGTCAACTATGATTGTTTTGTCTTGCGCAGCCGCAGGAGAAAGTAACGGAAGATCAGCAGAGATAAATGTAAATTTAGGGAAAAGCTGTTGAATACGACTTAGCAATGCGTTTTGTTCCAAAACGCTAAATGAAAATTCTTGCTGGAGAAGGGTTTCCTGCTGAATAGAGATGGATTGGGATTTAAGAACTCCATACTCACTTGCGCTAGGTAGTGATTTTCTCTGGAGAAGAACTTTCTGCTCTATATAGCTGGGCGGAGATAGTCCAGCGGAATTCATCCTTCTAAACTCCTTGCTCCACCAAGTAGCTCCATAAAATATTCCATAGAATATCGGGGTTAGAATCAAAAGATATGGAGAGATCATCAATGCAGCAACCACACTTCCCAATGTTATACTCCCTGACAAGTTGCGTGTAAACACGATTCCAGATAAAGAGATAGGATGGGTTTGGGACGGGTCAGATGGGGATTGAACTAATTGACCTGGATTCCTATGTACTTGTAATCTGTGATTACCAAACTCCGCCACCCACAGATTCCCTTCAGAATCAAACGCAATGCCATAAGGCTGATTAAACGCACCCGGCTCTGTTCCTTCCTCTCCTATCACACTCCACGCTCTTGTATCTTTATCCATCCTCTGTAATCTGTGATTATATGCGTCCGCCACCCAGAGATTCCATTCAGAATCAAACGCTATGCCCTCAGGATTCTTAAACTCACCCAGACCTGTTCCTTGCTTCCCCACAACACTCCACTCTCCTGTATCTATATCCATCATCTGTAATCTGTTATTCTTCCCATCTGCGACCCACAGATTCCCTTTAGAATCAAATGCAATGCCATGAGGACTATCAAACTCACCCGGTTCTATTCCTTCCATTCCCACTGCAATCCACTCTCCTGTGTTTTTATCCTTCATCTGTAATCTGTGGTTATTGGTATCAGCGACCCACAGATTCCCTTTAGAATCAAATGCTATGTTGCGAGGATACTTAAACTCACCCAGACCTGTTCCTTGCTTCCCCACAACACTCCACTCTCCTGTATCTTTATCCATCATCTGTAATCTGTGATCATATGCGTCCGCCACCCAGAGATTCCCTTCAGAATCAAATGCTATGCCATGAGGAACATGTAACTTACCCGGCTCCTCTGTTCCTTGCTCCCCTACCCCACTCCACGCTGCTGTATCTTTATCCATCCTCTGTAATCCGTGATAATCCCCCGTGTCCGCAACCCACAGATTCCCTTCAGAATCAAATGCTATGCTGGTAGGACGATTAAACTCACCCGGCTCCTCTCTTCCTTTCTTTCCTATCACACTCCACTCTCCAACCATGTCTGCATCTCCTGTTTGAGAACCAGATTCCTCTCCCGCATCTCCAACTTGTAAAGGCTCTATTCCTGCTAATCCTGCTATGCTCTGTACTCTCGCATCTGATAATTCAGCCAGCACTTTTGCTCTCGCTAGATCTTCTGCTGTGATCTCTGGCTTTGCAAGTAGCGCTTCTACTTCCGCCTGCATTTGTTCAAGCTCCTCTGTTAATCTCTGCTTATCTGAAGCGCTCAACACAACATCGCCTTTGCTTGAACCCTCTCCTTTGAGTTCAGGTGCAGAAGAGAGGCGATCATCTCCTGCTGAGGTTTGTGATTGACTCCCTAAAGATTGATCAGCTCCTTCTAATGCCGATGATTCGCTTCCTGAAGATGGATATGATGGGTCTGGACGATTTGTTCCACTGCCTGAACTTGAACCGCTGCCAGAACCCATCCCATCTACTCCCCAAATAAATAATGGAATTTTCAATGCGGGTAGAGAATGATAAATCGAAGTTAGAATCATTTGATAAGGATAGATAATGAAGTGAGGCAAACCAGCTAGATGCAGCGCTTCGTGATGCTCGATGATCGAGCGAACCATGAACTTTTGCTCTTTGAATGATTTGTCAGCAAGAAGATATGAAATCTGTTTAAGGTCAACTATGATTGTTTTACCTTCTGCGCGGGCAGGTGAGAGCGAGGGAAGATCAGCAGAAATAAAGTGGTACTTGGGGAATATCTGTTGGATTCGGTTGAGAAGAACTTCCTGCCCTCTATCAGAAGGAGGTGATCGTCCAGAAGAACTCATCCTCACAAATTGTTTGATCCACCAGCTCGCTCCATAAAATATTCCATAGAATATCGGGGTTAGAATCAAAAGATATGGAGAGATCATCAATGCAGCAACCACACTTCCCAATGTTATACTCCCTGACAAGTTGCGTGTAAACACGATTCCAGATAAAGAGATATCATCACCCTGCCATGTAGTACGAGCAACACCATCAGTCGTAGTTTCACCAGTGTAAGGGTCATAATACATTCCAGTTCTTGCTTCAAATTCTTTTATTCTCTTTATTCCCTTTTCATCATATCCAATATCCCACTGAGAATGGTGTTCCCTTATACGTTTATATTCCTTAAAATCTTTTATAGGTTCAACATGACTATCTTCTTTTAGGTTCTTGCAAACTTGTAACCTCTGATTTTCGCTGTCATCAACCCACATGCAAACTTGTAACCTCTGATTTTCGCTGTCATCAACCCACAGATTCCATTCAGAATCAAATGCTATGTTGCGAGGATACTTAAACTCACCCATCTTTGTTCCTTTCTTCCCCATCACACTCCACTCTCCTGTCTCTTTATCCCTCATCTGTAATCTGTGATTACCATTGTCACAAACCCAAAGATTCCCATCAAGATCAAATGTTACGCTGCGAGGACTAATAAATTCACCCGGCACTGTTCCATACTTTCCTACTGCAATCCAATTCCCTGTATTTTTATCTCTTCTCTGTATTCTGTGATTATAAGTATCAGCAACCCAAAGATTTCCTTCTGGATCAAATGCTATGTTGTCAGGAGACTTAAACTCACCCAGCTCTATCCCTTTCTGTCCCACCACACTCCAGACTCCTGTATTTTTATCCCTCATCTGTAATCTGTGATTATTCCCATCTGCAACCCACAGATTCCCTTTAGGATCAAATGCAATGCCATGAGGACTATCAAACTCACCCTGTTCTATTCCTTCCATTCCCACTGCAATCCACTCTCCTGTGTTTTTATCCTTCATCTGTAATCTGTGGTTATTGGTATCAGCGACCCACAGATTCCCTTCAGAATCAAATGCTATGTTGCGAGGATTCTTAAACTCACCCTTCTTTCCTCCTTTCCTCCCCACCATACTCCAGACTCCTGTATCTTTATCCTTCATCTGTAATCTGTGATTATAAGTATCAGCAACCCACAGATTCCCTTTAGGATCAAATGCAATGCCTTGAGGATAAGTAAACTCACCCAGGCCTGTTCCTAGCTTTCCAACCACACTCCACTCTCCAACCATGACTACATATTCTGTTTGAGAACCGGATTGCTCTCCATCCGCATCTCCTGTTTGAGAACCAGATTTCTCTCCCGCATCTCCAACTTGTAAAGATTCTAATCCTGCTATGCTCTGTACTCTCGCATCTGATAATTCAGCCAGCACTTTTGCTCTCTCTAGATCTTCTGCTGTGATTACTGGCTTTGCAAGTAGCGCTTCTACTTCTGCCGCCATTTGTTTAAGCTCCTCTGTTAATCTCTGCTTATCTGAAGCGCTCAACACAACATCGCCTTTAGTTGAACCCTCTCCTCCTTTTAACGGCTGAGTTGTTTGAACCTCAGGAGAAGAAGACGGGATTAATAAACCGTTCTCC
>MGUU01000006.1 GCA_001800135.1 Elusimicrobia bacterium RIFCSPLOWO2_02_FULL_39_32 | reverse complement strand
GATCCACATGCCCTATGGTCCCTACGTTCACATGCGGCTTCGTACGCTCAAATTTAGGCTTGCTCATTTGCTCAATTCCTCCTTACTCTTTTATTTTAAACTCTTTTTCCTAAAATGAAAAATTATTATAATTACAAATGGAGACAAATTATAGCAAATAAAATCCTTCTTTTACAAAAAAATTATCTGCGCAATTCGAATACTTGACAAAAAAGTCAACTATAGGTATACTTATTTTAAGAATTGTCGAATAAAAATAATTCCAAACAAAATTAATGAACCCCTATAATCCAAAAATTGTGGATCACTTTATTAATCCTAGGAATGTGGGTGAAATTCCTAATGCGGATGGAGTGGGTACGGTAGGTCATCCTTCCTGCGGAGATATTGTCCGTTTTTATATTAAAATAGAATCACTGAATGGTCAGGAGGTTATTTCCCAGGCCACATTTAAAACATTCGGCTGCACCACAGCCATTGCCACCAGCTCTATCGCCACAGAATTAATTAAAGGTAAACCTGTGAAAGAAGCTTTGCTCCTTAAAAATGAAGATGTTGCCAAAGCCTTAGGAGGACTGCCTGCCATTAAGATGCATTGTTCTGTGCTGGCAGAGGATGCTTTTAGAGCTGCGATCGCTGACTATTATAAAAAATCAGGAAAAGAACAATTATTAGAAGAGGTCAAACAGCAAAGCCAGATCCATGAAGAAAAAGAACTGCTTTCAAGAAATAGTAGCAAAGGGGGAAAAAATAAATGAACTTACAACAAGAAGATCAAAAAGAAACGATTATTACGCTTACTCCAAACACAGTTTCCAAAGTAAAAGAGATCGCGTCTCAAGACCCGCAAAATGAAGGAAAAAGTTTCCGCATATTTTTAGAAGCAGGCGGATGTTCCGGATATCAATATGGGTTCACTTTTGACACAAAAAAAGAAGGGGATCAGGAACTTTCTTTTGAGGGACTCAATGTCCTGCTAGATCCGCAAAGCGCTTTAGCATTAAAAGGAAGCGTTATTGACTATAAAGAGGACTTTGGCGGAGAAGGTTTTTCCATCCAAAATCCAAACGTAAAAAAATCCTGCGGATGCGGCCATTCTGTAGAGATCTAAATTAAACAATCTCATGCTTCTTGCAATTAGTGAAAATGCCGCTAATAAAGTAAAACAGATCGCTGCAAAATCCGGCAAAGAGAGCGCGGCTTTAAGAATTCAGGTTGTGGGAGGAGGCTGTTCTGGTTTAAGTTATCAGTTTGGCTTTGCAGACGCGATTGCTCCAACTGATAAAACCTTTGAAGAACATGGGGTGAAAGTTGTCGTGGACCCGCGCACCCTGCTTTATATTGCTGGTTCAGAACTAGATTATGAACAAAGTTTAGCCAAGTCCGGCTTTAAAGTAAAAAATCCTAATGCCACAGTCTCTTGCTCCTGCGGCGAATCCTTTAGCGTTTAGCCAAAACCACCGGACTTAAGCCATCTAATAGTAGCGCCCTAAAAATAAAGTTACCTAATTAAATGAATTGACTTAACACTAAAATAGTATGGAAATAAAAGAAAAAATAATTATTGATTTAAATGATCTTTTCCCTCCAAAAGCCTCTCTGCAAGTTGTGCAAGAAAAGCTAAAAAATTGGGATGTGGCAGCCTATAAAAATAAAAAAGTTCAAATCAGAGGATGCTCCCCAACATGGGCGCATCTTTTAGTAGCAGGCAAACTATTTGGAGTCGTAGAAGCGCTTGATTTTATTTTAGATGATTCTAAAGGCGGTATTGTAATTCCAATTATTCCTTCCTCTCTTACATAAAACTTTTCCAGAACTTTTTGTAACCAAACTGCAACATTTTTTCATAAAAAATGGTGTAATTTTTTTATAAAAATCAGCAAGGTTTGATTTTAGGCTTAAAGAAACTGTATAATTTAATTATACACTTATGGAAAAGAATTTTTCTTCATATCAGTTTGAATGGGATAATCATAATATAGAAAAAAACTGGAAAAAACATAAAGTAAGATTTTCAGAATGTGAGGAAGTATTTCTCAATGAGCCGTTGATCCTAGCAGAGGTGGACAAAAGTAAGATACTCTATCGGGAGGAGAGGCAACTCGCTTATGGTCAGAGCAATGTGGGACGATCTCTCTTTGTAGTATTTACAATAAGACAAGAAATGATTAGGGTTATTTCAGCTCGAGATATGAATAGAAAAGAAAGGAGGTTTTATGAACAAGAAGCTAAAAAGTCCAGTTAAATTTAAAGATGAGGCGGAAGAATTTAAGTTTTGGTCGAAAACTAATTCTCTTGACTATATTGATAAATCTACAGTAGCGCGCGGTAAATTTCCAAATCTAAAATTAACTTCAAGAGCTATTCCACTTAGATTACCTGTTTCCTTAATTGATAGATTAAAAATATTAGCTCATAAGAAAGATATTTCCTATCAATCTCTGATAAAAATCTTTATTAATCGTGAGATCAAGAAAGAGTTTTCGCACCGACATGCTGCCTCATTTCACTGAAAAACCAAGAAAACTGTTTTTTGAAAGATCATTCATTAGGTTACTGGAGGAAAATTTACAAAACATCATAAGGGTCAACGTCAATCACTATTTTTATTCCAGATTTTGTCTGAAAAGATTGCCCGGCTTTTATAACCTTCTGTAAAGATTCCTTATTCCCACACTTCACTAAAATCTGCCAACGGTTTTGTTTACGCAAGATCTCTCTGGAAGAGGGGCCTGGACCTAAAATTTGGAACTCCTCTCCTTTAAATGGAACTAAAAGTTCCTTTAACCTCTCAGCTTCAGCAATCACTAAATCCTTTTTTTTAGAACTTTGAATCCTAAAAAGAACCAACTTTGAAAATGGAGGATAAAAAAGAGATTTTCTAAATTCTATCTCTTTTTCATAAAAAGCTCTGTAGTTTTGAGAAATCGCTGTTTGTAACGTGTAATGATCCGGCAAAGCAGTTTGAACAATGACCTCTCCTCCCTCTGGGTTACGTCCAGCTCTGCCCGAGGCTTGGATGATCCACTGAAAAGTTCGTTCACTCGCGCGAAAATCAGGATGGTGTAAAGCGGTATCCGCATCCACAATTCCAACCAAGCGCACCCCAGGAAAATCAAAACCCTGAACCACCATTTGAGTGCCCACTAAAATATCCGCTGATTCTTCCTTAAAAGTTTTATAGGTTTCCAAAGAAACTTTCTTTTTTCTGGCCGTATCTCGATCCAACCGCAAAATTCTGGCAAAAGAAAAATTCTTTTTTAATTCCTGAACTATTTTCTGAGTCCCAAACCCTCCTAAAAAAAGAGATTCTCCTGTGCAATTAAAACAAACTTTGGGCATGGGCTTTTCTTCAAAACAATAATGGCATCTTAATCGTCCTTCTTCCTCGCCCTCCTCCCGATGAAACACAAAAGCCAGATTACAATTGGAACACTTCCAAACAAAGCCGCAAAGAACACAAAGCAAAAAAGTAGAAAAACCTCTTCTATTTAAAGCTAAAATCACCTGTTCTCTGCGCAAGATCGCTTTGGAAATAGCTTGCAGAAGTTCTGGCGAAAAAATTGCAAGGTTTTTAGAATGCGTTCTTCTATCTGCCAAATAAAGTTGAGGCACTCTACTGGATGGAACCCTTTTAGTCAGCTCTAAAAGATGAAACTCTTTTTTCAAAGCTCTATAAAAACTTTCTAAAGAGGGTGTTGCGCTGCCTAAAATAACAACTCCTTGAATGAGTTCCCCAAGTTTTAAAGCAGCTTCTCTTGCGTGGTACCTGGGCTTTTCCTCTTGTTTGTAAGAAAAATCATGTTCCTCATCTAAAATGATAAGCCCCAAACGTTCCATGGGCACAAATAAAGCGGAACGGGCTCCAAGCAAAATATTAATTTTTTTTTCTTTAATCTCTTTTAAAATTCTATTTCTTTCATTGAAAGACATCTGGGAATGCCACAACCCTACCTGTTCGCCAAACCTCTTTCTTAAAATGTCCCAAAAAGCTGAACAAAGCGAAATTTCCGGAACCAAAAATATTGCGGATTTTCCTTGAGCTAAAGCCTTTGAGATCGCGCGCAAATAAATTTCTGTTTTCCCAGAAGCTGTAACTCCAAAAAGTAAAAAATTTTCATGAATTCCATTCATGATTGCCTGCTGGATAGGTTCTAAAGCGGAATTCTGTTCCTCTGTTAAAGATAGGCGCGGCTCTTTTCCCAAAACATCTTCTACAAGTGTCTCTGCAAGCGTTGTACTTTTTTTTCGACTCAAACCTCTCTTCTCAATATTGAAAGATGGAATCAGAGTGAGAGCTTCTCCCCAGCTGCAAGCATATTGTTCCTTAATCCAAAAAGTTAAATCTAAATAGATCTTAGATATGGCTGAATCTAAAGATAAAATCTCATGGACCTCTTTTATGTTTGAATTTTCTAGTTTGGGAGGAAGCTCCTGAACCTCTTTGACCACAACTCCTCTTGAGAAACGATTGCCCAGTGGCACAGTAACGATCTTGCCAAGGCCAATCTCTTTACAAAATTTTTCAGGAACTTTATAGGTAAAAAGATTTTCTAAAGGTAAAGGAAGCGCAACATCAACCCACATTTAACTGATACTAGCCGGAATCATTTGGGCTAACCCTGAATTATTCAGGCTAAAGCTCAAGGCTTTGAGCGATCGCTTGACAGATTCTTTTAGCGCAAAGCTCTTTTGAGATGGATCCTAAAAACTTAAATCGCGCTTTAGAAGAAAGTAGGGTAGCGTCTATATCCTCTCCTTCCATGGAACGGGCGCTGTTTAAAACCATTAAATCACATCTTTTTTTAATCATCTTCATCCTTGCTCTTTTTAATACCTTTAGAGCAGGAGGCTTTGAATATGGAAAATCTTCCAGAGCAAAACCCACGCAAAACTGATGTTCTTTAAGAGCTGTGACTGTTGCTAGAATGTCTGGATTTGGGATCAATTTTATTTGTAAAGGATGGCTGTCTCTAACAATCTTTGTTTTAAGAATTTTAAGAGGCCGATAATCTGCAATGGCAGCAGCGCAAATAAAAATATCGCAATCAGAAAATAGTTTCTTAGTTTCTGCCAGCATATTAAGCGCGGAAACCACAGCCACTGATTTTAAATTTGGAGGAACCCAAACCCCAGGGCCAAAGACTATGGTAGGAATGGCTCCAACATTTTTAAAGGCTTTAGCCAAAGCTAATCCCATTTTACCGCTGGAACTATTGGAAATATATCGGACAGGATCTAAATATTCTCGGGTGGGGCCTAAAGTAATTAAAACTTTTTTATTTTTAAAAATTTTTTTTAATTGAAAAGGGGAATAAAAAAATAAGGACTCTTTAGAAAAATGAAATTGTGACCTTTTTTTCAAGACTTTAAAATTAGTTTAAGAGCTGCTTGAACAATCTCGCTTGGTTCTGCTAAACGTCCCCACCCTTTTGTCCCTCTTAAAAGTTCTCCATATTCAGGGCCAACAAAAGTATAACCAAAAGCTTTTAACTTTTTTACATTGACTTGGGTGCTTGGATTTTTCCACATTCCTTCGTGCATGGCAGGGGCCAGCAAGATGGGAGCTCTGGTAGCAGAAGCGGTTGCTGTGATGATGTCGTCGCATAATCCGCAAGACAATTTAGCCAAACAGTTTGTGCTGGCTGGAGCAATAATATAAAGATCGGCTTTATCTGCCAGCTCTAAATGCGCCATCTTCCAAAGATTGGGATCCCATACTTCCAGAGCTACCGGGTTCCCGCTTAAAGCGCTAAAGGTGAGCGGGCTAATAAATTTTTGCGCTCCAAAACTCATTAAACAATAAACCTCAGCGCCCTCTTCTTTTAATTGGCGCAGCAACTCGCAAGATTTATAAATTGCAATACTCCCTGTAAGCCCCAAAAGGATAACCCGTCCTTTAAGGTTTTGTCTTTGGGATTTAAGGATTTTCTTTTTCATCTCACCTGTCCTAAAAGGAAGTTAAGTTTTAGATTTAATTCTTTTTAGAAGATTCTGAAGGAATTTGATGCAATGCCTTTAGCAATTCTTCCTGAGCATTTTTTTGCTTTTTAAATCCACGAAAAGGAGGCAATTCCCGAACCATTTTATGATTGACAGAACTTGTGACAATATCTCTTATCGCCACTTGAAGCAATTCTTGCAATGAGCGGGTTTCCCCATCTTTAGATTTTAATTCATAAGCCCAGCGCCTTGAGAGCAAAACCAGATCATAGCGATTAAAAGGGCTATCCACCACAAGCTTGCTTAAACTTTCCAAATTTAACGAATTCTTTTTCTTTGTTCCAGATTCAGAACTTTTTGAACTCTCTTCTTTTTCCATATTTACCACCCTCTTTTAACCAGAATGTTCTGCAATCAATATCTCTCTTGCTCTTTCTACCGCGGACGACAACTGATCATTCACAATCAAATAATCGTATAAAGATGCTTCCTTTATTTCCTCTTTAGCCCTTTTCAACCTTTTTTGTATGGAGGCCTCATCGTCCTTGCCTCTTTCGCGCAAACGCGCCTCAAGCACTTTAAAAGATGGGGGCACAATAAATACCAAGATGGATTCAGGATAAATTTTTTTTATCTGTTTCCCGCCTTGAATATCAATATCCAATAAAATGTCTTTGCCCTTTTTTAAATGATCCTCTATAAACTTTTTGGGAGTGCCGTAGCAATAGCCATGCACATTGGCAAATTCCAAAAAGCCTTTTTCTTTTTTTATCTTCTCAAACTCTTTTTCAGTTACAAAAAAATAATCTTTGCCATTTCTTTCTCCGGGCCTAGGCTTTCGAGTTGTGACTGAAATGGAAAAACTTAAACCCGGCGCTTTTTTAATAAGTTCCCGAGTGATTGTGGACTTGCCGCCTCCGGATGGAGCAGAAATAACAAACAATTTACCTTTTTTCACACTTTTGGGTATTAAGTCGAAATAGCAATAGGTAGGCTTATATTATATGATTCCCTAAAATTTTTGTCAAAAAAATAAACAACACTTTTCTAAAAGAAAAGCTTCATCCCTTAAATTAAAATTCTAACCCAAATATTTCAGTTGGAGTATCGAACCTTACAATCCAACTGAAAATTTGAGATTTTAAGGGAGGAAGCCTCTTTTTTCTAATAAAAACTACAAACTAAAAAGTTTATTTCCGAGCCATCTTTGCTCTGGCAACATCCCCTTGTTTATCCAAGAAATAAAGATATCCTTTTTCCTTCTTTATCCCTACTTTCTTTACTTTCTCTGGTTTCCCGCCTTTTTTACCGCCGCGAGCCATCTTTGCCCGAGAAACATCTCCCTGCTTATCAATATAGTATAAATAACCTTCTTCCCGCTTTACGCCTGTTTTTTCTACTTTCTGAGCCATTGTGCTCTTACCTCCCTAATTTAACCCACACTCCCTTAAAAAAAATGAGACGGAAGCTGCTAGGTTTAGATTGCACTTCCCGACGATTGGCTTATTATAGTTCATCCTCCTCTGAAAGGTCAAGAGGAAAAAGAAAAAATCTTTTCAGGATAAACAAATACTTTGCCTTCGCAATTTTTTAAAAGAACTCTTTTTTTATTTCTAGACAAAATGGATTCATACCGCAAAGAGATTTTTCCGCCTGCAGTATCCACAACATATTCAGGAAGAGAAAGACCTGTGATCCTCCCTCGTAGATTCTCAATAATCTTTAAACCTCCGGAAATCGTGGTGCGAAAATGCTCTGTTCCCTGAAATGGGAGAAGTTGAACCAAACGGTACGGCCGAACGCGTAAATTAAAAAGAAAAGAAAAAAGATAAGAAAGGGTAGCAACTTTATCATTTAAATCTTTTAAAAGAACTGTTTGGGAAGCTAAAGGGATGCCTGAATCCGCCAGCTTTGCGCAAGCGTCTTGAAATTCCGGGCTAATTTCTCTAGGATGATTCACATGCAAAATAAGATAAAGCGGCTGAAATTCTTTTAACATCTGAATGCATTCTGAAGTAATCCTTTGCGGTAAAACAGAAAGTATTCTAGTTTCAATGCGCAAATTTTTTATGGAAGGAATCGCTTTAATATTAAAAAAAATTTGATGCAGAACTTCATCGTTCAATAAAAAAGGCTCTCCCCCGCTTAAAATAAGCTCTTGTATCTGAGGATGAGAGTTAAGATATTCTCTAATTTCACTCCACTCTTTCTCATTTAGGATGGAGCGATCCTGAGAGTTAGAGAAAGAAAAAAAATGAGTTTTGCTTTCTCTCGGAACAATCTTTCTTTGCGGACAAAACCTGCAATAGAGAACACACGCGGAGTGAAGTGAGAGAATAGCCCTGTCCGGGTAAAGATGCGTAAGCCGTCCTTGGGCAACCTTCACTCCATCGCTGATAAAATCCCGGGGTTCATAAACAGAAGTTCTAAATTCTTCATCTAAAGGGATCGCCTGCCTGCGGATGGGACACAAAAAGTCAGAAGGGTCCATTAAGGATGCCCAGTAAGGAGTAAAAGAAAAATGAAATTTCTCCTGAGAAAAATAAATAGCTCTTTTCTCCTCCACTGTTGGGCTAAGCCATTTTTCTAGTTCCGCTACTGTGTTGATCTGGTTTTTTAAGTGCCATTGCCAATCACTCCATTGTTGAACAGTCACCGGAGGATTAGGCGGTCTTAAAATTTTTAATGCGGGATGATTTTGAACGGATCCTGTGAAAGGAGTTTCTGGTTTAGACAATCGGCTCATTCGGATGATTTTTTTCTATTGGATTTAAAGAAAATGACATCTGACTTTCTTCATGCCGTGTAATTAATTTTTCTTTTAACCATTCATCAACCACTGATTTTGAAAATCTGTATTGCCGGCCAATGCGGCTGGCAGGAATTTTTTTCATGCGGATTAAAGCATAAATTTTCGATTTACCCATGCCTAAATATAGAGCTAAAGTCTGTATATCCATCACTTCTGGTATGGCTTGCAAAGAAAATTCCTTCTTAGTATCTTTTTTCATATTTTACCAGTAGCTTACATTAAATATCATCTTTTGTCAAGTTTTTGTTGGCAGCTGTTGGCAGCGGTATAAAATTCCAAAAAAGCGGGAAAAAATTTGTTACAAAAGTTTAAGAAAAATTTAGCAGAATAGTATTAATATTAAGAAAGGGTAAAATTCTGTTACATTTCTGTTACAAATTTGTTACAAAAAGTTTAAGAAAAGTTGTAAGTTTTCATCCCATACTTTAGGTACGCGTAACCCGCAGCGATTTATGATGAACTTTAAAGATAATAAGAGAATCCGATTTTTCAAACAAAGCGTCGCTTTAGTTGTAGCGGCTGCTTTTTTATTTTCCACAGTTATTCCTCCGATTGCCCAAGCCGAAAGAATAAAATCCCAGAATGAAAGATATATTCAGAACTTAGAGCAGCTAAGCCGCCAGGACTCGAACCTTAAACAAGAAATTAGCAGCGTGATCGCGGCGGTTAAAGATAAAATTCTTTTTGCCGGTCCGCTGATCAAAGGAGAGGATCTATTTCTTTTGGGCGCGGCGCAAACCAATCAATCTAGACATTGCTTTGTTATACAGTTTGTTCGGGAAACGCGAGTCGAACAAGCACAGGCAAAGTCCCATGCCATACGGTCGTTTGCCAACGAAGCTCAAAATAAATTAAGGCGCGAGTCCGGCATTTTTTGGAATGGACGCTCCAACATGCCGCACGCGCTTGTCAACTTTCTTGCCTATCTTAAAATTGGACCTGCGTACAACCTTGCAAAGACCGAAGAAGACCCTAAAAAATTAACCCTCTTTTTATTAAAAGAGGGTCCTTTCGAATTATCCTCTGATTCAAATATTGAAGAACTAAAAAATTTGTTGGGGCCGCTTTCAGAAATTATTCCGGAAACAGTTGGAATGAGTTCCAGCGGAAAAGCTCTCATTGTTTTTAAAGAGAACCCAACCGCAAAAAAGGTAGAAGAAGCGGCTAAGAAACTCGCTTCATCCAATCAATTTCAAGTTCAAGCAGCATTAAAAAATGCGCTCCAAAAAATCTATAAAGCCATTGGGGTGCGATGGGAAATCGTTTTCCAAATTCCTGTTTTAGCGGTGTTGATGGTTTGGCATAGCCCATGGTCTTTGCCCGCTGCGATGGCGGTCAACATTGTTCAGGTGATTTGGTTTGCAAAATCTCACCCCTACCTGCAGTCCAAAGAAAAGCTGGCAGTAGGTTTAGTGGGACTTGCATTGGGAAGCGTCTTCTTTATTCCGGGACTCATCCAGCATTTGGGCTGGGCATCTGTTTTTCCTGCAATGGAACTGCATGTGGTTTATAACGCGGCTGCCACTATATTTGGCTGGCCGCTCGCTTCCATTTTGCTTCCGGAGAGCGTGAAGCAGAAAAACAAAGAGGTGTTGGCTGCCCTTGGGTTGTCTTACACAGATTTCCAAAAACTAACCCAAGAGCAAGAATCCTATGACAGGAATGTGATCTCCTCCGAGCCTATGGCGGCAATCCATATTGCGTCTTTGAGGACTCAAGAGAGGTTCTCAAAATTTGTGCTTGAATGGACCCAAAAGTATAGGGAACAAGGTCATGGCAAAAAATCTTTAGAGCTTGCCCGCCGCGCTGCTGAACAGCACTACTACGAAGATTTGATTGGAAAAAAGAGCGGACCCTTTGCAGAGATGGTGGCGCGGGCGTTTACAACCAATGATCCTGTTCTCTTTAACCAGGAGCCGGGCAGCGACAAAAAGTTAACGGCAACCATCCAAGAAATCGCGCAGGCAGCTGGCTCGGAACTTTCTATTCTCTATGGCAATCCCTTTACTGAAGAAAGGCAGTTGATCGGACACAAAGTTCCAAAAAAAGGCAAAGACCGTCTAGTCTATGGTTTGGGAGAGCTAGTGAGAGCGGTAAGGAAAGCGCAAAAAGAGTTGGATCAAGCGAAACTGGAAGGGCGGCAACCAAAAAAACATATCCTCCTTCTAAAAAACATCGAGGCGATGGATGCGGAAGTAAGGGTTCAACTGCAGGAGATTTTAAGAATAGGGGAGCTGACTCACACCGAGTTGGGAACTGTTTTGCTTCCAGAAAACTTCCAAATCATGATGACCAAACGCTTTGGCGCAAACATTGAAGACAGCTCCTTTTATGACCGCGTGATCGTGAAGAAAGCTCCTGCGCAAACCGATTTCACACCGCCTGCCGTCGAAGGGATTGATTCAATCAAGGAAGAGGATTATTTAAATTTTGTGAGCCTTGAAGTTGAAGGGAAGAAAAAATATTTGGCGCTTAGTCCGAACATCAAAATAGAGCTGGACCCCAAGAAGTTCAAAGACCTTACCCAAGAAAATTTGCACGATGAAATCTACAGGCAAACCGGATTGGTGTTGGATTATGAAACGGTTCGCATGTTGGCCGCCATGGAATCCGTGGTTCAGTCTGGCCAAAGCATCTTGCGCATCGAAGGGCCCACAGGGTTGGGTAAAACCTTTACTGCCGGAGGTTATGCCGCTCTAAGGAGAAGCGATTTCATCAGCAACCCTGTCAGCGAAGGAACTGAACTTTCCGACTGGATCGGCGGTTTTGAGCAAGATAAGAATAATCTTTTCCGTTTTAACGGTGAGACCACGTTTAAAGAAAGACTGGAAAATGGAGGAGTAGTAGCATTAAGCGAACTGAACACTCTGCTCGACATCAATGACAATGTAAAGCTCGCATGGTGGCTCCAGCAGATTGCGGAGGCGAAGCCGGACATCAAAGGCTATAAAATCATCCGTTTAACAGAGGTGCCAGCGCCAGAAGGGGAAGAGGTGCCGGTGATCAAAATCCATCCTAGAACTTTAATCGTAGTTGACACCAACCCAGAAAACAAATATGCCGCCCGCGGCAGTTTTCCAGATATCTTTAAAGAGTATGTGCCTTCACTTCAAGTGGGAGAATTTGTCTCCGGCGATGGGGCAAAAGAGAAACTGGAAAAGGCAAAGATCCAAAGGTATCTCATCCTTTTCTTGAGACACGATTGGCGGATAGACGAAGTTATCAAAGCAAAAGGGATTGAAGATCAAAATTTAAGAAAACAGCTCTCCAAGAGTTTAAGCGAACTTTATTGGAGGATCGTAAAAGGGTATATCAAAGAAGAGTTTGGCAAAGGGGAAAAAGCGCTTTTCTCTGTCAGAGAGCTCAAACGGATGGCGGAAGATATTCAGTATGCTTTGCAAAATGGCGAAACCAACTGGGAAAAAGCGGTGGGGCAGGCGGTCAAAACTCATCTTGTTTATCGTCTTTCCAAACCAGAGGATCGAGAAATAGTTGCAGAACTCTTGGAAAAAAAGTTTCCTTCCATTTGGAATCAGGCGTCTCAGGAACCGATTGGGTTTAGCCGGCTTTTAAAAGACCAATCTTTGGATAAAAGCAGGCCTGTTCATATTCGGGTGGGAGCCCAAACAGATCTGCGCCCGGAAATTAAAACGTTCAAGGCCGATCATCCTAATGTAATCTTAAAGATTATTCCCATCACAAACCAAACAGACCGTCACATGCTGGAAGGCGGGGTAGTTCCGAACCAGGAAGGAGATGGAACTGAATTTGGACATGGAGTGATGGGAAGACTTATTCAAGAAGCGGTAGCCCATCCGGATCAAGAGATCGTCTATATCTTAGAAAATGCCCACAACCTAAAACCAGAAGAGGCGGTGGCACTAAACGAAATTTTGCAGGATCGGAAACTCTACCTGAAAGGGCGGGATACAAAACTTACACTTCCTCAAAACGCGCACATTGTTTTAGTAAGCCGCTCGGAGCTTACATGGTCTCCGGCCGAGCAGTCCCGCTATGTGTTTATGAGTTACGATCAGGGAAATTCTTACTTAGCCGATCTATTCCAGAAAAACGTTGCGCCAGCCCTTATCCAAAAAGGTGTTCCGCGACGGATAAGTAACAACTTGAACTCTCTCATTCTAAACGTTTATGAAAAGTATCAAAGAATCCTCTCCTATGAAAACGCCAATAGTTCCAAACTGTCCAACCGCCGTTTCGCGCGGTTTATCCAACGTTACGTTAAGAGGATCAACCGTGTTCCAAAAGGAGAACTGACATCTGATTTACTTTATGATCTTTCGGAAGAAGTTTTTAACGAGGTTTTTCTGCTTGCGTTTAAAAAGAGCGAAAGAGAGGATAAGAAAAACTTCTGGGCATTTAAAGAGACCTATAAAAGTGTGGATTCATGGAAGGAAGAGAAGAAAAAATCTCGGCCGCAAATTGCAACAACCAAAAGAATACTCACTCCATCCCCAGCCAGAGCCCTTGCTCAAGCGCAGGTGGATTACCTCAACGCGAACATCCATGGCATTTGGGAGAATACGGTTGCCGCGGCGCAAAGGATCGGACAAGTTGCCAAAGATTTCTCCGCAGCATGGAGGTGGAGCTCTATATCTAAACAACAGCTCAATATCACAAACCTATTTAAAGCAATACACTTAAAACAGACTCTTTCAGAAGCTGGAGATGGGGTCAATTCAGTCGCCTTGAGCGCGGATGGAAAACAGATGGTCGCGGGAAGTGATGACCACAAGGCAAGAGTCTATGAACTAGAAAATGGAAATTGGATTCTAAAACAGACTCTTTCAGATGCTGGAAATGGGGTCAATTCAGTCGCCTTGAGCGCGGATGGAAAACAGATGGTCGCGGGAAGTTGGGACAACAAGGTGAGAGTCTATGAACTAGAAAATGAGAAATGGATTCTAAAAGAGACTCTTTCAGAGGCTGGAGGTGGGGTCAATTCAGTCGCCATGAGCGCGGATGGATCAAAAATGGTCGCGGGAAGTAAAGACAACAAGGTAAGAGTCTATGAACTAGAAAATGGGAATTGGATTCTAAAACAGACTCTTTCAGAGGCTGGAAATGGTGGGGTCTGGTCAGTCGCCTTGAGCGCGGATGGATCAAGAATGGTCGCGGGAAGCGATGACCACAAGACAAGAGTCTATGAACTAGAAAATGGAATATGGATTCTAAAGCAGACTCTTTCAGAAACTGGAGGTTCGGTCTGGTCAGTCGCCTTGAGCGCGGATGGATCAAGAATGGTCTCGGGAAGTTGGGACAAAAAGGCGAGAGTCTATCAACTAGAAAATGGGAATTGGATTCTAAAGCAAACTCTTTCAGAGGCTGTGCATGCGATCAGTTCAGTCGCCTTGAGCGCGGATGGATCAAAAATGGTCGCTGGAAGCGATGACCACAAGGCAAGACTCTATGAACTAGAAAATGAAAATTGGAATCTAAAAGAGACTCTTGTGGATGCTGGAGGTGGGGTCAGATCAGTTGCCATGAGCGCGGATGGAAAACAGATGATCTCGGGAAGTCTTGACAAAAAGGCGAGAGTCTATGAACCCACGCTCTTTATGGTTCAAGACGAATCCACTGCACTTAACTTAGAAAGCGGCGATCCAGTTCCATTGAGACAGATACCGGATAATGTGGAAAAACTGGAACCGTTGGAAAAACATGAGCTTGCGGATATTCTTGAGGAACTGCCGGAAGAAACGAGGCTCGCTGAGATTCTTGAGGAACAGCCGTTGGTTTCCCCTGCCAGAGCCCTGGCTCAAGCGCAGGTAGATTACCTCAACGCGAACATCCATGGCATTTGGGAGAATACGGTTGCTGCGGCGCAAAGGATCGGACAAGTTGCCAAAGATTTCTCCGCAGCATGGAGGTGGAGCTCTATATCTAAACAACAGCTCAATATCACAGATCTATTTAAATTATTCTTTGTAAAAGAGACTCTTTCTGATGCTGGAAATAGGGTCAATTCAGTCGCCATGAGCGCGGATGGATCAAGAATGGTCTCGGGAAGTTGGGACAAAAAGATGAGAGTCTATGAACTAGAAAATGGAAATTGGATTCTAAAACAGACTCTTTCAAATGCTAGAAATAGGGTCAATTCAGTTGCCATGAGCGCGGATGGATCAAGAATGGTCTCGGGAAGTTGGGACAAAAAGACGAGAGTCTATGAACTAGAAAATGGGAATTGGATTCTAAAACAGACTCTTTCAAATGCTGGAAATGTGGTCAATTCAGTTGCCATGAGCGCGGATGGATCAAGGATAGTCTCGGGCTCGGGAAGTTATGACACCAAGGCGAGAGTCTATGAACTAGAAAATGGGAATTGGATTCTAAAACAGACTCTTGTGGATGCTGGAAGTGTGGTCAATTCAGTCGCCATGAGTGCGGATGGATCAAGGATGGTCTCGGGAAGTGATGACAACAAGGCAAGAGTCTATGAACTAGAAAATGGGAATTGGATTCTAAAACAGACTCTTGTGGATGCTGGAAGTTCGGTCATGTCTGTCGCCATGAGTGCGGATGGATCAAGAATGGTCTCGGGAAGTCTTGACCACAAGGCAAGAGTCTATGAACTAGAAAATGGGAATTGGTATCTAAAACAGACTCTTTCAGATTCTGGAAGTGTGGTCGCTTCAGTTGCCATAAGCGCGGATGGAAATCGGATGGTCTCGGGAAGTAAAGACAACAAAGCGAGAGTCTATAAACTAGAAAATGGAAATTGGTATCTAAAACAGACTCTTTCAGAAGTTAGAAGTGTGGTCGCTTCAGTTGCCATAAGCGCGGATGGATCAAGAATGGTCTCAGGAAGTGGGGACATGAAGGTGAGAGTCTATGAACCCACTCTCTTTATGGTTCAAGACGAATCCACTGCGCTTAACTTAGAAACCGGCGATCCAGTTCCATTGAGACAGATACCGGATAATGTGGAAAAACTGGAACCGTTGGAAAAACCTGAGCTTGCGGAGATTCTTGAGGAAGCGTCGGAAGAAACGAGGCTCGCGGAGATTCTTGAGGAACAGCCGTTGGTTTCCCCTGCCAGAGCCCTGGCTCAAGCACAGGTAGATTATCTCAATGCGAACATTCAGGGCATTTGGGAGAATACGGTTGCTGCGGCGCAAAGGATCGGACAAGTTGCCAAGAGTTTTTCTGCAGCATGGAAGTGGAGCGCGATATCTAAACAACAGCTCAATATCACGGACATATTTAAATCATTCTTTGTAAAAGAGACTCTTTCTGATGCTGGAAATGGGGTCAATTCAGTCGCCATGAGCGCGGATGGATCAAGAATGGTCGCGGGAAGCGATGACCACAAGGCAAGAGTCTATGAACTAGAAAATGGGAATTGGATTCTAAAAGAGACTCTTTCTGATGCTGGAGGTTCGGTCTATTCAGTTGCAATGAGCGCAGATGGAAAACGGATGGTCGCGGGAAGTTATGACTACAAGGCGAGAGTCTATGAACTAGAAAATGGGAATTGGATTCTAAAAGAGACTCTTTCTGATGCTGGAAGTTCGGTCTTTTCAGTTGTCATGAGTCCGGATGGATCAAGAATGGTCGCGGGAAGTGGTGACAACAAGGCAAGAGTCTATGAACTAAAAAATGGGAATTGGATTCTAAAACAGATTCTTTCTGATGCTAGAAGTGTGGTCAATTCAGTCGCCATGAGCGCAGATGGATCAAGAATGGTCGCGGGAAGTGGTGACAACAAGGCAAGAGTCTATCAACTAGAAAATGGGAATTGGATTCTAAAACAGACTCTTCTGGATGCTGGAGGTTTGGTCTTTTCAGTCGCCATGAGCGCGGATGGATCAAGAATGGTCGCGGGAAGTGAGGACAAAAAGGCAAGAGTCTATGAACTAAAAAATGGGAATTGGAATCTAAAACAGACTCTTTCAGAGGCTGGAAATGCGGTCTATTCAGTCGCCATGAGCGCGGATGGATCAAGGATAGTCTCGGGCTCGGGAAGTAATGACAAAAAGGTGAGAGTCTATCAACTAGAAAATGGGAATTGGAATCTAAAACAGACTCTTTCAGAGGCTGGAAATGGGGTCAATTCAGTCGCCTTGAGCGCGAATGGATCAAGAATGATCTCGGGAAGTGGGGACATGAAGGTGAGAGTCTATGAACCCACTCTCTTTATGGTTCAAGACAAATCCACTGCGCTTAACTTAGAAAACGGGGATCCACTTCCATTGAGACAGATACCGGATAATGTGGAAAAACTAGAACTGCCGAAAAAACCTGAGCTTGCGGATATTCTTGAGGAAGCGTCGGAAGAAACGAGGCTCGCTGAGATTCTTGAGGAACCACTGTCTGTTTCCCCTGCCAGAGCCCTGGCTCAAGCGCAAGTGGATTATCTCAATGCGAACATCCAGGGCATTTGGGAGAATACAGTTGCTGCGGCGCAAAGGATCGGACAAGTTGCCAAAGATTTCTCCGCAGCATGGAGGTGGAGCGCAATATCTAAACAACAGCTCAATATCACAAACTTATTTAAAGCAATACACTTAAAGCAGATTCTTTCTGATGCTGGAAATTCGGTCAGATCAGTTGCCATGAGCGCGGATGGATTACGGATGGTCTCAGGAAGTCTTGACAACAAGGTGAGAGTTTATGAACTAGAAAATGGAAATTGGATTCTAAAACAAACTCTTTCAGAGGCTGGAAATGTGGTCAGTTCAGTCGCCATGAGCGCGGATGGATTACGGATGGTCTCAGGAAGTCTTGACAACAAGGTGAGAGTCTATGAACTAGAAAATGGAAATTGGATTCTAAAACAGACTCTTGTGGATGCTGTGCATGCGGTCAGGTCAGTCGCCATGAACGCGGATGGATCAAGAATGGTCTTGGGAAGTAAAGACCACAAGGCAAGAGTCTATGAACTAGAAAATGGAAATTGGATTCTAAAACAGACTCTTTCAGATGCTGGAAATGAGGTCTGGTCAGTCGCCATGAACGCGGATGGATCAAGAATGATCTCGGGAAGTCATGACCACAAGGCAAGAGTCTATAACCTAGAAAATGGAAATTGGATTCTAAAACAGACTCTTTCAGATGCTGGAAGTGTGGTCTATTCAGTCGCCATGAGCGCGGATGGAAATCGGATGGTCTCGGGAAGTGAGGACCACAAGGCAAGAGTCTATAACCTAGAAAATGGAAATTGGATTCTAAAACAGACTCTTTCAGATGCTGAAGGTGGGGTCTTGTCAGTCTCCATGAGCGCGGATGGAAATCAGATGGTCTCGGGAAGTAGTGACAAAAAGGCGAGAGTCTATGAACTAGAAAATGGAAATTGGATTCTAAAACAGACTCTTTCAGATGCTGGAAGTGTGGTCTATTCAGTCGCCATAAGCGCGGATGGAAATTGGATGGTCTCGGGAAGTCATGACCACAAGGCGAGAGTCTATGAATCCACGCTCTTTATGGTTCAAGACGAATCCACAGCGCTTAACTTAGAAACCGGCGATCCAGTTCCATTGAGACAGATACCGGATAATGTAGAAAAACTGGAACCGTTGGAAAAACATGAGCTTGCGGAGATTCTTGAGGAACAGCCGGAAGAAACAAATTTCTCTAACATTGCAGAAGAGCTGCCTTATTCCAACAGAACTCTGTCGCCGGTTTCTGCTGCTCGGGCCCTGGCTCAAGCGCAGGTAGATTACCTCAACGCGAACATCCAGGGCATTTGGGAGAATACGGTTGCTGCGGCGCAAAAGATCGGACAAGTTGCTAAAGATTTCTCCGCAGCATGGAGGTGGAGCTCTATATCTAAACAACAGCTCAATATCACAGAGCTATTTAAATCATTCTTTGTAAAGCAGACTTTTTCAGATGCTAAAGGTTCGGTCCTGTCAGTCGCCATGAGCGCGGATGGATCAAGGATGGTCGCGGGAAGTTATGACAACAAGGTGAGAGTCTATGAACTAGAAAATGGAATGTGGATTCTAAAACAGACTCTTTCAGAGGCTGGAAATATGGTCTGGTCAGTCGCCATAAGCGCAGATGGAAATCGGATGGTCTCGGGAAGTTATGACAACAAGGCAAGAGTCTATGAACTAAAAAATGGGAATTGGATTCTAAAAGAGACTCTTTCTGATGCTGAAGGTCTGGTCAGGTCAGTCGCCATGAGCGCGGATGGATCAAGAATGGTCGCGGGAAGTCATGACAACAAGGCAAGAGTCTATGAACTAAAAAATGGGAATTGGATTCTAAAAGAGACTCTTTCTGATGCTAGAAGTGTGGTCAATTCAGTCGCCATGAGCGCGGATGGATCAAGAATGGTCGCGGGAAGTGGGGACAACAAGGCAAGAGTCTATGAACTAGAAAATGGGAATTGGATTCTAAAACAGACTCTTGTGGATGCTGGAAGTTCGGTCCTTTCAGTCGCCATGAGCGCGGATGGATCAAGGATGGTCTCGGGAAGTCTTGACCACAAGGCAAGAGTCTATGAACTAGAAAATGGAAATTGGATTCTAAAACAGACTCTTTCTGATGCTGGAGGTATGGTCAATTCAGTCGCCATGAGCGCGGATGGATCAAGAATGGTATCGGGAAGTGATGACAACAAGGCAAGAGTCTATGAACTAGAAAATGGGAATTGGATTCTAAAACAGACTCTTTCAGAGGCTGTGCATGCGGTCTTTTCAGTCGCCATGAGCGCGGATGGATCAAGAATGGTCTCGGGAAGTGGTGACAACAAGGTGAGAGTCTATGAACCCACTCTCTTTATGGTTCAAGACGAATCCACAGCGCTTAACCTTGAAACCGGCGATCCAGTTCCATTGAGAAATCTGCCGGATAATGTAGAAAAACTGGAACCGTTGGAAGAAGCTCAACAAATTCAGACAACAAATCTGGAAAACATCTTATTCCAACCGCGATATGGGGATAAACCTTATTATTTTATGGTGGATCGCGTGGGGAAGGTATATTTAAATTTTAGGGGAAATCTGTATCCAACACGACATACATTAATGAAGAACTGGATTCCTGCTGGAGTTTACCCGACGGGTCGGGCGGAAATGACTCCCCTAAACATAGGAGATATCAGAAATCCATATAAAAGAGGGAACGTTCCTTTGGATGAAGAAGATTTGCTCATGGAAACAGAAATTCTGGAGGAGGTGGAAGATTCGATCTTAAAGGCATTTGAAGACGGCTGGCATGTGGATTTGGAAGGGAAAGCGGGCGCGGGCAAAACCAGCATTGCCATGGAAGCGGCATTGCTTTTGGGGTTGCCAAGGCATAAATTCCAAATGCACGGCGAGCGGGAGATTTCTGACTGGATCGGCGGATACCGGGAAAATAGTTCCGGCCAGATTATCCTTACCAGCAAGCCTTACATAAAAGACGGAATCAAACGATTTCGCCATCCATTATTGGACTATATTGTAAACGGCGGACTATTTGTGGTGGATGAAGGAGCGATTGGGGATGAGGGCAGGGAACTGATGAGCTGGCTAAGTTCCATTGTGCATGGAGATAAAAAAGTCTATCTGGAAGAATTTCCGGGACGGGTGATTGAACTGGATGTGCATGAAGATTTTCACTTAATCATTACCAATAATTCGCCGGAAGATACCCAAGGCCGTTCCATATTAAAGAGCGAAATCGCCTCCAATCTGCATTTCATTCATGTGGATGAAGATGAATCGGAAGAGACGCTGAAAAGATTATTTATTCATTTCTTGGGAAGCAAAACGCCCATATCTCCTGAGGACAAAACTCTTTTAGCCGACATTCTGGTGAAATTTCATTTGGAATTAAAGCCGAGAATTGGAAAAGATTTAGGCAGGGATGACCGGGACCGTCACTACATTTCCAAACGGGAAATCCGAAGAATTGCAGCGCAGATTAGAAAACAGGTTAAAACCCCGGATAAAGAAGAAAGCCAATATGCTCTCTATAAATCCATGAGAATTGTGTATGAGGCGATGTTCCCATCTTCTCAGGAGAGAGAAAAGGTATTTAAAGCCATTCAAAAGAATTTTGCCAGAACAGATATGCAGACTGATGGGTTATCCTTAGAAACTATTTTATTGCATGATGATGAGGATATGTCGAACAAAATACGCCAATTAGGATTAATAGGTTATACTATTGATGAAATTATGGGGATGGATTCTTCGATTGTATTGGGTATGGACGTGGATAGAGTACTTAATTTTAAAAAGAGATTGGATGCGGAAGTGTTGGAGCGTTTTGGCGGCTCTGCCACACAAGCGGAGGCATGGACTGCTTATATGACAGAAGCGATGTTTAATCAAGGAGAGCCCGTTCTTTATATTTCTCAGCATGGGGCTAGATCTTCCGACATGCTTCATTCCGCCGCGGCGTCTATCCACGCAAAAATTATTCCGATTGACGCTGCGCCCGAACATACAGAACTAGAGATTTTGGGAGGTCTTTTCCCCATCTTAAATAAAAAACCGGGCAAGGCAAAACGATCTGGCTTTGTGCGCGGCGCCATATTAAGCCATTTAGCAACAGAGTCCGAACTTGCCGAGCTAAAATCAGAGCATCAAACGCCTGTTGTGGTTTGGATTCGAAACATTGACCAATGGAACGAAGAAATTCGCACCGCTTTAAACGGGTTTCTGGAAGATGGTTATATAGACATCGAAGTGGATGAAGGAAAAACCGAAAGGTTTTATAAGCCGCCCCATCTCCATTTTATATCTGAGATCGCCTCTGATTCTACAGGAGATTTCTCCAGCGCTTTCTTTAACCGCTGGATCAAAATTGGGGTGGGGAGCGATTCTTTGGAAACGCACGAAACAGAAAAGAGCGATTTTGAGCAGGTATTAAGAAAAGTGTATGAGCTGGATCCTTTGGAATCCTTTTATTTAACTCAACTGTATCGGGCAATCCTCGAGATAGAAGAAAACAAGCGGTGGGACAATAGGACTCAATATAAATTCGGCGCGGAACTCTTCTTTATGATCGCGGAAGGGATCCAACTGGCTAAAGAGGAGATGCCGGAATGGCAAAACCTTTTGGAAAGGATGGCGCAAACCGGGTATGATCCAAGACTGCATCCAGCGCAAGCGCCGCCGGGTTTAGAAATTGAACAAAAAAAGATTTGGAAAGATTACCGCGGCTTCATTCAAGAAATCTTTACGCAGGAATCCTTAAGGCTTTTGGGCGCGCGGCTGAACTCTAAAACCCTCCATTCAGAAATTTCTGACCTTGAACGTTTAGAAAAAATTTTAAAAATTATTTTAAAAGCAAAGCGGCTGCCTGTAGTCAATAGAAAATTTCATTTTAATTCTGAAGGAATCTTGACAAAAATCGGCGGCATATTTTTAAAAAGCGCTGATTCCGCAAAATCTCCGCTTGCGGTCAGCAAGCACGCCCGTGTGCGCTATAACCAAGAGGCCAAGAAAGCTTTGGAAGCGCTAGCCAGAGCCTCCCAAATTGGCAGGGCTGTAGGATTTGCTGGGCTTCCGGGCTCTCTTAAAACCACTATTGCCAACCACTTTGCGGAAATTACTGGCAGAAAATTTTACAAATACCAATCCCATGGGGGCAGCGAATACACGGACTTAACCATTGACATTGAACAAACAGAAGATGGAGAAATTCGAAAGCGGGAGAAAGAGCTTTACCGGTATTTAAAAGAGGGAAATGTGGTGATTGTTATTGACGAAGCTAACATCAGCCCCAAGATTTTGTGGAGTTTGCTGCCTGTGATCTTAGGAGAAAAGTGGGTGCACCCTATTTTTCCGGAAGAGCCGCCATTCCAAATTGGAGATGGAGTCCAGATTGTCTTCACATATAACCCTTCCACCTTTTCCGGAAGATCTGAGATTGAACAGAGAATTTTGAACCAGATGATTCTTGTCTGGATGAACCTGCCAGACCAAAAGGATCGCGCCAAAATTATTGAGGGATTCTATGGAGTCTGGACCGGTTTGGAAGATGAGAAAGCGATGGCGGCTCCAGAAGAAGAAACGCCAGCATCTGAACCGCAAAAGAAAGTGATCGTTAGGGAAGGGGATGTATCCGTAAGAAACCGAGCCGGTTCGGACCGAATGATGAGAAAGGGGATGGAAACTTTTGACCCCAATGAAGAGATAAAAGAGATGCCTTTTACACCGCTTGATCAAATGCCCAAACCTTTAGCTCGTGGAATATTTGAGCCTGAGCTTTTTCCGCACACGCGGCACAAATCCTTTAACCGGTTCGATGAAAATAGCGGAGAGATGTTTGTGAAGGATGATTCACTTGATGCGATCGAAATTCCTGCCTATTCTCAAAACGAGCTCAAGGCGGTTTTAAAGGAAATGAATCGAACCCGCGACCTCTTCGTAGGGACTTATAGGGCCGATCTCTCAGATGGGGGCTGGCACATTCTTCCTTCCGCGGGAGCGGGCCAAACAATTTTGGAGTTGGCCGCTTTTGATGAAGATGGGAACCGGTTGAATGTCCAGTTAGAAACTGCTAAAGACAGCGCGGAAAACTATTATGTGCGGGCCGTTCCCGCCGGCAGTGTTGGGTTTGTTGAGGTTCGCTACCGCGTAGCAGTTCCAGCAACTTACTTCGGCCACAAAGTTTCCAATACACTCTCTTTTGAGTATGCGGCTCAAATTCCGGAAGAAGTGAAAGAGGCGTTGGGTCTCATTGGATTAAACGGATCGGAAACAAATTTTAGAGCGGTTCTCTATAAGATTATTGGCTATTTTAGGGATTTTTCATTGGAAGAGAATGGAATTTCCGAGGATAAGGGTTCGATCTATTTAGATGTGGTTCATTCCAAGTGCGGTGTGTGCAGACACAGGGCACACGCGTTTGCAAGGACAGCGATGGCCATAGGCATGGAAACAAATTATGTGGAGACCGATGTGCATGCCTATGCGGAGATCAATGTTCCGGGCGTGGGCTGGATTCGGGTGGATTTGGGCGGCGGCGGCGACCCCATGAACATGAATTTAGCTCCTCTTGCCCACGAAATGCACGGCCCAAGAGTAGCGGACGATTTTCCCAAACCACAAAAATATAGAGAGGTTGGTAATCAATTTGCCAAAAGAATGCAACAAGCCATGAAACAGCAAGGCATTAAACCCCAAGTCTCTAACCGCGCTTCATCAGGCAGAGGCGATGGCGGTGGTGGCGGCGGCGGCAGCACGGACAGCGGAGATCAAAACGATCAAGATTGGGCCCAAAGCGAAAACGAGCGCATCCAGAACGAGTTAGAAAAGTTCAATAAAAAACTTGTGGAAGATGTGGAGTTGAATGATGAATTGTCCGCTCTCTTTCTTAAAGGCCGGGGAGACACTGAATTCATATTTAGACGGATGTTTAAGGCGCTTCAATCCAAAATTGTCACCATGAAAAAAGCGATGAGAAAGGGGCTGGAAATTGATCCTGTAGCGTTCATGTTAAAGAAGCCAAAGCAGTTTGTGCAAAAAAAGAAGGTTCACAAAATCCAAACCACCGCGGTTTCTGTTTTGCTTGATTTTAGCGGCAGCATGAGCAATGTTAAAGAACAGATTGGGTTTGCCGTGGCATCTATTGGTACCAATTCATGGAGGTTAAGAGAAGCGCTTCCCCAACATTTCCACTACGACCTTTCATACTTTACGGAAGGAGCTTCCACCGTTGTAAAAATGGGAGAGAGAATGACAGAAGGCGAAATCTCTAAAAGGCTGGTTGCAATGGCGAACCAGATTGGCGGAGGCGGCACCAATATTCTTACGTCCATGAAGCAAAAATTAAGAGATTTCCAACGATCTCCTGAAGCTATTCAAGCCAAAATAAAATATTTGGTGATCTTTACCGATGGGGCAGACGGCAATTCTATTTCCAGCGGCCAGTTAACGCCAGCGTTTAAAGCCCTTTTACAAGAATACCGGGAAGCTGGGATTGATGTGATCGCGATCGGCATTGGGCAAGGCGCGGCGGATGTGGAAGCCTTTAACGAGCCCGGCCAACATTTTGTAAAAATCGAGCCAAACAGACCAGAAGATATTGCGGAAACCATTGCGAAAGTAGCGGAACATAAATTATTTGGCTCCGGAATTTTGCCGCCCGGGGACATTACGGATTTCTTGCAAATTGGGCCTGTTGAAACAAATTTGGAAAGAACAAAAGCCGCATCTCTTTTAGATCCACTGCTTCTGGCTTTGGTAAGGGTGTTTCAAAGAGCGGAACTGGGCGGCTTGGCATTGACTCTTAACGAATTTAGAAAAGCTTACAATATTTTTGGCGCGATGGTGTGGGAAGAAAAAGTTTTTAGGGAGGGAGGTCTCGTATTGCTGCCGCTTCTCTTAAATGCTTTGGGCTGGAACCCAGCTATAAGTTTAATGGCGGGCATTCTCTGGAGCGGCCCTATCTTTTTATTCCTGCACCCTTTCTTGCGCTGGCTTGTTCAAGATCAAATTGGGTGGATGGGATGGAAAGCAGAAATAGCTAGGGAACTGCGCCCTTCGTTTGATTCTCGTTTGTTTGGAACGATTCTTTTCAATCTTGTTTATATTGCGGCTTCTTATTTTAGCATGGGCGCATGGCAGTCATCACATCCAAATCAAGAACTTCCCATCCAATTAGCGATGATCTCTCACTTCCTCTGGAGCGCGTGGGTTTCCCTGCCGCATTCTCTCGAAGTCTGGAAAGGAAACATTAAGAGTAGAACCGATTCCGCGGTTTCTGTCTTTAGAAGTTTAGCTGAACCTTTTGCGTTAAGAGCCTCGCTTTTAATTCCCACGTTACAAGCAAGCATGGCAAAGGAAAAATTAACTCCGGAAATGCAGACAAATATCTCTCAAATCACCGCGTCTCAAGCGCAGATGGCTTTTCCTTTGGCGTCCGCGCCAATTGCAGTGTTCAGGCAATCTTTCAGTTCCGGCTTTAATTCTGTAAAGAATGCCATTGCAAAATTTAAACTCAATGCCCTCTCTCCTTCAATCCTTACCAAAAATCAACGCCGCGCTCTGCGGATGGCAGATGAAATTAATGAAAAAAAGGTGATCCTAATCCATCTCGATGAATTCATTGGCGATGAAAAAGGATTCAACAATATGATGCTGTTAGTTAAGTCTGCCCTGAAAGAAATTAAATCGTCAGTTGGATGGAGCCGCGCTCTCACCTATGCGATCGTGTTCAACGGGAATAGAAAATATGTGGAGAAAGCGGAGATAGAGCTGGAAATCAAAGCAAACGTGATTGTCAACAAGCCCGAAGATTATGCGGCATTGAAGACCAGAGACGAAAATTTAAAAAACGCATCAGAGTGGATTATCGCGGCTCAATCCCAAACTTCTTTGTGGAGCCATCTTTTACATTCTAGGAACGCGATGATATTTGAAATACTAGATGTGGGAGTCAACCTGCGCGTAAACGGAGCGCTCGGCGCTCGAATCGCGAACTTGAAAGGTTTCGATGCGAACAACGTCATTGAAAAGCATGGGGATCACATCCTGATTAAAGGACGCAGGCTGGAAGATTTCAATACCAATGAACTAATCAAAAACATCCGCTCCCTCGAACAATTCCAAACCTCGCAATAATACCCACGGGTCAAAAAGTAAATATTGCAATAAGTAGCTATTTATGTTATCTTTTGCATGTAATGCATAAAAGAATGAGTTTAGCAGGATGGGTGGATACTCTTCAATCGAATGGGCAATATGCCTTTTCTAGGGAAGAAGCAATCGTCGCGCTTAAAATCTCAAAAACTGCATTTAAAAATGCTTTATTAAGACTGGTTGCAAAAAGTCGAATTGTTATTCCCCGTAGAGGCTTCTATATTATCGTCCCATTAGAATACAGAAATGCTGGATCTCCGCCTGCTTCATGGTTCATTGATGGGCTGATGAAGTTTAGGCAACATCCCTATTATGTGGGGCTTCTTTCTGCTGCCGCTCTCCACGGCGCCGCGCATCAACAGCCTCAGGAATTCCAGGTCATTACAGAGTCCCCTATGAGACCAGCGATTGCTGGGCGCAATAAAATTCATTTCTATTTAAAATCTCATCTCGATAAAACACCTATTTTAGAAGTAAAAACGGAAACAGGCAGTATGCGCGTTTCAACTCCAGAAGCAACTGCTTTGGATCTTGTTCGCTATGCAAAACGTATTGGTGGACTTGGAAATGTAGCGATGGTTTTAAAGGAGCTTTCCGATCGCATAGACCCGCAACTAATTGTTTCGGCAGCGGATATGGAACACGAATTATCGGTTGTTCAGCGGTTAGGGTATCTTCTGGAACAATTTGGTTCAACAAAAAAAATATCAGAACCTCTGGCGCGCTGGTTGATTAAAAAAAACGCGCCGCTGGTACCCCTTAGGCCAGAACGCAATTCAAAGGCAATTCAGAAAGACCTTCGCTGGAAATTGATTATTAATGAACAAGTAGAGGTTGATCAGTGATTCCAAGAGCCCATATCACGGCTTGGCGGGCTTTAGCTCCATGGGCGAGCGATGCTCAGGTAGAGCAAGATTTAGCGATTTCAAGAGCCATCATGGAAATTTTTGATGAACCTTCCTTACGGGAAAGACTTGCGTTTCGGGGAGGGACCGCCCTACAAAAACTATTTTTAAAAATTCCAGTACGCTATTCGGAAGATATTGATCTTGTACAGATACAAAGCGAGCCTATTGGCAAAGTGCTCGATAAAATTCGAAAAAAACTAGACAGCTGGCTTGGGATTCCAAGATGGGACAAATCTAAAGAAAGCAATACATTAACCTATAAATTCGATTCAGAAATTACTCCAATTGAACCTCTACGCTTAAAAATAGAAATCAATACGCGCGAACATTTTACTGTTCTGGGATTGAAACAGAGGTCCTTCTCCGTGGAAAGTCCATGGGTTCGTGGCACTGTCAGCCTACAAACCTACGAGCTTGAAGAATTAATGGGAACTAAATTACGAGCGTTGTATCAACGTAAAAAAGGGCGAGATCTCTTTGATTTAGATCATGTGCTAAAGCAGTTTCCGCAACTTAATCATCAAAAATTGATCGATTGTTTTATGAAATATTTGAAATATGAAGGACTGCGGATTACACGCGCTCAATTTGAATCAAACATGCTTGAAAAAATGCGCTCAGCTGTTTTTCTCTCGGATATCAGTTCTTTGATTAGACCGGGCATTCAATATGATTTTGAAATCGCTTACAAGCATATTCATGATTCATTGATTGCAAAACTGCCCGGGGAAGCTTGGAAGGGAAATAAAAATAGAAAATAATTTTACCCTATGTTACCAGCGGTGAGAACCTCTCTTGAGGAAGAAGCCCTGCAAGAAGCGGCATAATTCCAATAATTGCTATGGCAGACGATAGGCAGCCTTAATTTACTTTAGCAGACTCTATCATAATTGTCAACTAATTGTTGAATTATTGTAGAAATTTTTTAGTAATGTCACATTTGCGGCAAATAGAAATGTCACCTTTTTGTACCCTATAC
>MGUU01000005.1 GCA_001800135.1 Elusimicrobia bacterium RIFCSPLOWO2_02_FULL_39_32 | reverse complement strand
CTCTCTAACCGATTTATTCCAGTTAAACAAAATCGGCATGCTGTCCGCTTTTGCGCTCCCATCTGTCCTGTTTTAATGCTACAGAACACTACGCGACCCCTAATGAAATCTTACAAAAATGTTACAAAAGTGTTACAAAAAGTTGAAGACAAGGTGTGGGGAGCTCTGTTATAATTTGAGCACTATGGAATCAGAAAACAGGGGTTTTCATGACGACCTTTGGCTAATGATTGAATATTTTGTTTTGCATAAAAAAGAGCGATTAATATTTAAAAGAAAAGATTGAATAAATAAAATTGTGATAAAAAAATATGATTAAATTTTGGATAGAAAAAAGGAATTTGAGTTGGTTACGACTGGTAGGGATATTAGTTGTAACCAGTTTTCTTTTTAGTAGTTTGAGCGCGCCTTTTGTAGAAGCTTCATTTTGGCAAGAGAGGCGTAAGGCAGTAGAAGATATTAAAAATTTACAAGCCACCCCGAGTTCTACAAGTGAACCGATACAGTTAGCTTCTGCTATAGGGCTAACCCCATTTCAAAGTAATTCTTTATTTCCCCTTTCCCAAACTCAAATACCAGCCAACACTATATCCCAAGTTTTAGAGAAAGTAAAACAGAGAAGTCATACCAATGCAACTACCCACTTAAAACATAAATTTCAAGGAATCCCATCAGAATTAGTAAATAAGGTAGAACCTTATGGAAAGATAGAAAGGGTCTATATCGCTAAAGGACAAGAACTGCAATTAAAAGAAGGCAAGATTAGAGTTGGACTTGCTGGGAACACCGAAAGCGCTAGGGCGAACCATTCTAATGTTCCATCTTTACCCTTAGTTATCCATATTCAGGATGCGCATGATATTTATAGTGTGCAGAAAAATATCGCTTTGATGATTCAGGAATTAACAGGATTGGGAGCGGATAGTGTAGGAGTAGAAGGAGCAGAGGGAAAGATAGAAGGGATCGAGAGATGGAGCAGAACTGGAACTAAAGAGAGCGCAATGGGGATAGCAGGATACTTATTAAAGGAAGGACTCTTAACAGGAGTAGAGGTCGCTGGTTTGTATTCAAGATTAAGAGAGAGAGAATCCTCTTTAAGGAAGAGGGTAGAATTTTATGGCATAGAGGATCAAAAAAAATATCAAGAGCAGGTGAAAGCATTCAAAGAGACATTGAAGAATAGTAAGGAAGCAGAGTTCTGGGTAAAAGGAGTTGGGGAGACAATCTCTAACCTTAAAAGAGATATTTATAGTGAGGAACTGAAGAGATTAGATACAAAAAAAGAAGAATATGAGAAAGGAGAGATCAAATTAGGAGAGTGGGTCAGGAGCTTATGGAAAACTGGTTCTCAACCTCAAAACAAGATTGCCTCTCATCAAATCAATGATAAACTATACTCTTATCCGAATTTTCAATTTCTAGATCATTCCACGCGTTATCCTAATCTCTATAAATACCTTAAAGCTTACGATATAGAGAAGAGAATTAATTTTAAACAGGTAGAACAAGAACAAAAGAAATTATTAGAAGGGTTATCTAATCGTTTAAATAAGCAGGAGTTAATGGAGTTGTTGGAGGAGAGTTTAGCGTATCGTTTAGGCGCAATAGGGTATGGAGAGTTTTATGGTTATTTAAGGAAAAAATGTGAAAAAGCAGGAATCGTCCTTACCCCAGAGATAAAAACTTATATTGAATATCTCTTACTAGTAGAAGGGATCGTCCAAGAGAAATTATTTAAGGAATTAATTGGGTTAGAATATAAAGTTTTTAATTCGCAATTTGTTGCTCAGAGTTCTGAACAGAAGTTATATGAGATTGTCAAGGATTACAGATTATTAGTAAAAGCAGTAGATTTTAAATTAAGTCCTGAAGAATGGGAAGAGTACAGAAAAAGGGAAAAAGAGGTTGCGAGAATAGAAGAAAGAATCAAGGAACTGGTTTCAAAAGATACTGAACTCCCTAAGGTTGACAGTTCCAATAGCCAAGAGAATAGATTTATTTCTGAGGGTTCAAGTAAAGAATTCTCTAAAAATAAAATGCAAGTTGTGCAGGACGTTTTAAGGAATGTGAGTAAGTTTAATGAGTTGTCACATGAGCGGAATCATATTTTTGTTGAAAAGCTGTTAAGTAGGGTAGCTTCAGTTTCTCAGATGCCCTTAGCCATTCTGGTGGCAGGAGGGTATCATAGTGAAGGAATAGAGCAAGAACTTAAAGCAAAAGGGATTTCTTATATCACCATACGTCCTTCTATGAATACAGAGGAAGCTAAAGGGAATTATCATCCGCTTCAAAGTTTTAAAAGAGATTTATTGCCTTTAGAAAAGATGTTTTTGCCAGAAAAAGTTACATTAGCGCCGGAATTAGCCACATTCAATATTAATTCAATCAAAGGACAAACTGCGCAAGGGATATTAAAAGCAGGGCCAGTAGTATTGGATGAGTTAGAAGGGAACGGGAATTTAAAGGCATTATTAAGGAAAGAGAAGTGGATTAAGGTAGGGAAGATATTTACAGGCGTGGTGGATGGGCTGCGGGTCGTGGTATCAAAAGAAGAAAAAATAGAGGATTTAAAGCAGGAGTTAGAGAAAGAAGGATTTGATGCAGAAGATTTTGAATATGGCACAGAGAATCCAGTTATTGTAAATATTGATTCAAGAAGAAAGAAAAGAGCTTTTGCAGTAAAGAAAGAAGATCCTTCAGTCCTTGAAAGAGCAGGACTTTTGATTCAACCTTTAAAACAAAAGAGTCAAAGAGCGAGACGTTTAATTTTTGCAAGAGTCCCTAAAGTTATGATTCGTACTTCCTATATATTAAAGCGTGCGGTTAATGCTCCAATCACTGTGCTTGCAAGCCATTCTGAAAATGATCCAACAGATTTAGGAAAAGGTCAAACTCATGATTCAACTGATGAAGGTAGTGGAGTTGAGAGAGGACAAGGTCAAGATTCTACTGCTAAAGGTACTGGAATTGAAGGAGGGCAAGCTCAAGGGCAAGATTCAACTGATCCAGGAGTAAGAATTGAGGAGACTCAAACTTCAGGTGGTTCAGGCCAAATTGGCTCTGATCCTACAAGTTCAAAAGGAGAAGAGAGCAGCAAGAGTTCTTATACTCCATTAACTCTCGCTTCATACCATGCTTTTCACAAAGCTTATCGCAACAGGTTAAAGTATAAAATGAGAAAAAGGTTCGGAAAAGAGAAATTCTATTCTAAACCATTAGAGCATGATCTTCTTCATATTTTTGATCGTCTGATCACTGCCATTGGAACTGCTAACAGGTTAGTTGAATCACCCCACCCAATAAACTATTTGATGATTGATGAGGGTAATTTTATCATCTGTAAATATATTTACCAGGAACTTAACAATATTCCTGAGGATCGTCCTCAGGTTGATTTTGATATTAAACAAATACTCAATAAATTAAGATCAGAGGAAAGAGTTACAGTATTGAGGAGTTATTGGGAGAAGGATATTACAAAAGGTAAACGGACTCCTACTGCAGAAGAAAAAGCATATTTTGCTCAACTTGAACCTTTATTGAATGCGTTGTCACAACTTTATGCAGAACACATTAACCAGGGAATGGAAGAAGTTCGCTCTTATGGCAAAAAGTTGCATGGAAAATTAGGAAAAACTCCTTCTGAACATGTTAGACACGGTGTTTTTTCAGTTAAAGTTGAATTTTGGTTTGCAACGGATTTTTTGAGTAAACGGCTGGAGTTGGTTCGTCATCACAGTTCTGTTCAACCTGGAAATACAACTAAAGTTCTAAAGAGTTTTAATGCTCTTCCATGGAACCCTGCATGCTGCGAAATTGACAGGCGCAATAGTAAAGGTAAACTTACCTTAGATTCCTATTTAAAATTTCATGACAGGCTTGAAGAAGAACTCTCTTTAAGACTTTCTCAAGAGTTTAAAAGCGATAAAAAGGATATGGAAGAGACCCATCTTAAAGCAATGATGGATAGCTTTCAGAGAGCTGTGAATCGTTTACGCAATAATCATCAAACAACGCGCTTAGAAATTCTTCCACAACCTACTACCTTAGGTCGTCTTATTAATTCTCAGATGGATAGCGACCAGATCAATAATCTTGTTTATTCTGCAAATGAAGCTGCTGCTATTTCTATCAGTGGTTATTTGTTCGATAGAGTAGCAGATTCGATTTACATAGAAGGTAAAGCTGTGCAAGGAGCTGTGGAAGATGTCCTATTAGAGATGAGAGGTGCGGATTTCCTGCAAAAATTAAAACAGTATGCTAAAGAAGAAGTTTTTGCAGGGACTCTTGCTGAGGATCCTTTTATAGATGCTTTGGATGATCTTTACAATTTATATATCCGTTATTTTTCTGAAAGAGCTTTTGCGCAATCTGCCATGGATTTTACCATTGAGCTTTGGGTTTGGCACAACTATATTAAAGAAAGAGGATTATTCTTAAGAGCTCATCCTAAAACAAAAGGAGATTTATCCAGTATCAATATCATTATGGAGAACTTTGATGCAAAAGAGTGGCAGAGTAAAAAAAGAGAGGACAATAAATCTTTCCTAAACTCATTGGCAGTAGGAGTGGTTTTAGGACTTTTCGCCATGGGTTCTGCGCATTTTGGGATTCAGCAAATGGGCAATCTCCCTGAAATTTTAGCATTCTTTTTAGTTGGCGGGTTTCATTTTACCCAGTCGCTTGTGATTTTGATCGCTGCAATTCGCGCTGGACTTAACAAAGGGCCCACAGATGAAAGTAAACTGATCCCAGAATTTAGGAACCTTCCACAAGAACAAAAATCTCTTCCATCTCTTCAAGAATTTGACAACCTTCTTAAGTCTCAAAAAAATCTTCCAATTACTCTCACGCAACAAAAGAATTTTAATTATTTATTCAAAAAATTACATCTATCACTAGGATACATTCATCATCTAGTCTTCGCAATAAAAAAGATTTACAGAGATTTTTTTATTCCCTGTCAAGTTAGAGATGGCAAAATATATGTGAATGCGCGTTTAATGCAATTTATTCCCAAAGGCATGCAGAAAATTTTCTATCAACACGAAAAGAACCACCGCGTTTTTGAAATGAATGTTCCTAAATTTTCTAAAGTTCCAGCATTAGCAGAATTCTTTATTTCTTCAAAAGATTTTTTGTCATTGATAGTTCCATTAAGAAAAAATAAAAAATTATCCCCATTTACTCAAATTGCGATAAAAGCAGTTATGATTCTCTTGATGTTTAGCGGCATGCAAGTTCTATTAAACATAAAGCAAGTAGATTGGCATGTTTTTGTTGGCTTTCTAGGCTTAGCTCTTTGGATAGATAATTTTATTAAACAGCGCTTAGAATTTAATTCTGGAATCTCTCAAGTTAAAAATTTAATGAGTCAAGGTTCTTTTTGGGATGCTCTGAATGCAGCGGAAGCGATAGCGCCAAAAGCTAAATTGCTCAATGATTACTACACACTCTCTAAACTTTTTTCAGAAATTGGGGTGAATTTAAACACAGAATTAAACAGAGATTTTTCTCTTCAGGCATTTGAGGATGCATTAAAATTAGCTAAAAGTTATGTAAGAATCAAATATCCCCATAAATCTAGATCTTTCTTTTCAGATGGGAATTTTGAACTTAATAGGGATGGTCATTACACAGTTAAGAACAATTTTGAATTTTTAGTTAGGGATCTTGCAAAGAGTAATAGGACCGATCTTCTTTTTGCGCAAGCAAATAAGGAAGATCCAGATTATCAATATGAAGCGTATATTTTAATCTGGAAGGCGCTATATAGAATAACCGGGCAGTTTGCTGTAGAAGAGATGGCTTTTCGTCAAGCTATTGCAGCGGCTGAGAATACAGAAATGAGCAATTCTTACCTTTTAATCCTTGAACTATTGTGGAAGGAAACCAATGGCTCTCTTAACGCAATCTTTAATTTAGTTTCAAATTCAATAGATCCTGCTTTAGTCTCTATCCGTTTTGGCGAAGCTTTTTACAGAATGGGAGAAGATGAAAAAGAAAAAGATTATTTTAAAGGAATAGCAAAACTTTCATTTGAACGAGCAGAAGGTTTTATTGATGGTTTAGAAGATAAATTAGCGCAGTCCAGATATTACGATCTTTTGGCTGCAACTTTAGTGAATTTTTACAGCATTGAAGAAACCTATAGGATGATGACAAAAGCTGGGAATACTAAAGTTTCTATTGGAGTTTTTGATTCATCTATTCTTCAACAAGCAGAACAAATAGCAAAGAAACGATCCTCAGACTATATTGAAAAAGTTCATAAAGGTGAAATTGAGGAGGACAGTAGAGTGCCTCTTTATGAAGAGGCTAGCCAGATGGTGAGTAGAAAATTAAAGTCAACTCAAAAAATTGTTTCTGGTTATCGCAAATCATTTTTACGAATGCTGGCGCAAGGCATGATGGCTCCATTGTTTTTTATGGGTGTTGTGGGAATGGGGGGAGCTGCTGCAGGGGGCAAGAGAGAAGGAAAATCTCAAAAAGAGTTCATTAACAAGATCAATGATATTTTTATTGCAATAGAAGAATATAAACGCTTAATGGTTAATGGCGTTGAAGAGGGATTTGAAAATCAGCAAGAGTTTATTTCGCTTGAGTTGCCAAACGACCATGCAAAGCAAGCATTTTTCTTGCTAGCTAGAGAACTTCAGTTGACAGAGCAGTATCAGATTCCATTGATCCAGACACTGATTCAGTTTGTTTTAGATAATTTTGATGGGTATAGTTCTGATTCCGTAAAACTTAAAAAATTTCAGAGTGAGCTGGAAGACAAGAGAAGGTTAAGGAACAAAGAGCGAGAAAGGATTGCGCTTCAATCTGATCGAGTTCAAGTGCGTACGGATTTATCCCCAAAATTAGAGACATTGATGCGCGAAGGAAAGATGGATTCAAATACGATTCGCTTACTTAAAACAGCGGTTCCTTATGGGCTTAGGTCTCTTAGTATTCTTTTGGATAACTATTACACAGTATTAAATGTTGAACGTGCTATTCAGATTTTTATTTCAGATGATCATCCTTATAATTCGGGATATACTAAAGGTCGTTCTGGCGCTGAATTGGATAGAATGGTTGAGAATTATATTAATGCTTTAAAGGAAGTTATTGCATTTGCCGAGCAAGCGGATTCTAATCCTTCAGCATACGCTTTTAGAGATCTTTTAGCAAAGATACTTGCAGATTCTCATTATGAACAACAATTAGCTGGAAAACTGTGGAATCAACCTTTACCCCACAGTTCAAGTCTAAAATTCTATCTTGAGTTAGCCCCAGGTACGAAATTTTTAGCTCACATGAAAACAGAATTAAAAGATTCCATGAGATACCATCTTGTGGACTATAATTTTTTTGTGGTAGCTTACCTTAAAAAATTGGTAGAACTTTTTAGACGTAAAAATGTGGAGGTTATTCGAAAAAATGTTTTTGAATTAGAGTATGAGAGGGGGAGCGTTGGAACTATTCATGGCGCTAACCTATCTAATTTTTTGAAGTATGACGCTGAGTGGTGGAAAAAAGCATCTGGCTGGCTGGATGAAGGGGGTCAGCTTATATTAACAGGCGATCCTGATGATCTACCCAGAGAACAACACGCTTTGCTTTTAAGCAAACTCTACCATGAGTTAGTTGAAAAAGATGGTTGGTCATTTGACTATATAATTGGTGAAGCTCGCGGCGGTGTAGGTTTTGATAAATTAGACCAGTTTGTCTTTACTAAACCACCAGAAGGTAAGAGGCTTGAACCAAAACATAGTTTAGTAGATTATTTGAGGGATATGATTCCTCGAGTTTCCAAGGGATCCCAACGGTTTTTTGAAAGGGAGAGCTACAAATCTCAAAGAACTTTATTGCCGCTTTCTTCAGTTGGGAAAGTGTTTTGGTTCTTTGAACACCATTCTATAGAGGCTGATTTAGAATTTATAGATACAATTGAAGGGGTTGCTCCAAAATATTTTAATGTCATTACAGTTTTAGAGCATGGTCCACCCGGCTTATATGCTCTTCGAGTTGCTTTCCCTCTCCTTGGAAACAGAATCAAAGATCTGAAGGATTTAGAAGATCCATTTTTAAGAGACCAGCTTGAACAGTACTTGCAAAACAATTGGTGGCCCTCAGACCGTGGTCTTGGGAATATGCCTTTAAACGTAGTTCATGATAAATCTCAACATTTAGCTGAAGTCATTGAATACCTCTATAATCGTCCACAAATCAATGCTTTATTTGAGCAGGTTCCTTTAGAAAGTGTAATAAGTTTAATCCGATCCACTTTATATTTGGAAAAAGCTCATCACGCGCTTTATATAGAAAGAAATCAAGATAAGTTTTTAGAGAATATTACAGCGCATTTTCAGGAGTGGATTAGAAGTACTGAATTGCGCGATCAAGCTTTAGCAAAGATAATAAAAGATGCCATGGTTCAAAATCCAACCTCACTTATTGTTGTCAAAAGAGGAGTAGGTCATTCTCCGATTGTGGATATGGTAGGTGATTATGGTAATTTTGAGAAAGAAATAAGGATTCCCTCTTTTGAGCATTTCCCGCCAGATACTCGGATTGAACAAGAGTATGGACAAATGATCTCTCAAGGCGAGCCCTTCCCACAGAGCGCTTGGAAAACTCTATTGGCAACATTCCCTCATCAGGCGATTTTAAGATTGTTCCAATATAGAGATTTTGAGGCATCTCAAATGTTGGACCAATTATTTGAAGAGATAGAGGAAGATAAACTTAAGGAATTAACGCGCGAGATTCAAGAAAATTCCTCTGTTTTATTTAGAACAAAAAGAGATTCTAGTGGAGTGGTTAAACCAGATATGCGGGATGTTCCTGTTTCTATTTTTATTTTGGCTTGGTTACAAGAAGAAGGACTCCTCTCTCAAGAACTTCTTAAGAAATTTCCTCCTCAATTTCAGGAAGGAATAGCTATAGGTTCTGATACTTGGATTGACATGCTTCAGAGTTCATCATTTGTTCAGGGAGCAGAAGATATGGAGGGGCATATAAATTTATTTGCGGATGAAAGAGGGCAGGCATCTTATGGAACAGCAAAAGGTCTGGGATTGTTGGGTTTATCTCTTTTCTTAATGGGTGCATGGGGAGATACAGCATTTTTGTCCAGCGCATTTGAAGGTTTAAGAACATGGTTAGATTATATTGACACGAACCTTGGCATTTGGGATGAAGTGTTATCATTTGCTCTTATTGCATTCGGCGGATTCCATTTTACTCAGTCGCTTGTGATTTTGATCGCGGCGGTTCGCGCAGGGCTCAATAAGGGGCCTGCGGATGAAAGCAAACTGATCCTAGAATTTAGGAACCTCCCGCCATCTCAAAAAAGTCTCAAATCCTTTTTAACTCCCTGCAAATTTTATAACGATCAAATCCATGTGAATCCCCGACTGATGCAGTTTATTCCAAAGGGGATGCAAAAAATATTCTACCATCACGAACAAAACCACCAACGGCATTCCAATCTCTCCAGAGTTTCTCTGATTGGGGAGGCCGTTGTTTCAATGATGGATTTCGGGTATTTTAGATTTTTATTGAAGGGAAGTTTCTGGAAACAAGTTGTTCGTATGCCGATTTTTGCTGCTTTAGGTGTCAGTGAAGGCGGAGTAGGAGGGACAGAGGATAATGTAGAAGTTCCTCTCTCTCCACTCACACTTCAAAAGTATATCGCAATTCATAAGGAGTTCAGGTTGAAGTTGTTGGAGGAGGCAGGGAAGGAATTTCCGGACATCATCTTGAATACGAATCCATTCCATTTAGAACTCGTGACCCATGATCATTTCAACACTATTGTTAGATCAAATTGCGCAATGCATAGCGATTTCAAAAAGTCTCCGCAGTTAATAGATCTTGCTACGATGTATGTTAGCGAATATCTTTATAATATGAAAGTGGCTGGGCCCAATGTTTGGACTTACGGCGACAATGTATTTATTGAATTTAAAATCGAATCCCTAAATTTAAACATGGATAGGCAGGTTGTGCTGGAGGCAATAAAGGATTATATTGTTTCAAATGGAGAGTTACCGAGTAGGATTTCAGATGATCTGTTATTGGATTGTTTTGATTATATCACAGCTCTAATTAGTAATTTTTATGAGAGGCTTCGTTCTGATCCGGAATTGGATTTTGTTGACCCTGAATGGGAAGCAAGATATGTAATGGATAGAGCGCAAAGGGAATTATGGATGCTTTCCAAGATGCTTCATATGAGACAAGAATTTTTGCAGCCCTATCTCATGTCCCAAGATGATTTTTCATTACATTTGTTGGATAGGACGCTTACGGAGTTTGATGAAAGATTCAAAGATGGAAAAAATTGGATCGTTGGATCCTCAATAAAATACGATGAATTGGCAAGCGATGAGGGGAACGCCAGTTCGTTTAATGCGGATTCGTACCGTCAATTTTTAACCGTCGTGCTCCGCAATGCTCTGTTATTAAGGTTCGCATACAAGTTTCCTGACGTTCCAATATCTCAGTTGATCGCTGTTTATGATTCTGTGCTCGTCAATGAGATCCATGAACATTCTCAAATCTTTAGCCAGAATATCCAAACAAATGCCGTCGGTAGCGAAGCCCGTGATCGCTGGATTTATATCACCCTGCGTCTAAGAGACTCTGCGCTCCAATATGTCGCTATGTATCTTTACAATCGAATTCTTCATCTGCACCATTGGGGGGTCTATGTAGATGGCGACATGATTCAATTGCCCATGGCAGATGCTGTTCGTGTAGCAGTTGCTGAACTTAGAGATGAGGAGACACTGAATAAAATTGAATGGATTTTTAGATTTTTTCTTTCAGATGTTCTTCCTATTAGAATTGACAGGAATAATGACGCAGCTTTCATTCATTCTCAATTAAAGCAATCTGTTCGGAATGCCGCAGACAAAGCGATAGCCCTCAATCTTTTAGAGGAGAATGATGATATTAAAGCGAAGGAAATATTCTTATGGGCTTGGTTTGTTTTTAATTTTTATGGAGAAAAAACTCTGTTTTTCTCTCATAACAAAAGATGGTTGGGGCAACCGCGGGCTGTAAATGACGCTGTGGCAAGATTTGAAATGGAATATTCTAATCCCGTTCCGACTGCGGAGATCGGAGACGCCTCCGGCGGAATATCTGCCATTATTAGGCTGGCGGAAGAATATGGATTATTCACTCCCAATGATTTTGTTTACCCATTTTCAGAAGGTGATATGGAATGGTGGAGAGAACAAAATTATCCTGAGGAAACGTTGAGGAATACGTTCCATTCTCTCAAAATCATACGAGAAATTGCCACAAAAACAAAGTATCGCGTTGTTGATCCAACAGGAGTGATGACACGGGAAGTTATGATATGGTGGGCGGCGCAGCACATGTATGGAATAAAAACCAAGGAGCAAATAAAAGAGGAGTTCTTAAGGCTTGCTAAAAGGCAAAAAAAGAGAGATCCGAACGAAGTTTCCTCCCGGGCTTCTTTGCTAGCTGGGGGGGCGGCGTTTGTGGTGGGCGTATTGGGGTTGGTTGCTCATACTATTCTCATACAAAACTTTGGGATTTTGCCGTCATTGGGCGCGTTCGTCTTGACCGGGTTTGCGTTTTATTTGAATGGCCGGATTTCCACTAAACATTACCGTTGGCTGCCTTTATCTTTAGAAGCTATTTTTAAATCTGTTTTTGTTGTGCCTTCATTTGCAGGATTTATTTTAATGATTGTTCAGGGGATTAAGATTCACAAAGCTCGTGTAAAAGCGAATCAGGTGAGGGATGGACCCGAAGCTGCCAAACCCTCTAAAGCAGAACTCAATCATTTAAAGCGGTCTCTGGAAGATTTATTTAAGGAAGAAGGGTTCAAAGCTACATTAGTAGATGAGGGCAAAGGAGCCAGAGAGATTGCCTATGTAAATAGAGATAATCCTGAAGAAGTTAAAGCTAGAAAGATTCATATTGATTTACTTGCGTTTTATTACCTGCCAGCTTACTTAAGAGAGACGATTCTCAAAGATCATGAACATCGTCATCTTTATGATTTAAATAGTTCTATAAAAGACTCTAAACATCGCCATTCTGGTTTAATTGAATTTAATGCTTATTTGAATCAGATCGTTCGCTCTAGGCAGTTATTTAAAAAATATTCTAAAGAGACAAGAGTTTGGAGATTCTTTGCTGTCACAGGAACCATCCTTGTTTTTGTTGCAACTCTCTTTGCAGGGCCAATCATACAAAGAATCGTAAATCCTTTTTCCTCTATAAACAATCTTAAATCTTTAATGGAACCATCTAAGATAGATATGTTTTCAACAAAGATTGATCAAACAAAGATGAGCATAGATGAATGGGTGGATCAAGAGTTGGCAAAAACAGATAAAAAGCTTTTGATATTTGGAGAGGATCATAGTTCTTTAAAGATTAAAAGAATATTTCGTTCTAAAATTTTACCTAAACTAAAAGCTATGGGAGTTAATTTTATTGTTTTAGAGCTTCTGCCAATAGATGCGCAGCCTCTGTTTGATCAATTTAATCAGACCGGAAAATTAGACCCTGCAGTTCGTGATTTTTTCAAATTAGGAGCTAAGGGCCAGAAGTTCCCAGAGGATGAATGGATTGATCTCCTTTATGACATTCATGAAAATGGGATTGAAGTCATTGCAGGTGGAATACCTCTCACTAAAGTGATAGAGTCCATGCGTGTTTGGGATTCTGATCCTAAATACCGTAATAGTATGCTTCAACTACAGAGAGAGGTACTCATACAGCAGATCAATAATTTAAGGCAAAGATATCCAACTGAGACATTGGCTGTTTATAGCGGTGGATTGCATAATGATCGGGTTAGTGAAGAGGTGCCTAGTTTTGTGGAGCCCGCTTTCACAGTAGATATTATGGATCCTTATAAGTTCAATCCCGGCGGAACTCATTTTAATAACAGGCAAGAATTAGAATTTACCGGACATTGGCGATATGCCTACCAGATGGGTGCGGTATTACAAACATACAATCGTCAGGCGCTACAGGAGGATTTTGCTGCGCAGATTCCTTACCCAGAACTTGCAGATTGGATTTTATACCTTGGGAAAGATCCAAACACTCTTGAGCCCTTGCCCTCTCAGACTCCAATAGTTATTGAAATGCATCCAATTACTCCTTCTGGGCAAGCAACAATTTCTCCTCCTGCAGAGATAGTAGCTCCTACTTCAATTCCGATACAGACAGTTTCTCCTCAGCCATCAACTAAATCTTCTCTTTCAACCAAAGCGCATGCTCAGCGCATTGTCTGGTTTTTCGAGCGTCATTCTCAAGAATCGAGCAGGAAGTTAGCTAAAAAAATGGATGATGATCTGTTAAGTAAAGATAGAGAAATCTATTTATTTCTAGAGCAGGGAACTCCCATGCTTGGGGACATAACAGCTTATTTTTTGCGCAGAGGAATTTTATTGGATAGTGAAGAATCTTTGAAAGATCCTCGGGTAAGAGATGCTTTAGAATCTTATCTTAAAGAGCGTGTATGGACCGCCATCCCAGAGATCATAGGAGATTTTCGATCTGGCAAAAAAAGAGTTGAAGAAATAGTTTCTGATCCAAGGGATCCACGGCTTCCACTTTGGAACTATTTAGCAGAGCATCCTGAAATTCAAATATTCTCTGAACAGGCGCCGCTAGAGGCTTTTTTAGCTCAAGTAAGATCAGATTTTGCTCTAGATCGGGCCCTCATCGCACTTTATGAAAACGGGGATGAAAAAAGGTTTTTTAAGGAGATGACAACTTACTATCAACAGGCATTTCTTTCAAAGAATCTGCGGGATGAAGCGATGGAGAAGATTCTTCAGGATAATATTTCTAGCCATCCTCATGCTGCGGTTTTTATAAATATTGGGTCAGGCCATTCCAATCTCACAAAAATGGTTTCTGTAAATTCTAGTGTTAAAACTGAAAAATTTTTACCTACTATAGACAATAAAGAACCCTACGACATCATCAATGAACGATATGGCAAAGCTATTTTAAGCGGAAAACAAGTTCCAGTTAAAGCGCGTAAATTGCTTTTAGCCAGCCTTCCTTTAAGCGTCTTAATCAAATATGTGTCATCTCCGGATTTAGGGGACTTAAAATTGGCCACTGAACTTGTGCTTGAGAAGATGAAGGAAAAAGATTTATCTCAGCTGGCAAAGGATATTCAAAAAAATGCTCCTTTGCTTAAAAAGGGAGGGGGATATCCATTTGTTTGGAACCAATATACTACTGTTTTTATCCTGTTATGGCTAAGAGATCATAATTTTTTACCAGTTGAACTTCAAAATAAATTACTTCCATCCTATAGAACTGTATTATCAGACTCTGAAAATTTGCAATATTTCCTTAAAGTTCTTAAAACTAAATTCCAACAATCCTCTTCTATTTTTGGGCAGGCAAGCGCTTTGGCAGAAAAAGCGGATTTATTTTTTACCCAGCCCGCCTCAGTAATAACTCAAGTTTACATGGCAGCGCGAGATTATTTCTTTGGACTCCCGGCAGAAGCCGCGGAAAAGAAAGGAAAGATTATATGGAATTTTGAGGTCCATCACTCAAAATCACAACATCAAATTATCTCTGATCTAGAGCAGGCTTTAAAAAATTATAAGGAAGTTTATCTCTTTATGGAAAACGCGCCCCCGCTCTTAAGCATGCTTCCAAGTTTTGCTCCAGAGTTAGCGTACAAGATCAAATCCCCGCAGTCCTTGAATGATCCTATGATACGAAAGGAGATGCAAGCGTTCCTTGATCAGTACTGGAGTAAATTATTTGAAATGAGCTTAGAAGCAACTAAACAAGGAAAAGTTCTAAATCCAAATATTGCTGACCTTATGAATTATCTGGCAAAACATTCGCAGATAAAAATAGTGGCAGAACAGCCGACATTGGAAAGCATGATCGCCGGGATTAATTTTCAGTTTGGTTATGAGAAAGCTCTGGATTTACTTTATGTGAGAGGGGATGAGAAGGGATTTTTTATTGAAATGCTGAATGCCGCAAAAAGTTTCTTAAGCGCTATGGAAAATCGTGATCGTGCCTACGGCAAAAAAATTGAAGATACTATTCAGAAACATCCTGGCGCTGGAATGGTGGTGCAGCGCGGTTTATCTCACAAAGGAATTCTAAATAAAATAAAAAATATTGGTCGTATGAATAATATGGTCAAGATCGAAGATAAGAGAGGTGAATCTGGAAAGTATTCATGGCAGGGTAAAATTACAAAATATGAGAATGAGATATTAAAAGGAAAATCGCTTCCTCCCTCATTCAGAAAATATATGTTGAGCATTTTTCCCTATATGGCTGTTTTAGAAATCTTAACAGACCCTACAGTAGAAACTTTGCGTAATCTGGATAAGATGATTATGAAATTGAGCATAAACGATTTAGAATTGTTGACTCGCGCTATTCAAAACGAGTCTATTTATTATGAAAGGCAGGTGGGAAAAAGTAAAGGGAGAGCCTTATATGTGGTTGCGTGGCTTAAAAATCATAAATTTTTAACCCCAGAAATTGAAAGTAAACTCCATCCCAGAGTACGGCAAATTTTACCCACTCTAAAAACCTCTGACAAAGGAAGCTTAGAGGATAGCGCAATTAAAGCTGCGCTGGACTCTGCGAATGATGCGGAAAAACATTCGTACCAAAAAAATTCAACACCTTTATTTTCTGGTCATTTAGGAAAAATAGTAGGAATAGTATCTATAGGTTTATTGAGTGGTTGCCAACAGGTTGCTGGCACACTATCTGCATCTCTTCCAACAACTGTGCAAGGGGGAGCTCCTTGGTCAGCTCTTTTGTTTTTCACAGTGGTTATTATATTAGGGGTTTTATCAGGAGTGGTCTCTTTTCTTATCATGGCAAAAATTAGGGGCAGCGACACCAGCTCTGTTGAATCATTGCAGTTTAAGATTCATGGTTCTTTAAGAAAAAGTTTTGTTCTACTGGACAGAATTTTTTACTTTATTTCTATATTAAGCGCGTATAGCATTCAGGCGCTTAAAATTTTTGTAATACTGACAGCTGCTCTTTTTCTGCCTGGGACCCTTATTATTTTAGGACTTACAAAATCAATTTTTCCCCAAGGAGAAAATAATATTCTGGCAAACTGGGGATTAGCAGGGGCAGGTTTGGTATTACTAATTTTGGTAACTACAGGGCTCATTTCAAGCGTCCTTAAACCATTAAAGCAGCATATTCATTTTAAGCGTACATGGGATAAAGATCCTAAAAAAGTATATGAGATATTAAAACGAAATTATGAAGTTTTCGGGTTGTTATATAAGTTAGATACGATCAAATGGTTAGCTAAAGATCATCCTGAAGCTGGGCGTGAAATACTTTTGGATTTGTTGACTTGGGAAAAAGATAGGGCTGTTGTGAAATTTACAGTGCGTCAACTTCAAAAGACTGGAACAGAAAAAGATGCAATTATTTCTTCGCTTTTAAAACGTTTGGCAGATGATAATCCTATCATGCGTCAGAATACTCTTAAAGAGCTGCGCAGTTTAGAAGTTACACAAGATCAGTTGGCTCAAGGCTATTTAGATGCTCTGGAAGTACCGGGAAGATATAGCTCCTATGATATATATCATCGTAGGTATAGTAACAGAATGCAGGATATCATAAGTAGTTTATCTAAACTAACAGCTCTCTCATCAGAGATGCGAAACAGAGTATTAGATCGTTTATTTTCTTTAGTAGAGACAGATAGTTTTAATAAATTAGCAATTTATCCATTAGGTAAAGAGGATAGTGATCCTATTATAAAGGACAATATAATTTCTTTACATAATCAGGCGAGTAAAGCAATCATAGCTTTAAATGGGACTGAATTAGAAGAGAGGCTGATTGGACTTGCTAAACCCATGATAGATGCAGTTATGGCAGAACCCCCAAAACAACCACAAAAAGACGAGATGATTTTTAGAAGTACACGAACCTCCCCTAAAATGAACTCACTTCAACATAGGTTACCAGCAATTGCAGAAATTTTCGGGCACATAAGAAGTTCCAGAGCAGTTCCTGATCTGATCAATGCTCTTTCTCTGTTTATTAATGATCCTGACTATGTTTATCTACTCTTGGAATTAAGAACAGTAACAGCCAGGGCACTTATAAAAATAGGGGATGAGAAGGCAATCCCTGTTTTGTTAGATTATCTCGATACCTTTGAATATCCAGATTTACCTCATACGGGAATTCATGATTTCAGCATACCTTTGGCAATAGTCAATTTTGTCAGCAAAGATACTAGCCATGATGTTTTGAATAGATTATTAGAGCGTTTCTATAAATTAAGGCCAAGTTACATGAGATATAAATCAAGTGAAAATGTAGCTGATATATATGGAGGTCACACTGAATACTTTGGGGAAGTTAAAGAAAGAAATCTTGAATACTTTGCAATTCAAAGAATTTTATATGAACATGGAAAATTAAATCCTACATTTTCTCAAACCATCTGGCGATTTATTAAAAAATTACTCATACCTGCTGGATCTTTATTTCTTTTTATTGCGATCATACACAGCGGATCAGGCTGGACATACACTGGTGCATCTTTAGCGTTGAAGGCAGAAGGAAATACAATGGCAGGGGTTTCGATAGTTTCAAATATAAAAGATACGGCATTACAGATGTGGTCTCTGACAGCTTCTTTAAATCCTTGGGCTGTAGGCGGAATTGTGTGGGCGGTTATTGCAGTGGTGTTTTTGTGGGATACATTCAGAACCATAAAGAAAACAGGATCGTATATTGGCGCTTATGGAGACTCCCATCTATGGGGCGCGATTTTTATGATTTTATTTTTAGGCGGTATTATAAATGGCATTATATGGCACATGGTTGGAAGGCCGTATGAGTGGTTAGTTTTTTTGTCGCTTATGGCTGGTAGTGCGGTACTCAGTATCGTAATAATGATTGGGATATACATTAGAAAGATCAATGGCTATTATAATCAAAGGTGGAGTGAAATTGGTGTTGTAGATAGAAACGGAGTAAGAAAAATTATTTATAAGAATCCAAATCCCTCGCGTATTATGAGTAGAGCAGAAAAATATCTTAAACCTCAGAGCAATAGAAATCGCAGAAATAAAGGTTTTTTCGCAGCTGTAAAGAGAGTCGTGCCCCAAGGTATTAAATCTATTCTTGCAATGGTTAAGAGATTTTTGGGACTTGTGGTACTTTCCACAACCCCTGCTCTTTTGGGTATGGGAGGTGCGCCAGCTGGCGCGGCTCCTCCTGAGACCGAGAAATATCGTCGCCAGCTGGGTGAATATGGAGAAAGATATGGGTTGAAGGGATTAGAAGATCAAATAGAGCATGGTTTAAAGCCAAGTGGAATGTTGGCGATCGCAGTCATCCAAGCACGACTGAAAAAACATATTGGTCTATTAAAGATTAAAGATGAAGATTTGGCTGCATTTGCCAAGGGGGTGGAGTATAGAAGCAGTGAACAACATCGGGCAAGGATTACCAGGGCAGAAGATCCTATTGCCCAGCTTTATCTATTTTTAATGAGTTTATCACGCGATAGAGAAGGACAAAGTTTAACTGCGGATGAATTTATAGAGGATGTAAATCGGATCAGGGATACTCTCGCTAGCATCTCAACCGAGCAATTGGTTCAACAGGCGAAGGAGCATGCTCTTAAGATTAAAGATCATATTGCAACTGATAGAGCCCTTCCCTCTGGTTTAGTCCTCTATCTATTTGAATCACATTCAGAAGAGGAAAGTGAAAAAGCTGTGGAAAATCTTATAAAACTTCAGCAAGAGGGATATGAAGAGATTGTTATTATATTAGAGCAACCTAACACCACTCAAGATACACTCCTAGCATACGAAGATTATTTTGGGGATATCTTATCATCCCCTGATTATTTGAGCGATCCATCATTCCAAGAAAAATTAGAGAGCTTTTTAAAGGAAATAGCGTGGACAAGGAGTGAGAGAGGAATTGATGAATTACGCAAAGGGACAATAACTGAAGAAACTTTAAGACAGAAATTTTTAACCCAAGGCCCTCTGGCAGTTTATTTAGGGAAGAATCCAAATATTAAGGTTATTTCTGAAAAAATTCCATTTGAATCTACCTTGGCAATGTTAAGAAGTCTTGAAGCAATTGCCATGTCAGATGAAGCGCTTTATGAGCAAGGGAATGAAGCTAGTTTTTTTCAACATATAAACAGGTGGGCAGAAGAACATTGGCAAAGTAGTCATGGGCGTAATCTAGCCTTAGCACAACTTTTGAGGGAAGTACAAGCTGCTTATCCTCATGCAGCTATTGTTGTTAATATAGGATATGGGCACTCTGCTGTTATTGATCTTGTTGGCAGCGATGAAAAATTTGAAACAGAGGTTAAATCTCTCAATCCACAACAATATACAGCCTATTCTAATTTGATTTTAGATACCTATCTTGAAAATGGAGGTTTTATCCCTCCTAGTTCCAGAAAAATCTTATTGGGTATGCTGTTGCAAAATTTGCTTTTACTAGAATTTCTTAGGGAAGGATGGAAAATGTTGGAGATAATCACGCATTTAAATCAAATGTTTGATGCCATGGATGAAGCTGTTTTAGATGAATTGACAAAAGATATTATTAAACATTCTAAAGTCCTTAGAGAGGATGGGAGTTGGAGCCAGTATGCTTTTTATTCAATACTTCACTGGCTGCATGACAAAGGGGCTCTCCTTCCTGAGATTTTCAACAGGCTCGATCCTGACGCACAAAATATTTTTAAATCCATTAAATTTTCTGAATATATGGCTCGAATAGTACGTCGTTTACCCAACCAGAGTAATCTTTCCAGTGAGAATATTAGAAATGTAATAAGGGACAATAATGGTCAGGCCATGACAGAGTATGGGCTTATTGTAGGAGTGCTGGCGCTGTTGAGTGTTATTGGCACAAAGCTGGCATCAGGCTACCTTATGGTATTGGTTTCTATAGTTTCAACTATAAAAGGGATAGCATCAGAGATGATATCTTTGGCAGTTTTGTTAAACCCTTGGGAGGCAGGTGAATTTCTTTTAGCTACACTGTTAGTTGTAGGAGGTTTGGGACTGATTCTCTATGGCACAGTGAAACTAGCCCAAAGATTGCAGATGGATTCTTCTGCATTTTTCTTACAGCCAACTGAAATTTTTGGTCTCAATCTTAGGTTAAACTCCGGCCAAAACAATGGGAAAGAGCTGAAAGAGATGGAGAAGATAGAGGAGAGGTTTAAGAGGTTAAGGGGTTATCTGAATGCAGATGAAACAGCTAAAGCAGAGAAAGAGATTAAAGAGATAGAAAGGTTAAAGAGGAATTACCTATCTCAAGCAAGGGTAGGTCTGGCAACTTTACAGAGAAATAAGAAAGCATTGAATCTACTTGCCATGGGACTTAGCTTGGCTTTGGTCACTAATCCCAGTGAAGCACAATCCAAAGCAGTGGAAGATCAGATGAGGAGCATAGTAAGGAATGAGGTTTCAGTGAATTTACCTGTAGAGCCGATTTTATCTTCTAGTATTGGGGAACATTCCCAAGACTATTGGACAGGGGATGTAGAGGTATCTGATAAGATAGAGATGAGCCAGGAAGAGATCAATGAGTTTGAAGAGACAGCATGGAAAGTAGCGGTATTAGCCAAGTGGGCGAGTTCCAAAGTAGAGTATAAGGATACAAGTTCTCTTGCAAGTATAGGAGAAGATTTGCCGGGAGCGACTAAAACTTTTGATGGCACCGCGCTATTTAGCAATGGAGTTTCAAAGCAGATGGTAGAGGGTTCTATTTTGAATGAGTTAAGGAGAGGAGGGGAAGAGAAGATAGCTTTAACAGCAGCCTATGGAATAAGCCATGGTAAGATGAGGAGAGTAGTAGAGAGACTGATAGAGAAAGAGATAGATAAAGCATTAGTTCAAAGCGCGAAAGAAAGGATAGTGTATTTATCATCTTCTAATGGGAAAAGAGTGAAGATCGGCTCAGTTATAAGTCAGCTTAAAGATTTAGGATTAGGAGAGTTAGGGATACAGATTATTACGGATGATCCTTTACGATTGGAAGAGAGCATGCAATTTAATATAAGGGTAAAGATATATAAGCTAATGAGCGCAACCCTGGTGATAGAATTTAAAACCTTAAGAGATATTGCAGAAGAAATGAAAGAGTTCCGACTCATCCATATTAACGCTTAAAAACCTCATCCCTAGCAGTTAGGATTTTTAGGTTAGTTTTTTTACCCGCCTGACCCCACTTGTATTGACAAGGTAAATATATCCAGATATAATTACCTAATGAGAAAAATTATCCAAAGGTATTTTCAACTCAAACTCCCTCCAGGTCAGTCTGCCTTTCTTTGGGGTCCTCGCCGAGTTGGTAAAAGCTATTGGATTCGTCAAAACCTGCCTGAGGCGAAACTTATTGATCTTCTTGAAACTGATGTTTTTGCTGAATATGCTTCTCGGCCTTTTTTGCTGCGGGAGCGTTTCCATGACCATAAAGGTCTTATTGTGATTGATGAGGTTCAGAAAATTCCAGCGCTGCTGGATGAGGTCCACTGGCTCATTGAGAATAAAGGTCTCTCTTTTCTATTAACAGGTTCAAGCGCTCGTAAACTTCGCAGGGGCCATGCTAACCTTTTGGCGGGACGCGCATGGAAGAGGAATATGTCGCCATTGAGTTATTTTGAGGTTGAAGGATTTGATCTTGAAAGAATCATGCTCTCAGGACTTCTTCCTCCTCATTTTCTTTCCTTAAGTCCATTGGAAGATATTCGAGCTTATGTAGCAGATTACCTTAAAGAGGAGATCGCGGCAGAGGCTGCCATTCAAAACATTCCATCTTTTTCAGAATTTTTGCGCGTAGCCGCCATTACCTCAAGCGAACTGCTTAATTACACTAATCTTGCTCGGGAAGTTGGCATATCGCAGAAAGTGGTTAGAACCTATTTTAATATTCTTGAAGATACTTATTTGGGTTATCGCGTTCCACCTTGGAAAAAATCTAAGAACCGCAGGATGATTCTAACCGAAAAGTTTTATCTTTTTGACGTGGGCGTATCGAATTACTTGGCAAGGCGCCAAGTTCGTCTTGGAAGCTTTGAATTCGGCAAATCTTTTGAGCATTACCTTTTGATGGAACTAAAATCGTACCAGGCCTATAAGAATCCAGACTTGCCTATTGTTTATTGGAGAACTAGCGCTGGGCAAGAAGTTGATTTTATTCTTGGGGAGAAAGATTTAGCGATTGAGATCAAGGGGACTTCTAGGGTACATGAGGAAAACATTCGTTCCCTTTTAGCGCTTCTTGAGGATGGTCCGGTTAAGAAATGTGTAGTGGTATGTTTGGAAAAGGAAGTTCGCAGAATTCATCCTAAAATTGAAGTTATTCCTTGGACTATTTTTCTCCAGAAACTTTGGGCCGATGAATTTTTTACTAGTACCAGGTAGGACGCCTTTACCCGCCTTCTGCTCCATAACTTTCCAGACCTTTATAGCTAAGTATTTTTGAAGGTTGCTTTATTCCTTTCGGCTAAAGACGTACCATTGACGAATTGATTAATTTGTATTACAATTTAATCATGTGGAAAATCCTGTGATTATTACTGAACTCCTCTGGGATGAAGAAACAGTTTTACACATTCAAAGTAAGCATCAAGTGGAGCCTCAAGAAGTTGAAGAACTTTGTTTTGCCGAAGATATTCCTTTAATTGAAGTTGGTAGAGGTGGCGCTCCGATATATTATGTGTTAGGTCAAACTCTAGGTGGACGTTATCTTTTTATAGTTATTTGTTATCTTTTTAGAGGGAAAGCAAAGGTTATTACGGCAAGAGATATGGATCAACACGAGAAACGAAGATATAATCGTAGGAGGTAAATAGAATGTCAAAAATTCCTAAATTTAAATCTGACAAAGAAATTCGCGAGTTTTGGAATAAACACAGCCTCTCAGATTATGAAGAGGACTTGAAACCCGCGCCACTTTCATTTCATAAACCTCGAAAAGAAGTAGTTACGCTTCGGTTAGATAGATCTGTGGTAACAAAACTTAAAACAATGGCAAAGAAAATTGGAATTGGATATTCTTCTTTAGCGCGCATGTGGGTTATGGAAAAAATTGAAAAAGAACTTCCTCACACTTCTTTACAACATCATTAAACTTGTTTAGAAATTAGCTCCACAGCTTTCTGGATTTAAAACAGTAGTTTTATCTACCTCTCTTTCTCTAATCAAAAGTAAAATTTTATTACCCGCCTTCAGCGCCGTAACTTTCCAGACCTTTTTTCCAGAGCGTTCTGGTGATAAAGGCAAATATAAAAATCCAGACAAGTTGAATCAAAAGCCCTTTTAGAATTTGGCTGGGAGAGATTCTTTCCAAAAGAATATTAAGGGGAAAAAAGAGTAAGGAAGCAAAAGGAAGAGCTTCAAAGAGTTTTCTTAAATAAGTGGGAAGAACGTCTAAAGGGAAAAAAGCCCCAGCTGCAAATTCTAAAAAGAGTTCAAAACAAAATCTTGGTCCTGCGGATTCAGCGGTCCAAAACGCTAAGGCGCTGACCGCATAACTCATTAAAAAATAAAGCAGAATTGCCAAAGATACACAGATTATGAATGCTAAGAAAGTTGCGCCATGTTGAGGTACATAAAGAGGAATGGCTAAAACTAAGATGGCAAGTAACACTTCCAGGATTGCTGAGCTTAAGCTCATTACTTTATCGCTTAAATCCCGGCTAATAGAGTAACCCACATAAGAAATTGGGCGTATTAAATAAGCGGAAATTTTTCCTGTATTAATCTCTCGAATAATTTCCCAGGTTTTGTCGCTAAAGACAAGAGCTCTTAAAACATTCATCCCTAAAACATAAGTGAACATTTGAGATTTAGTGTAGCCTAGCAGAGTGGCCCGATCCTGAAAAATAGTTGACCAGAATGCGTAAAAAGCGATGAGGATCGTAATGCTGCGGGCTCTATCCATGAGAAAAGACGCCCGATGGTAAAGTTCCTGTTCTAAGGAAAGAAAAAATACAGATAGATATTTTTGCATAAGCAATATTTTGATTTTACCCTAAAATCATCATTGGATTATGGAATATAATGATGATTCTAAGTTTTTAAGGAGAAAGGCGTTCTCCTAAATTTTTTTTAGTTTCAGTTTCTTCTTTGTTAAGAGATTCTTCCATGTTCGTTTCTTGAATGACAAGTTGAGATGGGATTTTAGAGAAAACTCGTCTAATGATCTCTTCTATTGGAAGTTCCTCTATCGAGAGATCTATTAAGGGAATGGCATTAAACAGTTTCTGAATGGTGGAAGCTACTTCTTTTCTAGCGACCTCTATTTTTGCTGTTGTGCCATTGATTGAAACCATGCGGCCAAATTTTTTTAAGAGTTCTGGCTCTATTGTTTTAGAGGAAGATAAAGTGACTAATTTTTCTGGGGTATAGTGTTCTACAATTTTTTCTAGCTCGCCATCATAGAGCAACTGCCCTTCATTCACAATCATGACCCGCTTACAAAGCTCTTCCACATCGCTCATGTTATGGCTGGTTAAAACAATGGTGCTCTCAGTTCTTTTGTTATATTCTAAAATAAAGTGTCTTAATTTTTTTTGCATTAGGAGATCTAAGCCTAAAGTAGGCTCATCCAACAAAAGAATTTCTGGTTCATGCAAAAGCGCGCAGGCAAGCTCAGCTTTCATTCTTTCTCCTAAAGAAAGTTTTTTAACAGGGACATCTACCAATTCTTTTAATTCTAAAATTTCAATAAGCTCCTCTTTTCTTTTCTTAAAAACAATTTCTGGAATTTCATATATTTTTTGGTTTAAAGCGAATGTTTCTCTGGCTGGCAGGTCCCACCAAAGCTGAGTTCTTTGCCCCATGACCATGGAAAATTTTTTTAAAAAAAGTTCTTCTCTTTTAAAAGGCACATATCCTAAAATTGTCATTTTTCCTGAGGTGGGATATAAGAGGCCAGAGAGGAGTTTGAGGGTGGTTGTTTTTCCAGCGCCATTAGGCCCAAGAAACCCCACCAATTCTCCTCTATTAATTTGAAACGAGATATTTTTTAAAGCATGAACTATTTTATATTCTTTATTGAAGAAAGAGTGGATTGCTCCCTTTAACCCTGGTTTTTTAAGGGAGATTTTAAACTGTTTACTTAGATTTTCAGTTTGTATCGCTATCAATATTTTAGTTTTAGGGTTTATGAGAATGGAGAGTAGGCTAGTCCCAAAGATTGAGCCACTTCTTTACAGGTTATTTTCCCTTGAAAAACATTTAAGCCATGGCAAAAACCTGGATCTTTTTCAAAAGATTTTTTTAAACCCAGATTCGCCAGTTTCAACACATAATTAAAAACCGCGTTAGTCATGGCAAGAGTCGCGCTTCTGCCATAAGCACCGGGCATGTTGGGCACACAGTAGTGCAGCAACCCATTCACCTTATAGACTGGTTTAGAATGAGTTGTGGGACGGGATGTTTCCGCAATTCCGCCTTGGTCAATAGAAACATCCACTAAGACAGAGCCTGGTTTAACTTTTTTTAACATTTTTTTTGTGATTAGTTTTGGAGCTTTAGAGCCTGGAATGAGAACAGCTCCAATAATAATGTCGCTTGTGGTTACAGCCTCTTCAATGTTTTGCGGGGTTGAGTTTAAGGTAGAGACATTCTCTGGAAGAATTTCATCCAACAGTTTTAAGCGCTCCTGCTTTTGGTCTAAAATAGTTACTTGCGCGCCTAATCCAGCTGCAATTTTAGCCGCGTTTTCACCCACAGTTCCACCGCCAATAATGGCAATTTTTGCGGAAAGCACTCCAGGCAAGCCTGAAACTAATATCCCTCCTCCGCCTTGAGGAGTGGCCTGAAAAAAAGCTCCAACAATCATGGCCATTCTGCCTGCAATGGCAGACATGGGTTCAAGCAGGGCTAAACGGCCTCTTAAGTCTTGCACGGTTTCTAAAGCAATAGCAGTTGTTTTAGACTGAATTAAAGCCCGTGTCAAGGAAAGATTTGCCGCTAAGTGAAGATAACAAAATAAGATTTTATTGGCAGAAAGTTTTTTTAATTCTATGTTTTGAGGCTCTTTAACTTTTAAAATGAGATCTGATTCTTTCCAGATTTTATCCGCGGAGGCGAGGATGGCTCCTGCTTTTCTATAGTCCTGATCAAAAAAGCCAGCAAGGGTTCCAGCATTTTTTTCAATCAGAACAGTATGCCCGTTGCTTTTTAAGATTTGGACATTGTCAGGAATTAAGGCAACCCGGCATTCCCCATTTTTAATCTCTTTAGGAACGCCGATTTTCATTTTCTAATGCAAGTTTCGGGTTTAAGATTCAGAGGCGAGTTTTCCGCCAAAAGACCAGGAAGATTTTGCAGGCTCTTCAAATACAATCCAAGTGTGTTCCGGCCCAACTTTGCAGTGTTTCATGACCGCTTCCGCAATATCTTTAGCCAGAGCTTTTCTTACTTCTTCAGATCTTGGCATCATGGTTACTCTAACAAATGGCATGGGTTCTCCTTTATTCAATCTAAATTAGTAGGTCTGAAGGTACGGAAAATTCACTACGGGTGAATTGGGCAATTCTACAATTCTAAACCCTCTTCTTTCATCACTCGCAAAATTTCAGCCACGCTGCGCGCTTCTGCAATGCAGCCGCGCGGATTGTGAGGGGAATTGCCGTCAAACATTTCAGAAATCGTTCCTAAGCCGGCATCTCCCAGGTGAGATATAAAGGGGCTTAAGAATTGGATCGCTTCTTCCTTATTTTTTTGATCTCTGCCATAGGCTTTAAAATAAGCGGTTAAAAAAGATCCAAAAAGAAAAGTAAGCACAGTTCCATTGTGAGCCGCTGAAATTTTGTCCCGATGGTCCCCTTTAAAAATTCCATGGAAATGGGGTTCATTGGGAGAAAGAGTTCGTAAGCCTAAGGAGGTATAAAGATTTCTCCATGCTGTATCTAAAGCTGGTTTGAATTTTTCATTATCTAAAATTTCATAGGGCAAACTCATGGCATAAAGCGCGTTAGGCCGTATGGAGCCTTCACGCCTGTTGCCGTCAATCACATCATACATATAATTATTTTGAGGGTTCCAAAATAAAGAGTTAAAACTATTCCGCGCTTTTTTAGCAAGTTCCGAATATATAGGGTCGTTTCCATCCAGCTTTAAACAAAGTTCAGATAAGAATTGAAGCGCGTTATACCACAGAGCCTGTATTTCTACTGGTTTTCCTTTTCTAGGAGTAGCCAGCCAGTCATTGACTTTACCATCCATCCAGGTTAAAGGCATGGCAGCGCTGCCCCAGATAAGACCGTCTTGATCCATATAAATTTCCAGCTGCATGCTGGGGTCTGGCATTCTAATTCCTTCTTTGTAGGCTTTCACAATTTGTTCCATGGGATTTTTCATTTCTTTTAAAAAAGCAATATCTTTTGTAGCTTCCCAATATTTTTGGCAAGCCCAGATAAACCAGAGAGGGCTGTCCATGCTTGGCATTTGCAATTTTGGTTTGTCCCCATTACAATAGAATCTGTGAGGAAGGAGTCCGCTTATTATAAGTTTTGAACAATCTCTTAAGATCGCCTGGGCTTCTTCATAGTTTTCAAAAACAAGTAAAAGACCAGGCAGGCTGATTAAAGTTTCTCTAATGGTATCCTGCTGCCAAGGATAACCGCTGACAATCCGCGGTCCTTGGCTGGTGCGAATGACAAATTGGTCTGCTGCTAATGCGCAGCGTTTGGCAAAAGTGCTTTTCATCGGAAACTTTTCCAAAATTTCATTTCTAACGAAATTTTCTTGTTCAAGCCAGCGGCCTAAATCTATATGCTGATCCTTTTCTCTGGTAAAAATTAAGGCGATTTCTTGTCCTGCTGAAATTTCCGTTAAGATAATCGCTGGGCTGAATAGATCTTCCTGATAGTCCAACTCCCCTTCTTCTTCGTGAGCATAAAGCAGATTTCTGTACCAATATCCTTCCGGATAAATTTTAATATTTTCTTTTAAAGAGTTGGGCTCTCCCACTACTTTTGTAAAAAATTCAGGCTGGTTGGCTACAGCGCAGGTAATCACATGTTCCTGAAAAGAGATCGCATTTTTAAACCTGTCATCTTCCCGAATCAGCGTATGGTGGTCTCTGCAAGAAAAGAAAGGGCGCAGAAGAAGTTTTATAGTTGGACCAACCAAATGCTTATAAATAAGCACCGCAGTCTCCTCTCCCTGACGCATAAAAAATTTTTTTTCTAATTTAACATCATCCACAGAGATGACCCATCGCGGGAAAGGGTCGTAGGTAAAACTTTCTAAGGTCAGGTAACCTTGAGGAGAAACAGTTCCCGGATATTCCTGAGTGGAACAGTCCACCCGCCTTCCATGAATGAGAAGAGATTCTTCTACTCTATTGACCAGAACAGAGCGATTCAGAGCTTGATTTTTTGCAGTTACAAAAAGGCCGTGATACCTGCGGGTATTCGCTCCCACAATGGTGCCCATGGCATAGGAGCCTAAACCATTGGTTTGAAACCATTCTTTGGTAATGCCAGTTTCAATTTGATTTAAAATATGTCTGCCAAATAATACAACAGGAGCTGTCATTAGTGTTTTCCTTTAACGATTATTCCTTGAAAATAAAACTTTTTGCACTGTTACTCCAATTTCTGCCGGGGAGGAAGCAACGTGCACTCCCATGGATTTTAAAAAAAGAGATTTTTCCTGAGCTGTTCCGCCAGATTTACCTTCAATAATAGCGCCGGCATGCCCCATTCTTTTTCCTGCAGGCGCTGTTTTACCCGCAATAAAAGCGATCAGAGGTTTAGACATTTTTTCTTTAAAAAATCTGGCTGCGTCTTCTTCAGCTAAGCCCCCAATTTCTCCTATTAAAAGAACTACTTCAGTTTCAGGATCTTTATCAAAAAGTTCAATCATATCTATAAAGGAAGAACCCAGCACCGGGTCCCCGCCAATGCCAACCACTGTGGACTGGCCAATGCCTAACTGGGAGAGCTGCCATACCGCTTCATAGGTGAGGGTTCCGGAACGAGAGACAATGCCAACTTGTCCTAACTGTTTTTGGTTGCTGTAACGTTTATGGATATATCCGGGCATAATTCCAATTTTACATTCTTCGGGGACCATAATCCCCGGACAGTTGGGTCCAATGAGCCATACTTTTTCTTTTTTTTGAGCTAGTTTTTCTCTAACCCGCACCATGTCTAAAACAGGAATGCCTTCGGTAATGCAGATAATCACTTTTATTCCAGCATCCTCTGCTTCTAAGATGGCATCCGCAGCATAGGCAGCAGGCACAAAAATCATGCTGGCTTGCGCTTCTGTTTTTTCTACAGCCTCTTTGACCGTGTCAAAAATTGGAATTTCTTCAAAAAAAGTTCCGCCTTTTCCCGGAGTAACCCCTCCAACTATTTTAGTTCCATATTCTTTGCAAGCGCGCGTGTGAAAAGAGCCTGCTTCTCCTGTAATCCCTTGGCAGATCACTTTGGTCTGTTTATTAATTAAGATGCTCATACAAGCGAGGGGGATGGAGTTACGGCGATTGTTCCTGTGGCAAGTTCCACAACTTTTTCCGCAGATTCTTTAAAGGAACGGGTAGAAGTAATGTTTAAACCGGATTGGGCAAGAATTTTTCTTCCTTCTTCTGCTCGAGTTCCTTCCAAACGAACTACAATGGGAATGGTTAGTTTAATTTCTTCTACCGCGGTAACAATGCCCTGCGCAATGACATCACATTTCATAATTCCACCAAATATGTTTACCAGTATTGCTTTTACATTTTTGTCAGAAAGAATAATTTTAAAAGCTGTGGTCACTTGCTGTACGCTCGCCCCGCCTCCCACATCTAAAAAGTTAGCAGGTTCACCGCCATGCTGTTTAATAATGTCCATGGTAGCCATGGCCAGCCCCGCGCCATTCACCATGCAGCCAATATTTCCTTTAAGAGAAATATAGGATATTCCAGCTTTTTTTGCCTGCCGTTCCGCGCTGCTTTGGCCAAGGGAACTTTCCATAGTTTTAAATTCTGGATGACGAAAAAGCGCATTGTCATCAATCACTATTTTTGCGTCTAAAGCGATCAGTTGATGATTTTCAGTGAGCGCTAGGGGATTAATTTCCAGTAAGGATGCGTCTATGCTTAAAGCAGTCTTTACGCATTTTTTAATAAATTTTATTCTTTCTTGAACCAGTTTGGAGTTTGAATCGTATAGCCCAAGTTTTAAAAGCAGTTCTCTTGCCTGATAGGTTTCAATTCCGCTGGGTACGCTCACCTCCATTTTTTCTATTTTTCCCGGCGAGGTTTGCGCAATCTCTTCAATCTCCATGCCGCCGCAAGAAGAAGCGATTAAAATCATTTTTCCCTGTTTGCGGTCTAAGGTTAAACTTAAATAAAGCTCTTTTTGAATTGCCACTCCTTTTTCAATCAGAACTTTTTTTACTAAAATTCCATCAGTCCCTGTTTGAGCTGTAATCAGTTTTTTTCCTAAAAGATTGGAAACTATTTCTTTGGCTTCTGAAAGAGTTTTAGCTTTTTTAATGCCGCCTGCTTTTCCTCGCCCGCCGGTTTGAACCTGGGCTTTTAGTATCCAAGGCGCAGGCCCGCACCTTTTTAAAGCGCTGGAAACTTCATTTGCTCCAGTCACAACTCCTCCATAGGGGGGAATTGGGATCTGAAAACTTTCTAATATTTTTTTTGCTTCAAATTCTTCTAGTTTCATAGTAGGGCTAAATATTCTACTAAATTTAAAAGCAGCTTGACAAAAATTTTTAATTCTTGTAAAGTAACCACTAGACTTTTCTTATCGAGAGTGGCGGAGGGATTAGGCCCGATGAACCCACGGCAACACGCCTTGAAAAATTTTAAACTTGGGAGTGTGCTAAAGCCTGGCTTATGAATAGTTTTTAAGCCGCGATGAGAGAGAGGGTTCCCTCGAAGGAAATTTCTCCTCCGAGGGTTTTTTATTATGAAAAAAATTAAAGCTTTAAAATGTAAAGAGTGCGGACAGGAATCTCCTCCAATAGCAAAACATGTGTGCGAATTTTGTTTTGGCCCTTTGGAAGTGGTTTATGATTATGAGTGGATTAGTTCTGTTATTTCTAAAGAAAAAATCGCCAGCCGTCCGCATAACTTGTGGAGATATTGGGAGCTTTTGCCGGTTGAAGGCCAACAGGTTCTTTCTTTAAATGAAGGGTTCACTCCTTTTTGGAAATCTAGAAACTTAGGAAAGTTTTTAGGACTTAAAAATCTTTACATAAAAAATGATGCTGTCAATCCAACCTTTTCTTTTAAGGACAGGGTGGTCTCTGTGGCTTTGACCCGCAGCCGGGAATTAGGTTTTGATGTTGTGGCTTGCGCTTCTACAGGGAACTTGGCTGGAGCAGTGGCAGCTTATGGGGCAGTAGGCTGTTTTAAAACATTTGTTTTTATTCCAGCGGATTTGGAGATGGGTAAGGTTGTGGGCGCTGGGGTCTATGACCCTATTATTGTAGGAATTAAAGGGAACTATGATGAGGTGAATCGGCTTTGCGCGGAAGTTGCGGATATTTTTCACTGGGCTTTTGTGAATGTGAATATTCGGCCTTATTACGCTGAAGGCTCTAAAACTTTAGGATTTGAAGTGGCAGAACAGTTAGGTTGGAGAGCTCCAGACCATGTAGTGGTGCCAGTGGCTTCTGGTTCTTTGCTGACAAAAATTTACAAAGGAATGTCGGAATTTCATCAGCTAGGCTTAATCCCAGAGCTCCATACAAAAATTTCTGCTGCTCAGGCCCAAGGCTGCGCCCCAGTGGTGACTGCTATTAAGGAACATTCTGAGATTATTAAGCCGGTTATTCCTAAAACCATTGCTAAATCCATTGCCATTGGCAACCCGGCAGACGGATATTATGCTGTTAAAACAGTTGAGAAGACTCATGGGGTAGGAGAGTGGGCAACGGATGAAGAAATTATAGAAGGGATTAGGCTGCTTGCTAAAACTGAAGGGGTTTTCACGGAAACCGCGGGCGGAACCACCATTGCTGTGTTGAAAAAATTAAAGGAATCTGGTAAGATAGCGAGCGATGAGACGGTAGTTGCTTTTATTACAGGCAACGGTTTTAAAACGCAGGAGTCCGTTCAAGATCATATATCTAAACCTTATATTATTGAACCGCGTTTAAACGAATTCCGCGAGCTTTATGAGAGTTTAGTGAAGTCCAAACAAGTCGAGGAACATAATTTCTTAAAAAATCCTGCATACCAGATCAAGTGAGGAGGTCGGAATGGCAACAAAAGTGAGAATTCCAGCGCCTTTACGTAAATTAACCAAAGACCAAGCTGTCGTTGATTCCAATGGACATACAATTCAAGAAATCCTTTCTGAGCTGGAAAAAAATTATCCAGGAATTAAAGAGCGCATTTGCGATGAAACAGGCCAGGTGCGCAGATTCATTAATATTTTTGTGAACGGCGAGGATATCCGTTTTAAAGAAGGCATTCAAACAAAAGTAGGGAGCGATGCGGAAGTAAGCATTATTCCTGCTATTGCCGGCGGATAAGGAAGGAAGGAATGAAACAAGCGATTGATCTAATTTTTCCTAAGAATTTAATACAGGATCCTATTATCTATCAGATGAGTAAAGAGGTTCCTGTGGTTTTTAACATACGCAGAGCAAAAGTAACGGAAAAAGTTGGAGAGATTGTATTAGAATTGGAAGGGTCTGAAAACGAGTTGAACGCTGCCAAAAAATGGCTGGAAAATCGGGGCATAAAAGTAGAGCCCATTACCCACGATACTTTAGAAGGTTAACCTCCCTCTTTAACCTGTACATGTGAATGAGCAAGATATTGAGTGGATGCTCCAAGCCCAAAAAGGAGACTTGAACGCATTTGCTAAGATTATTGAAAAGTACGAGAAACCTCTTTTTAATTTTTTCTTTCGTTTTTTAGGCAATAAAGAAACCGCAGAAGACGCGGCCCAGCAGTTGTTCCTCCAAGTTTATAAATCTTTGCCCCGCTATAGGATCGAAGCTAAATTTTCCACTTATCTTTACCGCATCGCAAGAAATCTGGCCATTAATATTTCTAGGAGAAACCATTTTTTAAGTTTTTTTTCTTTGTCGGATTTTTTGGAACAGGAGGATCCTCCGGGTCCAAAAAAAGAGCGTCCAGAAGAGATTTTGGAAAGAAACGAGCGGGAAGATCAAATTAAAAAAGCTTTAAGCCTGCTCCCTTTGCGCCAAAGGCTGGCTATTATTTTAGCCTATTTTGAAGATTGTCCCATGCAGGAAATTGCAGAACGTATGGAATGCACAGTATCCTCTGTGGAAGCTCTGTTATTTCGAGCCAGGGTCTCTCTTAAGAAACATTTAAAACTTAATTTTGGGTAATAGTCTTAAAAAGCAGGGAGTTTAAGTGTCAGGATTTTAGTATATATAGAATTAAGAATTAAAAAATGAAAAAGATATTTTTTATTCAAATAAGCGCGCTGCTTTTTTTTGTAATTTTTAGTTTACTGCCAAAATCTGTTTTTGCTAAAGAAGAAAGACTGGATGAAAAATCCAGAGTAGCGATCTTGATCCTCCCCTCATCTCAAAAGCTGGAAAACCCTGTTTGGTTAAAATCTTTAGGGAAATTTTCTCATCTAAAACTCACCCTTGCTTTTTCCGCTAAAGAACTTGGCCGTTTAGAACCACACCGCGATCTTCTTTTACGATTAAAAGAGTCTAAGAAAATAGAGCCTGTTTTAAAATTGGATGGAGATCCCCCGCTTCCTCTAATATATAGCATGAGTTTATGCAAAAATTTTTTTTCTAAAGAAGCGGTTCTTCCCTCTTGCGACATGCATTGGGAAGAAGATATCGTGGAGCCGGTAGTGCAGGGAAAAATGAAGTTTAAGGAGTTTTGGAAAGAGTTTCCTAAAGGTTTTGTGCCCGGCGGAGGCTCGTTAATTTTAGAAATTGCCGACCTTTTACAAAAGGAAAAATTTTCTTGGACTGTAGCAGGGTTCCCTTTAGAAGAATGGGGCGCGGGAGTTGGATTAATTTTAGATGAAAATACAGAGCAGCCATTTTCTATTTGGAGGGCAGATCCGCTTTCCAATTTATACTATGAAAAAAGCGATCCTGGTTTAACAAAAGCAGCCATTAAAAAAATATTTAAGGAACTATCTTCAACTAACCAGCCTAAAACAGGACGAATTCTTGTTTTTGATGAACAGCGCTCGCCTTTGAGTCTGGAAGATTTCCTGAATGAATTGGAAAAAGAACTTTCTTCTATTAAGAATGTGGAAGTGGTTCATGGCTCAGCTCTATTTAAATTTTATCCTAAAAAACGTTTTAATTCTCTTCAGATTTGGCCCTATTCCTGGGACTGGATTAAAGGTGTGGGTTCTTTAGACCCTGGTCTTTTAAACTGGGTGGGCGAGCCTGAAAAAAATAGAGCTTGGGAAACTTTATGCCAAGCTAAAGAAGAGATACAAAAATACAGAAATTCCGGTTCTGCTGATTTAAAAAAATTAGAGAGCGCGTCCCAAGAGTTCCAGGAAGCTCTGAGCAGTGAATTTTTTGAGTGGTTTGGCAAAAAAGGGGAGCTTAAAAAAATTTATGGCAAAGAGATTGCGAGAAAACAGATAGAAAAAAGGCTTCTTTTTAGAGCCACTGTAGCCAACATTTATAAGCATTTATCGGTTCCTGTCCCAACTGTTTTAGAAGAACTTTCTGCCAAAGCGCCAATTACAAACCAAAATCAAGAGAGCGTTCCATCCTCTTTTTGGTTAAAAACTGAAACTGACAATGATTCCATTCGTTGGTCAGATTTAAGAGACCAGACCGAATCTTTATTAAAAGGTTTTTCCGTAGAACTTAGCAAAAATCAAGAGGAGGAACTTCTCTTAACTCTCTTTTTTAGAAAAAAGGAACTTTTGGAAGAGGCGCGAGTGCATATTTATGTGGATATTAACCATCGAGAGGGAGCGGGATCTGTCTCTTTGCTGAATGGAATCAATGCCAGAGTAGAACCCCAAGAGGGCTGGGAATATGTTTTAGTTCTGGAAAAAGAAAATGGAAGAATGAATTCTAAACTTTTGGTTGGGAATAGTTTTTCTTCCACAGATAAAATTGGTTTAACTTTTTTGGACAACACATTTTTGCAAGTTCGGATACCAAAAAATCTCTTGGGAGCCTATCCTTTACGCTGGGGATATTTAGTTGCTATAATAAAAAAAGAAGATAACCAAATTGAAGATCTTTTTAGTCCCTTAGAAAATAAAGAGGAATTTTTGAAACATCTTTTAGAAACTTCTATTACGATTGAGGATGAAAAACCAATTTTACCCATGCTAAGGAAAAAATTATAAAAATCATGCTTAAGAAAATTTTATTGGTGATCCTTTTATTGTTTATTTTGATCTTAAGTTTAGATCGAAATAAATTTGTCTTGGATTTGAATCCAATCTCTTATACCCCAACGCTTTTTTTTAAATCTAAAAACAATCCGCCCGCGGTCGGCACTCACTCGGAAGTTTTAAACTTACAGGAATCTTTTGCTCAAGTTGCAGAGAGCGTTAAACCGGCTGTGGTGAATATTACGACAGTGCATCTGGAAAAATTCGCAGTTAATCCGTATGAGTTTTTCTTTATGGATCCGCAGGATCTTTTCGAGCAATTTTTTAATTCGCCTCACGGACAAGTCCAGCCTAAAAAAAATCCTGAGCAGCAAAAAAAATATTTTCAACGCAAAATTCCAGGAACCGGGTCCGGAGTGATTATTGATCCGGAAGGTTATATTCTGACCAATGAGCATGTGGTCAGGAACGCGGATGAAATAAAAGTGACATTGGCGGATAACCCGGACAAAAAATTAGACGGCAAAGTGATTGGCAGGGATGAACGCACGGACCTGGCTGTGGTAAAAATTAATTCTTCCGCAAAACTCCCTTATGCCCGCTTGGGCGATTCTGACCGTTTAAGGGTGGGAGATTGGGCTATTGCGATTGGCAGCCCGTTTGGCTTATCCCAAACCGTAACTGTGGGAATTATTTCAGCTTCGCGCCAGAACCTTTCTATTGAAGGCAGAAATTATAAGGATTTAATTCAAACGGATGCGGCGATTAATCCGGGCAATTCAGGAGGCCCCTTGGTGAACATTTATGGGGAAGTGATTGGCATTAACTCTGCGATTTATACGCCTAGCGGCGGTTTTGCCGGCATTGGTTTTGCCATTCCCATTAACCGGGCCAAAGAAATTATTCCTGAACTTAGAGAAAAAGGAAAAGTTGTGAGGGGATGGATCGGCATTATTTTAGAAGGTAAAATAGATGAAGCCACAGCTAAAGTGTTTGCGGTGCCGAACCAAGAAGGAGTGTTAGTAAAAGAAGTCTTGAGCGGGTACCCGGCTGAGAAAGCAGGCATTAAAAGAGGAGATGTGTTAATTGAATTTGACGGGAAAAAAATAAAAGATAATTATGAATTGCAAAATATTGTTTCTGCCACGCCTCCTAATAAAAGAGTGGCGGTAAAAATTATTCGCAATAAAAAAGAGATGGCATTAAATTTAACAACAGTGGAAGCGCCTGCTTCTTTAGGTTCTCTTAAACAAAAAGAAGAGCAAGCTCCTTCCAAAGAAGAGGGCGCAAATGCCAAGTGGCTGGGAATGACAGTGAGTGAACTGTCCTCCAGATTAAAGGAACAGTTTGGAATTCAGGAAGATGTAACTGGAGTGCTCATCACAGAAATAGAATCCGGCTCCCCTTCTGAAGAGATGGGTTTAGCCATTGGAGATTTGATCCGCGCCATTAATCAGGAGACTGTAACCAATACAAAAGTTTTTGAAGAATTTGCGAAAAAAACAGAAACAAAAAGCGGGGTTGTTTTTGACATCCTGCGCAGAAATGAATCTCTTTACATTAGCTATATGGGTCAGGAGAAATAAAAATGGCAAATGATAAAAATTTAATATTAGTTGCGAGCGATGATCCAAACATTCGAGAATTGGTAAAAACAGCCGCGCAAAATGAAAGCTTGGAGACGACCCTTTGCGGGGATGGTTTAGAAGCAGTGGAATCCATCAAAGAATCTACCGTGACAGTTTCTAATTATAAATGCGTGGTTTTAGAGGCTTTTCTTCCTAAAATTGACGGCTATGAAGTGATAAAACAATTTCAAGAAATTCCATTAATCAAAGAGACGCCTGTCCTTATGCTGATTGGCAAAAGCGGTTCAGCCTTTTCCCGCTATCAGTCCGGAGCAGGAGAGCCTAAAACCGTGCAAACAAAAATCCGTTTATTGGCAGATAATTATTTGCAAAAACCTTTTACCTTGCAGGAAATTCAAAGCGAAATTCATAGCATGGTAAAACATTTTCGTAAACATAATGGTCCGCACCCTGTTACAGGTTTGGGCGGTCACCCGCAAATGGAACAAGAGGTGATTAGCCGTCTTTCTAAAGGAGAGACTTTCACCACTCTTTGGATAGACATCAATCATTTTAGGCCTTTTAATGATCACACCAGCGCACAAAAAGGAGACGAGGTTTTAAAAGTGGTGATGGAATTAATTCAAAAAGTTTTAAAAGAGAATCAAGGCGCTGATCCCTTAAAACCTTTTTTAGCCCATGTGGGCGGGGATGATTTTATTCTTTTGGTTTCTAAAGAGGCTGCGGATAAAATTAAAAGTTGTTTAAGAGAGGAGTTTTCCAAAACCATTTTGAAATTTTATTCTAAAGATGAACAGGATAAAGGTTTCTTCTATGAAAAAGGAAGAGATCAGACAGATCAGATTTTTCCTTTAATGAATCTTTCCATGGCGGTTTTAGATGTGAGCATGGAAAAATTTTTGCATTACGGCCATTTGGTGTCAGAATCTAACGAACTGTTGAGCCAAACTAAAATAGGCGCGCAAGATGTTAAATAGTTTATGCCGCAATATCCAAGTTTTTTCAAGCAAGAGATTTTTGCGGCGCAAACAAAATAAATGTTTTAGAGTTCTTCTTATTTTCGTTTGATTTCCAGACTTTCTTTTTTAAAAATTTCAAAAAAAATCCCCTTCTTTTTTCTTTTCTTCTTTACTTTCTATCCATTGTTCGTGCAAAATAGTCCTTTTAGCTATACCATCCGCACTTTTGGCATGATCGGGCTTTATGTGATTTTAGCCTTAGGCTTAAATGTAACGCTTGGCTTTGTGGGACTTTTTGATTTAGGTTACATGGCTTTTTATGCAATAGGAGCCTATAGCGCCGCGATCCTTTCCATTGCAGGCTGGAATTTTTGGTTTTCCACTTTAGCGGCTATTTTAATTTCTATTATTTTCCGTCTGCTTTTAGGCGCTCCTGTATTGAGATTGCGCGGAGACTATTTAGCGATTGTTACTTTAGGATTTGGAGAAATTATTAGATTGGTTTTAAATAATACTGATTCCCTGACCAATGGACCTAAAGGATTGCCTAGAGTGGGAGAAGCGCTTACACCGCTACTATTTTTTAATTTTGAATTTAGCGAGAACATTCATTTTTACTATCTAATTTTAGCAGTGGTGTTCTTAGCGGTGATTGTATCCAAACGATTGGAGAATTCCAGGATTGGGAGAGCCTGGACCGCTGTCAGAGAAGATGAAATCGCGGCAGAACTTTCTGGAATCCCTGTGACCAGAGTAAAAATGCTCGCTTTTGCCACGAGCGCTCTTTTTGCCGCGATTGCAGGATCCATTTTTGTGCATTGGGAAAGATTTATTACTCCGGAATCTTTTACCTTTTGGGAATCAGTTTTAGTGGTAAGCATGATTGTTTTAGGAGGCATTGGTTCTATTTCCGGCGTCATATTAGGAGCGGTTTTAATTAGTGGAATCCCTCAGATTTTGCAAGTAGTGTTGGGCGGGGATTTAATTTCTTATCGCTATCTTATTTTTGGCATTGCTTTAGTGGTCATTATTATTTTTAGGCCCCAAGGGCTGATCCCTTCTAAACGCCAGGAGCTGGAGTTAGAAGTTGAGCAATTTTCTTCCACTGTTTAAAAAACATGAATTTACTTGAAACTGTAAAATGTTCTAAAAAATTTGGGGGTCTTGCGGCTCTTACCAATATAGATTTACAAATTTCACCGGGTGAAATTGTAAGTTTAATTGGCCCCAATGGCGCTGGAAAAACAACGTTTTTTAATCTTCTCACAGGAGCTTCAGAGCCAAGTGAGGGTAAAATTTTTTTTTCTGGAGAAGAGATTCAAGGCTTTCCAGCGCATTGGATTATTGCCAGGGGCATTGCCAGGACTTTTCAAAATATAAGGCTTTTTCCCAACATGACAGCTTTAGAAAATGTAATGGTTGGCAGACATTGCCGCACTAGAAATGAAGTGCTTGCCGCGATTTTTAGAACAAAATCTTTTTTTAATGAAGAAGATCAAATTGAAAAAAGCGCAAAAGAGATGCTCTCTTTTGTAGGGCTGCTGAGCATTGGAAATGAACTTGCGAAAAATTTGCCTTATGGAGATCAAAGAAAATTAGAAATCGCAAGAGCTCTGGCGTCTGAGCCAAGACTTTTGCTTTTAGATGAACCTACAGCCGGGATGAATCCAAAAGAAAGCGAGGAGTTGATTGGTTTAATTCAAAAAATTCGCAAGCAGGGAATCACCATTTTATTGATTGAGCATCAAATGCGTGTGGTGATGGGAATTTCTGACAGGGTGGTCGTTTTAGACCATGGGGTAAAAATCGCAGAGGGAAAACCAAAAGAGATTCAAAATAATCAGGCAGTGATTGAAGCCTATCTTGGGGCGCCGCATGCTGCTTGAGTGCAGGGGAATTTCTGTTATTTACAGCAAAAAAATTTGCGCTTTGGCGAATGTTTCTTTAAATGTTCAGACAAAAGAAATCGTGGCTTTTATTGGAGCCAATGGAGCTGGAAAAAGCACTTTTTTAAGAACCATCTCTGGGATTTTAAAAGTAGCAAAGGGTGAGATTTTGTTTGAAGGCAAACCCATTCAACATTCTCCAGCTTATAAAATAGCGGCTTTAGGCATTGCCCATGTGCCTGAAGGCAGAAGAGTTTTTTCCAGATTGACTGTTTTAGAAAACTTAGAGATGGGCAGCTATATGAATGGAAAAGAGATTGCTAGAAAATTAGAAAAAGTTTATGCTCTTTTTCCTCTCTTAAAAGAAAGAACCAGCCAGATGGCTGGAACTTTGTCTGGCGGGGAACAGCAAATGCTGGCGATTGCGCGGGCATTGATGTCAGAGCCAAAATTATTGATGTTAGATGAGCCTTCCATGGGGCTTGCTCCAATTTTAGTTGAAAAAATTTTTAGCGCGATTCAAGAAATTAACGCGCAAGGAACCACTATTTTAATGGTAGAGCAAAACGCGCACCAAGCGCTTCAATTTGCTCACCGCGCGTATGTGTTAGAAACTGGATCTGTTGTTTTAGAGGGTACTGGCTCTGACCTCTTGCATAATGCGCAAGTAAGGGAAGCTTATCTTGGCGCTGCTTAAATGTTGAAAGCCAGTAAAATTTTATGTTACAATACCACGCTTTCTTATGAACGAATCTAATATTATTTTACCCGCTTTAGGAATCGCAGAGTGGAATATTCTCTGGATTGTTTTAGGATCCGCTTTTGTTGCAATTCTTTACGGGATTTATCTTTGTTGGAATGTTTTACGCCAAGATCCAGGCTCTGCCAAGATGCAAGAGGTGGCAAAAGCTATTGAAGAGGGCGCCATGGCTTATTTGGGTCAGCAGTTTAGAATGATGAGTTGGATCATTATTCCTTTAACCATAGCTCTTTTTGCCATGTATAGAAAAATTTATGCTGGCGACCCTAGCTTAGAATGGATTCCTCTGGGCGTGGCTCTCTCTTTTTTAATGGGAGTGCTCGCTTCTTATGGAGCTGGTTTTGTAGGCATGTGGTTAGCGGTTAAAGGGAATGTGCGCTCTGCTAATGCGGCATTAAAAAGTTTTAAAGCTTCCATGGAACTTGCATTTAGAGCGGGCGCTGTCTCCGGGCTTTTTACAGTTGGCTTTGGTTTATTGGGCGCCACTATTATTTTTATTATTTTTAGAGAGCATGCCACAAAAGTATTAGTTGGTTTTGGTTTTGGCGGATCTTTAGCAGCTTTATTTATGAGAGTTGGCGGAGGAATTTTCACTAAAGCCGCAGATGTGGGTGGAGATTTGGTAGGAAAAGTGGAAGTGGGAATTCCAGAAGATGATCCGCGCAACGCAGCCACTATTGCGGACAATGTAGGAGACAATGTTGGGGATTGCGCGGGCATGGCAGCAGATGTGTTTGAATCTTACGAGGTTACTTTAGTTGCAGCCATTATTTTGGCTTCAGCTACGCTTTTAGATCCTAATTTTAAAGCCACTTATGGAGCAAACGCGTCTTCTTTCGCTTTAATGCTTATTTTTTTCCCATTACTTTTAAGAGCAGTAGGAGTTTTTTCTTCCATCCTTGGGATTTGGAGCGTAAAAGTAAAAGAAGGATCTCAAATGAAAGATCCCATGCTTCCCATTAATATTGGATATTGGGTATCTTCTTTAAGCAGTGTGCTAGGTTTTGCCATTGTCACTTTTTTTTATCTTAAAAATCCAAATACAGGGCTGCCAGATTGGAGATTTTTTTGGGCTACTACCATCGGCATTGTTCTTGCCCTTTTAACTCTTTGGATCACTAACTATTTTACCCATCCAGACAAAAGACCTGTAATGGAAACCGCCACTGCAACTAAAACCGGAGCTGCAACCACAATTCTTTCTGGCATGGCTGAAGGCATGGAATCCACTGTCTGGGCCATTGTTACGATTGGAGCCACGATCATTTCTTCTGGATTTATTTTTCGAGGAGATCCCGCGCTTTCCGCCTATGGCATTGCGCTTGCGGGGTTGGGGCTCCTTACCACAACTGGCTATATTTTAGCCATGGACACTTATGGACCCATCACAGATAATGCGCACGGAATTTTTGAAATGTCTGGGATCGAGCAGGAAAAAGAAGCTGCAAAAACTTTAGCCTGGATGGATGCGATAGGCAACACAACCAAAGCATTGACAAAAGGATTAGCGATCGCCACAGCGGTTTTAGCTGCTATTGCTCTTTTCCGTTCCTTTATTGATGAAGCTCATTTAGCGGAAATTGGAATTCAAATTAACATGCCTAAAGTTTTTGTGGGGTTACTTTTAGGAGCTGCGGTTCCATTTCTTTTTTCCGCTTTTGCGATTAAAGCAGTTGGCCGAGCAGCTTTTGGAGTTGTGGAAGAGGTTAGGCGGCAGTTTAGAGAGCATCCAGGCATTATGGAAGGACAGGAAAAACCAGATTATGCGCGCTGTGTTTCCATTGTAACTGGCATGGCGCAGAAAGAGCTGCTTGGGCCTGGAATCTTAGCGATATTCTCTCCAATTTTAGTTGCATTTTCTTTAGGCGCAGCTCCTCTAGGCGGATTTTTAGGAGGCGCTATTGTAACTGGACAGCTGCTTGCAGTTTATATGGCTAATGCTGGAGCTAATTGGGACAATGCCAAGAAAAAAATTGAAGATGGATATCTTGGTGGAAAAGGGACAGAATCCCATAAGGCAGCAGTGATTGGCGACACAGTGGGGGATCCTTATAAAGATACCGCAGGGCCGGCTCTTAACCCAATGATTAAGGTTATGAATTTAGTAGGAATTTTAGTAGCTCCCTTTGCTATACGCGATTTTGCCATTCAAGTAAGAATTATGATTGTTCTGGTTTGCGCTTCTTTTCTTCTTTTAGCAGTTCTGTTTAGCCGCCGCGGCGGCCTCGCCACCTTAAAGTAATCCTTTATTCAATTTATCTAACTCTTTCAACGAATGCACCAATCACATATTTATGAATGATGCTGGAGATAAGAGTCTGATAAGGAATTCCTTCTTCAAATGCCCTCTGTCTAATACCATCTAAATCTAGGGACGAGATACGAAAATTAATCGTCTTGTTTTTTCTCATGGTTGCTCTAGCAACTTTCTGATAATAAGCTATCTTTTCTTTTAAGTTTGGGACAGACTTCCATTCTCCTTTTTCTATTGACCTTAATATTTCTTTTTCTTCTTTGTTTAAATTAGACATATTATAAACCTCCACTTAAATATCTTTTAGTGCCTTTCCTGCTTGGGATAATAGTTTTCAAGAAAAATTCTGAACGGTTTCGCACAAATGGTATGTAGTAAATATAGTTATTAACGGCAACAACAAAAATTTGCTGATTGGAATATTTTTGAGAGTTAGGATGTTTGATGGTATCAACCAGTCCGTCATGTTCAATGCAGAACACAACTTCCTCAAACGAAATACCGCGGTTGGCTTTCAGCCATTTATTTTTTTCGGTATTCCAAACATAGTTGCCTCCCATAAAAGCAGTTTATCACAATGTATACTAAATGTCAATACATTATTCTATCGAATTATGCAGAGGATAAGATAATGCTGTCCATGGGTTCTAAGTCAAGCGCTCGGACAGGCAGGACTTGAAGTAAATCATCCAGCAAAAGATAGAGTGTGTTTTTGCTGCGGAGCAAAGAATTTTCAGGCAAACCATTGTAGTCCCTTGCCAAACTGCCCTCCACTATAATGTTAAGCCCAGTATGATAAGGTAAAATTGTCGCAAGCAGAGGGTGAGTGATCAAGAGATCGTCCAGATTTTTAAGAATTAAGGTTGAATCATTTACTATTATTTGGTTTTCTAAAAATTCTTCCGAATTTACAATTAAAATATTTTTTTCTTCTTGCTCTTTTCCAGTTTCAATGATCCCTTGTATCTCTTCTATTTTTTTCATAGCTTGAGCTGTTTCCGCGATCAGGATGGTGGTTCTCTTTGCGCGCACGGTCTTGAGAATTTGTTTGATCTTATCTTCTGGCATGGATTCTCGAATAAGATAAAGATCTACATTCCCTTCAAACTCGCCTGCGCGAATTCCATCAATAGTTTCAATCTCTAATTTTATCGGGGGAACTCCAGAAAGAAGCTCCAGAATCTGTTCCACTTTTTCTTGATAGGATGTGTCTTGATTATTTAATTTTGTCTGCTTAATTTTTTTTCTTTTAACAGAAGGTTTAGGACGGGACGCTGATTCTCTCCTGCGGATCGAGAGATCCCATCCGTACCGATATGCGCCGTCTTGAGGAATGAAGGAACTCCACCACTCCATTTTTTGGGTTTTGATGGGAGAGCTGAAATTTAAACCAGCCTGCTTTAAATGTGGCTCAGGATCATAAGTGATAATTTCATCCCTAATTCCGTTATCAAAATCATCCGTAACCAGATAGCCGCCGATTTTTATGGAAGCGCCAATCCTGCCAATAAAATTTTCGTATTCTTGATTAATTTCTAGGCCGGCACGCATGTAAAAAAGATCAATTTTATTTTTTAACACACTGTCCAATACCGGCGGGTATTGATTGGGCCTTGTAATATCTGCATTTATAAATGTGATGCTGTATTCTCTTGTTTGGCTGCTTTCTGGATGGCGCCACTTAAATTTTAATTCAAGATTCCCATTAACTTCTTGAATTCGAATGGTTTCTTTGTTCACTCCCATAGCTTTTAACTCGGTTGCAATCGGTATTTCCAAGGACTCCTTACCTGAGATCAAATTGCGAAAGGACGCAATGCTTGCGAAGCCTGCAAATCGTTTATAGGTAGAGTAAACATATGAAGAATCAAGCTCCTCCCACCAATCATCTATGATGTGGGAGAGTAAGCGGGACTTTGTTTCGGCCTTGTTCACAAAATATGATTTTGTCGCATTGGTCGCTAATAAAAATGTGCTTATATCTGCGCCTGCCCCTCCATACAAAGCCGTCATTTTTTCTAAATCTTTTGGGTTTAAAACCTCTTTCATTGCCAAAGCATGACCTACAAAAGGAAGAGACAAAAGATTGTTATCATCTTGCAAATAGGGTGGAATCCAATGGCTCAGTAAGTCAGATTTTGTTGTTAAAAAATTTAAAGGCGAAATTTCTTCGCTTTCTAATCGGTTAAGACTTGGCTTAAGCTCTGTGCTGTTATCAAATAAATCTAGAACTCTTTTTATGAATTTATCTTTATGCTTTTCAATTGCATGGATCACTCCTGCTACTCTTGCGATTCTTTCTGATTTTTTTTCCGGACGATTTTCTGGCTGAACCAATAGAAAAGAGCGCGTATCCTCTTTGAGGCGAGAGAGTACCTCGATTCTGGCTCTGGCAAACATCTCAACTAGAGTAAGCAAAACATTTTTTTCAACAACAGCAAGTTGGGATAAATCAGATGTGATCATCTCCATCATCGCATTTAGGGCATCTTCCATTCTGGATGCAGTTGGATGGTAGGCTGATGGATTAACTTGCTCCACCACAGATTCGCCTTTTCTTTTTCCAGGCATTTCATGCAAGGATTTAGCTATCGCAAGGTTGTAATAACTTTTCGTAACATTGGAAAGCGTGCCGCGGTTTCCTTCTCCTTTTACTATAATCACATCAGCAGTTTTCCATGCTTGAATAAATTCTGGCGTTGCGCGGTGCAAATCTGTCCCACGGGTGGCAGAACCACTGGAAATAATTTTGATCTGATTTTTTATCCTTTTTTTTCCCAAAAACTGGCGCACCTCTGGATAAGAGAGCAGCCTCTCAATATCTTGCACGGTTGCGTCGTTGTCCGCTTCAACCGCTTTGCCTACAAGAGTGACTTTATGCCCTTTTTCCAAAAGCCATTTTATGAAAGGTAAATCATAGACATCCTCAATCACATTGTCCATGAGGTACAAAACCTCTGAGCGCTTCTTCTGTTCTAACTCGTCTAATAAAACGCGGGTAGCGTGCTCCATTGTCCGATCTACATCAGGGAATGATCTTGCATATTTTTTCAATTCATCAGTCCCTTTCATTGCCGCTTCAAAAAACTGTTTGGAGCTGGCTCTATTTCCTGACACAGCAAGCAAAACCGCACTTTCTCCTTTCAATCTTCCGCTGAGCGTGTAAGATAATTGCCGTTCAAATTCAGGCAAAAGATCTAATGCAGATTTCTGCGCTGCTTCTTTCAAGGAGAGCATTGGTTCCTTTACGCCTGTGATGGTCTTGGTGAATTCATATACGATCTCTTCAGCTTGCCGGCAGGCCAGAGATTCGAGCTCGGGCCGTTTGAGTAAAAGGTCGAGCCTGCTTTCCGCTAATTTTTGTTCAGAATAAGTTAAGTTCGCAGCAGCTGCTCTAATAGTGCGTCTAAAATTCTCGTTCTCTGACTCTTTATGATCTTTGTACCAGCTTGGTCCAACCTTATAATTTTCCGGATCTGCCGCGATAGAAGCAGGGGGAAGAGATGCTTTGGTATAACGCTTCAGCAACCGATTTATGATTTTATTGGTTTTTCGTCTCTCTTTAACTTCTGCTCTAGCCCAACCGATTATTTTATAAATGATTTTATCTCTTAACTGTGTTGGGTTTGAAAGAAAATCATCCTGCGGCGCAATTTCTTTGAATGCTAGAATTAGAGCAAGTCCTCGTTTAGAAATATCCAGTATCCATCCTGCGGGATGAACAGAATCTCTTTTTGATTTGGGGAGTTTTTCTGCCCAAACTTTTAAATAGGGTTCTTCTAAATTACTGAAGTAACTTTGGAACAGTACTTCCAGAGTTTGAGAAGGGGAAGGAAATAAAATTTTTAAATCCGTAGGTTCTAATCTTGTCAATATTCGGCCAAGGGCCACCATCTTATTTTCTATTCCTTGAACCCCGATCCCCTGTTCTGTAAAAAGAGAAAAACTCTCTCTGCCACCCCATCCGTCAATATTTAAATAGGATAAATATTCTTCTTTGTTGAAAAATTCCTCATTGTCCGATTCTTCGCCAAATAATGTGAAATCTTGTATGTGTATTGTTTGTTTAAATAAACCATGATTCTGTTTAACCGCTTCAGAACGGCCTAGTTCAGAGAAAATCATATTCATGAATTCAGAGCTGGATAGAATTCTATTTGGCGGAGTAAAACCAGCTGCCGCAATTTTAGAAGCTCTGGTTCTAAAATTTAGAAGTTCTGGATCTGATTGCAGTAATTGATTAAGTTTACCTAAACGATGCGGGGTTAAAACTCGGTTAAAAACCAAAACAGGTTGGATTAGTTCTTCATCGCTGTCTTTTAATTTTGAGGTGCTTATAAAACCGCCATGACCATTTGGCACAGAATAAAGCCTCCTGTAACCTAAGAACTGCGCAAACCTTCCGCTGCTTTCTTTAATTTTTAAATATCCTTTTACTGCTTGATCCACTTCAATCTTAATCACAAGTCCAAATTGAACGCCTCGATGATGCATCGGGTCATAGGGAACATGATCCTCTTCAATCAATTGTCCTATTCCTTTTACTCCCAGCCAGGTTCCATCCTTTAAAGGGAAATAAACTTGTCTTCCATTGGCAACATTGAAATCCATTCCCATATTATTATTGTATGGCCGATCTGTAACTCCTATGATCATTTTGTGACCCTCTAACGCCATGCGATTTGCGACCTCTAAAGAGCCAGCTAAAAATCCTGTATATTCATCCAGTAAATCTTCACCGGCTCGTTCCAAAATTTTTTCGCGCATATCATCGAAGTCATTATTCAATAAGTCCGGATATTTGGAAAGGTGTTCGTCCTTGCCAACCTGATCTAATACTTTTTGATCCACAACTTCTAGTTGACCCACCTGTTTTTTTTCTTCTGATAGGGATACTAAAAATACTGGACGCAAGGTTGGATTTTCCAGCAATACTTTTTTTATTTCAGGAGTAAAGGATGTTTTTAGTGTGCTGTATTGCGATAAATCGTTTTGGATAAGATATTGATTAAACTTATGATCTAAGGCTCGGGGATGCTGCTGCCTTTGGTTTTGTAGTAGAGAAACAATTTCAGAATGGTCATTCACTCGTTCAAAAAATGAGAGTAGTTTGAGATATGTTTTTTGGATCATGCCTTTGTGCTCGCCAGACACAAGTTTAGCAATCGTTGATTTGTTCACTTTTGATTCCTTGGCAACTATCCCTAAAGAATAATTTTTAACAACCTTTATAAGCAATGCGATCATAATTTCGTGATACGGTAAAGAATCCAGATGATATTGTTGTTCCACTTCTCTTATAAAAGGAACTAACTTGCGGTAAGTTTCATGCCCAAATCCTTGGGCTTCAGAAAGAATTAAGGAAATAGTTCCCTCGCTTTCAATTCCGCTTCTTTTTGCGATTTCCGCATGAGTATAAACAAGCACAGTTTTCTTTAGTTTTGCAAGAAGGGTTGGATGGTCAGGGAGGGAATTGAGATCATATCTCTTATCCAGTTCTGCGAGCAGGATTATAAGTTCAGCATACTTTTCTTTACTAAGGCTTCTTTGGCGATGCAAAAAGCGGTGAATCTGAGTAATGCTAATACCCAAACGATCAGAAAAGTAACTTAAAGGATAAAGCAGATGGGCTTTTTCAAATCTCAATCTTGTTATTTCAAGTTCAACGATTTTTTTTGCATCTTCATCCTCTGGTTTAAGCTGGGGAATGGTAGCTAGAGGAAGTTTTGAAATCCAAAGCATGAGATGGTAAAAAAGAGCGGCGTTGAGGTTTAGCAGGGTATCTGTTATAATCAGTGGCATGCTAGAGAGTTTTTTCACTAGAGGACGTAGAAAGCTAATATCATCATGGGCAATGAATCTGTCAGCGGTTGCGCTTTCTTCGTTTTTAATAGCTGATGTGTTTAGAGAGCTTCCTAAGATTTTGAAGATTGGTGTGATAATACTTGGGATTCTCTTTTTTGTATTGGGTGTTCTCATTTGCCCAGAGGAGGAATAAAATGACAGCCGTAATAACTCTTTCGATCTTAGCCTTGGTAATTCTTGGTTTATTTGAGTGGGAACAATACCGTGTGAGGAAGAAACACCAAGGGCCGCCGCAGCCATAATTGGCATTAGTTCTCGGGGCGATCTAGCATCAAAACCAGATTCGACTTTATTTACATACCATCTCGCAGCAAGAATAGTGTCATTGTAAGTTTTATGCAGCAGAATATTTAGAACTAACCCAAGTCCAGCCGCCTGCAATAAGTGCGTCACACCCTCCAAATTTGCAATCGGGCTTCCCATCAAAACAAAAATAGCAGGAGTCACTGTAACTCCTGCTAAGAGTGCGCCTACAACAAACAAAATAAGGCGATCAAAATAGGTTAATACCTTCCCATCTTCTTGAACTTCTGGATGTTCTCTGGAGAAAACAATCCCGCTAAAGAACATCCATATCCCTATCGAAACATACGCGTGCCACCAAATTCCTGAGATCATCGCTGATGCGAACCAGAAAATCATTGAAACCGAACCCGCTATAATTAATAGCTTAGAAAACGCATCCATTGGTTTTAGTTTGGATTCGTCCCTCACATCTTTTAGCAATTCCTCATCCGCCAGCCCCGCCTTCACCAAAACCCATGCCATTCCTTTAATGATTACTTTTCCAGCTAACGCCAGCGCTGGCACAGCAAGCGCCCATTCAAGCATCCCTGCCACCTTCGCCCACTTTGCGCCAAGGATGGAGGCTGAAGGATTGCCAATTTTTGCCTTATCCTTATCGGTTCTAGCAGAGGAGATATTCTGAATTGTAGGACTTAAATTTGTGATTTCCGCCATTAGCTCATTCCATGGAAGAGTTTCTAATTTTTTGAGCAATTCAGTATTGCTTACCAGACATCGTTTCATATTGATCCAGTTACGAATTTTTCCATTCCTTATAACAGTAGATAGAGACAATATCTGCTGTAAGATTTGGCGGCGAAACATTTCAGGAAGAAGTTCCAATTCCTCTCTAGTCAATGGTTCCTCTGCAACCGACTGATAGACAGAGATAAATTCTTTAAAGCGCTGCCAATCTAACTGGCCATCTTGCTGCACAATGGGATTAGCAAAATCAAGAATTCGAGGGCCTATATTGGAGTTGCCAAAATCTATTACCGCGTTTACATCATCTCCCTTGAAAAGTAAATTGCATGCAGCGAAATCTCCGTGAAAAACTGTTTGAGGAAGATGTTCAATTTTTCCAGCAGTGTTCTCTTTCAGTTTCCTGATTTGAGCGATATAGAATTCATAATGATTGTGGAAGTAGCTTGCAACTGGCAGAATGGACGGCAGTGAATCATAAAATCGTTCGAATTTTTTTTCTGCGCTCTGATCTCTTTGATCGAGATTTGCAAGATCAATGACAGGAATAGAATCAAATCGGCGTGGATCAATAGAGAATGAATCAATAGCGCCTTTGAACATTTTGTGGAATTCAGCCAATCGTAATGCTGCATTTTTTAGTCTATTATTATTAATTTCGTTCCATGAGACACGTATCCCATCAAGGAAAGTGGTAAGAGTTAAGGTTTGTTTTCTAAACTGAACAGAGCTATTCCTATTTCTAGTTAAAATAAAATTTGGAATTTGGCTATTTGGTTCAGCAATATTTCTTAATTGAGTTTCAAAGAGAATTGCTGGTTTCTTATCTTGATTTAATCGGAGAATAAATTTTGAATGGTCAGTTATAACTTGATATGCGGTTGTATATGTGCCTTTCCCAATGAGTTCTATTTTTCTAACTTTTCCAATCTCATAATTATCCTCTAAAACTTTTTTGAATCGGACTTTTAATGAAAAATCTGTAATGAAAGGAAGAGAAAAATTGATAAGTAGGTGGAAAACTATCCCTTGAATATCAAAGGGTGAAAATCCAAAGACTAGTCCTGTAAAACTTAAAAATCCCGCAGCTGCAAAATAGAGCAAAGGCGGATCTCGTGATCCATAAGAGCCGATAAAATTAGGGAAATGTAGGAGTGTAAAGATGGGCCAGACAAAATTAAAGGTAGCAGCCGCTGCCAAGTGGAGCTCTCCAGTTAAAAGATAAACCGGCAGCCCAGTTGAGAATCCGCTAGCAACAAGTGAGATTATATTTTCTAACCACCAGGCTGTAGTTTTACGATACATTGCAAGACTATATTTTTCTTTTTTAAGAAGCGGGACAAAATTAAGTCTTGAATGCGCCCATTGGCTCAAAAATAAGATCAGCTTCCAAGCCCAAACCATCACAGCTCCTAAGGTCTCTTCAGAGCTTGTAGCTACTCTTATCTTTTGTCGGATCGAAAGATACCAGCCATAAGGCCAAGTGTCTGGACTAAAAGGGATTAAGGATTCCCACCAGCGCATCATGTAGGAATAAATCGGAGGGCCAAACATAGAGCCTTCTGACTCTAAATATTGGGTGGGATTATTCAGAACCAACTCCATAAAATCATCCGTAATAGCAAAGCCCCCTGGTTTTAAAGATGATCCTATCCTCCCCATAAATTGTTCGTAAAATTTTGGAATTGTTGAGGGAGCGCGCTGGTAATAAAGGTCAATTCCCTCTTTAAGCAGGCGATCTAAGAAAGGATTTTGCTTTTCAAATTTTTGTTGTCCAATCGTTTTTATATCTTCTTGAATATAGGTAATGTTGTAGATTTTTGTCTCTTGAGTTCCCGGATATTTCCATTCAAAACTGATTTTTGTATTCCCATTTTCTTCGCTTATAAAAATAGTTTTTTTATCAATTTTCATTGCAATCAATTCCTGCACAATCCGCACATTGAGATCAATTTCTATTCCATCCACGACCATTGAACTTTGATGAATATCCATATGCGCTCCAAAACTATAAAATTTTTTCTGACGAGCATACTCATCTTTTGATAAAAGAAATGAGAGAAATTCCCAATGATTATCTATTAGATGAAGCAATTTACGAGCATCTACTTTATATTGTTCAACAAAATAGGCTTGAGTTATATTCGTTGCCAATAAAAAGGAAGAAATATCTGCCCCTGCGCCGCCATAGAGACCAACCTGTAAATGGTTATCAGGATTGACAACATTTTTTATTGCCATTGCATGTCCCACAAATGGCAAGGATAAGATAGGGTTATTGTCAAGCAGATTTTGATATAAACGCAGCGCATCTGTGATAGAGGCGGAGGAATCGAAATCGTGCGACACCTTCTTATCTCTATCCCACGCTACTTCATTTAATGTTTCAAAATTTGAGGCAATATTCAGAACCCAGTCTTTAATCATTGCAGAAAAGCGCCCCATGTCCCGATAAAGCAAATCAATGCTTTTAATAACTTTAGCAATGAGCTGCGACTTCCCTCCAAAAAAGAGAACATAGGGACTTCCTAAAGCTGATAAGAGAAATTTCCGTGTCTCTTTATTTAGACGATAAAACATTTCAATACGAGCTTTGGCAGCAGCTTCTGCTGTGCTTCCGAAAACCGCTGGATCTCTAATTTTAGAGTTTGCCAAATCCACTTTTACAATTTGAAACAAGGCAGCAAGGCTTTCTTCCATCTCTTTTGACAGATTCGTTTTTTCTGCTTTATATTTATTCCCTACGCTGAGAGAGTCAGAAATAATTTGATCCATCAAACTATCTAAAGAACAAACTCTTTCCAATGTCACCTCATTATTTGCCAGCCAGTATTTTGATTGCCAAAAGATCTTTAGTTGGGTGATTTCATTTTTAGTTTTTCTCTTATTATCAATATCGTACTTTGATACAGTGTTTTGTATTAATTCTTCTATAATTTTGATTTTGCCCAATATCCATTCCCGCCCCCAGTTTTTGTCTTTTTCTATTTCTTCTCTGTGTTTTTGAACAAATAACAATATTTCGCTTATGTGAGTTTTGATCTCCTTTTTCTCTTCTTTTTTATCTTTTTTTTCCTTATCCCCAATCGTTTTAAGTTGTTTAACTAGGACTGCGACGGTTTTCTCTCTCACTTTTTCTATGGCTAAGGCAAAAATAGATTGAACCAGCTCGTTCGAATCAGCGGCGCTGTTACTTTGTTTAACGCTGTCAGAAACCGTCATTTGAAGAAGTTTAAACAAGTCCCCATTTTCTCCCATCTTCGATTGTTCTACCCATAAATCAAGGTATTTATCATCCAACTGATCGAAGTATCCAGAAAACAGTGAGAGCAAAAACTCTGGTAAAGTCACTTTTGGGGTGTCATCAAAATAGAGATTGATTAAATGTTTGGCCGCATATCCGCAAGCGGCAATTTTTGAGTGCAAGCCCGAAAAACTTAATCCATGATCCACTAAAAGATTTTTGTTTTCACTCATATAAGTTGCGTTCTCAAATGGGTCTTCTAAGTAACGCTCAATATAGTCCTTTGCGGAAATAAATTCCTCGTTGTCCGCCTCTTCGCCCGCCAATGTAAAATCCTGATCGTGCAGGGTTTTTTTAAACCATCCGGCATTCTGCTTGAAGGCTTCAAATTTGCCTAGTTTATACATCGCTCTAGTCAAAAGTTCTTCTGACGAACGAATAGGTTCCTCGCCAAGGTTCACGAGTGTACTGGAAATTCTTGCCTTAAGTTTATGCAAACCGGGGTCTGTTTGAAGCAGCTGAGCAAGTTTTGAAAAGCGGTGCGGCGTAATAAACCGATTGAATAGAAGACGCGGGGTGATTCCGTTCGCTTTAATCTCTTCAATAGAATCTATTTTTACCAGATTCCCTTTGCCATCAGGTAGAGCGTACAGTTGCCTTACAGCAAGCAATAGAGGGAACAAATTCCCAGCGCCTGCTTTGGCAACTGCGGCAGTTCCTTTTTCTGCAAAACCCAGCTCTTTACCAATAACAACCCCTCGATAGCTCCCATGCTCCGGATAAAATTCGTACGGTTTATCTTCGTGACTAAAATTCCCGCTTCCTTTCAAAGACAACCATGTTCCATCTTCTGAAGGAAAGTAGCATTGCCGACCATTCGCAATATCTTTTTCCCCGGGATACCCTTTGTCTGTCATTCCAGCAACAATAACGTATCCATTTTCTGCCATTAAATTTGCCACCTCGGCGCTGCCTGCGAAGTAGCCGCTTGTCCGGTGCAGAATTTCCTCGCCTCCGATCTGCGCCACAGCGTTCTCGCGCAAAACTTCAATCGGCCCCATATACTTTTCTATCTTCATAATTTCAGCTGGCGGTTCGTGCACCAAGAATACCGGCTTTAAAGCAGAATCTTCTAACAATGCTTTTTTAATTTCAGATGAAAAGGATTGTTTGAGAGCTTTATATTCAGATAGATTATTTTGGGCTAGATACTGATCGAACTTTTGATCCGTATCGTCTTCATCGCCGGTAGGTAAAACCGAAGCAGGGATAAGACCCAGTTTGGGTGAGATGCGGTTATTATAAAAATTGTGTAGTTTTATGCTTCCCTTGATCCCCAACTCAAAATAGGTAAGCGCTAGTTTTCGGAAAGGTTCAATAAACAATATTCCAGCAACGACTGCCAAAAGTAAAGGGATTCCAAGAATAGAGATCGCTATAGAGAACACAACAGCTGGAGATACAGTTACTGCGGCGAATATTGCTCCTACTATTGTTAGGATGGCTCTGTCAAAATAGTTAAGCTTCTTTCCATCTTTTTTATATTTTGGATGTTCTCGCGAAAATACAATCCCACTTGCTAAAAGCCAGATTCCAACTGCTATTCCACCATCCCACCACACACCGGAAATCATGGAATAGACCATCCATGCAGTTAAAGATATAGAACCAAATGCTCCAGTGAACCAAGAAACCGCACCCATGGGTTCTAGTTTATCCAGATCATCCAACAAACTTGTATCTGCTTTTCCTTCACCAATCAGCCGATCCGCTTCCCACCGCAGAATGGTCTTAGCGCCCATGATTAAGAATGGAACTGAAAATGCCCATTCTAACTCACCCGCTAGATGCGCCCACTTTGCTCCAAGAATGGAGGCGGGAGTATTCCCATTTTCTGTTTCTTCAATTTCCTCATCATCCGTATCCAAATCTTGTTCAGGGTCTATGCTTCCTGATTCACTCTCTAATCCCATCCTTTTTTGAACCTGTTTGAGCATTTTTTTGTATTCAGATTTTTCGTTGGTGGACCGATTTGTATTCTCTGTTAATGATAAAAATTTTTCATAACCCTCTGACCCAAGAATCTCCTTGATTTGATTAAGAATTATTTTAGTTTCTAAATCGTCTTCATCGCCTAAAATGTCATGACCCGTATAACCAGGATCTTCTCCGCGAACATGGGAATCCATTGATAAAATAAGAGGGTGATAATACCAGCCCATCTCGATGCGGACATCAGAAGGGATTGGAATGATGTAGTGCCAAGGAACGCTTCTTTTGGATGAAAAGAGATGGTCTGCCCTTAACTGTTTAAAAAAATCTTGGATTCCGCTATATCCATGGTAGCGCGGCAGATCATATTCCTTTGAACCAACCAAAATTTTTGTCCTATCTTCATTCAGGGAAATTGTGGCCAGAACCTGAGCATCCGAATAAGGAAATGAAAGTTTGTTCCACCTAAATCGTTTATCCATTTTAAGTTCTGCCGGCAACAAAAAATAAAGGACTGCCAAAGGCAGCTTATCTAAACCATCTCCAAAAACATCTTTGTAAAAATTCAATTGCCCTTGATTTTCTCTTTCATATTTTTTTCGAATTCCATCCAGCCCGATCTTGTCAATATTTGTTCTTAACATTTGCGCCTGGTCCAAACGAAGAGAGCTGCGCACAATTGTGCAGATCGTTGTCTCTCCGGTAACCTCAATTCCAATAAGGTAGGCGATGAATGCGCTAACATCCTCTAAGCTCTTACTGCTCCCAATGATATGACTAAGGTGTTGGGGAGATTGGATTCCTATGCCGCGAAGATGGTTTATAAATTCGATTACTTCTCTCAACTTCCTTTTGGAATGGATGATCCCGCTAATATCACCGCTGCTTTTTATACCTAAAATTTGCAGATAATTAATAAATTGTTCTGCATCAACCAAACTTTTACTGCTTTTTAAAATTTGAGCAATGTGATTCCCGTTCCGAATTTCTTTTCTATTTAGAAGCAATATAAAATTTTTTATATCCTCTAAAGTTCGAGTGGTGCGCAAGATTCCGCTAATAGCCCCTCCATTGAAAATAAAATCCCCGTTATCTTTATAGGAGTAAAGGTAAAGCAAAATCTCGAACTTGCTCATAAACTTGGCTGCGGACAAAGACAAAATTGATTCTATTGAATACCCTTGAAAGAATTGTTTTCCATCCCTGGTAATCATAGATAACAACTTTACAATTGCGTGTTTATTCGTTTCTTTATCCTTTAGAAGATTCTCAAATACTTTAGACATATTTCTCAGTTTACTTTCTGAGTCTATGGGATCGCTTAAATCAACCCCCAATTTTTCTAGAATTGCATCCGCGCTCAATTTAGGGGACAAATCAGACTCTAATTGAATTTCAAAGCGATCGTTCACTCTGGCAATCATAAAATCATAAAATTGCCGATACACACGAGGACTCATCTGAAAATCACCGTTAAGTATTTGCCAAATAGCGTTGTAAGGGATGCCGGATTCGCGCGCAGTAACGTCTCTGCCGTTCTTTTCTGCAACAGCCTTTAGTGTTGCGAACATAGTCTTTCGATCGGGCAATAAGCGCAAATCGTATTTTTGTTCAATCTCACTTACAAGACCCTGAAGCTTTTCTAAATTTTTAGGAGTCGGGATGGCTCCATTTAATAAAATATTCCCCAGAGTAGATTTGGGCACATTCGATAAAGCTGACATTTCTGGAATACTATAAAGAAGATTTACTTTTTTAAGTTTTTCAATAAAGGATAGTTCACCTTTTTCCTCAACCGAGGCAAGGGGAGATTGGGAAAGCCAAAAGGCAAGCCTGAAAAACCAGCTCAATTCAAGCCAATGCAAATTTCTATCTTGGAATAGCTCAACTACCTGCGGCAGGAATTTAGGAGAGAATAGTCTATCCAGACGCAGATTACTTATGTCTAACTTTTTGTTTACATACCTCCTTGCCAAAAGAATCGCGCCGTTGTGGGAAGTGTGAGTCAAACAATAATATCCTAAGCCAGTTGCAGCGGTTCCCAACCCTACAGAAAATAAAAATGCAGGAGTGACCAAAACTCCTGCAAGAACTAAGCCCCAGAAAAATAATTTCTTTCCTTTATCTGAGCCAAACCATTCCCTATATGTAACTCCCCTCCCTTTGTGCGCGCCGCTAAACACAAAAGCCGAAGCGACCGTTACTGCCACTACCACAGGCACATCTAAATTAAACCACACCGCCAAAAGTACTGGCAGTTGATACACCACCTCCAAGTTCACTCCTACAGTTGTGTAGAGATAATACTGCCACGAATCCTCTCCCCATTTTTCTATCGCCCACTCATCTTTGGTGGATGCGAGACCATTGTCTCTATCAGTTTTCTTATCATCCTCTAGAATATCAGAACGCAATGGATTATCATCAAACTGGCGGGGCAATGGTTCAATAGGATCAATTTCTGTTTGGATTTCGATATTTCCTTTTCTGTATAGTCTGGAAGTTACAGATCTTAAAAAAGGAGCAATGCCTGGTTTTGTAGCTTTAGCGTCCCCAAGTTTTTTTGTATTTTTGGCGCCCTCTGATTTTTCGGCGTCGTTAATTTTAATCTCTGGAACATATTCTGCAATTAAACGAATTACAGCTTCTGCTGAAAGAACCTTAAAATTTCTGTTCCCTGAACGCCATATATTCTGGAATGCCATCATAATGTCATGCACCCGTGTTTTATCGCTTAATGGCAAACCTTGTTCATCATAATACAGTTTCAATACAATAGCGCGGTCTCGCGAAGAAAGTTTCAATTCATCAAAGAATCCGCCAGATTGATTCGCCTCTTCGAAGTTTTGGGCTAAGTAGTATAATCGTGAACCAATAATGTAAAAAGTGTCGGCTCCTACATTTTGGAATTTAATTTCTCCTTTCCTATCCCTATCATTCAGAGTATTTTTTTTGCCTTTTATTACAGAAAAATATCCTTCCAAAGCATCGCCTTCAAGTGATTTCATAAACAAATCATAAAACTTACCTAAAAGAATACCTCCAACCGGCAAAACCGCAAGAGCGCTTAAAATAATCCCGCCCCAACTCCATCCATGGTAAATGGAGTAAGCAATGGTTCCTAACCCAAACAGCGATAAGCCGATTAGTACACCTTCAAGCAAAGTAAAACCAGATTGATTTGTAGGTTTTGGGCCAGAAGGGGGGAGATTAGATTCTGAATCATCCGGATCAACCAAAACTATTTTTGCAATTTTTTCAACTTCATCCACGTAAATATGAAACTCGGCTCTGAGTTTAAACATTTCGGAACTGATTCCTTTATTTTGAAATTTTGTATAACGCTCATGCTGAAGCTGGGTCAGCATTGGGTGAACATTGCCATCCACGCTTAAATATGAATGGCTTGCAATATCCTCATCAATCGCCCTTACAATCCCCACCATTCCTATAGATTCAAAATCAGTTGCATCGCTGTAATCTTCAATGGGTTTCGCCACATCCTTTTCAGAAAGCAGGGTCATACAAAACAAAATTTTATTCTCTTTGCGGAGCTCTAGAATTTTTTTCCATGTCTCTTCCGCACTTAAATATCCTTTATATCCTTTATCAGAATCCATCATGTTTATCCTAATGCGTATTGGTTCAGGAGCTGACCTGCTAGCCTGTATAATTCTTCCATGGAACTCTCCTATTTTCCTTGTAACTCCATCCAATTGGTTAAATAAAATTTTAGGGCCATTCGTCATTCCAAACCTGCCATCCCACTTCCTTGTGAATGTATTGAGATCAAGATGTCTTTTGACAACTGCAGCGATATCGTTTAACAACTCTGTCAGCAAGTGATAAGCCGAATCGTATAGACCATGGTTAATCATACTCTCCACCATTTCTAGGGCTTTATGAATCGCTGTTTTTTCTGAAACAGTTTCTGCTGAATCCTCAACTTCGGATTCCGGTTTTGCAGCAGATTCTGCAGCGGATGGGGTAGAAATCTTCCCTTCATCTTCTGCCAATACTATAGGTGTTGCATCCTTCGGTTTCTCAAGAATAGGGGTATCTTGAGATCCAGCGTGAGGGAAGCCATCTCCTTTTTTTTCCTCATCGTAAGAGGTTAGGATTTCATCCATTTTTTCAAAATGGTGTTCCATATTTTTCAGTACAATTGATGCCTGCGAAAAAAATTTCCCTAATTGCGATAGCAAGAAAACGCCATTGAATAAACCCAAGGCGATCGCCATTTTTATTTTCAAAGGTCCCAAAGGAGAGAGAATGTTAAGGAATAAAGCGATGGGTATTACAAGAATCATGGACCAACTGCCTCGAATGGTTGCCTTTACAGACGCTTTGAGAGCTATTTTTAAATCGGTTTTTAGTTCTACATTCCCGCCCAACTTTTTCCATCGCAACAACATGCCGTTTTCTTGAACAATTCCAGAGAAGAAATGTCCTAAAAATAGAATAAGAAGAGCAATGGGGAGAACGCTCAAGGCAGAAATCACCGATGACCAAACAACCGTAGTTGTATAGTAATCCGGCTGACTTAAATAATTTTCCATCATTTTCATCATGGATTCATAAACACTCTCCGTCCGCCAGAAGAAAATGCCTCCGAACAAAAAACTTTCAAGCAGATTGATCACCGCAATATTTTTTATTCCAAACCACGTTTTCCAAATCCCCATGGCCCCGGGTTGGGGAGGTAAAATATCCTCAGAATATGTATCCCAATTAACTGGGTGAGTTAACGTGAAGTATGCCACGAAATTATCCTCTCCAATTATTTGAATGATTTCCTGATCAGTGATGTCGGGCAACAATTTGCGAAGTAATTCAATCTGGGCTATTAAGAGCCTTCCATATAAATTTGATTCATTTCCAGATAGGCCTTCTTCAACTCCATGCGGAGCCCACAATGGCGCACTCATAAATGCTTCAGCTAAAGCATCTATAATTACTTTCCGAGGGATCATGGATGGGAGTGCGCCTAACTGCGATTCCCCACTCTGCGATAAGGGTACTAGTTGAACGAATTGATCCCTCTCTCCTAGCAGCATGCCTGTTTGTTTTTCTTCGATAAGTTTTGGTATATCTCCAGAGTAAGGAGCAAACTCCTTGGGAAGCACTTTTTGAATGTTTGCAATCAGAGTTTGGCAATAGTCCTGTGCCCATGGGTAGTTTTCTGAAGAGCTATCGTTGGCGATAGACACTTCCAACGGTAAGATTTTTGAAAGTCTAGATGGTTGGGCAAGAGCAAAAACGATTTGTTGCAGTGGAAGCAAGGAAACTTTCATCACCGATTTTTCGCCTGCGGTTCGCTCTACAGTATGATTTTCCGTTAGTTTATCATACAGCGCTTTTTCCCGAACGGTAAATTGAGCCATGGGTCTTGAACGCCATTCAATGATCCTTCCTGCTTGAAGCATCGCGGCAATTCTTTGTTCCATAAAGTCATAACCATCCAACACAATAGCGTTGTCCACAATATAATCCGATCCATCTTTAATAATTTTGGCGGTTGAAATGGGTTCCCCGGTATCCAAACGTATCCCAATAAAATTAAATATTTCTTTTTTGATTTTGGACGATCCATCTTGCCATTCGGTCTTAAGAATAAAAATGCCGAACTCTTTATCCGTAAACGAGCCAATGATGGCATGATCCGCTAGTCCAGGATTAAAAATATTGTTTTCCATAAACACACCCGTGCGGCTCAATAGAACGCACAAATGCGATTCTAAACTGATGCTGTTGAAATATTCTCGTTCAGTGGTAGTTAGAGTTTTGGGTGCAGAATAATCTGAGGCGCTCAAGCCAATTGGAGAGTCAGCTATTTTTTTGCCTGCCACCAAACGGACAGCATCTTCGAATTCTACTTTCTGAGCCAGCAGGTTACCGACTTGATATGCTTTTTGGTGATCTCCTTCCAATAGTTCCAAAGCAGCGTAAGCTAGAAGCTCACCATAAAGATAACTGAATTCTGGCTCCGCCTTTAGCGCTCCAACGATATTGTGTACCAAGCCCGCTCGCTTTTTCGCCAGCTTCATGAATCTTGAAGCAAGACCGGGCAAAGGCAAAGCGGCTGCGCCGTACATTTCTAAATGTGTTCTTGCAAACCTTTTTGCTAATTCGTTAATATCTTCAGGGTCATCATTAGCAGTGTTCAGTTCACTTTTCCGAACAGTTTCAAAAAAGGATGCCAAATATCCAGTGGATCTAGTCCCACGATCTAATAATTTCCCGGGGTATCTGTAATGGGTCAATTCGTGGGAGAGCAGAGTTCTAAAATCTTTTTCATCCCTTACTTTCCAGCCAAGTATATATATCGTCTTTGTGAGCGGGGATATTGTCCCATAAAAATTTTTTATCCAATGTAAAGTCTCAAATAGTCCTTGAATGACTGCAATAAAGATTAAAATACGAGCAAGGGGAAGCGCGAGATTTACAGGGAACCCTGAATATAGCGCCATGGCTAAAAGAGCTATGTAAGGAGGAATCCTAACAGAAAGAATCCTATCTGCAAAAAATAATAAAATTATTGGATCAAAGACGTTTTTCATAATAACCAGTTTGATTTTCTTTTTAAGTTCTGGAGCCCCAGTTACATTAAAAATATGGACGATTTCTTCTTGAACAATGCGGTCTATATCCGTATCCAGTTTTACGCTATGCAGCGCAGGGGAGTTCCGAGCGGCATGGAAGATTCCACCAAGGATAGCTCCAACCGCAGTCATAAAATAGGGATTGACTCCAGGTAAACTTTGTAGGGCGAATGGAAAAATAAGTATAGGTATTAAACTAAAGAGCGCTGTGCTTGCAGCTTTTTTTGCATTGTTTAGGTATTCATTCTCATCTTCAACTATATGAAAGTGCTCTTCAGCAGATGGTTTGATTCTAAAGATAAGCCAATTTTTTCTTTTTTCAAAAATTGTCCTAGAAATTAAAATTTTTCCGTTCAATTGACGAATACCAAAATAATAATGGAGGCGGACTAAGAGGGGATACCATACTAGAAGTGCGGCAACAAAGAGACCAAGAGAAAAGATATCTATATTTTCTAAAAATACAGGAGGGGCGTGCGGCATGAACCCCATCAATGTTAAAAGTGAAAACCCAACGATAATCACCCCTTCCACAAATCCAATCAAAACCAAATTTTTAAACGGCCAAATCCCAATGGCCCCGGGTTGGTCACCTATTGGACCTTCGTTACTTTCTAATTTATCCAGAATCTGTTTGAAAATAATTTTTCTATCTGGGGAAAATGCTTTTGCCGAGAATAAGCGATCATAAACTGTTCTTAAATTTGGGTCATTACGAAGCGATAACAACATCAATTCCTGATACGCTTTTCGGTTCCACTGGAAGATGGATTTTAGCTCATCTCCGCCCAAAAATGCTTTTACAAACGAACTAGGATCGCTGCCCTCTTCTAATTGATCTCCACCCTTAAATCTATCTACAAGTGAATTGAGCTTGATTTCATTCGTAAAAGTATTTATTTTATGTTCTGCTTCTAAAACATACAGCAATGCTAGCGCTGCTGTCTTATAAAGCGCGTGTTCGGAAATATCCATGTTTTTGTTCCGATAAATGGCTCTTATATAATTCAGCCAGAATTCATAGGAGTGCATCTGAAAAGCAATAATCTCCCAAGTTTCCTCATTGGGATAGTGCAAATCCAGCTCTTTTATATAATCAATCACTATTTGAAGAATATGGGCTTCCACGACACCATCTCCGGGTAAAGATTTTGAATCTGCTTGTTTTTGCTGAAGGGTTTCCGCATATCGCGCCAGAGCATCGGCAATCTCAATATCCGTATATTGCAATCCTAGAATTTTAAGAAATTCTCTTTCTTGGCTTACCCTGCTGGATAAACGCCCTCCTTTCCATTGAATCCCTCCTTCCGCGGCCCATTCATACCTCGCTTCCCCAATTGAAATTTCTCCTTTTTCTTCTAAAGGTTCAAAAATTTTCCTTTCTGCTTTAAAACTATTGTAAAAGTTCATATTTTCTTCATCGGGGTCTATAAATTCTCTTGCCAAAAATTCAAGCCCCAACTGTTTTAATTCCTGTTTCAGTTCTTCATTGGTCTTTTCAGCATCCGGCATTGCCCCGCCCAACTCTTTTATTTCCTTAGCTTCCATCAACAGTCTAACCCCGCCGCCCAGTCGAATGAAAGTCGCTAATTTAAATTCAAAATCTTCCCATTTCAAATTGAGCGGAAGGTTCACATGATAAGGAAAGAAGGGGATTTCTGGATAGCGATTTGCCAGCTCCTTATATTTTTCTCGATAATGGCTGTGGGGGGACACGAATTGGTCTGGCCGGTCTGATTTTTTTGACATTGATTTTTCTAACGTTTCAAATAAACGTACTGAATAGTCCGCTCTCATTTCTTCAAAAATCAGCATCATGGATTCCCCCATGTAAAGTCCAGAGGAATCAAAGTAAGCATCAATTACGGTCTGCAGTTCCTCAGTGCTTAACTTTTTCATCATCATCTGCATAACGTGCCGCGCATAAACGGAAACAATGAATTTTTTTAAACTTTGTTTTTTTTCAATGGACTTTAAAAGCGCCCCGGCTTCCTCAAGAATATCGCGAAGATCTGGTATGGGAACGCGGCTTAGTACCCCAAAGCGCTCGTCCCACTTGGGCACGAAATCTCTTTGCATGTCCCCAGTCCCTCCAAGCTTAACCAAATAACCGGAAAAATCTAAGAGAAGTTCTGAAAGTGTGGAGGCGGCTTCGGAATTTTTTCCGATTCCAATCATTTTTTTCGCGTACTCTAGCGCTAAATGCAAAGAGCTTTTTCCCGACACAGGTCTGGTTTCGTGTTCAGGAATTTGTGTAACTCCAACTTTCGCAACTTTAACCCCATTGGGCAGAGCATCAATATACAATTGAAAATTTATTTTTATTCCTTCGTATCTTTTCTGAACCATTCTAAGCTGTAAGTGAATCTCCTGTTTTTCCGGAGGGTTGGGATACCCCGAGGCATCCCCTCTTTCTATTCTGCATGCCTCTCCCAAACGTATGGTATGCGGAGCGCCAAATGCATACTGTTTTTCAATAGGCTTACTTAAAATATCATCTGTTTTCACTGCCACAAGATGAGTTAAATTTTCCTTCCCATATAAATCAACGATCTTGCCCCACAATTCTTTCACATCCTCAAAATTCCCGATTGGTTTCTGCCCGGGTTGATGTCTAATATCATCATCCGCTGGTTGATCCGTTGAGGCTAAATGTAGAGGATACTGGACTTTTTGATAAGCGAATATAAGACGGTTTGTATTAAATGAGATGTCCGTTCCCTTAACCTCATTTAATTTTTTAATCACAGTTCCAATTTTTTTAGACATCAGGATATGGAATCCGGGAATGGATAAATTTTGAGTGTAAAGCGTATGGAAATTTCCAGCGCCCTTCGCAATATAAGCGATTGCTTCGCCCCATGCTTCCAAGAATTCGGGATGTTGAGAGCTTTGAGACAGGTCAGCTCCTAATAGAAAGCTGCCATCTGTTGTTACTAACAATGATTTGTTTTCTAGGTAGGGAGCAAGGACCGGGTTCCTCTTTATCATTTCCCTTGCTTCTTCTTCGGTTATGTCATCTCGAACCACTTCGCCTCGGGCAACAACTGTTACGCTATATCCAGCAAGCAAGAGTTGTTCAATTGGTAGCTGGTCAAAGATAGCTTCCCCATGATTATCTAAAAAATAGATTATTCTTCCTTGAGGATTTTTTCTAAGAGTAGCGATGAATTGTTCAAACTCATCTACAATGGGTCCTTGAACTTTGGTTTTTAGGACCATTTCTTTGATCACAGGTTCTAAGCGATTGAAACTGTTGGGATCTTTCCAATCAAAGACAATTCCTAAAGAGTTTGCAAAATCTTCTAACGGCTGCATGCGGGTATGGTCAAACAAATTCATAATGCCTGCCGAGACCATCGCCATCCGCAAAGCTTCTATTCTTTCTTCAGTAAGCCCTTTCTCTTCAGGCTTTTGAACGAGTTTTAAAACTTCTTGACGCATTGGTTCATACAGTTTTTCTACTGCATGATCCAAATTTTCTTTATAAGGTTTGTAGGCATGATCATTTCCGCTAAAATGTTTGACCAACCCATTGGCAATACCTTCAAACTGTAAAACGGACAGCTCTTTTGCAAGCGGGTGTTTAGCTAATAGTTCTAACGCAATTTCAACTCGTTTTCTGGCAAGTGGATCTTCAGTAGCTATCTTTAAGTGAGTTTTGGCTTGTTCAATTTTTCCAATCAAGCTGTCGCCATAGTCAAAACTTTCATCCACATCGCTGATTTTTATAAAACCAGCAATATAGTTAGATGCCATGAATTCTGGAGTTTTACTATTCAAAAGATGATTGACCATCCCATCAACGTAAATTTCTAAACCACGATTCGCCAAAGATATTTTTTTTGAACTTCTATTTTTTAGTGAGATGAATGCGGTCACTAGCCCGCCTGCAACAAGGAGAACTGCGATCAAACTCGCCCCGCCGGCTAACATTGCTGCAACTAACCCCAGAGCAACCCAAATCAAAGCCATGCCTAGACCTGCAGTTTCTATATTCGACATTCCCGCTTGTTTGAAATATTTTCCTTTGGGAATGGAAACTACTGTTTTGCGGATTGAACGTTTTAGACTCGGTGAGGATACAGATCTAAAATCTTCCACTAAGTAAGCGGACTCTTTTTGTTCAGAATCGAGATAATATTTTTTACCATCATAACTGCCGCCTATCTTGCCTAATTCAAAGGGTACAACTCGCTCTCCATACCTTTTCCGCACAAAGCCGTTGGTAAAATATTTTCCATGTTCTACCTGACCAATCAACAATCTTTTAGCTCTAAACTGTTTTGCGAATTCGGCCGCATAGTTAATCATCCCTTGACCGATTGCAAACGTCAGATGTTGACTCTGCTTTTCATATTCAGAGTTAATTTCCATATTCTGGATTACTAAACTCCCATCTTCCGCAATATAAAGCCAGAGGTTTGCTATCGGTTTACCAGTTAAGTCGTCCACGACCTCAATAACATTCATCCCCTCATCAATTAGTCGCTCGACCATAGCATGGGGATATAGACTGGAGTTCATTGCTAGACAGCAGCTTGTAAAGTCTCCCATAAAAAGGTCATTCCCTGGATTTCTAAAAATAGGTCGGACCGTGAAGTGTTTCCCTTGGCTTAATGCTTGGCGATATTCGGTAGCGCTGAGACGCGCTTTAAGAACATCCACACGCTCTTTAAAGTGATTAACTGTTTCGTAATATAAAATATTCCCTTGAACCTCTTCAAAGGAAAGAATGCGATGAGTTAGCTGCAATAGCTTTGTTAAGGTAGTGGGTTTTGATAATTGAAGCACAAGTTCTTTTTTATTTTCTACAGATAACCCCGACTCTTGAAGAAATGCTTCCATCCCTTGTCTGTGTTCTATTTGTAACCCTAACTTAAGAGTCCTTTGTAGGTAGTCAATTACACTCTCAATCTCTGATACGGGATCATGTTTTGTAATGCCGCTTGGAACATAAAATATCTCACCCGACTCTTGCCTTTCTTGAGGAGTTTTGCCTAACCATCTTGAGACATTGATTCCGGTTTTTTCCAGAAGACCCCTCACATTTTTATTGTGATTTGCAATTTTTCTGCCGGTTGCGTCATTTTGGTTTTCATCTTCAATGTAGCCCCAAAACCGATCTTCAAGGATTGCTTTAATTAATCCTTTAAATGCAGGGAAACGATGCGGGGATGAATGCTCAATGTTATTTTTTGCTTGATTAAGACGGCTAAGAAAAGGAAAATATATTTTCTTATACGCTTCGGGACTAATCGTTACTTTATCTATGCCAAAAGATTCCGCAAGGGGGGTTAGGAGTCCTTTTGACAGTTCTTTGATTAGATCGGATATTGGGGTATCCTTGCTGTACCCATTCATTTGATTGATAAATTCATTTTTTTTGCCTGTGTTCACGTAACTATTGGCAATATCTATAATTTTGAAGATCGCGCTTTGATCTATGGAGATTTTTTTCCTCGATCCCTCCTTTTGACTATTCAACTCATCAATTAATTTTTTTAGTGACTGGAAAACAGGCTCATTTAGGAGAGCCTCTTTCTTTGATTCCAGAAAACGTATTGAACCCTGAGGGTTTGAACTTTGGTGCAAAAGACCTTTTAAATGGCGGAGGGAGCCTGGTAACAAAATCTCTAAGGCATAAAGAGAGGCGGAATATTCTTCTTCAAACTTTTTTTGGTTATGGCGCCTCGTCCTCGGCAGTTTCTTATTTGCCTCTTTAAACGCAGATTTAAGGTTTTCCAGTTCCTGTATCTTTTTGTTAAATTCTTCAGGACCGGAAGCAATTATCATTTTTATGATCTCTGGAAATTGGCTGATGGGCAATAAGTGATATCGGCTGAGCAATCGGAAGGAATTTTGGATCGTGGGTATAAGCTGATTGTTATTCTGAGAAGAAAAAATCAGCGGATAGGCAACTGCAGCAATCCTTGCTGCCTCACTTAATCTTCCACGCGCAATTAACTTGGCAATCCATATCTTAATATCATTTGGTTTTAATCCCTCAATATTATTTTCTATTGCGCCGAGTGCAATAGACTCCGAATATACAGATGTTTCATCCAAAAATCCGTCAAACCAACGGTGTGCATCATTGATATCCACTCCTTCTAGTTTTCTTTTCATCCTTAAAAGATCAACAACCCTTTGCCATGCATTATCTATATCTCTGCCATAATCCAAATCATCATCAATACTCCCTTTGAGACTTCGCAGACTAAAACCAGTTTCTTCAATCCCAGCCTCTATCGCCTTTAGGACTATCTCCCTGGCATATATCTTGCCGCCTTCTGCTTGCAGTCGCTGAACTGAATCTTTAATGACATCAACACTAAATTTTTCTGCAAAACCATGTTGCATTGCAGAGATCGCGACCTCAGCCGCTATGAAATATTCTCTAGCCAAAAAAGAAGAGAGAATAAAATTATTTACATCATTTGCGTTTATACCATGGACATCATTTTCCATCATCAGTTTTAAGATTTGTCCTGAATCCTTATAAAAGTGAGGTCCCTTCTTGAGGGATTGATCAAATAGTTCTTTAATTCTAGTATCTTCGATGCTTCTTTTTTTCTTTGATCTTAGTGCAACTGCAATTTCCGCTGCTTCAAGATAATGCCGATATTTTTGAAGAGCTCGTATCCATTGCTTTATTTTCCTAACTTTGAGATCAAGGAGATCATTTTCAATGGCAAGCTTAACAATTGTGCGAATTGCTTTTGGGGCATGCCTGCCAAAGGCATGATTAACCGCTGTCTCCAAACGATGAATGCTGGAACCATTCATCCCTTTTTTGAGTTCTGCAATCGCAATTTTTCCAGCAAGTCGGGGTTCATTATAATTTAATGCTTGCCAATAAATGGCTGTGACCAATGCGCCCTCTATCGCTTTTGCTCTATGTTCAATGGCAGCAACCAATATCTCACCTGCCGTGACGATCCAACTTGAACCTGATTCTTTTCCCTCACGAAAGGATTGAATTGCTCGACGATTACATTCTTCGATCCACCGTTTAATGTCTCTATCGCTGATATCGGCCACATGATTGCGGATCGCATGAACTCCAATATCTTTAAGGGTTATAAAATCACCTTCTTTTAATCCTTCTTCAATTCTTCTTTTAATATTTGAGTTATAGAATAGCAGGTTCACAAAGTCAGCTTTTCTTTCTTCATCCCAATCCTTTACAGCGAATAAATGGTTCTTCCCTCTTGGCTGCGGCAGGAGACCTCCTACAAATGGCATTGCAGTTCCCAACATTTGCACCGTATGCTCACCACCACTTAAGTTTTGGATAATCCAATGAACTCCTAGCATTAAGAAAGCAATCATCATTGGATGCGCAATGACAAACTTAGGTACCCTAAGAATCCATTTGAAGATGAGTGAAAGGTTGCGAGTGGATTTTTGCCATTCCTTGACATTTAGTGGTTCGGATGGTAGATTTAGGAATAAATTATGGATATAAAATTTGATCAAAATGCGGATGCGTTGTATATTCAATTTCAAACTGGAAAGGTTAAAGAGACTCTTAAATTGAAAGATGGAATTTTGGTAGATATTGGCAAGAATGGAAAACTTTTCGGGATTGAGATTTTGGACGTTAGCCAGAGAGTTCCCATGAAGGAATTGGATCATGTGAACGTAAATCTTCCTGTGCATGCTTAATCTTGCTAAAAATACTTTAAGGCCAATCAATAAAATCCCGCTGCCTAAAACATAGAAAGGAAAATTAACCGTACATAACACCACAGGAACCAACGCGGCAAAAACCATCAATATCGTCGCAAAACCAACCGCTTCTGTGGTTGTAAATCCTGATTGTTTAGTGGGAGGATTTTTGAAAGATTTATCCCCAACCTCTATCGCGTCGGGCTGTTTGAGAACACCTTGACGTACGATGGAAAGAATGTCTTGAACCTTGCCAAGAATTTGGTTCATTTCATCATTTTCTCCGGGCAGATAGCCAAAAGATTTTTCTAATTCAATTGGCGCTTGCGTACGTTTATCGTACTCAAGCGGGAAATAAGCCTCCACACTGCCGGAAACTGGATAATAGCCATAAATACCGAAGGTAAAAGGTTGAGGTAAATTATGAAGCGAAACAAATGGTTTCCCTAAAGCATAAAGCAAATGCATCATCCCGCCTTCAACGGTAACCCCCATATCTACAAGGGCAGCTACATGCTTGGAAAGGTATTTATCCTCTAGTGTAGGCGGAAGAAGAACTGCCTGTCCTGCTTTTAAACGTAAATTGGATTTAAGATGATCTCTCAAATTATCTAACAACTCTTGATTGGTTCTGTCATTGAGAACAACAAAAACATAGCCATTAGTTTTTTCAACCAATGAAGAGATAAATTCAGCTAGCAGCTCAGCACTTTCGAACCCTTTTCTTTTAAACTCACCTCCCATACCATTAAATAGTATTCTGGGTTTTGTAGGATCCGGAGAATGCTTTTCCACAAAAGCTTCTGCTTCCCGAAATAAGGAAGATTCTTTGTTGATGAGGTATCCAGCATCCAGCTTTCTATCGGTAGCGATTCCAAGGGCATTTTCAAAAAATATTCTCCATGCATAGTGGTTTTTAAGAGCGTTTTGGGCGAACGCAAAATCTTTATCGCTTGTTACAGTTACATCCCTCCTCTTGAATTCATAACGGTAGTTTGATGTGAGAGGGCTCCCGAAAATGACAAGAGTTCCTTTCTCTTTCCATAAATCTTTTTCCTCTTCTGATGGGTAGGATCGGCCGATAATCTCTATCCCTGGCTGGGCATGCCATAACCACGGCCTGCGAGTGTAAACATTTATCTTGACATGTGGATATTTTGCCCTAATAGCGGGACCAAAACTAAAGAAAAAGATTAGTTCATCTCCTAACCCATGCGATAAATCAACTATGAGAGAAACCTTTTCTATGCCGTTCATTAGGCTCTGTAACTTTTTGGCCATTCGTTCCCGTTCACTAAAGATCGAGTCTGGACTATCATCCCCAGCTTTCCCTGAAAACATTGCAGATAGATCATCCTTAAAATTTAAGGGTGAATGAACGCCGCCCGCGAACGCCGGCATTCGGCTATTCAATAAATTCTTTCCAATCGTCAACTTCAGAACTACAAGCAACCCGCCCGTGATAATCGCCACCGCAGCGCCATAATTCTCGTTAACAATGAATGGAGCTCCTGCCGCAGTTGTAAGCGATACCGCCCAAAATACAACAATTTTATCTATTGTGAGGATGGCTCTAATTTTTTCTTTCACGATTTCTTTAACATTAAAGAACTGGATCAAATTTCTTACAATCACTGTTGGATTAATTTTTTTTGTCATAGGTGTGGCTGTATGTCCTAATAATAATGGAGAGGAGGAAAACTGATATGATAACCGTGTGGATTTTGTTCGCATTTGTTTTAGGAACCCTTGCGCTATTTGAATGGGAAATGTACCAGAAAAAAAAGAAAAAGCAATCATCCCATTCTTAATGAAGACCTGAAGAATTCTTAATTCTTCAGGTCTGTTCTTAATGATTCCCGTTATTTTTATTAGTGCTGCTTTATAGATTGTTGAAAGTTTTTCTAACCTTTTATTTATCCACCTTCTTACTTGCAGTAAAAATTGTTTTAACCAATCTTCCTTAGCATTTTTAATTATTTCCTCTTCAGCATTTGTGATACTTTTATTCTCATCTATGATCGTGGTAAGTCTTACAGCTCTTTCAGGCTTTTTAAACAATAGTTCAGATTTATTTGGAGGGATGCGTTTGACCTGCTCAATTTTTGTTCCCTGTTCTCTTTCTGGACCTAGAATGGAATAAAACGCGCTGTTCGCTTGAGCTGCAGATGTCATCTGAGGAGATACAATCACCAAGAATCCAGCTGCAATCGCAGCGATAAGAGGCGGTAGAACTTTTTTAGGATAGGTGGGAGGAGGCACTGAAAGTTTTTCTCCAGAGAAAAGTTTTTCCAGAGGGGTTTTTTCTTGAGTGAACACACTCAAATAAGCAGCGCCATTTTTCGTATCAACTTGGGTAAGTTTAGGGGTGAATGTGATGACTGCAAAACCCGCTTTATTCAGGAGCTGAGCGATCCCTGTAGAGTGAAACCCGCCAGTGACTAATACGCTAAGGGATTCAAACGACTGTGGAAGTGGAGTATCATTTTGTAGTGTACGGATTAGATTTTTTGCCATAAGCTGATCCCTAGCAAGACCTTCTTTGTAAAAAGATTCAAAAGAGGTGAGAGAGGATAAGTTTGGGTTTGGGGTTATGGGGTTGGCAGACATAAATTTAAGCTCCTCATAATCTTCCCACTCCTCCTTGGTTAGGGTAAAATTTAGGAGTTTTTCTGTAAGATAAAGTCTCCTAGACTTTTTTACTAATCTTTTTTCCTCATCATTTTTAGTTAAGGAATCATAATTCCTTTTTTCTAACTCTTTGATTTCGGTAAAGAGATTTTCAGACTGAATAGAATCAGAGAGTAATACATAGCGCAGATATTCTGTGAGCGCAGGATATTGAGAGAGTTCAATCCCATGGTTCAAACAAAGATTTTTAAGAACTTGGTAATAGTCTGAATGCCCGATCTCTCCTGTACGATAATGAAGAGTCTGCTGCATGAACTCTTGGATTTGTTGATTGGTTAGAAGCGGAACTAAATTTTTTACTAAAAATTCTCTTTCCTTTGCTACTTGGCTAAAGTTTAAACTATTCTCTAATTTTAAAGCTTTAAGGAAGTTTTGAATGGATGGGTAATTCTGACTATTTTGGCTGCTAAGTAAAGAGAGATAGTCTCCTAACTTTATGGTTCCTTTCTGGTAGAGATCTACTTGCTGATCAAAATCCTTTAATTTTTGGTTCCAACCTTTCTCTTTTTCCTGATTTATTTTTAATTTTAAATCTGTTAACTCTTTTTTATATTGGGCAACAAGTCCAACAGATTGTTTGTAAGAATTTACATGTGCCCAGTAGTGGTCATGGTCATCTATTCCTACAATAGGCGGAATCTCTTTTGGGCTGGTAAGAGCTGTATGGATTGCGCCTGAAATTTTTTTCTGTCTAAAAAGATAATCTGTTGATTTTTGGATAGCTTCTGGATAAGGAGAAGTGCGAAAATGGGTTAGATCAATCTCCTCGAAAGCGCCTTCTAAGGCAATCAGATTTATTTTTTTAGAGTCAATCAGCGATTGTATGGTTTTACTTATATTGGTTTGAACTTCTGGGTTTAAGTGCACATCTTGAATATAGAGAACAGTTTTTGCAATCTTTTTATTTTTTGGAATCTGGATTTTACTAATTGTTCCATATTGAGAAGGCACAGATTCAAGCAGAGTTGCTAGCGGCTCTAACGATTCTTTTGGAAGTTCTTGCTTTAAAGATTGGATAAGAGAGGAAGAAATATTTTTCTGAGGCAAAGGTAAAGAATTAAAGTTTGAAGGAATCTGCGCTAAGAGAAGAGCTTCGGGCTTATTTTTATTTAAATTTTTAAGTTGATCCTCCTTTATTTTTTCTACAGAGGCTTTCCGTTCTTGCCAAATAGTTCGCCTTCTTTCACCATAAAGACTGGCTTCGGCAAATGGAGGAGCGATTACAGAAAAAAGAAAAGTTAGGATTAAGAGCTGGATAAAACACGCTTTAATCCCCATTTTCTTTAAATTGATAAGAGCAAAATTTAAGTACACGCGCGTACGCATTAAGCTCAAACTATATCAAGTTACCGTTAAATAAATCTTAAACTTTTTGTAAAAAATTTGTAACACTTTTGTAAAGTTTCATAAAAGCAAAAACGGTGATTTTGACAATAAAAGAGATTTTTAACTAGATAATTCCGATTAGGCTATTGGATGGGGATTTAACCTGAATAATCTAACCTATTCGGGTTAATTAGTTTTTGTTTAAGAATAATTTTTTAAGCGGAAATTAGTTAAAACTTAACAGGTAGTGTAAGAGGGTGCGGCTTGGGAATCCTGTGCCGCCGGGTGAAAGGTAGTGGGATTCTTTGGCGCTCCAGGCAGGGCCGGCAATATCTAAATGTGCCCAGGGTTTATCTCCCACAAATTCTTGCAAGAAAAGGCCTCCCACAATTGAGCCGCCTTCTCTGCGGGTAGAAGAGATGTTTTTAATGTCAGCGACTGTGGAATTTAAGCCTTCTCGATAGTCTTTTTCTAAGGGAAGAGGCCAAAATTTTTCATTGCTTTCTAAACTCGCTTTTTTAATGGCATTAAGCAGTTCTTCATTATTTCCCATGTATCCTGCCACAAGCGCTCCTAAACCTATGACCACAGCCATGGTTAAAGTGGCTAAATCAATAATCGCATCTGGGTTTTGTTTCACCGCGTAAGAAAGAGCATCTGCTAAAATTAATCTGCCTTCAGCGTCTGTATTTAAAACCTCAATGGTTTTTCCATTCATTGCTTTTAATACATCCCCGGGTTTGTAAGCTCTGCCTCCAGGCATGTTTTCCGTTAAAGCCATAATTCCATGAAGTTCAACCGCAGGTTTTATTTTTGGGATGGCTTTAAAAATTCCTAAAATTGTTGCTGCTCCAGCCATGTCCATCTTCATGGTTTCCATGCCTTCTGCGGTTTTTAAAGAAAGGCCGCCTGAATCAAAGGTAATGCCTTTGCCTACAAAGGCAATGGATTTAGAGGCTTTTACAGGTTTGTAATGAAAGTGCAAAAATATGGGAGGCTCAGCGCTTCCTCGATTAACTCCTAAAAGAGCGCCCATCCCCATTTTTTCAATCTCTTTTTTTTCAAAAATTTTTAATCTAATCCCAGAAGATTTGCAATTTTTCTCAACTTCTTTTGCAAGTTTTGCAAACTGGGTTGGAGTCATGGAACTGGGAGGTTCATTCACTAAATCCCTCACAAAACAAGCGGTTTCAGATAGGGTTTGGGCAAGTTCTATCCCTTTTTTTATGTCTGACTCAAATTTTTCAGAACCAATCACACTACAACTTTGAATTTTTTTGGAACCATCTTGTTTGCTTAAATATTTGTCGAATTTGTAGTTTGCCAGCAGCGCTCCTTCTAAAATTGCATAGGATTCTTTGTATGGATTATTCAGAATTTGAGGTAAAAAAAGAGAAATTTCCTCAGAAGATATGTTTTGAGCTTTTCTTAAAGCGCAAGCGCTGGCTCGTCTTAATTTTTCTTCAGTTAAAGTTTTTTCTTTTCCAAGCCCGGTAAGAATAATTCTTTTAGCAGGAGATTCATTTTTTGGAAAGAGAAGAACAGTTGTGTTTTCTTTGCCTTTAAATCCCTGTTCTTTTGCTTCTTCAATTAATTTTTTATCTTGGATTCCAAAAGTTTCGTTTTCCAAGGCAAAAAGGATCAGAGTCTTTTCTTTAGGGATTGTGGTTGCGATTGAGATTTTCACGATCTATAGATTGGAGTCCAACTTGGGTTTTCTTTAAAAAGTCGCACACATTGGATTGTTTTTGTAGGGGTAAGATAAAAAAGATGGTTTCTATTTGCCGGCACTAAAATAAAATCTCCTTTTTCTACAAGGAGGCGCATCCATTGATCTTTTTTAGAGCGGATATCAAAAATCCCCTCTCCATTTAAGACAAACCGAACCTCATCGTCCGTATGGATATGCTCTTTATCAAATTTTGCGCAGATGGCGTCTAAATTAGGCATGGCAGGATAAAGTTCTACAATATCTTGAGCGCTATATCTCCAACTTTTTTTAATTTTGTCTAAAGAGGGTTGAAAATTTTCTGTAGGAATTTTTTGATAATAAATTCCTTCTTCCATCAGTTTGTCTGCAAGGATTTCAATGCCAGAATCCAACCAAGTTGCTTTCATTGGATAGGTTTAATTTAAGAGGTCTATTCCCAGATGTTTTAATTTTATTGCTGCTTCAAAAAGATAATCGTAACATTCAGCCTGAGTTTTTGCTTGAATCCAATCCTTTCCCCATACATACACTCCATGACCGCGCACTAGAACCGCATGTGTTTTTGGATTTTCTAAAATTGCCTGCCTTAAAGAATCTGTCAGATCAGATTCCTTTGCCATGTTTGGAATAATGGGAACTTCTACTGTATCGAATGCATTAGCGCCAATAATTCCTTTCTGCATTTCAAGATTACTAATTTTAAAATGGCTGTCGTAAAGCCATGTGGCTGTCATGGCATGAATAGAGTGGCTGTGGAGAACAGCTCCTGCGTTTCTCAAATGATACGCGAGAATAAAAAGCGGTTTACATTCCGAACATTTTAAATTGGATACTGGCTCTTCCAGCACATTGCCATCTAAGTCCAAGACAAAGATGTCATTGGGATCAAGCTGTTCTTTTTGAACCCCGCTTGGCGCCATGTAGATTTTTTCGCCTTGTCGGATTGAAATCCCGCCGCCAGTTCCGCTGGCCCAGCCTTTGAAGTAAAAAAGTTGGCAGAGTTCACAAATCAGTCGCCGAATTTCCTGATCGCTGGAAGCAGATTCTTGAGTCATCAGGGATTCAATCGTGCGATTTTTGATATTTTCCATAAATTAAGAATTTAACCCAAATAGCGCAAGAAAAAATTAAAACCTAGATGACAGGGATAAGAAAAATAATATGATATAAATAAGAACAAATTTGTCTGCTTATAATCATGCAAAAATCGTATTAAAATGAAGAGATCAGAATATAATTCCTATTTCTGCGGCAGGTCCGGAAAATTCTAGTTCAGTATGAATATCGTTTTGATCTAGGGTGATATTTTGAACTTTATAGCCAGCTCCAATAAAAAGAAATTTTAGTATGCGGTATTTTACCAGCGCGTTCGCGTCATAATAGCGGTTTTTTCCATAAGCAATTGCTTTAATTTCAGCGCCTACACTCAATTTATCAATGGGTTTTAATTGTAAGGCAAGGAATCCCATGGGAACAGGCACTGCTAAACTTTTTGACTCATTTAATCCGGTTTGCGCCTGATTTATTTCTGCTTTAAAATCAATTAGCCGTACATTCAGTCCTACATCTATTCGTAGTTTTTCATCCGTAACGGTTTCTATAAATGGAATTCCGTAAAAAAGAGTTAAGTCATAGTGATCTAATTTTAAAGTAGAGGTAAAAGGAACATTTGCGCTAAAACTTAAGTTTCCAAATTGAAATGGCACAGTTTTAGATCCTGTAGCGTCAAACTTTAAAGGTGTGGCGGCAATATAAAGGTTGGGCAGAAAAAGCGGCAGGTCTAATCTAATTCGTCCGGTAAAGTTGCTTACCTTATCATATTTTAAATCGTTCTTTACATCTACACCAATCCCTTTATAAGACAAATTACCAGACGGCGTTATTTGGGTTATGCCTACTCCTGTTTCTATTTCAAAAGCAAAGAGATTTAGAGAGTAAAAAAGAAGGGTCAGAAGAACAAAGGAAAAAGAAAGATAAGATTTCGTTTGTCTCACAGAGCAAATCCTATCAAAAGCAATAGAAAAAAGTCAAATTTTTTTTGGTATAATTCATAATTACAATTATATATGAGTAAAATAATCGCTGTCTTTTACAATCCAGACAAACCTAATATAAAAAATATCTTTGCTCACCTTATTGAATGGCTTAAAAAACAAGGGGTGCAGGTTATTGCTAAGCTCTCTCACGCAGATTTGAGGTTAGCGGAGTTTGCTCTTGTTTTAGGCGGAGACGGCACTATTTTAAGAGTTGGTAGAACTTTAGCGCCGCATGGGATTCCTATCCTTGGCATCAACTTAGGCAGGCTTGGTTTTTTAGCTGAAACTGATATCAAAGACCTTTATAAAATTTTAAAAAAAGCATTGAATAAAGAGTTAAAAATAGAAGATAGGGACATGTTGAAAATTTCAGTTTTTAGAGACGGCAAAAATAAGCGGTCAAAAACTGAAATTTCAGACAATTTGGTAAAAAGTTCTCTTGCTCTAAATGATTGTTACATCCATACAGGATCCAGTTCAAGAATTATTGAATTAGACGCGTATGTCAATGGAGAATTTCTAGCCACTTATATTGGGGATGGGTTGATTGTTTCCACACCCACAGGATCCACTGCTTATTCTTTAGCTGCTTCTGGTCCTATTGTGGTGCCGCAACTTCCGGTGATGCTTCTTACTCCAATTTGTCCGCACACTTTGGCTCAACGCCCGCTTTTAGTTTCTAGCCAAGATCAGGTGGAATTAGTCATAAAAAATTGCGCTTTAAGCAAATTTATTTTTTTATCTTTTGATGGACAAGAGAGTGTCTCTATCCAGCTTAAAGATCGCATTCGAATTGAAAATGCTTCTCAAAAACTTAAACTGCTGGTGGATCCAAAAAGAAGTTATTACCAAATTTTAAGAACAAAACTTAGGTGGGGAGAGCGTTAACATGCTGCTAGAGCTTAAGATTCGTAACTACCTGCTGATTGATTCTCTGGAAATTCAGTTTTCTAGTAACCTGAATGCTTTAACTGGGGAAACAGGAGCGGGCAAGACGATCCTGATTGATGCGCTTGGTCTTCTATTAGGAGAGAGAAGCGCTGGCTCTTGTGTGCGTAAAGGCGCTAAAAATTGCGAGATTCTTGGAACTTTTGATTTAAAAAATAAGTGTCTCGCAAAAGATTTTTTAGATTCGCTATCTCTTAATCCAGAGGATGATTCACCTCTTATCTTGCGCAGAGAAATTGACCTTGAAGGTAAATCCAAATCTTTTGTGAATGATCGGCAGGTGAGTTTAAATACCCTTAGTTCTTTAGGCAATTTTTTAGTTGACCTGCACGGCCAGCATGAACACCAGCTTTTGTTAAAGTTAAATGAGCAGCGCGAACTCTTAGACCGCTACTCAGGGAATGGTTCTTTGATCAAAGAAATAGAAAATCTTTACCTTCAATGGAAAACATTACTTGAAAAAAAAGAGAGCCTCCTGCTTTCTGAGCAAGAGAGAGCCCAGAGGTTAGATCTTTTTCAATATCAGTTAAGGGAGATTGATACTTCTAAACTTGTTCCGGGCGAAGAGGAAGAAATAGAAAAAAAATTACCTCAATTAAAAAATGCGGATAAATTAAGGCAATTTTCTGATGAACTCTATTCACATCTTTATGAATCTGAAGGTTCAGTTTTAGAGAGACTTAAAATTTGTCAGGGTTTAATGCATAACTTAGAGAGTCTTCAAGGGGAACTTAAAGATTCTCCTTTTTTATTAGAGGAATCTTTTTTAAAATTAAATGAAGTTGCTAATTTTATGCAGAGTTTTCGGGAAAATTTAAATGCGGATCCGGAAAAACTAGACGCTTTAATTTCTCGGCAGGACCTTATTTCCAAATGTAAGAAAAAATATGGTTCTAGCATTGAAGAAATTTTAACTGTTGCTGAAAAGATTAGATTGGAAGTCAAATCCCTGGAATTTTATGACCAGACTTTGGATGGAGTGAAGCAAGAGATACAAACCATCTATGATGAACTGATTAAAAAAAGCAAGAAACTTACCGCCTTAAGAAAAAAAGCAGGAGAAAAACTCTCTTTACTGGCAATGAGAGAGTTAAAAGATTTAGGTTTTAGCAAAGCTCAATTTTCTGTTCAACTGACGCCGAATTTAAATTCTGAGGGACAAGAGATGCCTGCCACTCACGGTTTGGAAAAGATAGAATTTCTTTTTTCCGCCAATCCCGGAGAAGCAATTAAACCTTTAAGGCAGGTGGCTTCTGGCGGGGAGCTTTCCAGAATCATGCTAGCTTTAAAAAAAGTTTTATCAGAGTGCGATTTAGTCCCAACCTTAATTTTTGATGAAATTGATACTGGCATTGGCGGCTCCATGGGACATGTGTTAGGAGAGAAACTTCAATCTTTAGCTAAAGCCCATCAAATTCTTTTGATTACGCACTTGCCGCAGATCGCTGCTTTTGCGGATCGCCATCTTTTAGTAAGAAAGAATGTTAGGGGTGAAACTACAAAAGTGGTTTTGGAACTTTTAGATGATAAAAATAGAGTAAAAGAGGTCGCCCGCATGTTAGGCGGAATTTTAGAAGATGGAGTGGAACCCACTGCAATTTCTTTAAAGCATGCCTCTGAACTGCTTTTGAATGCAAGGTAAAAACAATGAGCGATGAAAGATTTAGAGCCTCAAAAGGTATAAGAGCTTTTACCGGCAATGAACTGCTTTTAAAAGGGGGATTAGAGGGTGGAATCGCTCTTTTTACCGGCTATCCAGGCTCTCCTATTTCTGATGTTTTTGATTCTATTTACTTTAATCGGGATCTTTTTTTAGAGCATGGAATTGTAGGACAAATTGCGAATAACGAGGCTCTGGCTGTTGCTAGGTTGAACGGCTGCCGCATGGCTAACTTAAGAGCCATGGCTGTGATGAAATCTGTAGGGCTGCATGTAGCTTCAGACGGTATTGCCATAGGAAACCTTGCGGAACCTAAACACCCAGAAGGCGGAGCTTTAATTGTGGTAGGAGATGACCCTTGGAATGAAACGACTCAGATCGTGTCAGATTCCAGATTCCTCTCTCAACATTTGCAAGCGCCTATTTTAGAGCCTTCTACTTTTCAGGAAATAAAAGATTGGATTAACATTGGTTTTGAGCTTTCCGGAGCTTGTAATCTTTATGTCACTTTTTTAATTACAACCCCGCAAGCAGACGGGGGTGGAAGCGTGGTTGTAAAATCCAATGTTTATCCAAAAATAAATTCGAATTGGAAGATGACTCTTTCTAACCAAGAGTTGGATGTTAAAGATTTTGTCATGATTCCGCCCCATACATCTCAAAAAGAAGCCACGCTTCAAGCACGATATAAAAAATTTATAGAAAAAATTAGGGAAAAAAATTTAAATTCTTTGCTTTATTTTAATTCTCAAAATCTGGAGGTCCCTCTTGGATTTATTACCTCTGGAATGTCTTATTGTTATTTAGAGCATGCTCTTTATGAAATGGATTTAAAAGCTCTTTTTCCAATTTTAAAATTAGGATCTACCTATCCTTTGGATCAGGAGCTTGTAAAAAAGTTTTTAGAAAGAGTAAAAACAGTTATTGTGATTGAAGAAAAAAGACCATTTCTAGAGAATCAAATAAAAGTGATAGCTCAAGGAATGGCGCAAGAAAGAGCAGATTCTTTTTCGCATGAAATTTCTATTTACGGCAAAGAGTTTCCTCATGCTTGTGAAGGCATTCCACAAGTTCGCGGCATCAATACCTCTATTCTTATTGACCGTTTAGGGAAACTCTTCCTAACATTAGGGATTCCTCAAATAAAAGGAAAAGAGAAAAAGATTGAGGAAGAAATTAAACTTATTCAAGAAACTTCTAATCTCAATTTGCAAATTCCTGTGAGAACCCCAACTTTTTGTCCCGGGTGTCCGCATAGAGATTCCGCCATTGTTTCTTTAAAGATGAAAAAGGAATTTTCTGATCCCAACTCCATAAAAACTAAAAAGAGCGGCCCTGTAGATTTTGTGTTTCATGGCGAATCTGGCTGTCACTCCATGCTTCAGTTCGCTCCCAATGAGGGTTTAATGCAGAACTATTCTGGCATGGGGTTGGGAGGAGGAACAGGGGCAGGCATTGACCCTTTTATTAAAAATAAGCAGGTTGTGTTTTTAGGGGATTCTACATTTTTTCATTCAGGCATGATCGCCATTTCCGATTCTATTAAGAATAATCAGAACATCACTTATATTATTCTGGACAATAAAACTACAGCCATGACCGGTCACCAACCCACTCCGGGCAATGATTTTGATATTTTAGGGCGTAAAACTTTGCAGCAAAAAATTGAAAGAATCGTGCGCGCCTTAGCAGGCGGTGAAAATATTCCTGTGATACGGGCCAACCCAGAAGAAAGAGAATCCTACAGTCGTCTCATAGAAAATTTGGCTTTAAAGGAAGGGGTGAAGGTGGTGATTGCAGATAAAGAGTGCGCCATTACTTTTCATCGAAGAACGAGGAAAGAAAAAAAGAGCATGGTTCGGGAAAAAGGTTATCTGCCTTCTCAAGAATTCATTAATATCACTCCGGATGTGTGTGAAGCTTGTCATGAGTGTACCCAAACCACAGGCTGTCCTGGTTTAACCATAGAAGATACGGATTTTGGACCTAAGGTGGTCACAGACCTTTCCACATGCGTTGCAGATGGAGCCTGCATGAAAGGAAAGGTTTGTCCTTCCTTTGAAAAAGTGGTGATCACAAGAAAAAAATCAGCTCGGAAAACATTCAATGAAATAAAAGTTGGAGAGATTCCTTTGCCAACTGTTTCTAATTTTGATTCTTCTTATTATATCTCTACCTTTGCCGTAGGCGGCATGGGAGCAGGCGTGATTTCCGCGATTTTAGTTCGGGCAGGAATAGAAGAAGGATATTCAGTTTTATTTCAGGATAAAAAAGGTCTTGCGATTAGAAACGGCGGAGTCTATGGACATGTAGTTTATTCTAAAAATTCAAATCAGGTACTAGCTCCGCAAGCGCCTTACGGCAAGGCGGATTTAGTTTTAGGCATAGACCTTTTAGAAACAGCTAGGGGGTTAGATCCTAAAGCGAACATGCAGGTGGCAAGCCCTTTTAGAAGTTCTGCCATTGTTAATTCTCATAAAACTGAAACCATTTTAACTTTGATGCATAAAGATTCTTTTAACGCATCCGAAATTGAAGATCAAATTAAAAAAAGAATAAAGAAAGAAAAATTTTTTTGCATTGATTTTTCTCAAATTTCTGAAAATATTTTGGGCTCTAAACTCTATACTAATTTACTGATCATAGGAGCTGCTTATCAAAAAGGGGAGCTGCCATTGAGGCTTGAAAGTTTAGAAAAAGCTATTAAAGAAACTGTGGGAGAAGAGGATCTTAAAGAAAATAGTCAGGCTTTTCATCTGGGTAGAGAAATTGTTTGTAATCCAAAGAAGTTTTTAAATTCCATTGTAAAGAAACGATGTACTTATGATGAAACAATCTCCTTGAAAGCTGAGTTTCTTAAAAAAAGAATTTTTATTGGAGAGAAACTTGCGCTTAAATACCGGCAAAGCATGGAACGAGCCATTCGCTGGATGCATTTAGACGAGGTTTCTAATCAGAAAATCGCTTTGAGGTTTTATGAGCTCATTCAGTATGAAAGTATGGAGGTTGCTGAACTTTACCTTTCTCTTCTTTGGGAAGTTTATAGAAAAGATCATAAAGATTTTATCGCCACAAAAGCCGTGATCGAGAACCTTTTTAAAGTCATGGCTATTAAGGATGAAATTTATGTTTCTCATCTTTTAACATCTCAAGAAAAAATTGAGCGGGATAAATTGCGGTATAGGGTGGATGAATCTAATGGGGATGAGATACACTATACTCATTTTAACCGTCCTCATTTCTCTTTGCTGGGGTTAGAGTTAGAGTTTGATTTCCACACTAAAAATTGGATGCTAAACATTATGAAATATTGTAAATTTTTAAGGAGACTCCTGCCCCTCTGGCATGCAAGGGAAAAGGCTTTTAGGAATTGGTATATAGATTTAGTCAGGGGTTTTAACTATTTTTTAGACACCGAAGTCTATATGAAATATGTTCAGATTTTAAAAATTCCGGAGACAGTGTCTGGATATAGAGAAATCCGTTATCCTAAAATGGAAGAGGCAAGAAAAAAAGTGTTTAACCTTTTAAGCGACATAGAATTTTTGAAAAAGCAAAATCCAAATACGAAATTTTCTTTCAAATAGAGTTTTTTAAAAAAAATATGCTCATTAGACTTGCTCGACTCACAGATGTTCCTGCAATTTATCATCTTATAACCCAAGCTACGCAAAGAGGCAAAATTTTAAAGCGATCCTTAAAAGAAATTGAGAAAGCAGCGCATCATTTTTGGGTGGTGGAAGAACAGAATAAAATTATTGCCTGCTGTGCTCTTGAGATATATAATAAAAAATTAGCTGAAATCCGCTCTTTAGTTGTGGAAGTGAAAGAGCAGAAAAAAGGGTTAGCCACGCATTTATTAAACCATTGTTTAAAGGAAGCTAAAAAGAAAAAAATTTTGGAGATATTAGCTATTACGGACAGGATCAATCTTTTTAAAAGATTAGGTTTTTCCGAGCAGCTGCATGGCCAAAAGCCGTTATTTTTAAGAACGAGGGCAAAATGAAAAAATCGCTAAAGAAAAAAAGTTGGATGGTTACTGAGGGAGACAGCCGGGCGCCAAATAGAGCCATGCTTAGAGCCGTGGGTTTTAAAGATGAGGATTTTGAAAAACCCATGGTTGGGATCGCCAGCACATGGAGTGAAATTACGCCTTGCAATGCGCATATCAATCTCTTGGCGGAAAAAACCAAGCAAGGGGTGAAAATGGCCGGAGGGGTGGCTCAAATTTTTGGAACCATTACAGTCAGCGATGGAATTTCTATGGGACATGAAGGCATGAAATATTCTTTAGTTTCTAGAGAAGTGATTGCTGATTCCATAGAATTGGTATCTTCTGCTCAGAGGTTTGACGCTTTAATTGCGCTTGGCGGCTGTGATAAAAATATGCCCGGCGCTTTAATGGCCATGGCCCGTTTAAATATCCCTAGTATTTTTATTTACGGCGGAACTATTCTGCCGGGCAACTATGAAAATAAAGATGTGGATATTGTCAGCATTTTTGAAGCAGTAGGAGCTCTTTCCGCTGGAAAAATTAGCAGAGAACAGTTTAAAGGGATTGAATGCAATGCTTGCCCAGGAGCTGGATCCTGCGGCGGCATGTACACAGCCAATACCATGGCTTCAGCCATTGAAGCTTTAGGGATGAGTCTGCCCGGGAGCGCTTCTCATTCAGCGATTACTCAGGATAAAAGCATGGATTGTTTAAAAGCAGGAGAAGCGATCGTTCCGCTTTTAGAAAAGGAAATTACGCCTAAAAAAATAATGACTAAAAAAGCTTTTGAAAACGCGATTACATTAGTCATGGCCCTTGGCGGATCCACCAATGCAGTGTTGCATTTGTTGGCCATGGCAAGAACTATTGGAGTGGATTTAGAGTTAGAAGATTTTAATCGTATTGGCAGGCGTTCACCTCATTTAGCGGATTTAAAACCAAGCGGAAAATATGTGATGAATGACTTAAATCTAGTGGGCGGGATCACAGGGGTTTTAAAAATGCTATTTAAGAGCGGATTACTTCATGGGGATTGTTTAACAGTGACAGGAAAAACCATGGAAGAAAATTTAAAAGAGGTTCCGGATTTAAAAGCTCATCAAGAAATTGTGCGGGATTGTTCTCATCCTTTGCATCCTTCCGGCCCTCTTGTGATTTTAAAAGGCAATTTAGCGCCAGAAGGGGCCGTGGCTAAAATTTCAGGTTTAGACAATATCTCCATGACAGGGCCTGCTAAAATTTATAATTCAGAAGAAGAAACTTTAAAAGCAATCCTTGCGGATAAAATTAAAAAAGGAGATATGGTGATTGTGCGCTATGAAGGCCCAAAAGGAGGGCCTGGCATGAGAGAGATGCTGGCAGTCACTTCCAGTTTAATTGGAAAAGGATTGGGCAAAGAGGTGGGTTTAATTACAGATGGTAGATTTTCCGGAGGAACGCATGGTTTAGTGGTTGGGCATGTGGCGCCAGAGGCTCAAGTTGGAGGGCCGATTGCGATTGTGAAAAATGGGGATTTAATCACCATTGATGTTGGGAAAAAAGAATTAAAAGTTCATCTTTCTAAAAAAGAGATGGGTCAGAGATTAAAAAAATTTAAAGCGCCTCCTTTAAAATGTCAAAAAGGCGTTCTTTATAAATTTGCAAAAGATGTATCTTCCTCTTCCCTAGGCGCTGTTACCATTTGGAAATAAATTTCTTAAAGACCGCATTTTTTAGAAAAAAACCCAGCCATTTTTTTTCACAAACATGAAGAGAGAAATAAAAAAAGCTGTTCGGTTTTTAAACCAGGGCGGGTTGGTTTGTTTTCCAACAGAAACTGTTTATGGTTTAGGCGCTCGTCTTTTTGACGAGCAGGCGCTTCAAAAAATTTTTAAAGTTAAAAATAGGCCTATGGATAATCCCTTAATTGTCCATATTGCTGATCTAAAAGAGTTGAAAATGCTAACTCAAAATTTTCCTAGAGCTGCTTTTAAATTAATAGAAAAATTTTGGCCTGGACCACTTACATTGGTTTGTAAACGATCGGCTCTAGCGCCTGCTTTAGCCTCGGCAGGTCTTAAGACTGTGGCGATTCGGATGCCAAACCATAGAACAGCATTAGAATTAATCCGTGCATTAGGAGAGCCCATTGCAGCTCCCAGCGCAAATATATCTGGCAGGCCCAGCTCAACGCGCTATCAGGATGTAGTTAGGGAGTTGGGGAATAAGGTCAACATGGTTTTAAAAGGAGAACAATCTGAATTAGGGCTTGAATCTACTGTTCTAGATATTACGAGGGTTCCTTTTAGGATTTTGCGTCCTGGTTTTGTAACTTTAGAAAAGTTAAAAAAAGTATTGCCAAATATTTGTTTGGCTGCTAAAGGAAAAAATAAAAAAGTTCTATCCCCTGGAGTAAAACACCAACATTATAAACCAAATTGTAAAGTCGTACTGGTGGAGCCTCAATATTGGGAGAAAACTTTAGAACAGTGGCAAAATCAAAAAACAAGGCTGGGTGTTTTTTCTTACAGTAAAAAAATTCCAAATTTTAAAAATATTGTTTTTAATAAAATGTTCCATGGAAATAAATTTGAAATGGCAAAACAGCTTTATTCCTATTTCTATGACGCGGAAAAAGCAAAGGTTCAAACCCTTTTAGTTGAGACGATTGAACAAAAAGGGATAGGGCTGGCTTTTATGGACAGGTTAAAAAGGGCGAGCGCTTAAATTTAATGAGTACTTTGGAAGAATCTTTTAGGTTTTGTGAAAATTTAGCCAAAAAGCATTATGAGAATTTTCCTGTTGGCTCTTTTTTAGTTCCTAAAGAAAAAAGAAAATATGTCTGGGCGATCTATGCTTTTGCCAGAACCGCAGATGATTTTGCGGATGAAGGTCGTTTTAAGGGGGAGACTTTAGATGACTTAAGGAAGCGCTTAGATCAGTTGGATGAGTGGGAGGATTTGTTAGAAAAATGCGTTTCTGGCAGGTGCGATCATCCTATTTTTGTCGCGCTTTCAGAAACAATATCTAAATTGGCGCTGCCGCCGCAACTTTTAAAGGATTTGCTTACTGCTTATCGCATGGATGTTGAAAAAAATCGTTATAAAAATTTTGAAGAGGTTCTTTATTATTGTAAGCATTCCGCGAACCCTGTAGGAAGGCTTGTGCTCCATATTTTTGGCTATCAGGAACAGGCGCTTCATCAGTTGTCTGACCACATTTGCACCGCTTTACAGCTCACAAATTTTTGGCAGGATATCGCCATAGATTTTAAAAAAGACAGAATTTATTTGCCTCAAGACCAGATGCAGCGCTTTGGGGTGAGTGAAGAAGATTTAAAAAAGGAGAACCCTAACGAATCTTTTAAAAAGCTTCTTCATTTTTGCGCGCAGAAGACCGCGCAACTTTTTAATCAAGGGTTGCCCCTCACTGAGCTTGTAGGCAAGGACTTAAAAATTGAAATGAAACTAACCTGGCTGGGAGGAACTACTATTTTAAGAAAAATTAAAGAGAAAGATTATAATGTTTTTGAGTTCCGTCCGGAGATAACATGGAGAGATAAATTTTCTTTACTGGCGCGTTCCTTTTTTCTTAAGACTATTCGTCCTTTAGAGTTTTTAAATCATGAACTCTAATTCAGAAGAAATTGTTCTTAAAAGCAAATCGAATTTTGTCTCCTCTTTTTATTTTTTAAGCAAAGAAAAAAGAGAAGCGCTCAACACTGTTTACGCTTATTGCCGTTTAACTGACGACATTGTGGATGAAGGGTCTCTAGCAAAAGGGGAGAAAGAAGCTGCCAAAACTTTAGAGGAGTGGAAAGAGAAAACTTTTTTTGCTTTTAAAGGAAAATCAGATCATCCGGTTTTGCAAGAACTTTTTAAAGTAGTTGAAAAATATAAGATTCCAGAAGATTATTTTTTGGAGTTAATTGAAGGGGTGGGGCTAGATCTTCAGAAAAAATCGTTTTTGAATTTTGAGGAACTTTATCCTTACTGTTACAAGGTGGCTAGTATTGTTGGGCTTATCTGTCTTGAAATTTTTAGTTACAAAAATAAGAAATCAAAAGATTACGCTATACATTTAGGAGTCGCCTTTCAACTAACCAATATTTTAAGAGACATTCGATCTGACGCAAAACAAAATCGAGTTTATATCCCAGAAGTAGAGCTTAAAAATTTTGGTTTGGAAAGAAAGGATATCCTCAGCTTGTCTAGTGGCTGCAATCTTTTTAAAGAAGAGAAGTTAGAGAATTTTAAGGCAATGATAGAATTTCAGTGTGATAGAGCGCAAAGTTATTATGAAAGAGCCAAAGAAAATCTGACAGAAGAGGATCGCTCAAGGTTAGTGGCAGCGGAAGTGATGCGCTCCATTTACTACGCGATTTTTATTAAGATTAAAAAAAATCCTTTTAGAATCTTGGATGCTCGAGTTACACTTTCCAAAATTGAATATTTTTGGAGACTATTGGTGGGATGGATGCATGCAAGGTTGTGATGATTGAAGAGGAAAAAAGTTTTTGAAATTAAATTTAGAATAGTGCTTTTGGTTCTCTTTTAGACAAGATATAGTATGAATAGAGCTATCGTAATAGGAGGAGGCTGGGCAGGACTATCCAGTGCAGTTGAACTTCAAGATAAAGGTTTTGAGGTTACTTTATTGGAACAATCCGGCCGCTTAGGGGGAAGGGCTTCTTCTTTTAAAGATAAGGAATCCGGAGAAATTTTAGACAATGGGCAGCATCTTTTTATGGGCTGTTATAGCTCTACGATTCGATTTTTGGAAAAAATTGGATCTTTAAAAGATTTAAGGTTTCAAGATAAATTGTCTGTAAATTTTGTCAATAGAAAAGGGAAAATTTTTAATTTAAATTGTCCTCAAATCCCTGCTCCCTATCATTTATTTTTTGGTTTGGCGAACCTTGGAACCCTATCCCTTGTTGAAAAGTTCAGTATGCTAAAAGTTTATGGAGCGTTAAAAAATGGGGCTCAAAATTTAAAGACAAAAACAGTAGAGGAATGGCTAATCGCTTTAGGCCAATCAGAAAGAGCTAGAAAATATTTTTGGGATCTTATTACCATAGCCACATTAAATGAACAGCCTTCTATTGCGGATGCGGAGAGTTTAAGAATTGTTTTGAAAGAGGCTTTTTTCAGCTCCAAAGAGAAATCAAAGATCGCTTTATCTACAGTGGGTTTAAGCGAGTTGTGCGGTAGTTCTACGGAGAGATATTTACAAGACAGAAATAGCAGTATCCGAACCAATGTTTTAGTCAGTAAAATTGAGTTTGAGGGAGATTCGGTTTCAGGGGTAATTTTAAGAGATGGGACGGTTTTAAAAGCGGATGTTTATATATGCGCGGTTCCTTTTTTTGTTTTGCCAAACTTAGTTGGGGAAGAATTTGAAAGAAAATTTTTTGGAAAATTGAAAAATCTTCAATCCTCTCCTATTTGTTCCATTGCGCTCTGGTTTGATGAGCCTGTGACTGACTTAAGATTTGCCGGTCTTTTAGACACTCAAGTTCAGTGGTTTTTTAATAAATCTAAAATTTTAAAATCCGCTTCAAAACATCTCTCTTTAGTGATTAGCGGAGCGCATCAAATCATAACAAAAAGCGATCAGGAAATTTTAAAACTATGTATGGAGGAGTTACAGGACTGTTTTCCTAAAATCAAGGGTTTTAAATTGCGTCGGGCTTTAATTCAAAGGGAAAAAAACGCAACCCTTTCCCCTAAAATTGGAGCTCAAGAGTTTCGTCTTCCTCAAAAAACCCCTTTAAAAAATTTTTTCTTGGCTGGAGACTGGACAGATACCGGGCTTCCTGCAACCATTGAATCCGCAGTTTTAAGCGGAGTAAAAGCTGTTTCTTATTTATAAAGAACTGGAGAACTTCAAATGGTGATTGCGCGAAAAATTAGAGATCTTCAAAATTTTTTAAAAAAGAAACGTGTCCATCATTCTTTAGGTTTTGTCCCGACCATGGGAGACTTGCATGAGGGGCATCTTTCTTTGGTAAAGCGTTCAAAAAAAGAGAATATTTTTACTGTGGTTTCCATTTTTGTAAATCCTAAACAGTTTGATTGCAAAGAGGATTTTGAAAAATATAAAAGAAACGAAAGTAAAGATATTGCAAAATTAAGGAAAGAAAGTGTGGATTTAGTTTTTCTGCCTTCTGTAGAAGAAATTTATCCTAAAGGTTTTCAAACCTCAGTAGAGTTGGGCAGTTTAACTAAGAATTTATGCGGAGCTTTTAGGCCCGGACATTTTCAAGGAGTTGCTACCATTGTATTAAAACTTTTTAATTTAGTTCAGCCAGACAAAGCTTATTTTGGCTTAAAAGATTTTCAACAAGTTAAAGTAGTAGAACAAATGGGTAAGGATTTGAATTTGCCAATTCATGTTATTCCTTGTCCCATAGTTCGTGATCAAAATGGTCTTGCTCTTTCTTCTCGTAATTCCAGGCTCAGTTTCAAAGAAAATTTACGAGCAACTAAAATTTCTTTTTCTTTAAGACGATGCGCTGATTTGGTAAGATCTAGGAAAAATCTCTCATTAAAATTCGTTAGAGATTATTTTAAAAATCATCTTGAACTTCAAGGGAAAGATAAGGTTGAATATTTTGAAGCTGTGGATCCAGAAACTTTAGTTTCTTTAAAAAAACTGACCCCCCCTATCCTATTTGCCGCCGCAGTTTGGATTGGCAAAACTCGGCTCATAGATAATGTTTTGATATTAAAAGCGCATCATATTTATTCAGGTTAAATAGATAATACGAAAGCACTTTGTCATCATAAACTAAATAATTAAAATGGCTGAATCTCAAATCTTGATTATTGGCAGCGGTATCGCTGGACTTACCTTTGCGTTGCGAGCTTGTGAAAAATATACAGTGAGCATAGTCACTAAACGCAAGCTCGAAGAATCCAACACTTATTATTCTCAAGGAGGGATTGCGGCTTCTGTTGCTCCGGGTGATTCCATAGAGAAACATGTTGAAGATACGCTTAGTTCAGGCGCAGGTCTTTGTCATAAAGAGGTGGTAGAAAAAGTTTGTAGAGAAGGGCCAAATGTTATTCAAGAATTAGAAAAGTGGGGGGTAAAATTTTCCCTTTCTCCTTACGGAAACCAGCATTTTGAATTAGGTCTAGAGGGAGGGCATTCTCACCGCAGGATTTTACATGTAGGAGATATTACTGGCAGAGAAGTGGAAAAAATTCTTTGTCAAAAAGTTCGTAAAGAGCCTAACATTAAAATTTATGAAAACTGCGTTGCCATTGATCTCATCACAAAAAAGAAAATTACTTCTCAAAAAAATTCTGATTTTTGTTTAGGCGCTTATGTCTTGGATATTGAAAAACAAAAAGTTGAGAAATTTCTTTCACAAGTGACTGTGCTGGCCACTGGGGGCGCGGGGAAAGTTTATCTCTATACTACTAATCCGGATGTTGCAACAGGCGACGGCATTGCCATGGCTTACCGAGCAGGGGTGAAAGTGGCGAATTTAGAATTTGTGCAGTTCCATCCAACTTGTCTTTATCATCCACAGGCAAAATCTTTTTTAATTTCAGAAGCGGTTCGGGGAGAGGGTGGTAAACTGCTTCTTTCTAATGGAAAGACTTTTATGGAAAAACATCATGTTTTAAAAGAGCTTGCTCCCAGGGATATTGTAGCCAGAGCCATTGATTTTGAACTAAAAAAGTCCGGTGAAGCGTGCGTTTATTTAGACATTAGCCACCGCGGATCAGATTTTATTAAGAGCAGGTTCCCAAATTTGGTAAGTTCCTGCAAAAAATTTGGGTTTGATATGGCTAGAGAACCTATTCCTGTGGTTCCAGCTGCGCACTATATTTGCGGTGGAGTAAAAACTGAAATTAACGGGCAAACTTCTATTCCTAATTTATTTGTCATTGGGGAATCCGCCTGCACGGGTCTCCATGGAGCAAATCGTTTAGCGTCTAACTCTTTGCTTGAGGGTTTGGTCATGGCTCAAGGATGCGCCAAGAAATTGGATTCGTTATTTCAAGAAATCCCATCTTTTTCCAATTTTAAAATAGGGGATTGGAATCCAGGCAAGGCTCGGGATCCAAACGAACAAGTTGTGATTGAACAAAATTGGGATGAGATCCGTCGTTTTATGTGGAATTATGTGGGAATTGTGCGCACGGATAAACGTTTAGAAAGAGCCTTAAGGCGCATAGAACTTTTGCAGCAGGAAATTCAGGAATATTATTGGAACTTTATTATTACTTCTGATTTAATTGAGCTTAGGAATATCGCCTTAGTCGCAGAATGCGTTATCCGTTCTGCTTTGGCCAGAAAAGAGTCCCGAGGTCTTCACTATAATTTAGACTACCCTGATACTGACGATCGAAATTTTTTATCTGACACACTTCTTTGAAACCTCACAATCGTCATTGAATTGTGATATTCGATGTTAGTTTTGGGGTTAAGAATAGAAGTTAAAATTTCAAACTAAATTGGAATTTTGCTAATATTTGATAATAAGTTTATCAAATATTTCTACTGAAGCCCGGATGGCGGAACTGGCAGACGCGTGAGACTCAAAATCTCATATCCTTTGGGATGTGTGGGTTCGACTCCCTCTCCGGGCACCAAATGTAACTTGTTCGGAATTGATTGTTTTGTAAGGCGTATTTTTCGACAGAAGTATATAATTATAGCGTAGATAAAAAATAAAGGTAGTTCATTTTTTGAACTACCTTTATTTTTTATCTACGCCTATTTTTTTATGGGCGGGGAGGGAATCGAACCCTCACCCGAGTTGCCTCAGTCAGGATTTTAAGTCCTGTGCGTCTGCCAGTTCCGCCACCCGCCCACTTGCTGAAAATATTGAATTATTAGGGATTTTATAATACTCCCGGCCATTCCTAATAACCTTCTCAAACCTTAACGTAACACCAGCGTAACACGGATTGACCCCTTCCCTGCTTAAAAGTTGAATTGATGATCTCTTTTGGTCTGGCGCTACGTGAAGATATCTCTCTGTAATTGCTATTGTACTATGTCCAAGATATTCTTGTACTGTTTTTACATCTACACCCTTCATAATTAGTTCACTGGCGAAAGTATGCCTTAAATCATGAAAGGTAAAATTAGGGATTTTGGCTTCCTTAACTGCCCTTTCAAATGCCCCCCTGAATATCCCATTTCTTTTAAAAGATTTTTCTTGAGCGTCACAAAAAACGTATATACTTTTTCTAGGAATATTGGATAATACAAACAATAGTTCTGCGTGAATTGGCAATTGTCTCAATTTACTGCCCTTTGTATCTTTTACAAATATAACTGCCCTCTCCAAATCCACATCTTCCCACTTTAATTTCAATATTTCGCCCTGTCTCATGCCGGTTTTTAATGCGGTAAGTATGATAGGTTTAAGAAATTCAACGCTAGACTTAAATAACCTTATGCGTTCTTCGTGACTTAAATATCTTTCAGGTTTTCGTTCCTCTCTAAAAGGTTTTACCCTCTTTACTAAATTTTCTCCGGCCCATTTACCCCATTCAATCGCTTTTGTAAACAAGTGGCGTAGAAATGCCAGTTCTCTATTAGTTCTAGCTTTTGAAACTGATTTTAATCGATATCCTCTATACAGTTCTATTTTATGTGGTGTAATATCATTTAACAAACAATCTTTAAAATAACTAAGAATTGTTTTGGATATTGTTATATCGTTAACATAGGATTTTTTTGATGATTTTGAGTAATCATTAAGATATAAATCTATCATTAATGAGAGCTTCATTTTAGTGCGAATGGGGAAATTTTTTCCTTCAATAAGTTGGGCGCGTTTGACATGATATATTTTCTCAGCCAAATCCTTATCCGTGGTATCGCTGCTTTGGAAGACTCTGATTCCATCAACCTTATAACTAAACCACCAGTACGGACTATCTTTTCTTTTATAAAGCGCCATTTTATTTTAAAATTCTAACTCATATCACCGATGGTGTCAATTGATTTCACCATGCGTTTTAGCATCCACTTGTCTATCGCCGCTGCATCAAATATTATCTTTCTCCCAAAAGGTATAAAAGGGATTTTTCTCTTCCTAACAAAATCGTAAATGGTAGCGGTTGAGAGTCGAACATATTCTTCCAACTCTCTCACGGTTAAATACCGCTTAGTTGAGGAAGTTTCTAAAATCTCTTTTGTTATATCCATATTTTCATTTTATTAGAATAATTGCCTCAGAGATCAACGCTATCCTCGATATCTTGCTCTTCATCCGAGGCTGTATCATAATTTGCCTCACCAAGTCCACCAAGCCCAGTTTGTCCATCCGGTTTAGCTAATTCTGCGTTAGATTCTGTTGTGGAGGCTGGACTTGGTGGGGAAACTGGGCTTGGTGGGGCAAATTTAAGTCCATAGGCTATGGATAAATGGTCGATTTTTATAGGGTCATAAGCGATTGATGTAGTTCCGCCATGAGTCCATCCCCATTCAAATCCCAGGGCTCTAAGTGTTTTCCCGATTCTTTTTGGTGAGATATGATATCTTTCAGGTTTGTCTAAATTTACTTTTTCAGTGATATCTTTGAGCGGCAGAAACCCTTTCATGACTCTAAACTCTAACTCTAGCAGGGAATAGATTATTTGAGCTTCTATACTTTGATATTTCTCCAATCTTCTTTTTTCATCAATTTGTTTCACTAGACTAATGAATTCTTTTTCTCTATTGGAATTCGCTAATCTTATAATTTGATATATGGGTTTTAAAATATCTCCAAGACGCCCTCTAGCAGGTTTGGGCACTTTGGGCAGGGGTTCTCCTAAGTGCCTTAGCCTAAATTCTACGAGCCGTTCTTTTAAGGTCAGGGCTTCTTCTGGTTTTACGCTCCTTTCAAAGTTTTTGACGCTATCGGACATGGTAATTGAGATGCAACGAGTATCGAGAATGGGGTGGATCGCTTCATTGGTGGCAATAATGGTGGGACCAAACACATCGTAATGTTTTGTATCTCTAAAAGCACCTTTCTCCGGCCATAGGACTCTACTTACCTTACATCCTCTTTCCATTCTAGAGAGAAGAATATCATCCGCTCCTCTTTTTTCTGCTTTGTTCCAGAGGTCTCTTACATCTAGGAAAAGGCTGGCCCTATGGTTTTCTGACCAGCGGAAAAGATTCGCTTCATTCAGCGTTTCCGTGTGAACCCCTCTGTAAGCTACATAAATTAACCCTTTACCGGTTCTAGACTTTCCTCTTTCAGGAACAGCGAAGAAAAGGAGAATGGGAGAATAATGGAATGACTCCATGAGATATGTATGCATAACCCATGAGGCAAGCAGAACGTAATACTCTTTATCTGGGAGTTCGGAGATTCCTCTATGATAAGTGATTAAATCTTCAAAAAGGCTAATATCTGCTTCAAATGGTTCAAGTTTTTTGGAAACATTAAAATATTCAATCACTTTATCTGCTCTAGGCAGAAGCCATGGAATCTGATCTTTAGGCGGTGGAAAACAAGGTTTGCCATCTAGTTCTATTTTGAATAAAACCCTAGGAACACCGTCTTCTTTTACAAGAAACGCTGGTTTTCCATCAGACTCCACCAAGTCAACCAGATTCTTAAAATGAGCAGTAAGAATAGGTTTGTCTTTGGAATCCTTAAAACTACTTTTGCCTGATTCATTTTCATCATTTTTCTTTAGTATCCTTGTTGCGAGCGATCCTATTGAAGATTTTATGGGGTTCATTTTATTCATTTCCTCCTTTATTATTTTTATATCAAAGGTAGCGCCCCCCGGAGGGGGCACTATTATTACTGACTCTAGTATTCTTCTGGAAACAAGACAGTTGTAATGGATCTATCTGCTTCCGTAAGCACCCAGATTTTCTTGCCTGACATTGGATGATAATAAGCGGATAGGATTCTTAAGTATTTTTCCAAGGAGAATTCGTTCTCCTTTTTATCCTGTTCGCTTAAATTACCCCAGTCACCTTTTGAGTGTTTTTCAACGGAGGCAGTTACGAAGTCGTAAAAACCTGCTTTATCGTTGCACTCTTCAAACACTCCCTTTGTCAGGTAGATGTCGCCTAGGTTAAACTTCCGATTCTCGTTTCCAGTCATGGTCAGTTCAATCATCTTTCCACACTCCTTTTTCCTCTCTATCCGAGAGAAAAAGAAATTGATGGCTGCTAAAGAATTTAAAAATTCATTCATAATCAATAATTACTCCTGAATTTGTTTTTCTAGCTGTGAAAGGAACTGTAGAAGGGTAATAGAGTGTGTTAACTCCATCGTATTCTTCTTCAGTAATATTTGTGCGGCCACAGACAATGGTTACACGACTGCTGGATTGTAAGAGCGACTCAACAAGGATTAGTTCTTGAGCAAAGATCGGATCAAGAATTAACTCCCAATGGATTGATTCTGAGATATGCATAGTCCGCCTCCTGTACTTGGATTTTGTGCCAAGCGCAAGAAGCGCGGGCGAGACCTATAGGCTAGGTATTACTTCAGATTGGCAATAAAAAAGGAAGACAACGCATTAGATGCGCCAATCTTCCACAGTGCTTTATAAAACTTCTATTAACTTCTTTTTGAGCGGCCAACAGCCGAAGAATCGACTGCCATTATTTTAAGAATACTAAATTTTAAAATATTAGTCAAGGAAAATTATCCCTCGATGTATCGACGACAAAATCAAGAATTATACTCCGACGAGAAATTGGGGGAGGGGAAAGAATAATCTATCCCCTCCCTTATCAGTTTACCTAAGTTTCGGGTAAACTTCATTACCTATAGTTCTTTGTCTGCTATAAGCAGAATCAGAGAACAGTATAGGTTCCACGTGCTTTTTCTCCACCGGGAATCCCGATGGATATTTTGTTCCATTTAATAGCCATGCCGGCAACGAGTTAAGCACTGTGGAATAGTAACTCTCGCCGCCCGAAAGAATATATCCTCGGGCTCCTGAATTGGAACCGGCATTAGAACTTTCAAAAAAACAGTTATTTATCATAAAACAATCGTTTCTCCATCTGAATTAGTCAATTTGCAGTGACCGCGGCTTTTCTGAAAGAATTCAAGACCGCCCACAAATATCCTGTTCTTATTTTCACTTATTGACCCATTTTCCAGTTTATTCATTAACTTAGTAAAAGCTTCTTTTGTATGGGTGAGTATGACAGCTATACTATCTGAACTTAAAAAGTTAAGTCCTCTGCTGACATGCGCCGCTAAAAATTCTGAACGCAGTCCAAATGGAGAATCAAATAAATAAAACGCGGCTATTTTTTCCTTTACAACAATGAAGTCTGGACGAACTAGGGGTGATGGGGTATCGGTTCTTTTTTGCCATGCTTGGTTTATTGGCACAAGTTTCCATCCTTCTTGTTCAAGAGTGAGTGCGCAGGAAGATGCGGACAGCCATCTAGAAAGAGGGAACCCAGTTAAATAAAGTTCTT
>MGUU01000004.1 GCA_001800135.1 Elusimicrobia bacterium RIFCSPLOWO2_02_FULL_39_32 | reverse complement strand
CAGCTACATTAATTAGTATTCATAAGATCTATCTTGATTTAAAATCATTAGGATGCCCGGTGAGTAAGGATTCTCTCTATCAGTTCATGAATTACTTTGAAGATGCATTCTGCCTTTTTACAGTTCCCGTCTATGAGTTATCTCTGAGAAAAAGAAGCATAAAACCTAAAAAAGTGTATGCCGCAGATCCAGGGTTAATTACAGCGCTTACAATCAAAAGTGAATTGGATCATGCAGCTCGGCTGGAGACTGCTGTATTTAATCAATTAAGGCGCTCTGGCAAAGATATTTTTTATTATCAGACCCGTGAAGGGAAGGAGGTAGATTTTTTGTTTCAGGATCATCATGGCAAAAGAAACCTTTTCCAAGTTTCGCTTTCATTGCGGGATCCTAACACCGCGAAAAGGGAAGTTCAAGCCCTTCAAGGAGCTATGTTAGAGCTAGGTATTCGCGAGTCGTGTATTGTCACCTTAGATGAGGAGAAAACAATTAAAGTTCCTGAGGGCACAGTACACTGCCTCCCATTTTGGCGGTGGGTTCTTTCGTGTTTAGTGTAATGGTCTTGGATGTAGATTAGAAGGCGAAGGGGTTCTAAATTCCCAATGATTGAAGAAAACTATCGGCAGAGGTATAAATGATTCCTTCTTTCTCATAGCTGCCTTTACCTTCCATAAATATGTAGAAGAGTTGGGGAATTCGTAGCCGTTCCCCAAAATATCGCAAATGATGCTCCCGCCCTGGTGAAAACTTCGCTTCAACTGCAAACCAAGGTTTCTTATTGTAAGTTACCAGAAAATCCACCTCTCGCTTATTTTTATCGCGAAGATAGTGTAATTGAACTCGATACCCTTCTCTATCTTCTAAGAAGTGACAAAATTTAAGTAGGTGGCTCGCAACCATATTTTCAAAACGGGCGCCTGGTTCTTCAAGGATGGACCAGTCCCATAAGTAAAGCTTTCGTTCTTTTTTCAATGTGTGAGCTAAAGATCCAGTGTAAGGAGATAGGCGATAACAATAGTAGAGTTGTTCAAAAATTTCCAGCCAATGGTTCACCGCTCTGTGGCTAACTTCCAAGTCCATACGAAGGTTATTTAATGAGAGAAGTGAGCCAGCGCGCTCAGGCAATAGATCAGCGAGAATCTGCAATGAGGATAGATCTGGAACGTTGCTTAAATCACGCACATCTTCAGCGATAACACGGTCCAACCTTTCTTTTTGCCAACGGCGATGAAAGCGCTCGCTCGCTTTTATAAATGGCTCTGGGAACCCGCCATAAGTGAAAAGATCTTGCAGGACATTTTTCTTTTGAAGGTTACCCATTGGGATTCGTAGAGGAGTTCCGGGTGTAATAAGAGGACGTTCTCCAATAAGTTCGCACAGAGAAAATGGGTGTAAGCGATGCGAATGATACCGTCCTTGTAACGAATCCCCCCCGCGTCTGTAAATATTTAGTCGAGCGCTTCCTGTGACTAAGAACGTGTGTCTGTGTTGGTATTTGTCGTACTCACCTTTAAGGTGAGATTTCCACTTTCTATACTTATGGAGTTCATCTAAAACAATTAAAGATGGCTCCGGGGGCCAGTAGCCTTGCAGAATTATTTTTCTATCTTTCTTATTATCCCAGTTTAAATAGATGCCAGGTCGTTTTTGTAATATTTGGCGAGCTAGAGTTGTTTTTCCTACTTGTCTAGGGCCAGAGAGAAACACCATTTTTTCACGCAAGTCTTCTTGGACAATTTTTAAAAGATAGCGGGAGACTGGTTTCACAAAGATAAAGATATAATATTTTTTGCTTTTAAGCAAAAAAAGTCATTACTTTTTTTGCTCCTTAGCAAAAAAAGACACATCAGCTATTTTTGAACCCCCGATATTTTTCTGGTGTGAGAGAAGTCTGTAAGGTCTTGAGGCATATAAGATTCTTTTGTGCAGTATTTTGATCTTTGGTTTTAACGATTACCGATGATGAGTGCTATTTCTTCTGAATTTTTTTGAGAGGGGACTGTGCGGAAGGGGATTCTTTCCAAGGGAAGAATGAGTTGGTCACTTAAGAATTTAGAAATTATTTGGACTTTAGTTTGAGCCAGGGGTTCTTCTTTAACAAAATAATATTCTACTTCTAAAGGCAAAGTAAAGGCGTAACGTTTAATCCAATCCGCAGATTCTTTAAGCAGCTCCACGCCTAATTCTGAAATTTTAATTTGATCCGTAGTCTCTTCTTTTTCTTTAAAGAGAGCATTTGGGCTAAGGCTGATGAAAAGACCCTTTGCTTCCTGATGCAGGATGCCTTCAAACCAAAAAGGTTTTGAAATAAGATTTCTAGATTGGCCGCGATTATCTTTGCAGATTAAGACAGTAGAGTAATTTTTTCCTACCTCCATCATTTGATTAGTCTCATTTCTCCCAGTCCAAATGATCTTAGCTGGAGGCAAAGATTTTCCTTTAAAGGTATGAAAAGGATGTCCTTGACTGTCAGCAATAACCATCTCCCATCCTTTGGCCAGGTTTTCAGAGCTAATTTCAGATACAATTTCTCTTAGAGGATAAAACGTTTTCACTGGCTCTTTAACTAAACGGGTTCTGGCTGGCAGGATGGTCCTAGCATTAGAAAGCGTTTTAGGATACCCGACCCTTTCATCTCTTAAAGCTTCTGGATTTTTTTGCAGCAGATCTTCTTCTATTTCTAAAGCCGGGAGCGCGGGCTCTAAAGAATTCACTTCTATTTCAAGTAAAGGTTTTTCTCCTTCCAACCCTTTTTTATCCCCGCCCTTTATAGTCACTTCCGGCAGCTGCGGGGAAGTTAAAGAGGGTTTTTCTTGCGCAAAGAGGTGAGCAATTAAAAAAAGCGATGAGAAGAATATAAGAAATTTAATTTTCATACCTGTTTTCCTTTTTAATCCAACCTAAATCTAAAGGTAATAGTGCCCCACTGATCTTCCAGAGTTTGAGCCAGAGAAGAGAATTTCCAATTTTTAAGCGCTTCTAAAACCAGACGATCTAACTCTGGATACCCTGAGGTGCGTTCAATTACCATGTTTTTGCGCACATCTCCTTCTTTAGAAACAGTAAAACGCACAGCCACATCCGCTTCAATATTTTTTGATCTTGCCCAGTCTGGGTATTCAGGCAATAGAGATTTTATTATTTTTCTAGAGGAAAGTGGACCGGTTATTTTTACTTTTTCTTTAGAAATTTCTAATTTTTTAATCTCTTTTTTTTCAATGACAGGGGATTCAAGTTTGGCTGGAACTTGGGTTTTTTCTTGCGCAATAATTTTTAGATCCGCTCCTTTTTTTGCAAACCCAATTTGAGGAGAGATGGAAGGTTTTTGGGGATTGACAAAAGTTTTTTCTACGAGAGTTTCTTGTTTTTGCGTTTTAAAGGAGGGTTCCTTGCTTGGAATTTTTGAAATTTCTACTATTTTCTCTTTTGCTTCTGAGGCGCCTAGAACAATTTGAGGCGTTTGTGCCATTGTAGGAACAGCTTTTTTACCCACCTCTTCTAGCTTGATGCTTGGATTTAATTCGCGGGTGGAGGGGGATTGCTTTTTTATTTGCAAAGAGAGATCTGCCATGTCTGGCAGGGACTGTCTTTGACGATCCCCTAACTTAATTTCTGGCGCTATTGGGATCTCATTCATTTTTTTTTCTACCAAACGCTCCACCTCTTTAATTTGAGGCTCTGAAATTTTTTGTGTTATAGGAATTTCTCTTAAAGTTTGAGGATTTTTTTTAAAAATAGGCAGGGCCATCTTTAAAAATTCTAAAGCGCTTTTAGGTTCCTCCACATTTAAAGGAGTGACACTAGGCTTTTCTGGCTCTATTAATTCCACGTTTTGAAGAGTAGTCACCAGCTCAAGCTCGCTTTTAGAACTTTGTCTTTGCCAGATATAGCCAAGAGGTATTCCATGAAAAAAAAGCGCAATAAGAAAAGCGATTTTTAGTTCTTTCCCATCTTTTTCAAAAAGAAGTTTAGGGGTTCCCCAATGCCAATCCCATAAAAATTTTTCTTCAGGCTGAATTTGGGAGAGGTTAAATAGCTTCATTCCTAGTTTCCTTTTTTAAAGAGTCTTTTTTAGTTGCTCAAAGGCTCTGTAGCGATCGCCATGGATTTTGCTCCTAACTCTTTTGCAAGACGCATGACTAAAAGTAGATCCCCATGTAAAGATTCTTTATCCGCTCTTAAGATCAAATGTTTTTCAGTGGAGAGTTTCAACCTATTTTCTAAAACAGTTTTTAAATTGTTAGAGGCGACCTCTTCTTCATTTACAGCAAGTTTGCCATCTTGGGTAATGGTGACAGTGATATTTTCTTTTTCTTTTCCCTCTTTGGTATGGGTTTTTGGCAGGTTCACAGGAAGCGAAGGGAGTTCAAAAAGAGGAGCAGTGACCATAAAAATAATCACTAATACTAGTCCCACATCTACCAGCGGAGTCACATTAATCCCTGTTACCAGTTCATCTTGTGGTCCAGATTGCATGCCCATTTATTCTTTTTCCTTGTCTTTATTTAGAATTGCCACTTTTAATGCGCCTGATTGTTTAGCTATATCCAGAATTTCCACCACCTGTCCCACGCGGTTTGATTTTTCAGCTTCAAGTGTCACCATTTTGTCTTTAGTCTTTGGGATTTCAGTTTTTAAAAAAAGAGAGAGTTTTTCCAGTAGAATTTCTTGATTATTCACAAAAATTTTATTTTCTTGGTTTAAACGAATTTGGAGATTCTCTTCTAAAGCATGTTTCCCTTTTTCAGCCCCAGCCTTAGATTCTTGCACAGTTAAACCTGCTTGCAGCATAAAAGGAGAAACAGCCATAAAAATAATGACTAGCACCAAAGCCACATCTACCAGCGGAGTCACATTAATTTCTGTAATGGGCTCCTCCTCAACAGCGTGTTCTGTTGTGTGAGTTCTTCCCGGAGAATGCGCTTCTACCGCAACTTTGGACTCTATTTCCAGATTTTCTTTTTCCTTATGATTTTGATCCATGCAGAACCACTAAAAGCCGAATAGAAGAAACCTCCAGTATCGTTGCCATGGATTTTACTTTTTTCATGTAATAGTTATAGAGAATAACGCTTGGGATCGCCACTAAAAGACCTGCTGCTGTGGCTACCAAAGCTTCAGAGATTCCCGCTGCTACTACTGCGGGTCCTCCTGTGCCGGAAATAGCTAAATCATGGAATGCTTTTATAATGCCGACTACGGTTCCAAATAGGCCAATAAATGGCGCTGTATTGCCTAGGGTGCCCAACACTCCCAAATAACGTTCTAAAACTAAACGTTGCTCCATGCGCGCAGCAGTGAGCAGTTCATCTAACTCTACTTTGCTTCTATCCTTATTCGCAATCGCTGTTCTTACCAAATCAGAGACAGGTCCTTTTAAATTTTGCGCGATTCCTTCTACTTCCTCTAGTTTTCCCTGCTCAAGGCAAACCTCAATTTTTTCTAAAATTTCTAAAAATTCTTTTTGGTTAAATTTTAATTTTCTGTAATAGATGAATCGTTCTATAGCTACGGTCAAAGCGATTAGGGAACATCCTAAAAGAATCCATAAAGTAAAACTTTCAAAAAAAACTTCAATAAAATTTATCTCACCCATTTTTATTTAACCCACCCTCTTATCTATTTTAACCAAGATATTTTTACATTTAAAATCGTATTTTTTAAGGTTTTGCTCATCATTTTTTCTTAAACAATTCATTTTCAATTTCCACCGCTAGATTTTTTAGTTCCGCCATTGGTTGTGGTTGAATAGGTTTCTCTTAAATATTTTGCTCTTGTTTTAAAACTTGCGCTTACTTTAGGGTCTGTTGAAATTTTACTGCCCTCTTCATAAACTCCGGCAGCTGAAATCCATTGCTCCTGTTTTTCATAAATTTCTCCAAGCTTGCGCAATGCCTCTAATTTCCATGCTTGAGCTTTTATGGGAAAAGAGACCATGGTTTTTAAAGAAGCGATGGCAGAGCCTATTTCATTGTTGCCTAAATAAGCTTCACTCAACAAATAAATGATCTCTAAATTTTGTTCATCTTGTGGTTCAACCTTTAAGCTTAAATCTTTTAATATAGGAATTGCTTCCAGATATTGTTTAAGTTCTAGTTTTAGTTTAGCAGCTTCTAACAGAGCAAAATTCACATTTTCATCCAAGGGATAGTTTCTAGCTAGTTTTAAATAAGAGTCCACTGCTTCTTCTAGTTTAACCGCTTTTTTTTGCGCAAGCGCTAAATTAAAATAGGCTGGGCCTCCGAACTCGTTTTGAGGATATTTTTGTATTAAAAGTTGGTACGACTCCATGGCGCCTTCAAAATTTTGGTTATTATACTGGGCAGTGCCTAAATGAAAATAAGCTAGAGGCGCGAATTCAGAATTTGGGAAATTTTGTAAAAATCTTGTGAAGATGAGGATCGCTTCCCCAACCTTTTTTAAAAGATAAAGTGATTCTGCCATATAGAATTGAGATTCCGCTAAGTGGCTGGAATTCGGGTAAAGGCTCGCAACTTTTTCAAATTCAAGAGCGCTTAAAGCATAATTTTTAAGGTTAAAGTATCTTTTGCCAATTCTATATTGGCAGTCTTCTGCCAGCTCTGTTTTTGGAAAAGATTGGATCAAGCCTTTAAATAAAGAGATCCCTAACTCTTTGTTTTTTGCCAGTCCCTTTTCAGCTCCATCCATTGCAGATTCTAGGATGTCAAGAGTTTCCATGATTTTAGAATCTTTGGGAACTTTTCTAATAAAATTTTCTAGTTCAGGCAGAGCTTTTTCAAAGTTTTGAGCATTGTAGTAGGACTGGCCAATTCTTAAAAACGCTTCTTTTACCTGGCTGGAGTTTGGATAATCATTTAAAATTTTACGATAGGTTTGAATGGCATTTTCATATTTTTGCGCTTTAAAATAAGTGTCTGCAATTTGGAAAAGCGCATCTTCAGCGTTTTTATCTTTAGGAAATTTTTTAATTAATTCTTCCCATGCTGCGATCGCTTGACTGTAGTACTCTTGGCGATAATAAGAAAGAGCCAAACGATAAAACGCTTCCGGGCTTTCTTTTACTTGCGGAGACTCCTTTAGAAATTGTTCGTAATTGGAGATCGCTTCACTATATTTTTTTTGGTTAAAGAGAGCGTTAGCCACTTCATAACTTCCTGAACTCATTTCCGGACCGTGAACCCCTTCTGGCAAACGAACCTCTTTTATTTTTTCTTTGGCAATTTTTGCTTTTTCATATTCTCCTAATTGAAAGTGGCTCCAATAAAGGCCGTCATAGGCATAGAAAGCTGTGGGGTGGTTAGGATAAAGGTTAATGACATTTTGAAAAACTGAGATCGCCTCCGAGTACAGTTTTTGCCGATAATAAGAATCCCCTAAATAGATCAAACTTAAGCTGCGCCATTTAGTATCTGAAGGAGGTAAAGATTTAAGAATATATGGGTAACCAGAAGTAATTTGATTGTATTGGGCTTGCAGATATTTTGTTCTATTTAGTAAAGACATGGCAGATTCTGCTAACACAGTTTTTGGGGCTCGGTCAAAAGATTGCTGATAGGCTCGAACCGCTTCCTCGGCTCTTCCCATGCGATGATAAGCGTTTCCCATTAAAAGGTGCGCATGAGGAACCCATGGGTGGAATAGGTCCCAATCTAGGAATCTTTGAAAGCCATCTACCGCGCCTGTAAAATTTTCTTGAGAGTAGGTGACATAGGCAAGTTTAAAGCGAGCGGAAGTAGCTTGCGGAGAATTGGGCATTGCAGAAATCAGCTGCCCATAAGAGAAACTAGCTTCTTTTAGTTGGTTCGTCATGCGATAGGACTCGGCAATAAAATACATGGCTGCTGCTCTAAATTCTCCTGTAGGGAAATTTTTTAAAAGCGCCACGAATTGGTCTCTGGCAGCAAGATAATCTTTTTTCAAAAAATAACTGGCAGCGATTCTAAAAAAAGCTCCTTCTCTTAAAACGCTTTTCGGGTAAAGGTTTAAAAAATTTTTATATTCCTGAATGGCTCCCGCGTAGTTTTTAGAGAAAAATATGGATTCTCCAATAAGAAAAGATGCTTGTTCAGCAAAACGGCTCTCTTTAAATTTTTCTGAGAGCTCTTTAAATTTGACAAGAGCTTCCACTGCTTTTCCAGTTTTAATCAGAGCCTGTCCAGAATAGTAAAGCGCTTCCGGGGACTTAATTTTTTCAAGATTCAAAATAGCATCCTCAACTTTTCCTGTTTGAAATTGTATGATTCCACGCAAGAATAAAACGCGCGGTTCCTCTAAGTAGCCAGGAAGAGACGATGTTAATTTCTCTAATTCCAGCTCTGCGGATCTAAAATCTTGAGCAGGCATAAAACATTGGGCAGAGCCTAGGAGCGATTCCCCAACCAGATAGCTATTGGGAACCTCTTTTTGTAAAGTTCGGAAATATTTTAGGGCTTGAGGATAGTCTTTTATATTATAGTAGCACTCTGCAATGCGAAAAAGAGCCGTGTCTTGCAGCAGATGTTTTTTGTATCTTTTGATTAGGACTCTTTTATACTGTTGGATCGCTTCCGAAAAAGATGCTCGATCAATTTCTCCCGGGTCCTTTTTAGAAGGAATCGCTCCTGAAGTTTCCCCGCCTAAATATTTTATACTGTTTAATTTTTTCTTAAAAGTTTTTCCAATATTTTTTAATCCGCCGCTATTTTCTTCCATCCAACCAGTTTCATCCGGCGGCTGGCCTAGTTCTACTTCTTCCACAGCTTTGCTAAAAATCGCTTCTGCTAATAAAAATTGCGCATCTTGAGCTAAGGGGCTTTTAGGGTAGTTAAAGACAAAGGTTTGGAACGCTTTCCATGCAGCAGGTTTTTTTCCTTGACCCCAGAAGAGTTTGAGACCTAGTTCAAATTGGTCTGCCTCAGAAAGGACTAAATTTTGGGAAGAAATTGGATAGTCATTTGTTTCAGATTTGAGAGGAACAATCAATAAGAGTTCTAAGAAGAGAAAGTAGATAAGAATTTTCCGCATAGTGTTTTATAAACCTAATTTTGGAATTCTAACAGGTTTTTTCATTTTTGTCAATTTGGCGCAACGAATCTTAGGTGTCCATAGGGGTGTCTATGCTCAGGTCAGAATGGGTCAAATGGATTTAGGGTAGTTCTTAGATGGCAAATCAGGAAAGTCCAAACCTTTTAAGGCTTTTCAAAATTGGGTCTAGACCGATTATGAGCAGGCGCTCTAACCAACTGAGGCCGATTTTCTTATCACAGCTAAGGTAGCGGCGCTCCCTCGCCTATGCTCGGTCGCTAAGGGCCCAATTTTGACTTTTAATTATACTATTTTTTATTGGAAGGTAGCGCTAATCCTTATAGTATCCCAAATGCTAAAACGTCTCCCGTCCATTTCTTTTCGTTACCTGATCTTTTTGGATAGAACATGTAGATTTCAGCAAGTCAAAAAGTCAAGGATGAGGTTCAAATTCTAATGCTGTTTTGACAGCTGACATTTTTATTTTAATATTTTTCTAGTTATGGTAAAGTTAAGCTCTTTCTCTTGTCTAAGTACAATAATAATAACATCCGTATCCGGATCACCCACAAGCTGAGATATTTTTGAAAATGGCACACCATTAACTGATACTATTTTATCGTCTTTAAGCATTCCAGCAGTCATTGCAGGAGAACTTTGAAGAACATTTGTAACAATTGATTTGTTGTCAACGAAAATACCAACACGACCTCTAAAAACATTAGGAAATAAAGTTAAAAAATCTTGCCAACTTTCTCCTGCTTGACCACCGCTAGCATCGGTAACTCTCTCATATGCGCTCCCAGGATTTGTTACTATTTGATTCGTTAATACTACCCGAACACCTGCGCCAGATTCAAATATCATAAATGAGGGACGATGTTCAGGTGTTGCATCATATTGAGAACCAAAAAGCAACGAAGCTGCAATGTTGTCAAGAGGCTTGCTAAAAACAAGAGTATAATCTGATACACTTTTAATAGTAAAACCGCGTGATACCATTTCACTAACTAACGCGTCAGCGACCTCTTTCTTTGTTTTGTTTTCTATTATAACTTCAGGCTTCCCAGAAGGCGTATTTAAAACTCTTGTGGTAGCACACCCAAAAAACGATAGGAAGGCGAAGAAAGCAAGCAAACGGATAGTAGTCTTCATAAATTAATAACTCCTTTTGACTTTCGGAAATAAGGGATGCCCATAATTATATAGCTATTTTGACTATTAGATATGTTTTAAAATTGCAGTATTGTCTATCGATAGCGACTCTCCCCCATAACTTACACAATTTGTTAAGCCGCTAGCTTCTTCCTTCGCGCTATTTTCGCAATGATCCGCAATACTGCATTCACTGATTCGGAGTCATTAAACATTTTTTTAACGTCAGCAGACAACATCACGAGGTTTGTCCCTTGCGCATAACGCTTAGTGTACTTTCCTCTAACTCCCTTGCTAAAATCGTACTCGTTTAACATTTCTTTATTAATTTTTCTCATAATTTTCTTTCTCCTTTCTAGTGGTACTGCGAGCACTAATAATCCGAATGTGATTGCCTCTCTCAACATGAACAACAACTATTAATCTTTTTTGCAACGATTCCCCTATGATGATAAATCGATCTTCACTGCTGGAGTGTAGTGGATCTGGTATTGTGATTGATAATGGGTCTCCAAATACACTTGCCGCTTCCTCAAATGAAACTTTATGCTTTCGTAAATTTTTTCTAGCCTTCTGATAATCCCATTCAAATTGTAACGCCACTTGGTCTCCTAACTATTAATCTTTCTCTCTAAAGATACCACAAAAAGTCCGTTCCTTCAAGTACACGAATTTTTAGATTTTAAGGGCCTTTCCGTTAGAGTGAGCAATTAGAATGGCCTTGGAATCTTTATCTTGTTTATAGACCTTTGCTTTCATTTCCACTAATTTTCTATTTTCTTTAATGATTTCTCCAAAGATTAAGAGTTTTTCGCCTATATGCGCTGGTTTTAAATAACGCACTTGGATTTCAGCTGTTAGAGCTCCTCCGCAAACAACCCATGCCAGCCTTGTCATGGCCTCATCCAGCAAGGTAGCTAAAATCCCGCCATGCACAATATTTTTCCAGCCCTGATGCTCTTTTTTAGGAACAAACTCCGCTTGAGTAGTTTTACCAATAATTTCCCAATGGATTCTTAAACCAGAGAGGTTCTCTTTTCCACAAGCAAAACAATAGTGGTCATCCTCTAAAGGTATTCTATTGGACATTTTATCATGGCAATTTTAGTTGCCCCCGACATCTAGGCTGAGATTTAAAAATTCTTTGGAAAGAGAAAGTTCTTTTTGAATTAAAGAACGAAGTGTTTTATGTAAAATTTTAGAAATAGGACCTGGGGCGCTGTTTCTAATAGGTTTCTTGTCCACTTGGATTACAGGCATGATCTCCATCGTGGTGCTGGTTAAAAAAATTTCATCTGCTCTCAGCAATTCCGAAACATTTATTTTAGTTTCTTCAACTTTAATTTTTTGTTTTTTTGCCGCTTCAATCACTGCTCCGCGCGTGACCCCATCTAAAATCCCGCATTCAAGGGAAGGTGTTTTTAGAATCCTATTTTTAATAATAAAAATATTGCTGATCGTTCCCTCAGCAAGATTTTCTTCCAGATTTAAAAAAACTCCTTCAAACGCATTTTCTTTTAAAGATTCAATTTTTGCCAAAATCCCATTCAGGCAATTGATGGTTTTTAATGCTGGATTTAAACTTTTGCGGTGATTCCTACGCACAGGAACCACGCTTATTTTTACCCCATTAAGCCACAGATGTAAAAGATCTTTACGAATCGGACTGGCAAAAATAACTAAACTGGGATTCTGACAACTCTTAGGATCATAGCCCACCTCTCCCCTTCCTCTAGTGATAGTGATGCGCGTTAAACATTCTTTTAAACCATTGGCCTGAACAGTTTTAAGGCAAGCTTCTGTTAGGTTTAAATTAGACCAAGGGATTTGTAAATGAATCCCTTTTAAGGATTTTCGCAGTCTTTTCCAGTGTGCCTCTGCTCTAAAAATTTTTCCTTCATAGACGCGTACGGTTTCATATACCCCATCCCCATACAAAAACCCTCGATCAAAAATAGAGATTTTTGCCTGAGTTTCAGGAACCAGATGATCATTAATCCAAATTTTTTGCATTGTTTTTCACCTTATTTATTATTTTGAAACCTATTTACAATAGAATGTGTCATGTCTCCTATTTTTTAGCCGGATGTTCGGGTTAAACCGAGATTATGCATTAGTTGTCATGAGCTGCGCACATCCTAATGCATAATCTCGGTTAAACGTTCTACCGCTAGAGGCGGCCTTAAATAAAAAGGGACCACTTTTTTCCACGAGAAATTTGAAACCCTAGATTTTTTAATTTTTTCAACCACACATTCCGCTAAAAATTTTGCCTGAGGAAAATGTTCTTCTTTTTGAATGGCTAGCACCCGCTCTCTTAAATGGGATTTGATCTCTTTTTCATGGCGCAAAAATCCTTCTCCCATCACAATCATTTTAGGCATTTTCTCCATTTTTTTATAGAGTTCAGGTAAAGAAAAAATTTTGTATGGTTCTTGAGGACTAGGCGATCCGTTTTTAAACAAACCAGCAAACAATTCGTTTCCAATCGTATCAATTAAAATGAGTTTAGGGTAGGGTTTAAGAGATACGGCTTTTGCCAGGATCTCAAATGCAGGGATGCCAATTAAAGGGATTTTTAAAGATTGAGCCAAAGCTCTGGCAAAAGCTATTCCTACTCTTAAACCTGTGAAACTTCCTGGACCTGTAGAAACCCCGAGATGGGTAATCTCTTTTTTGTTCCAAGAACATTTTTCAAGTAGAAACTCGCAGGATTCTTTTAAGATGGAGGAATGGCGGTGCCCCACCTCTAAGGTACAGTCTGCTTTTAGGTTGAAAGCATTTCTCTCTAAAGAAAAAGATGCTAAGGCTAAACTTAGATTTTTTCCTGAGGTTTCAATATTTAAGATTTTTTGAATATTTTTTTCCATTTTCTGTTTCCCAGAATAGAGATTTTTCTTTCTTGAAAGGAAAGCGTTTCAAATTTAATGATCAAAAGATTTTCTTCTTGTTCTTTATTTAGGATCTCTTTTATTTTTTGAGCCCATTCAATGGCAATGACCCATTGGTTTTGAGAATTTCCCAAAGAAGTTTTCCAATACTCTTCCAAGCCTAAATTTTTAATCTCATCCCAGGAAATTCTATAGAGATCCACATGGCAAAAAGGAAACTTTCCTAAATGTTCCTGAATTAAGGTAAATGTTGGGCTTCTAACTTCTTCCAGATCAGTTACCTCTAAACCTTTACCCACCCCTTGGATAAAAGTTGTTTTTCCGCTGCCCAAATCTCCTTCTAAAGCTAGGATAACGCCAGGAGGAATCTTGCGACCCAAAAATTCTCCTTTTTTACAGGTCTCCTTTGCATTTTTTGTTTTCCATTCTACTAATAGTCCAGTCATTAGAAATGTTGAAAACCTAAATTTTTAAATTGAACAGTTTTTTCTCCCATTTTAAATTGAATTCCAAAAGATTTTTCTTTAACTTTTCCTAATACAAAACTAGAGGCTATTTTTTTTTGAATATTTTTAACTTTGTTTGGGGAACAGGTGAAAAGAAGCTGATAATCTTCCCCGCCATGAATCAGTATCTGGTAGGGGGATAGATGAGATTTAAGACAATAATTTTTTAGAACTTCAGGAATAGGAACCTTTTCTAATTGAATTTCAAAGCCCACAGAGCTTTTTTCTTTAAGAATTTCTAAAGAAGTAAGCAAATCATCTGATGTATCAATCATGGCTGTAGCCAAAAAGTCCTTATTTATTAAAATCTCAGATTCTTTTAATTTTGGCTCAGGTTTTAGCTGTTTATAAACTAAACTTTTCCATGAACTATTTTTCAATTTTTCTTTATTATTAAGGATTTTTAAACCGCAATAAGCAAGACCTAAAGGGCCTGTAGCCATTATAGTTTCTCCAACTTTTGCTCCACAGCGGGTAATGGGAAAAGAACTTTTTAATTTTCCGACGACAGTTATAGATATTATTGATTTTTCAGATCGAATTGTATCCCCACCAGCAAATAGAATCTGCTGTTTTTGAGCCAGTTGAAGCATCCCTAAATAAAGCTTGTCCACACAATCCACAGAGATATCCCCATTAACCCCAAGTGTTGCAAAAGCAAAAAGAGGTTCCACATGCCCCATTGCAGCACAATCACTTAAATTCATTGCCATTGCTTTATATCCTAAACAATACCAGAGCTCTTTTAGGCTTAAGTAAGAGGATTTCCAGTTTAGATCAAAATGAGTTCCTTCAACCATGGTGTCTGTAGTAACGACTAGTTGGGTATTTGAGGTCAATTTGGCTACAAAAGCATCATCCCCTGTAGGGACAATAATTTTATAAGGTTTAGAATTTTTAATTTTTTCTCTTTTTTTACACCAATTTTGGATTTTTTGGATAAGAGAAAATTCTCCGATTCTGGAAAGTTTAGGCATGAAAAGGATAAAATTACTATTTTCTTAAAGAAGAGATTCCAGCCAGGATCGCTATAATCCCAGCGCAAACAAAGCTAATAGGCAGGAGACCTTTGAGTAAAGAGATAAAATTTCCAAACCAATAATAAACCCCCCAGGAACCTAAAAGCAGACTGCATAACCCTAATACAATTGACATCATATCTATTTTACCTCAACATTTTAAGAATTTTTTAGCGATCCCTGCCAATAGATCCGCTCCTTTTGGCAGGCTGGATTCATCCAGATCAAATTGCGGGTGGTGCCAAGGGAACATGGGTTCATTCTCATTTTTTCCTACTCCTAAATAAATGAAACATCCGCTGGCTATTTTTAAATATTCGGCAAAGTCTTCCCCTCCCATAGAGGGTTTTTCTAGTTCCTCAACACATTCTTTGCCAAAAAGTTCTTGAGCTGTATCTTTTGCAAGTTCCGTCATCTCCTTGTGATTGGAAAGAACAGAGCCTAAAATATTGTAACTTATTTTAAAGCGCGCCTGGTGCGCTTTGCAAATCCCTTGCACAATTTGATGGATTAACTTTGGAATTTTTCTATGTATTTTTTCAGAAAGGGTTCTAACAGTGCCAGTCAGAGTCGCATCTCCGGCAAGGATATTGTAGCGGGACCCGGATTGAAATGTTCCAACTGTAACCACGCAGGGTTCTACAGGATCTATTTTTCTAGAGACAATGGTTTGAAGCGCCTGTACAATTTCTGCGCCAATCAAAAGCGCATCCTTGCCTTCATGGGGATAAGCTGCGTGCCCTCCATTGCCAAAAATTTTAATTTCAAACTGATCTACAGCTGCCATGAGCGGGCCTGATTTTAAACCTATTTTTCCAGAAGATAGGCGCGGGTTTACATGCAAACCAAAAATCCCATTGACTTTTGGATTTTGCATGACTCCTTCTTGAATCAGCTCTTTTGCCCCGCCAGCTCCCTCTTCATTGGGTTGAAAGAAAAATTTAACAGTTCCTTTTAAATCTTTAGTTTGAGAGAGTTTAAGGCATGCTCCAAGCAGCATCGCCACATGCGCGTCATGCCCGCAGGCATGCATGATCCCTGGGTTTTTGGATGCGTAATTTTTTTTGGAAATTTCATTTAAGGGAAGAGCATCCATATCTGCTCGCAATGCGATACAAGGGTCGTTTGCTGATTTTGAACGATTGAGAAAAGCTAAAATTCCAGTTTTTGAAATTTTTTTGTAAGGAATGCCAAACTCTTTTAAAGTTTTTTCTATTAATTTTTTAGTTTTAAATTCCTGTCCGCCTAGTTCTGGATTTTTGTGGATTTCTCTTCTCCAAAAAATGAGTTTTTGTAAAAATTGAGCTTCAGTCATGGATCACCTTTTTATAGGCAGAAGGAAGGTATTCTGCAATATCGCTTGCAATCATCCCGATTTCTGTTTTCTCTTTTTTGGCCAGATCCCCGCTTAAACCATGAAGATAGACACCTAGGCTTGCGGCTTTAAGCAAAAGTTCTTTTTTGTCGCAATTTTTTGTAGAAACCATTTGAGAAATCAATGCGGCAATTAGACCTGTGAGAACATCTCCGCTTCCGCCTCTAGCCATGCCTGGATTGCCTGTGGGGTTAAGATAAGTTTTTTGTCCATCAGAGATCAGGGTTTGATACCCTTTTAAGACACAAATCACTCGGTACAGTTTAGCAAATTTTTTTAAAAATTCCACTCGATCTTTTTCAATCTGTGCTTTAGAAACATTGCAAAATTTCGCCATTTCTCCTAAATGGGGTGTGACTATGATTGGCAAAGAAATTTTTTCTAATAAAGGGCTCTGACCTTTCCCATTGTTTAAAGCAAGAAATCCATCCGCGTCAATTACAATCCCTTGCACTAATCCTTTGTTTTTGTCTAAGGCAAAGAGCAGCTTCTTTATGAATAAAGCAGTCTGACTGTTTCTAGAAATCCCTGGCCCAAGAGCTAAACAGGCAATCTTTCTTCTTTCCATCCAAGGGAGAATCATTTGAATCGCTTTAATGGAAAAAGAGCCTTGAGAAGTTTCTGGCAAACTTAAAGTAAGCGCATCCGGAGCAAGATGTTTGGCTAAGATGGGTTGCTGGCTTTTTGGCGTAGCCACAGTGACTAGACCGCTTCCTCCTCTTAAAGCGCCTAAAGCAGCAAGCACTGAGGCTCCAGACATCCCTTGCGAGCCTGCAAGGATAAGGGTATGACCATAATCTCCTTTATGGGACTCTTTTTTCCTTTTAGGGATCCAGGACTTTACAAGTTTTTTCGATAGGATTGTAGTTTGGCTCATTTTTCAATGAAACTAATTTTTAAGAATAAGACAAAAGTCATTTAAGGAATATAGATCGCTACTGCAAGAGCGCATGTTCTTGTATGGGAGAGGGAGAGAGATATGAATCGTTCAAATTTTTTAAGTCTAGGGGAAAGCGCAATATGCGGTTTACCGCTTAAAGTTCTTTGCACTGTGATTTCTTTGTGTCCCACGCTTTTGCCGTTAAAGCGCTGACTCAGCGCTTTCCATACCGCTTCTTTTGCGGCAAAGCGCACGGCAAAATGTTGCGCAGAATTTTTTTTGCTTTTACAGTAATGAATTTCCGCATCATTAAAAATCCGGTTTAAAAATCGTTGGTTGCGAATCAATTTTTTAATGCGAGAAACTTCTTCAATATCTGTGCCAATAGAAAAGCGAGCCATTGATTTTATTTTACTAAAAACAAAGCCTCTAGAGATAATAAGTTTTATTCTTCATCTACAGTGACATTCTCAAAGCCATAGGTTGACGAAGAGATGGATTATTTAGTAGAAATGTAGCCTAGTGAAAAAAATCATACTTCTTTCTATTTTATTGGGTTCAAGGGTTTTGATTGCCCTGCATGCCCATTCAGCTCATTCCAGCGATCTCCATCCCGCGCATTCTGCCTGCCAAATTTGTTCTTATGCAAATAAGACTTCTGAAAAATTATTGCCGTTCCATTCTACGATTTTATTTTCAGAGCCAACAGTTCAAGGGTTTCTTTGCAAGGTTCAAGAATCCCGGTTTGTTGAGCCATTTTTTAATTCAAGGAACTCTCGCTCCCCTCCTCAATAAAAGTTCTGTTTTGCAGTTTATCGCACATCCCAAGTAACTCATTCACAAGCAGTTTTTATTTTAGGAGGTATAAAATCATGAGTTCTACTCGACCTCAATTTGTTTTTGTTATTTTAGTTTTACATTTATTTAGTCTTTCTTCTTTATTTAGCCAAGAGTCACAATTAGAAAAATCAGGAGGCACTACTCCTTTTTGGCGAAGCACTTCCTTTGGATCTCAGGCTCTAAATCCAGACATCTCTTTAATTGGAGATTTTTTGATTCGTCCGGGAGCAAGAGATTCCGGAGTGAATGCTTTTTCTTTAAGAGAAGCTGAATTAGGTCTTCAGGCTGCTGTGGATCCATATAGCCGGGCAGATATTTTTTTAGCTGTGGAAGAAGAGGAAGGGAAATTTCATGTGGATATAGAAGAAGCTTTTTTAACCTTTCTTGCTCTTCCTTTTAAATCTCAGGCTAAAGCAGGACGATTTATCATGGATTTTGGCCGCAGCCACCGTACCCATTCGCCAGAAAGAGATTTTAGCGACAATCCTCTTGCATTTGAAAAGCTTTTAGGAGTAGAGAACTCAATGAAAAGTAATGGACTATCTTTTAATCTGCTAGTGCCTTTACCTGTTTCTAGTTATCATGAGGTAAGAGCTGAAGCAGGGGAGACTAAAACCTCATTTGGCGAAGAGTCAGAAGCGATTAAAAGCAATGAGCGGTTTATTTATGCGCGAGAGAAGAATTTTTTTCCTTTAGGAGAAAATCTTAATTTAGAACTTTCCGGAGGATTTGGCCGTTGGCAAACAGATGGGGGTATTGAAAAAGTAAAGAGCACTTCCACTTTTGAAGGCAGGGCCCATGACCTGATCCGCTCTATTGCCACAGGAGATTTTACCCTTAAATGGAAGCCTAATGCGTACCGCTCTTTTCTTTTGGAAGGGAACCTCCTTTACACTTTTTCACGACCATTAGCAGAAGAAAATGAAAATGGAGAGAAAAAAATTAAACATGCGGTGAATGAAGTACAAACCCAAGGTGGATTTATTCAACTTCAAGTACAGCCTTTAAGGCGGTGGTATTTAGGGAGCAGGATAGATTATCTGTTGAATGGAGATAGTCAAAAGGAAGAAAGGCAGTATGTTGGTATTTTGACTTTTTTCCCATCAGAGTTTTCCAGATTACGGTTTCAATGGAATCGTAAAGATACAGATGGCGAAGAAAGATCACATAGGTTTTTTATACAGTTGACTTGGGCTTTAGGACCGCATCGTCCTCACCCATTTTAAGGAGGTTAAAGGTGATTTCTACTCGACTTAAAAAAATGAGATTTCAGTTTTTACTATTCCTTTTTTGTGTTTTTTCAGTTTCTGAAATGAATGCCAAAGCTTTACGCGTTGTTACCACCACAGAGGATATTGCTTCTATTGCAAGGTTTATTGGCAAAGATAGAGTGGAGGTAACTGCTTTGGTGCGGGGCGCTCAGGATCCTCATTATATTCAGGTTCGTCCCTCAGACATGATTAAAGTTTCCAGAGCGGATCTTTTAGTGATTGTGGGACTGGGCCTAGATGGATGGATTTTGCCAGTCATAGACGGGGCAAGGAATCCAGGGGTGAGAATTGGAGCCCGAGGATTTTTGGATGCATCCAGCGGCATAGAATTGTTAGAAGTTCCAACAGGTAAAGTGGATCGTTCCTTGGGGGATGTGCACCCACAAGGGAATCCTCATTATTGGCTGGACCCCTCTAATGGGAAAATCATAGCTAAAAATATCATGGAGAGTTTATCTTTGGTTCAGCCCTCTGAGAGGGAATTTTTTAAAGAAAATTTTGAAGAGTTCTCAAAAAAATTAGATCAAGCAATCATCCATTGGAAAGAGGAGCTTGCTTTTTTTAAAGGGAAACAAGTGATCACATACCATACTACTTGGTCTTATTTTTTAAAAGCTTTTGGCGCAAACGCTCGCAATTATGTAGAGATACGCGCAGGGGTTCCAGCCTCGCCAAAACATCTTCAAGAACTCATTTCTCAGATAAAAAAAGAAAAGATTGATCTTATCATTACAGAACCTTATTTTGACATTCGTTTGCCGGAAAAAATCGCTGCAAGTTCTCAAGCCCGATTGCGCGTGCTCGCCCCTTCTGTGGGAGCATTTGCGCAAATAAAAGATTATTTTGATCTTTTTGAATATAATATTCAAGAACTTTTACGCTTATGAGCGCATTAGAACTTTTATTTTGGCCATTTCTTTGCTGTTTGGTACTTACTGGAATCCACGCTTATTTGGGGTTGCATGTGGTTCAAAGAGGAGTGATTTTTGTAGATCTTTCTTTAGCCCAGATCGCGGCTTTAGGCGCTACAATTGCGTTTTTGTTTGGCCATGACCTGCATTCCCAAGCCTCCTATTATTATTCTTTGGGGTTCACGCTTTTAGGCGCGCTTTTATTTGCCACGACACGGCTTGAAAAAAGAAAAGTTCCTCAAGAAGCATTTATTGGAATTGTTTATGCGGTTTCTGCCGCAGCTTCGATTTTAATTGTGGATCGCGCGCCAGAAGGAGTGGAGCATCTGAAGTATATTTTGGTAGGGAACTTGCTTGCGGTTTCACCCAAGGAAGTTGGACAAATGGTTGTTCTTTACGCTTTAGTTGGTTTTATTCATTGGTTTTACCGAAGAATGATTTTTGCTGTTAGCCTTTCTCCTCAAGAAGCGGAACAAAAAGGGATTTCCGTACGTTTTTGGGATTTTGTCTTTTATGGAACTTTTGGATTTGTGGTCACCTCCAGCGTAGCAGTGGCTGGAGTGCTTTTAGTTTTTTCATTTTTGATTGTGCCTTCAGTCATTGCGATCCTTTTTTCTGAAAGAATAGGATCGCGTTTATTTTTAGGATGGGCAATCGGGGCAGTGGCTAGTTTTTTAGGAATTCTTGGATCTTACTTTTTTGATTTTCCCACAGGCGCAACCATTGTGGTTACTTTTGGTCTTTTATTTCTTCTTGGGATATTGATTCAAAAAATAAATTCTTTGGTTTGACAATTTCTTAAACGAATTGTTATATTCAAAAGCAACCATTTATGCAACCCTATTTTGTTGGCTTGTTTTTGCTTTTAGTTTTGGCTGTGCTTTTTGATTTTTCCAATGGTTTTCATGACTCTGCAAACCAAGTGGCTGGGGTCATTTCCTCCCGAGCGCTTTCTCCAGAAATTGCGCTTTTTATTTCAGCTGCCAGCGTTTTTGTTGGCGCGACCTTTCTTGGCACTCGCGTGGCAAATACTATTGGCGGAACTTTAATTGATATGGAAATTATTGGCTCCTCGGGTTTTGGTTTATTGATATTAATCAGCGCTTTGGTTGGAGCGTTTTTTTGGAACTTAATCACCTGGCATTATGGGATACCTTCCAGTAGTTCCCATGCTTTAATTGGGGGTCTTATGGGCGCATTTATCTCTGGAGCCGGAACTCAGGGGATTCAATGGAATAAGATGAAAGAGGTGATTCTGGCCATGTTTTTATCTCCCTTGGTTGGTTTTATTCTTACCTATCTATTTACCAAACTAACGTTTTTTATAAGCAGTTGGTCTGGCCCCAGAGCTAATATTTTTTTTAAGAGTTCTCAGATTTTTTCTTTAGTGGCGCAATCTTTAGCTCATGGCACTAACGACGCGCAAAAAACAATGGGGATCATTACTTTTGGACTTATTCTTTTAAATCTTTATCACCCGCCTTTAGATGGACCTTGGGTGCCTTTTTGGGTCATGCTGATTTCAGCTTTTTTTCTTGCTTTTGGGATATTGGTAGGCGGTTGGAAAATTATTAAAAAATTAGGCGGAGCGCTTTACGCGATTAGGCCAATCCATGCTTTTGCTTCCCAAACTGTTTCCGCATCCATCATTGCTTTGAATTCTATCTTAGGCCTGCCCATCTCAACCACCCAGGTGATCTCTTCCTCTATTATGGGAGCTGGAGCCGGGTTTCGTCCCAAACAAGTGCGCTGGGCTATTGCCGGAGATTTTTTTCTTACATGGCTCATTACCATACCAGCCTCTTGTTTTATTTCCGCTTTATTCTGTGGGATATTAATTAGGATATTACGCTAATGTGGCCATTCCCTAAAAAAAGAGATTTTTACAAAATGCTTTCTTTGCAGGCGGAGAAAGTGGAAGAGGGAATCTATAGCCTTTATGATTTTGCTCTTTTGCCCAGTTTAGAAAAAGGAGAGAAAGTTAAACGCATTGAACAGGAGGCGGATGATTTAAGGAGAAATTTAATTGAAGAGCTCAACCTTACCTTTGTCACTCCGATTGATCGGGAAGATATTTTTTCACTTTCCAGAACCATTGATGATATTTGTGATTATGCGCAATCCACAGTTGAAGAGATGCTTCTTTTTGGAGTGAACACCAATCCGCACATTCAAAAGATGACGGAAATTCTTTACAGCGCTTCTAAAGAGATCTCTTTGTCAGTGCGGCTGATGGAAAAAGATCCAAAGCTTGCTAATAGTCATCTCATTCAGGCTAAGAAAACTGAAAATTATATTGAACATCTTTACCGTCAGGCATTGGTTGAGCTTTTTAAAACAAGCGACCTGATATTGATTTTAAAGCTAAGAGAAATTTATCGCCATCTTTCCAATGCTGCGGACAGGACTGATGAAGCAGCCAACATTATTGGAGATATTTTAGTTAAAACCACATAAAAAATTTTAATTTTATTTTAAAAAATGTGCTATAATCAAAATCAGATTTTTCACAAATAAAAAAGATGAAATTAAATAATTGTAGCCTTTTTGGCCACAAACAAACTTTCCTTATTTTGTCTTATCTTTTTCCAGACAAATTTTTTAATTACCTTTTCTTACAATTTTTTCATCTTTCTTTTTATATCCATATCTTAAAATCTGCTTTTAAAAAGGAGTTGTCCTAAAATCCATGAGTAATTCTCTTTCAAATAACGGCTCATTCAGAATGCCTCTTCTCGCGGGTAACTGGAAGATGCACAAAACAGTAAAAGAATCTTTAAGTCTAGTAGAGCAATTAAAAAAAGATTGCAGAGAGGTTAAAGATAGAGAAATTTTGGTTTGTCCCCCATTCCCATCCATAGTGGCAGTAAAAGAAAGTTTGCAAGGCTCTAATATCAAGTTAGGAGCTCAAAACCTTTTTTGGGAAATCTCTGGAGCTTTTACAGGAGAAGTTTCTGGGCCCATGCTAAAAGAAGCAGGATGCGACTATTGTATTATTGGCCATTCTGAAAGAAGACAATATTTTGGAGAAACAGATCAGTCTGTGCAAAAAAAGATGAAAGCTGCATTCCAGTTTGGTTTAGTTCCCATTGTTTGCGTTGGAGAAACTTTGAATGAAAGAGAGGGCAACATTCATTTTAAGGTGGTAGAAAAACAGATTCAAGAGGGGACAAAAGATTTAAAAGAGGAAGAAGCTAGAAGATTGGTGATCGCGTATGAACCAGTCTGGGCTATTGGCACGGGAAAAACTGCCAGTCCAGATCAGGCACAGGAAATGCATGCTTTTATTCGTAAAAATTTAACAGCGCTTTATGGTAAAGAAACTGCGGAACAGATCAGAATTCTTTATGGAGGCTCTATTAAGCCGGACAATATTGATTCTTTAATGGCAAAGCCAGATATTGATGGGGGTCTTGTGGGAGGAGCTAGTCTAAAGAGTGAAGATTTTACCAGAATTGTTAAATATGTTGCTTACGCAAAAATTTAGGCGTATCTCTGTAGCTTCTTGTTAGAGGCAAATAGTGTTGGAGATGGTGGGTCAATGATGTCTGAAGAACTGGTTAAAAAAATTACGGAGAAAATTATGCAAAGAATGGATCGTGAAAAAAATCCTATTGTTGTGAATATTTCTAACCGGCATTGGCACTGTACTAAAGAAACATTTGAAAAACTTTTTGGAGAAGGAGCTCAACCCACCAATATCCGCAATTTAATTCAGCCGGGACAGTTTGCCTGCAAAGAAACCGTTGTCCTAAAAGGAGCAAAAGGAGAGATCAAGAAAGTACGTCTTATTGGACCTTTTCGAAATTATAACCAAATAGAACTTTCTAGAACTGATTGTCTTACTTTGGGCATAGATGCTCCTGTAAGGGATTCTGGCAATGTGAAGGGTTCTGCTCCTATTACCCTTATTGGGCCAAAAGCAGAGATTGCGCTGCCTGAAGGGGCTATTATTCAGATGCGCCATATTCATTTTCATACTACTGAAGCTCAAAACTATGGAGTAAAAAATATGGAAGTTGTAAAAGTTCGGGTGGGCACGCCCCCAAGGGACGGGGTTTTATCAGTTTTGTGTAGGGTGCGGGAAGATATGAAATTAGAGTGCCATTTGGACACAGATGAAGGCAATACTTTTAATGTAAAAAATAATGAGCAAGTGGTTTTGCTTTAAACACGAGATTCATTAATGTTTTACTTTATTGGATATTGCACCCTTGTTGGTGCGGAGTATCATTTTCTAATGCGTATTCGGCTTAAACTGATTTAACATTACAAGTTATGATAAAGAGTTCTAGAACTTTAGCGGAAATTACAGTGGTTGGCACAGATCAAAAAGGGGTTGTGGCGCAAGTAACAAATTTTATCTTCAAGGCTCAGGGCAATATAGAAAAGATCAATCAAAATGTAATTAGCGGGATTTTTGGCATGCATTGTGAAGCCTCTTTTCAAAAGGAAAAGTTAAGCGAAGAAGGATTTAGGGTTGGCTTAAAAGATTTAGGCAAGAGTTTGAAGATGGAAATAAAAGTTCATTTTGATGAGCCAAGCCGTTTAAAAAATATGGCGGTTTTTGTTACCAGAGAACCTCACTGTTTAGAAACGATTTTAAAAGCAAAGAAAAAAGGAGAAATCAAAGTGAATATTCCTTTGCTGGTAGGGACTGAAAAAACCCTTCAAGCTCTTGCTAAAAAGGAAAAAAATTCTTTTTTTACTGTAACGGATAAAGATCAATCTCAAGCTGAAATGAAAATTCTTTCTTTGTTGGAGAGGTTTAATATTGATTTTATTGTTTTGGCCCGGTACATGAGAATTCTTACGCCAAATTTTGTTTGGCGTTATCCCAATCGGATCATTAATGTGCATCCTTCAATTTTACCTGCATTCCCAGGAGCGTTCGCCTATGCCCAAGCCTATGAAAGAGGAGCTCAAATCGTGGGCTGCACAGCTCATTTTGTGACTGAAGATTTAGATCAAGGCCCTATTATTTGGCAGGAATCTTTTAGGGTAAAACAAAACGATCCATTGGACACTATCCGAGCAAAAGGCCAGGCCATGGAAGAACAAACTCTTCTAAAAGCTATAAAACTTTATTTGCAAAAAGGTTTGGAAGTTTATTGGGGCAAGGTTCATTTTAAAAAGAATTGAGATTTTTTTTAGAAAAGAAAAACGGCTGCGATCATAAAGCCTAGCTTTAGCGCGAATAATTCCGCAACCAACTGAATTCTTCGGGCTAGCAGCCGAACATATATTATATGAGGAGGTAAACTATGGAAGCATTAGGAATGATTGAAACTCGCGGGCTGGTTTCCTTAATTGAAGCTGGGGACGCGGCAGTGAAAGCAGCTAATGTAAGGTTAGTGGGCTGGGAAAAGATTGGTTCGGGTTTGGTCACGGTTTTATTTAGAGGAGAAGTTGCGGCATGCAGAGCTGCTTGTGATGCAGGAGCCGCCTCAGCTCAGAAAGTTGGAGAACTAGTGGCTGTGCATGTGATCCCGCAGCCTCATCCAGATTTAGAAGGCAAAATGCCTATTTCTCTTCCAGAAACTCTGAATCGAGGGAAAAGATAATTTCTTAAAAATAGAGGGATAAACATGGTATTTGCTAGAGTGATTGGGAATGTGGTCTGTACCCGCAAGGATGAAAAATTAGTGGGCACAAAACTTTTGCTTGTGCAGCCAGTGGATACAGAAGGCGCTGCTAAAGGAAATGCTTTAGTGGCTGTGGATGTGGTTGGTTCAGGTGAAGGAGAGCTGGTTTTGATTGTGCAAGGCTCTTCTGCGCGCCAAACCAGGGCTACAGAGGGAAATCCTGTAGATTGCTCCATATTTGCAGTGGTGGATTACATAGAAAAAGATGGTAAGATTGTTTTTTCTAAGAAAGAAGATTTTTTAAAAAAATAGAACTTTAATTTAAAAACAATGCAATTTAAAGAAGAAGAAATTCAATCGCTGGTGCAAGAAGTTATAAAACGTCTGGAGACAGTTTCCCCAGCAGTTTTAAAAAATTCTTTGCCTTCTGATTCAGGGGATCAATCTGTGATCCATGCCTCGATTGATTCTGCGGTTCAGGAAGCTAAGAAAGCACAAACTGTTTTTCAAGGGATGGGCATTGAGCTTCGCAAAAAGGTGATAGACGCACTTCGTAAAGCGGGTTATGAAAATGCCACTCTGCTGGCAAAAATGGCTGAAGAAGAAACAGGACTTGGCCGCTGGCAGGATAAAGTTAAAAAAAATATTCTGGTCTCTTTAAAAACGCCCGGGGTAGAAGATCTCCAGCCTGTGAAAGCCTATACCGGGGATCAAGGTCTTACCTTAATTGAACATGCTCCCTTAGGGATTGTGGCTAGCATTACCCCTTCCACAAATCCAACCTCAACCATTATTAATAATGCAATTTCAATTTTGTCCGCTGGTAATTCAGTCATTTTTTCTCCACACCCGTCTGCAAAAAAATGTTGTCAGGAAACCATGAAAATTTTAGATCAGGCGATCCTTAATGCAGGAGGACCCAAGGGACTAATCACAACCATTGATCCTCCATCTCATGAAACAACAGTTGCTCTCTTAAAACATCCAGAAATTAATTGCGCGCTCGTGACAGGAGGCCCATCTATTGTAAAAATAGCTCTTTCTATAGGAGCTATCCGAAAAACCATTTGCGCAGGTCCTGGAAATCCGCCTGTGATCATTGACGACACTGCGGATTTAAAATCCGCAGCTAAGGGAATTGTGGATGGAGCCTCATTTGATAATTGTGTTTTGTGCACAGGTGAAAAAGAGGTGATTGTTGTGGAAAGCGTTCTGCCAGCGCTTTTTAAAGAGCTAAGGAACGATTCGCGTTGCTTTGAACTTAGTTCCAGCCAAATGGATGAATTGGCAAAAATAGTTTTTCAAACTAATGAAAAAGCAGAGAACATTTTAAATCGTCATTATGTGGGAAAAAATGCAAATAAGATTGCTAAAGCGATTGGATTAGAACTTCCAGATTCTATTCAGTTGCTCTGGGGAGAGGTTCCAAATGACCATGCTTTTATTTGGACTGAACAGCTAATGCCAGTTCTTCCCATAACCGCTGTAGCGAATATTGATAAAGCGATAGAGCTTGCAAAACAGGTGGAGGGCGGAAATCACCACACAGCTTCCATTTATTCTTTGCATGTGGGCAATATTACAAAAGCTGCTAGGGGCTTAGCCTGTTCCATTTTTGTCAAGAATGGCCCTAATTTTATGGGATTGGGCATGGGAGAAGGATTTGCCACTATGTCAATTGGAACACCTACTGGAGATGGATTAACAAAGCCATCTCACTTTTCTAGGCCGATCCACTGTTCTATGGTGGGCTATTTGCGCATTGTCTAATCTTGGGAGGGAAAAAGAATGAAACCAGCAATTGGATTTTTGGAACTAAGTTCCATAGCAAAAGGGATTGAGACTATAGATGCGATGCTAAAAATGGCTGAGGTTGACCTTCTCTATTCTCAGGCCATTCCTCGCGGAAAGTTTATTATTTTAATTGGCGGAGAACAGGCTGAAGTGGAACAATCTTTGCAGGCTGGGATTCAAATGGCAGATTCAACTTTAATGGATTATTTCATTATTCCTAACGTGCATGAACAGGTACTTCCTGCTTTAAAATCTCGAATAAAAGTGGAAAAAATAGAAGCGGTTGGGGTGATTGAAACTAAGGATGTTGCAGCCTCTATTTTTGCCGCGGATGCAGCTGTAAAAAAAGCAGCAGTGACTTTAATTGAAGTTTTCCCAGGACGCGGCGCAGGCGGGAAAGGATACATTACATTAACTGGAGAAGTTGGGGCTGTACGCTCTGCGATTAATGCTGGCGTTGAAACCATTAAAAAAGAGTGCGCGCTTGTTTCTTCAGTGGTCATCCCTTTTGCGCATCCATCGCTTTTAAAAGCTTTAATCTAAATTTAGACAAATGAAGATTGCCATTGGTTCGGATCATGCAGGGTTTCAAAGAAAAAAAGAGGTTATTGGTTTTTTGACAAAAGTGGGACATCGGGTTGTGGATTTGGGATGTTATTCAGAAGATTCTTGTGATTATCCAGACTATGCTCGGAAAGTTGCAAGGGCAGTCTCTTTAGAAAGGGCAGAAAGAGGTATCCTGATTTGCGGCACTGGCATTGGCATGGCAATGGCAGCGAACAAATTTAAAGGGGTTCGAGCCGCAGTTTGCTGGAATGTAAAAACAGCTGCTCTAGCTTCTGAACACAATCAAGCAAATATTCTTTGTCTTTCTGGAAGATTTATTTCCACTCTTTTAGGAGAAAAAATGATTCGAGCCTGGCTTAAAACCCCTTTTGCTGGAGGAAGACACCAACGGCGCATAAAAAAAATTGAGATTTTAGAAACCACATGCAAGCAGCAAAAGTAATTGGCAGAGTGGTGGCTTCCAGAAAGTACGAAACTCTGGAAGGGGTTAAACTTTTGTTGATTCAACCCTTAACCTGGGAAAAGGCGCCTCAAGGGGATCCCATTGTTGCGGCAGATACTGTAGGATCTGGAGCCAATGAACTTGTATTTTGGGTTGCTGCTAGAGAAGCTGCAGTCGCGTTAGGAGGGATTTCTTTAAAAGATACTCCTCCCATTGATGCGGCGATTGTTGGGATTGTGGATGGGATTAATTTACAAGACTGGACCAGGGAACTTTCAAAATGAGAGTGGCTAGAGTGGTGGGGAATATTTGGGCTACTAGGAAACATGAGGGTTTAAAAAATTCTAAACTTTTATTGGTTCAGCCCATTGAAAGAGATTCTGGAAAAGTAATGGGAGAAATCAGCCTTGCGATTGACAAAAATTTTGGAGCAGGGCCTGGAGATACCGTGCTTTTAGTGGATGAAGGAAATTCAGCGCGCCAGATTTTAAATGAAAAAAAAGCTCCGGTTCGGCTGGTGATTTGCGGCATTGTGGATTCTCTGACAGTAGAAAGAAAAACCGTAAAGTATCATTAAATGGAACGATCTTCAAAAGTTTCTTTGACAATTGGGACTGCAGGAAAAGTTTTTAGCGCTGAGCCTGGCAGATGGCAGGCTTTGCCTAAACCCAAAACAATAGTTTGGGAACAGAACACAAAAGAGGGTTGCTGCTTTAAAAACCAGGGTTCAGAGTCATTAGAGGTCAATACTCATAGGGACTCAATCGCAAAGTTGATTGATCATACTCAACTATCTCCGGAGACAAAAGCTGAAGAGATTTCCATTCTTTGCAGGGAAGCTAAAATTTTTGGTTTTGCTTCTGTTTGCGTGAACCCTGTATATGTTTCTTTAGCTTCTTCTTTACTAAAAGGGAGTGAGGTGAAGGTCTCAACGGTAGTGGGTTTTCCTTTGGGCGCAACCACAACAAGAGTAAAAATTTTTGAAATTGAAGAGGCTCTAGCGAATGGCGCGGATGAAATTGATGCTGTGATGCAAGTAGGCGCGTTAAAATCCGGTGAAAACCAAATGGTTTTGGATGAATTAGTTGCTCTGAGAAAAGCAACTGAAGGCAAAATTTTAAAAATCATTATTGAGACCGGATTGCTTACAACAGAAGAAAAAATAAGAGCTTCTCTTTTAGGTAAAAAAGCTGGAGCAGATTACATTAAAACTTCTACAGGGTTTCTTAAGTCAGGAGCAACTGTGGAAGATATACAATTAATACGTTTTAGTCTAGGTTCTCAAGTAGGAATAAAAGCTTCAGGAGGAATAAAGAGCAGAGAATTTGCGCAAGAACTAATTAGAGCTGGAGCAACTAGGATAGGGACCTCCGCATCTTTAAATATTATTAATGGGCAGGGCGCTTTCAAGAGGGCAAGCTAATGCAAGGGTTCTATGAATCTGGACTATTTTTAACATAGGGTATATAGGGGGGAACAAAAGAATGAGCGAAACCAGTTTAAGAGAGGCGTTGGGTTTGATTGAAACGCGCGGGTTTGTGGGAATGATTGAGGCTTCAGACGCAATGGCTAAAACCGCAAAAGTTCGGCTAGTTGGTTTTGAAAAAATTGGTTCAGGGCTGGTCACTACCATTTGCAGAGGGGAAGTGGGCGCGGTTAGAGCTGCGATTGAAGCTGGCGCATCAGCTGCCCAAAAAGTGGGGGAGTTGGTTTCAGTGCATGTGATTCCTCGTCCCCACGATGATTTAGAAAAATATCTTAATAAAGTACAAAGTTCTTTTGATTGATCTGGAAGAAATTGCAGAGGTTGTGTGGGAAACCCTTAAAAGTTTTGAAAACCAAAAGGATCCAAGGAGATTATTGGTAGAGGATCCAAGAATGAAAGGCAAGTGGGGTTTTCACATTCGTATCCCTTCAAATCCAAGTTTTACTTCTTTACCTTTAAAACGGATATTTTTTTCAGAGTACCAAATTAAAAAATTGCTTCAAGAAGGGGGAGGAGGGCTAAAAAAACTAAAACTTCCTAAAAATGCCTTGATTAGCCCTTTGGCTGAAGATTGGCTCATGGAAAAAAGAATAGAGATTATTAAAGAATAAGTTATGGCTCAAGAATCTTTAGAAAAGAAAAAAGTTTTAATTGTGGATGACGACCCTTCTAATTCCTCTTTTTTTGAAATCCTTCTTTTAAAAGAGGGTTTTGATTTTGTAACGGTTTCTAATGGCAAAGACGCGCTGCAGCTTTTAAAAAAAGAATCCCCCACGGTTTTTAGTCTTTTAGTGCTAGATTTAATGCTGCCTGGATTTAGCGGCACAGAAGTTCTGCAAGAATTAAAAAAAGAGATTTATCGTCAGGTACCTATCTTAATAGTAACTGCCCGCACCTTGGATGATGAGGCTTTTGCAGAGTTAAAAGCTGACCCCAATGTTTTAGATGTTTTGGAAAAGCCGATTGATCATTTACGTTTTCGAAAAAAAGTTCGAGAAATTATCTTCAGTTGAAATCGTCCCGACTTTGACACTCGGGAGCGATTTTTGACCCCCTGCTCGACGGAGACCCCCTCTCCAAACCTAAAAACGTGGGTACACACACATGTTTT
>MGUU01000003.1 GCA_001800135.1 Elusimicrobia bacterium RIFCSPLOWO2_02_FULL_39_32 | reverse complement strand
ACTCTTTGAACTCACCAGCTTAAAACTAGTCCATACCTTCCCCTCCCACTCTCGCGCAAATCTCTGCACTACCTTCCCCTTTGTGTAATTCCCAAATCCATCGTCACTGAATGTATCCCCTACCCCATACTGCCCGCTCTGCCTCCCATTCGCACCATACTCATACACCGTCTCCATCGTCTGCTTGTTCCAGCTTGAGTCGCTGTTGGAGTTAAGCGCCGGAGCGGTTAAACTCCAAATAGAGCTGGTCATAACACTATCAAATGAGTAACTTCCTAAACCTCCATTCTTTGCCGCATCCCAAACGGCAAGAGGAATTTCCAAATTCGCTTCACTTGAGTTGCTCGTCCAACTGAGGCTCTTTGAATTGAGAGCTTTAAACTGTTTTCCTCCAGATGCGCTCCCCTTTAGTCCAAACTCCTGCAGAACCGCCCCTCTTGTATAGTTTTCAAAGCCGTCATTCGAAAGTGAGCTCCCCACTCCAAACTGCCCCTTCTGTTTTCCATTAGAAATATAACGATAGAGGGTCTCCATCTTCTGTTTGGACCAGGTTCCATCGCTTGCGGCGGCAGGATCATCATAACTTCCACCGTCCGAGCTTGCTGTAAATCTCCAAGTCGAACCATTCAACACTTCATAGGCTCCAGCTCCACTCGCGGTCGAGCTCCAGCTTCGGTTCGTCGTTTTTAAAATTTTCCAGCTTTGCCCCTGATTTTCTCTCCCTTCCAAAGAATATTCCTGTTCGATCGTCCCTGCGGTATAGTTGCCAAAACCATCGTTCGAAAGAGAGGTTCCTTTGCCGCTCTGTCCTGTCTGTTTTCCTGTGGACTCCTCATAATCATATTTCGTCCACATCTCTTGAAAACTAGTGGAGCCGTCAATATTGCCCCGCGCATCTTCTAAAACCGCTTCCCCATCCGCATCCCGAACCACACGTCCACTGGGGTCGAGCTTGATCTTTGCCGCCTCAACAATGTTCTTGGTGCTCGCAAGTTTCGCCTGCCCTTTGACGATTCGATAATTCTGAAGGATGGTCCCCGCGCTAATATTTCCAAAACCGTCGTCAGAGCGAGTAACGCCCTCTCCTGTCGTCAACCGATTGATCACCTGCCCTTCATTATCTTTGATCTCTTTGCCTCCAAAGAGCCCCCCCTCAAGCACGATACTCCCGTTCGCGTCGTAGGCGAAGTAAACCGTCACATCCTGTTTGTTCCAAGAGCCGTCGCTATTGGCAACTGGATTTTGATAGCTGCCCCCACTCGCTTCCGCATTGAATGTCCAACTTCCATTTTGATATTCCCACGCGCCAGCCCCCGCGGAGCCGCTCGACCAGCTCTTTGTTCGGCTCATCGTAATTTTTGCCTGGCCGCGGATGATCTCAAATTTCTGTTCCAGCGTGCCCGCGGTCCAGTTGTCGAAACCGTCATTGGAGCGGGTGGTGCCCTTCCCTTCCACTTTTGCCGTCTGCCCAAGGAGATGGTCCGAAGTCGTCCTCAAATCAGCGATCACATTCCCATTCGCATCTTTTTCTCCATAGTAGCTGTAAACAACGGTGGTATCTTGATAGGAGGTGGACTCATCGGCATTTTTCGTTCCCACTGTGGCGCTTTCTGCGATGTTGCGTGAGCTCTTCACTTTCGCCTGGCCGTTCACCAAAACATATTTTTGGCTAATGGTGCTCTTAGTCCAGTTGCCGGTGCCATCATCACTCATCAGAATTCCTGTGTTAGCGCTAGCTCCATCTCCAATTAAAACGCCGTTGGCATTATAAATGTAGGTGACTATATTACTGACAGTCGTGACCCCATTTCGAACGCTCCTATCTTGCCAGCTCTTTGATCCATCAATATTTTCTGAGCGGCTTTTGGTTTCGTTGGTCAATATTTTGGCTTGCCCCTTATATATCTCAAAAACCTGCCGGATATCCGCGAAACTCTTATTTCCAAAGCCGTCGTTCGAAATCGAACTTCCGCTCCCTTCCGCGTAGGCGGTAGTTCCTTTATAGCGCTTGGCGTTTCGATCCACTCTGGATTTATAGTTTCTCGTTTCAGAATCTTCCCTGTCCTGGCCATAATAATAATAGGAGAGCCGCATCGCATTGCCGCCCTGCCAGCCCGCCTTGGTTCCATAATTGCCGGTGTTGATTCCAAGGCTTGCAAAATCTTCCCAGCCCCAGCCCATCACGCTCCAAGATCCATCCACATTTCTTGTGAAAGAGCGTGTGATCGAATCCTTCATCTTCGCCTGACCGTTGAGGATCGAAAACTCCTGCTTGATGATGCTCGTGGTCCAGTTGTCAAAGCCATCGTTGCTAACGGAAATCCCTTCGTTCCCCTCCTCGATCACAGCGCCGTCATCTCTTAAGTGGCCGTTCTCATCATAGCGATAAGTGACAGTCATCGCGCGAGTTTGGATCTCATTTTGCACAGAGCCATCTTGCCAGCTTCTTGAGCCATCCGCATTTGTGGAGCGGCTCTTCGTGGTAGAGGTCAAAAGTTTCGCCTGGCCGCGGATAATGGAGTAGCCTTGAATCAGCTCCCCTTCGCTCGTATTTCCGAAACCGTCATTGGAGCTTGTAGATCCAACTCCGTGGGCATCCGCCATCTGCCCAACACGGTGGTCGAGCTCCTCACTCGCAGGGAACTTCACCCTCCCATCCTCATCTCTTTCTCCATAGTAGCTATAGGTAACCGTCAAATCCTGATGGGAAGTGGAAAGATCCAGATTTGAAGTATCGGAAACAGAGCGGGACGATTTAAGTTTTGCTTGATTGTTGACGAGTGTATAGGTTTGAAAAATATCTGTTTTGGTCCAGTTGCCGAAACCATCATCAGTAACAGAAGTTCCCTTCGATGCAGTAGCGCCGGTTCCTTGAAGAAGGCCGTTGGCGTTATAATCATAAGTGACCACGCTTGCCTGAGTGCGCGCTCCAAACCGGGTTGAGCCATCCTGCCAGCTCTGGCTCCCATCCACATTCACAGAGTAGCTTGTGGATTCGGAAGTTTTAATCTTCGCCTGGTTTTTGATGATCACATAGGTTTGTGTGATGTTTCCTGTGGTGATATTGCCAAAGCCGTCATCATTTTTATACCACCCTTTCCCTTTTGCTCCAATCAAAAATCCTTTGCTGTCATACTCATAGGTAGTGTACATCTCCTGATAAGAACTTGAACCAAAGCCGGAGACCTTTTCTTCTCCCCGCTCCACATTGAGGCTCCATGTCAGCTTTCTCGATCCATCCGCAGCTGTTTCCTCTTTAGGTTTGGAAATCGTTCCTTTGGCTGTGGTATTGCCTTCCTTAATAGAGATATCTACCTTCCCGTCAGCGAGCTGAGTGAGTTTTACATTGCTTAAGTCTATCCCTTCTAAAGCGGGAGTGTTGGCTAGGTAGGCTAAAAGCGCTTCGGGCCCCTGCAGAGCGGCAGGAGGCGTGACTACCTTCATCTCCCCCACAGGCATCACTTCAAACTTTGTTTCGAGCTCCTGGAAAAGTTTCTTAGGAGAAAGCGCTTTGAATAGAGAGCTGACAAACGACCTTGCTTTTTCTGCCCCGATATCGAATACAGGACTGAAGAATTTTGAAAAATCTACCACGCCAAAAAGCGAAGAGACGCTGGCGCTTGAATCGCCACGCTTAAAGCCGGATTTTTCTTCTGTATACAAGTTCCCATCCTTGGAAATAAAGTCGCCGTTACCAGCAATTCGGGCAAAAATCTCCCCGTTTTTCTTAATTGTGACCAGCTTGCCCCGCGGCCCGCCCAACTCAAACGTAAAGCGCGCCACCTCGTTGCCGGTCACTTTGTCTTTTAAAACCAATGTGTTCGCCGGAGCGCCGGCAGGATTCCACTCTTGTATAAATTTATTATCCTTATCCTGTTCATAGGAGAAAGAGTTGCCCTCACGGTTCCATTTGATGGTCGCCTTAATCGGATCATCCGAGGAGCCGGCGGTCACCATGATCACCCTCTCCATATTCCCCTGCTCATTTTTCTTAAAACCAGTGAAGACTCTAAATAACGAATCGGCCTGCGCCATATCTTTGGAGAACATGCCAAAACTTGTTTTCCAGTTTCCGTTTTCCATAAATTTATTGGTGTCAAAACGGGTAATGACGCCCACATTATCCCCGAGGCCGATCCTGTGGAGCTTGCTTGCGCTCACCACTTGAGTATTATCTTTGATCGCTCCTAAAGTTTTGGCGTCTAAAGCCTTGTTCTCCACATTCTTGATATTTTCGATATGCTCATAGGCTTCCAGACTCTCGTTCATCTCCCACTTGGCCCCAGTATATTTACCGCCGGTTCCACCCTCTTTATCGCTGACAAAAGAGAACTCATTGCCAGCCTTCCTCCAAATATTGCCCTCTTTATCCGTATAAAGATCCGCACTGCCATCCTGTTTTGTGAAGTCACTGAGATCCTTAAACTCAAAAGTAGTTGTAGTAACGGGCGGGTCGCCTTCCGTTTTATCCAGCCTGATGCGCATCTGTTTATCGGTATAAGCGTATTTTCCTTTTTCATTCAGATAGGTAAATTTATAGTCGGTTTGCTGAAATCTTTTCGCTGGATCCGTTTGAGAAGAATCTATGATATCTTTTGGATTGTGAAAGAGCTGGCTCCACTCCTGAGCGCTGGAATTCCCTTCCCCCGCATTTCCATTGCCTCTAAATCCCCGCACAGTAATTTCGCCCGTGACAGGATTAAAGTTTGCGACCCCTTCGTTAGGGGTGTTAAAGACCGTTCTTCCATTCTTAACAAAGGAACTCAACATCGTATCATCCCCTGCGTGAACGGTTTGCCCTGCGCTATATAATTTTGTCGGCGGAGTAGAATTGTCATACAGATCTTGTTCGAAGGTATAATCTTCAGTAAATCTGAATGGGGACTGAGTGTAATCCTCTTTTTTAGAATTGTAGAACCAAAGGACATCCGCATTGGCGGTAGGTTTTTTATCTGGCACTTCCACCAACTTAAAGGGCCCATCATTGGCGATATTGTTAGTCGTTCCTTCGGTTGCATTGTCAGTGTCCACGCCAGCGGAGGTTCTATATGGTTTCGTGGTAAATGTCTTGGTGGTAGAGTTAAAATAATATTTTGCGCCGCTATAGGAGCCGATAATCTTTTCATAAATATGAGTCGCATCCTGATAAATCCGGTTGAGGTTCGCCGCTGATGGAGCGCGGAAGGGAGCATTGGTGGCTGCGCCAAACCCATCTTCAGAGTTGTAGTTGCGGCTAAAAATTTCCATTTCAACAAGCCGCAGATTGACCAGATTGTCAAACTTCTCCTTAACTCCATTGCTGTCAGTATCTTCCTCCGTTTGATAGGAGCTTGAATCCTCTCCCCAATCATCTCTTTTGCCGCTCGACGGATGCCTGTAGGGAGAATCGGTCAACTTCATGGTGATGGGATTTAAAAATTTCTTGGTAGTTACAAAGTATTGCAGAAAATCATTGTTGACACGGATATTTGCTCTTACCTTATCCCCTTCGCCGCTCTGAGGATTATCTGTGAACTTTTCTTCAACCCGATCATAAAAAAGATCCTTTGTGACATCAATTCGTTTAGATGCTTCTACGTTCTCAGCTTCTTGAAACTTAAGAATAAAATTCTTAAACCCATCAATCCCCACAAGCGTTTCGCCAGCGGGCCCTTTGAAAGAGATGGATAGTTTGTTGATTCTCCAACTTAAAGCTTCACGGGCGGGATCGCGGAATCCCCGGTTGACGGTCTCTTTAGCGATCAGATCTTTTTTCTCCACCGAACCATTTACATTGATGGGCGCATCCACTTTCTTAATCTGCATCAATAGACTGTAACCCAGCACCGCATAGCGGCTGGTATCCCCAACTTTAAAGATTGCGTTCTGCCTAAAATATTCCGATTTATTTGAAACATCCAGCTTTTTGTAATGGGGATCCTCTTGGTACTTCGGCTTCATCTCAGCCAAATCGAGCGAGGTCAAAAGCTGATGATTCTCATGGAATATTTTAGTTGCAGTCGCCGCATTATTTTCGTTCGCCGCAAGAATATCCTTATATTCTTGGCTATCTTTATAATCAGCTCCACTATTAGCTAGCTTATAGGCCTCGGTATAGGCATCAATCGCCGCTTGGTCAAAGACGGCTTTACCCGCAAGCGCCGTTGCAAAACCAAGGGGCGGGGCGTTGCCAACAAAATAGTCCTGACTAAATTTGTCGGTGTTGGCGGCAAAGCTATACTTCATAAAGTCGAAGGCGGTATCCCTTCTAAATTCCACAGCTCTGCCATTATACTCGCTCCTCATATCGCCGTCAGGATCCGAAATGCTGGCGTCCACATCCACCGGCGTCCCTCTATCATCGCCATCGGCATAAACCCATGTTCCGCCGCCAGTTTTTACTATTTCTGGCCCTTTGATATCGAAAGAGATCGAACTTGAATCTTTGTTGTAGCGGGCTTTAAGGTTGCCATCCTCCCTATAAAGAATAATCATGATTCGCACATTCTTTCCGCTTCCATAGCGGATATAGCGCCCCATCACATTATCGCCCACTCTAAACTCGCTCTTAAAGAAATCTTTATCGTTTTTCCGAGCCTCTTTCTGCTCCTCTGTCCAAGTTGGAGGAAGCTCTTCGCCGAAAGTTGGAACAGCAACTCCATCTTTCACAATATAACCGCTGATCAACGGATCTTGATCTTCAAATAGAAAACTTTCTGCCACAGTCCCTGCCGCATCCCGCCTCACAAAAGAAAACTTTTGAGTTGATTCACTCCATTCCAGCTTCCAGCTGCCATCCACATCGGATGCGAAAGCTCCCACCTTCACCGCAGCCCTATCCATATCCACATTTGTAACAATGCCCGCATTCTCCCCTTGCAATAACGTATCTGTCACTCCCTCGATCGCAATCTCGGTATTGATCGGATCTTCAACAAGATTATCGCTCTCATCTCTTACATATGTGCCATCGGCATTCATCCTCACTACCTTCACATTGCTAAGCGCTTTCAAGAGCGCGCTCCAGTTATCCGTTCCATATAGAGAAGAGGCGCCAGGTGTTTTGCCTCCTGCCGAAATCGTAGGCGCCCCATAATTTCCAATGATGCCGGGAACAGTATAACCCAACCCGCCTTTTTCTTTTTCTGTTTCCGCATGCATGCTCCATCCTTTCAAATCTTGAGCAGATGCGATTTCGCCTTCATCCCACTTCGCCTTGGCGTGGGAGTATTCATAATTTTCCTGGAGCATCATCTTTTGCAGGGCGCCCCGAACCGTAAATTTTTTGGGTTCGTTTGTATCTTCCCTTTCAAGCCTTGCCCACTCATTTAATACATCTCTATGGATCACAAGCTTGCCATCGGCCGTCCACCAAAGCATTTTTTTGGTCTCCACGCCTTCGGGCAACTGCGCCCCTTCTAGGGTATCGATAACATAGACTCCATTCAAGACGAAACTCGTTAGATCGGTTGGATCTTTTAGAGTACTGAAATTCTCTTTAAGATCGTTAAAAACAGACTGCACCGTTTGAGTCATCTCCGATTCTTCGCCGCCAATCAACAGCGAAGTGAATCTGAATAAAACAGTTTTTAATGCCTCCCCCACCACTTGAAACATCGCTTCAAACATGTCGAGCTGTAGAGCGTTGAGTGTGGCTCCAGCCTCATCCAGTATGAAAAGCACCGTCGAGAAGAAATCTTTTGCGGAGAGCTTGCTTTTTTCGATCAGCTGTGAAATGGGCTCGTTCGATTTGGTCAGGGCTACCGCTAAATTAACCAATGCGGTTTGATCTTTTATTTCAAGCTGAGAAAGCCCCAGAGCATCGGCAATCTTCGCCATCAACCCTTCCGCCTGGGCCCTGCTCAACACCGTAATATCCTCTCCGGTCCGCGAGATGTTCTTGGTGCCCACCATTTTAGATTGCCTGCCCAGCACCTTGATTCCATCTTTCTCGAACGAATAGTCAAACATCATGAAGATCTGCTCATCCACGCTTCTCGAAGGCTCGCCGGTGGCCGCATTGATGGTGTTAGAATCTGTGATACCGGTGACTCCAACTAGATTCCCATAAGAATCATAGCTATTGCCGCCTGAACTTTCGGTTCTGCTATAGACCACATCGGGATTATCTTTAAAATCGTCGCGCCTGAATTGATCGAGCATCTCCCCAATGATGGCGCTATTGATCACCATCTCTCTTATATCTAGATCGTTTTTTCCTGCAAGAGTTATAAAATGACGAGCTCTTGAAATAGATTTATAGTTGGTGACTTTGGCTTGGCCTTGGATGATTTCGTAGGTTTGGTAGGTGAGTGTTTCGGTGACATCTTTTTTAAGGAACAGGTCTCCTTTGAGTTCCCGTTCGAATCCATTGGCGCCGGCAATCCTGCCCGACTTATCATAAATATATTTTAAGGTGCTCTGTTTTTGGCTCCACGTCTCAGCCCCTTCCAACCAACCATCATTGACAGTTACAGACTCGATCAGTTTAGCCTGGTTAAAAAAGATGTCGTATGTTTGAAAAATCTTTCCTTTAGAAATGTTGGTGATGATGCCGTTTTTGTCCCTTTGGATCGAAGAGGTTGTCCCCTCTCCAAATGTGGAGCGGATCCATTTTCCGCTCTTATCTTTTTTTCCGCCATAAACGCCGCCTCTTTTAACGAGACGCAAACGATTATCGTAGCTGTAATAAACGTGGATGACTTGGGTTGTCTCGGTATCGTTGGAGCTGGTGTCGGAAGTTGTTTTGGTGTGGGTGAGTTTTGCTTGACCATCCAAGATTTCATAATCCTGCTCGATAGTGCTGAATGTGATGGAGGCATCGCTATTAGCGGTTACCGATTCGCCGTACCCTCTGGCGCCGATCATTTCCCCATCCTTATTGTAATCATACTCCACAGTCATCGGTTTGCCAACGGGAAGTCCATTTTTTTGCCCATTGATAATCCAGCCCATGGCGCTCCAAGTGCCGTCGAGATTTTGAGTGAAGGATTTAGTCTCCGAAACCCGCATCTTCGCCTGCCCCATGATGATGTCGTACTTTTGCTCAATGAGGCTGTTGGTGATGTTTCTAAAGCCGTCATCCGCTTGAGTAAAACCGATCCCATGAGCCGCCATCATCAATCCTAAAGCGTTGAACTTATATGAAACCGTCATCTCCTGATACTGAACCCCCTGCCCAGTTTTCTCATCGGAAAAATTCCACATCTCTGTTCGCTCACTTGAGTTGCTCAAGGTATTAGTTCTGGCGTCATACTCCGCAAGCATCTCTCTCGTTTGATCCGTTCCCTCTCCGGTCACAAGATAAAGAGAGGTAGTATCGTCTCCATAAATAACTTCCGCTTTACCCACCTGCTCCCACTGATTGTTTTGGTCCTTTCGGTAAACGATTAAACTGTCCGTATTAGAATCATATCCGATCAAGTAAGCGTTGTTATTTACAATTAAGGAAGCTCCGACCACTTGGTTATCATCCCTAAAGCGAATCGTCTGTTTTTGAATTTGAGGCTCAAGGGAGGGTGCCGACGGAGGGGAAGTTGGGGTGGTCTCCGCGGGCATGGGACCTTGGGCCGATAAATCTGGAGCGGGAGCTTCTTGAGGCATTTCTGAAGCAGGTTCAAGAGAAGGCTCAGGCTGCGGCGCTTGAGAAAGCTGTTCTTCGGATAAAGGAATTATTTTGGGAGCCACAGCCGCTTTGCTTTTGGCAACTTCTTCCTCCGAAATCTTAGGCAAAGGAGAGACCACGGGACCGCCTGTGATCGCTCTTGCCATATCAGAAACTTTGCCGGCGCTTTCCGCAACCGCCGCCGATTGTGGAACAGTTTCAGGAGTTGCCTCTGGAGATTGAGGCGCTTCGGCGCCGGAGGGAGGAGACACTGGCTCAATCGTCTCCACCAAAGCTGGCGGCGCTGAAACCGGCGGTACAGGTTTTGTGAATGTGATCTCTTTGGTCCACTGCTCTTTTTGATCTGAGAGCGTGTATGAGTTGATCATCATCGCCTGGCCCATAATAACCATGAACTTGTTAAAGATGAGACCGCTCGATCTTCCGCCCCCTTCGCTTGTGCCGGTGAATGTTCCCGAAACCAACTTCGCAACGAGGCTCTCTTTCATTGCATCCGCATAGAGCGCTTGCAGCAGAGCCTTATTGAAAATCCTTAAAGTTTTTAGATCCTCGCTTCCAAAAAGATTTTTAACCTTCCCCCTCTCCTCTTTCCCTTTGACCACCAGATTTTTGATCCGATCCAATCGCGATTTCATATCATCCGTAAGCCCCAGAGCCTCTACATCAACAGACTCATAAAATTCTGGCAGGGCAAGAATCGAATTGAAGGCGGTGAGGATTTTTTCTTCCGCCTCGTCATCTTTCAGTTCCTCCAGCTCTTCCAAAGTCATGTTGAGAGCCTCAAGCACAGCTAAGTCTTGAGGCCGCCCTAATTTTAAAGCCTTATTGATCTCTTTTAAAGCGATCTCACCTTGAGTGAATCCTCTCGCTATAATGCCGGTTTCGGCTCCCATCCCCCCTTGCACGCCTTTTAAACGCCCTACAGAATCATAAATATAGATCTGCATGTTTTGGGTTGAGTAGCTGTTTCCATTGAGTTCTGGCACCCACTCGCCGGTCGCGTCATTATAATAGAGCTGGGTGGACTTCGTCCCTTGAGATTCCAATAGAGCCTCATCGTTGATCACCATAAATTCCTGAATCATGGTTCCAACCGTCATGTCGTTTGGAATAGGCATCCCCCATTCATCTCTTATTAGATTTCCATCCATATCTTTTTTAAAACTGCCGTGGGAGATGGAGCTGCCGCGGCCCCATGAATCCTCCAACCTGCCGTTATCTTTATACTCATTGACAGTCACCATCGTCTGCTTGGTCTGGCTGGTATCTGCGCCTCTTGAATCACTGTCGCTAATGCTTATCACCAACTTGGTTTGGCTCCCGTAAGTAGAAAAAACGCTTCTTGAAATCGTTGTGGAGAGAACCGGAACCAACGCGGTGCCATCTTCCGTGAGGTATGCTCCTTGTGAAGAGGAGAATGTGATTCCGCTCGCATTGAGAAGCCTTCCGGTGACTGGATCATATTCATAGAACATATTTTGATTGGAGGAGCTGAAATCTCCCTTCTTTAATCTCGTTTCTGAATAGACGCTCTGAGCCAAAAGCTTTGTCATACCGTTGATCGCGGTAAAAAAAGACATCACACTACTGCCCGACTCGCTGATCGATTCCACCAACTCGCCCCCTTCCCCGTTCTCATCCACATTCGTCCAGACTAAATCCCGCGTGAAATTCCTTTTATCTTTGGGGGTGGCCGCGACAGCTCCGATCAATTGATTATTTTCTTTATTATATTGGTTGCTGGTCAAAAGATAGCTCTCTTCATACCCTCCTTTCACACGGGAGATAGAAGTTTTCGTAAAGGTGGTCAAAACCTGCTCTAGCTCGTTATAGGTGAGTTCCGTATGGACGATGAGCGATAGGACCCCCCCCTTTTCGTCGGTAGATTTCTCGTCATAACCTTGAATGCTTCCCAACTCATTGTATCCAACATTCGAACGAATCGAAATTGAGCTCTCAGTATTCGCCGCCAATTTAGAAACGCGAGTGAGCGTGCCATCTTTGAGGAGCTTCCAAATTTTTGAGCCGTCGTTCCCCACAAACGCTTTCAATTCATCCCAGCTCAGTTTATGCCCATCCATCATGTAATCGCTCTTGATATTTAAGGAATAGCCCTGCACATTGATATAACCGGTCGCCCGGCCTAAATCGTTATAATCCATCTGCTTAACGGAATTTTGGAAGAGAAGGATATCGTCTATTTTCTTTCCGTCCGCCTCAAGTTTTAAGGCATAATGGGAAAGCGCCTTGATCAAATAGAACTCGATATTCAAATTTTCTTTTTCCGCGCTGGGGTCATCTCTCGCGTCCGCAAACATTCTTTCCGCCTTATCCAATAGCATCTGCATGGTGTCATCATCAACCGATTCTCCGCCCAAAACGAGGTTGAAGGCGGTGTCGGTGTACTCCTTCATCAAACCGTAGTTGATGCCCTTCTCATAATATTTCGATCCGGTGCGGATTGTTCGATCCGTAACATCCACCGGCGCAAATTGAGTTACCTTCCTTAAGAGCTGGCGAACCTGTACCTTTAATGTTTGATTTTGGATTTCTCTGATGATCTTTTCCTTTATGATTTGAGCTAAATTCTCCGCATTCGCCGCTTTCTCTTCGTCGGAAAGTCTGGCAACGATATTTTCTCGCAATCTGGCGTAGGTGACAAGATTCCCTTCAACGCTGAACTTCAACAACCCTTCATTCATCAAGGCTTCCAGATCTTTTCCTTTCGCCTCATTGGACTCCAGCATTTTCATAAACTCAGAGAGGCTGATGGTTTGATAGATATTTCCATCTACTCCATCTTTCAAGAGCTGATCCCAACTTTTAAGGCCGTTCTCTTCCAATAACATCGAAAGATCCATTGGAGACAAAACAGTGCCGTCTCCCAAAGTATAAGAGACGCGCGTTTCCGTTCCCGTTTTATGATTGGTGGTCAACTGCTCCGTGGTTCTGCCGAAAGAATCATATTTGATGCTAGTTACTTTCATCTCAATATTTAATCCGTTCTCTACGAATCCTTGCACATAGCCGGTGAGCTGACCAAAACGGTTGTAGCCAAGCGCATTCCAATCAATCACATCTACCTTGTTCGAAAGCTGATTTTTGAAATCTTTATCGAACTTCCTCGAATGATCGGTGTAGCTCATCATATCCCCTAGCCCGTTATAGGTGATCTTCGACCTAAAAAGCTCGACCGCAGAGGCGCCCGATTTCCCTTCTTGGATTGTTTGCCTCAAGAATGAGATCGACTGGCTCAAAGCGTTATAGAGGCTGTTGGAAAGGAAGGTGGTGGTGAGCGCGCCTCTGATATCTTTGCTCACCTCGTAAGAGCCCACCATCAAATTCCGCAAATCGTAATGGATGGTGGAAACCTCTCTTGAAACTTTTGAATCTTCGTTTCCATGTTCGGAAAAAAAATCTTCCTTATAAGAAACTAAACGGGCAAACCCATCTAGGACCATATCTTTTCTTTCCGTGTAACTAGTAGTATCTAATTTATCATCCCCATCTTGAGAAAAGGTATGCACAGTCTCGTTATAGCTAGTTAAAGTAATGCTGTCCCTAACTTTTTCTACTGATAGGTCTCGCTTTAAACTCCCTTCCCCATCCCAGCCTTTTGTATCCACACGCTCTTTATAACCAATGATCTTGCCTTCAATATCTTCTTCTGTAGATAATCTTGCGGTAGAAATAAGTAAACGGCCATCAATGTTTTTTCCATTCTCATTTTTGCCAAGAGTGAAAGTGTCCTCTATAGATCCGGATTGTTTACCTGACTTATCATAAGTAATATCAGAAACATATTTTTTAACTTCAATATCTCTTTCTCCTTCCTTAATACCATTTCTGTAAATACCACTAATTTCTCTGTACCCTATGAGTTGGCCTCGCTCATTATAACCTTCGTTTTTTCCATAAGCAGACCAATCTTTAATAATTTGTGTCTGAATAAGAGATGGAACAGACAAGGCTTCTTGTTTAAAATATCCGGCTTTGCCCTTGACTTCCTTATATCCTTTTATTTTCTCCCCTTCTTTTTCAGCAACAGACCATGTTTTGCCCACTTGGGTTAGATCCGGCAAAGTTTCTAATTCAAAATAACCAATCTGCAAACGCTTATCGTTATAAACTATATTAGTTCTTGTTCTCTCTATTCTTTTACCTTTATCATCAGAAACAATCTCATTATAGGAAAGAGTATCCCCAAGCTTTGTATAGGTAATGCCATTTCTTTCCATAAGCTGAAAATTCCCATGCGCGTCTAAAGTTTGCTGTTTAAAGTTGGTCATTTGCCCATATTGGTTGTACTGTCCATCAGAAAATTCCGTAACTGTTTTAAAGCCTAAGAAATCCGTGCGAATTGTTTTATGATATACCAGCTCATTATATTGATTGTATTGGGCTTCGCCCCACTTCTCCACGCTTTTTGCCCCAGACGCATCCACAACGGTTTGTGTATATTCTGCAAGCAAATATTTTTGATGCACCCGATCTGAATCCCCAGTCCATTGAGGATTCATAATATACTTTGCATCTCCCCAATGTTTAGAGGTTTTATTGCCAAAAGAATCTATTGTATTTTCATCATAGTTCATTAAGTTATCATTGCTGTCATAATTGGCATTGGTCCAAGTCTTATTGCTCTTATTGCCAAAGGTATCTATCTGATCTTCCTCAAAATGTTTTACTCGAGAATCATCATCATATTTCATGTTTTTACGGATAATCGTGCTTGCGTTACCTAAAGGATCTACGCGATTTTCTTCAAAACTTGTGATCTGTTGCTTCGCCACAGTATCTTTGCCCGCGTAATATACAGAGTCATCAGTGTAGGTAATATCTTTACGTCGGGTGGTCGTAATATTCCCTTGTGAGTCAGTCTCATCCGCAATGTAAGAGGTCATTAAACGCTTGTTGTTATATCCCATCTGAAAGGTATTCCTTAAAGTCAAATTTCCTCTGGGATCTAACACCCGCTCATTTAATACCCTGGTCGTTAATCCATCTTTAAAAAATACCTGTTTCCCATCATTGTAAAGTATGTAGTTCGCTTCTGTGCCGGCAGCCACATCTTGTTTAGATTGCTGTCTCACTCTGGCTATATCCCCTTGAATCCCTTTCATGGTCTCCATGTTCTGCCAGAACTGCTCTGCTGTCATCTTTTCTTTGCCGTTATACTGCTCTTGGCCTTTAGGCATTTGTAAGCCTCTGTCTTTCATCAACTGCTGCGGTGTTTCCAGACGATCCAATTGCTGTTTTTCTCTTTCCATCAATCTTTCCGGGCTCATGTAGCCGGAGCGGTCCCTATCTTCTCTTAATTTGTCATATCCGGGCAGGGCATGAAACACAATTCTTCCTGCGGTCCAATAAAGATTGAATTTAACTTTTAGATTCTGGAACAGTTCTGGTAGAGCATTTTTTGGCATGGCCATCATCACATTCTGCGCAAACGCAATCTGTGTAGTAAAATAAATAAAGACAGTTGTGAGAGCAACTGTCTTTTTATAAAACTGGCTAGTGGGGATTAATTTAAAAATTAAAAATGAAAAGGGTGAGGTGTGTGGAATCGGACAAAAAAATGCCCTCCAGAAGTTTCTTTTGGTTTTTCTGTAAAGTCGTCTAATTTTTATTTTGATCATTATGTCTATTGGAACAAACAACCAACATGAACAATAATCTTTTCTTTAGAACTTTCTCCAATAATTTTTATTTGGAACATTGAATAAATTATATTAAATGGCCAATAGGTATAATATTTTTCTCTCTAGAATTTTCTCCATGAATAAAAATAAACTGAACATGATTAGATTGAACCGCAGGTGTAGATAGAATATAGCAGAAGTCACTTAAACTTTTCTTAAACTTTTTGTAACATTTTTGTAACATTTTTCACCCCAAATTTGGACACTAATCTAAGAGTCAATCCTAAATTTATCTGAAAACCCTCAAATATCTGAACAAAGAAAAGTGCAAAATCCTCGCTATACTTTTAAAACAATATGAATCCTTACGAAGCATCACTAAAATTATTAAATAATCAGATAATCCCAATTATTAAGGATAACCTTAAATATCCTATTTAATTAGTAGCAAAAAGAATGCCACAACAAACAGTTTATTTATTCTCTTTATTATAAAAAATTATGTGTCTAACTCCACACAGGTATGGAAATAATTCCACATTTCCATATATTATTATATTTTATCTTTTAGTTTCTTCCTTAACCTTTTGCTATATTATATCACATAAGTCTTTATATCTCTTACCTTTGGGCTTACTGCCTTCCCATCCATTTCCCTTTTTCCTACCCTGAAAAATTTTTCACTACTTGTTTATTAAATCAGTTTACTTGTAAGCCTAAGGCTCATTAAATTATAATGAAGACCACCAATGCCAATAAATAAAATAAAATGAAAAAATTAGAACTTCCAATTATTAAAAGAAAAACTTTCATCGAGAGACATCTCAATATGGAGGACTACTTAGAATTTGTTACTTTAAACTTAAAATTATTTCCATTCGCGTCCAAGCAAAAAAAATTCTATGTAAACAAAACTTTCTTTATAAAATAAGTTGATGGTCTCTTCCCCCAAAGAGCTATAAAATATTGTAACCCATTGACAATGAGGTCATTTCATATTATAATGTGACTACATTTAAAGTGACATGAGTAATCATAAAGCAGGAAAAATTAGGGTGGCTTTAAGCGCGCTGCCCTAAAAGGTAAAAGTGAAGCAAGGACAGGAGGCAATATGTTCACGGCTGGCATTAGAGAAATGAAGGCTCATTTAAGCAGTTATTTAACAAGGGTTAGAAATGGAGAGCCCATCACCATTACTGATCGGGGACAAAAAATCGCAGTGGTCATGCCTCTTAATACTTTACAAGTGAATTCTCGATTGGGTCGCCTGTTAGAAAAAGGCGTCATTTTAGGATGTTCGGGAAAACCTGTGGGTCTGTCTCGGCCGATCAAACTGAAAGGGGAACGTATTTCTAAAACGATTTTGGAAGAAAGAGTGTGGTAGAAGATGATCTTGTATCTAGACACCAGCTCCCTTGCAAAACTCTATTTTGAGGAAGAAGATTCTGGTTTAATTCAAAGACATGTCAGAAATTCACAGATCATCTTCTCTTCTGTCATCACTTACCCTGAGTTCTATTCTGCTTTATCCAGAAGAAAGAGAGAGGGCGCCTTAAAAACAAACGATTATAAAAAAACTCTCTCTATTTTTGAACAAGATTGGATTAAAATTTCTAAAATTCCTGTTACCTTAGAACTTGCCGCTTCCGCAGGGCATTTATCAGACAAACATAGATTAAGAGGGATGGATGCGGTTCACTTAGCTTCTGCATGCCTTTTGCGGGATGAGTTAAAGGAAGATATTCATTTCTTAAGTTCAGATAAGAAACAACTTCAAGCTGCCTCCAAAGAAAATCTGGTTGTTTAACCTTTATTAGCAGACATTTCTATTTGCTTGCAACAAAAATTTAATTAAACCTTGACAAAGTGAAACTAAACCATTATAATTCTTTTTAACGTTTGTAAAAATGTATTAAAAAAAGTGCATCCATTAAGGAGGATCTAAAGAGAATGAACGACACAAACAAAATTGCAAATAAGTTGCGTTTCGTATTTCAAATCTTCGCATGGATATCCGCTGTATTGGGACTAGTTTTTTTCGTTATTATTTTGATTGGCGGCGGTACCCCAGAAGCTCCAAGAGCTACATCCATCTTGGCTTTGGTATTAGGCTTTTTCTATCTCGTATTCTTCTTCCTAGTGTCTGAGGTCTTAAGACTCTTAATCGCGATTGAATCCAACACCAGAAAAAAAGTTGGATCGCTTCCAGAATAAGTAATTCTTTTATAAAGAACTATTTTCTTATTAAATCTCATGGGGTTATAATATGAGTGATGAATGCGACTGTACCCGTAAACAAATTGGAATTGCTGCGTTAATTATATTAATCGCATCCGGTTTACTTGCATGGAGCTTAATTTCTTTATATAGCACAACTCCTGCCTTAGAGGAAACAGCGGCTGAAGAAGAACTGGAAGAGGAGTTTCCTGAAGAAGAGTTTACTCCTCCTCAAGCAACTAAAGAGGAAAAAGTAAAACCAGCTCCTGCTCCTGCAAAGCCTAAAGCAGAATCAAAAGCAGAAACAAAAGAAGAGTAAGCGCGTTTATGTCGTTTAAAAAACCTATTACAATCGCTGTCTTAAGTTTAGGCAGTGTTATTGTAATAGGTTTTTTTTATCTCTGGTTTTCACAAAAAGATGCTTTAAAGAATCTTGTTTCCAAAATTCCTTTTCTAAAAAATAAAACTTCTTTGTCCAGAAGCAAGGGGGCTGTGGAAAAGGATGAAAAGAGCCGACTAAAGAATGTGCAAGAGAGGCAGGAAAAAACAGCTAACCAAATGGCTCAAATGCAGGAGTTGCAAAAACAAATTCAACAAGATACCCAGCAATCTATCATGCAAACCCAGCAAACCATACAAACCATTAATGAAATCAACCGCATAAACCGCATGAACCAGCAGCTCCAACAAGAAATCCAAAGACAACAAAGACAAAAATAAAAATCCCTCTTTAGTAGAGGGATTTTTATAATATAAGCGCTAAAAAATTTAAGCTAGTTTTTTGGATTCAACTACAGTCCTACCCATTTCCCCCTTAACAGGCATGGTAAAAAAGAAAGTGGTGCCTTTGCCTTCTTCGCTTTCAAAACCAATTTTTCCGCCATGGGCTTCTACTATGCCTTTGGCAATGACTAAACCCAAACCAGTTCCTTTAGGTCCCTGAATCTTATCCTTAGAACCCGGCACCTGCTGGAACCTTCCAAAAACAAGATGTTGATGCTGCTTTGGGATGCCTATGCCATTATCTTTTATAGAGACTTTAATAAATTCATTTTTATCAAACTCTTCCGCAATTAAAGTAATGACGCCGCCTTCAGGCGTAAATTTGTAAGCATTGGAAAGAAAATTGGTTATGACCTGCCGCACCTTTTCCCCATCCCCAGGAACTATGGGAATATTTTCCGCAATTTGTATTTTACCTGTAAGTTTCTTTTTATCAAACAAGGGTTGGAATAATCCCATAACGCTTTCTCCAGTGGCTCGAATATCAAAAGGAGATTTATGAATTTCCATCTTGCCAGCTTTAATTTTTGCAGCGTCTAAAACATCGTTTACAAACTGAGTTAAACGAGTGGTGCTCTCCTGAATAATATTAAGAGCTTTTTTCACCTTATCTGGATTGAGTTCATTCACAGGCTTCATGGTCAAGAGCTCTACATAGCCGGAAATAGCTGTTAAAGGGCTGCGCAGCTCATGGGAAACGCTGGAAACAAACGCATCTTTAAGTTGATCCAATTCCTTTAATTTGACCGCCATGATATTAAACTCATCCGCTAAAACCCCAATTTCATCTTTTCTTTTAATATCAATCTGCGTTTCTAAATTCCCTTCGCCAATGGCTTGGGCTCCTTTAGCCAGCCTGATAATAGGACGGCTTAACTGGATGGCGAAGATCAGGGAGAGGATGAACCCAACCACAAAAACTCCTGAGGCTACATAAATAATGATCTTTTTAATTCTGGAAACAGATTCTTGAATATTTTCTTCTATTTTATTTTCATAAAAACCAAGATAAACTGATCCTACTCTGCCCCCGGATGAGTCCACGCTGGAAGAGAAATTCATAATTTTTCTGCCGTCTTTAAGAGACAGGTTTTCAAATATGGCTGGATTCTGAGCTTTTTTTAAAATTTCCGGATCACTGCCCATCAGCTCAGCAAAAGGATTATTCTTGCCTAAAATCAACTGCCGCTTATTATGCACAAAAACAGCGTATGCGATTCCTTTTACGGTTTTCTCTAAAGAAGCCACATAATTAAAAGCAAAAATATCGTCCCGGCTGATCTGGGACTCTTCGCAAACTTTTTTTAAATTTTGCAGAACAGACTTTTGGTTGGATTCAATTTCAGCAAGAACTAATTTTTTTAAAAAATATAAGGTTGTGTAGCTGGTGCCTGCCACAACAATGCCGGTTAAAAATAGGGAGAATAGTATGAAGCGTGTGCGTAATTTCACTTATAGATATTAGTTAATGTATGGGTTGTTCCTGAGTTTCTTCATGGCCTTGAGCGCCGTCTTCTTGACCCCCCTCAACTTTAGATACTGACTTTTCTACCTCAACAATCTTTAATGGAGAGCCCTCTTTTAATTCTTGCGGCCTTTGTATTATAACTTGTTCTCCAGCTTGAAGTCCAGAGGCAACCACACTATGTGTCAAAGAAACATAGCTGACCTCAACCGTCCTAACCTCAGCTTTATTCTCTTTGCCAACAATAAAGATGCGGTAACCCTCTGCTGTTTTTTCTAGCGCATCGTTCGGCAGAGCAATCACATTATCTTTTTCATAAATAATAATGCGCGTGCGCGCGAACATCCCAGGCAAAAGAAGTTTGCCTGTATTTGGCATGCGGGCTTCCACCATCAATGTTTTAGATTGTCCCTGCACTAGAGGTGAAATATTCTCTACCTTTCCTTTAAATTCTACGTTGGGATACGTTTCTACAGTGGCTAAAACCATCTGTCCGGGAAAAATTTTATCAATCTCTTTTTCTATGACTCCAATCCGCACAAGCACGGTATGCAGGCTAACCAATGTTCCAACCTTTTTTTGCGGCGTAATAAACTCCCCTACCTCCACGCCTTTATCTCCAAAAATACCGTCTTGGGAGGCTCTTAAAATAGTTTTAGATACTTCGCTCTGCGCAAAATCCAATTGAACTTTAGCCTCATCCAAGCGGTCTTTAGAAACACCGCCTAAAGCATAAAGTTTTTCATAACGATAGTACTCAGATTTTGCTCTTTCAAGCTTAATTAATATTTGCGATTGATCTAATTGCGCAATAATTTGCCCTGCATGCGCGCTGTCCCCTTCTTTAAAATTAAGGGAGCGCAGATTCCCTTCTGTTTGAAAACGAAGCTCAATCTCTGAACCGCCTGCCACAGTGCCCACAGCGCTTAAAATATCTTGAAATGGAGCAGGGGCAGCCTGCATCACATTCACAGAAACTTCTGTAAGCTCTCCGGATTCAGCTGTTTTGGATTTATCTTTTTTAGACCCTAAAAATTTTTTATAAAGCATGAAACTCCCATAAGTTAATCCAACCAGCAAACTAAATGAAACTCCAATAGAAATAATTTTATTTTTCTTGCTCTTAAAAGCCCATGTCTTCAAAGCTAAAATCTTAGAGGGTTTGGCTTCTTTTTTACCAGCAAAGGATTCAAATGTTTTTAATTCTTTTACTGGACCCGGTTGAGACACATCTCCTTTAGGTTGTTCAGGCGTTTGGGCAGATTGTTTTTCCAACCCTTCTTCAGCAGAAACTTTTGGTTCTGTGATTGGAGGAATTCCAGTGGAACTATCCTCGTCAGATTCCATTTTTTTTGACTCTGAAATAGGTGTGGAAGGAGTCTCGCTCTTTGCTCGCGGTTTACTAAGAGCGCTCGGAGGTAGAGAAGAAGCAGTTTGAGTTTCAGAAGGAGTTAAAGGTTTTGAAACTTGCGATGGAGCAGATGTTCCAGCAGAATCCTTTAATTGAGATGGGAGACGGGGCATGACCCAATCCTCTTTTTGAGCCGCTAACAAATTTTCCACTTCTTTTAAGAGCACGCTCCTGCGAAAAGGTTTCGTAATATATTGATTCGCTCCTAAACTCATCGCTGTTTTTTTGTCAAAATCTGAATCCCGAACCGTGAGAAAAACCACTGGAATATCTTTAGTTTTTGGATGCGCCCTAAGGTTTTGACAGAGCACAAGTCCGCCCATTTTGGGGACTTCAAGATCAAGAATAAAAAGGTCGGGAGTGTTGGATATCCCTTTTTCTAACCCTTCTTCCGCTGTTTGCACAAAATTTACATCATAACCGCGCTCTTTTAGTATATCCACAATCACCTGGCACAATTCCAGGTCATCATCCACTACCAATATTCTGTGCAAATTTGCCATAAAGAATTAGAATACTAAAAAATTATATTCCATTCAAACTTAAGGATAAGATGAATCATAATAAAAATGCCAGACGCATTTTAGAAGCGTCTGGCATTTAAAAATATAGGTGATTTAAATTACTGATTAATCACTAAGACTTGATGTTCTAAAGCTCTTTGGGAAACGTCGTTCACAAGACCTTGAACAAGTTTCATGCCAGTGGCAGTCATTAATACGGTTTGAATCATGTTGGCATAAGTGAAACTCTCATTCAACCGGCTTAAATCATTGGTTAAGAAGTCCACACTAACCCCTTTCCAGCCCCAGCGCATTGTCTCTCTATAAATTGTATCTAAAGCAATGCCATTCTTCACACTTTCATTGCCAAGCAAACGGATTTTTCCGTTTTTGACAGCTTGATTTAGAATCACCCGATGTTTTTCATCTAAAACTTTTAAGAGTTCTGTTTGAGATTTGCCAATTAACAAAAGTCCGCGCAACTCTTCTTTTTCAATTTGTTCTAGAGAATCTTGAACATCATTTTTGACAAATGAAAGCTGGATGTCTTGAACATCTATCCATCTTACCCCATGTCCTAAATTTGGAGCCTGTTTTCCAACTTTAATTCTGGTATCTCTGGCCACTTGTACTACAGCGCCTTTAGCATAGCCATAACTATAAGTTTCAATAAATTTCTGATAGGCTAGTCCCTTCTTTTTATCCAGCCCAAGTTTATCTTTAATATTTTTTAAGAATTCCGTTTGATCCACAGTCACTTCCATCCTCTTAAACTCAATCCAATCTTGAAGATAAGTGGAGCGAACCTCAGGGAATAGACGATCTAAAGGCAAGGATGAAACTTCCACATTTTTTGCCTTAAAATATCTGCTCATATCCTCGCTTATCTCTACTCCCATGGAGCCTGCTATTCCATAAGCCTCAGCAATAAGTTCTTTATTGCCAAATTTTTTCTTTATGCCCTGATCTTGATAAATTGTTTTTAAATCATTTTCTAAAGGCTTAAGAGCTTCATCCCTTTCTGTTTGAGTCATGTAAGGAAGGGTTCGGCTTAAAATCGCTAGCTGATCATTTACTTTTGCTAAAGTCTTAGTCATCTTAACTGAAGGAGTAGTAAGCCATGTGTAAGCTATGACAGCTAAAGCCAAAGGAACTACAATCGCCAAAACTGGAAGTAGAATAGAGCCAAAACCAGCAGGAGCGGTTGGTAAAGATTGGAGAGCTATAGATGCAGAAGCATCTGTAGGCAAAGCATGGGATATAAGGTTCTTTAAGGTATCTACCACAACTGCGCCCACACCAGCCAAAATTGCTAAAGTTTTATTTAAGCTCTTCCCATTTTTTAAAGAGAGTTCTGAGACTTTTGAAGATTCTGAGCTTTGCAAACTTTGATTTTGAACTGTATGATTCAATAACAGCTCTTCAGTTTCTTGATCCCCGGGTTTAGTGTCTGTATATAGAGCGGGAACAGCTGGTTTATAATCTACCAACACTGAATTTGAGTTGAATCTAACATGGTCAACTGAGAAAATTTTTCTTTCTTTGCTATCCACAATAAATCGTTTCAACTCATTTCCATTAGCTTCAAGTAAAACTAACATCTGCTCATTGCCTGTATGCGCTCTTACCCAAAGAGTTTTTCCATCAGGGCTAAAAGAAACATGGTCAGCTAAGGTTCCATTAGAAACTGGAAATAGTTCCAATTCCTTTACGCTTTTAGTTTTTTCATCTTCAATTTTTAAGTGTTTTGGATCTAGGAGAGCAGCTCTGATCATTGTATCTGACCCATTATAATAAAGGTCGCTCCTTAAAGTTCCTCCAGTGATGCCTAACCATTTTAAATTTCCATCTGTTTCCAGCTCATAACCAATTTCTAAAAGACTATCATTATATTGTCCATTGGCAAAAATAAAATCTTTTCCGGATTTTGTTTCTAAAGTAACTGTTTCAACGCCTGAGAATACAGACATATACCCTGCAATAATGCTGATATTTTTAATTTGAGTTCTATCTTCAAGACGAACTACTCTTAAGTCACTGGCAGTATAAACCATTGCGTATTTTCCATTTGAACTTAAAACAAATCCTTTAAGATCCGTAAATGGAGGGTATTTTTGTTGAATATCAATCACTTTCTCTGCATTTCCTTCTATAGGATCAATGACCCATAAGAAATTTCTCACCACAAAACTGCTGGGCGTTGCCCCATCCTTACTGATAATGACTAGCCTGTCCCCGGTTTTATTGAATTCTGAATATTTTAAAGCGCCGTCAATAGGAATGATGGTCTCTTTTCCAGTTTGATTGTCTCTTAATGTGACAATGGTCTGATAATAAGGTCCTCCTATATTAGCCTGTTTTACTTCAAACTTAACAGTAAATTTATCACTGATCATATCCCAACCTGTAGGAGCTGTTGGGGATACGGTAGGTTGAGGCGTAGGCTGAATCGTAGTTTGTGTTTGCGGCTCTGGAGTTTGAACAATTGCCACAGGAACATTTGTCTCTGTCTTTGTTTCAATGACAGGTATAACCTTGCCCTCAGCATCTAATGGCGCATTAGTTGCAGAGACTGCGGTAGGAACATTGATTGAAGCTGATATTGCAACTTGAGGCGTTGTTACTGGATTCCCTGAAATATTGCATGCTGCTAAAATCGCTAGCGCCATGGTTCCAAAAGCTAATTTAAATTTTTGAAGAGCTTTTAGTATCTCTTTTTTTTGCGCATCATCCTTTGTTGCGTATAAAATCACTCCAACCACAAAAATAAGTGCTGCTACTGCCGCAGCTAAAACAAGCGTATTAGAAACAAAATAATTTAATGGGGAGATTAAATTGATCCCATTCCACAATTCTACTTTAAAACTGGAAGAACTCGGTTCGCTCAATGGTGCGGCAAATGCAGGTTCAAAAACACATTGGGCTAGAAGAAATAAAAGAGAAAGGATACCAACGATTTTGATCAGTCGTATCATAAAACTAGCATCTGCTTGACCATCTTCGTTTTTAATTAAATTCATAAGCATAACTGATAGCCCATTTATTCCTTTACCTGTATCTGTTGGCAATTGCGAATCTTTAGAAGCAACAGATGCAGCTGCTTCAGTTAAAGGTAGTTCTACAGTTGCGGGCTCTCCTGCTTTATAGGTGTCCGCAGGCGGATAGTTAGTTCCCCATTTTTCTTTAGTAGGGATTGCAGGCTTAAAATCTACAATGACAGAATTCTTTGTTACCCTTGTTCTATCAATAGAGAAGATTGGGCTGCTATTTGCATCACTGTTAAATTGAGCCGCTCTATTTCCTTTATAATCAAAAACATCCAATGTCCAGAGTTGTTTTCTTATGATAGTTCCATGAGTCCAATATCTCTTAACCCATATATATTTTCCATCAGGGCTAAACGCAATATGATCCACATCCTCGTACCCTAGCCAATCCATTAGAAACACTTTTGTCTCTGTCTGCTTATAGTGATTTTTTAAAACTAAATTAATTTTATTTGTATCCCGATTATGCTCCTTATAGACTGAAATCACTCCATCTGGGGTAAGCCATGCAGATTCCTGCTGAGATCCGCCAGTCACACCTAAAGATTCTAGTTTGCCATCTGATTTTAGTTCAAAACCCGCTTCAATGGCGCGATTGCTAAATTTGCCTTGCACAAAAATTAGATCTTTGCCAGATTTAGATTCTAAAATAACATTCTCAATATTTTCTAAATTAGACATATAGCCGACTGTAGCATTGGTGGCATCTACTTTAGTTCCATCCAATAGCCGAACTCTCAAGAATTCTCCTCTAGAAGTATAAGCAACCGCATGCTTTCCATCTGAACTAAGCACAAAGCCATTGATGGTGGTATCGGGATAATATTTCTCTGAATAGGAGATTGCTTTCATTGCTGTTCCATCCAGAGGATTAACTACCCATAAGAAATTCCTAACTACATAACTACTGGAAGTTGCGCCATCCCTAGTAATTACAACTAAACGGTTTCCATTTTTGTTAAAATCCGAATATTTAATAGCGCCATCAATCTTCACAGTTTTTACTTCCCCAGTTTGGCTGTCAGTGATGGTTATGATGGTTTGGACAAATGGCCCGCCAACATTCATTGTTTCAAACTTAGCAGTAAACCTTCCGCTCATCATCTCCCAGCTTGGCTCCGCAGAAGCTGTAGGAACAGGACTAGGAATAACATTGCCAAACGTATCATTGCTGATAGAAGGAGTTCTTGTAGGTTCCGGTGTGGGAGAAACCATTGGAGAAGGAGCTGCTGAAACTGTAGGTTCTAGAGTAGGAGTATGGGAGACGATAGGTGATGGAACATTTGAAACTAAAGGCTCTGGAGTAGAATACAATACAGATTCTATACCTTGAGCCTGAGGCGTTCCTATGGTTGTTAGAATCGTTTTTGATGGTAATCCTATAGCTGCACATGACAAAATGGCTCCTAAGATTACGAGACCTATGAACCCTGCAATAAAAAGATATAAGGCAGAGCCACCATTCCTAAGTATGCTTAAAATGTTTATTCGTTGAGGAGGAGCTTTGCGTTGTAAAACAAAAGTCAACATCTCCAGAGCTTTTCTATATTGAGAATTCTGTTCTATGGCAACTTGACTTAAACCCGAAGTTTCATATCCAGGGAAAAATTTCTTAAGCACCCTCTTATATATCTGGATAATCTTTTCGCGAACCTCTGGATTTTCTGAATGAATTAAATCAAGAATGGATTGAAATCCAAAAAATAATTGCTCGCCCTCTTTTTCACCACTTAAAAACTTCGTTAATCTAATTATAAATTTATTCACAACATCATATTCATCCTGTGTAAACTGTTCTTTAAAGATCATTAATTCACGTTGCAGGAAATTAACAAAATCTTCATCTTTTTCTTGCTCATTCACAAATAACAAGGCCTCTGCCAACTGATCAAAATCTTTAAAATCATGAATAGCCTCGTTTCTAAAGAAAAATAGAGGGTTAGACCTTGGATCTTGAGAAATATCCCCGGTAATAATATCCACAGTGAAATGACCATCTTTGTATCGTACATTTGCCCTTAAAGCAGGGGGTGAAAAAGAATCTCCTTCCAGAATCGGCCAAATCCCTTTCATGCTCATGCCAAGGGTAAACTTATTGTAAGGAGCTCCAGATTCACTCAACTCTGTAACCAATTTATTTAATGCTTTTGAACCATTGGAATTCACAGTCTCTATCAGCATGGGTTTTCCTGTCTTTGTGTTAAAAATAGCATTGCCGCCTTTTTGATTTTCAGGGTTTGAGACCAATTCTCCTACAAAATGATGCCCATGCTCTAATTGATATAGAACAAATGCCAGCCAGTCTAAATCTATGGCTCCTCCAGTCATCATGGTTAAATCATTCAAACGATGATAAACCGCCATATCTACTCCCTGATTTCCAAGAATAGCAGCTACACTCTCATCCACTAACTTCTCTACCCCACTCCAATCTAATTGAAATGCCCAACCTTTTTGATAATAGAGCGATAAAGTTGCAGAACCATGTCCAAATGGCAGCTCTTCTTCTCCTTCGTACTTGTCTAATTTTCCGGTTTTATATTGATAGAGTGGATAATATGGCTGCCTGATAAAATAAATTTTTTCTGGGTTCAACCCATAAAAATTGTTTTCAACAAAATCATTTTTAACCTCTTCCCAATTATTTTCATCAATATAAAGAACCATGGGCAAATTAAATATGGTTGTTTGGATTTGATCCTGAGAGTAACCTTTTAATTTACCTATCTTTTCTAAAAGATACCTATATTGCCACAACTGTCTTTGAGCTAAGGTCAGTTTGTGCGTTTCTTCAGATAACAAATTTTTAGCATGTTTAACAGCCATGCGTAACTTTGTAAGTTCTTCTGCCACTTTTTCTTGTGTCTTTTCTGTCTCAATTTTTCTCTTTCTTAAAACCATTTCTCTGATAGCTTTAAAAATTAGAGTGAGCATGCGGTCATTTGTATTTCCAGTCCCAGAAGAATCGCTAGTCTTTAAAACCCTATCTGCAACATCAATAAGGTCTAAACCAAACATGGATCCAACCCCAAGACGCGTAGCCGCGCCGCCAAACATTAAATGAAAAGAGATTTCTCCTTTTAATAAAAGATCTTCTACTCTTTGCACATAGATGCCGTGATCTTCAGAATCCATAAACTTCTGATATAATGCTTCAGGATCCAGCTCATCTGGCAAAGCAGTATATTCCCCTTCTTTAGCATCAACGAAGTCAGAAGCATTAATTTTATCCACAATTTTTTGTATTTCCTTGTCAATCTTTTGTTTAGCTAAAGGTGTAATCTCAGAATTTTGGCGTTGATCAAGTAATTCTTTAATCTGAGCATGATAAGGCTCTATTTTCTGATAAAGAATTTCCAGACATCTGTTGACAAAACCGTTCTGAATAGGATTGTTGCGCGATGCGCGATTTTTATCAGTCTTCTCATCCTTACTTGAACCACGACGAGAAGCTTCTGGTCCAATTGGCTGATTAGAAGAAGGTTCATTTGGATTTGGGCCTGGATTTGAATCTGGGTTTACTGGCGGATCAACTGGAGCAGCCTCAGTAGGAATACCCACAAAACCAAGAAAAAATTCTGCTAAACTATTCTTAAGCCAAGGATTAGATGAAGGAACCCCAGCCACTGCCGTACCAGCAGTATAGCCTAAACTTCCAACAATATAACTTCCTTGATTATTAATCGCATTCATATCCTTAGTGAAAATTCCAATGGTGTCGAACTCATCTCGATTTGCAGTTTCCGGCAGATTGTTCAAATTAATCTCCACCCCATAAACCTTTCCATCTTGAGTTACAACTAGACGGTCTGGAATTGGGAATAAGCGAGAGCCAAATTTTCCAATCTCTATATCAATATTCTGGATTCCATCTGCCTTAATAGGAAACACAACTATTGGATTTGTGCGATCTGTTCTAGAAAATTCACCTGCTGCAAAAGTCCATAGGGTCCCGCCAAACCCATTGCTATCTCTGGCTGCTCCTCTTAATACCTGCACTTTTAAAGCGTCAATTTCTGATCCAGACTCAAGTGTGAATTTAGTCGCGGTTGTTTTTATAAAATCTTGTCCGCCTTGCGAAATCCTTCTAATAATGGGATTACTAAAGAACATGCCCACCACTGAAATGCTATTGCTCGGTATAACGCGCGCAATTACTGGCACATTAGGAGTTGGCATTGGAGTTGGTGTTGGACTAGGCGTTGCTGTGGGAGAAGGTGAGGGTTGCGGTGTGGGACGAATAACATTTGCGTCCAGCTCAAAAAGCACTGGTTTATTGGAAACATAAGTAATTTCGTCAATAGGGCCATACTGAGTTAAATTTTCAATCAGTTGAGTAAAATAATCGCTCTCATCTACCCGTCCCAATATATTCTCAGTATAGACTACTCTGCCAAATCTTTTTAATTCTAGATTTATAAAATCGTCCTTTGCCCTTACAGAGCCAGCAGGAAAAACTGATTTAACAGCTACTCCATAACTATTGCTTGCATTGGTTATTGGATTTAAGAATAATAAGGAAAAGCCGCCTCCCAAAACATCTTTAACATCAAGCACTGTGGTTGTTCTTCCGTTGCGTACAGGTCCATTAAAATTACGGATCGTTTGACGGCCAATCACTACAACTTCACTTGCAACTGGTTCTAAAGAAGGGGTTCCACCTTTAGTCACCTGAATAAGAGGAGCAATAGAAGCGCTTGCGTCTGGTGTGGCTGAAGGGCTTGCGGATGCTGTAGTTGAAGGGCTGGGACGTTTAACGTTCGCATCCACTTCAAACAGCATTGGTTTATTAGAAACATAAGTAATTTCGTCAATAGGGCCATACTGGGGTAAATTTTCAATGAACGTGGTGAAATAATCAGGTTCATTTAATCTTTCTAACAAATTCTCATCATACACAACTCTGCCAAATCTTTTTAATTCCACTCTCACATAATCATTCTTTTCCTTTACAAAATTAGCAGGGAAAACTGGTTTTACAACTACTCCATAACTATTGCTTGCGTTAGTAATAGCGTCTGCAAACACTAAAGAAAAACCCCCTCCCAAAACATCCTTAACATCCACTACAGTGGTTGTTCTTCCGTTGCGTTCAGCGCCATTAAAATTAATAATGGTTTGACGGCCAATGCGCGCCATTTCTTTTGCCACAGGCTCTGCGGTAGGATCTCCCCCCTTAGTGACTTTAATTAAAGGTGAAATTGAAGCGCTTGCATCTGGCGTGGTTGAAGGACTAAAAGGCTTATTGATTAGCACTTTTTTATTTTTTGGATTTATTCTAACTCTAAATGATCCTTCATTTTCCCAAGCAGCTGTATAACGTTTATTAAAAAATATCCCTATTCCATCCACGCGATCTGTAAGAATCGCATACTGAGCTATATCTTTATGACCAAAATTAATTTTAGGATCCTTCATTTTCCCTTTTTCAAAGCCTTGCACAGACTTTTCAAAATATTTGTTGCCTGAACCTCCGTTCCCCGGGGTGGCATCTTCAATTTCCATTGAAGGTTGAGAAGGACCATTAATTATTTCCAGAGAAAATGGCGTTATGTTTTGATTCTGTAAATCAAGCCCTTGATTGGGGTTGCCTAATTTAAGGAAAACTCCAGCTACTTCATCTTGAGATTCTGGTTCGCTATATTTCCAGTCAACTACAAAAGTAGTTTCACTTTCTGGTTTTATTTTTACAAATGAACCCACCCGCACCACATCTGTAATATCTAGTTCAGACAAATCGCCTTCATTAAAATCTGAAACATCTAAAACAGACTGAACCCCAACAGCTCTTAATAGTTGAGGAGGTAAAGGACACCCGCCTAAAGGCAAGGCTAACATTGCTGCGGCTAAAATAGAGATAAATCTAGTTGTTGGTTTACTAAAAAGATAAGAAGTTCCAAATTCAGCCCCTGGAAAAATAGCTGGTTTTTCCACTTGCTCTATAATGGTTGGTTTCTTGCCTTCTAAAAGAGCTAGACCGATGAAAGCTAATGCAATAATAACAGCAACTAAAATAACTCCGGGAACTGTTAGAGCTAAGCCATTGGAGGAATAGAAACCATTTGTCATTATAAGAGTAGGTATGGCAACTATAATAGCAGCCGCGCCTTGCATATATTGAACTGGTATGGCGCGAACAAATTTAGAGACTCTAGCCAAGATCGTAGCTGGTTTTTCTCCACTTACTAATACCCGTGCTTCTTTTTCAGAACCAATTTCTCCTGCCAATCCTGTATCTAATTCATCTTCTCCATCCAAAAGATTTAATTCAGTTAATATCTCTTTTGGATTTTCCAACAATTTTTTATTCAGCTCTTTATTATTATTTTTAATAAGTGTCCATACTTTTATGGTTTTTCCATTGGCCGTTTGAATTTCCGCGCTATAAATCTCTCCATTTTTTTTGGCTTGAATTATTTTTTCTAAATTGGCTGCAATTTTTCTGCCTTTTAATTTGCTTAAAACAGGAGTAAATGTATCTAACGCGCCTTTCGCGCCAATGCCTTTTGATGTATTTGGATATTCACTTGCAAGCAAAGATGCTAAAGAAACTTTTTCCGGCAAAAACATTTTTTCTAATGGGAGCAACCCTCTTTTAAAACCATTTAAAGGATGATATTCTTTGTCAACTTTTGCCACATCCATTCTGGGTCTTACCGTAATAAAAGAAATTCCCTTTTCCTTTAAAGACTCCTCAATTCCTGAGCTATGATAACCCCCGGCAATTAGAACACTGATCTTTTGCTCTTTTTGTTTCATCCTTTCCGCTAATTGGCTGGTAAAGATTCCATTTCTTTCTTCAGAAAGACGGCTAAATTTTTCTACGTTTTTAAGGACATCTTTCACCTGTTCAAACTCTGTTTTCTCTTTTAATTGAGGCTCTTTACCTTCTAATTTTGCGATCTTTTCTGTAATTTTTGTTAATTCTTTTTCTCTCTTTAAATAATCCTGCCATTCCTCAACATTCAAACTAAAATTTAAACCCTTATTCATCAAACTAAAATCTTTATCTAGCACATAAACTTCAGCCATTAAAGGATTGTCCCTTACTTTTTCATTAAAAACCTGATCGGAAAAACTTTTAAGTTCTTCAAACAATTTTTCCCGGTCAATCCCTTCTACCTTTACCAGATACTGAATGTATTTTTTAATTTCAGGAGTCAGCTTAAGACCTGCCAGATTCGCGCGGCCAACCAAATGATTGTAAAACTCCGCATATCCCATGCTGCCTAAACGGTAAAGCAAACTTTCTTCCAATAATTCCACCAACTCTTGACGTGAAAGTTTTTGAGACAATTTCTCCAATAACTCTCTTTGTTTTTTCTCAACACTTTTAAAATCTATCTCTTTTTCAATATGGTAGGCATTTAAATATTTAGCCACATTAGAAAAATTTCTATCTTCTTCCGTAAGGGTTTTAGAAGTTGCCTCCTGCAAAGATCCTGCCCAATCCCCTAATTTTATTTCGCCATTCTCATATTTTTGTTTAGTTTCATCTAATCTTTTTAAATCCTCAGCATAAATTCTTGCTTTAAGGCCGGCAATCTTACCATGAGTGGAATCTTGCCAATGCTTCATTTCATTATTTTTTCCTAAAGTCTCTTTAAAACTTTTAACTTGATCTAAATATTTTTCTCTTTTTTCCACACCATAAAATTCAACCTGATCTTTTCCTTTGCTTAAACCAGCCACTTCCACGCCAGTTAATATCCCTTTCCTTAATAGATAGCCTGCCACTTCTTTTAAACTCTCTTGATCTGGATTGTTTCTCCATTTTTCTATCCCTTGCATAACCCCTTCTGCGCCTTCCACTCCCACCACATTCACTCCCAACCCCATGAATTCCTTTAATAGGAAAGCGATATTTTTCTGCACGCTATAGATTTCATGGGCATCTTGGACATGGATGACAAGAGGCATTTTTGCGTCTAAATTAAATTCCTTGATTCTATTTTTATCAGACTCTAGTTTTACCTTCTGACCCTCTGCTAAATAAACTCTTTCTATTTCGCCAAACTGTTCGATTCTATTTACTAGATAGGAAGGCAATTTAAGCCTTTGAGATTTCGCATTGGATTTATGTTGTAAAGCGGGAGTTATAGTTTTAGAAAGACTTTCTAATAACTCTGGACTCACTCCTTTAGGCATTAACATCCCATTGCCAATCACAGTTTGAAAATTAGCGGCAGAGGCGAGCTGGGTATAATTATTTTCTTGATCCTCAGAGCTTTTTTTCAGCTGTTCTACTGCGGTCTTCCTTTCTTGCCAGATAGAGGCTTGGGCAAAAGGCGCGGCCACTGTGGTAAAAAGAAAACTAACTGCCACTGCTGTGCCAGTTGTTTGCAGCCAATTTTTATTGCTTTTTTCCGTCCAGAACTTAATCATTTTAAATCACCACCTTTTTTATTCGCATCATAGTTTGTTTCATCTTAAGATACATATACAACTAAATCCGATAACTTTTCTTCAACTTTTTGTAACATTTTTGTAACATTTTTGTATGTTTTCATAACTCTTAAATGCTGTTCTGTAGCATTAAAACAGGACAGATGGGAGCGCAAAAGCGGACAGCATGCCGATTTTGTTTAACTGGAATAAATCGGT
>MGUU01000002.1:83179-86451 GCA_001800135.1 Elusimicrobia bacterium RIFCSPLOWO2_02_FULL_39_32 | reverse complement strand
TGGCAGAATTCGCAGCGCTTCTTCTTGGTATTCTCCATACCAAACCTCGCTTAAGAAAAGATATTCCCCAACAAGAGTCATAGCTCTTCTCCTAATGTAAAGGATAGTTCGAGATGCCGAAACTTTTCTTCAACAAAATGTAAAGTTTTTGCAACATTTTTGTATTCGGTTACATTAAAATTGTCTAAAGAATATATTTTAGGGATATTTTAATGAATAATATTTTTAAACCTACAACAAATAAAGTTATGACAATTGTAGAATTTAGAGTGTATTTTCATCTGGGAAGAATAATTCAAAGGTTTATTCTAATACTAATAACCTTTCCATAAAAACTGAAGTATGAATGACAATCTGGGATAGAGATAGAAGTAGCAATATGGAGCTAATAATAAAAGTGTCGTTAGCAGTAGTTGGGAAGGAGCTAATGAAATAAGATAGTAAGTCTGTACGTTATCCCATCTTTTCAGGGGTAGTTTTTAAAGGTAATACTGGAAGTTTTTGAGAAGAGTGGATGAACAGCAGGGCTAAGTAGACAGGTACTCTTCAAGCTTCTCCAGAATATTATCAATAGTCAATAATTCTTTTGGAGAGCATCCAACAATGTGATCAATATATCTATCTTTCTTTAATTCTGTCAAAAGATTTGCGCTTTTATTGCCTCGTCCAGAATGATGATAAATTTGTCCAGTGATAATCAAATTGAATTTGGTTTGTCCTTTTTTCAATCCACCCAGAACATCACTATTTTTTATTTTTGTGTTGCTGTAAAACGCAATATCCCAATCAGTAGTTTTCACCCCGTATTTTGCAAAATAATCCCTCAATTTTTCTCGGGTTAAATCTTCATTAACCACCTCGCCCAGAATACAGATATTGAAGGGGGCAGGAATATTTACATCCTTTTTATTCTCCACACTGATTTTTGGTTGATAGGCAAGAGCTTCTTTCAAGCTACCGATTGTAGCCTCCGCGCCTTGCAGATCAATTATTAGGATTTCGTTTTCCAATTTTTTATCATCAAGGTTTTTTATGGCCTTTGTTAATTCCGATTCATATAACTCTAAAAGCTCTTGATCTTCCTTTGATTTTTCTATCTGTTTCGCGGAGGCGACTTTGCGGCTTTGAGTAAATCGGATAAGATTTTCTTCAAACTTTGACTTGAAACTAGCTAGTGTTTGATTTTTTAGTAGACGGAAAAAATTGAAGTAATCAAATGGGGAAATAATATAGAAATATAGATTTTCATTCCCATTGTATTTCTTCTGATACTCTCGCCCGGCGTTGAGCTTGTATAGATTTTCGTTTTTGAAGTCCCTATCATCTTTAACTTCTACAACGAGAGTTTCTTTCTTGGTTTTGATAATAAAGTCGGGATAGAAAGCATAATAGCTATTGTGGCTACCCCCATTTTTCTTGTATGCAATTCCGAAATACTTACTTTCACTTACGCCGTTTTTAAACCACCAGAGAATATCGTTATCTGTTTTTTCAAGCTCATCAATAAAAGCATTCTCTGGTTTTGACAATAGTTGCTTCCCGTTTTTATCTCGTTTGACAAAAAAGGGTTTGAGAATTGTTTTTTTGATCTCTCTTCTTTCGTCAAAATTATCAAATACGCTGACACTCTCTGGCACTTGCCACTTTTGATTTGGCACAATTTCATCGGCTTTTTCAGGCAAGGATTTGAATTTATTTTTTCCTTTCTCAATCAAATCAATAAATTCACTCTTGTTTATAGGGTTTAATACTATTGCGGCAATTTCATCTTCATTATCAATATTAAACTGTTTTTTAAAGAAAGAACGAACACTAGATTTGATAATGTCTGTCGGGCGCGTTCCCCCGGTGAATGGATACGACAAAGACTTTACAAAAGCTGTGTATTCTGCGCACACTTCTTCACGATCTTTTACAATCGATCGCTTTTTTAGGAATTCAACCTCTTGTATTTTATCTATTTCAGTAACCTTTCCCTCAAGACCTACACACTTTGGAAAAGTAACTTTCCCGACATTGATTTTCTTTTCGTCAATTTTTAGTTCTTTTGCGGCATCAGACAAACAATCTTTAAATTCGCCGGACATTCTAAATGGTTCTCGTTTTCTTCTGATAAATTCGCTTGGCAAGTAGATATTTTTGTAAATCGTATTATCTCGGATCATTTGATCTTTACTGACATAATCCTTTGCTAAATCCTCAACAATCTCAAAATTGTCAGAGGCGGTGTAAACATACCCAACATTCAACGCTGGATAATTGTCATAATGCTTGTGTTCCGGCATACGCATAATGCGCCCAAGCGTCTGAATGTTGAAAACATAATTTTCGGCATTCCACTCCCGTTGAAGTAGCAAAATGCTTGCTCGTGGGCAATCCCATCCCTGTGCTATAGCTTCCTTAAAAACCAAAACCTCTACTTTACTATCGTCGTTCTCAAGATAATCAAGGTTTTTCTTTTTGTCTTTTTCGGCAAGCCAAAGAGCGAGTTTTCTATTTTCAATTGTGATACTGTCTTTATTTAATATCTCAATGATTTTGTCTTCCGGCTCTCGCACATCGGACTTTCTTCTTTTTGGTATCTGAATTAAAAGCAAAGGATTTATGTCAGTTCCAGTTTCCTCATATAATTTTTTAAGTTCGTTTCGCTTCTTCAATGCTTCACGGACAATATCTTCATTTGTTTGGACTCGTCCAAGTCCGGGGTTTATCTGTACTTCCTGTTTTATCATTCCCTCCGCGACAACCTCACTTAATTTGACATTAATTTTATGGTCATTGGTAACTCTTTCTTTCGGAGTAGCAGAAACCTCAATCGTTAGCTTTGGTCCGATCATGCTAACAATTTCCTGTGATTTACTTGTTTTTGCCGTGCGATGACTTTCATCAATTATCAAAACAATATCTCGCCCAGAGTCTCTGGTGTTTCCCATGATTTTACTTAAATTCCAGTCCTTCTCATTATCGGACATAAAAAGAGAAATGCCCTCTTTATTCAAACTATCCCAGTTCACGAAAACGATTTGATTTTGCTCTATCTTATTGTTTTGAATATCTCCGATATTTATGCAATCTAGCAATCGCTCATTCTCAAAGTGTTTTTCCAGTTTTTTCTTGCTCTGTTCATGTAAATAATTTACTGATATCCAAACAAAAGCCAATTCTTTTTCATCGGTTAAACCTTTGACCGTCCGCGACATGGCCTCTGCAAGCATTATTGTTTTTCCTGATCCTGTTGGCGCCTGAAAAACGATTAACTTCGGGTCTTCATC
>MGUU01000002.1:82612-83148 GCA_001800135.1 Elusimicrobia bacterium RIFCSPLOWO2_02_FULL_39_32 | reverse complement strand
CAAAATCTTCTTCATTGTATGTATGGTCGTAACTGAAGACATAAACCACGAATGGTTTTTTATATTTCCTCGCTTCTTTTTTGAAATCAGCAATAGCGTCTTCGTCATAAATTATACCAGTCATTTGCTTCTGATTCTCATAGATTGCAAAAGAACCTTTTTTTAAAATCATTTCGTCAAAAGTCGCTTCCGCAAGACAAAGCATTTCGGTACAGCTCGAAGTAAAAACTCTTTTATCATTATCAGTTTTAACATTGTCTACGAATGCCGTAGAAAAATACTTTAAGTTGCCTCCAAGACCATTAACTTTTTCTCCTTTCACTTTATATCCGCGTATGACATTCTTAATTCTTGGATAACAAATATCTGAGGCAATTTTTGTTCCACTGCCATTATTATCTTCGTTATTTGTGCAAAGAATAAATTGTCGGTTGCCCTTTCCATTGTTCATTTCTAAAACCGCATGACCTGTTGTGCCAGAACCTGCAAAAAAATCCAAAATAATTGCAGTTCCCTTTTGAGTGGCTACCGCCTCT
>MGUU01000002.1:0-82581 GCA_001800135.1 Elusimicrobia bacterium RIFCSPLOWO2_02_FULL_39_32 | reverse complement strand
GGTATGGAAAATCTTTTCCTATAATTTGTCTAACTAATTTAGTTCCATATTCATTAGCGTCATATTTGCTGCCAGTCCAAACTGTCCGGTATATCCCAAAATCTTTACCTATTTCAATTTCGTATCCATTTTTTTGTTTTTTAACCCTTAATAGGTGCTTTACTTCTTCGATACTTTGCCTTGCATATCTCCATTTTCTCTCAATACCTTCTTTATCCATTGGCCAAATCTCATAAGTGTCACCTTTTTTAACAGTGCTCTGTTTTGGATGAGATTCAACAGCCAAAATATCACCAAAAGCTAATATCTCATCATTTTTAATGATTATTGGATAAAAACAATTTTTTGCATCTGATCTTAATGATTCTCCTCCATTGTCTCTTAAATTTCTCCAATCAATATCTTTGGATTCAATTTTCCGGTTTTCAAGGTATTTTTTTCCTTTAGGAATCACAAAATATGCATATTCATGGGTATAGGAAAAATTGGTACCTTGTATTCCTCTAGGATTGTGAACAACTGTTACACAATTAATTTCCTTGCCAGGGAATATCTCTTTGAGCAATAAACCTAATCCCTCTTGCTCATTGTGGTCAATAGCACAAATTAGAGCACCGTCCTCTTTGAGCAGATTTTTTGCCAAACGCAACCGTTTACTCATGAAAGAAAGCCACTTGCTATGGCGGAAACGATCTTCTTTATCTACAAAATCGTTGTTGTATCTCCAGCTTTTATTTCCAGTGTTGTACGGTGGATCAATGTAGATTACATCAATCTTTCTTTTGTGCGTGTAGTTCAAAACCGACAAAGCATGGTAATTGTCTCCTTCAATAATGATGTGGGTAACATTACTATTGTCTGTTGATAAATCTTTTTTCTTTTCTTCTTTCAAAATTGGCAAAGATGTCTTGCATTGTTCGGCTACATCTTCCGGCTTGTCTTCCCAAACAATGCCAAATTTTTTGCGTTTCAAAAGTTCCTTATACTCGTGGAGTAATTTTTCTTTTGACCAGTTTTGAAAATATTTTCTCACCATAACTAGTTAATTAAATCATTAATACCAATGTTCAATGTCTTGGCAATTTTTGTCAGGTTTTCGAGGGTCGGGTTTGCTCTGGATTCTACGGTAACAACAGTATTCCGCAACAAATCTTCCAGCTTGGGCAGGCAGTTTCGAAAGATGTCTGTATCTTGTCTGATACTCTTTGGATTCTTTCCTATTTTTGAATGGTGATTATAGTTTGACATAGTTACTGTCAAGATATACCATCATATTGTAAAAGTCCAGAAAATATCCTCTAAGTTCCATTAGTAATAATGATAGCGAATTCCAAAGAAATTGTCTAAGCGTTTACGGCGAGTAAATAACATAAAAATAAAATGTTGACAGCATTGCAGGGGTGTTGACATTGAATGTATCCCAGAACAATTATTTTTCACAATGTTTGCTCATATTGGGCATGGCTAAAAACCTAGGGGAAAATGATGATTAGAGGACTAGTAATAGCAACTTTGGTTGTTTCAGTATTTTTATCTTATTTGTATTATCAAAAACGGGCACAGATAGAATCGCAAACCCAGCTTAGTCTCAGATATGAGAGTGGGGATGCCGTCAAATTATTAATTACAAATGTTATTTTTGAAAATCTCTCAAGGGCAATACCGAGAACTATATCTTTTATCGTTGGTCTTGATCCCAAGGTAAGCAAACTGGCTCCGCTTCGCTGGGCATTTATTTTACTTCTAGGTTGGCTGCATTTTTGTTTTTTGAGCCCTTACCAAAAACATTTTAGTAAATTCGGCTGGTCTAGGTCGGATTTATTTTTTCTTCCTTTTACTGTGATATTGGTATTATCTTTGCTCTCAGCATTTTTAAACAACTATGAAACTCTTAGTCACACGATTGGTTTAGTAATCATTGGGTTAGGTTCGATAACTATTCTTGTCGCTTTACTTGCAATACCTCTTACCATTTCTTCTTGGCTGTTGGGCGCGATACGTTTTCTTTCTGGACAGACAGGCAACCTTAAAATTACAGAAAAACCAGAACTCCCTAGTCCTATAGTCAAACGGAAATTGATAGATGGTGTTTGGTACGACGAATAATTTTTAAATTTTATGTGCGGACGTTATACTTCCACAATCAAGGCTGAAGTAATCAAAGAGCGGTTTGGTGTGTCTGAAATCCAAGGTGATCTTAAGCTCCCAAGATTCAATATAGCTCCAACTCAATTATCCCCGGTTGTTATATCGGAATCGTCCAAAAGAATCTTAACTCAATTTCAATGGGGATTAATTCCATTCTGGTCAAAAGATGCATCATTGGGGAATAAGATGATCAACGCTCGCGCTGAAACCCTGCTTGAGAAAAAATCATTTTCAAACCTTTTGAAAAAAAACAGATGTCTTGTGATTTCGGACGGGTTTTATGAGTGGATTAAGGAAGGTGCGAATAAATATCCGGTAAGAATACTCCTAAAATCTAGGGAACCTTTCGCATTTGCTGGTTTATGGGATCAATGGAAATCGCCCAATAACACAGTTATTAAAACATTTACGATTGTGACCACAACCACTAAGGATCACACCGTTATGGAGCCGATTCATGACAGAATGCCTGTTATTTTAACCAAAGAGAATGAGGATGAATGGCTAGAGAGCAGTAAAGAGCCGCATGATTTGGTGAAGAAATCCCTAAAACAGTTTCCTGCTGAAGAGATGGAATTTTATGCGGTCAGCAAAGCAGTGAACTCACCCCGCAATGATACCGTACAGTGTATAGAATTCAATGGATGAGGTGGTGCGTTGGAAATTAAAACGATTAGGGTTTATGAGCAAAAATTGATTAAACTTATCAAATTCAACCTAATATTCCAAAAATTTGCACCAATATTAACGTAACACTAGCGTAACACGGGACTATAACTCCAGCGCACTCCATAGCACTCAGTTACACTGGGTTCGACGGAGAAGGAGGGGTAGAATCGGGGTTCGAGGGTGGATTATCAGTTTTTAAGTCCTGTGCGTCTGCCAGTTCCGCCACCCGCCCTTTCCGACGATAAATCTAAGAAATTTCAATCTGCTCAAATAGCCAACGTAGCACCTGCAAAATATAAGTCCTGCGCGCATTTAAGAATTCTGCAATATTCTAGCAAACTTTATTCAAAAAGACTCTTCATGTAACTAAGAGAAGTTGAATCCTGCCATTTCTTAAAATATATTTTCTTATGGTCTGGGAGCATTTTAGTTTCTTCTAGATTAGTATTGAATACAATTCCAAAAGGAGATTTGGGGTATCTTTTCATGAAGGAAATTATGCCACGGGGTATTTCTGGCGTCTTTAAAGTGGATTTCACTTCGATAGGAACTGGTATTCTATTTTTCAACAAAACAAAATCAACTTCTTCTTGTTTTTTAGTTCTCCAAAAACGGATTTCCATATTTGGTTTAAGTTGCGGTATGAGTTGAAGCAAAACTGCTGTTTCATAGAGAATGCCCTTATCTTCTCGTAGCTCTGCCTTCCTTAAATCTTTAAGAAGAATATTACGAATGCCTAAATCATAAAAATAGTATTTCTTCGATTTTTTTAATTCATTTGCCAGATTTGTGGAATAGCTATTGAGTGCGTAAAGGACATAGGTTTGGCTCATGAGTTCCAAATGTCTACTCACCGTAGATTCGCTTAAACCTGTTTCCCGCGCAAGATTGGAAGCGCAAGAAATAGACCCTTGAGCTTGCGCCAATGAATAGAGAAGGGTGTTGAAAGCTCGCACATTTTCTTCCCGAATCAACCCCTTCACATCCTTTGTAATATAAGTGCTTAAGATATTTTCTAAAAGAGTTGCTTTTGCCTCCGATCCTCTTTGGTGGAGTAGTCCTGGCAACCCTCCCCACTGGAGGTATTGAGAGTGATCAAATTTTTCAATTTCTCCTAACTCGCTGCCAGACAAAGGATAAACCATTGTTTTTATGAACCTTCCGGCAAGGCTTTCTTTAAGATGTTTATGAATTTCTATGGAAGAGGAACCGGAAGCATAAATTTTTATCTTTCGATTGGAATCGTAAATTGCTTTGAATATTTTTGATGCGTTTTTCAAATAATGGAATTCATCAATAAAAACAATGTTAGAACTTGAAACTAATTTTTGGATGACTTCTTCTTCATCGCCAGCTAGTTCTCTTAAATGGGAAGGTTGCTCTAGATCGAAAAAGAGGGTTGATAAACCCTTTTTTTTAGCTTTTTCTTGTAGCTGGCAAAGGAGTGTAGACTTTCCAACTTGTCTAGCGCCAAGGATAATTGAAATTTCTCTCTTTTTTCGTTCTTGCCAAAGTCCCTCAAAATAAAGCCTTTGGATTATCTTTTTCACGGAACCATTCTAGCATATAGTAACAGAATGGTTCAAATTGATTTTACATCTTTATTACAATTTGTTTGAGAAAAGTTTCTAGTTGTCCGTATATAATCAAAATTTATTATAGAAGAGGTTGTAATATTAGAGAAACTATGCTACAAATTAAGTTGCAAGAGGGTCCAAGAATTTAAGTTTAAGTTCTTGGAGGATAAAGTTAGATGGTCGGGCCGCCATCCCATAAGGTTAATGTAACCTTATAGGATGGCATTTTTATTTTCTAACCAGCCGCGTATAGGAGTTGGAAAACCAGTAAAGCAAGGGTGAATCGGATTTATCTTATTTTCAATGTAATAAAAAATGAGTTTTAATCGCTATCTTATTATTTCATATATCACTATAGTTACCGCTTTCGTTGGAGCGCTATGTTCAAGCGGGTTGGCTGCCCTTCCGGAAAAACCGCGTGGAATGGTGAGCGATTTTGCTGAGGTCATAGATCAAAACATGGAGTCTCAAATCACAGCGCTCGTTCAAGAAGTAGAACAGAAGACGTCCGCTGAAATTGCTATTGTCACCGTTCCCTCCTTGGAGGAGGGGGATAGTGAAACGATGGCGGTTGAACTTTATAAGAAGTGGGGAATCGGAAAAAAGGGAAAAGACAATGGCGTTTTAATTTTAGTGTCGGTTCAGGATCGAGCGGTTCGCATTGAGGTGGGATATGGTTTGGAGGCAATCTTACCGGATGGAAAATGCGGTGAAATTATTCGTGAGGATATGATTCCTTATTTTAAAGAGGGTCAATACGGCAATGGAATTGCGGCAGGAACGATTCGTATTTCAGGAATCATCGCTCAAAATGCCGGAGTCACTTTGACAGGAAGAAGTGATATTACAGACGTTCCTAAACGAAAAAGAACCCTTTTAGGGACGATTTTCCAATTACTTGTTCTGGCGGGTTTAGCTTTTCTCTTTATACAAAATCCTTTTTTATTTCTTATGTTTTTGGGTATGGGCGGAGGCCGAGGCGGAATTGGTGGAGGCGGGGGATTTGGCGGAGGATTTGGCGGGTTTGGAGGCGGTTTGTCGGGTGGCGGCGGAGCGAGCGGCCGCTGGTAATTTAAATTAATATAGGAGACTTAAATAGAATGCAACTTACTCTTGAAAAAATGGTAGAAAGATTAAAAGATGATTGTGGGGAAAATCTATTATCGGTTATCTTGTATGGTTCAGCCGCCGCAGGCGATTATGCTGGTAAAAAGTCCGATTACAATTTAATGGTGATTGCGCGTTCTTTGAATGTTTCTCAATTGGTACAAATTTCTAAAAGCGCTCACCCATGGGTAAAGCAAGGAAACCCTCCTCCCCTTCTATTCACTTTGGAAAGACTTCAAAGATCCTCAGATGTTTTCCCAATCGAGATAGCGGATATTAAAGAAAATCATAAGGTCCTATTTGGGGACGACCCTATCTCTGGCATTGTCATCTCCTACGAAAATCTTCGGCTAGAATTAGAGCATGAGCTTAAAGGAAAATTGATTCAGCTTAGAGAACGGTTTTTGTTTACGGAAGGGAAGCCAAAGCTAGTAGAGGATTTGATAGTTCAAACACTTTCTACATTTTTAGTTTTGTTTAAGAATGCGTTACGCTTGTATAATGAGATACCGCCTGTAAAAAAGATGGAAGCATTGGTAGAATTAAATAAACACATTTCTTGCGATATGGAGCTTTTTGAAATATTAGATCGCTTGAAACAGGGTGAGAAATTGAAAGATTTGGATCGAATCATTTTATTTGAGCGGTATTTAAAAGCTGTGGAAAATGTGGTGGATGCGGTAGATAAACACCTGCGCCAGATTTAAGAAGATAGGATATAAATATAAAAGGGGGAATAGAGAATGTCTAAAAAAAATTGGATCATTACGGGTATTGTTGGATTTTTGTTTTTATTTATAGTGATGCCCGGCTGCGTTGCGCTAAAATCTTACAACAATCTGGTCACCTTGAATGAATCTATAGAGGGCAGTTGGGCGCAGGTGGAGAATGTTCTGCAAAGGCGGTACGATCTTATTCCCAATTTGGTCAACACGGTCAAGGGTTATGCCAAACATGAAAAATCTTTATTCGAAGAGGTGACTCGCCTACGCAGCCAGTGGGGCGCGGCCAAATCCGCGGATCAGAAGATTGCCGCTTCTCAAGGTTTAGAAGGCGCGTTAAGCCGCTTGATGGTTGTGGTAGAACGGTACCCGGATCTAAAAGCGAATCAAAACTTTCTAAAATTGCAAGATGAGTTGGCAGGCACGGAAAACAGAATCGCGGTGGAACGCATGCGGTATAACGAGGTTGTCCGCTCCTATAATATTACCACTCGCAGATTCCCATCCAATATTATTGCCGGCATGTTTGGATTTGAGAAAAAAGATGTTTATTTTGAAGCAGCCGAAGGAGCAAAAGCTGTTCCTAAAGTAGAGTTTTAGAAGAATCTATTATAACCTAAGTGGAGGAAATCATTCATGACCCCATGGCTTAAATTTATTCTTATTCTCATTGGTTTTACCGCGGGAGGGTGGATCATTGGGAAAATATTCCTGCATAAGATGGCCAAACTATTTGAGAAAACTGAAAATCGAATTGACGATTTAATTTTCCACTCCATTAGAAGGCATATCCCTCTTTGGTTTTTTCTAGCAGGGACAACTATAGGCTCTCAGGTGATCACTCTACACCTTCAACTTTCTCAAATTCTTGTTAAGGGAGTGATCATCCTTTTCTTTACTTCCATTTCTTTTGTGATCGCTAATTTTTTAACCGGCGCTGTGCGTATTTATGCGAACCAACTCGCATTAAAACTTCCCACCACCAGTCTTTCCGAAAATTTAGTGAGAGTCCTTGTCTTTGGGATCGGGATATTGCTCATTTTATCTAATCTTGGTATTTCTATTACTCCAATATTGACCGCCTTGGGCGTAGGTTCCCTGGCGGTTGCTCTTGCTTTACAGGAAACTCTCGCAAATTTATTTGCCGGAGTTCATATTATTGTGAACCGCCAAATACGGGTGGGAGACTATATTCGATTGGAGAGCGGTCAAGAAGGATATGTTATAGACGTTGGGCTTAGAACTACAAGAGTCAGGGAGCTGCCTAACAATATCATTCTAATTCCAAATTCTAAATTGTCGCAAACAATTGTCACGAACTATTATTTGCCAGAAAAAGAGATGTCGGTGGTGTTTCAGGTAGGGGTAGATTATGGAAGCGATCTTAAAAAAGTAGAATCTGTCACCATTGAAGTTGCTAAGGAAGTATTGAAAACCGTACAGGGGGGAGTTGCAGCATTTGAACCCTTTATCCGCTACCACACCTTTGGCGATTCTTCCATTAACTTTAGCGTGATTCTTAGAGTTAAAGAATTTACAGACAGATATTTGATCTCTCATGAATTCGTAAAAAAACTTCAAGTGCGCTACAAGGAAGAAGGCATCACTATTCCGTTTCCGCAACGCGTCCTACATCAAGCAGGAGCTTAAGTTTGGGGATTGCTCCCGCGGTTATATTTATAGGATCGCTCGTTTTCTTGGCTCACCTTTTTGCGGTATTTTTCGAACGAACTAGAATTCCGGATGTCTTTTTCTTAATTCTCATTGGTTTAGTTCTTGGACCCGTACTTAAGATTGTTACCCCGGAGGATTTTGGAAGGGTTGGGAGTGTACTCACAGCAGTCGCGCTTGTTGTCATTCTTTTTGAAAGTGGCATTGCGTTAGAATTGGACTCCTTAAAGAATTCACTGGGAAGTTCCGTGGCTTTAACCCTCATAAATTTTTTTGCGGCATTTCTTATCGTTACTCTTCTTACTTGGTGGCTGACCCCCCTTACTTTACTCATGAGCGCTATTTTGGCTTCTATTGTGGGCGGAACATCTTCCGCTGTTGTAATCCCCATTGTTCGCTCCTTAAATATGCATGAAAAATCTCGCACGGTTCTATTATTGGAGTCGGTCTTAAGTGATGTTTTATGCATTGTGATTACTCTAGCTTTAGTGGAAGTATTTAAGTATCAGGAACTTAAAATTGGAATTGTTCTTGGGCGCATGGTTTCCTCCTTTCTGGTTGCCATTCTTTTGGGGGTTATTTCCGCTGTCCTTTGGTCTTTTTTACTCATTAAGGTGCGCCAAATGAAAAATTCTATTTTAACCACGCCCGCTTTAGTCGTGATGATCTATGGAATTACAGAGTTTTTTGGGTATAGTGGAGCGATAGCTTGTCTTTCTTTTGGATTTACGCTGGGGCATACGACCCTCTACAATTTTTCTTTCTTGCGTCGCTTTACAGAGTTGGAGCCCGTTCAGTTGACGGAAATGGAAAAGGCCTTTTTTTCGGAAATAGTTTTTCTGATAAAAACATTTTTCTTTGTTTATGTTGGAATTTCTATTGTATTCACCCAATTTTGGACGATTTCTATGGGGGCTATCTTAACCCTGATTCTCTTCCTATTAAGAATCCCTGCGGTGCGTTTCTCAATTCCAAATTCATATTTTCAAAACGATGTTTCTATCATGGCAATTATGGTTCCTAAAGGATTAGTGGCGGCTGTTTTGGCAGGAGTCCCATTGCAGGAGAGCATGCCAAATGCTGAATGGGTTCAAGCGATTGTATATGCCATTGTGCTATTTTCAATTATGCTTTGCACCTTGATGATATTTCTGCTCCAACGTCCGGGACCCATGAAAACTTATTCCAATCTATTCCCCAAACACAATCAGGTTTATGAACTTCATGAGAGTTAGATGAAGAAATTTTTTTTGTTCTTATTATTCTCACTTCTCTTCTTTCATTCGTTGGGGGCGCAGGAGATTGAGCTAAATCAGCAGAAGCCCTCTTGGAAAGCGCGGATGGGACTTGTCTTGTCCATTTCTAAAGGTAATTCTGAATCTCAATTCATTCAAACAGATTTTTTGTTGAATCGCAATCGTCAATGGATGGATGAATGGACGGCTCAAGGAAGCCTTGTTCAGGAGCATTCCAACCAAAGAAGTGTGGCCCAAAAAGCGGGGATTGTCTTGCGCTATGGAAGAAGTATCAACCGTAAACTTTATCATTTTTTTCGCTTGGGAGTGGATCACGATTATTTTGAAAACATCCAAGCTCGCTTTCTTCCAGGAACTGGCGGGGGATTCTGGTTCCTAAACAACAAAAAACATAAGTTGATGACGGAAGCTGGCATCGCTTACCAAAGAGAATTGTTGAGAGTGGGACCGAATACGAATCATCCCATATTTCACGCGCGCGCCTCTTATGAAACACATTTGTCTGAATCCTCAAACTTTGGTTTTGATTTCCATGCGTTTCCAGCTATGGATGATCTGGAGCGATTTAGGTTAGAGCTAGAATCCTACTTAATGGCAAAGATTAATAAATATCTATCGCTCAAACTAAAGATTCAGGATTATTACCGTTCAAAAATTTCTAACGATGTCAAAAAATACGATTTTCGCGTCTATTCTGGAATTGAAATAAACCTCTAAGATGATTGACCTGCTCATCGTTTCCGCGTTCGTTATCTATTCGGTAGTGACCGGTTTGCGTCTCCGTAAAAAGGCTTCGGAAGGGTTGGACTCATACTTTCTTGCTGGGCGATCCTTAAAAGGGTGGCGGTCTGGCGTTAGTATGGCGGCTACACAGTACGCGGCTGATACCCCTTTATTAGTGTGCGGATTAGTGGCAACTGCTGGAATTTTTTCTTTATGGCGGTTGTGGATTTATGCCTTAGCCTTTTTAATGATGGGTTTTGTTTTTGGCCCCATGTGGAGAAGAACGGGTGTTTTAACGGACGCGGAGTTTACGGAATTGCGTTATTCGGGGAAAGCCGCGCAGATTCTGAGGGCTCTTAAAGCGATACATCTAGGCACCTTTGTAAATTGTACTGTGCTTGCCATGGTGCTCATTGCAGCGGCGCGAATTACCGAGCCCTTTTTATTGTGGAACGATTGGTTGCCTTCCTCACTTTTTCGGCCCTTAGCGGATTTCTTTCAATCTTTTCAGTGGAGTTTAACTTCTCTTCCTAACTCACATCCGGAAGTTTGGATTCGCTCTGCTAATAATTTTATTTCCATTTTATGCATTGTCTCTTTTACAGCGCTTTATTCTATGACGGGAGGTTTGCGCAGCGTGGTGTCCACTGACATAGTTCAATTTTCCATCGCTATGATCGCTACACTCTTATATGCGGGAATCATTCTCTTTGAAGTGGGTGGTTTTGGAGCTTTGGGGGATAAACTCATTCACCTCTATGGTGTATCTAAAACCCAGGAGATACTCTCTTTTGGTCCACAAGATTTTAGCTCCGTGACCTTGGTGGTTTTGTCTGTGATTGGTGTTCAATGGTTCGCCCAAGTTAATAGCGACGGAACCGGTTATTTAGCGCAGAGAATTATGGCATGCCAAACGGATCGAGACACGCGTATTGCCGGGCTTACTTTTACGGCCGCACAGGTTTTGTTGCGCAGCCTTTTATGGCTGCCCATCGTGGTAGGCCTTCTGGTGATTTATCCGATAGCTAATTTCTCAATGGGGGCTGCTTCCGAAAGTTTTAGAGTGGCCCGAGAGGAAAGTTTTGTTCTTGGAATTAGCGATCTTATGCCAGTTGGGGCTCGGGGTCTAATGCTGACAGGCATGTTGGCTGCCCTTGCCTCTACCTTAGATACACATTTTAATTGGGGCGCTTCTTATTGGACCAACGATCTTTACAAGAGGTTTATCGCTAAAAGTCTGTTTAAAAGAGAGGCTCACTCACGGGAATTAGTTTGGATCGCTCGGCTCTCCAACATTGGAATTTTGGTTATTGCCCTTGGAATCATGTCTCAACTTTCTTCCATTCAAACTGCATGGCACATCACTTTGCTATTTGGAAGCGGGCTGGGAGTGGTATTGATTTTGCGATGGGTTTGGCACCGTATCAATATTTGGTCTGAAATTGCCGCTGTGGGCAGTTCCATTATTTTAGCGCCATTTCTTCTATTTGTTTTTCCAGAGATGAAAGAAGGAGCGCGTCTGCTTTGGATGACACTTGGTTCCACTTTAATCGTGCTTGCGGTTACTTTCTGCACGGATCCTGAACCTAAGGAAGTGTTAAAAGAATTTTACAGACGGGTTCGGCCTTGTGGTTTCTGGGGAGAGACCGCCGCATTTTTTGAAGTGAGCGCTCAGGAACCTGTGAAACGATTCAATAAGAGCTTCTTGGCTACGATTCTATGCGCTCTTTCTATTTTTAGCCTGTTGGTGGGTTTGGGTCGGCTGATGTTTTTTGGAATATTAAATCCATGGATTTCCTTAGTGTGGGTGAGTGCGGGACTTCTTTTAATTCCCCATTGGTGGAAGCGTGGGTTTAACGAGTCCAATTAGAACATGCGCTCCTTAAAATGAGTTCATTGCCCAGCTCTAATATTATTCACCTATCTCCTTCAAAATTTTTTATTAGGATGTTTGTCCTTGCCATACTGATATGGATTTTAGGGAATTTTTATGTTCCTCCAAGATGGCTTATCGCGGTCGAAGTTTTTGTTACCGTGATTTCTCTTTTTTTCTTTGGTTCTATCCGTTATAGACTCGATAAAAATATACTAACTTATGGCGCCGCTATGGTTATTTTCTCAACTTTTTGGCATGTGTGGTGGCCAGATTCTTTCCTTCGACAGTCCTTAGCGAGTAACCAGTATCGTTATATTTTAGATTTTTTGAAAAAAAATCTATTTTCTCTCCATGGACTAGATCAATTGATTCACGCGGATACCATGTTATTTATTCTCGGTTTAACTTTGTTTGTTTCCGTTATCGCTCAAACTAGACTCTTAGAAACAGCTTGTTTTAAAGTGCTAAAGAAAACAAAAGGATCTGTCATCTATACCGTCATTATCCTTTCAGCTATTGTGTCAGCCGCTTCCGGCATATTAGATGGGGTTTCAATGATAGGTTTGATGATACGCATTTTAGTGATCCTATTATTTCTTGCCAAAGTTAAGGACGATACGGTTATTTACGTTGTAATGCTTGCAACGGTCATAACGACTGTGTGCGGGATGTGGTTGGCTTATGGGGAGCCGCCAAATCTTATTATGAAAGCGAATCTTCATCCTTATTTGGATGATGCTTTCTTCCTTAGTTACTGCCTTCCCATAGCTTTGGGAAGTTTTTTTCTTGTGATGTGGAATGTAAGCAAGAAATTACGAGGTCGAAGAATTGAAATAGGACAGCTTGATATTTTAGATGTTTACACCGCAGATGTCCGTTTTTTGCAATCAATGAGGCATGGCAAGGTGCTGATCCCCATCGAGTTTATTGATGATTATAAGGACAAATTAGGTTCACTCTTTGAACAGGTGAATCATAGGTTGCACCTTGGAGAACCTTTAGGCGCCACGCTGATTAAGGAAAATGTATCAAAAAATTTAAGAATAGAAATGCTTGGCCATTATGTTTCGGAAGATATGGCGGAAACTCTGGATGACCATTACCAGCATGTCGCAAACAGCCATGCCGAAGGGATAGACCAATCGGCTCAAACAATAAAAACAATTCTAGAAACATTAGGTAAAAGAAGGGTTCAAAGCCAAGTGGTTGGAGCAATTTCTTTTGTTCCTTTTATTGGATTTTTAATTTGGCATGCCATGAACCATCACATTCCTCTTTTTTGGGCTTCCTTTGCGGGGTTTGCGGTCGCTTTGCTGGGAATTATCACAATTCCTAAGATGAGAAAGCTTGCTCTTAAAGAAGCCAAACATGAATATTCTGAATACCTTTTTCTTCTGCCCTTATTTTTCTCTATTACTTTGCTTCAGAAGACCGGTTTTTTTGACCAATTTGCCAAACTTTTACAGGAAGGTATTCACAATATTGGGATCTCTCACATTTCTTGGCTGCAGTTTCTGGGGACCACATTTCTATCTGCCATATTAGACAATAATGTAGTGGCAGATTTTATTAGTCGAGCGCTTCATGGATTAGATTTAGGAATATTGCATCTATTTTCCATGGCGCAGATTGCGGGATATGCGGTCGGAGGTTGTTGGACGCACATTGGTTCGGCTCAGTCTGTGGTGGCATACTCTTTTATTCGCAAAGAGGTCAATGAACACTTCACTCCCTTCCAATGGATTAAAGCGATGACCCCCCTGATTCTAGAAATTTTTATCCTCATGACACTTATTATTTATGGGAGAGCTCTATTCTTAAATGGCGGGTAATCAGGGAGGGGTAGGATAGTCAATCATTTTAATCTCTTTGGTTATTTTTTATTTTTTTTCTGCGTCAGAAATTTTTTCACTTCCCGGTCGAAATCGGACTCAAAAGTCCTGTCCTGAGCAGAGCGGAAACTTTCATATTGTTCCTCGGCTAAGGCAATGGCGACCTCATGAGAAATTTTACCTTTATCGTGTAGAATATCCTGTTCGTTAAATTTCAAGAATGCATCCAATTTTTCTGCCCAGTTATGCATACGCATTAAGCGGCCTTTGCTGGCCTGGAACTCAGCATAATCTAGATACATGTCCACAATATGGTTCAGTTTTTTAATTTCCTCTTTTTGCAGGTAATTTTTGGCAATGCTGATATCGGAAGTCAATATCTTACCTTTAGGGGCTTTTCGCCAGGAGGTTAATCCCATTTGCGGTTTGTCCTTATTGACCCGTGAAGCGATAATTTCTGCCGCTGTCTTTCCTGTGATAGCAAAATGCAATTTGTTTTGCACTGTGGCAAAGAATTTCTCCGTTTCTGCGGTATGCGGCGAATAATCAATTGCTGTAGCATAGATATCGGTAATTTTTTGATAAACCATGCGTTCACTGGCTCTGATCTCTCTGATCTCTTCAAGCAGTTCATCAAAGTATTTTGCGTCAAATTTTGAGCCTTTAATAAACCTGTCTTTATCTATTGCGAAACCTTTTAAAATATAACTTTTCAACCGCTCAGTCGCCCATGCGCGAAATTGAGTGCCTCTGGCGGTGTTTACTCTGTAGCCCACGGCGATAATCGCTTCAAGGCTGTAATGTCTTGTTTTATATTGCTTGCCATCTGATGCAGTTATCGAGAATTCCTCGACAACTGATTTTTCATCCAACTCTCTTTCAGAAAAGATATTTTTTAGATGGAGAGAAATATTATCCACAGAACATTCAAAAAGCATTGACATTAATTTTTGAGTTAACCAGACATTTTCTTTTTCAAACAAAACCTCTATGCGTACCTTCCCGTCTTCGGTTTCATAAATCGTCATTTGATTCATACTCATAGCCGCTCCTAATGCCCTCCCTGCAATGTCCGGACCCTTGTTATTTAAAACCCATAAAAGTATAAGCAATTCTACAACTTTGAATGTACCTAGACAATGTAACGTCTTGCGTGACGAACAGGCTGTTGTGAGAAAGATTACAGGTGTCATTGCAGAACTCTTCTTGCCAGAAAGATTATTCCTTAGATTTAGCACAGGCGTCTATGTCGTTAAATTTATAAAGCAACAAAAATTTTGTTAAAATAATAAAATTATTGCAGTTTTATGGCAAAGAAAAATGAATTTATTATTTTGAGAATCATGGAACATGGAACCGTTGAAGGTTAGCAATACAAAAATAAAGTGGCTTAACCGGACAGTGATCGGCATTGGTTTAGCTTCGCTTTTTAGCGATTGGTCGCATGAAATTGCCACCGCTGTCATGCCCGCATATCTCGCTTCCATAGGAGTGGCGGCTGCCTGGCTGGGTTTAATTGAGGGAGTTGCAGACGGTTTATCCAGTTTCGCTAAGATGGGTTCAGGCTATTATACGGACCGTTTAAGACGAAGAAAGCCAATCGCTGTGGTTGGTTATGTTGTCACAGCAGTTGGAACCGCAGCTTTTTCCCTAGCTTCTCAAGCTTGGCATGTATTGATTGCTCGTTCCTTTGCGTGGTTTGGGCGTGGGGTTCGAACTCCTATTCGTAAGGCATTACTTGCGGGATCTGTTGAAAAAGAGGCTTATGGCCGCGCATTTGGCTTTGATCGAATGATGGATACCTTTGGAGCTATCCTTGGTCCTGCCAGCGCATTTTTTATTCTAAAAATTTTAAATAATAACTATTCAAAATTATTTCTTTTGACCTTGATCCCGGGGATGGTTGCCGCGTTGGCCATTCAATTTCTTGTGCAAGAAAAAGATCGCATGCCTGTGCCTCACATCTCTTTTGGAGAGAGCTTAAAGGCTTTGCCAAAATCTTTTAGAGGGTTCCTTCTTGCCGTGGGACTTTTTGGCATTGGAGATTTTTCTCATACCTTACTCATTTTATTTGCCAGTGAAAAGTTGGCTTCTTCAATGGGAATGTCCCATGCAGGATCTATTGCCATTGGTCTTTATGTCCTGCACAATTTTTTTTATGCTTTTTGTTCCTACCTTTTTGGCTGGGCAGCGGATCGGTTTAGTAAAAGGAAACTGCTCGCGAGCGGTTACTACTTGGCGGCAGTCATGTCGTTATGGTTGATCTGGAGTACGCCCACTCTTTTTGCTTTAATACTTATATTCATTGTAGGAGGAATTTATATTGCCATTGAGGAGACTCTGGAGGATTCTTTTTGCGCTGAGCTGGTCACCAAAGAACAGCATGGCATGGCTTTTGGAGCGCTGGCTACAGTCAATGGCATGGGGGATTTCTTATCCAGTATTGTTGTGGGATTTTTATGGACCCGGTTTGGCGCTTCCGCGGCATTTAGCTATAGTTTCATTTTATTCATGATCGGGGCTACGTTGATTTTAAGAATCAATAAGGTGACTGAAAAAAACTCGAATGATTAAATGGCTTAGTCTTTGTATGGGAAGTGTTGTGGGTGGTGTTTCCCGTTATGTGCTAGCGGGATTAGTTTACAAATTTTTTGGCAGCAATTTTCCTTATGGCACATTAGCGGTAAATTTATCCGGATGTTTTCTGATTGGTTTTTTGAATGCTTTGGCTGAAGTAAAATTTTTATTGAACCCAAATGCAAGAATTTTACTCATGGTTGGATTTTGCGGCGCCTTCACCACATTTTCTACTCTTATTTTAGAAACTGTTAATCTCCTTAAAGATGGGGAATTATTGAAAGCGATTCTAAATGGGATGGGAAGTTTTGTGTTCGGGCTATTTTTATTTTATCTTGGACAAATTGCGGCTGAATTAGTATAGAACCCGAATGTTGGCATTAGAAATTGGCTATCTTTTCCGTCTCAGTTCTCATTTTCTAATGCAAGTTTCGGGTAGAACCTTTATGGAGGTAAATAAGGAATGAAAATACCATCGAATGGAAAACTTTTAAGAATATTTATAGGGGAAAGAGACGTGTGGCAAAGTCAGCCTCTTTATGAAGCGCTTATTCATTTAGCAAAAAAAGAAGGGATGGCCGGAGCCACTGCGATTAAAGGTTTCATGGGATTTGGCTGCAAAAGCCACATGCATACAGCTAAGTTACTGCGTTTGTCAGAAGATTTACCTATCATCATAGAAATTGTAGATAGCGAAGAAAAAATAAACCGTTTTTTACCCTCCTTAGATTCAATGGTGCAAGAAGGCCTTATTACGTTGGAAAGCGTGAATGTTGTCATGTACCGCGCTAACAAAAGCTAGAGGGAGTTTTCCTCACTTCATCAGAATCCAATGCGACATCAAAGAGAAAGAATAGGGTTGTAATTCTAGAGAAACCATGCTATAAATTAGGTTAGGAAAAGGGTCCAAGAATTTAAGTTCAAGTTCTTGGAGGTTAAACAATAAGATGGTCGGGCCGCCATCACTTTAAGGTTTTGAGTTGCCTTAAGGTGAGCGGCTTTTTTATTTTTTGTAGAAAAATAAAAGGGCTTCATTGGAGGAATAAAAGAATGCATTTTAATTTTTCTCAAGAATGGCCAGTTTTTGTTCTGATTGGAGTCTTCCTCTGGTTTGTCCTATACGTTGCCATTAGCGGCAGAAAAAATAAAGAGAAGGATCAAAGTTCTCCCAAAAAATGAAAATTACCCTGCGGTTGATTATATCCCTTATCATTGTCGCTGCTTCTGTGGCAGCGCTTTTTTCATTCTTACAAGCTAGAGCTGAGAAGAAACGTTTAGTAGATGAGTTAGAACGTAAGAATATTGTTTTGTCGGAAAGTTTGAAAGAATCTGTTTTGCTTATTCTAAAAAGCAATAACCCATCAAAGCTAACTAAATTAGTGGATCGGTTTGGTAACCGAGAGCGGTTGTTGGGAGTTATTATTTATAATGCGGACAGTCAAATTCTTTCCCAAACTTCAGGTTTGCCTGAAAGTTTCAAGCAACTTTCTTCTGAAATTATTCAAGCAATACAAGAGGGTCAAAATAAAAGTTTTTTTAAAAAAATTGAGCAAAGGCATATCTACTATCATATTACTCCCATTGTTCAGGATGAAGATAGCAGTGTTTCAGGAGCTCTTATGCTTTTGCATGATTCCGCCTACATTGACACTCGAATAAAAGAGATTTGGGGAAACAATTTTATTCGCCTTCTTATTTTGTCTTTTCTGATTGTGATCACAACTCTCATTGTTGTTCGCTGGAGTATTACCGGCCCCATCGCCCAAATTGCAGATTGGATTAAAGAATTAAGGTTGGGAGAAAATAATCAGTTAACTCATTTGCCTAGGGGGGATGTTTTAGGGCCTTTGGCTTCTGAAGTGAGACAGTTGGCAAAGAGTCTTACAACAGCGCGGGCAGCAGCAGAACAGGAGGCTCGGCTTAGACTTTCTTCTGAATCGGTATGGACCCCAGAAAAGTTGAAAGAACATGTTCGCAATAAGTTAGGAGAAAAAACTCTATTTTTAATTTCTAACCGAGAGCCATACATGCATGTAAAACAAAAAAGAAAGGTTGAATGTATTGTTCCTGCAAGTGGGTTAGTGACTGCTTTAGAGCCAGTGATGCGAGCTTGCGGAGGAATATGGATTGCTCATGGAGCAGGCGATAGTGACCGTGAAGTTTGCGATTCACAAGATAAACTTAAAGTTCCGCCAAACGAACCTGCTTACACTCTTAAACGGATCTGGCTTAGCAAAGAAGAAGAAGACGGTCACTACTATGGTTTTTCTAATGAGGGACTTTGGCCGCTTTGTCATATTACTCACACAAGACCCACATTTCGTCTGGAAGATTGGATTCAATATCAGAAAGTGAACCAAAAATTTGCAGACACTCTTTTGGAAGAGATAAAAAACGAAGAATGCCCGCTCATTTTAATCCAAGATTATCACTTTGCGCTGCTTCCCCTTCTCATTCGGAAGAAACGGCCAGATGTACATATCGCTGTTTTTTGGCATATTCCATGGCCTAACCCAGAATCTTTCAGCATTTGTCCTTGGAAACAAGAGATATTGTTAGGAATGTTAGGCGCAGATATTCTTGGATTTCACATTCAATTTCATTGCAACAATTTTTTAGATACGGTTGACAATGTTTTGGAATCAAAAGTGAATTGGGAAAATTTTTCCGTTCAAAGATTAGGACACACGACTTCTGTCAAACCATTTCCCATTAGTGTATCTTCACCCATGGAAACCTCTTTCACTCAAGGTGAAGTTTCTCCGGAAACAAATAAAGCAAGAATATTGGAATCTCTTTCCAAAGATTATGGGATTCATACGGAAACTATTGGAGTGGGAGTGGATCGTCTGGATTATACCAAAGGGATCGTGGAACGCTTTAAAGCGGTCGAGAGGTTCTTTGCTAAATACCCACAATATATTGGGAAATTTACTTTTATTGAGTTGGGCGCTCCCTCAAGAACACATATTCAGAAATATCACGATTTCATTGCGGAAGTTGAAAAAACCGTGGATGAAATTAACTGGAAGCTTCAAACAAAGGAGTGGAAACCCATCCTTTTTCTAAAAGCGCACCACAGCCACGAAGAAATTCTCCCTTTTTATAAAGCGGCTGATTTATGTTTGGTGACCTCTTTGCATGACGGCATGAACTTAGTTGCTAAAGAATTTATTGCCACTAGAGGCGATGAGGATGGGGTACTGATCTTAAGCCAATTTACAGGAGCCAGCCGTGAACTTAAAGAGGCGTTGATTGTAAACCCATACGATATAGAAGAAGTGGCAGAATCAATTCGCCTTGCTTTGATGATGGATTCGGTAGAAAGATCAAGAAGAATGAAACAGATGCGCGCTATTGTTCAGGATAGAAATATCTATCGGTGGGCGGCCAACATAATTACTGCGATTTCTCAAATAGAATCCGTTCCCAAAGAGTCCATACCTTCGGAGGAAATTGCTCATGAACCCATGGCTTAACTCTATTTTCATTGTTTTTGGTTTATAGAGTTAAGCTAAAAATGCGCTATTTTAGCGCTTCTCTTCAAAAAAAAATTGTCGAGAAGATTCAATGCTCTTCCCATATTTTGCTTTTACTGGACTATGATGGAACTTTATCTCCAATTGTGTCCACACCGCAAGAGGCGCGGTTAAAGAGTTCCACCCAAACTGTTTTAAAAGCGTTGACAAAAAATTCACGATTTACCATTGGGATTATTACGGGAAGATCTGTACAACAGATAAAGCGTTTGCTAGGCTTGAAAAAAGTAATCATTGGGGGAAACCATGGTCTTCAGTTATGGAGTCCGAAATTAAAGGATCGGTACAATCTCGCTGAGGGATTTAAATACAGAATTAAAGAGATGAAACAAGAGCTTAAACCTCTCCAAGAAAAATTCCCTGGCTCCTTTCTTGAAGATAAAAAAATTTCACTTGCTTATCATTACAGGTTGACAAATCCGAGTTTGTATTCAAGAATTAAGACAGAATTTTTTGAGCGAATTGATCCTTGGGTTAAGGGTCAAAAGATTCACGTTTTAGAGATAAAAAAAGGATGGGAAGTGCTCCCTCCCATCCTTTGGGACAAAGGAAAGGCAGTAAAATGGATTTTAGCTCGGCATCCTAAAGAAACCTTCCCAATCTTTATTGGGGACGACGTTACTGATGAATCGGCGTTTAAGGCGCTTGCTTCTAAAGGAGTCTCCATTCGAGTGGGTCGAAAGAAAAGCTCTGCTGCTCAATATTTTTTAAAAAATGTTCCTGAGGTTGAAAAATTTTTAGTTACATTGGCAAATACAGGTAAGCAACAATTCCAGATAGGGAGTTAAAATGGAACTTAAAATGGCAAGCGCGCCATTTAGATTTGTAACCCAAATTAGCATTACTCAAATTACTCATTGGAAAGCAAAAAATATCCATGAACTTCTCAGCTGTCTAAAGGAAGTCCCAGGTTCGGTAATTTATCATCACACCCACCGATTTCTAAAACAGCATCAGTTCTTATCGCCTGAGCCCCCCAACGATTTTGCCTATTGGGTGGACACTGCCTTGCAGGATGAAAAATTGGCGGAAAAGCTATTTGCGATAGACACCATCCGTTTTCCGACTATTCGAGACATTAGAGAGAAAATCATTCAAACGATTGAGAACCATCTTATTTCATATAACAATTACCATGATGCGCCTGAAGGAGATGAATTTTACTTTAAGCAATCTATCAGCTTTGTGTTGCCAACGCCTTATGAGGCGTGGAATTTAAGTGAATTTGCCAAAGCGCTAAAAAAAGTAAGCATCAATTCTCTTTATCACCATATTTTTGAAGCGAGAATTCGTCCGCCTCTTGGGATCAATGATTTTTCCAATTGGTTTGAAACTGCTTTGGGAGAAACTAAGCTCGCCAAAGATGTTGCTAAAATGGACCCCTACACGCACACTTTGGAAGGATTAAGACAGCAAGTGATTCATCTTGTTGAAAGAAGAATACAGGAGATGATGCGTGTTTAATCTGGATGATTATATTTCCATCGTAGGGGAAAATGAAATATCGGAATTGAGATTGATCTCAGAAAAATTAAGAGGCAAATCCATTGTCAATATTAATTCAACCTCCATAGGAGGAGGAGTGGCTGAGATTTTAAACCGGATGGTTCCGCTTTTAAAAGATATGGGTGTGAATGTTCGGTGGGAATGCATTAAAGGCGGGGAGAAGTTTTTTATCATTACTAAAAAGTTTCATAATGCCTTGCATGGGAAAAAAGAACAGTTGAGTAAAGAAGATTTTGAATTGTATTTGGATACGGTTCGGGATAATGTCTTAAGTTTATCGTTGGATGCGGACATCCTCTTTATCCACGACCCTCAACCCGCTGCTTTGGTGCTTGAAAGAAACAAATATAAAAACCGCTGGATTTGGAGATGCCACATTGATCTTTCGCAAAGAGACGAAAATCTTTGGAATTTTTTAAAGCCGATGATTGAACAATATGATGCCTCGGTTTTTTCCGCCCCCTCGTTCACTCAGGGACTTCTCCATCGGCAGATGTTGATCCCGCCTTCTATTGATCCTTTAAGCGATAAAAATAAGGAATTGCCGCGACAAACAATAGATGAGGTTCTTTCTCGTTTTAAAATTGACGCGGAGCGTCCCATTGTCACACAAATTTCTAGGTTTGATTATCTTAAAGACCCTGTAGGAGTGATTGAGGCATACAAACTTGTAAAACAATATGTGAATTGTCAGCTTGTGCTAGCAGGCGGTTCAGCGGATGATGATCCTGAGGGAGTTAAAGTGCTGGCGGAGGTGCGTCAAAAAGCAGGAGAAGATCCCGACATTCATATTCTTTGTTTGCCTCCTACTAGTCATATTGAGATCAACGCGTTACAACGAGCATCCACAGTTATTTTACAGAAATCGCTCAAAGAAGGTTTTGGACTTACAGTCTCGGAAGCGCTTTGGAAAGGGAAACCAGTTATAGCCAGCTCTGTAGGAGGCATTCCCTTACAAATTACCCACAAATATTCTGGCATTCTGACGCACTCTATTGAAGGGACCGCTCACTGGCTAAAACAGCTTCTGCAAAATCCAGAGTACGCAAAAAAACTTGGGGATAACGGAAGGGAACAGGTGCGGAATAACTTTCTTCTTACCCGCCATCTAAGGGAATACATGCTGCTCTTTCTTTCTCTGGATCATCCGAATGAAACATTAATTTATTTTTAATGAGTTCATCATCTAAATCAAATTAACCCTGACCATTAGTCCCTTCATATTTTTTGATGACGTCAATAAATATTTGGCCATATTGTTTTTGTTTGGTAGCGCCTACGCCGAATACGTTGGCGAATTGCTCAATGGTTTTTGGACTGGTCAGGGTCATATCTTTGAGGGTTTTATCGCTAAATATGATATAGGCGGGAACGCTTTTGCTCTGCGCGAGTTCCGCGCGTTTGGCGCGCAATGCGTTAAAAAGTTTTTCATCCAATCCTTCCCATTCCTGGGTGCGCTTTGATCTGCGCTTTATTTCTATTTCTTTCTTTTTTACTGCCACAATTGGTTTTGCCAGCACGGGAACCGCTTCACCTTTAAGAAGGTTTTGTCCTAACCCGGTGATGGCAATTGTTAAGTATTCACCTTCCCGACGCAGAAAACCCTGACCAAGAAGCTGTTCGATCATGAACCGAATGAAAACTTTTGTTTCAGAGTTCATCAGGGAGAATGTTGAAAGTTTTTCGTGTCCCCATCTCTCGATGGATGCGGTGCGGTTCCCTTTCAGGATATCTGATATATGGTCCGCGCCGAACCTTTGCTGTACTCGCGCTACACAAGAAATGATTTTTTGTCCAATGACGAGCGGCTCTTGCACCATCTCCACCTCGCCCAGACAAACATCGCAGGCCCCGCAATTATTATTTTCATATGTATGCGAAAAGTAGTTGACAAGGGTTCGGTGTCTGCATTCAGGCCTTACGCAAAAGTTGTACATCGCCTTTAGTTTTGAAAGAAGCATTTCCTTGTCGGATGAGTCGCGCAGCATAGTTTCCCATGTTCGGTAATCACCGCCGGAATAAAAGAGAGTGCAGTCCGCGCTTAGACCATCTCGACCGGCGCGGCCTGTTTCTTGCTGATAGTGTTCTATTGATTTAGGCATGGCAGAATGTATGACGTAGCGAATATTTGAGCAGTCAACTCCCATCCCAAAAGCAATGGTTGCCACGATAATGTTAATTCTTTCTGAAGAAAATTCGTCCTGATTTTTTTTGCGTTCCTCATCTGAAAGTCCGGCATGGTAAGGCAGGTTTTGGTAGCCGATGTCGTTAAGTTTTTTTGAGAGTTCGTCAACATCCGCGCGCCTAAGACAATAGATTATCCCCGGATCATTCGGATGTTTTTTTATGACCTCTACAATCTGTCCGAGGAGATGGCTTGAACGCGGCAAAATGCGATAGTTTAGATTGGGACGATCAATATTTCCGATATACAGATGGGGCGCGTCCAGATTCAACTGCTTTACAATATCCTGTTGCACCTCAAGCGTGGCAGTGGCGGTAAAAGCATGGACTCCAATATTTTTAAATTCTTTTTTGATGAATCCTAATTGCCGATATTCTTCGCGGAAATTGTGTCCCCAATGGCTAATGCAGTGCGCTTCATCAATCACAAAGAATGAAAGTTTAACACTTTTAAGAAGTTCTGTGGTCTGCTCAAACATCAGTCGTTCCGGCGACAGATAAAGAAGTTTTAATCCTCCTGCCCTGATTTTTTCAATCACTGTGAATTGATCTGAAGAGGAGAGGCTGGAGTTTAGGCATTCAGCGTCAATCCCTAAATCTTTTAGATAATCCACTTGGTCTTTCATTAGCGATATTAGAGGGGAAATAATAACAGCCGTCCCATCGGAAATAAGCGCTGGCAGTTGGAAACAGACAGACTTTCCTCCGCCCGTGGGCAGTACGGTAAGAGTGTCCCGATCCTCAAGGATAGAGAGAATGGCCTCTTCCTGAAACAAGCGGAAGCTGGTATATCCCCAGTATTTTGTCAATGTTTCAAGAATTTGATTTTTCATAATCCTTTTTTTTAATTAAAGCTCAAGTAGTTCCGCAATTTCATTTCTAAGCGCGCTCATTCCCATACCATTTTCAGCGCTTACCCAACGTAGTTTTTCAGGAGTCATCCCTAGTTTATGGGCTATTTCCATACGGCGATTCTGCTGTTTAGAAGAATTGATCTTGTCGCATTTGTTTACAATGACATAATAAGGAATATTATTGAGCTGGAGCCACATAGCCATATGTTCGTCAAGTTTAGTAACGCCGACATTCCCATCCACCAGCATGAGCGCCATGCGCAATGTTGGACGGCTTAGCAGATAACCTTTAATCATTTCTTTAAATTTATGCAGATCATTTTTTGGCCCCGCCGCAAATCCGTATCCCGGCAGATCAACGATCCATTTATTTTTACCAATAAGAAACACATTGATCGTACGGGTCATCCCAGGGGTCTGGGAAGTCCGCGCAAGATTTTTATTGCCGCAAATCACGTTCAAGACAGTACTTTTCCCTACATTAGACCGTCCCACAAAAGCCACTTCAGCCTCACAATCCCCAAGTTCCATAGGATTATATATGGACTTTAAATAACGCGCCTCGCCAAACCTATTCATAGCATTGCGATATTCTATCACAAATGGCTTAAGCGATGGTTGACCCTGCAATTAACTGATGTCGCTTTTTGGTTCTAGAATTGGCTGGATATACAATTTTAGTTTTTGGAGTTTTGAAACTTTACAAAATTGTTGCAAATTTGTTACAAAAAGTTTGAGACGCCGATAGCCCCTTCCGTTGTATAATTATTTTTATATACGCGTAATGCGCGTTCGTGATATGCACAACTTTTGGAATAAAAAAATCATCAGGTTTTTTAAACAGAGCACCGCGCTCGTCGTTGTCGGCGCTTTGTTGATTTCTATTATCCTCCCGCCCTTTGCCCAAGCCAAACAAACTTCTTCCTCCAAAGCCGAGAGTTTTCAATTTCGGGGAAGACCTCTTTCTGTAAAATCACCGACGGAACAGCAAGTAGTGCTTAACAAATATATTCCTCAAAATTCTAATCTCCAGCCATTAGACCGAAATATGGGATTTTCTAACTCTATTCTGAATAATGCAAAAGAGGAATTTGATCTGATCCGTGAAAAATCAGTGAAGATTTTTGAAACAGTTTTAGATTACGCGGTACAATGCTATTACAAAGTTGAAGAGAAGATCTCTCAAGATTGGGAAGACAGCTTAGAACTTTTGAGACAGATTTTTTTGAAAACCCCGTCTCTTATACCTGTTAACATTGATTTATCTAATCTCATGAACCGACGCGTTAAAAAAGCGCGTAAGTTCTATGTTGCAATGACCATGAATAGGAAGAGCCGATCCAAAACCTCCTCATTAGCCAACATCTTTAGACAGAAAAAAGATAATGTTTTAAGTCCACATTTATCCGCAATGTCTGGAAGAAAGAAAGATGGCAAGTCAGGCGGTAGAAAGATTGGAGACACCTCACTTAATTCTAACATGTCTCCAGAACTTTCACCTAATGTGAGAACTCCTCTCTCACGGGCACGTTCTATATTTTTTTATCCGCGGGCATTTAAAGCGGCGTATCTTTATGAAGTCGAACTATCTCTTAAATCCATACCCCAGGAATCACTTGCCAGCGCTCCATTAATTAGAATGGAAGAGATTAAATCAGAAGAGGAATTGCTTAATCGCTTGTATCGTGGGGAAAGAGTTGTGGCTTACCATTTTGGGAGTAGGAGACACCCTCTTGTGCCAGGGCAAATATTAGAAAGAACCTTTTATGGATCGCTAAAAGAAGTATTGAAAATTGGGAGGGAAAGGGTTGTAGAGCATTTTCGTCGGCAATGGTTCGATGAAAAAAGTAATCCTCCCGCCCCGGTTACTTGGTTAGCTTGGGATCCAATCCAGCATTTGTTCGAACTCATATCGTTTAATGAAACTTTTAAATCGCTTGATATAGAGAAATGGGGGATTAGAGGAATTGTAAAAGAATATCTTTACTCTAAAGGATCCCATGATAAATTATCAGAAATCTTAGTAGATCCCACACGGGTCAATATGAGAGTGATCGGCGAATATGATCCGGACAAAGCTCATTTGGAAAATGCGAGCGATCTAATTGCTCTTCCATTTGTTGTTCCAGTCGTTACTTATCTATCCGCGATCGTTTTAGCAGGATTTTTCGGCATTGTAGTTGACGCTAATTCTCTTTGGGGCAGCGCAATTTCCGCTGTTTTTCTTGCCATTGTTATCAATGAGGTTGGCCACATGATTGAGGTCAACTGGAAAAAACCATTTAAAGAATGGAGTTGGCCCAAGTTTGACACAAAAGGCGTGATTGCTTTTGATGATTGGCCGCCGGGTTTGCAAAAGGTTTTGGGTTTTCGCTTAACAGTTCCGGGAGCTCATGGAAGTTCAGGCATTTATGCAAATTTAGTTGCGGCTGTGGCCATCTTTGCAGTGGCTGGATTTCACTGGCTAACCATACCTACAGCAGTTGCGGCGATCCTCGCCAATCTATTTTTTGCTCTGGGCCCAACAGACTTGAGTGACATATTAAGGAAAAACAAGGACGTTTCTAATTTAGAGGGAAATGTGAAACGTCCCCGTTTTCAACCTAGTAAACCCCAAACGCATTTCCAAAATGGAGACGAGATAGAAGAGGATAATAGCGGATGGGGAATACCGGAGTCTGAAATCGTTCGTGAGACAGAAAGACTCGTGGAAGCATCCAAATTAATCCGACAAGAAAGAGAACGGAACTTAAATGTACTAGAGCTCTTAAGAAACGGAATCACAAAGTTCATTTTAAAAATGTACCCCACCCCTTGGTTTGCAAAACTCTTAACTGGGAGTGTAGATTTGGCTGATAAAATCATCCAGTCTGATAGGACACCGGAAATTTTTAAGGAATGGCTGCGCAAGTTATTGTTTTTTATGACAGCGCAGTATATTGTGGGAGACACTGAGGATGAAGCACTTAAATCCATGAAAAATCTCTCACAAGAAAAGGCGGTAGAAAAAGTTATACGAGAAATGGCGGCTAAAGGGATACGGGTTGTAAGAGATGGGAAGTCCGAGTCCAGACCTGTTTTATCTATAGCAGACATTTTGGGTGAAGGAATTCATACGGAACAAGAAGCTATGGAAAATGCTCAAGCTTGTGTGGATCTTATTGAAAAAATGGCGTCCTATGGTCTAGAACCTAATATTTCCTCAAAGGTAACTAATCTTACACCGCAAAGTTGGCTGGATAGTGAAGTTGAATCTGTGAGAAGAGAAGGATTCAATTTGGCTGTTCAGAATTACAAAAAGATAGTGGCAAAAGTGCGTGAAGTTAAAAGAGCAGGACAGATGGGAGCAATTGTCTGGGTTGATAAAGAAGAGTACATTTATCGTGATGTTGCTAATGAAGTAATCCAGACTGTTCTGGAAGAGCTTGAAAATCAGTTAGATCCAAATTTGAAGATGGTGCGAGAAAACGGCAGGCGTATTCCGGACGTCGGGATGGTGGTACAAGCCTATTTTGTAGATTCATTGGCTGAAGTTGAGGGGCTCATAAACTGGATGGAAAAGGATCCTGAGGATCCAATGCCTATCGCCATCCGTCCTGTTAAGGGAGCTTATCATTCGCAGGAGGTTCGCGATGCAGAAGAGCGTGGTGATCCAATTCCTGTTTGGATGGGAAATTGGAAAACCGACGAAAACTATTTGGAAATAGTGCGACTATTATTTAGAAAACATAAACTCATCCAAAGAATCGGGATCGCCAGTCATGATGCGAGAACTATTGTAAGCGCTCTATTGTGGGCAAAGAAATTGGATGTGGATCCACAACATTTGGAATTTCAATCCTTGTTTGGAATGACGGAAAATTTGAAACGAGCTCTTCAGGAAATTTTTAGATTTTTTTGGGGAGAAGATAAGGCTCTTCCCCGCGTCTATTCTTATGTGCCTTTTGTCATCAAGGGAGGAATCGAGAAGGCGCTCAAGTATCTCATGAGGCGGTTTCAAGAAAATAGCACTGCTAATGCCGCAGATAACAATTTAAATCTAGCGGAAACCGGAAAAATTTCCGCTAAGGAACTTGTAAAACCTAAGTGGGGTCCAGAATTTTTGGCTAAGACTAAGGGTGAATCCATTGAAGAGTCCATCATCCATGAATCTGAAAAATTATTCAAGGATCGTGAAGATCAAGTTTTAGAAGTACGAAATATTGTGCCCGCGTGGGATGAATTTGAAGTTATACAAACGGAACGCGGGAATTATTTATTCAATAAGGATATGCTTATTGAATGGCTGAATGAAACAAAAGATGTCAATCTTAAGATTTCCATGGCGCTCACTTTAGGGCGGATGAATTATCAGAATGAAATAAAGAGTCGGGGGTTAGACAAGAATTTACCAAAGGATCATGGTCCTCATCAAATATCTGGCACAAGCAGTGGCGGAGGTGACGCATACGAACCGTCTCCAGCTCCAGAATCAGAAAAGATTTTTCTTACATCATCTGATCAGTCCGGGGCAATACGAACCATAGAGGATTTACCTGATGGGATATCTGCATTTCTCAAGATTAACTGGGATATTGGAGAGGATCCGGGAGATGGGGATACAAAGATCGTGCAGACTGTGGAAACCGTTAAAAGTGCCTTAGAAAAATTTGACGAACTTTTTATCTGTACCCATCTTGGACGACCCAGTAAAGAAGAGCTTGATGATTCCGTTACGCGAGAGAAGTTTGATGTTGAAAGAAGAGTGCTTCCAATAGCCGAAAAGCGTATGATGGAAATAGGCATTGACGCTGGAATCGTTATGCTTCCAGAAGATATTGACGCAATTCCCGCTGCCATTGAATCTGCGCGTAAGGTATATCAAAATAAAAAGATTGTCTTTATGTTACCCAACAGCCGTTTCTATCCAGAGGAGAGCAGTTATTATTCTGGTTCACAGCCGATTCCTGAAGATCAGGACAAATTTATTGAACGACTTCTTAACGCATTAGGTCATCCTGCAGCTTATATTAATGAGGCGATAGAAAGTCACAACACGGATGCAACAGTGCGAATGGTAAACCATTTTCCTGTAGAGGCACGGGCAGCTGGAATTTCATTTGTTAAAGAAGTCAACAAAAAGCTTGAGTTTGAAGCGGAAGCTCGTGGTGCAGGACTTATTATTTGGGGAGGAACTAAACCAGATAAGATATACAAACATTTGCTCAAATATGTGTCGAGTGGGCAACAACATGCTGGGGATATCATGGTCGTTGTAGGAGCCTTAGCATATCCTTTCCTTAAACAGGCAGATCAGTCCATAGGTAAGTCAAGGCTGCCAAAGGGGGAAGCGGCGCTCAAGGTTGAAAAAGCTATTTCCAAAATTAGAGAGAGAGCGCAAGAGAACGATATGAAGTTATTGTTACCTATAGATCATAGAGTCATTGTGCGGGACGAGGACACAGCAGAACTTGTCGATCGGATTGGTATTGAGCAAAAAGCGATAGACATTGGTTCTAAGACACTGGATGTAATACTTGTAGAGATTGATAAGATCATAGAGCGCCATAAAAATAATGGCGATGGCTGGATTATCGCCAATGGCGGTACTGGAGTTTTTGAACGGAATGACGGGCGTACAGCCACACGGCAACTTTTAGAAAAACTAGAGAAAGCAAGGGGAGCCGGAGTTCCAGTCTTTCTGGTTGGTGGTGATATGCTCAAGGCTGTGAATGAGGTTCGTGAAAAGGATTGGGGTGGCCGCGAGTTAAACCCTGCTATTCAGCGTACCACTGCCGGCGGCACAATCCTAGCAAGCCTTGCTGATGGTATCTCCAATCATCCTCCTGTTCGTGCCCTCCTAAAAGAGTCAAAAACTAAAGCGCAAGGTCAAGTTCAGGATAGAACCGACACACATTCCAGCAGCAATGAAAAAATTAAATTGATTTTATTTGATTTGGATGGAACTCTTTACCATGCTCCAGAGTTCGAGGCTATGTATAGGGAAGCGCTTGTACGAACCTATGCTGAAAGAAATAATGTCTCAATCGAAACAGCCAGAGAGGTAATCCAAAATAAAAGTGATGAGCTTTCAAACAAAGGCGCGGTAAGCAGCAACCAATTATCCCTTGAATTCAGCATCAGTTGGGGAGGAAAAGAAATAGGAGAACTGAAGCATATGCCGTTCGATTTGATAAAGCCTAATCCAAAGCTAAAAGAGTTCTTAGACCATCTTAAACAACAGGGTTATACTTTAGCGATAGCAACTAATAGTGGCAAAGAGGTGGTTAAAAGAATATTGCAAATCATTGGCATTGAGGAATGTTTTGATCCGTCGCTTCTTATTACCAGAGATCGGGTAAAAGCCTCTAAACCAGAACCAATTTTTTATGAAAGGGTCTTGGCAGCGCTTGGAGTGAGTCCCAGTCAAATTGTTTATGTTGGGAATGATTATTTAAAAGATGTTGAGCCAGCAGAAAATTTGGGCGTGTGGTCGTTTAGAACATTGGGACCAGATGGTCTCAATGATTTAGAAACCAAAATTCATGAGATTGATGAGGCGATAAAATATGGCAGGCGAAGCCCGCTTCCAATTAGCGTTGTAGAAAAGTCTGGAAACATAGTGGATGTGGGAAGAAGGTTGACAGAGTCAGCGATTCCAGATCAAAATGAAAAAATAACAATATTGATTCACGCTAATGATAATACTCACACTTTTTCATTTAATGTTCCATCCCGCCTTTTATCTTGGGAGATGAGAATTCTAGCCAGATTTTTTGCTGATGTGATCAATAATGTAGTGATGACTCAGCGAGTAAGTTCTGTTGATATTTACACCCCTCAAAATGATCTTTATTCAAAAATATGCGACGAAATTAAAAATAGCTATCCACATGCCGCATTCCTTGTAGAGTCGGTCAGAATACAACAAATATTAGGAGAATTTCCTTCTAATCACGCTGATGACTTTTCTGGTGGCGGCAACTGGTTATGGTTATATAAGTTGCTTAGAAAACATTTCTTCCCTGATCTTACCCTAGAGGAGTACAATCGGAAGTGGGCGTTGTTAGAGGATGTGATCTCTTTTGGCTTGAGTGCGTTGTCTATCGGGCTTTTAACTTATATTTTGACAGGGAGCAATTTTCAAGTAGCGCTGCAAGTCTCTTTCTTTTCTAGTGTGCGCGTATTTGTGGAAGGTCACAAAGAATGGATCGCTAATCGTTTTGATTCCCGTGCTCCACCACAATTTCTTGAATCTGCAAAAAAGATCGCTCGCATCAACTTGCTTTTAGGTATTATCCAACTAATTATTCCTGTTCCCTTCTGGATTTCATTTCCTCTACTCTTAGCTGCTTCCGTAATCGTTCATTACCTTACGAATGTTTCAAAAACTTTTGCTGGAATTGAAAGGGGAATCAATCCTAACCTTCAAGGAATTGTACAAGTAGCCCAAGCTTTGGGGGATTCAACAGATAAGATTAAGGAACTTCTATTGCAAACCGAATTCTCTTATTCCTCTGCGCTAGATAAAGTTTTTCAATTTTGGAGCGCAGAGGTGAATCAGATAGAGATTTGTCTGATAGATTTTAAGAGCGCAAAGACTGAGAACGATCGTTTACTGCAATTAAGAACCATTCAGCAGATTGAAGAAGAGAAAAAGAAGCATCCATTTAAGAAAGTTCAGTATCTTTTTGTGAATAAGAATGGCGCAGCCATTGGAGAGATAGAAAAAGCATTGGGCATAAGGGGGAGAATAGCTATTTTAGAAAGCGCGGAAGAAGCGGTGATTGAGTTAAAGAGAATAGCCATGATCGAATCTTTCTCCTTAAGGATTGTTACCACAGAGAAGAGTTCAATGGTATGGACAAACCTTTTAGGAAAAGAGGCTCAAGAATGGAATATCAAGATTTTGATTCCGCAAGTTCTAGATATTAGTGAAGAAGTGAGCTTAAGCTTAATAGAGATGGGGGCAAGGAATTCAGGGTTAAGAGACTGGGCAGAGGGCTTAAAGGGGGAACGAGGAGTGGAAATTATAGGAGATCGTCTGACCATCCAAGGAGTTCCACTGGAACCGCCTTCTAAGGATGAAGAACAAAAAATATCCCAGCTCTATAAGCAGCAAGCCTAAAGCGGATTCTCTTCATCAACTTCTTTATTTTAACACTTGCACAGATAACGTTAATGTGTTATCATTAAGCGGTGATTACGAGCTTTGGAGACAAGACAACTGAAGATATCTACCATGGAATCAACTCTAAAGAGGCAAGAAGGATTCCTTTGCAGCTTTGGAAAGTTGCTACAAGAAAACTTGATATGATTAATACAGCGCATGCCTTACAGGATTTGCTTGCTCCTCCGGGAAACAGACTCGAACTCCTCAAGGGAAACATGAAAGGATTCTATAGCATTCGAATCAACGATCAATATCGAATTGTCTTTAAATGGATGAACAACAATATCGACGGTGTTAGAATTTTAGATTATCACGATTAGGAGAATTGACATGATTCCAAAACAGAGAAGACCCACTCATCCCGGTGAAATACTTTTAATTGAGTTCCTTAAACCCATGGGAATGAGCCAGCTTGAGTTAGCAAGGCGAATGAATATTCCAATTCAGCGGATTAATACCCTCATTAATGGAAAGAGAGGCGTTACTGCAGAAACTGCGATTCTTTTGTCTAAAATACTTAAAACAACCCCTGAATTTTGGATGAACCTGCAAAATGCAATAGATTTATATGAGGCTAAAAGCGATCTTCGAGCGGCATAATTTTAGCGATTTTCATCCAATATTTTTTGCAATATTTGAAGATCATTGGTTGGCAGCTCACAGGCGTAATTGATGCAGACATAGGCTGTGGACTTCCCCTTAATACGTCTAATCCCTTCCAGAAATGGTAAAAAATGAGTTAGGGATTCACGATTTTTTCCTTCATCTATAACCATGAGGATCTTGTTGGGAATAAATCGACGATGAACCTCCTGCACCATTTTAATTGTATCAGCTGATTTTGGATCGCCTGCTATAATAATTTCTTTTGGTTTAGATAGCGCATAATCTAGGGCCACTAACATTTGTGGGAGAGATCTGGGTTGTTGTTTCATCTGGGCTCCAAATCGCATAAGGGTTTTTTCTGCTGCTTTTCGATACTCCTCTTGACTAGTAAATTGCGACAAGCGCAAAAGATTAAGAGCAGTCACAGAACTTTCTGAAGGAATAACATTGTCTGTATCATCCATGGCTCGCACAAGGAGGTTCTTATCATGATCAGGACTGGTCATAAAGAATCCACCTTTTTCTTTGTCATAAAAAAGTTTGATTTCTGTTTCTGTTAGTTCAATTGCCCATATGAGCCATTCTACATTTAGGGATGTTTCGTAGAGATCAATAACTCCTTGGGTTAAAAGCGCATAATCTAAGGATAAAGCAGGAATATTTCTATCTCCTTCCCTCCAGCGATGATAAAGACGATTGTCTTTATCATCATAGAGATGGTTTTTTAGAAAAAGCGCGGCTTTCTCTGCAGCTTTTAGATATTCTGGGTCAGCCAACACTTGAGCTGCTTTAGCAAAAGCTGAAATCATTAGTCCGTTCCAATCCACTAGAATTTTATCATCCAGTTGTGGTCTAGGACGTTTAGAACGCACGGACAAAAGTTTATCTCTAGATTCATCTAAAACTTTTTGGATTTCCTCTTCTTTTTTTCCAAATTTTTTAGCTGTTTCTCCAATAGAATGAGCAAGGTAAAGAATGTTTTTATTTATGAATTCACCCTGTGGATCGGACTTGGCGTTACCATTCTCTTCTACGCCATATCGGTAGCTGAAGATTTCACCAGATTCCTTTCCTAAAATTTCCATAATCTCTCTTTTTTCCCAGATATAGAAAGCGCCTTCGGAACCATGTTCATGGCTAGTATCTTCAATTTTACCTTTCAACTCGGTCGGCCGCTTGCCTATAACATCTTTGGAGACGGCACTTCCTCCTAAAGGACGAGCCCCCAAAGGGGACTGCTTCGCTGAGTGCGTCTGCGACGCCTCCTGTCGCTGAAACTCGGTCGGCAGGCTATCCGCATCTTCTGCGGAATAAAACCCTCCCTCTCTATGAGTCATGTCACGCAAGATATAATCTAAAGTTTCCCGGGCAATTCTGGCAAATTCTTTTTCTTTGGTGATTTGATAGGCTTCAAGATAGTTCATTGTCAGTTGCGCATTGTCATAAAGCATCTTTTCAAAGTGGGGAATATGCCAGTTTTCATCAGTGGAATAGCGATGAAAACCTCCACCGATCTGGTCGTAGATCCCTCCTTTTGAAATTTCATGCAGCGTATGCGTGATCATTTCTAACGCTTTTTTCTCCTTGCTTCTTGCATAGGTACGCAATAGAAAGTTTTGGTTAACTGGCATGGGAAACTTCGGCGCTCCACCAAACCCACCTTTAGAGGGCACAAAGTCTCCTTTAAAGGCAGCAAATCCTTTATCCAAAGATTCTGTATCAAGCGCGCCAAATCTACCCTCTACCTGAGAATATTGTTTTAATTCTTGTTCCATGCGATCAGCATTTAAGGCTATATCTTTTTGTTTTGTCTTCCATAGTTCAGAGAGTCGGAGCAAGATTTGTTTAAATCCTGGATTGCCCCAGCGCTCATTGGGAGGGAAGTAGGTGCCACCAAAGAATGGTTTTAATTCTGGAGTAAGCCACATGGATAAAGGCCAGCCGCCTCCCCATCCTGCGGCATGAGCTGCGGTCATGTAAATCTTGTCCACATCCGGTCTTTCTTCACGATCCACCTTGATGGATACAAAGTGTTCGTTCATCACAGCTGCGATCTCTGGATTTGAAAAAGATTCTTTTTCCATCACATGACACCAGTGGCAAGTTGCATAGCCAATAGAGAGAAAAATAGGTTTGTTTTCTTTTCTTGCTTTTTTAAACGCGTCCTCTCCCCAAGGATACCAATTCACTGGGTTATAGGCATGCTGTAAAAGGTATGGACTTTTTTCGTGAATGAGGAGGTTTGCTGTATTGGTTTTCACAGGATTGTCTTTACCATTTCCATGATTGTTGGAAGATAAGTTCCAGAACAATCCTACAAAAAAAACAGCTCCTATGAAAATAAAACGATTTTTAATTATTAAAAATTGCACTTAAATAACTAACGTCCCTCTTGGATGCTTTTAATGGCGTTAGTCATGTTTCCTAAACAGCAGGCTCCCTGTGGATTTTTACGTTCGCAATCGCACATACCCTCTTTAACGCACTTTCGGATTCTATCTGGAATATCTGTGGTTCCTTTTTCTTTAAGATCCCGCCGCAGATCTCTGCGTTTATGTTGGAAACAGTAGCAGACGTACACATCATCTCCAGAGTCCTTAATGGTTACAGGGAATTTGGTTTCGCCCCTTAGAACCACCATCTTTTTGGGATTGCAATAAACAACTTTGCAGTCAGGATTCGTACAGAAAGTGGCATCATCTCCTATTGATTCTCTCAAAGGGCTTGGCACATGGTTGTCTAGAGTTCGAGGCGTCACTCTCCTTCCCATATTCCCGCAGACTGGGCAGGGGCATAAAGTGGTTGATATCTTGCAGCATTCTTCATGAGACTGAATGGGTTGAGACATAGAGTTTCTCCTTAATTCTCTTTTATTTTTGCTGTATAGCTGCCGGCTGTTTGAACAGCTCGAATCAACGCATCATTTTCGATTTTTCCCGGGTGAATTTGAACCACAGCTTCGGACTTTTCGAAATCTACGGATGCAATCTCCACGCCCGGCACTTTCTTGAGGGACTTCTGTATGCTCACAGCGCAGGCGGTACAGCTCATGCCGGCAATGGATAATCGAATAGTTTCCATATTTGATTGCTCAACCGGAGGAGCTCTTTTCAAAGCAAAAGTGGACCAGTTGGGGAACGTAGCGAATCCAAGCGCTGCAACTGTAACAATCCATAAAGCCCTCTTCATAGGTTTACTTCCTGATTGAAGTTCACAGCTGCCATCTTCGCAAGCAACTTCTCTTTTTCTATAGGTTAGATAGAATGCAATCCCTAAAAGAATTGAAGTCAAACCTAAAAAGAGAGGACGATATTTTGCTAACACAGCCGCAAAACCAACACCCCCCACTCCTAAGCCTAAAAGAACGATAGGTCCTAGACAACAGACCGACGCCAGAGCTGAGGATACAACTGCTCCCGCTGCAAGAAATATTTTTTTCATTTTAGAAAACTTCCTTATTTTAAAGGGCAGCACAGCGCTGAAGGGTTGCCGCAGCAAACATTACCTAAAGTGGAATATGCCCAAATCCCTCCGCTTACTAAGGTTAGCAATCCCAGAACTATCATGATCTGTTTCATTTTATTTCACCTCCTTTTTTGTAAACTTTTTAAAATAGGACAAGCATCTGTAGTTTTACGATTCCTGCAAACATTCAGTAAATTTCCTAGAACTTTTTTTAACTGACTTAAAGATTTCAATTTTTCCTCAATGCTTTTAAGTTTTTTTTCAGCTTTTAACTGAACCAGACCACACTGAGCTTTTGTAGAAATACGCAAGTGAAGTAATTCGGAAATTTCTTTTAGGCTAAATCCAAGCTCTTGCGCGTTTTTAATAAACCGGATTTTTTGAACCTCTGCTTCACTATAAATCCTATAACCAGAATGAGAAATAGCCGTATCCCTTCGTTTCACGGGCGTTACTAAGTTCTTACGTTCATAGAAATAGATCGTTTGAACGTTTACGTCAGCCTTTTTTGCAATTTGTCCAATGGTTAGTTCATTCATAAAAGTAGGATAGCGCCAGTTAAAGTATAAACCCTATACTATGGTATAGAGTCAAGACTTATTTTATAAAATTTTTCACAAAAGGTCGGATAAGTTTTTTAGGAAGGCAAAATGTTGGATAACTTTTTAGAACTAGAAATGAGAGCATTCCCGCAACAGCTTGGCTGAATCTTCCGGGAGGATCGTGTTCACTTGGATTCTTGTTCCAACCTCAAATCCGCCTATGATTTTTGTGCGGGGAAGGAGTTGGATGTGCCAATGGTAGTAGGGAACGTTAGATAAAGGATAAGGCGCAGATCGGATGACAAAATTAAAATCTGGGTTTTCGATCTTCTGATGAAATCGTTGAAAGATAGATTGTAGAATTTTCGCAAGATCCTCCAATTTTTTTTCTACGATCTCTTCTAAGCCAGCAGCATGAAATTTAGGTAAGATCCAAGTTTCATGTTCTGTACCAGCGGCAAAAGGGACAAAAGAAACATAATTTTCGTTTTGAGTAATTAAGCGTACCCCCTCGCCTATTTCATAGACAATCATATCGCAAAAAACACAGCTGCCAAATGAATCAAAATGTTTTTCTGCTTCATGGAGGAGCGTTCGAATATAGGAAGGCACAACCCTACTTCCTACAATTTGGGTATGAGAATGAAGTTGGGTTTGTCCAGACATCGCTCCGTAATTTTTAAAGATGAGGGTGATGAGGTTATTTGGATTTTTTTTAAGCGCAACTGCCCTTTGTAATGCAGCTTCAAGAATATTTCGTATCTCTATAGGAGACATGTTCAAAATATTTTTGTCATGACGGTTAGAATCTATCACAAGTTCGTGGCTGCCGCACCCTTTTAATTTCTGGTAGATTCCTTCTTTATCAAAAGGCTGTGTGACAGTTGGACAAGAATCATAGGAGTCCAGAATTTTATATTTATTTTCTATGACTCTCGTCACCCACTCCCCGTTCGAATTCTGAATCCTCATCTTTTCCTCTAATGGGAACAGTTTCTCATTATTTGGACAAAATGGGCACTTTGAACTATAAGATTCAGTGGAAAGAGGGACTGACTTTATTTTTGTTTTTAGAGCATTAGGCTTTTCTCTCCTTTTGGGAGCGATCACCACCCATTCTTTGCTGCATAAGTTTTGTCTTAGCTCAGACAAGATTTGATTCCTTTCCTATTTTAGCTTAGCATGCGTACCATCACAGTATGGTTTATTGCCTGACTCTTTACAGCCGCACCATGCAACTGTTTTAGCTTCGGTGATCTCAACGACTATAGGCTTTTTTCCTGTATTTTTTCTTGCATGGGAACCATCGCAGTAGGGTTGCATTTCCGATTCTCCGCAGGCACACCATGCTTTTTTCCCTGGTTGTTCCTGAATAACGTATGGGGCATTCTGTTTGGACATGATTCCTCCTCCTTACAGATATTTTTTTGGTAAACAAGTATAATCATAGCATGAAACAGAGTGAAGGCGAAGAACAAAAACAATCTGATTCAATAGATAATAACGGACAAAATGCGCTTTTTGACCTTTGGGTTGACGACCATTCAGATGTTTTGTATCGCTTTGCATTAGTTCGTGTTCAAAATTCTACTATTGCAGAGGATCTTGTGCAGGACACATTTGTTGCTGCGCTAAAATCTATAGATTCCTTTCGTAACCAATCCTCTCCAAAAACATGGCTCATTGGAATTTTAAAGCACAAGATCATGGATCATTTTAGATCTCAAAAGAAAACAATTTCTTTGGAAGAGACAAGTTTTGCTTGTTTAAATGCGGATGAGGAGTCAAGTGGTCCACGACCTCAAAAAATTTTAGTGAAAGAATGGGAACTTTCTCCAGAAAAGATTGTAGAGGAACTTAGCTTTAGAGAAACTCTTCAAAATTGTTTAGATCATCTGCCGGAAAAGGCAAAGCAACTTTTCCTCATGCGCGAGATCAGCGAAGTGGAAAGCGACGAGCTTTGTAAGATTTTTAATGTCACAACGACCAATCTATGGGTCATGCTTTATCGGATTCGCAACCGCCTTAAAAGTTGTTTAGAAAAGAATTGGTTTAATAAGTAGAAAAATATGAGTTTAAGAATGATCTCTTGTGAAGAAGCTTCTAAATTGATCTCAGAATCAATGGATCATGCCATTCCTTTTTGGGAAAAAGTTTCTCTTAAAATCCATCTTGCCATGTGTAAAGTCTGCCCAACTTACATGAGGCAACTTGATTTTTTGCGCCGAGTCCTTAAAGGCTGGGCAGATCATACAGTCAGTTTAGTCTCTAACATAAACCTTTCTCAAGAAAAAAAATCTCAGATCAAATTGCATCTGCGTAAATCAAAATATTAGATAGATATGTCCCATTGATTTATCAATGCAATTTGCACATTGCACTAACAATTTATCCCAGTTTTGCGAAAGTCAGGATTTTTGGTAAACAAGTATAATCATAGTAAACAGATTTTATGAAAATTGTAATCTAGCAAAACCCTTCTTTCAAATTTTTTGTAAATTTTTGATCGCAAGTTCTTAAGTTCTCATGTTATAATGATTTATGTAATCTATTTAAAGCGGAAGGAGAATGGTTATGGATAGTCGCTTTGAAATAAAAATAGTGCCTTGGAACGCTCCACAGGACTTGAAAGAAAAATCTTATTCTGATGTTTTAAGATCGTGGGCTTTTATTATGCGGAATAGTTATGTAGGAATATTGAAAATGGATCCTAAATCTATCCGTATTGATCGTAGTAAGGTTAGATTCCTCGTTTTTTAGAATGGAAAATTTACCTCTCCAAGACGATTACGCCGTATTTTTAAAAGTTTTGAATAAACATGAAGTAGAGTATCTCATTATAGGCGCTCACGCGTCCATGTTTCATGGACATTTTGCTCGTTCTAGTAAGGATATGGATTTTTGGATTAGGCAATCTTATGAAAATGGTCAACGCGTTTCCAACGCTGTTATGGAATTTTCAGGTTCTAAACTATCTATAGAAACAATCATGGCGCCTAAACAGAGAATTGAAATTGGGAGTGGAGAATTTAAAATAGAAATGATGACTTACCTCGAAGGAGTAGAATTTGACGAAGCATGGGGAAAGAAAGTCTTAGGAGAATTTTTTGGTGAGCCAGCCTATTTCATTTCTAAAGATTTACTGATCAAGTTAAAAAAACTTGCAGGAAGATATCAGGATCTTCAAGATTTGGAACGATTAAATTCTTTTGAGGAAAAATAGGTGTGAACCACTACCTTCTCCAGACAAGCCAATTGGAAATTATTTTTTTAATGGTTGGGGTGAGTCGGGTACGATTGTAGGCATCTGCAACCTGTTTAATCGCTTCGGCTTGTGTTGGGTAAGGATGAATTGCGTTTGCAATGGTTCCTAGCCCCACTTTTGCGGTCATCGCTAAAGTGATTTCGCTAATCATGTCTCCCGCGTGGCGGGAAACAATCGTGGATCCCAGAATTGTATCTGTCCCTTTTTTTACATGCACTTTCACAAAGCCTTCTGTTTCTCCGTCTAGGATCGCTCGGTCCACTTCTTTAAATTCACGCGTAAAAGTTTCAACTTCAATTCCCTTTTCTTTCGCTTCCTGTTCATAGAGACCAACGTGCGCGATTTCCGGGTCTGTGTAAGTGCACCAGGGAACAATTAGAGAACTTACTTTTTTACTGTTAAAGAAAAGAGCATTTTGTATCACAATGCGAGCTGTTGCATCCGCAGTGTGAGTAAACTTATATTTAAGACAGATGTCACCGGCGGCATAAATGTTGGGGTTGGTCGTTTGGAGATAATCGTTCGTTTGAACTCCGGACTTCGAATCATATTTTACTCCGACGGTTTCAAGGTTCAAACCGGTTACATTAGGAATTCGTCCTACCCCAATCAAAATTTCATCTACCGCAATTTCTTGAGGTTTTTCCCCCTCGTGTTTCGCCGTGAAATGTACAATCTTTTCCATCCCGCGCTTTTCTACCTTTAAAATATTGCAGCAGCAAAGGGAATGGATTTTCTCTTTATCAAAACCATTCTTTAAAATTCCTGCCGCATCCTGATCCTCTCTGGGAAGAAATCCATGCATCGCCTCAAAAAGATGGACTTCGGATCCTAAACGACTAAATGCTTGGGCTAACTCACAGCCGATGGGACCTGCGCCAACAATGAGAAATCTTTTTGGTAGAGAGGTAAGATTGAAAACAGTTTCGTTAGTAAGAAACCCCGCTTCTGGAAGTCCCGGAATAGGTGGGTGAGCGGCTCTGGCTCCGGTGGCAATAACCGCCTTCTTAAATTTTAGAATTTTTCCGTTTACTTCAACGCTATAACTTGTTTTAAATTGCGCTTCCCCAAGAAATACATCTATACCTAAATTTTTATATCTTTCCGCAGAGTCGTGGTGGCTAATGCCAGCTCGGAGCTTACGCACCCGCTCCATGACTGCTGCAAAGTTAGCTTCGGTCCCATCCGGAACTCGGACTCCATAGGAAGAGGCTTCACGAATTTCTGCGACTACTCGGGAAGAACGAATTATCGCCTTAGAAGGAACGCAGCCCACGTTTAAGCAGTCTCCGCCCATTAAATGTTTTTCTATGAGGGCTACCTTTGCTCCCAGACCTGCTGCCCCAATCGCGGTAACCAGCCCGGCAGTACCTCCTCCAATCACAACTAAGTTATAGACTTCTGTAGGGGTTGGATTTTCCCAGTTGGATGGATGCACGTTGGAAACAAGGGTTTGGTTGTGCTTGTCCATGGGGGGGATGGTTACAATATCTTTAGTTAATGGCATAAACGAATTCCTCCTTAGGAAATGGGGGGCAGTCACTAATTTCCCATCTTTCAAGAAATTTTTTCATTGAGGGCTTTCTTGGCTACTCGCGTTACATAAACTGTCACAAGCACTGTGGCAATGAATCCTATAATTCTTATTGTCCACTGTACCGAACTCACGGCTCCGGTGGTTGCTCTTGACCCAAGTGTGGCTATGTCTCCTGCGAGAGAACCGATATAAACGTACATTACCGTTCCCGGCATCATGCCGATCCAGGATGCAAGAATATAATCCCGTATCGTTACCTTGGTTACCCCATAGGCGTAGTTAAGCAGATTAAATGGAAAGATAGGAGATAGACGGGTGAGCCCCACAATTTTCCACCCCTCTTTTGCCACAGCTTCGTCCACGGCTTTAAATTTTGGGTTCCCTTCAATTTTAGATTCCACCCAATGTCTTACAAGATACCTTCCAATAAGAAAAGTGCAAGTGGCTCCAAGGGTAGAACTCAAAGAAACAATAACGGAACCTTTGATGACACCAAAGATCGCTCCTGCTCCCAGAGTTAAAATAGAACCCGGGAGAAACAAAACGCAAGCTAGAAGATAAATGAGAATAAAGAGTCCTATTCCTAATATCCCAAGCTCTTGAATTTTGTCTAAAGAATTTTTTAAAAGCTCTTGAACATTGAATTTATTTGCGGCAACAATTAAAAGAGCTATTGCGCTAAAAACAATGATCCCTTTAAGTGTGGAATTTAATTTATTTTTCATTTATTCTCCAAAACAATGTTATCAAAGTAAGCCACAGCGAAATCTTCCGTGTTATCGGTATCGCTCATAACGGCAATAAATTCTATTTCCGGGGGTTCGGAACCGAATATCCTTTTGTAATCTTCATAAATATTTTTTTCTTCGGAAACCCACTGTCCTATTTTGTCTCGCCCGCTCTCTACCACGATCATTTTCGCCCGGTCTGTGTAGGCGTTATCCAGAGCGGTTCCAACAGGAAGCCGGTTATCCCAAATGTAGTTTAAAGCTCCTTGAGGAGGATATTCTCCGTAAAGTTTTTTCACCGTCCCATATTTTGCTTTTTCTAACAGGCTCGCTTGGGTTGGGTCATATTTAAACGCCACATAAATTCGAGCAGGATAATCGTCTCCGGACTTTTTCTTTGCGTCTGCTTTGCTTAAGATATTTTCCACTTTCCACTGCCATTTAAGAATGGGATAATCTTTCGGATTTAGAGGTACTTTTTTTAGGATTCCGGAAGAAGAGTTTCTACTTACCGCTTGAAGAACAAAATTGTTTCCTTCTTGAACTACCGTATATCGGGTATGGTTTGGGATTTTTTTAAATGTAAGCTCTTCCCAACCCTTGGGAATTCCGTTACTTTCGGTTTGAGAAGAAAAACGATCAATCACAAATTCTGCATATACTCTTTCATTCCCAAAGAATCCCGCTAGGAATACCCCAACAGCATAAATAAAAAATTTAGTTTTCAATTTTTGACTCCTTCAACAGCCGGGGCGGTTTGTGTTGACCACAGTATTCTGCGCACTGTTGCAAAAGTTTGGCGATGATGCCGGTCCAGCCTGTTTGGTGGCTGGCTCCAATCCCAGAGCCATTGTCGCCGTGAAAATATTCGTAGAATAAAATGTGATCTTTCCAATGAGGATCCTTTTGAAACTTTTCTACATCCCCATAAACAGGTCTATCCCCAGACTCATCCTTCAAGAATATACCAATTAAGCGGTGAGAAATTTCTGCGGCCACTTCCCAAAGCGTAGCCTGTTTCCCTGAACCCGAAGGGCACTCAATTTTATACTCGTTTCCTAAATAGTGATGAAATTTCTGAAGAGATTCTATCAATAAAAAGTTTAGAGGAAACCAAATGGGTCCACGCCAATTGCTGTTGCCGCCAAAGAGCCCACTAGACGACTCCGCAGGTTCGTAGTCAATGCGCGCCTCAAAGCCATCCATGCTAAAAACATAAGGGTTATTCTGATGAATTTTAGACACGGCGCGCACACCATGTTTTCCTAGGAATCTTGATTCATCTACTATTTTTTCGAGGATACGCTTCAACTTTTCTTGGTTTACAATAGATAAAAGCCTGCGCTCGCCCATTCCGGGCTTTTCCATGCTGGCAATATTCCGCGCAAGGTCGGGCCTATTTTTAATAAACCATTCCATTCTCTTTTTGAATCCGGGAAAACGATTGATGATTTCCGGCTCTAAAGTTTCCACTGCAAAAAGCGGGATAAGCCCTACCATGGATCTAATTTTTATGGGAGTGTGGCGTCCGCCTTTATAGTGAAGAACGTCATAATAAAAACCATCTTCCTCATCCCAAAGTTCTAATTCTTCACCTCCACGATGGTTCATGGCGTCGGCAATATAAAGAAAATGTTCAAAGAACTTGCTGGCAATGTCTTCATAGGAAGAATTTTCTTTTGCAAGTTCTAAAGCAATTTGAAGCATATTTAAACAATACATGCCCATCCAACTGGTGCCATCCGACTGCTCAATGAATCTTCCGTTAGGAAGGGGTTTGCTGCGATCAAATATTCCAATATTGTCTAGCCCAAGGAATCCGCCTTCAAATATATTTTTTCCTTCGGTATCTTTTTTATTGACCCACCATGTAAAATTAAGCAGAAGCTTTTGGAACACTCTTTCCAGAAATTGTCGGTCGGAATTCCCTGTCATCTTTTTTTCTATTCGATAGATTCGTAATGCTGCCCAGGCATGAACCGGGGGATTCACATCGCCAAAGGCCCACTCGTACGCGGGGATTTGCCCATTCGGGTGCATGTACCATTCGCGCGTAAGCAATTGGAGTTGGTGTTTAGCGAAGTCCGGATCAATCATGGCGTAAGGAATAAGGTGAAACGCCAAGTCCCACGAAGCAAACCAAGGGTATTCCCATTTGTCCGGCATGGAAAGAATATCTTCACTATAAAGATGTTTCCAATCCCCATTTCTGCCGTTCTTACGTTGCGGCGCAGGAGCAGGTTGAGTTGGGTCCCCCTTTAACCAATCTTCCAGAACATAATGATAGAATTGTTTTGTCCAAAGCATTCCTGCGAATGCTTGTCTTTGAACATTCTTCATATCTTCCATCATAGGATAGGGACAAAGATTTTTATAAAAGTCGTCCGCTTCCCTTTGACGCAGTTCAAAAGTTTTTTTAAACGCGGCGCCAAAGGGACGGGATTTTGTTTGAGGAGTTAAAACGAGTTGTATCGTCTTAGTTCCTTGAGGCGCGACATTGATTAAATAATAGGCGGAAGCTTTTGTCCCTGTGCGATCCGGGTTGACCGCGTTCTTATTTCCTTGGACGATAGTTTCGTTAATTCCGTCCTTTACATAGGGCGATGGGTTAGGTGTTCCATAGAGTCGGCTAAAGTTTGTTTCGTTCTCTGTAAAGAGGAGTTCTGGATTTCCTTCGCAGTAGAGCCAGCGTTTGCCAAGGGTGAGATGTTCAGATTCAATCACTTTAACATTGGCTTTTGTTCCCACTGCTTTCAATAGTGGTTTGTTTGAGTTTTCTTTCCACGACCATGTGTTGCGGAACCAAAGTGTTGGCAGCAGATGTATTGTTTTTTCTTCCGGTCCACGGTTCGTTACCTGAATGCGAATACAAATTTCTTCCGGAGAGCTCTTCGCATATTCTACAGAGACATCGAAGTACCGATCTTCATTAAAGAGACCTGTACCCAACAATTCAAACTCAGGTTTTTGGCGGCCTCGCTTTCTATTTTCTTGTACGAGCCAAGAATAGGGGAACGCAGATTGGGGATACTTGTAGAGAGCTTTCATATAGGAATGGGTGGGGGTATTGTCTAAATAGAAATAATACTCTTTTACGTCTTCCCCATGATTCCCTTCGGTTCCGGAGAGTCCAAAGAATCTCTCTTTTAAAATAGGATCTTCCCCATTCCACAAAGCTAAAGCGAAACAAAGTTTTTGGTGATTATCCGAAATGCCAAAGATTCCATCTTCGCCCCATCGGTACGCTCGCGAACGTGCATGATCGTGGGGAAAATAGTCCCATGCCGTTCCATGGGCGCTGTAATCTTCTCTAACCGTGCCCCATTGCCTGTCACTAACGTATGGGCCCCATCGTTTCCAGTGGGCTGTTTGATCTCGGGACTCTTTTAGCCTTTTTTCTTCTTCGGTTTTCATGGTAGAGGCGCCACCTCACAAAAAACTTTTATCGCTTCCTTTTTTCCCTTTAACGTTTCAATTAACTGTTTATAATTTTCTAATCCTTGAATAGGATGGGTTAAGAGTTTGTTAAGCCAGCCGGGCCAGGTAAGCTCCGCCTGAGAAAGATCTTTGACGCCCATCTCAAAATATTCTCGGTTGGCATTTACTGTTCCCACCATTACCTTGTTTCCAAGAACAAATCCAAGGTTAATTTGGTCCGCAGGAATTTGGATATTTCGCCCTCCTCCAGTGACACTGGAAAGAACTAACACTCCATTTTTTCCAAGAACATTCATCGCCTCAAAAGCGAGTGGAGCAAAACCTGTCGCTTCAAAAATCAGATCAAAAGGCCCATGATTTTTGGAAGATTCGGTAAGGGAAATTTCTTGCAGGCTATGATAGCAGCCGCCAATTTTTTTGACTAAATTGGAATTAAGATACGGAGGTTTGGTTCTGGCAAAGGCGCAAACTTCAATCCCTCTTAAGCGAAGCGCGATTGTTGCCAACAAACCAATGGTTCCTGCTCCCAAAACAGCTGCTCTTTTTGGCTGCCAAACTTTTAACCTTCTTTGGATTTCGTAGGCCTGAGCAATCCCTTTTTCTATCACGCTGGTGGGTTCCAGCAGAACTCCAACTTCTTTTAATCCTTGCGGCACTTTTACAATATATTCTGGTTCGTCCACATAATATTCCGTGAGATATCCATGTAAAAGATTAATTCCCCGTTCATAGTAAATTTCATCTAAAGTCATGTCGTAGGTTCCGATTCTGTCATAAATACTATTCCCGGGTCTGCGCACTGTTGCCACCACAAAATCGCCCGGCACAAACTCGCTCACATTTTTCCCAACCGATTCCACAATCCCAAAACTTTCGTGTCCTGTGACAAGAAAATCAGAACCTTTTGGAGCAGTTCCATATTCAGCCGCGTCTATTTCTTTGTCCGTTCCGTCAACTCCAACCCGCAAGACCTTTACTAATACTCCTCGTCCGTTGGCGGCATCTTCTACTTTAGGTTTAGGAATTTCCCTTAAATGAGCGCTCCCAATTTTTCCCGGAAAAATAGCAATCGCTTTCATGATAAATCCTCAGTTATTCTTTGTAAAAGTCGCCAATTCTACCTGACTTTCTTTAAGTTGATTCGCTAGTTCTTCTAAAAGCGCGTCTACCATATGGCCCGCTTCCACAAGTCCTGAGCTCACAAGATCATTCTACGCGCATTCCTTTTAAGAATAATGATGCAAAAATGTCCCTTCAGCAGCAGCTTGGACCACAACAGTTTGAACTGTTCTCTTTAACTTCAAATTTAATTTTTGTTTGATTTCTGGGCTCTAGAATATGAAATTGGTTCATGTACGGTTCTGCTTGTAGTTTGGCAGCGGTATCTGTGCAAATCTCTACTGCTTCTCCACGAGGGAAGAGGTGACCTTCTTCATCCATTATGGATTGGTAGGGACCAAGATAGATCGCTTTTTGTCCTATAAATTTACATCCTTCCTTTTTTTCAAATTTGAATCCGCGCACTGTGATGGAGTAAAACTTTACGCCTTCCACCTCTTTCCAGAATGTTTTTTTTAGAAGCGAAATCCCGTAGAACCCCGCTTTTTGGAGCTGAGCGAGAAATTCATCTTCCGATAAAGAGCCGGAAATACACTCCCCCCAAAGCTCTTGGTGAGCTTGCAGAGAAATTGGCACAGATATGTCAGAGACTATATCTGCCACCACAAAACGGCCGGTATCTTTTAAGATGCGCCAAATTTCCGCAAACACCTTTTTTTTATTTGGGGATAAATTGATTACGCAGTTAGAAGTGACTAAGTCTATAGATCGGTCTGGCGCAGGAATTTTTTCCAGATACCCTTTTTTAAATTCCACTACATCGTACCCAAGATTTTTTGTTACTGTTTCTTTGCAGCGATTTGCAACTTCAAGCATTTGATCTGTCATGTCAATGCCAATCACTTTTCCCAAAGCGCCTACTTTTTTTGCCGCTATAAAACAGTCTATGCCAGCGCCAGAACCTAGATCCAGAGTTGTTTCTCCTTCTTTTACTTGAGAAAGGGAAATGGGGGAGCCGCACCCATAAAAACGATCAAGCACCTCTTGTGGAATGTGGCTGATCTCATGGTCGTCATATTTTATTGGGCAGCAAAGCTCTTCCTGCGGTTTTTCAGCAGCTTTTCCATAAAATTTTTGTACCGCTTTATATGGTTTTTCTACATCAAAGGAAAGGACGCAGTTAGAATGGAGCAAGCGCACTGTTGGCAATTCGTTTGAATTTAACCAGCCTAAAGCATCTTCACTGCAAGTGATAGCATCTTCTCCCATGGAATGGAAAATAACTGGAGCATTGAACCCAGATTTTTGATTAATCGTTTCTTTTTTTTGAACTGCTAAATCTAGCATGATCTCTTTTATCAGTTCAACATAAATTTCGTAATAAGGATCTGGCGCGAGAAAGTTTCCTTGCTGTCCATTGGCAGAGAAAAAATAACTATGTTCAATGTCTCCGCCGCCTGTTAGAAACTGAAAAGGATTCTTCAGGGTTGAAACTTTTTGAATCACGCTTAAATTGCGGATGCGATCCGCTAAATCGCTTTTAAGCCAAAGCTCTTGAATTGTTTTGCCATTGAGAGCGCCAAGAGTTAAATCCGTGTGACCAGCCATTGCAGCAGAAGGATAGAGCTCCCCATTGAGATAGAGGCACAAACTTTCCCAACCCATCATTCCTAAATCGTATTTAACATTAGGTTGACCGTTTATACGAAGTTTAAGAGATTCCATATTATCAAAAACAATTCCTAAATTTTCTGAGGAGAGCTTTACACTTTTTGCCAAATGCAAAAGTTCCGCTGTGGTTGGAAAAGAAGAATCCGCAGATTCCAAAATTCGGCCTCTTTTATGGAGCCACATGAGGTGAATAGATTTGGCTCCCAGTTCCTTGGCAAGCTTGGGCAAGTTTTCTAGTTCCTTTATATTCTTTTTTGTGACCACGGCAGTTAAAGAAGTTTCAAACCTAAGTTCGCTTAAGGCGCGTAGTCCCTGACATGCCTTTTCAAAAACACCTGTTCCCCGGATAGCATTGTTTGTTAGAGCAGTCGTTCCATCTATGCTCACCTGAAATTTCACTTTTTCTCGACTCAGTTTTTTAAGCTGTTCAATCCGCGCATTGGTAAAAAGGGTTGCATTCGTTAGAATAATTAATTCTTTTTGTTTTGTTTCTGTTGTATATCGAATAAGTTCAAAAATATCCGGACGAGCGAAAGGTTCCCCGCCGGTAAAGTAATAGCGTTCAACGCCTAAACCGCTAGTTTCGTCAATGGCGCGGATATAAAATTCTGTATTCATTCCTTTCTCTCCTTGGGGGCCGGAAGAAACCAAACAATGGGTGCAGGCGAGGTTGCAGGTTTGAGTTAAATGAATCCAAAATTCTTTTAGCTTTTCGGTTTTAAGATAATGGCTTCTGCCTAGATAGGGGGATGTTTCAAAAGGTTGGAGAGAAATAATCCCTCGCTGCAATGCCTCTTTTAGAAAAGTGTGACAATGGAGCCAGGATTTTGCAAAATCAAACATTTGAGTTTGGCTGTAGAGTCGCAGGATCTCACCAAAGTTCCTTTGCCCATTCACCCATTGAAGAATCTGGGATCCTCTCTCATCTACAGCGATCCAGTTGGGTGAATCGCCATCTAAAAAAAACTGAAACTCATTTTTTCCCCATGTCTCTAAATTAGGTTTATAAAAAATAGTGGAATTTTTAATCTCTTCAGTCATGGTTTTCTCCTAAAACAGATCAATGAACAACCATTCCTTCCTAAAGGACGAGAGTGTGACTTCGTCCCTCCTCTTAAAAAATTTTTTATTAGGAAGGGACAGTCCCTTTGGGACGTCACCTCCAGTCGCTGAAGCTCGGTCATATTTTTCCCCTAATTTTTCAGTAATAATAAAATTGATGCCGATAATATTCCGGCAACCGGCAGCGTAATTAGCCAAGAGATTAAAATATTTCTAATCATCCTCCAATCAGCTTTCTGGCTTACCATGCCAATTCCAAAAATCGCGCCGCAGGTCACATGCGTGGTTGAAACAGGAAGACTAAAAAATGATGCTGTAGTCACAAGAATCGCAGAAACTAAATTGGCTGTAAAGCCTTGACCGTGGTTCATCGGAGTAATTTTTTTGCTCATGGTTTGAGCTACTTTGCGCGCATTGAGTAATCCTCCCAAAACCATAAGGCTCCCAACCCACAAGATGGCATTATTAATTCCAAAAATTTTAGCGCCAATCATCAAAGCCGCTATCTTAGGGGCGTCATTCAGTCCTCGGGCAAAGCTCACTGCGCCTGCGCTGAGATAATGAACCCGGTCAAGAACAGTCTGTGCTCTCAAACCTAAAAGCGTGCCCATGTAGCGGGTTTGGCACACAGAGACCTGATCTATTGTTAAAGTAATACCAGATGATTTTAATATTGCAGCTCCTCCTGGTGTTACTTCCACAATCTCTTCTTTACCATTAATACAAAAACAGGTTTGGCCATTGATGCCACACACTTCTCTTAGAGATTGAAATAAAGGATAGAAAGCTCGAGTTAGAATTAGAGAGATTAGAGGAGAAAATAGGAGTGGTAATAGATAAATGTTCCAGAGTTTTTCGATCTGAATGTTTTGTCCTACTGCAAGGCCTGCGCCGATCAGTCCGCCAACAAGAGCATGAGTTGTAGAGATGGGGAAACCTGTCACAGTAGCGAGATAAATAGTGAGCGCTGACCCTAAACCAAGAGAGAATAAAAACAAGGGCATCTCTGTACTTAAGTTTGGCACCAACCCCTTTCCACTAAAAACTGCAACTAACCCTTTTGAAAAAAATAAAGCAGCCAAAGATCCAAGGAAAGTTGTGAACGTTGCCCAATAGAGAGCGCGTTTATAATTGGAAGCTCCGCTTCCAAACAAAGTCGCTACTCCTTTAAAATTATCGTTCGCTCCGTTTGAATAAGATAAAAAGAGTCCAGCAAATAAAATGAAGACACTTATGCTCATGAAAGATTCTCCTTTACAATACAGCTTCTACCCCTTAGTCGTCAAGTTTTGGAGAATCTTACAGAGATTTTTTAGGTGATTAAATATGGCTGCGCCCTAAACAAGCGCAATTCTGATTTTTTTATTTGGAGAAAGGATCAATAGATTTTTATTCGTAACGCAAAGCGTCAATAGGATTAAGAGAAGCTGCTTTTTTAGCTGGCCAAAGACCAAATCCTATTCCGACTCCTAAAGAAAAAAGCAGAGCGATTAGTATTGATTCTAAGGATATATTTGTGGTCCAACCTGCTAGCTGGGTAATAGTAAAGGAAATAGAAGCGCCTAATACTATCCCTGCCAATCCTCCTAAACAACTGACCACCACTGCTTCAATCAAAAATTGGCTAAGGATATCAAACTGTTTTGCTCCCACAGCTTTACGCAGGCCAATCTCTCGGGTCCTCTCAGTGACAGAAACCAGCATAATGTTCATAATACCAATCCCGCCTACAATTAGAGAAATCAAAGCGATTGATCCTAAAAGCAAGGACATGGTTCTGCTGGTTTCAGAAAGCGCAGCCTGGATTTCCGCTAAATTTCGTATTTCAAAAGATTCTTGTTGGGAAGCAGGGATCCGATGGTTCTGAATGATTAGGTTTTTAATTTGTTCTTGGGAATCTTCCATGCTGTTTGCATCCATGATCTCTATGTCTATGGAATCCACAAAATCTTTTCCTAAAACCCGGCGCATTGCAGTATTGAGTGGGATCACTACAATGTCATCTTGATCACGCCAAGAAGTGGCTCCTTTTTCCGGCAAGATACCGATCACCTGAAAATTAATTTTATTAATTTTAATCATTTCTCCAATAGGGTTAGAGTTTAAAAAAAGTTCCCTAACAATGGTTTGTCCTAAAACTGCAACGCGAGCCCTTTGGCGGTCTTCATCATGAGTAAAAAATCTGCCAAGATAAGGGGAGGATGCTCGCATGGAAGCGTATTGAGGAGATGCGCCTAAAATTTGGCTGTTCCAATTTTTATTTCCAACTACGATTTGGCCACGCCCAGTCACTGAAGGTGAGACATCTTTTACCATGGGAATATTTTTTTTAATTTCTTCAGCATCTTGGATAGTAAATTTTGTGACTTCTCCGGTTTGTAAAGCAACTCCTCTTGCTCTCATGGAACCAGGCCGCAAAACTAAAAGGTTAGACCCCAGGGAAGATAACTGCTTTTCAAGGGTTTCTTTTGCGCCTTGACCTAACGCGAGCATGCTGATCACTGCTCCCACCCCAATCAGGATTCCAAGCATGGAAAGTCCTGTGCGCACTTTATTGATGGATAATGAGCGCCATGCCTGTTTAAAATGTTCAGAGGCTTCAAAAAGAGAATAGGAAGGACTATTTTTTGTTTGTGGAAAGAGCGCCTCAAGGGTTTTTATAGCGGGTTTTGTTATTGTTCGGACAGTGTTAAATTTTTCTAGTTCTGAGCGGATTTCATCTGAGAGGATCATTCCATCTCGCATTTTAATGATCCTGTTAGCATTAGCCGCTACTTCTTCTTCATGAGTCACTAAAATAATAGTCAGTCCTTGTTCATTTAGTTTTTTAAAAATATGCATGATCTCATTTTGAGATTTTGAATCAAGATTGCCGGTTGGTTCATCTGCAAAAATGATTCTTGGCTGGTTCACAAGAGCTCTGGCAATGGCAACTCTTTGTTGCTGCCCTCCGGAGAGTTCATTGGGCTTGTGGTTTATTCTTCCTTCAAGTCCTACCTGTTCTAATAGATGTTTTGGAAATGTTTTATGATCTTTAGATTGTGTGTAAAGCAAGGGCAGAGCAACATTTTCTAAAGCGGATGTTCTTGGAATGAGATTGAATTGTTGAAAGACAAATCCGATTATTTTTCCGCGCAATCGGGAGAGTTCATCTTCAGTTAAACCTGAAATTTCCTGTTCAGCTAACCTGTAGGAACCAGAGTCTGGGGTGTCCAGAAGTCCCAGGATGTGCATGAGCGTGGATTTTCCTGATCCGGAAGGGCCCATAATCGCTACAAATTCTCCTGAATCAATGGAACAGTTAATGTTGCGAAGAGCTGGCACCATGGTCTCACCCATCTGGTATGTTTTTTTAATTCCTTTTATTTCGATTAGCATAATGAAATTTTAAAAAATTATTTTTTTGTTTCGCTTGTTCTATTTCCTGAACCTCTTCTTGCAGGCATAAATGGGTTAACCCCGTTGTTTTTTAATTTTAAGTTTTGGAATCTTATTTCAGGAACTAAGACAGGTTCGCCTTCAGAAAGACCTTGAAGGATTTCAATTTTTTTTCCATCTGTTATTCCAGTTTCAATGGTTTTTGGAATTCTGTTTTTTTTATTTTTTTCTTCTTTAGAAGGAACAAACACAGTTGTCTGGTTATCCATGGTTTTCACAGCTTCCTGTGGAATAATGAGAATATGTTCTTTCTCTTGAATAGTAAATTTAAGATTTGCAGTCATGCCAGAGCGCATAAAATCTAGAATTTTTTCCGGCAATACCTCCACCTCGTACATCGTCACATTGTTCACGGTTTTAGATTCATAGGCGATGTGATTCACTGTGCCTTTAATCTTTACATTTGGGTAAGCATCTAAAATAATTTCTACTTTTTGCTGAAGGAGCAACTGTCCAATATCCGTTTCATCTACCTGAGCTTTAACAATTAGACGGTCCGATAACACAAGAGGAGCATCTTGAATTGTAATGCTTTGGCCTGGCTGCATGTTGCGCACAATAATCACTCCATCCATGGGAGATATTAATGGGGTTGGCTTATAGAGATCCTTCCAGTAGGTAAGTTCTTTTTCACCTTTGGAGCGGGCTGCATCCAGGAGAGCGGCCCTTTCTGTGCTGCTGATCCAGGCAAGAATCTCTCCTTTTTTAACTGTTTGTCCTTCCTCAACACGGATGTTCTCTATCCTTCCAGGAATAGGTGGTTTTATTTCCAGCCGATTTTGCGGCATCAGGGTGCCAGTAGCTTGCACTGTAATTTTAATATTTCCTTTTTCTACAGCTATGGTTTTAAATCTCTCTTTTAAATTTTTGCGCTTAAATTTTTTCCAGAAAAACAAACAAATTCCAATCAGAATTAGAATTAGAGTTATTTTTAGGATTTTTTTAGTTTTCATATATTTGGGTTTAATGTAAACTTTTCCCTTGGGTTTCAAACCATGCAGCTTCAGCCAGCGCTGCTCTCTGTAAGGATTCTAGAGTTTGTTTTTCCGTAAGGGTAAGGTCATTTTCAATTAAGTCCCAGTCTTGATAAGAAAGCATGCCGTTATTATATTGTGAGCGGGCAATTTTTGCCCGCTCTTGGGCAGCTTCCAAAAATTGTTTTTGAATTTTAACCTGCTCTAGCGCATTCTCGAATTTTACATAAGCATCTTCTAAAGCAATTTTAATTTTTTGTTCCTGGCTTTCTAGTTGGGCTAGAGCTTGCTCTATTTCTGCTTTAGCCTCAAGCACATTATAATAATGTCTCCCTCCGGCAAAAAACGGGTAAGAGATTGATCCTCCAATAGACCAGCTATCATTATTCAGTGTTAAATTTTTACCTTGCTTTTTTCCGCTGGCAGAAAGCGACAAAGATGGAAAAAAATTGGACCTGGCTTGAATCAGCAGGCTTTGAGCATTCATTAAAGTAGCTTCACTATTTCGAACTGTTGGGTTTTGTTTAGCTAACAATTCAAAATCGGGTGAGTTGTTTTGGATCTCAACTTCAAAATATCCTAAAATTTTCTGAGAAGGGTTTAAATCTTTTCCCATAGCGCGGCTTAAAGTTTTTTTAGCCACACGCAAATTACGTTCTGCCTGCTTTAGTTCAAATTGGGATTGACTAGCTTGAGCTTGGGCTCGTAAGAAAGATCCGCGATTTTCTCTCCCGCCCTGATAGCGCAGCTCAATTAATTTTTTGTTATCCTCTTTACGATCCAAAATTTTTTGAAGAAGTTTACTATTTTCTTGGGAATATAAGACATTGATATACGCAGACCGTAGTTCGTACAATACACGCGATTCTGTCTCTAACAGGCTAGCTTTGCTTTTTAAAAAAAGAGCTTTGGCAGAATCCACATTTCCTTTAGAGGAGAATCCTGAAAAAATGGATTGCTGGGCAGTTAAACCAAGAGAAGTATCCTCTTCACTTATGTTGCTTTGAGTTTTGGACTTAGAATAGGAAGCATTTCCAGATAACTGTGGAAAAAAATCGCTAAGATTAATTTTAATTTTTGCTTCTGACGATTTAATGTTTGAGCGCGCAGCTAGAATGTCTGGATTGTTTTTTTCCGCAGTTTGAACAATCTGTTCCCAAGTTAGATTCATGGAATCTGAATCTTTTTCATCTGAAAAAGCAATAGCGGGAATCATTGCGGTTATTAATAAGTAAAGTAAAATCAATGGGTTTCAAACCTCTTTTTCCTTTTTTTCTTTCGTTCCTCTATCATTTTTTCAAACTTAACAGTTTGTTCAGGGCTTAGAATTTTTTTAATCTCTAAGTGGGTTTTGGATTTAAGCTCTTCAAATTGAGGACGCGCTTTACTTTTTAACTCTTTAAATTGTTGAAAGTTATCATTTAAGATTTTTTCAATTTTTTGTTTTTGGTCATCAGTTAAGTTCAATTTTTTTGTGTATTTCTCCAGCATTTTACCAGTCTTAAATTCTCGATGCATTCCCCATCCCCACTTGCCATGACAATGAAATCCGCAGTAATAAGCAGACCATTTATAGAGAGCTGCTCCTGCCAGAAGGCCTATCAGGAAAGATACAATAATTTTTTTAAGATTCATTAAAATTTCCTCCTAAATATTTTCATTGTACTTTTCAAAAACCATTTCCATAAAATCTTCTTTTTGATCTTCGCTTTCAGAAAATAGCCAATTTTCAGCTTGCAAAGAGTTGTTTTCAATATTTCCTAGAAGTATCTCGCTGGAGTCAGGTTCTTCCCGCATATCTGAGTTTCTTTCCAAAGGAATAAGCAGGATAAAAAGCAAACTAGATAAGGCTAAAGCAATTTTCCATTGAATCCTTAAGTCTGGCGACCTCCAATGAGTATTAAAACTGGTTTTCAAGGCAGAAAAAGTAAAAGTTTCTGAAAGTTTAAATAAAGTGAAAGAAACAGAATTAGGTTTTTCTTCAATCCTAGCCATTACTTTTTCTGCAAAACTTTCCTTAATTTGAAGTGGAACCTGTAAAAAAGCGCTTTGTTTAATTTTTTTCCAAGATTCTAGGATTAAATGACAGTTCTGGCAAGATTGAAGATGGTGGGTTATTAGATTTTTTTGCAGGGGTTCTAGTTCATCATCATAAAAGGCAGATAGGAGTTCTTCTATTTCTTCATGTTTCATTTTTTATCTCCTTTATTTAGACAAGATTAAAAGAGAAATGTTACAGGCCTATTTTTTTAAAGGCTAAGATCAGTGATTTTCTTGCTCTAAAAAGTCGAACCTTGATGGTCTCTACAGGAATTTCAAGTAATAGAGCGAGTTCTTTATAGCTTAAACCTTCCATTTCTCTAAGGGTAAGAATCATTCGAGCCTCTGGGGGGAGAAGTTCTAAAGCTTTTTGGATCAGCTCTTTTGCTTCTTCGGTTTCTAATTTGGATGGAAAAGTAGGATCAATTCCCTCTATTTCCTGATCTAGAGCATCTAAAGATACAGTATTATTTATTTTTTGTTTAGAAAGGATGTTGAGGCAGTGGTTGTAAGCGATTCTATAAAGCCAGGTAGAAAAAAAGGATGATATTTTAAGATTAGGAAGAGATTGATAAGCTTTTATGAAGATTTCCTGGGCAGCATCTTCAGCATGGGACTCGCCTACAATTGAATGACAAAGGTTTAAAACCTTATTTTGATATTTTTTAATAATTTCAGCAAAGGATTGAATCTCTCCATTTCTAATTTCCTGAATAATATCAGAGTCTGATTTTGATTCACTCATCAATTATTTTAGGCATATTGTTTTATGATTGAATGCAAGAAGTAGCTTTATAAGCGTAGTGATTAAATCTTCTAAGACTTTATAGTTACGATCATAATCCAAAGAATGTATAGAGTTTTATTTTTTTAAACTCAAAGTTTTTCCTAAGAGGTTGTTTTTAAGATTGCTCTGGCAGGGCTTCCATCTCCATCTAAAATTTTTAAAGGGAGGCAGATTAAATCATATCTCCCTGGTTTTACTTTGGAAAGATTTAATCCTTCAATAATCCAAATTTTTGAAGAGATTAGAGTGCGATGGATTTCAACCCCATTCTTTGCATATCCTCCGACAGAAAGATAGTCAATTCCAACAGTTTTTACTTTTAGTTTACCTAAAAATTGGGCAGCTTCTTTACTAATGTAAACAAAATTTTTTATGAAGCTGTTAGTTTTCCAACATTGTTTAGAATTTCTTGTTTTAAAAAGAATCCGTTCTCCCGAACGAATTTTATATTTTATTAATTCTTTAACCTTAATCGCTTCTGGATCTTTGATTTCAATTACTCGCGCTTTGCCAAGCACAGCATCTAAAGGCATTTTGTCAATTCCCTGTCCATTTTTTAAAAAATGGACAGGTGCATCCATATGAGTTCCTGTATGGCTACCCATGGAGATTAAAGAGAGTGTGCAGGAATCTTTTCGTTTTAAATCTAAGATCCGCTTAATGGAGACAGGTGGGTTATCTGGCCAATGGACCATGCCATTTTTTATTTCTATGGATATATCAATAGTAGCCATAGATTTTATTTTTTTAAGGTGTTAAGCAAGTCCGTGGCGAAATCTCTTGCGATTTTTGTAAGGCGCGGTCCTGCCCGGTAACATTTTTTCCAGATCTTAGACTTTTTTTCATAATCCTCTTTAACAAACACTACCCAACAATCTTTGCTGGTTGTTTCAGCATTAAAATCTACGCTTAGAGATTCATCTAAGAACCACTGCAATCTTTTTTTAATCAGCTCATTTACGGATAAAGGAACCTTAGCATCCTCCACATTATCTTTTATGCCGAACCAATTGGAGCGCATCTCCAGATAGTCTTGCGAAAAGTTTTTACTTAAAACATATTGTTTTGCTATTTCTAAAAGACCTTTTAAGAATGATTCCTGATGCGTTAAAGTGGCTTCGCACAGTTTGCGTGTAACATAACCAAAATGAATATCTCCTTCAAAAAGAGATTCTAAGGCAAGACGATGAATTCGATTTTTGTCCCATCCGGTTTCAGCAGTCATGTCCCCTAAAGTCATGGGGGGAGGTGAATATGGAATAGTTTCTATTTGTGGACTATATTCTGTTTGTGTTTGAGGAGTGATTGCAGGCGGCTTTTGTTCTTGAATTAAAGGAGTTTCTTTAGGCTCTTCTTTTTTTATAACAGCTCTTTTTAAAGTAATTTTATTTCTTATGCGCCTTGAAACTTTAACATCAGTTCCTTTTACTTGGCCTTCCACAATTTCAGTTTGATATCCTGGAGCTGAAACTGTAAGAATAAATTTACCATTGACTGTTACAAACTCTTCATATTGGCCGCGAATATCCGTATTTTTTTCTGCAAGATCTTTCTTGGCGCCAGATTCATCTTCAAAGGTTCCGGAAACTTTAACATTTGGAAAATATTTTCCAGATTTTTCCTCCGTAACAATAAGATCAATCACTGCTCTTGGCATTGCAGCTAAAAGTGGAGAAACAGAAAGAATGAAAAGATAAAGTAGAGAAAACAAGAGAACCTTATTTTGTTTAGCCATAAAAACCTCCTCCTTACAGACCTTATGGGTTAAAAAGAAGACCTGCATTATTTTGGAAAATTTTATATTTAGTTCGTGCTGATAAAAAGTTTTCATAAGAGAAATGACTTTATCAGCATGAACTATTTACAATCATACAATATTCAAATGTTAAATTTGAGAGGTTAAAGTTCGTAGATATCTCAATGAATATTAAAGAATAAATCGCTCTTATTTGACAATAGGACAAATGTCCTATATACTTACAATTAATGGAACCTTTAACTGAACAAGAAAAAAAGATTTTTAATGGCATTCTTTCTTTTATTAGAAAGAATGGTTACACCCCTTCCCAAAGAGAATTAGCAGAGCAGGTGGGCTTTAAATCCCCTAATACCATTGATTACCATCTTAAAAGGATTGAAAAAAAAGGATACCTTCACTGTCCTAAAGGTCAATTTAGAACTATAGAACTAAGAAAAGAGGTAACCCCGTTTGCCAATGCTGTTAGAATTCCGGTTTTGGGTCAGGTTCCAGCAGGAGAGCCTCAGCTTGCTTTGGAAGAATACGATCGCTTTATTGATCTGGACTCTTCTTTGGCAAAAGGTCCTGTTTTTGCTTTGGAGGTCAAGGGGGATAGCATGCAGGAGGCAGGTATTTTTGAAAAAGATATTGTAGTTGTAAAAATTCAGCAATTTGCAGAGAATGGAGAAATTGTAGTGGCCCGATATGGGGATGAAACAACAGTAAAATATTTTAAGAAAAAAGGAAAAGAGTTTTATTTAGTTCCTGCAAATCCTAAATACAAACCTATTTTGGCAAAAGGAGCAGAGATTGTGGGTAAAGTGGTTGGTTTGATTAGGAAATATTCAGGTTAAAGCAATGAACCAGAATCAGAAAAATCGAGTTATTTTACATGTGGATATGGATGCTTTTTTCGCTTCTATTGAGCAAAAGGCAAATCCATTTTTAAGGGAAAAGCCAGTGCTTGTGGTGGCAGATTCTCGCAGGCGTTCTGTAGTGATGACTGCTTCTTACCCTGCCAGGAAGTTCGGCGTTAAAACAGGGATGAATTTGTATGAAGCCAAGAAATTTTGTCCTCAAGCAATTGTGGTAGAAGGCAGTTCTGAAAAATATTTGGATTCAACTAGAAAGTTAGTGAATATTTTAGAATCTTTTACGGACCAGGTGGAGATGTTCTCCTGCGATGAAGCTTTTTTAGATGTAACGCACAGCCTAAAATGTTTTGCAAAGGATGGGGTTGGCCTAGCAAAAATGGTTCAGGAAAAAATAAAATCTGTCTTGGGTCTTTCTTCATCTATTGGAGTGGCTCCAAATAAGCTTTTGGCAAAATTAGCTTCTGAAAAAAAGAAACCAAATGGTCTTACAGTTATTTTGCCGGAAGAAATAGAAAAAATTTTATCTGAAACTCTTGTGGATGAATTATGCGGCATTGGAGATAAGATAAAACAAAAATTAAACCAGCTTGGGATTAGGAGCTGCAAAGATTTAGGGGATATGGAGTTAGGAAAACTACAGAATTATTTTGGATTCTGGGGAAATATTTTAAAAAGAATGGGGCAGGGCAAGGATGAAAGCCGAGTAAGGAGAAGCACAGAACAGGAAACTGTAAAATCCATAGGACACTCTACAACTTTTCCAAAAGACACATCTGACATGGAAATTTTACAATCTTTTTTAAGGCTTTTAAGCGAGAAGGTGGCGGTGCGGTTAAGGAAAGGGCGTTATCAAGGGTTAACTGTTGTCTTGACCCTGCGTTATAAGGATTTCACTACTTTTACAAGGCAGGTTCAAAGAAAAGAGCCTACCGATGATGGATATGAAATTTTTGCAACCAGCTTTGCTATTTTAAAAAAAATTCAACCTTTTTTACAGCCCATAAGACTTCTGGGCATTAGCGTCTCTTCTCTGATTAGGGAGCCTTCTCAAGGATTTTTATTTGAAACAATGAGGCAAAGGAAAAAGATAAATTCAACAATGGATGAAATTAATCGAAAATTTGGATTTTTTAGTTTAAAACCATTGAGGCTAAACTATGCGCAACAGTTTGGGATATTGGATGCTCCTATTCCTCCCAGACAACATACATTTAGCGACATAAAAAAATAGCTAGGTTGATTTTTTTCATTTTAACGTTTGGCCCACAGGTTTTGGCAATGTTTCTAAAGCCCGATGAGCAGTTTCATCCGATTCTGCTTTAAGGTAGGTCTTCACAATTTTTTCTAATTGAGTGGTAGCCAGATTGATTAAAAAGGATTCCGCAACCGCTTCTGGCTTTATACCGCTTTGATTGATAGTTTGAGCAGTGGTTTTCCAGAGAGTTTTTCCCTCTTTATCCAGAAGTTGCACTGCTAGACGCACCTGCCTTTTATAATAGATGCCAACATTTATAACTTTAAACTCTTCTAATGTCCCATAAAGCAGGAGATCGCCCCCCAGATGTTTTGCAATTGCTTTAGGGGAAAGCAGGTTAAGTTGTCCTCCTTCTTCAATCCCTTTTTCTTTTAGCTTTGCATCAATCGTGGGGATTGGGATAAGACTATACCCTGCATGAGAAAGAGAATCCGCTATTTTTAAGCGTAAATATTCATGGCCAGTTAAGTCAATGCTTTCATTGGCAAAAGGTAAAACAGCAATTTTTTGTTTATAGAAGTTATAGCTTTCAGATTTTGAAATTTTTTGGGCTGGGCTGACTAAACGGCTGAGCTCGATTAATATCTTTTCTATTTTTTTCCTTATCTTTGGATTTGGAGCAAGCTCCTCAGCAAGAAGATATTCTTTTTTTGCTTGATTCCATTCCGCAACTCTTTCATAGGAAACCCCTAAATTATAATGCGCTTCCCAGTTTTTAGGATCAGTTTTAAGAAGTTCTTGCCATAAGCTCTGCGCTTCCTGCCACTGGTTACTTTCTATTTTTTTATATGCAAGCTCTAATTTTTCTTTACCTTTACTAATTTGACGGTATTTAGTGACTTCGTGAGGAAGTATCTCTTCTTTTAAAGGATTCAAAAATTTTGTAGCTAAGGTCCAAAATTGAGGATTAAGATATTCCTCTAAGTCATTGATTTGAGCCATTTTTTCTTCTTCTAGGATGGGCGCATAACCTGCAAGGCTCCCTTCGCTTAAGAGTTTATGTTCTGGCTCTGCATAAAAAGACCAAAACACGCCATAGTCAACTTTAACCTTATATTTTTTTTCCTTTTTTTCTCCCTGTTCTGTTTTAGTGGTTACTTCATATTCTTCCTGTTTTACAACAAAATCAGAAGGGCTGATCCAAAGGCTGCTAGTGGGTGTAAATTGGTTCATCCAAACCGGGGGCTGAGAACTATAGGAAATTTGAAAGGCTACTACCTTATTTCCAGAATCACGAAACGTTTTTGCAGTATGCTCTGCAATTTGATCCAGATTAGCTCTAGATAAAGGCAGATCATATCTTTGTTTTGTTTTTTTGGGTAAAAAAGATCCAATCAAATCCAAGGCTTTACCAAAGCTGCTTTGTTCTGGGTCATCTAGGGGTGGGACTCGCAGGATTAAAAATGTGCGGGAAGGTCTGAAAATCTGGTCTGGAGGTAATTTAGTAGGCGTAGAGTAATGTTTAACAGTAACATTATAAGCGCAGCCTGAGAAGAAAATAAGGGTTAAAAAAATTTTTATATAGGGAGTGGTCAATTTAAATAATTTATTCGATCCAGGCTTCTATATTGCAAAGCTTCTGCAATATGAGTTGCCTCTATTTCTTCTTGATTCAGCATGTCGCTTAAGGTTTTTGCAACTTTTAATATTCTATCATAAGCTCTGGCAGAAAACCTTAATTTTTCAGTTGCGTTTTTAAGTAAACTTTTAGCTTCCGGCGTACATTTGCAGAATTTTTTAATCTGTTTTGCGTTCATCTCAGCATTAGAGTGGATATTTTCTTTTTGAAACCGTTTTTTTTGTTGTTCTTTAGCTGCCATCACTCTTTTGCAAATTGTTTGAGAGGGTTCTGTGTTTTCTTCCTCATATTCTTCAATTTTTAAGCAGGGGACTTCCAGAAAAAGATCTATCCTATCTAAGAGAGGCCCAGAGATTTTAGCCATATATTTTTGTATTTGGTAAGGAGTGCAAACGCACTCATGCAAAGGGTGTCCTAGAAAGCCGCAAGGGCATGGGTTCATGGCAGCGATCAACATGAAATTTGCAGGGTAGGTAATCGTATCTTTTGAGCGGGCAATGACCACTTCTCTTGATTCTAAAGGCTGCCTTAAGACTTCCAGTACATGGCGCTCAAATTCCGGCAGTTCATCCAAAAACAAAACCCCATTATGGGCTAAAGAGATTTCTCCTGGTTTTGGATTTTGTCCTCCTCCAATTAAAGCGATATCTGAGATGGTGTGATGAGGATTTCTAAATGGGCGCATTCTCATGAGCCCTTTTTTTGAAGAAAATAATCCTATGACTGAATGAATTTTTGTGGTTTCTATCGCTTCCTCTAAACTTAAAGGGGGTAGAATTGTTACGATCCTTTTGGAGAGCATGGTTTTTCCAGAGCCCGGAGGGCCGATCAAAAGCAGGTTATGAGCTCCGGCAGCTGTAATTTCTAAAGCTCTTTTAGCAAATTTTTGGCCTTTAACATCTGCGAAATCTAGAGAATTTAATGGATCTTCTTGATAAGGAGAAAAATGAAGAGGCTCTTTAGAAAGAGGAATGAATTCCTGTTCCAAAAGCTGAATGAGTTCTTTTAAGGAATGGATTCCTATAGAATCTATGCTTTGCACAATTGCAGCTTCTTTTAAATTAGAAAATGGAAGAATCAATTTTTTTATTTTTTGAGCAGATAGTTCCATTGCAATGGGCAGAATACCTCTGACAGCTCTTAATTGACCATCTAAGGCTAACTCTCCGATAAAGCACCATTCTTCTAATGATTTTGTTTTAATTTGCCCAGAGGCAGCTAGGATGCCGATAGCGATTGGCAAATCAAATGCAGAGCCTTCTTTTCTTATTTCTGCCGGGGCTAAATTCACAATAATTTTTTTGGTAGGGAACTGGTACCCAGAATTTTTTATTGCAGAAATCACCCGATCCCTGGCTTCTCTTACAGTTGCATCTGGCAGTCCAATAATGGACAGATGAGGCAAGCCGCTTGAGATATCCACCTCCACATGCACTAGGTGGCCGTTAATTCCATAAACCGAAGCGGATAGAATATTCTTAAACCCATTCATTTAAATAAATATTTTAGAACTCCTCTTTGAGGGATTTCTTTATCACTCTTCCTTACACTGATATTAAATACTATATTTTGCGGAAGAGAATGCGTTGGGAATATGTTCTATTCCTGCGGGAAATAGGGCAAGCACATCAAAGCGAAAATCATGGCCTTGGAGTTTGTTTTTTTTAATAAAGGTAAGAGCGCTTTTAATTAGGCGGTTTTGTTTATAGGGAAGAACAGTTAGCTGAGGAACTCCGTGGGATAAGCTGGAACGATATTTTACTTCTACAAAGATGATCGTATTTTCTTGATCTTTTAAGATAAGATCAATTTCTCCTGTGCGGTAAAGCACATTTTTAGCGATCAGTTTCCAGCCTTTTTCTTCAAAAAAATGTAACGCCTCTTTTTCTTTTTCCTGGCCAATTTGGCGCGTTGTTTTTTTTATCATCATGAGGAGAGGAGCAGTTTGCCTACAGGCGCAAAACTTTTTCTATGGATTGGGCAAGGGCCATATTTTTCTAAATTTTCCTGATGGATTTTTGTGCCATAACCTTTATGTCTGGCAAAACCATATTGCGGATAGAGTTTGTCCAAAGATTCCATCATTTTGTCTCTTTCCACTTTTGCGATAATGCTGGCCGAGGCTATTGCCGCGCTTTTTGAGTCCCCTTTTACAATCGCTTTTTGTCGAAATTTAAAATTTGGAATAGAACGTCCATCTACAAGAATTAAATCCGGTTTGATTTCCGGATGTTTTAATAATAATTTTTCTAAAGCAGCTCTCATGGCCCGATAAGTTGCCTGAAGGATGTTAATGGAATCAATTACTTCCACCTCGCACACTCCCAGCCCCCAACGCGCTTTTTTTTGAAGATGATGATAGAGCTCTAAACGCAGTTTAGGGCTGCATTTTTTAGAATCATTTAGTTTGGGATGGAAAAAGTCTGGCGACAAGCAAATAGCAGAAGCTACTACAGGCCCGGCCCAAGGGCCGCGGCCAACTTCATCAATGCCAATAATGCAGGATTTTTTAGAAAGATTTTTACTAAGGTTTGCTAATTTTTTATCAAAAGTAAAGAGGGGTTTTCCTCTTTCCATAAGGAATTATTTAGTTTACGTTTAGAAAGCGCTTTCGCATTAGAAATGACTTTCTAAGCATCTGTTTAGGCTAGAGGGAGAGGGCAGGTTCAGGGCTATCTTTTTTTTCTGTTTTAGATTTTTTTTCTTGAGTGGTTTTTATAGAGTTGGAGCCAGATTCATTTGTTCCTGTTTCTTTTTCTGTAAGCCGGGCAGCTTTACCAGAAAGTTTTCTTAAATAATAGAGGCGCGCGCGTCTGGCTTTGCCGGATCGCAGCAGTTCTATTTTAACTATTCTAGGGGAGTGCATCGGAAAGGTGCGTTCTATGCCTACGCCAAAGGAAACTTTTCTCACGCAATAGGTTTCCGACAAACCAGATCCTCTGCGATAGAGCACAACCCCTTCAAAAGGCTGAATTCTTTCTGATTCGCCTTCCACTACTTTTACATGTACTTTGATCGTGTCTCCCGGACGAAAATGGGGAATTTCTGTTTTAATGTAATAAAGCGATTCTACTGTGTTTAAAATTTTATGCAGGTTCATTAGAGTAATTTTGATCTAGGAGATCAGGCCTTTTTTTTAAAGTTTTTGAAAGAGAATCTTTTTTTCTCCATTCATCTATTTCCTGGTGGTTGCCGGAGATTAAAACTTCTGGAACCTCTTTTTCTAAAAATTTTTGAGGCCGGGTATAATGGGAATAATCCAGCTTGGAACTAAAAAAAGAATCATGCACGATAGAATCCCATTCTTTAACTACCCCGGGAATAAGTCTGGCAATAGCGTCTGTTAATACCATGGCGGGAATCTCACCGCCGGTTAGAACATAATCGCCAATAGAAATTTCTTCATCTATCCAATCCATGGCTCTTTCGTCCATACCTTCATAATGGCCGCAAATTAAAATTAAGCGTGTTTTATTGGAAAGTTCTAAAGCCTTTTTTTGGCTAAAATTTTCACCTTGAGGTGAAAGATAAACAACCCATGGAGAATTGCTTTCCTTTATTTTATCCCCGTCGCTAGATAGTGCTCCAAGAGTTTTTAGAGCGTTAAAAACCGGCTCAAGCTTTAATACCATGCCAGCTCCGCCGCCAAATGGTTTGTCGTCCACCTGGTGATGTTTATCTTCAGAAAAATCTCTTAAGTTGTGAATTGTAATTTGGATCAGCCCTTTGGTTTGAGCTTTTTCAATGAGGCTCTCTTGGAACGGGCCCTCAAACATTTTAGGGAATAAAGTAAGGAGTTCAATTTTTAAATGATTCATGCTATTAAGAGAAAAAATGCTTACGATTTTTCGTTGTTTAGAGCTACTGGGGCAGGCGCTGACACTTTAGAATGTCGTTTTAAAAGAGATTTTACAGTCTCTGAAGGTTCGGCACCGCAAGAAATCCAATATTTAATCCTTTCTTCTTTTATGATTAAACGGTTTTCTTTGTCCTTAGGGTTGTAGGTTCCTAAAATTTCCAGCTCTGCTCCATCGCGCGCAGTTCTACGGTCCACTGCTACAAGGCGATAAGCGGGCTGTTTAGTCATCCCAACTCTTTTTAAGCGTAATCGTACAGACATTTTAATTTATAAATGAATTTTTAATAAATTTCTTTTTGGTTTTTAATCCAAACGGAAACAACAATAATAACTTATTTTACCCGTTTTTGTCAACCGACGATCGGATTTTTTTAAGCGCGTTGCTGCGGCTCTTTTGGCTGAAAATGGAATTGCCTGCAACTAGGATATCCGCCCCCTCTTTTACTGTTAAAATCCCTGTTTCTTTGTTAATTCCACCATCCACTTCAATTTTACAAGAAAGATTTTTTTCTTTTATAAAAGATTTTAGCTCTTTTATTTTAGGGAGCATTTCTGGCATAAATTTTTGGCCGCCAAAACCTGGTTCCACCGTCATGATTAAGACTAAATCTACTTTATGTAAGTAGGAAGCAATTGCGGAAAGAGGCGTTTTTGGCCGCAAGGAAACTCCTACATTTTTGCCGTATTTTCTAATTAAGGTTATTACTTCTCTAGGATTAGAAGGCGCTTCGCAATGAAAAGTGATGCTATCTGCCCCGGCTTTAGCAAAGGGTTCAACATATTTTTCAGGCTGATCAATCATCAGATGCACGTCTAAAACAAGCGAGGTTACTTTCCGAATCCAATGCAAGACCACAGGGCCTAGAGTTAAGTTAGGCACAAAATGACCGTCCATCACATCCACATGAATCCAGTCCGCGCCTGCTTTTTCCACGCTTTTAATTTCTTTCCCTAAGCAGGTAAAGTCAGCAGAAAGGATAGAGGGAGCTATTAAAATTTTAGAATCCATTATCGGGTTGCCACTGTAAATTTTACTTTTGCGTCAGAGGAGAGTTGTGTGTCTGGAATAGGTTCTTGGTTTACAATCGTATCTCGTCCCATGGAGCTAGAAGGATCCTGGTTCCGTTCTGTTTCTATGGATAATTTTTCTGCCCAAATTTGAACATCCTCCCACTTTTTGCCAATAAAATCTGGCATTAAGATCGTGCCATTGCTTGGCGGTCCATTGGAAAGCGTAATATGCACCAGACTATTTTTTGTGGTCTTAGCCCCTGCCTCAGGTTGTTGTTCCACAATCGTATCTTTTTGAAATTTTAAAGAAGGTCTTGAATTGATTTCTCCTAGAGAAAGAAAATTTGTTCTTAAGGAAATTTCCGCTGCTCTTAAGGATTGGCCTACAAGGTTTGGAATGGTTATGGTTTGTCCGCCTTGTGAAACCATGACTTGTATAATTTTACCCTCTCTTACGGTCAGTCCGCTGGGAGGCTGTTGACGTAAAATAGTGCCTTGAGGAACTGCTTCATTAAATTCCGCTCCCTCTTTTTTTAAACCAAGATTAGAGCTGGAAAGAATCTCTAAGGCTTCAGTTAATGATTTTCCCACAAGATCCGGAACCGCAATATCTTTTTTGTAATGGATTGCTCCTTTCATGGCCCAATTGATTGAGACAGCTGCCACTAAGCTTAAGATGGCAATTGCAAACAACCATTCGATTTTACCTATTTTTGATTTATTCGTAGACATTTAAATGTGTGAAAACTATAACAGAATCCATCATTTTTTTCAACAATTAAACCCGAAGATTGCATTAGAAAATGGAATTCGACAGAAAATCTAGCCATTTTTTTTCACAAAAAAGTTCGTGAATACTTTCAAGTATTCTCTCACTTTTTTGTTTCGAAAAAATGACTATCTTTTCCGTCTCGGTTCTCATTTTCTAATGCAATCTTCGGGTTAAACCCTGGTTTGGGTGGGAGACCAGATTGTTTTGTGGAGTTGGAGATTAAATTGAAACCTGGGATTTTTTAAAGAGATGAGCCAGTTAGCGCATTTTTCTGGATTGGTTCCAAACACAGGTTGCAGGGAAATTAAAAATCCAAATTTTCTTGTTTTTTTCTCAATCTTTAAAATTTCCATTTGTTCTTCCTTTGAGCCGTCGGTAACAAATTTAAGCAGATCCTGATTTTTGCGCAGGCAGCTAAAGTTTTCCTGTTTCATCTTGTGGCTCATTTTGCTGTGGTTCAGTTTCCAATCCATGATGATAGAGCTATTCTTTAGCTGTACAGGCTGAATCGCAATAGAGCCGCTGGTCTCAACATCAAAATGCAGATTTGGAAAATGGCGGATGAGTTCAATGCAATCTTTTGTATGCAATAAAGGTTCGCCCCCAGTAAGGCAAACATAGTGGGCTTTGCTTTTTTTAATGGCTTGGGCAATTGCTTCAAAAGAAATAGGTTTGCCTTTACCAAAGGTATAGGTTGAGTCACACCAACTGCAGCGTAAATTACATCGAGCGAAACGGACAAAATAGGTTAATTTTCCTGTACGCAGCCCTTCTCCTTGCAGAGATAGATAATGTTCAATCAGTTGCATAAAATCATTTTATAATATTCGGCTTAATAACAGACCAAGAAAATGTCTTAAATTCCGCTGTTGCTTTTACTCCCTGAATTCAGCGAGTATGTTATAATAAAAATCACTTTTATGCTGCCCACAAAAGAGATAAAAAAGTTAGCTTATCAAATTGGTTTTGATCTAGTTTCCATTAGCTCTGCAAATCCGGATCCTTTAGATGAGGAAAGGTATAAAAGTTGGGTTGAACAAGGGCATGCCGCGGAATTGTCGTATATGTCCAGAGTTATTCCCAGAAGGTGGATGCCGCAGGATCTTTTAGTAGATGTTAAAAGCGTTATTACTTTTGGCGTTAATTTTTTTTCTGGAGCAAAGAAAATGGAGCCTAGATTTGGGTTTGGAAGAGTGGCAAGATATGCCTGGGGCAAGGATTATCATATTGTTTTAAAAAAAAGATTAGAGGCATGGGTAAAACTTTTGCAAGAAAATATTATGGGAGAACTTCATTATAAAATTTTAGTAGATTCCAGCCCTTTTTTAGAAAGGTCTTTTGCCAGGCGCGGAGGATTAGGTTTTGTGGGAAAAAATACTTTACTCATTAGTAGAAAACTAGGTTCATTTATTTTTTTATGCGAAGTTCTTACTAATTTAGAACTTGAAAGCGATGAAATAAAAGTTTTGAGTTCTATAAGCACAAAAGATGAGTGCGGTTCCTGCAAGGAATGTTTAGTGGAATGTCCTACAGGAGCTTTAGTAAATTCTAGAAATTTGGATGCGCGCAAATGTATCTCTTATTGGACCATAGAATATAGGGGGGAAATACCAGAAAATTTTCGTCCAAGTATTGGGGACTGGATTTTTGGCTGTGATATTTGTCAGGATGTTTGCCCTTATACCGGGCTTTCTAAAGAAACCCAATGGAAAGAATTTTTGCCAGAATCTGGAGCAAGCCCTTACTTGTCTCTTTTAGAAGTTTTGCAAATAGAAAGTGAAGAGAAATTCAAAAAAAGATTTGAAGGCTCGCCGATTTTAAGAGCAAAAAGAAGCGGTTTAGTGAGAAATAGCTGTATTGTGAGCGCCAATCAAAAATTTAAAGAAGCCGTGCCTTATTTAGAAAAAATCGCTAAAGAAGATCCAGACCCCATGCTTCAAACACACGCTTTATGGGCCTTGAATCAATTTTAACTTGATTGAGTAGAATTCGTAAATAATAGTGGGTAGGATGGTTCAAGAGTTGGGATTTAATTAACGATTTCTAAACTTGACGACTGCGATCACAACGCAGGTAAATAGAAGCGTGTTGACAATCCCAAAGCTTTTAAAAATTAAATCTTGAGAAGTTAAGGCAGAAGGGAACATCAGTAAAATGCAAACCCATACCCCGATCACCCAAACTAAACTAATATCTTCTGAGGATTTTCTTTTCCAAATTTTTATTATCAAAGGAATGTTCCAAAAGGGCATGGCAACTGCCGCAATCATTCCAATAGTTTCTATAGGTGTCATGGCATAATCTTAATTTTGAAGTATTGGCTATATAAATTGATTGTATCTTTTTAGTCGAATGAAATATGCCATCCAAAGAAAAAATTTTTTAAAAATTTATTTCCGTTGGATAGCCTCAAAGTGCGAAGAAGATACATTTAATTTTTAGAGGATGGTTCAATCACAAAACGATATTCAATTTCTCCGGGCTTGCTCATTCTTAGTTCTTTGCGCGCAACTTCCCCAATTAAACTAGGGTCATTTTTTAAACGTTCAATCTCAATCTTTAAATTTTTGTTTTTGGTTTTTATTTCTTCCAGCTGTTTTTTTAAATGGCTGTAATATCTTCTTTTTTTCCAATAGGAGCGGGTGGAGTCGCTGGATAGAAAAAGAATAGATAAAATTAAACCAAGAGCGATCCATTTCCATCGAGCTGGTATTTCCTTCATCCAAGTAAAAGATTAACCTAGCCTAAAACATTCATTTAGATTGTGTAAGACGATAAAAAATCCAGCCATTTTTTCATCTCGGTTCTCACAACTAAATGAATGATTCGGGCTAGTTAAAAAGAAGCGCTTGTTTTCCTGGATATTCAGCTTTGGAGCCTAGTTGTTCTTCTATGCGTAAAAGCTGGTTATATTTGGCAATGCGTTCAGATCTCGAGGCAGAGCCTGTTTTAATCTGCCCCGCATTGGTGGCAACCGCCAGATCCGCAATAAAAGTATCCTCGGTTTCGCCTGAGCGGTGAGAAATAATAGTGGTGTAACCCGCATTTTGAGCCATGGTAATCGCTTCCACAGTTTCACTTAAAGTGCCAATTTGGTTTAGTTTAATCAGGATAGAATTAGCGATCCCTTTGCGGATGCCTTCAGATAAACGCACGGTATTGGTGCAGAAAAGATCATCCCCAACCAGTTGTATTTTTTTGCCTAATCTTTCAGTTAAAATTTTCCATCCCTCCCAGTCATCTTCTGCTACACCATCTTCTATGGAAACAATTGGATATTTACTAGTCCAGTTTTCGTAAAATTTGACCATAGCCTGGGAATCTTTTACTTGATCGTTGGTTTCTCCTTCTAAATGGTATTTGTTATTTTCAAAAAATTCGCTGGCTGCAGGATCTAAGGCAATGGCAACTTCACTGCCGGCTTTATATCCAGCAAGACGAACTGCTTCTAAAATAGCTTCCACTGCTTCTTCATTTGATTTTAGGTCTGGAGCAAAGCCGCCCTCATCCCCTACCGCAGTATTTAATTTTCTTTTATGCAGAACGGTTTTTAATTGATGAAAAATTTCTGAACCCCAGCGCAAAGCTTCCGCAAAATTTTTTGATCCTAGAGGCATGATCATAAATTCCTGCAGGTCCACATTGTTGTCTGCGTGAGCCCCTCCATTTAAGATATTCATCATGGGCACAGGCAGCGCATAGGTTTTATGATTTAAATGATAAGCTCTGCGAATCGCTTCATAAAGTGGTATCTCTTGGCTTTTAGCGGATGCTCGCATGAGAGCCAAAGAAACTCCTAAAATTGCGTTGGCTCCTAAAGAGCTTTTATTGGCAGTGCCATCCAAATTTTTTAGTTTTTGGTCAATTTCTATTTGTTGGGATACATCCATTCCAACTAATTCCGGAGCGATTTTTTGATGAATGTTTGCTACAGCTTTTGTGACCCCTTTCCCATTAAAACGCGTTTTGTCTCCATCTCTTAATTCCACTGCTTCATGCTCTCCAGTAGAGGCTCCAGAGGGCACAGCAGCCCTGCCAAATTTGTTTTTTTCCACCGCCACTTCCACTTCTACTGTGGGGTTTCCTCTTGAGTCTAAAATTTCTCGCGCTTTTATTGATTGAATTTTGTTCATGAAAAATGGCCTCCAGGACCAGCGCTTTTAATTGTTTTCAATGATAATTTTAAGGTTTTCTTCTGCTTGTTTTTGAGCATTTTCATCTGGTAAGCCAAGTTGGATAGCTTTTTTCCAATTTTCGATCGCCGCATTTTTATTGTGCAAAAGATAATAGCAATTTCCAATATTATTGTAAACTTCTCCATAATTTCTTAAAGCCGCTGAGATTTGATAGGCTTCCAGAGCTTCTTTAATTTTGCCTTGGGCCCTTAAAGATTCAGCTAAGGTGTAGGCGGTTCTTTCCGAATGATAAAAGTCTAAGCGAATCGCTTTTTTATAAAATTGAACTGCGGTTTCAAAATCTTTGCTTAAAAAAGCATTCTCTGCTTTTAAGCGAAAAAGGTCAGCTTTAAAAGCAGGCAGGATCCATTTAATAAAAAGCAGCCCAAATAAAAAGATTCCGCTTATTCTTAAAAAAATGTTTTTGGAAATCGTTTTTTCAGTTTTGATTAAAGGCGGTTCATTTATTGCAGATTCGCTTATTCCTAGAATAAAAAAGGATAGACAGGCAGTGGGAACATGATGAAAAGGAAAGTTAGTAAGACTATAAAAAAGAAATGAAAGAATACTGGTTAAAAGCCCTGTATTTTCTAGCAGTTTTTCTTTTTGATTATTTAAGGATTTAATCATTTTCCAAAACCATTGGATAAAGATGAGGAGAAAGGAGAAGAGTCCAAGTATCCCAAGCTCTGCCCAAATTTGTAGGAATTCATTATGCACGTTTGATTCGCTTGTGGAGATTAGTTGGATCCGCATTCTTTTTTTAACTTCTGCCTGATAATGAGCAAAATGCACTTTTAAGTGGTTAGCTCCCACTCCAAAAACAGGGTTGGCTTTAACAATCTCTTTGGCAGTTTCCCATTTAAAGATTCTTTCTCTTAACGATTGGTCTTGCATGCGCTTTTTCCATTCTTGGCTTATCCAAAGGCTAAGTCCGGATAAGATTAGAATGCAAATTAAAAAATAGGCAGGCATTAAAAATTTATTTTTTTCTTTTTTAACATAATAGAGATAGAATCCAATTCCAAAAATAAGGGATAAGACTAGAGCTAAGGACGCGCCTTTGGTTCTACTCCAATAAAGATTTAACAGACCTATCAAGGCTGTTAGGCTAAAGAATAAGTAAGAGCGTTTTTCTTGCATTTGTTTCAGAGAGAGCGCAAGAAAAATAGGGGCTGTGAGGATCCACCATCCTGCGGCAAAGTTTGGGTTGCCAAAAGTTGAGCCTGGACGGGCATCCCATTTTTTTGTCCAAGGAACAAAATCAAAACCAAAATGTTGGAATGCGCCATAAATTCCGGAAATGGCGGTGGCCAGAGCAATAGTAAAAAATAAATTTTCTTTAAACTTTTGATTATTTATTTGCGAACTTAAAAGATAAAGCAAACTTAAAGCCAGTGTCCAGAGGAAATAGTCAAAAATAAGCGCGGGGTATAAAGCATTTTTTGCTGAAAGAATGACTGAACTTAAAAACAGAGTAAGAGGAATGAGCAGGGATGGTTTTTGAAATGGAATCTTATTTTCTAATAGGCGTATGATCCAGAGCCAACTCCCCATGAAGATAAAGGTGAGAGCCAGAAATTTTTTTATGATGAATGGATCGTAAGTCCCAGTGTAAAAAAGCGTGGGAACTAAGAGAAACAGGAATAGTAGGTTTTTATGGATTAATTTTGAGTTAAACCAAATCATTAATAATTCGAATCCCACAATCCAACTGAATTGTTCGGGTTAAGCGCCGACCAGTGATTTACCGTGGGAAACGAGACGATTTAGTTTTTTTTCAGAATCGCTTTCCGCATAAAGCCGAACCACAGGCTCAGTTCCAGATAAGCGAATGCCCAGCCAGGATTGATCTTTCATAATAAATTTAAATCCATCTAAATCCACTATTCTTCTGACCGTGAAATCCCCTAAGCTTGTGGGGGGATGTGTGGAAAGTTTTTCTTTTAAGGCATTCATTTTTTCAGGCATGAGATGGAAATTTAAACGGTGGGTTAAGAAAGATCCTACTTTTTTCTGGAGTTCCAATAGACATTGTCTTAAAGGTTTTTTGGAAACAGCTCTTACTTCAGCCAAAAGCAGGCAGGCTAAAATGCCATCTTTTTCCGGAATATGCCCATTAATCGTGAGTCCTCCGGATTCTTCCCCGCCAAGAATAAAATTTTCTTTAAGCATAATTTCAGCAATGTATTTAAATCCAACCGGGGTTTCTCTTACTTCAATATTATGCATTTTGGCCACAGCATCCAGAAAATGGCTGGTCATCACGGATCTGGCAACAACCCCTTTCCAGTTTCTGGTGCGCACAATGTGATCTAAAACAAGAGGCAAAATTTCATTAGGAGTAAGAAAAGTTCCATCTGAATCAATAATTCCAAATCGGTCCGCATCCCCATCTGTGGAAAGGCCAATGTCAGATTTTTGTTTTTTCATGATCGAGATGAGTTCCGTTAAATTTTCTTGAGATGGATCTGGGGCATGGCCGCCAAAAAGAACATCTCTGTAGTTATGCAGAATGGTGACCTTGCAGCCAGCATCTTCTAAAAGACTATCCAGATAATCTCTGGCAGTGCCGTATTGTAGGTCGCAGACACAGGAAAGTTTAGCCCGTTTTAAAGCTTTAAAATCTATGAGTTTATAGATTTGTTTTATGTAACTGGGTTTAGGATCAAAATCTACAACTAATTTTTTTTTGCGCCCGTCATTGAGGGAAAGCCTGGGCAAATTTTTGCCATCGCTCATATGCAGGGCGCAACGATCTTCAATGGAGCGAGTGACTTCCGGCAAAGCAGGTCCGCCCCAGGCGCTAGAGAATTTAATTCCTGAATATTCCGGTGGGTTGTGGCTGGCAGTAATGTTAATGGATCCTGCGGCTTTTCTCTTTAGTATTTCTAAGGCGATTGCAGGCGTTGGGGAATCTCGATTGCAAAGAATTACTTGGATACTGTTGCCGGTTAAAACCTCAGTCACTGCTCGCGCAAAATCTTCTGAAAGAAAACGGGAATCGTATCCCACAATAAGTTGGCGATGATGCAATTTTTCTGAACGCAGATAGTCTGCAATCGCTTGCGCCACAATTCTTACATTGCCAAAGGTAAAATCTTTTGCAATGATAGCTCTCCAGCCAGCGGTTCCAAATCGAATAGGGATCATAAAGTTGGATTAAAATACAAATTTATATTTAGCCTGTCAACCGCTTTTCATGCCTTTTTTTATTGGCTGATTGGCTGGTTAATTACAAAGTTTTTTTTAATTTTTTCTGTAAAATTTGATGCACCAGCTCAGGATTCGCCTGCCCTTTAGAAAGTTTCATGACAGCGCCCACTAAAGCTCCCAATGCTTTTTCTTTTCCCTTCATAAATTCTTCCACAGCTTTAGGATTTTGGGCAATGGAAAGGGTTACCCAATTTTCAATCTCCTTTTCATCTTGTACTTGCACCCAGCCCTTTTCTTTCACCACATGGCTTGGTTTTTTATGTTCTTTCCACATCTCCTCAAACACATTTTTAGCTATTTTACCGCTGATGACGCCATCCAGAATCAGTTTAACTAGTTCGCTTAAGGCTTCTGGGTTAATCGGCGATTCTAAAATTGTTTTATTAGAGGAGTTTAAACGGCCCAGGAGTTCAGTGGTTAACCAATTAGAAATAAGTTTAGCAGCCTCTTTTTTTTGGGGAAGAAATGATATGGATTTTTCATAGAACTCAGCTAATTCAGGGTTTGATGTAAGCACCATGGTGTCATATTCTGAAAGGGAGTAGGTTTGGATGAAACGCTTACGTTTTTGATGAGGCAGCTCAGGCAGCTGGGCTCGGATCTCTTCAATCCAAGGACTTGTGACTTTTAAAGGCAGGAGATCTGGTTCAGGAAAATAGCGGTAGTCATGCGCCTCTTCTTTGGAACGCATGGATTCAGACTGTTTACGATCTGTGTCCCAGAGCCTAGTCTCTTGAACAATTCGTCCGCCGGATTCAAGCGCTTGTATTTGTCGTTCCATTTCAAAGACTAAAGCATCGTGCACCCCTCGAAAAGAGTTCATGTTTTTTAGTTCTACTCGATTGCCTAAAGTCTTGGTTCCAACTGGACGAATTGAGATATTGGCATCACAGCGGAGAGATCCTTTTTCCATATTACAATCTGAAACTTTTAAGTATTCCAGGATCATCTTTAGTGTGGTTAAATAGTCCTGAGCCTGCTTTGCGGAACTCATGTCCGGCTCTGAGACAATTTCCATGAGCGGTATGCCTGTGCGGTTGAGATCCACTAAAGAATAATCTAACTCTGTGGCTCCAATGGTATGAATTAATTTTCCCGCATCTTCTTCCAAATGAATTCTTTTAATTTTTATTTTTTTATCTTCTCCGGTTGTAGAGAAAGGAATTAAAATTCCATTTTCCGCCAAAGGTTTTTCATATTGGGAAATTTGATAATTTTTAGGAAGGTCAGGGTAAAAATATTGTTTTCTGGCAAAAATAGATTCCTGATTTACAGCGCAATCCAAAGCCAAAGCGGTTTTTATTAAAGATTCAACCGCTTTTTTATTGAGCACGGGTAAAACTCCCGGATAGCCTGCGCAAATCGGGCAGATCTGGCTATTCGGAGGGGCTCCAAAGAAAGTGGGGCATGAGCAGAAAAGTTTGCTTTCAGTATTGATCTGAACATGCACTTCTAAACCAATGACACATTCATAATTCATAAGCGTGTTCAAATTATGCTATATTAAATAAATCCGTGCAAGAGTTAAATATTTTAAGACCTTTTAAAGATAAAATCGCTTTGATTAGCGGCGGTTCCCGAGGCATTGGATATGCGATTGCAGAAAAGTTTGCTAAAAAGGGAGCGCATATTGTTTTTACTTATTTGCGCAGCCGCTCGGATGCTTTGCAGGCTGAACAACAGCTTTCCTCTTATGGAATCCAGGTGCTTCCTTTGAGAGCGAACATGGGCAATGTTGAACAGCTTTCAAACATTTTTGAAACCGTCAAACTTAAATTCGGTAAATTGGATTTCTTAATTCATAATGCGGCCACTGGGGATTTAAAACCTATTCTTGACCTTAAGGATGAGGAATGGGAAAGAACCCTGCAAATTAATTTAAAATCTCTTTTCATTTGCGCAAAGGCTGCTGTGCCTTTGATGCAGGGAAGGCACGGCAAAATAGTTTCCATTTCAAGCCATGGCTCCAATCGCTGTTTGCCTAATTATGCCGCGGTGGGTTTAGCAAAATCTGGAATTGAATGTTTAAGTCGTTATCTAGCCGTGGAACTTGCTCCTAAAGGGATCAATGTGAATGTGGTGATGGCTGGAACCACGGTGACTGAATCCCTAAAAAAAATTCCCAGATATGAAGAGATGGTTCATTTGGCAAAAACAAAAACCCCTGTGGGCAGGATTGGCCATCCTCAGGATATAGCCAATGTGGTCTCATTTTTATGCAGTGAGGAAGCGCGTTGGATTGTAGGTCAAACCATTATTGCGGACGGCGGTTATTCTCTTTTAGTTTAGTTCTAATTCCTGCCAATAGTTTTAAGATAATTTTATCCGAAGGATACTTTACTTTTTTTTGCGCTTCTTCCGGACTAAACCAATTAACTTCTAACACTTCTTCCGGATCTTTATTTCCTGCTTTTGTAATAGGGACCATTAAATACCAGACCACTTTTTTATGAATCCATTTTTCGTTTCTTTTAAATTGATAAAATACTTTTTTTAAATAATTATTATTGTTGATTTTAAAGATTTTGCATTTCCAACCGGTTTCTTCCAATACTTCTCTTAAAGCAGCTTCGGTTTCAGATTCATTTTTTTCTATATGGCCTTTGGGAAAAGTCCAGACCATCTCTTTTTTTAAATTTTTTACTTGAATCATTAAAAGTTTAATAGAGTCATGCTCTTTTGATTCAAAATCAAAAACAATTCCTCCAGCGGAAGTTTCTTTATAAATTTTTTTTATATTTTTTTTCAGCGTCATAACCTTTAACCCGAATTTTTCACAAAGTTTTAAAGTGCGCAGTCTTCGGGTTCAATATATAAAAATAAAATGGGGTTGACAATTTTTTCTATTCAGGTTATAGTAAAATTAAACAATATGAAAGAGATTAATCTAAAAAACTTTCGTTTCCAAAAAGTTTTGAAAACAGTTTATCAGCAGGAAGTAGATAATTAAAATGGCGGATACAACTGTTAGCGAGATTTGCGAACTTTTTACTGCCAGCGGGCTGATTGACACAGAAATGGCGGGAAAGGTTATGGAAGAATGTGATAAGTCTGGGAAAGACGCGCCCCAGGTTTTATTGGATTTAAACATGGTCCCCAAGGATCAAATTTTAGAGACACTTTCCACGAAAATGGATGTTCCCTGCATTGATTTAGCGGCATTGGAAATTGACCCTGAAATTGGAAAACTCCTGCCTAAAGATTTTGCCAAAGAAAAGATGGTTGTGCCTTATGCTAAAGAGGATGAATATGTTTTACTCGCCATGCGTAACCCGCAGGACAGTTTTGTTTTGGAAGACATTGGTCTGCGCTTTGGCATTCAAATAAAACCGCATTTTGCCCTTTCCTCCGACATTCAAAAAGCGATTTCAAAAGTTCATGCCGCTCCAGGAGAAGCGGAAGAATCTGAAGAGGAGCAGGGGCCTCAAATTTCTCAAGAGGAATTTGCGGAAGACGCCCAGGAAATGACAGAACAATTGCTGCAAGGGTTAGAAGGTTCGCCAGCTGGAGAAAAAGGTCAGGTAGAAATTGATAAGTTTAGCATAGAAGACATTATGCAGGTGAATGCTTCCGCGCCAGTGGTAGAAAAATTGATCAATGCCATTATTTTGGAGGCAATTCGTTTGGGCGCTTCGGACATTCATATTGAACCTTTTGAAAAAAAAATATTAATCCGTTACCGGGTAGATGGAGCTTTAAGAAAAAGCACTTTTAAAGTTCCATTTACTTTTAAGAATGCTTTAATCGCAAAGGTAAAAATTATGGGGGGAATGAATATTACGGAACGGCGCATCCCCCAGGACGGACGCATTGCAATCAAGGTAAAAGGCAAACCTTATGAATTTCGCGTCAATGTTGTGCCAACGGTCATGGGAGAAAGCGCTGTGATGCGAATTCTGGACCGTTCAGGAGCAAAACTTACTTTAGATCAACTTGGGTTTTTACCTGACACACAAGAGCGTTTTTTAGAATCTCTTTCCAAACCTTACGGACTTATTTTAGTTTGCGGACCCACAGGTTCTGGAAAATCTTTTACTCTTATGGCGGCGCTAGCTGCTGTGCGCGACCCGGAAGAGAAAATCTTAACAGCGGAAAATCCTGTGGAATATAATTTGGAAGGCGTGGTTCAGGTGCAGGTGAATCCAGACCTTTCTCTTGGAGATGGAAGAAAGTTCGATTTTTCAGCGGCATTGAGATCCTTTTTACGGCAGGATCCAGATACGATCATGGTTGGAGAAATTCGTGATGAAGAGACTGGTCACGTTGCCTGTGAAGCCGCGATGACAGGACATCTTGTGCTTTCCACGATTCACACCAATGACGCTACGTCTGTGATCGCGCGTTTAGCTGAAATGGGAGTAGCCCCTTACTTGATCGCATCTACTTTAGAGTGCGTTTTAGCGCAGCGGTTAATTCGCACTCTTTGCAAATCTTGTAAAGAGCCAGATCCAAATCCTTCCGCAGAAGTCTTAAAAATTATTGAAGAGTCTGGAATAGATGCCAAAGGAGCAACTTTTATGAAAATTAAAGGTTGTTCCAAATGTAATAACAAAGGAATGAAAGGCAGAACCGCTATTCATGAACTGATGGTGATGAATGGCCCTTTAAGAGATATTTGTAAACCAGGCATAAAAAATGACGATGTGAAAGCTGTGGCGGTTAAGAATGGTTTGCGCACCTTAGTGCAGGATGGTTTAATAAAAGTAACCAAAGGGGTAACAACTTTTGAAGAAATTATGGCAGCAGCAAAGTAAAAGGCAAGAGAGGTAAAAAGGTATGGCCATTGCGAAATGTTCTCATTGTCAAGCGCCTTTTGAAAGATTATTTAAATTTTGCCCAAACTGCGGATTGAGCGTTATTGGCGATGAGTTCAGCGATAAATCCGGAGTTGCGATCCATGATCTTTTTGAAATTGCCCGCAGTTTTGCCGCTGTCACGGATTTAGATCTATTATTAAAAAAAATTTCCGCCGCAGCAGAAAAATTAACCCAAGCGGAAGCTTCCGCAGTCATGCTTTTAGACGACAATAAAGAATTTCTTTTTTTTAAATCTGCTGGTGGGGAAAAGGGAAACATGATGAAAACCATCCGCATCCCTATTGGGCAGGGAATTGCAGGTCTTGTTGCTCAAAATGGGCAATCCCTGATCATTGACGATGTTACGAAAGATTCACGTTTTTTGTCTTCTTTAGGGGATGAAAAAAGCGGCTTTAAAACACGTTCTATTCTTTGCGTTCCCATGAACATAGCGGATGAAATTATAGGCGTCATGGAGGTTGTGAACAAGAAAAACTCTCCAGAAGGAAAATTTAGCTCTGAGGATCAGGAAATTCTTGGAAGCTTAGCCGGCTTTGCTGCAGTCTCTATTTTAAATTCAAAATTAAATTTGGATCAAAAGAATTTTTTTGCCAATATCATTGAAATTTTAATTTCATCAGTAGAAAATATTTCTAAACAAAGCCATGGCCATTGCTGGAGAGTAGCTCAAAATTCTTGCGCTATAGCCAGAAGGTTAAAAATTACAGGTGAAGCATATAAAACCATTTATTACGGCTCACTTTTGCATGATATTGGTTATATTCAGGCCCATAAACAAATAAATTCTAAGAAAGTCGCGATGTTTGAAGAACCACAAGATAAGATTGAGCATCTGCATCCATGGGTTGGAGCGGAGATGGCTGAATCCATTAGTCTCTTTAAGCGCTGCGCGCCTTTAATTCGAGCGCATCACGAACATTGGGATGGCACTGGTTTTCCAAACAAATTAAAAGGCGAGGAGATTCCTTTAGGCGCGCGAATTATCTGTTTAGCAGAAACAGTTGAGGATTTGCGCAGTCATTTGATGACAGAAGAGGAGTTTCGTAAACATGTGGAGCAATATGTCTATAAAAATAGCGATAAATTTTTTGATCCGCAAGTCGCAACCGCATATTTAGAAGAATTAAATTTAGGTAAAGAAGCGCCCGCAAGAAATCCAAATATTTAGGTTAAACTGAAAATTTTCATTCAAAATCAACCCATAAAAGATCAAGAATTTAAAAATTCATAATATTTTTTTCAGCTTCTCGACGGTAAAACGCACAAAAACCCATTTTTTAGCCATTTTTTAAAGAAACCCATGAAAAGATACATTATAAAACAAGTTGATTTTTCAATATGTTTTAATTTTACCCTAAAAGCTCCTTTTGCTTTCATTGGTTTTTAAATATTCCTTAAAAATTCATTTTAGTTTATAGCAGCGCTTTATTGTATTTATCAGGGTTAGAGTTTTTTAAAGATAACCTTCCTTGCCTTTTTCAAAGTCATAGAATTTAAACCCTACCCTTTTATGGTGTTTTAGAGATTGGGGAACTATTAATCTAAAATCTCATTTTTGCCTTAAAGCCTATTTATAATCCGAAAACCATCTAAGCCAAATTGATCCAACATCTTATGGTTTTTTAGCTATTAATCCAACCTAAAATTACAATCGAAATTTAGAAAGATTGTTTTTTCTCAAATCGTTAAATTTCATTGAATTTTGACCAAAAAGCACTGAAAATCATTAAATTTTAAAATTAGTTTTCCATATAGATACACCATGAAAGAAAAATCCAAAAAATCCTTGATTTTTAAGAGTGCTAAAATAAAAATAAGATAATTTTGTAGTAAATTCATCTTTAAAATACTTAAATATTAAGGGAAATAGAAAAAAAACTAACTCAAGGATTGAATTAAAATTTATTGAATTAGTTTATTAATAACATAACATAATATATATTATAGGAACTAAATAGGGTGAAAAAACTGTTTCCCGTCGTTAAATTAAAGCGATACCTTAGAGATAATCCCTCTTTTTATTTAAATTCTATGACAGAATTGATTTTAGAGATTTTTAAACAATTTTTAAGCAAGAATAAGGAAGCTTTAAAATTAATTTTGAGCTCTTTGGAATAGACATGTTTTTTATTTTTTGGCGGGATTTTAGCACTATTCTTGGACTTCTTTTTAAAAGCGAACTACAACCCGACTTTGACACTCGGGAGCGATTTTTGACCCCCTGCTCGACGGAGACCCCCTCTCCAAACCTAAAAACGTGGGTACACACACATGTTTTA
>MGUU01000001.1 GCA_001800135.1 Elusimicrobia bacterium RIFCSPLOWO2_02_FULL_39_32 | reverse complement strand
TATCCATTCTCGGAACGGCAAGCGACTCCACCGAGACAGAATTACTTTTATCCTTTCCAATCCGTTCTACTACGGACACTTTCGCTATGGTGGAGAAATCCACGAGGGCAAGCACCAGCCAGTCGTCTCCAAGAAAATTTTTGATAAGGCGCAGGAAGTATTGAAACAGAGAGGTCGTCCGCACCACAAGCAGAAAAACGAACCACAACCATTTTGCGGCCTCCTTTCCTGCGCCTCATGCGGAATGATGATAACTGGCGAATACAAGGTGAAAAAGCAAAAGAACGGCAATGTGCACGAGTATGTCTATTACCACTGCACCAAGAAATCAAAACTCAAATGTCCCGAACCTTGTATTCGCCAAGAGGAACTGGATCGCCAGTTATCATCTCTTATTCAAAAATTTTCTTTGAGACCGGATTGGGCGGCGGAACTTAACGTCATGCTTGAAAAAGAGAAAATCGAAGCCGCCCAATCCTCAACCGCTTTTGTTCAGGAAAGCCAAGAGAGAACCCGCGCCATACAAACGAAGCTCCAGCGACTTCTCGATGGATATTTAGAGCAAGATATTGACCGCGAAATCTACCGAACCGAGAAAGCAAAACTCCTTTCCGAAAAGAAGTCGCTGGAGGAGCAAATGGCGCGGATTGAACAAAAGCGGACTGGCTGGCTCGAACCGATGGCGGAATGGATAAAAGAGGCAGGAAGCCTGCCTGAAATCGCACGGGAGAGTAACCTTTTTGCGAAAAAGGTTACTGCCAAAGAAATCTTTGGCTCGAACCTCGTCTTGGCGGGCAGAGAGGCGCGCGTCAGCGCGCCGAAAAGCATTGCATTCCCCCCACAAAATCAGTGGACGGCGCTTTGCGCCGCCAACCAAAAAGTCGGTCAATTTGAAAAAAGTCAGATTTTGGTGCGCCCAGTAGGAGTCGAACCTACGGCCTTTCCGTTCGAAGCGGAACGCTCTATCCAACTGAGCTATGGGCGCAAAAATTTTACCCCAGATGGAAAAATTGTATTATTTTAAAAGGCATAAGCTATCCTTAAGTCTGTTAAAATATTCGCATGTGCTCGTCATTCCCCGGCTTGACCGGGGAATGACGAAACAATAATTCAACAAACTCATCATAAGTAGATATTTTGAGTTAAGGAATAATATAAGTTTTAAGTTTTTGTATTGAAACCAGCGCATCTTTCTTTAAATGGATATAAAGGCATCTTCTTCCTTTACTATTTAGAGCTTGAAAGTCCCCTAAAGCTTGCGCCATTTCTAAATCTTTAAATGAATATTTTTTTCCTGGAATAGGCAATTCTTTATTTGGTTCTTGAGTCAAAATTAAAAAAACTCCTGTATTCGCTCCCCCTTTATGCAGCTGTCCAGTGGAGTGTAAATATCTAGGACCATAGCCAAATAAAGTAGCTGCTTTAGTTTGATCTCTTAAAGAATTTCTTAAATCTTGAAGCTCATCATGTAAGCTGAGTTTAAAAGGCAGATAAGCCAAAAGCCCAATATAATCATTCGGATTTATTTGCGCAAAAAAATCTTTTATTAATCCTGAACAATTCTTTTGGTTTAACTCTATATTTTGAAGAGAAACATCGCTAAAGGTGATTTTAAAAAATTCATCCTCATAGTGACTTAAAAATCTAGGCAATGAGCCTTTGCTTTCTAATTCTTTTAAAATGGTTCCAGTCATATCTTTTGCGGATTGAACATCCGGCTGATCAAATGCGTTTACTCCTAAAAGAGCGCAGGCTGCCGCAGTAGCTATTTCCCAACGAATTAATTCCCCTCCCAAATCCTCTGGCTGATTTAGAACGATCTTTAATAAAGGAAATTTTTTCTCTATATTTTTTAGAAAACTTTCTAATTCGGTAATTTCCCCTTTATTTTTATAATGAATCGCTACGAAACAACGATCTTCTGTATAATTTTTATTGGCAGTGAATGATTCTCCCGCAATTGGCACAATCCCTTTACCTTCTTTACCGCTGCTTTCCGCTATCAACTGTTCTATCCACAAACCAAATGCTTCCAGCTCTTGAGGTAAAGCCAAGGTCACTTTATCTAAAGAAAGTTTAGCCAGCTCTCCTAAAAATAGTCCTAGCCTTACAGCTGGATTCTCTTTTAAAGGCACATGTGCCGCGCAAAGCGAACCCATTTTCTTTGCGCTCTTTAAAAGCTCTTTTACGTTCATCCCGCTTAAAGCTGCTGGAACCATGCCAAAATAAGAGAGAGCGGAGAAACGTCCTCCAATATCTCCAGGGTTTAAAAAAATTTTCCTAAAGCCTTTTTCTTTGGCTAAATTCTCTAGGAACGTGCCTTGATCAGTAATTGCCACAAACTGATTTCCATTTTCTTTAACTCTGTTATAGAAATAATTGAAAAAACTTAAAGGCTCAATGGTAGTTCCTGATTTACTGGCAAAAATAAAAAGCGTTTTATCTAATCTTAAAGAAGTCTCAACCTCACTGATCCAGTCTGGATCTGTGCTGTCTAAAACATACAATTTAGGAAAACCTGGTTTAACAGGCAAACTTAAACGGAAAAGCTCTGGAGCTAGGCTAGACCCCCCCATTCCCAATAAAAGGAGTTGTTCAACTCCATCTTTTTTAACCTCTTCTGTAAAATTAAGCAGTTCATCCAAATTCTCTAAAACCTTATCTGCAACAAAAAGCCAGCCTAAAGAATTTTTTATGATCTTTTGATGCTGCGGCTCATTCTTCCAAAGCGCAGGATCTTTAGCCCATAATTTTTTGGCAAAGCCGATTCGCTCCAAAGTTTTTAATCCTTGAAGATAAGCCTTTTCATGACCATGTAAAAACATCTCTTCTTCTTTTGGAAGCTCAAGACAGTTATCTTTATTCATACTCTCTCCATTTAGTTATGAGTACGGTCGAACTTTTTTGTGACGAAAGATGACCCATATTTTTTGTAAAATTCCATTTCCTAATGCATAATCTCGGTTTAAGGCATTAATTATACCAAGTTGCCAATCTTTTCGGCGAAACTCCAAGATAAAATAATAAGACCAAAAATGAATTCTTAAATGAATTACGAAATGGCCCATTTTTTACATATCTCCGTACAGAAGACAAAATTTCCTGATTCAATATTTTAATAGAACCCAACTTTCTTAAATTCGGAATAAAAAGATATTCTTCCATTAATGGAACTTGAGGGAATCCTCCGGATTCTTTATAAGCTTGGCTGCTCACAAATAACGCCTGATCCCCTTGAGGCACACCAGTGATTTGAGTTCTACAATTTGCCAAAAAAGCGATCAATTTATAGATAGAGCTATCAGAATTAAATTTTAACTTAAACGCTCCAGCCACAACTTTTTGACCTTTAGATTCAAAACAGCTTATAACTGCTTTTTGCCAATCCAAAGGCAGTCTAGTATCCGCATGCAGAAAAATTAAAAGCTCTCCCTTTGCCGCTTCTGCGCCTAAACGCATCTGAGAGCTCCTATTTTTTAAAGGAGAAGAAATAAGACGATCCGCAGTTCTTTCCGCAATTTCCACTGTGCCATCAGAACTGCCTCCATCCACAACAATAATTTCAATGGGAAGTAGGGTGGAAACTTGCCGAAGAACTTTGATCTCTTCTTCAATCAAACTCTCTTCATTAAATACAGGGATGATGAGCGATATTAAATGAAGTTCCATAAGAGATTAACCTATTTTCTACCTAGATCCTTGAACCCGAATATTGAAAATTTCTTGCTCTTTTCTACTCAATCAAATATTATAAATTAAGAAACTGCAAATCATTAGGTTCATCTATGTCAAAATATTCAGGCAAAAGATGAACTTTTAAATTCAATTTCTTTGCATTCTCAAGCGTTTTTTCTAATACAAAGGAACTAGACCAAATAACATTTTTAAATAATTTAAGACTTTCCACCCCATGTTTTAAAGCAACTAAATAATATCCCCCATCCAAACTAGGGCCTAGGACTAAATCAGCTTTATTTAAAGCATGGAATGCCTCTTTAATATAAGCTAAGGGAAGACCAGGAGAATCTGAACCAATGATAACTGCTGCTTTTGATCCCTCCTTAAAAGTATGGTTAAAAGCATGGTTTAATCTTTCTCCCAAATTTTTCCCTTTTTGCAAAAAAAATGGGATTTCCTCCAGAAGACCACCGAAAAGTAATTTTTTAGGGTTTAACCATTCTGGAGTAGGGAAATCTGCATGAGGCTTATAAGCGATCTGAACTTTCAAAGATTTTAAAGAAGAAAACCTTTTATATAAATCTTGTGCCCAACCTTTATAAGCGCCTGCCGCTTGCTCAAAAGTTAAAGGAGGAACCAGTCTGGTCTTAACTTTCCCCGGAACTGGCGCTTTAATGAAAATAACAAGTTGAAAATCCATTTTTTCTATGAAAAAAATGGAGTCTTTACCATCCCAAAAAAACTTTGAGAAGACTTTAAAGTAAATTCAGGCAAACCAAATACCAAAGTTTTAAATTCAGACCTCTTTTGGAATGTTTTGCCTAGACGATCCCAGAGTGAAAATATGCTGGCATAATTTGAATTAGTCTCTTCCCTTATTTGAGAATGATGCACCCTGTGCATGTTAGGCGTAACAATTAAAAAACGAAAAGCTCTATCCCAGTTTTCAGGGATTTTAAGATTGCTATGGTGCAAAATAATAATGGGCTGAAGACAAATTTCATAAAGCATAAGAACATTAAGATTGATCCCTATTAAAGGAATAACAGCCAATCGCATTAGAGAAGATAAAACAATTTCTCCCGTATGAAACCTAAAGGCTGTGGTAGAATCTACGCTTAAGTCTGTATGGTGCATGCGGTGAAAAGCCCAAAAAAATGGAACCCGATGATTGATTCTATGCCAAACATACATCCAAACATCAAATAAAATAAAAGCGATGCAGCCGGAAAAAAGAGGGGACGCGTTCATCCAATGCAACAATCCAAAATGGTTTAGCTCTGACCATTGACTAATAAAAACCGTAAGACTGGAAAATAAAAAACCAACCAAAAAAGCATTAAAAACTCCAAATGTAAGATTGATTAAGGCATGCCGCATCCGTTTTGAACGCGCTTGAAATAAGGGAAAAAGAAACTCCAAAAAAAAAGTGAGGCTAAGGAAAATTATAACCACACCTATTTTCATTGGTAAAAATCAGACGCCAAACGCCAAATAAATAGCGTAGGTTTCCTCACACTGGGGCTCATCCTTCAATAAAATATGAGTTCAAAGAGAAAAACTATAAAACCAACTGGGAAGATATTTTAAAATAGCAGTCAGACGATTGCTAAAGATAAGCCCGCCAATAAATACCAATAAAAGTCCTGAAAATATTTCCCCTAAACGAATGAACCGCTTGTAACGATTAAAAAATCTCAAAAAATAATTCATTCCAAATCCAGCTAAAATAAAAGGGATCCCTAATCCAAGAGAATAAATTAGTAATAATAGAGTTCCCTGAACCACAGTGCTTTGAGTTGCGGCTAAAGCAAGGATCCCAGCCAAGATTGGGCCAATGCAAGGAGTCCAGCCAAAGGCAAAGGCAAGACCCATGACAAAAGAGCCTAATAAGCCTATTGGAATTTTAGAAAGTTGGAATCTTTTTTCATAAAAAAGCCAGCGCAGTTTTAATAATCCCATGGTGTGCAGGCCAAAAAAAATGATTACAACTCCGGCAATTTTACTAATAATAGTTAGATATCGCGAGAGCCATTGTCCAGCTAAACTTGCAGATGCGCCCAAGAGAGTAAAAACCAAAGAAAATCCAGCGACAAAAGCTAAAGTTCCAAAACCAACTTTTTTAACCAGAAAAGATTGTTCAGCCCCCTTGGAAATCTCCTCTAAAGACAAACCAGAAACAAAAGAGATATATCCTGGGATTAGAGGCAACACGCAAGGGGATAAAAAAGAAACTATCCCAGCTATAAAAGCTGTAAAAAAAGAGAGATGATCCATATCCTTTCTTGTTTGCTCGACATCTTCATAAATGAGCATTTAAAACTCCAGAACCAACATCGAATTTAAGGTATTTAATGTTGGTTCTGGAGTACAAACTTTTTCTATTTTACTGGAACCATGTTGTTTTGGCTGTCATAAGTGAATCTGGGTTTTCCATTGACTTTATGGATTAATACTTTATTAATGGCAATCGTTCCATCTTCCGCCTTATCCGCATAAAAGTCTAAATCTAACTTTGATTTTCCATTCACTTCTTGAAAATCAGCGCAGGCAAAACAAACTTTATTCGCCTGTAACATGCAAATTTTAGATTTATGAACTTTAGTCAATTTAAGATTCCATTCTTTATTCGCAACCTCATCTTTAATGGTATAGACCCCGCCTGTTTTAGATGATGCCTGATCTAAATAATCTTTTACAACTTTCTCATACTGATCCTGAAACGCTTTTTCTTTAACTCCTTTTTTAGGATGCTCTTTAGGATGTTCTTTTTTTTCTTTGGGGTGTTCTTTAGCTGCCGCATCTCCTGACTTTCCCTCTGACTGTGGGCGCTCTTTTGCCTGATCAGGATGTTCTTTCTTCACATCAGAAGATTGGGTTTGAGGAGTCGGGTGTTCAGCTCCTGTTGGATGTTCGTGTGGATGTTCTGCTGCTCTTATAGGGAGCGCCCCAACTGCCAATAATAGACTAAAGACCATCAATGCGCTTCGCTTATTCATACAAGTTCTCTCCTCCTCTAATTTCGTTAAAGGCTGCTCATGCCTTCACAGCCATCTCTTTTTTACTTCTCGATATGTAGTTCATGCTTAAAAAACCATTTCTAAGATAAAAGCACTTATAAAAAATTATTTGGATTTAAGAATGTTTTTTATAAATCCTGGCTAGAGCATAGTCCGAAGTAGGGTTGCCGTCAATTTCCACATAGGGTTGAGAAATAAAATTAAGAGCCGGCCCATTCTGTTTTGGTTCAAGAACGATTTCTCTGCCGGTGGTAAGTAAAATACGGTCTGAGTCTAAATTGCCAAAAAAATAGTTTGCTTTATTGGAATTCTTCCAGGCTTCAGAAATATCTACCGGTATCCATCCAAGCTCATCATTATAAAATTCTGCCCAACAATGATAAGCGCTGGAAAGATCACCCTCGCTTTCCTTTGGCAAAGGGACCCCCATGCGAAACCTTGCCGGAATATGAACCGCTCTAGCTAAAGAAATAAATAAGGAATGGAAATCAGTGCAGTTGCCTTTACCTACTTTGCAGGCATAAACTGCGTCACCCCTTCCCCACCCGGCGCCAGATTTATCGTATTTCATAAACTTAAGAACATACTGGTAAATGGCTCTTGCTTTTTCTAAAGGGTCATTAATTCCTTTGGTATTCTCCTCTGCAATTCTTTTAATTTCATCATCGGCCATTTCCAATCCTCTAGGTTCCAAAAATTTCAGAATTGAACCCTTTTCATTTTTTTCAAAATTGTTGGATTTATTTTTTGAGGTCCTTGGAGTTTGTTCTTTTCTTAAAACTTGATAACTCACCTTAATATTAAAAATTCCAGTTTCCACAGGTTCCCTATTTTCAAAAAATAAAAATCTATTTTTATAATTAAGCTCCTCGCTTATTTTATAAGGAAGATCAGATTCTATTTTTAAGATTTTAGTGCTTTGATAAAAATCTTGGGCTGGGATAGGCATCCAAACTTTAATGTTCTTAATCTTTGAAGTTACCGGAATATTCAATTTTTCCAGAATGACGACTGAACGAGTTGAGCTTTTTAATGTGCTTATTAAATAAGGCGGGAAAAGAGTTAAATAAAGAAAAACAAAAATAAAAACTTTTCTTTGCGCAAACATTATAGAACGTTACTAATATCTAAGTCCTAATGCTCTTTTACGGCGATGACCATTGGGAAAAAATTGTAAAGTCATACCCTTTAGACTTTACATAAGAGATCATCTATTTTCTATAGAAATAAAAGGAAGGTCTAAAGCTCCTCGATATTCAGCCCGAGGCCGAATCAAACGGTTGTCCCCGATCTGCTCTAAGTAGTGAGCGCTCCAGCCAGCAATACGGCTCATCACAAACATTGGGGTAAACAAATCTATGGGTATCCCTACGCAATAGAGCAGGGTTGCAGAATAGAAATCCACATTAGAAGGCAGTTTCTTGGCTTGGGTTACAATCCCTTCAATTTTTTTAGAGATCTCAAAAAGTTTTTCGTTTCCTGTTTTTTTACATACTTTTTCTGCCATCTCTTTTAAAAGCGGGGATCTTGGGTCCAGCGCTTTATAAACCCTATGTCCAAAACCCATAACTTTTTTCTTTTCCTTAAATGCGGTTTCAAGATACGTTCCCACATTAGAAACCGCACCAACCTCTAAAAGCATCTTTAAAACCTGTTCGTTCGCTCCGCCATGCAATGGCCCTTTTAAAGCTCCGATCGCTGTGGTGATCCCTGAATAATAATCTGAAAGAGTGGAGGCTGTTACCCTCAAAGCAAAAGTAGAAGCATTGAGCTCATGATCTGCAAGCAATACAAGATATAAATTAAAGGCTTCAGCGCTCAATGGTTCCGGCTTTTTCCCGGATAACATATAAAGAAAATTCTCAGAATGGGTAAGATTTTGATCCGGTTCAACTGGTGTTTTTCCATTCCGAATCCTATCCCAAGCGGCAATAATGGTGGGGATTTGCGCAATGCTCTTAATGCTCTTTTTTAAATTTGAATCAAAATTCACTTGATCTGCGTCTGGATCAAAAAAAGCTAAAGCTGAAACCATGGTTCTTAAAACAGTCATGGGATGAATTGTCTTTGGGATGGAATTCATTCTTTCGATAAATTTTTCCGGACATTTTCTTTCCTGCGCTAACTGTTGAGAGAATGCTTTAAGTTCCTGAGAATTCGGCAGCTTCTTAAATAAAAGAAGATAAATAATCTCTTCAAAGATAGTTTGATTGGCTAAATCATTGATGGAATATCCTCTATAAATAAGGCGGGAACGCGGGCCATCAATAAAACAGATAGAAGATTCTGTGGCAACCATATCTTCTAAACCAGAGTGAGAGGGAGTAAGTGTTTTTGAATTTTTAAGCTCAGCCATTGAATTATTCGTATTTAATACTTCTGCCATAATTTATTAATTATACTCAAGTTTTGCGCTCAAGATCAACCTTAGTAGGAAAGAAAGGAAACCTAGGGGATTTTAAATGAACTGGTCAAACAATTTATCTATAGAGCCTTTGCCGGATTTGCTTTGCACAGACTGTGAGAGATTCTTTAAAGTGGAGCCAAGATCTTCTCTGCCAGATTCAAAAAACACGCCCAGATAAACTTTTCCTTTTACTTGCCAAAGATCTAAAGCGGATTTTTTATTATGAACATCATGCTCCTCTGGAATATTGACAATCCTTTCCCGGTAATATTTATAGGTATCATTAAAAACAGTACAAGGGCTTATGGAATGCACAAAAGAAAAACCTTTGTGTTTTATTGCCTTAATAAATAGATCAGTCATTTGATCAATGGCCCCAGAAAAAGCTCGGGCAACAAAAGAAACATCATAGGCTAAGGATAAGGCAACAGGATTTAGATTTTCTTCTTGTACTCCATAAGGCAGAGCCTTTAAATGAAAATCCGGAGAAGTGGTGGGAGAACCTTGTCCTTTAGTTAATCCATAAGTGGAGTTATCCATCATAATATAAGTCATGTCAACATTACGTCTAGCCGCATGAGGAAAATGACCTCCGCCTATAGCTAAACCATCTCCATCTCCACCCACTGCAATCACTTCCAAATTTGGATTGGCTAATTTTATGCCAGTAGCTGTAGGCAAAACTCTTCCATGCACTCCATGAAAACCATAACATTTAGTAAAAATAGGAAGTCTGCCTGAACAGCCAATGCCTGAAACAATCACGGTATTTTTTAAATCTAAATCCATTGTAAGGCAAGCTCTATAAATAGCAGAAAGCACCCCAAAATCCCCACAGCCAGGACACCAGACAGGATTTACCTTACTTTTAATATCAGCAACTGATTGCACATGCGTATTTATATTAGCCATGATTTTTAAGTTTTAGTAATAACTTCCTCAATTTTATTTAGGATCTCTTCCGGGGTAAAAGGCATGCCTGCGCATTTGTTTAAACGAATCGTTGGGATTAAATATTTTGCTCGAATAATCTGATTGAACTGTCCAGTAAAATTCAGTTCAGGTACGATCACCTGCTGAACAGAACTTAAAAAATTGCGAATCTCTTCATCAGGTAGAGGATGCAACATTTTAACTTGCAAAGCAGCTACTTCATACCCCAGCTGATTTGCCTTGCGAATCGCCTCTTCAATAGGCCCTTCTGTAGAACCCCAGGAAAGAATTCCCACTTTAGCCTGTTCATCTCCAAAACGGCGTGTAAATCCTTTTTCTTTTGCAATGTACTCTAATTTCTTATGTCTTTTAGTAGTCATTCTAAAATGGTTCGCAGGCGTATAAGTAGGATCTCCATGTTCATTATGTTCTAATCCAGTCGCCACATAAGTTGAAGAATCTTTGCCTGGAAGAGCCACAGGTGAAACTCCATTATCTGTAATTTGATATCTTAAATATTCGCCAGCGTTGCTGCCATTCGCCTTGATTCTATCCCATACTGGAATGGTATTTAATTTTGGTCTTGTATAGGTTTGTGTTCTTTGGGAAAGAGACTGGTCGGAAAGCATGATGACAGGGATCTGATATTTTTCCGCAATATTAAATGCTTTAATAATTCCAAAAAAACAATCTTTTACATTTGCTGGAGCCATCACCACTCTGGGAGCTTCTCCATGCCCGCCAAAAACCGCTTGCATTAAATCAGATTGTTCTGTTTTTGTAGGAAGACCTGTAGAGGGGCCGCCGCGCTGGCAATCTATAATTACAATCGGAGTTTCTGTCATGGAAGAAAGTCCTAAAGCTTCTAACATTAAGGAAAAACCAGGGCCGCTGGTTGCTGTCATTGCTTTAGCCCCTGCAAATGAAGCTCCAATACAAGAGATCACAGCAGCAATCTCATCCTCAGTTTGAATCGCCACCCCGTCAAATTTTGGCAGCTGTTTTTGCATAAATTCTAAAATTTCAGAAGCAGGCGTAATAGGATAACCAGCATAATAACGACAGCCCGCATGGATAGCTCCTGCAGCCATCGCTTCATTGCCAGACATCACCAGCTTCGTAGCTTTTAACTCTCTTGGCTTTACAGCAAAATCCTTAAGCACGCTATTTTTTAAAGCCCAGGACCAGCCTGATTCCAAAGCTTTTAAATTAGCTTCAATTACATTTTCAGGCTTATGTTTAAACTGTTCTTTAACCACTTGCTTGACTGAATCTAAGGGAAGGCCTAAAATTTCAGAAACAACCCCCATGGCAACCACATTTTTAGCTTTTTTATTGCCAGCATCCTTTTGAGCTAAAGAGATAAATGGCACTCCATAAGCTTGCGCTTTATACATATCGTCCGCCATAAAAACATCCGCATCAAAAATTAAAAGTCCTTCTGATTTTAAATCTTTCCCATGCATTTTAAGACATTCCTCATCGTACGCGATCAGAACATCCAGATTGGTTCCTTGAGAAAGCACTGGATGGTTGCCCATCCGCACCTGAAACATCGCTTGACCGCCTTTGATTTCCGCAGGGTTGGTTCTAAAGGTAAACACATCATATTGAGAACGCGCTAAGGCAAGAGTAATCATTTCCCCAGTAGAAATAACACCGGTCGTTGTGCCGGTATCCCCTCCTACACGAATGGTTAGATTGTTAGGCATGATAATAATTATAGCAGACCATCATGGTTTGTCAAGCTAAGAAACCTGACTATTTTATCAGGTATAGTAACTCGCTTTTCTAAAAATTATTTTGCTCCGGATAAAAAATAGAGTATCAACCCTAATATCCAAAATAATTCAAAAATAATTAAATAAAGTAGCGATCAAAAATGTGGCTGGGACAGCTATGATGGGAAGAAAAAGCGCTGTTCTCCAACCAATGTTAGTCCATAAAAGACCAATTTCCGTATAATCTGTAATGACCCCAGCCATTAAAAATAAGAAAGTATTGCCAAAAGCATGGGTTTGACGATAAATTTCAAAAGCAAGGGGAGCGGTGCCTTCAGAACAAACCTCAAGAATTGTTGCAAAACCTAAGGTGACCCCCATCCCTAAAAAATCTTTGCCCATCCAGTTTTGAAAAAAGGTTATGGGGATAAGAGCCCCAGCTAAAGAAGCAAAAGTCATTCCCAGCAAAACCCACCATAAAACCATCTGAGACAAATTGAACGCTCCTATAAAAATTTTAGGGAGATCTTGTTTTATAAAAACAGTTGCTTGAAAATGATAGTTTTCCCAACGAGATTGAATATCATTTTTTATGGAAAACTGATCTAAAAAATCTAAACTATGCGGATTTTTTTCAACCATTCCTTTGTCGCTTAAAAAAGCAAAAAGAAAACCTGTAAAGAGTGAAACCACAAAAGCTCCTAGAAGTATCAGGATTCCCTTAGTTCCAAAAAAACTAAAAAGTAAAAGGGTAATGGAGATATTCGCCCATGGACTTGCTAAGAGAAAGGATATGACTGCGGAAGGAGAAGCGCCTTTCTTATATAGCTCAAGAGCAATCGCTAAACAACCATGAGAACAGCCGCTAAAAATAAACCCAAGAAAAACTGCTCGCAGGATTGTCTTAAAGCTTGAACCAGCCAGAGATTTAGAAATATAGCTTCTTGGAATATAAACTTCTATAAAACCACCGATAAGAAAACCAAGAACTAAAGGAAACCATATTTTTTTAAAATAGATCCAAAAGTGATGAGGAAAATCTGATAAGTAGAATACAAATTGAGATAAAACTAAAATAAAAATAATCGCTAAACCTACCCAAAAAAGCGGGTAAGAATAAAACGATTTTTTTCCCGCAGCGCAAAGAATTTCTTCCTTTAATGGAGGAAGATTTTTTTCCTGTTCAAACTTACGCACACAATGAATAGAACAAAACCATTCTCCATGGGCTTGAATTTTTCCCCTCATCCCACAGATGGGATCCATTTTCTTATCTAATGGATTCATAGTTCACTCAACCTAATCACTTACTCAGTTAGTTATATGAACCAAGACTAAAATGTTAGTCCTCTAATTGGAAGATAATGCTTTGACGGATTTTTACAGCTATGGGTTTGTCCTGTAACATGGCTGGAGAAAAACGCATTTTTAAGGAAACTTTTCTTGCCACTTCATCAAAAGAAAGTCCAGCAGATTCAATCACCTCCATTCCCAAAACCATCCCTTCTGCGCTTAAATGAAGATCCACAACCACTGCTCCTTCTGTTCCTAATTGCCGTTCTTGAGGAGGATAATGTTTCTTCAGTAACTTTAAAATTTCTCTTCTGTTTAACAATTTTGGGAAACGAGATAATGGAATTCCACCCCCCTGTCCTTCACCCCCGCCTTGTCCCCCTCCAGTTCCATAAAAACCTTCTCCTTCACCTTCCTGTGAACTGCCTGGAACTTTTTCAACATTTGGGCCGCTTTCCATTTCTCTTTTTTCAGTTTCCTTTGCGTCAGTGCCAGACAAAAGCCACTCCTTAGGGCTCTGTTTTTTTTCACTAAAAACTTCAGATACAGCTGGTTTTCCCTCTACTTTTGGAATTTGTAAAGTTGTTCCGCCGCCAGGTTTTAATAAAGGATTGCCGCCAACATGAAAAGGTTTGGTAAGATCTATTTCCAGGGTTTGAGGCTCTGTTCCCTCTCCAAAAAAAATATTCCTTAAATGAATGCTTGCCAAAAAAAGAGAGTGAAATAGAACGGAAAAAATAAGAGCTTTTTTAAAAAGAGCCTCTTCATTCACACTAGTTGAGCTACTCAACTTTTTTTGAACGAACTTCCAAAGCTATTTTTTTCACGCCAGAGCCTCTGATAAGATCAAGAATTTCAACCACTTCCCCATAAGGGATGGTTTGATCCGCTAAAAGAGCGATATGTAATCCGGGATCAGCCCGCAGCATGCTGGAAAGCTGAAATTTTAAATCGTGATGAGAAATTTTATCTTCTCCTAAATAAAGCTCTCTTTTTTCCGTAAAAGCAAGGTTTAAAGAAGTAGTGGCTTTTTGCTCTGCATACGCGGCTTTAGGCACATTCACATTCACTGATCTCCTATGAATCAAAGGAGCGGTGGCCATAAAAATAATTAAAAGCACAAGCACCACATCCACCAATGGCGCAATATTGATTGCGGTTATAGCTTCTTCGTCTGTTTGAGAAATATTCATCTAAAAAACGTTAAGATTTAAGTTTAGCTAAAAGCAGCCTGGCTAAAGATTCAGTATCTAAAAGTAAATCTTTAATCTGTTTTTGCAAAATGTTATAAGCCACCACGCAGGGAAGAGCCACTAAGAGTCCCACAGCAGTTGCTATCAGCGCTTCAGAAAGCCCTTGCATCACCACTTCCGGACCTGAATTGCCGTTTTCACTAAGATCATGAAACGCTTTGATCACTCCTAACACAGTTCCAAAAAGACCAATATAAATAGCGTTGTTGCCTAAGGTTCCTAGTATAATCATTCTTTTTTCTAATCTCTGTTTTTCTTTAGAAGTCACTGAAAGAATCTCTTCTTCTACCGCATGAGCTCCTCTTTGGCTTTGCAAAAGTCCAGTGCGTAAGATCCTTCCTGAAAGGCCTGTAAAATTTTGAAAGGTTTGAGAAATTTGACTAAAATTCAGGCTTTGCATAACTTTTAAAAACTCTTCTTCTACTTTTTTAAATTCCTTTTTTTCCTTAGAAAAAAGTATGGCTCGTTCAACCATCACAGCCACAGCAAGAATTGAGCAGATTCCCAAAAGATAAATGACCCACTCCCCTCCAGTTAAAGCCATGCCTTTAAATAACGTAATCATTTTCCACCACCCTTTCTAAAAAATTTATTCTCCAACAAAACGCTTTGTCTCATGCTTTTAGACCAAAGAATCAGTTGGTTATGCCTCTATCAGTTATTCCCCTTCTTCTTTAAATCTTTTTGAGTGAAGGCGGAGCAAGCTGGAACACATCTCAGCCTGCACAAACTTTTTTTGGTCTGATCCAAAATAAGACAATAGCTTAGGATATTCTTGGGCACCTCCTAACTCGCCCAGATAACGCATCGCCATCGCCTTACTCACCCAATCCTCCTCATCCAAAGAACGAATAAGAAAATCCTTCCCTAAAAGATCCCCCATTCTTAAAATCGCTCCTGCGGCAAAAACCCGCACAAAAGGGGACGTGTCTAATTTTGTAACCCCTACAAGAATAGAAATTGCTTCCTCATAACCCCAAATTTCCATAGCCTCTACCGCCGCAAAACGATCTGCCACATGCTCGCTCCTTAAAGCGTTTTGAAAAAGGCCCAGGTGACTTCTATCCTTAGAATAGGCTAATGCGATCAAGCCAAAAGAACGCACATCTGGATTTTTCCCTTCTCGGGCAATCCGAGTTAACTCATTTTTTAATTGAAAATCTTTTGTGCCTGCAAGCCCTTCTGTTAAAAGAAATCCTAATACTGTATATCGGGCTTTTAAACGAATGCCGTTTGGGGTCACCAGCTCATTTAAATCCCTATAGGCAGTGGATTGGTCAATCATTTCTTGAGTGACTCTAAAGTCCTCTTTTTCCTGCACAATTTTTAAAAGTTGAAAATTAATTCTTGAATCCACCAATTCTGTCTGAGGAATCCTTAAGCGGGGAGCTGTAACAATCAAAGGGTCTAGCTCAAAATAAGTTCTTTTTTTTAAGAGCGGCTCTTTCTTTACTTCAGGTTCATTCTGCTTTAGGATGACTCCTGCTTTTTTCTTTTTTTTCTCAAGAGCTTTCCTTTCCCGCTCAAGCTTTTCTTTTTCTATCTTTTGAGGAAAAAGTTTTAAAGCAGCAATGGAAATCTCTGTAATCACAAACTCATTGGGAGTTGCGGTCTGCTCCCGATTCAGTTGGTCCAGCAAAAGCTCATAATCTTCTTCTGTGCCAACCTCTCCTATAAACTTTGCGGAAAAGGTTCTGATCAGCCAATCTCTATCCTCTAAATTTTTGCGCAAGGACTCTTTTCCCCTGGGATCACCCAAAAGAGCTAAACTGCCTTGCGCAAAAACTCGTATTAATTTAGACTCATCCCTATTTGAGATCTCTTGTAAAACCTCGATGGATTCTGGAAGGTTCCACTTTACTAAAGCTTCAACTGTAGCAAAACGGATGCCGATATTTCTAGACCAAAGCGCTTCCTTAAAATAAACTAAATCATTTTTATCTTTTAAGGAAGCCAAAGCTATTAAAGCAATGGAACGCACGTTCGGAGAATGATCCCAGCGAGCCACTGTGGTTAAACGCTGTTTTAAATTCTGTTCGCTGATCACGCGAATATGTTTAACCTCTTCCCATCCTAAGGATTCAGAAAGAACCACGCCTAAACGGGTATAACGATTTTTCAACTCAAACCCCTGAGGGGTTACAAAAGAATTAATTTCTTTAAGGGTAGGGTTTTCTTCTAAATCCTCTAACTTTCCTAAATTAGGCTCTTCCAACAAATCAATAATCTTCTGAATAATTTGCGGATCCACGCTTTTAAAAACAGGACTGGTGCTAATAGTAGGAGCAGGCGGCTGATAAATAAAAATCTGCGGCTTCCAACTCTCTTTTTCTACAGTCTCAGCAAATGAAAATGAAGCAAAAAATAAAATAAAACCTATCAACCCTAAACATTCAATTGGTTGAGAGAACAGCCTCAAGTTTTTTGAAGAGAGGTTAGACGAAAAAGAGAGCCATTTTTTTTTCATTTTTCTTTTCTAATTATTACTTTTTTAAGAATCACCGGGGTTAAAGGCTTATCTCCCATCTCTTTTTGAACATTGCCAATAGCCACCACCACATCCTGCCCCTCCACCACTTCCCCAAAAATAGTGTGATGCCCATTTAACCAAGGAGTAGGAATATGAGTGATAAAAAATTGTGATCCATTGGTTCCAGGTCCGGCATTAGCCATGGCAAGTTTTCCGGGACGATCAAATGTAATGGCTGGAACAATCTCATCCTGGAATTGGTATCCTGGCCCGCCAGTGCCATTGCCAATAGGGCAGCCTCCTTGAATCATAAAATTCGGAATCACCCGATGAAAAATTAAACCATCATAAAATCTCTTTTTTACTTTTTCCCCGGTCTTTGGATCCGCCCACTCAATATTACCTTCTGCCAAGCCAATAAAATTTTTCACTGTGATCGGAGCTTCTTTTTCAAAAAGCCTGCAACTAATATTCCCCATTGTTGTTTCAAAAATGACCATAAGTTTCTCTCCTTTATTAACTGTTTGATAACATCCTGTTCCCATAAATAAAAAAGTTGTGATTATACTATAAAGTACAGCTTTCATATGACCTCCTATTACCCCGATTAAGTAAAACCCCCTAGACTTCGCTTTATTGAAAGGTGAAATAAAAGTTTCATTGCCAATTATTTAAACTTTTAGTCACCAATAATATTTTTTGTTCTCTTTATAAAACTGAATGGTTTGTGATAGCCCCTCTTCTAATGGAACTCTTGCGCGCCAGCCAATTTCCTTTTTAATTTTATCAATATTTGCGGTAAAATCCCCCACATCAATTTTTTTATTTGTTTCTGGCCATGGCACATAAACAATTTTTCCAGATCCAGCAATTTGCACAATCTTTTTTACAATTTCAATCAAAGGGATTCCTTTTCCACACCCTACATTGTAAATATTGCCTTCTCCTTGCTTAACTTTACCTGCGTTTAAAAACGCCTGCGCAATATCCGAAACATAAACATAATCCCTTACCTGTTTTCCATCTCCAAAAATTTTAATCTCCTGATTGTCCAACGCTAAACGAATAAACCAATTTAAAATCCCAAAAGAAGGCTGAAGCATTTGGGCCCTGGGTCCATAGCCATTGGCGCATCTTAAAATGATAGTATCTAATCCAAAAACTTTTGCGTAAATACGATGATAATTTTCTCCCGCAAGTTTATCCGCAGAATAGATATCCATGGGATTTGGCAAAATTTCTTCATCCAAAACTTTTTTTTTAGAAACGCCATAAACCGCGCGGGTGGAACAATAAACAATTTTTAAAAAAGGATTATGGGCTTTTGCGGACTCTAAAATATTAATTTGCCCTTTTGTATTGATCTCCACATCTAAAAAAGGATGGACAATGCTGTCTGTATGGCTGGTTTGGGCTGCAATGTTAAAAAGTAACTCTTTTCCTTTAATCAGTTTCTGAACAAGAGAAAAATTACGTATATCCCCTTTAACCCATTCAACTTCCTTCTTAATTCCATGGATATTAAAAGGATTGCCGCCATGAGATTTTAAAAGACAATCTAGGAGAGTAACCTTCGCGCCAAATTTTACCAACTGATGAGCCAAATTACTTCCCAGAAATCCTAAGCCGCCAGTGATAAGTACCTTTTTACCTTTATAGAAATTCTTCATCATATCATCATTTAAGGTGAGCAGTGAATTGCTCATTTTAAACCCAATTTTTACTGTCCCCCAATTAGAAGTTTTGGAATTCTTATGGTGGGCTGGCCGTCAGAAACCGGCACGCCTTGCCCATCTTTCCCGCAAGTTCCCACACCAAACCCCATATCATTCCCTACCAAATCAATGGTCTTTAGCACTTCAGGACCATTACCTAAGAGAGATGCGCCTCTAACCAGACTCTTTATTTTGCCATTCTCCAATAAATAACCTTCCTCTACCTCAAAAACAAAATCTCCTGTTACAGGGTTCACCTGACCGCCGCCCATGCGGCGCACTAAAAGCCCATTTTGAACTGAAGCTAAAATAAGTTTAGGATCATCTGGTCCAGAACCAATAAAAGTATTAGACATTCTTGGAATTGGTTTATGCGCGTAAGATTCTCTTCTGCCATGTCCATTGGACTTAATCTTTTCTTTTCTGGCGGAAAAACGGTCATAAAGATAATTTTTTAGAATTCCTTTTTCCACTAAAATGGTTTTTTCAGATTTTGTCCCTTCATCATCATATAAGAATGAACCCCGGAAAGAGCTCAGGGTTGGATCGTCATAAACTGTAATCTTTTCATTCGCAACCTGAGCGCCGATTTTTCCAGCATAAACAGGAGAAATCCCTTTTTGAATTCCATCCGCTTCCAAAGAATGGCCAATCGCTTCATGGATCATGGTGCCGCCGGCTTGGGCTTCTAAGATCACCGGCATCTCAGCTGTTGGAGCAGACGGCGCCAGTAGTTTTTGTATGGCTCGTTCCGCAGCTCTCACTGCAACTTCCGATGGGTCCGTCCTGTCAAAAATTTCAAATCCAGAAAGAGCTCCTATCACCTCTGTAGCTGTCTGCAAAGTATGATCTTTTGATGCCACTACCGTGACTGCAAATACTGTATAAACTCTTTCTTCAGAGAAAGAAGAGAGGAAACCCCCTTCTTGCGAAAAAAAGAATATTTTTTTAACGCGCTCTCCCAAGGTTAAAGAGACCTGACGAATGTTTTCATTCCCCTTAACTAAATGGGCAGCATGGTCTGCTCTTTGAAGAATTTCTATTTTTTTATCCAAAGAAATTTCAAGGGGATTTTTTAAAATTTTGTGGCGCAAAGGGATTAGTTGAGAAGGTAACTTTATCTGTTGAATGGTCTTTAAACCTTGTGACAATTCTTGCTTTAATCTAAAGATCGGCTCCTGATCACAGCCATCCACATGACCAAAACGGGTTTCTTCCCCTTCCACATATCTTAAACCAAGACCATTGGATTGCCCGCTCTCAATCTCATCAGTTTTTCCATCTTCAAAACTAATGACCTGGCCGTAAGACTCTTCCGCATAAACTTCACTATAGTCTCCAAAAACTAATACAGGTTCTAAAATTTTCCAATCCATCATTTTAAATTTTTAGAATCAGGCAGGGGTAAATGTATGATAAAAGCGCTTCCCTCCCCCATCTTAGATTCTACCTCCACCCGCCCTCCATGCACCTCCACCAAACGCTTGACTAAACTTAAGCCTAAGCCTGCTCCTTCCACTTGTCCGGTAAAAGATTCTTCAATCTGATAAAACTTTTGAAAAATTTTATCAAACTCTTCACTGGGGATTCCAGTACCATTGTCTCTAATAGAAAGACAAATCTCCAAACCATTGAACGTTCCAGAAAGTGTGATGTTCTTTTCATTTTTTGGGTTAAATTTAATCGCATTCTCCATCAGACATTTAATCACTTCTTTAAACTTTTCCTGATCCAGCGACAGGGTTGGAATTTTATCTAAAGATTCATCCAAAACCAGATTAATTTTCTTCTCCTCCAGAACTGTTTTCATTCCATTCATAACTTCTAGGATGATCTTTTTTACTTCGCTTTGCCTTTTATTTAATTTTAATTCTTCTGCCTCAATCAAAGAAAATAAAATCAGTTTTTCCACGAGCTGCTTTAAATGAACCCCTTGATTATGAATCGCTTCAATCGCTTTCTTAAAGTATGGTTGAAGTTTAGGAAGCTCCTCATCTTCTAAAAGCATGGGGGTATATCCTGTGATCGCCACTAAGGGAGTTTTTAGCTTGTGTGACATTAAAGAAAGAAAATCCCTTTTTAGTTTTTCTTCTTTCTTTTCTAAAGTGACGTCCCTAAGAATCGTTAAATAACCAATTAATTCTTTTTTTTCTGAAATAATTTTTTTCATTAAACCAGAAAGGATCAGACTCTTTCCTCCTTTTCTGGCCGCTTCAAAAGTAATAAGGCTAGACTCACTTTTGATAAATTGAGTCAAAGGAGGGGCAATGGAAAAATTTTTAAAAATTTCCCAAATATTATTTTTTTCTTCTTCCTCGTTAATCGCCAACAACCTAGAGCCAGACGGGTTGCATAAAAGCAAATTTCCTTTATCCTCTGTGAGCAAAGCTCCCTCTGACATCTCAGAAAATATCGTTTCCACTTTTTCTTTTTCCTGTTTCAAAGAAGAAAATAACCTAGCGTTTTGCAGAGCCACTCCTGCCTGGGATGCGAACGCCTCTAAAACAATTCTATCTTCCTCTGAAAAGCCAGAAGAATCTTTACGATTGATGGCCTGAACCACTCCTAAAAGTTTTCCCTGATGCACCATGGGCACGCAAAGAATGCTTCGAGTAATAAATTTTGTTTTATCGTCAGCTCGCCTAGTCCAGCGAGGGTCATTGGCAGGATCATTCACAATCAAAGGCTTATTTTCTTTTGCCACCCAACCGGCGATTCCTTCGCCTAATTTCAAACGAATAGTTTTTAAGGTTTGGCCCGCATCGCCTAAAGCAACGTCAAAAACTAATTCATTGGTCTTTTCATCCAAAATAAGAAGAGAGCCGGTCTCAGCGCGCACCACTTCCGCGGCCAGTTCCAAAACCACTTTTAGGAGTTTGTCAATTTCTAAGGTAGAGGAGAGTATCCTGTTGGCTTTAAGAAGATTTTCAATGTCTGTTAAATTCACGAAATTAGATTGATATGATCTGTACGTTCCATTAGAAAATGACTAATTTTTTACCGATTCTCATTTTCTAATAATATTCGGGTTCAATATTCGTAAAGGATGCCTGCAAGATAAGTAAAAGTATGGTAATTATAGCGATAGGTCTTTTCATATTTCATGTTAGATCTAGACCAGCCAAAATTTGAAAGCAGCTGAAATTTAAAAAATTTGTTAAGCGGCATTGTAAAAGAAAAATTCGCGTAATATTCATTTAGATGAACTGTTCCAGAACCATAATTCCCATTTAAATCCTGAACCGGCCTGTCTGAATAATTTCTTCTTACATAACTAAAACCAGAGCTAAAAATGTAAGGAAGACTTCCCACAAGAAAATTAAAATTTGTTGAATTCGAAATATCCCTGTAAGAATAATAATTTGAATTAAATTGAGTCTTTTTAGCGTCATAGTTATTCTGATTAGAATCAAGAAAACTGTAAGCGCCTTTAACCTCCATCAGGACTTTTACTCGCTCTAAAGCGAAAAGTGGGAAAAAAACTTCAGCTCTCAGCATGTGGCTCTGATCTTTTCTTAAATCCCCGGACAACTCCCCGCTTAAGCGCACAATCTTTTGATCTGTAAAATTACGAGCTGTAAAATAATAAGAAACTTCCGCTTTTCCTTCTTTCTCATTTATAAAAGTAAAAGGAGCGTTCAGAGTAATAAAACCAGCGTGATTATTGGTATTTAAGGTTTTAGCCGCAACATTTTCTCTGCCCAATTCTCTTTTTTGAGATTCTAAAGAAGAAAAATTATTAAAATCAATGGAATAAAAATCATACCCTAAACGATAGGTGAAACTCTCTAAACCTTGATTCTCCGCCTCTAAATTGGCAGATGCTTTGCGAAAATCAAAAAGCCCGTCACCCCAATCCTCATCTTTAGTTTCTTTTAGCAGCTGAATTCTATATCCTCCGCCTGCTTTAAATTGCCATTCTTTATTGTAACGAAAAATTCCTTTTAAATTGGCTGCATGGTCTTGGGTTTGCTGAAAAAGCGTTCCACCGCCAACTAATTCCTGCACAGATTTTATGCCTCTCCAACTGCTTGAAATAGAGGGAATCAAAGACCACTGTTTATTAAAAGAGATTGCCGGGGATAGGAGCGCATGAATATTTCCAGAGACATTAGATTCCTGGCTTTCAAAAACATATTGGCCTCCAAGCAGCCGTAAATTAATAAGAGGCGCAACTTCTAAAGCAAAAAGAAAATTCTGAAACAAAAAAAAAGGGATTAAAAAAAAGAAAAATTTAAACCCGTTTTGTTTAAGGTTCATAAAATTTACAATTGTTCTTGACTCTTTTTTTGGAAAGTTGTTTTTTTGGAAGAAAGCAGGCGATTCACCGCGGACAAATAGGCTTTTGCGCTGGCTTCAATAATATCTGTGGAAGTGCCGCGGCCAATCATTTTCTGCCCGGCTTGGTCTAAGCGAACTGTGACTTCTCCTAAAGCATCTTTGCCGCTAGAGATCGCCCTTAAAGAGTAATCTTCCAATTTTACGCTCTTGCCTGTAATTTTATCAATCGCTTTATAAGACGCGTCCACAGGTCCATCCCCGCACGCAGCTTCTTGAAAAATTTTATCCCCCATCCTTAAACGCACTGTGGCCGTGGGAATAGTTCCTGTGCCAGAAGAAGTATTTAAATATTCCAAAACATAAGATTCCCGGGTTTCAGCTTTACCTTCAGTAAGAAGCGCAATTAAATCATCGTCAAAAACATACTTTTTCTTGTCAGCCAAAATTTTAAATTTTTCAAATAAAAGGTCCATCTCTTTGCTAGAAAGTTCAAAACCCAAATGTTTTAAACGGTTATTCAATCCATTTCTTCCAGAACGCGCAGTTAATAAAAGCGTGCTTTCTTCTATGCCCACATCTTCTGGATTCATAATCTCATAGGTGTCTCGATGTTTAATCATTCCATCCTGATGAATGCCTGAAGAATGAGCAAAAGCATTAGCCCCCACCACTGCTTTGTTGGGCTGCACCACCATTCCCGTCACCTGACTCACCAAACGGCTGGTACGATGTATCTCGCTGGTATTGATATTTGTTTCCACATTAAAAATATTTGATCTTGTCTTTAAAATCATGACAATTTCTTCTAAAGAAGCGTTCCCGGCCCGTTCTCCCAAACCATTGATGGTGCATTCAATTTGCCGAGCGCCATTCAAGACTGCGGACAAAGAATTAGAAACGCTTAAACCCAAATCATTGTGGCAATGAACAGACAAAACTGTTTTTTTAATATTAGGAACTCTTTCAAAAAGATTCTTAATGAGCTCGCCGAATTCTAGTGGGATGGCATAACCCACAGTGTCTGGAATATTGACAGTGGTGGCTCCCGCGTCTATTACCGCAGTAACCACCTGCACTAAAAAATCTAAATCAGACCGCACCGCATCTTCCGGAGAAAATTCAACGTTATCCGTATATTTGCGCGCATGTTTTACCATCTCATATGCCCGCTCTAAAACTTGGGTCCTTGTCATTTTTAATTTATATTTCATATGAATGTCTGAGGTGGCAAGGAAAGTATGAATCCTTCCGTTCTTAGCTCCCTTGACCGCATTCCAACAAACATCAATATCATTTTTAATCGCTCTGGATAGGCCGCAAATTTGAGGAAACTCTGTTCCTTTTTTTTCTCTGCCCACAGTTTCCGCTATTTTCTTTACAGCTTCAAAATCACCCGGAGAAGAGATTGGAAAACCAGCCTCAATAATGTCCACCCCTAAGCGAGCCAGCTGATGAGCAATCTCAAGTTTCTCTTTTGCATCCATGCTGCAGCCAGGAGATTGTTCTCCATCTCGTAACGTGGTGTCAAAAATAAATATTTTTTCTTTCATTAGTTTTAGTTACAAACTTTAAGCTTTTCTTTTGATCTCCCAAGATTTGCCATCAGGGACCTCAATTTCTAAATCCCTTTTGGGTTGTCTTTTAAGAGAGATTCTCCAAAAATATTCAATCACCCCAGAACAGATATAACTCACAAATAAAATAAAAATTGTGTTTTGAGGATAAATATAAATCATTAAACAGACCAAAAGTGTGATTAAAAAAGTGCGCAGAGTGCGCACCTTCATCATATTGCTTTTTTTAAAAGAAGAGTATCTTAATTCAGAAATCATCAAGATGCTTAAAACGAAAACAATGGCTGGCAAAAGATGAAAAAAAGCCGGGACTTGGCTCATCACAAGTTTAATGGTTCTTGCTTTTTTGCCTTCCGCCCATATGTCATAAAGCACTACAAAAGAGGCTAAAATCCCCCCTGCAGCAGGGATTGGCAGCCCTATAAAATAAGGCGTTTGATCTTTATCAAATAAGGATTTAATGTTAAATCGAGCCAAACGCAAAGCTCCGCAAATCACATAAAGCAAGGCAATGGCAAAACCAATTCTGCCATGATCTTTTAAAACCAGCATGTACATCATCACTGCAGGAGCTATTCCAAAAGAAACCCAGTCTGAAAAAGAATCGAACTCAACGCCAAATTTAGAGGTTGTTTTAGTCCAACGCGCTACCCGCCCGTCAAAAATATCTATAAAAATTGCGGCTAATGTGCACCAGGCAGCTTCATACCAATTCTCTTTTATGGAAGCGGTAATGGAATAAAAGCCAAGCGCCATATTGGCTGCGGTCAGCACGCTGGGCAAAAGATAAATTCCTGGTTTCATGGTTTTATTAAAATTTTTACTATTCTATCATTCATTTATGCAGCGCTACAACACTCACTCCCCCGATTAAGCGTTCTCCCGGGGAAACACAAACTTCCACATCCATGGGTAAAATTAAATTCACTTGGGATCCAAACCGAATCAGCCCAAGTTTTTGCCCAGCCTCAATTTCTTCACCCATTTGAACCCAGCAGGCGATCCTGCGGGCAATAAGACCTGCTATTTGTTTAACTACCATTTTACTTTTTTTAGTTTGAATTACAATAACATTGTTTTCATTTTCATAAGCTGCTCTTGGGTTTCTCGCGTCTAAAAATTTTCCTTTCTGATAATCAATCCTTAAAATTTTTCCTGCCATGGGAGCGCGCTGAATGTGCACGTCAAAAATGGAAAGAAATATTTTTATTACTTTTGCTTTTCCTTCAAAGTAAGGGGAACTCTCCTCAGAAACTTCCAGCACCTTTCCGTCTCCCGGAGATAAAAGTATGGTTGAATCTTGCGGAACTTCCCTTTCCGGATCTCTAAAAAAGTAGATGCAAAATGTGGCGAGTAAAAAAGAAGATAAACTAAGGAAGCGAAAAAAAACGAATGGAATTAAAACAAAGATGAAACCAGCAATACAAAAACCAAGGATAAAGGGAAAACCCTCTTTGGCAACTGGAAGCTTACTTGCTCTTTTGGGCATTCAAAAGAACTTGAACTTCCCCTCCGGCTTCTTTAATCTTGACTCTAGCATTTTGGGAAAAATGTTGAGCAGAAACTTTAAGAGATTTTTTAAGTTCACCGCTCCCTAAAATTTTTAAAGGAAGATTGGTTCGGATTAAACCTTTTTCTAAAAGCGTTTGAGGAGAGACCGCGCTATTATTTTCAAAATTCTCCTCTAGCGCAGCAATGTTCACAATCTCAAGTTTCTCTTTAAAAGGAGGAGTAAACCCTTGTTTTGGAATTCTGCGCAAAAGAGGCATTTGTCCCCCTTCAAAACCCACCATTTTAGAATCTCCTCTCCTAGAACGCTGCCCTTTCATGCCTCTAGTGGCATGGCGTCCGTGTCCAGAGCCCACCCCTCTTCCCACAATTTTTCTGCGGTGGTGAGAGCCGGGACTTGGGTGTAAGTTAGAAAGTGAAAACATGTGTTTATACCTCAGCTAATTCTTTGTTTCTTAATTTGGCTACGCTTTCTTTTGAACGCAAATTTCTTAATGCCTCCATGGTAGCATACACTAAATTAAAAGTATTAGAAGATCCTAAAGATTTTGTTAAAATATCCTTAATGCCTACAGCTTCTAGCACGGCCCGCACACAACCTCCAGCAACCACTCCAGTTCCAGGCGCGGCAGGCTTCATCAACAATTTTCCAGCTCCAAACCGGCCAATCACTTCATGAGGAATAGTTGTGCCCACTAGAGGCACCTCAATTAACTCTTTTCTAGCCCGAGCAGCTGCTTTGGCAATCGCAGCCTGAACCTCTTTAGCTTTTCCTATAGCAACTCCCACATGTCTTGCCCCATCTCCTACAACCACAATGGAATTAAAAGAAAAACGTTTTCCACCTTTTACCACTTTAGCCACCCTGTTTACAGTAATGACATTTTCAGTTAAAGTTAGTTGTGACGAATCAATTCTCATTAAAATTCAAGCCCCCCAAGTCTAGCCCCATCCGCCAGCGCTTTTACTCTGCCATGGAAAATTCTCCCACCTCGATCAAACACCACTTTTTTAATTTCCAATTTAACAGCTTTTTCCGCAATGGATTTGCCAACCATTGCAGCTGCTTTGCTATTCCCTCCAGCTTTCAACTCTTTTTTAATTGAAGAGTCTAAAGAGGAGCTGGCAACAAGAGTTTTTCCTGCGCTGTCATCAATAATTTGCGCGTAAATATGGTTTAAACTCCTGTAAACTGAAAGGCGAGGACGTTCCTTTGTTCCAAAAATTTTTTTTCTAATTCTTTCTTTTCTAAAAAGATAACGTTCTAAAGAACCTACGCTCATTTCTTGGCTCCTCCTCCGCCGGCAGATCCTACCGCGCCTGCGGCTTTACCAGCCTTACGAGTAACTCTTTCTCCCACATAACGAATTCCCTTTCCTTTGTAAGGCTCAGGTTTCCTTATAGAGCGGATTTTGGCTGTCAGGTTTCCTAAAATTTCTTTATCCGGAGAGCTAAAAGATATTTGGGTCTGTTTCGCATCCACATTAAATTGAACAATATCAGGGATTTTAAAATTTACAGGATGTGAATAACCAACCTGCAAATTAAGAATTTGCCCATTTTTAGCGGCTCGGTACCCAACGCCCTGAATTTCTAAATCCTTTTTCCAAGGCTGAACCACGCCTTGAACCATGTTGGCAATTAAAGTGCGCATCAACCCATGCAGCGCATGGCTTTGGGGTAAAGCAGCAGAGTCTAAAACATGAATTTCTTTTCCTTTAACCTCCACGGTAATCCCTTGAGGGATTTTTTTAGCTAAAACGCCTAGGGGACCTTTCACTTCTATGGAAGCATCCTGGACTTGCACTGAAACCTTATCCGGTATATTAATTAATTTTTTTCCGATTCTGCTCATTTAAACTTTACCACACATGACAAATAATTTCCCCGCCAACTTTCATCTGCCTCGCTTTTCTATTAGCCAAAATCCCTTTAGAGGTGGAAAGGATCGCAACCCCCATTCCTCCATCCACTTTCTTTAAACTTCTATAGTGATCATAAATCCTTAAACCAGGCCTGGAAACTCTTTTTATGCCGTTAATCACAGGCTCTTTTTTATCAGAATATTTCATTTGAACCCGCAAGAATGGGACGCGGTCTTCCTCCAATAAACGATAATTCTGAATATATCCCTCTTCTTTCAACACTCTAGCAACCGCTATTTTAATTTTAGAAAAAGGCACATCCACTTTTTCCAACCCTTTTCTGCTGGCATTTCTTAAAGAAGTAAAAAAATTAGCTAATGGATCCATATCTTTTACCAGCTCGACTTTCTAACGCCTGGAATCTCGCCTTTTAAAGCCAGGTTTCTAAAACAAATCCTGCAAAGTCCAAAATCCTGATAAAAACCCCTTGGCCTTCCGCACTGACTGCAACGGTTTCTAAAGCGCGTTGCATATTTTTGTGGTTTTCTCATTTTTGCCATCCAGGCAATCGTTGCCATTTAAATTCCTCCGCCTTATTTTTTAATCTGTTCTTTTTTAGAAGGCTGCTGCTCTTTAATTTTTCTAAAAGGTAATCCTAGAGACTCTAAAAGCGCTTTTGCTTCATTATCATTTTTAGCTGAAGTATCAATGGAGATATTCATCCCTCTTACCTTATCCGCCTTTTCTAAATCAATCTCTAAAAAAATCTGTTGTTCCTTTAATCCTAAATTATAATTGCCATGACCATCAAAAGCTCCCGCGTCAAAACCTCTAAAATCTCTAATTCTGGGCACAGCAATGGAAACTAATCTGTCAAAAAATTCATACATCCGGTCCCGTCTCATGGTCACCTTAACTCCAATGGGCATGCCTTGCCTTAATTTAAAATTAGAAATTGATTTTTTTGCTCTTCTAATTTGAGCTTTCTGTCCTGTGATGCGGGATATTTCATCCGCTGCCAAATCCACCACTTTAATATCTTCCCTGGCTTGCGACAATCCCACATTCACCACAATTTTCTCTAAACGAGGACAAGACATGGGATTATCATAACCAAACTGTTCCATCAATTTAGGGATCACAGCGGTTTTATAATATTCTTTTAGTCTTGGACGAACGTTTTCAGCTTCTCTCTTTTGCATAAGTTACTCAATCCTTGCTGAACATTTTCTGCAAACCCGGCTCTTCTCTCCATTATCTAAAAAAGAGATCTTGACTCTGGTTGGGCTGTCGCATTGCGGGCAAATCAACGCAAGTTTTGATTGGTTAACAGGCAATTCTTTTTGAATGATGCCGCCCACCTCTTGACCCGTTGAACGCTGGTGTTTTTTAACCATGTTAATTTTAGCCACAAGAAACTTGGAATCTCCAGTTTTCTTTAAGATCTCGCCTTTCTTGCCCTTGTCTTTTCCGCTTAAAACTAAAACATTATCTTTCTTTTTTAACCACATATATTTTTTTTAAAAACACCCCTTTATACTACTTCTGGAGCTAAAGAGATAATTTTAAGATAATTTTTATCTCTTAATTCCCTTGCCACTGGTCCAAAAATTCTGGTTCCGCGAGGTTCTCCTTTATCATCCACAATGCAGGCTGCATTATCATCGAACCGAACATAAGAGCCATCCGTGCGATGAAACTCTTTTACCGTACGCACCACAACAGCCCTAACTACATCCCCTTTTTTTATGGCGGCTGTAGGCAAAGCATCCTGAACAGAACAGATAATAATATCCCCTAAAGAGGCGTAGTGTCTGCGGGTTCCGCCTAAAATACGGAAACAACGCACAATCCTTGCTCCAGAATTATCCGCTACTTTTAATATCGTTCGTTCTTGAATCATAAATTAATTTTCTTTAAACGTAAATTTGAACAACCTTCCATCTTTTTAAACTGGAGGTTGGCCTTGTCTCCTGAATGCGCACTTTTTGTCCCTCTTTAGATTCATTCTTTTCATCATGCGCATAAAATTTTTTCCTGATTTTTAAAATCTTTTGATATTTACCATGCCGCACCAAACGTTCTACCCGCACCACCCGGGTTTTAGCCATTTTATCTGAAACTACAATCCCTACTTTTTCTTTAATCAAACCGGCACCGCCTTTTTCGTTTCTGCAATCTCTTTTTGTCTTAACCATGTTATCAAACGAGCTTTATGCTTCCTAAGCTCTCTAATTTCTAAACCATTTTTTAACCGGCTTATGGAATTTTTAAATTTTAAATTAAAAAGTTTTTCTTCACAATCTTTTAATTGCAGCTTTAAATCCGGAATTGGCAATTCGCGAATATTCGCTTGTTCTTGCGCTTTCATTTTAAGCAGCTTCCCTTTGCACAAAAATGGTTGGTATGGGTAGTTTATGGGATGCAAGCCTCATCGCTTCTTTAGCTACATCCACAGTGACGCCCTCTAACTCAAACATGATCCTTCCTCTTTTAACCGGCGCTACCCAAAATTCCGGAGCTCCTTTTCCTTTTCCCATGCGGGTTTCAGCAGGTTTTTTTGAGATTGGTTTATCTGGAAATATTCTTACCCACAGTTTTCCGCCTTTTTTAATAAAACGAGTTAAAGCCACTCGAGTAGCCTCAATCTGACGCGCTGTAATCCAGGCATTGTCCATGGCTTTTAAACCATATTGTCCAAAGGCAATATCATTTCCAGCTTTTGAATTCCCTTTTAACCGGCCTCTTTGAGATTTACGATATTTAACCCTAGTTGGCATCAACATAAAAAATTATTCCTTTACCCCTTCTTCTAAATCGCCCGCAATTTCCGGTGTTTCTGGTTCCTCTTCTATTGGAATGATGGGTTCCACGTTAATTTTTCCTTCTTCTGCCTGCTTACTTAATTCTTCTAAACGTTCTTTCTCAATTAGTTTAGCTGCTTCATCCCTAATTTCTCTTTCGCTTTTCTTATAATGCTCTTTCTTAAAAATCCATACCTTCACTCCAATGCGTCCCATCTTAGTGTGGGCTTCAATAAAACCATAATCTATCTCTGCTCGGAAAGTTTGCAAAGGCACTCTCCCTTCTCTTAACCATTCTCTGCGGGCAATTTCTGCTCCGCCTAAACGGCCGCCCACCATCACTTTAATGCCTTGAGCTCCTCCCTGCATGGAACGTTCCATTGCTTTTTTCATGGCCCTGCGGTATCCAATATTTCTCTCTAACTGAAAAGCGATCGCTTCTGCCACCAGCTGCGCATCTACTTCCGGACGTTGAATTTCTAAAACACTTACATTCACAGAACCTTTAAGGTTCGTGATTCTTTCAATATCTTTAATAATATTTTCAATATCCTGGCCTTTTTTACCAATCACAATTCCAGGCCGCGCAGTATAAATATTAATTTTTAAATATTTTCCAGCGCGTTCAATCACAATTTTAGAGACCGCGGCTAAACGTAATTTTTCTTTTAAATATCTGCGAATGGTTTGATCTTCTTCAATCAACGCGGGAGCATCTCTTTTAGAAAACCATTTAGAGTCCCAATCTGCAGTATAGCCTAACCGAATACCTTTTGCGTGAACTTTTTGTCCCAAGTTTAAACTCCTTTAAATCTCCTCTTTTACTTTTCCATTGCCATCAGAAACCACTATCGTTAAATGGCAAGTTTTTCTTTTATAGGTTGCGCCTCTGCCCATGGCATGGGCTCTCATTCTTTTTAAAACCGGACCTTGGCCTACCCAAGCAGAAGCTACTCTTAAATTTAAATTTTTAAGCTCCTTGTCCCCAGCATTGGATGCAGCGCTTTTTATGGTTTTAGCCACAATAATCGCTCCTCTTTTAGGTAAAAATTTTAATTCTCTTAACGCATCCAAAACTTTTTTTCTCCGAACCAAAGTTAAAATCTGGTTCAGTTTTCTAGGAGCAGTGCGAACAAATTGAAGCCGAGCAACCGCTTGCATGTTATGTAAGCTCCCCGGCTTCTTTGGTATGAGCTTGGCCATGGCCTTTAAAGAACCTTGTTGGAGAAAATTCACCTAGATGGTGACCCACCATCTGTTCTGTGACATAAACCGGAATAAATTTTCTGCCATTATGAACCGCTAACGTGTGCCCCACAAAATCTGGAGGTATGGTAGAAGCCCTGGCCCAGGTCTTAACTACTTTTTTTTCAGAAGCTTGATTTAATCTTGTAATTTTTTTAAGCAATTTTTCATCCACATAAGGACCTTTTTTAGTTGATCTAGACATTTTAGCTCACCACCACCTGTTCTGTGCTGCCTTTTTTTCTTCGAGAAATAATCAGCCAATCCCAAACTTTAGAGCTTCTTGTTTTATAACCCTTAGCAGGCTGTCCCCAAGGGGACTGCGGGTGCTTATTCCCTTTAGATTTGCCTCGCCCTCCGCCATGAGGATGGTCCACTGTATTCATGGCAGTGCCTCGCACCGTGGGACGAATTCCCATATGTCTGGAACGGCCCGCATTGCCTAAAGTAACATTTTCATGGTCTGCATTCCCTACCCTTCCTATGGTCGCATAAGAACGCACGGAAATTTTTCTAATTTCTCCTGAAGGCATTTTTAAAGTAGCATACTCCCCTTCTTTTGCCATGAGCTGGGCTGCTCCTCCCGCAGAGCGCACAAGCTGCGCTCCCCGTCCAGGAAAAAGTTCAATATTGTGCACAAAAGTTCCAACTGGTATTCCGGATAAAGCTAACGCATTCCCATTTTTTATTTCTGCCTCAGCTCCTGCTAAAATGCTATCTCCAACTTTCAAATCTTCAGGCTGAATTATGTATCTTTTTTCCCCATCCGCATATTGAATTAAAGCTAACCGAGAGCTTCGGTTAGGATCATATTCTATGGCGATCACTTTACCCGGAACATTCCTCTTATCTCTTTTAAAATCCACAATCCTAATTTGCCTTTTATGGCCCCCGCCTTGATGGCGCACCATCACTTGCCCGGTATTGTTACGCCCTCCTTTTTTAGGGATTGTCAGAATTAAAGATTTTTCCGGCTCTTTTTTAGTTAGATCAGAAAAATCTTCCACAGTAATAAATCTGCGGGAAGGGGTATAAGGATTAAAACTTTTTATCGGCATAATTTTCCTATTCTCAAGACTCGGCTTCTATGTTAATTTTTTGTCCCTCCTGCAAGGTGATAATCGCTTTTTTCCAAGCAATTCTTCTGCCTTGCGGACGGCCTTGAGACAAACGGCGCAATTTTCCGTCAAAATTCATGGTGCGCACTTTTCTTACGTTCACCTTAAATATTTTTTGCACAGCATCTTTAATTTGCCATTTATTCGCAAGAGGATCCACTTTAAAAACATACTGATTATTTTGCTCTTTCAAATGAGAAGATCTTTCAGTTAAAAGAGGCTGTTTTAGAATGTTCCACTCATTTAATGCCATTGAATACCTCTTCTGTGAAAACTATTTTTTTTGCTTGCAATACATGATAAGGATGAAGATGATTCCATAAAATCCATTTAAAATTCTTTAAGTTTCTTGCCGCTAAACTTAAATCTTCATCTTTTTGATTCAATACTAAAAGGGTATGATCTCCTAGCCCTCTATTTTTTAGCCAGGCGCACAACAATTTAGTTTTAGGTTTTTCTAAAATTGGTTTTTCAGAAACCAAAAGTTCTCCAGAGTTTGCCTTACTGCTTAAAGCTTCTGAAAGAGCAAGCTCAACCTTATGTTTGGGCAAATCAATTCTATAACTTCTCATTTTTGGCCCAAAAATAATGCCTCCGCCTCTCCATAAAGGGGAGCGGGTAGAGCCGGACCTAGCCCGACCTGTGTGCTTTTGTTTCCAAGGTTTTTTACCGCCTCCGGAAACTTCTGTTCTGGTTAAAGTAGAGTGCGTTCCTTTTCTTTGATTCGCAAGATAGGCTCTCACCACTTCATGCAAAACAAAACTATTTTTTAAAGGAGCGGAAAAAAGAGGGTTGTTAAGCTCACGCTTACCCTTTACTTTACCTTCAGAATCAATCACGCTGATTTCCATGCTTCTTATCCTTTTGCCGACGCTTTAGGAGCTGCTTTTTTAGGAGCCGCTTTCTTAGCGCCTTTTGCGGAAACAACTAAAGCGCGTTTATGTTTTAAATTTTTAGAAGTCTGTTTTACCACTACGAAATTGCCAATAGGTCCTGGCACTGAACCTTTTACTAAAAGCAGCTGATTTTCTTTATCCGCTTTTACCACTTCAATTTTTTGAGTGGTTACCCAATCGCAACCCATGCGTCCCGCCATTTTTGTTCCCTTAAATACTCTTTGCGGCTGCCCAGAACCTCCACCGCTGGATCCTCGAGAACGCTCCTTATCTGAAGCTCCGTGCGATGCTGGCAAACCATGAAAATTGTGCCGCTTCATGGCTCCGGCAAACCCTTTTCCCTTGGAAATCCCGGAAATATCCACATAATCTCCGGCAGAAAAAATCTCTACAGGAACTTTCTGACCCATTTTAAATTTTTCCAATTCATTCTCATTAACTTTAAACTCTTTTAACCATCGCAAAGCAACCAAACTATTTTTTTTAAATTGTCCCAAATAAGATTTTGTCAAATTCTTTTCTTTACATTCCCCCACCCCTAACTGAACTCCGCTATAACCATCTTTAGAGGGAGTTTTTATACGCGTAATCATGGAAGAGCCTGCGGCGATAACAGATACAGGGATCGCCACTCCTGATTCAGAATAAATTTGAGTCATGCCAGCTTTAATCCCTAACAATGTCTTTAAAGGAAAACTTGCTGGATCAAAATTTTGAATTTGAGTTTGATCCTGAACCTCATTTTTTGGTTCAAAAGAAACTGTTTGAGTTTCACTCATGTTTTAATCTCCACCTCTACCCCTGCGGGCAAATCCAACTTCATTAATTCTTCAATGGTCTTAGGGCTTGGATCCACAATGTCAACTAACCTTTTATGCACCCGCACTTCAAACTGATCTCTGGATTTTTTATCCGTGTGCGGAGATCGAAGAACCGTATATTTTTTAATTTGCACAGGTAAAAGCACAGGCCCTGAAATAGAAGCTCCGGAACGCCGAACCGTGTCCACAATCTTTGCTAAAGAATCATCTAGCATCCTGTGATCATACGCTCTTAAACGAATTCTTACTTTCTGTTCTGAAGCTACTTTTTGTTCTGCCATAATTTTTACCTATTTTTTATTTAGCGCCGCTCTATTTTTTATGGGCAACTATTCCAAAATTTCGGTTACCACACCTGCGCCTACAGTGTGTCCGCCTTCACGAATCGCAAACCTTAA